>CAVTBE010000024.1:0-176682 GCA_963732845.1 uncultured Alphaproteobacteria bacterium | reverse complement strand
TCCGCGCTTGGTCGAGTCCGGCGCCCGCACCACGAACATTGGCTGACGGTCTTCGTCGGTCCGTTGTCGTGCTTGTCTCTGTTCTGCCATGTACACCTCCAGTGGTTGCTTCCAGTATGAAGTATAATTCACTCGGAAGCTCATCATCGGAGGTCTATCCACATGTCGTCTTTCGTCGACTTCAAGCAACTGAAGGACCAGGTATCGATCGAGCAAGTCGTCGGCATGCTGAACCTGCAACTGAAGAAGCACGGCGACCAGCTTCGTGGCCGCTGTCCGATACATCACGGCGACAGCGACCGCGAGTTCGTCGTCACGCCCGCCAAGGGTCTGTTCTACTGCTTTTCCGGGTGTGGCGGCGGTGATGCCATCACGCTGGTGTCCAAGGTGAAGGACATCCCGCTCAAGGATGCGGCGGCTCTCATTGCCGCGACCTTTGCTCCGGGAACTGTAACTGTTCCTCGGAACCGTACTGTTCCTGGGAACAGTTCCCCCCAGCCTCAGACGGCACAAAAGGTACAGGGCCGGGCTCTGCAACCCCTTCCCTATCTCCAGGCCAGGCACGAGGCGGTTCAGGCCCTCGGCATCTCTCCGGAGACGCTGGAGCAGTTCGGCGCCGGCTATGCCCCGAAAGGCATCATGCGCGGCCGGCTGGCGATCCCGATCCATGGCCGCGACGGCGAGCTCCTCGCCTATTGCGGCCGGGCGGTGAACGGCGAAAGCCCCACGCTTACCTTCCCCAACGGGTTCGAGCCGGCCAGCATCATCTACAACGCCGATCGGGCCGCTGGCGGCGAGCTCTACCTCGTTCGCGATCCGTCTACAGGTCCTGGTCGCGCATGAGAGTGGCATCGACAATGTCGTCGCCTTCCTCACCGCGGACATCACCGCCCTTCAGCTGGAAATGCTGGCGGCCCTGATGGACGAGAAGAAATGCGAGACGGTCCAGCTATTCTGAACTGTGTGCCGCCATGTCGCTGGTTGTTGCGTCTGAAGTTGTCTCTGCGGCCGATACCGCGGCAGCGCCCCCCTTCCCCTCCGATCGCTCGGAGGGGTTTTCTTTGGCGCGACCAACCGCTACTGGCGCCTTGTCGATCGGCGTGGGGGTCGATGGCCCCAGTTTGAGTCCATATCGGTCGTGGAGATCGTCCAGGACTTCCTGCCGTACACGTTCAGCTCGTTCTGCGGCCGTCTCACCGAAGGTGGCTCTCTGCTGGGCTTCCATCTCCCGACCGAAACGCTCGGCCGCCAGCGCACCCCGCTCCTCGGCAGTGAGTGTGTTCGCAGCAACGAGGTCGGCCACTTTGCGGATCAGCCCTTTCGGCCGCTGCCCGCCGTCCGCCGGCCCGAGATACCGGCTCTCGGTGCGCACGCGTTTTCCCTCCCGCCACGTCCTCTGCTCATAGACGTAGCGACGGCCCTTGATGGTCTTGATGACGGTGTAAGTCATGCGGCCTAGTAGTCTTCGCCGCTTGCTCCTTCAAGTCACAATCATTTGAATTCTTCGCATACAAATACATTGGCCGTCACGCGTGCACATAGTTACGTATAGCTCACGGTTACAGCCTCTGTTGCTTGTGGAATGTGGCGATCCTCTCCAACCAGAGGATCGTTCCATGCTGCAAACAATTCAAACCGACCAACATGCCATTCCACTCGATGCGGGCCTCAACCAGGCCATCCTCACCATCGCTACCAGGCTTCTGCCCGATGGCTTCGATGTCGCCGATGATGCCCCGGCGACATTTGACGAACTGAAAGCCCATCTCGACGCCGGCAAGCGCCTGGTGGTCTACGCCGGCGGATCGGAGAACACGATCTATGTCGACCCTGCGGTCAATCACGCTTTTCGCGCCTGGCATGATCTCACTCACTACCGCGAGCGCCAGAACTTCAGTGTCGCCGGCGAAACGGCCGTCTGCGAGGCCCAATGTCATCATTTGGTCGCTGCGTTTGGCGACGTCGTCGAAACCAAACGATGGTGTGCCATTCTGACCGCCGAGGTGATCGGACAGCGGCTGTTCTACCAGCGCCACAAGCGCTTCGTAGTCGATCAGCGCGGCTTCGTTGAGGCCTATCTTCGTGATCCCGAGATCGCGCTCCTATGGTCGCTGTGGTGATCGCAGACCCTCTTCATGACAGCGCAAAGGCGCCCTTTTGGGCGCCTTTTTTTGTTCGGTACAATAAAGCCAGACCTCCTCCGTGCACTCCGTCACCTGAATCGTCGGGTGCCGGTAGCACGGAGGAGTACATGTCGTTGTTTCGCAACTACTACCGCTGTGTGCGCTGTGGCCACGAGTGGACCGACGACTGGTCGGCGACATGCGATGACGACTGCCCGCGATGCGGTGCACGCCACATCTCGCCGTATAAGAGCGACGACATCGTGCCGCCGTCGGTGGAACGAATCCGGGCGCTCAACGACGCGTTCCGAAAGACGTTCACCGGCGGCAAGGTCGTCATGACGGCGAGCGTCGCCGCACTCCCGGAGATGGTTCGTGCGAACGCCCTGCTTGAGGTCGTACGCTTCGATCACTTCACGCCGGACAACGATCCGCACGGCGAGCACGACTTCGGCAGCTTCGATCTGTGCGGTCGGAAGTTCTTTTGGAAGGTGGATTTGTATGACCCCACCATGGAGTTCGGCTCGGAAGACCCGTCCGACCCGACAAAAACCGCCCGCGTCCTCACCATCATGCTGGCGGAGGATTACTGATGCTGGAGAATCGCAAACGCATCTATGACTCGGCGCCTACACCGTCGAGGCGGATGCCAAAGGTTGGTATTTCGCGAAGACCTGCGGCGACGACGAATGGCGTGGCCCCTACCCTTCCGAGATGAGCGTCTGCCTAATGGTCGCCCGCCAGCTCAAGCGCGATGGACTGCTCGACATGAACAAGCCCCGCCGGATTGTCGGCGGGGCCTCGTTGTCTTTCACGCGAATGACCGGGCCTTCTTCATGTCAGCGGTCCACAGACACGTCGGGTTGATGAAGAGCAGATGCGATTAACTTGCTCGCGCCCTCGGGCGGTACGCGCCCGCGGCCACTTCCCGACCGACGAGGCGGCGTTGATCACGCGGTACCTCGATCTCGATCGCCCTTGGAGGAATGATTGGCTTGCTCAGCATCGGTTGCTGGCAACATCTCGTCGGGTGCTACCCGATCATCCGGAACGCCCAACGACCATCTGCCCAATTGCGGTCTAGCGAAGCGTCAAGGGCCCGAAGGCAACCAGCAATCGCCGCACGTTCGCATGGCCGACCCGTCCGACGTTCAACGATGCTGACGATTTCGTCAAACGCCAATGGCCCGCTAGCGGTCGACAGAACCGCATCCACGGCTTCACTTATGCTTTCGCGACGGGGACCACCCCATTCTTGCAAGTAGAGGTACTGCGCTTGGTTGACGCGCATCCGCGCATCAGCTGCACACAAACTGAATATCGCCTCGGCCGAAATCCCCTCCATGGAGTTCAAGCCAGAAGCGACTTCTGTGATGTGAATTGCGGACCCCTTGCCCTTCAGCAGCCGCGCGAATTCATCTAGCAGTCTAGGTTGATACTTTCGCTTGAGCGATATGTCGCGGTCATTGAGACCCCACAATCCTGTGCCGATCCTAATCAGCGGATCGGCGGCGATGATCTGGAAGTGCTCGTCTACACCGCGGATCGCGACCAAGCGCTGGCGGATTTCGCCAGCGCGCAACGGCTTTTCAGCTTGCTGGAGCAATGAAATGACCGCCTGGCGCACATCAATGCGCAATGCGTGCTGCTCAGTTCCGTAAACACCCGCCGTCCACATCATTCGGCCTAGACGTTGCAATCCACCCGATCGCTGCAGGGCTATGTCAACGATGTACTTGTCAGCGGAAGACGTGAGGCCAGAACCACGTTCAACGAGCGCCGCGAGGATTTCAGACGCATGCCATTGGCGGCCCGTTGAGCCATCAGCAACAATCTCTTCTGCTTCCTCTCCCAGCACACGCAGTGATCCTGGATCTAGGGAAATATGCCGGTCGGCGCCGTAGATCCCCCGCCCCATAAGAAGCCCGACTGTCGCCGCAGCGTTATGTGCTCGCCGCGGATCAACTTCTTTCCCAGTACGCGCACTAGCCATCTGCGCAATCTCCGAGAAATGAAGCGGGCGATCAGATTCCCGGAGCACGGCTTCAACAACATGCTCAACGCCACGTCCATAGGAGACTAAAAACCTGCTCCCCTGACCATCGTCGGCAAAATGGCAAAGAGCACACGCCTTGTCCCACAGTATACTTCGAAACTCCCGTGAATTTTCCGGCAGCAATCCTTCAATAATTGAGTGGCAATGGACTTCCGACCAACCCTTTCCGACTCCCGACTCCAATAGACAACGCGCCTCTGTCAGCGTTGCCTCCCATCCATCTTGTTCAAGAAAAGCAAAATAGTCGATACCATCTATTGACACTAAATTCGCTCGCCCCTCACAGATGTTTTCCAGCAAGTACCGGAGCGCACTCAAAAATTGCGCGATGCCCATAAACCATGGGTCCACCGCTTCTACCCCAAGCGCCGGGAGAGGAAATTCTCGACTATAAAGCAGAGACGAGAGTTTTTGAGTAAGCAGATCATCCCAATACTCTTCACGCCGAAGGCGTTTGACGACGTTGGCCTCGATTTGGCGCACTCGCTCACGAGTAATTCCGTAGTCTTCTGCAATCTGGTTCAATGTCTGCGCGAAATCGTTCAGTCCCATCCGGCGTTGAACAATATCCCTCTCTCTGTCACTGTACTTGAGCAACGACCTGCGAACGCTTACCAAAAGGGAAACTTCGGAGGCATCGTCGATCTTGGCGTCGACGCTAAATGGACCTTCTGTAAGTGCAGATCCCAAGGACTCCATAAGGTCGCCTACCGATTTCCTGCCGAAATTCGGTGTGTGGAGAAGTTGGTCCAGGGTGTGCTCGGCCAAGTCGCCAACCTTCGTTATTCCCATATTGACGAAGACATTTGCTACCCTGACCGTCAAATTCATCGTTTCGAACGCTCGCTCGGAGAGCCAAGGTGGTGCCGCCCGTGCAAAAAGCGCACGGATCGTCTCGGTCCGTGCCAATAAGAAAGTTAAGCCGATGCAGGCCGGCTTGATGGCGAAATTGAGTGGGTAGATGCGCTTCACGCGCGATGTAATCCGTGTCATTCCAAATGTTAGCGCTCCGCAGTTGTTCTGCCGCGTCCGGCGCTCTTTCACGAAACGTTGCTAACCACCCTTCGACTACTCGCTCGGGGGCAGCGGTCTCAGGTAATGGAATTGTCCCGTCATCAGTTGTGTCGATAATGTAGCCCCATCCTCGGGCGCCCACATACACCGGCAGCGACCGTACTTGCCCCACCTGAGTTTTTGACACGCGAAAGTCCGATGGCAGCGCGAATGCCGCTGCGGCCGTAACCAACGCTCGGCCTGGATAACCTCGAGCCAATGGGTCAAATTCCATAGACGGAGGTCGATCAAATCCAACGTGAATCACTCCCGTCGCCGTCTCCGGATGCGGCCGCGCTTTCCAAGCCGCAAGCAATCCCTCCAGATCTCGGTGAACAGTAACGCTCCATTCAGCATCACCAGTTCGAAGCATCAGAAAGGCCCGAATCAGAGTGGGCACCGCAACTAACCTGCTTTCTGGGCTAACTGGTCAAAGATCCCAGCGAAGTCGATGTCGCCACGCTGCGCTTGCGCATGGAGATCGTTGACGCCCCAATCCGCGAGCCTCTCGACCAACCGATAGACTGTCGTCTCCGCGACTTGATCGGGCATGAGCGCCTCGACCGCGCGGCGTAGGGTCTGATCAGGATCAAGCGAGCCGACATTGAGAAAAGTGACTTGCCTGGATATTTCCGGCGGTATAACGCCCTGCGCCAATGCCAATCCAACGGCAAATCGGTAGCCATCGATCTTTTCCGCGAAGTATCCTTGTTCCCGAAGGTAGTCGAGCTTCGCATTGGCGGCGTCCGAAAGCCCCACAGTGATCAAATCGGCAGCCGTCATAGTGTTGTCCTTTCGACGGTTGACTGCGTAGGAGTTACCTCGTTGATGGTGTAGACCGCTCCAATCCGATGTTTAATTGCCGCAAGATCCGTTTCCGGGCGGATTTCGCCACTGTGAACCAGAAGGATGAACTGGCTGGTCACCGTCGGCAGGTACGTCAGAATATTCTCACGATGCAGCAAGTCGAGGCGGCCAGCTCAGGCGACAAGATGGCCTTCGCCATGCTGCTCAGCTACGCGTGGCAAAACGACTTTTGTTTTCCCGGCCAGCAGCGCCTCGCCGAAGACCTCGGCCTTTCCGACCGCAGCGTGCGCACGAACCTCAAGGCACTTGAGGCGAACGGCCTTCTCCATATCAAACGGCGGGGGCAGGGAAAGACGAACATCTATGAGCTGGACCTGAAGCCGCCGGGATTCGTCCGTCAAGACCGGAAGAAAACTTCCGGTCTAGACCGGAAGGCAGCTTCCGCTCCTGAGCGGAAGAGAACTTCCGGTACTCTATAATAATATGAAGCTGAACATACCCATTGAAAAAGACCCAGTTAGGCAGGGCTCATTTCCTTAAAGGAAAAGAAGGCGGCGCGGTGCCAAATCGGTGCCAAAGGCCAACCGCCACTTTGCCTAAGTGATTGATTTGTTTGGTGGGTGTACACGGACTCGAACCGTGGACCCGCTGATTAAGAGTCAGCTGCTCTACCAACTGAGCTATACACCCGCCGCGCCGCCGCGGCGCCAAGGCCGCGCGGCCGGCCGTTCTACTATCAAAGCCCCCCCGGCCTGTCCAGTTTGCCGGCAGCGCCCGAACCGCGATCGCAAACACCTGATCGGCAAAGGCGTTTTTCACGGGGCCGCCCGGCGCCGCGACGGCAAACCGGGCGCCGATCAGCTGCGCGGCTGCTTGAAGATCTGGATCTTGTGGTGGTCGATCGCCAGATAGCCCTCCTTGACCAGGGCGCGGAGCTGCTTGTTGACCGCCTCGCGGCTGGCGCCGAGCATCTGCGCGATGGCGCCCTGGGTGATGTCCAGTTCGACCACCGCCATGTCGGCTTCCACCCGGCCGTGGATGACCGCGATCTGCCGGAGCAGCACCAGCAGGCGGTGGCGCAGATCGTGGAAGATCGCCTGGTCGAACTGGGCATTGGTCGAGCGCAGCCGCTCGCACAGCGTCAGGATGATCTGGCGGGCGAGCTTCGGCGTCGAATCGAGCAGCTCCAGGAACGGCCCGCGCGGGATGACGATCAGCTTGGCATCGGTCAGCGCCGCCGCGCCGGCGCTGCGCGGCAGCCCGTCGAGCAGCGCCATTTCGCCGATCACCTCGCCCTCCTCGGACAGGAAGACCGTCGCCTCGCGGCCGTCCTCGGCCGTCAGGTAGATGCGCACGATGCCCGAGACCACGACGTAGAGCCCGTCGGATTCGTCGCCCTGGTCGAACAGCACCTCGCCGGTGGCAAGCGTCTTCTCGCGGGCGATGCCCGCCAGCCGGCGAAGCTCCATCTCGTCGAGCCCGTTGAACAGCACCGTCCGGCCGAGCTGGGCCACCAGGTCTTCCATTGCCATCGCTGTTCGTCCCCGCTCTTCTCCTGCTACCACCGGTAGGCGGCCATGGCGAGTACTGTAAAGGTGCCCCTTTGTCCCTTCCGCCAAGGCCATGTATCAGGGTTGAATGTCGTGCCCGCCGGCGCGGGGACCCGACGGAATACAGGAGAGCCGGATGGACCTTTCGCAAGTGACCGTCGCTGGGCACCGTTGCCGTGACCCTGGGCGACCGAATTCCTGCCGCGGCTGGTCACCGCCGCCATCATTCTGGTGGTCGGCTGGTACGGCGCCAGCTGGGCGGCACGCGGGCACCCGCGGCCTGCTGTACGCGCGCCAACCAAACCGACATGACGATGGTGCCGGTCGCCGCCGCCGCAGTACGCTACGCCATCCTGATCTTCGTCGCCGTCGCCGCGCTCGGCCAGCTCGGCGTGCAGACCACCTCGGTGCTGACCGTGCTCGGCGCCGCCGGCCTGGCCATCGGCCTCGCCCTGCAGGGGACGCTCGCCAACATCGCCGCCGGCATCATGCTGCTGTGGCTGAGGCCGTTCCGCGTCGGCGACTATATCGACAGCGGCAACGTCGCCGGCACCGTCGAGGAGATCAACCTCTTCCATTCGCGCCTGCGGACCTGGGACGGCATCTACAAGTTCGTGCCCAATTCCGGGCTGTGGAACACGACGCTCACCAACTACTCGCGCAACCGCACGCGGCTGGTGCTGATCGAGTTCGGCATCGCCTATGAGGACGACATCGCCGCCGGCCGCAAGGTGCTGGCCGAACATGCCAGCGCCCATCCCGACGTGCTCAACGACCCGCCGGTGATGGTGGTGCCGCTGTCGCTCGGCGACAGCTCGGTGGTGCTGCAACTGCGCGCCTGGTCGACCACCGCCAAGTTCTGGGACACCCGCTGGGACCTGACCGAAGGCGGCAAGAAGGCGCTGGAGGCCGCCGGCATCACCATCCCCTTCCCCCAGCGTGTCGTGCACTGGGCGATCAGGATTCCCGCCGCCTTCGCCGCCATCGCTTCCGCTGGCCGACAAGACCGGCTGAGCGACCGGCAGCGGCCCGGTGGCCCGCCCGCAAGCGGGCCGGCGGCCGAGCATCCACAGCCTTCTTGCGCCCGTCATGCGGCCGTAATCCGCCGGTCACATGGGCGCCCTAAGGCCCGCCTGTTTCTTCCCTTCCGCCGAAACAGGGGGTTGTTTCGATGACCGTGACACGCGCCGGCCTGCTGGCCGCCATTTTCCTTGCCGTGCCCGTGGCGCTCCATGCCGAGACGATCACCGTCTACACGGCCGCGCCCGGCCAGAAGATGCCTTGATCTCGGCACCTTCCAGTCGCCGGTCGCCGGCGCCAAGCCGCTCCACCTCGATGTCGGCATCGGCTCCGGCGCCTTCCGCGATCCGCAAGGACGGGCCGGACATGTTCTACACCGTCTCCGACCGCGGCCCGAACTTCACCTGTGCCGACGCCGCCGACCTGATGGGCATCACGGCCGATGAAGCCTGCCCCGAGGTCGAAGGCCAGAAGGCCGGCAGCGGCCGCCTCTATCCGACGCCGGATTACGCCGTCTCGATCTATCACGTGAAGCTCGACCCGGCGGCCAAGACCTGGACCGTGGTCGACTCCATCCCGCTCAAGACCCCGAAGGGCAACCCGGTCACCGGCCTCACCAACCCGCTGAATGTCGCCAAGACCGACAAGCCGCGCGACGGCGCCGGCCAGCCGCTGAAGCAGGACCCCAATTCGCTCGACTGCGAGGGCTTCGTCCGCCTCGCCGACGGCCGCTTCTTCATCGGCGAGGAGAACGCCACCGGCATCGCCGAGGTCTCGCCGGAGGGCGTGGTGGTGCGCCGCTTCGTGCCGGCCGGCACCGAGCAGGACTTCGCCGATGCCGACTATCCGGTTGTCGGCAGCCTGCCGGCGATCCTCGCCAAGCGCCATTCCAATCGCGGCATCGAGTCGCTGACCATGTCGGACGACGGCGCCTTCCTCTACGCCATGGTGCAGAACCCGCTCGATAACCCGGATTCCAAGGCCTACGGCAAGGCGATCAACACCCGCCTCTACAAGATCGCCATCGGCAAGGACGGCGACGCCACGACGCTGACGGCGGTTGCCGAATACGTCTACCAGCTCTGCCGACTGGCAGACGTTCAAGGCGCTCGGCGCCACCGACGCCAAGGCGCCGAGCTCGCTCCGCGTCAGCGAGATGACCGCCCTCGGCCACGACCACTATCTGGTCGACGAGCGCACCGACGAGATCGCCAAGATCTTCGAGATCACGCTCGACGGCGCCACCGACATCCTCGGCTCCAAATGGGACGATCCGGCGACCAGCCCGAGCCTCGAGCAGAGCGACGACACTCGCCGCGGTCGGCGTGACCCCGGTCGCCAAGACCGAGCGCATCGTCGCCTCCTCGCTGGAGGGCGCCTCGCCGCGCTATCCGGGCAAGATCGAGGGCCTGTCGCTGACCGCCGACGGCAAGCTGTTCATGATCAACGACAACGATTTCGGCATCGCCGGCGACCCGACCGACCATCGTCGTCGTCGAGGGCAGCGACATCGGCCCGCGCTAGGCGCCGTTCTCTGCAACACCCGGGAGCCTCATCCCCTAATCAGGTCGGGGGCAGGCTCTGAGCAGCCGCCGCAGGCGGCCCTCGTGGTTCGAGGCGCGCTCCGCTCGAGCCTCTACCCATGAGGAGATGAGCCCAACGCAATTCGCACATGAAAGCGGCCGCTCCCGGTGGCGCGACCGCTTGCGGCGTCTCTGCGCAAGGCCGCTGTTCGCTAACCATCCATACATGCTGCCGCGCGAAATACGCAGTTTTTACAGGGCTAATTCACTCCCGCTCACCATCTCACCCGTAAGGTTGACGGGTTCGAACCGGCGAGTTGCGCCCCAGACCACGCGCCATCCCCCGGTCCAGCCGGTTTGCAGAGGCAAATGTCCGATTTCCCAAGGAGTTCTTCGACCGCGGCGCGCAGGTTAGTCGCTGCCGCGCTTGTCGCACTCGCCACGGGTCTTGCGCCGGCACAGGCGGCGGAGACGCTGCGTATTGGCGGAACCGGATCGGCACTCGGCGGCATACAGCGGCTCGCCGACACCTTTAGAAGCCAGCATCCCGACATCGATGTCGTCGTCCTGCCGAGCCTCGGCTCGGGCGGCGGGATCAAGGCGCTGATCGCCGGCAAGATCGAACTGTGCGTCAGCGCCCAGCCGCTGAATGCCGACGAGGCGGCCACAGGCCTGGTCGAGCGCCAGTACGCCCGCACCCCCTCCGTCTTCGCCACGCGTCTCGATACGGCCGCCAACGGCGTCACGTTGGAGCAGATGACCAGCGTCTACAGGGGCGACACCACCACCTGGCCGGACGGGTCGCGCCTGCGGCTGGTCATGCGCCCGGCGGCGGAAGCCGACACCGCGCTGCTGCGCAACATGTCGCCGGAGATGGACGCGGCAATCGAAGTGGCAATCAACCGCAAGAACCTCTTCGTTGCGATCAACGACCAGGATAACGCCAAGGCGCTGGAGGATATCCCTGGCTCCGTCGGCCTGATCGCGGTCGGGCAACTGCGGTCCGAGAAGCGCGCGCTGAAGCCGCTGACGATCGACGGCCTTGCGGGCACACCGGAATCGCTCCGCGACGGAACCTACCCCTACGCCAAGGGCCTGTACCTCATGGTCGGACCCAACCCTTCGCCGGCAGCCCAGGCATTTGCTGCCTTCCTCGCATCTGCTGAAGGCGGGCAAATCCTGAACGAGGCCGGCTATCTGCCGACCGCCCCGCCGAACTGACGGCGTCAGGAGATCGCATGATCGCCGGAAGCCGGCCCGTTGTCGTCCTTGCCAAATGGCTCGCCGCAGTCACGGCCCTCGTCATCTCCCTGGGCGTGCCTGCCGGCTATCTCTACTTCGGCTATCAGCAGGTCGCTGGTGCCATCTCGGCAGAAAGCTACCTGACGGCCCAGCAGATCACGCAGCTGATCAACAGCAATCCGGACTACTGGCAGTTCGAGACGATCCGTATTGGCGAGATCATCGGAATGCGCCATCAATTCGGCGGCGACAAGCAACGGGTCGTGGACAACAGCGGCAGCCTGATCGCGGAAGGCTCGACCATTCCGCCGAATAGCCCGTGGCCGACAGTGACACGGCAGGAGACGCTCTACGACTACGGCGCGCCGGTCGGAAAACTGGAAATCAGCTATTCGCTCGAGGCCCTCTACAAGAGCACCCTTCTGGTCGCCCTGTTCTCGATCGCCGCTGGCCTGGTGATCTATTGGGGGTTGCGGGTCTTGCCGCTGCGTTCGCTGGAGCGCGCCTGGACCCGCCTGTCCTTTCTTGCCAGCCACGATGCCCTGACCGGCCTGCCCAACCGCCCGCTGTTCGTTGACCGCCTCGAGCAGTCCCTCTCCCAGGCCCGACGCAAAGGTCAGATCGTCACCGTTCATTCGATCGACCTCGACCATTTCAAGGACGTCAACGACACCCTCGGCCATGCCGCCGGCGACAGCGTCCTGCGGCAGGCAGCCGAGCGGATGAAAGCCTGCGTGCGCCAGGAAGACACGGTTGCGCGGCTCTCGGGCGATGAATTCGCCATCATTCAGAACGACAGCGGCAGCACCGCCGCAGGCGGCGACACTGGCGGCGCGCATCATAGAGGCCTTGAGCGCACCGTTCGACCTGCACGGGCAGGAAGCGATGATTGCCGCCAGCGTCGGCATGACCTCGCTTGCGCCGGGCGCCCAGATCAACGCCAACCAACTGCTCAAGAATGCCGACCTCGCTCTCTACAAGTCGAAGACCAGCGGCCGTGGCACCTACCACTTCTTCGAAGAGAAGATGGACATTGAACTACACCAGCGCAAAGCGCTGGAGGTCGATCTCCGCCAGGCGCTGCGCGAGGAACAGTTCAGCCTCGCCTATCAGCCCCAGGTCGATCTCGCCACGCAGCGCGTCGTCGGCGTCGAGACGCTCCTGCGGTGGCACCACCCCGACCGGGGCGACGTGCCGCCAGCCGAGTTCATCCCGGTCGCCGAAAGCAGCGGCCTGATCCTGCCGTTGACCGAATGGATCCTGCGAACCGCTTGCCGACAGACGGTGGGCTGGGCGCCGCTGCGCGTTGCGATCAACCTCACCGCCGAGCAGTTCATCCACCGCAACCTCGTCGCCACCGTCGAGAGCGCGCTCAGCCAATCGGGAATGCCAGCCAACCGGCTCGAGCTGGAGATCACCGAGGGCGTGCTTATCAAGGACACCGAGCGCACGCTCGCGGTGTTGAACACCCTCAAGAGCCTCGGCGTGCGCGTCGCCATGGACGATTTCGGCACAGGCTACTCGAGCCTCGGCTATCTCCGGCGCTTTCCCTTCGACAAGATCAAGATCGACCGCTCCTTCATCGCCGACCTCAGCACCAGCAGCGACGCCCAGGCGATCGTCCGCGCAATCATCGGCCTCGGCCGCGCGCTCGGCATTCATATCAACGCCGAGGGCGTGGAAACGGCGGAACAGGTGAACACCCTGCAAATCGAGGGCTGCGAGGAGGTCCAAGGCTACTTCTACGGTCTACCGATGGACAGGGAGAACGCCGAGGAATTGTTCAGGCGCATGGGCGCGATAGCACTGAGCGCAGGCGCCGACCGCCGGCACGGCCGATGCGGCGAGCCACGCCGCCACCCGCGAATCCGCTGCCAGATGCAAGACGGCCGCGCCCTTCCCGGACGCGGCCGTTTTCTGTCGGCTCCGACGATCAGACCGTGGCGGACCGTCGCCTGGGCGTGGATGCGTCCGCGCTTGAGCATCAGCTTGTTGACCGCCGAGACATAGGCCTTGGCCGAAGCGACCATGGTGTCGGTGTCGGCGCCGCGGCCGGTGACCACCTTCTCGCCCTCCCCGAGGCGCACCGAGACCTCGGCCTGCGCGTCCGAATCCTCGGTTACCGCGCCCACCTGGTAGAGCTGGAGCGTCGCCTCGTGCGGCGCGATGGCACGGATCGCCTTGAACATGGCGTCCACCGGCCCCTCGCCCAGCGCCTCCTTGGTGACGTGCTGGCCTTCGACGTCGAGCGTGACGATCGCCTTCTGCGGCCCGCCGGTACCGGCGATGACGGTCAGCGCCACCAGACGGATCGCCTCGCCCGCCTGGATCATCTCGTCCTCGACCAGCGCCGAGATGTCCTCGTCGAAGACGTGCTTCTTGCGGTCGGCGAGATCCTTGAAGCGGCGGAAGGCCTCTTCCAGCGCATTGTCGCCGAGCTCGAAGCCCAACTCCTTCAGCTTCTCGCGGAAGGCATGACGGCCGGAATGCTTGCCCATGACCAGCGAGGTGGCGCGCACGCCGACATCCTCGGGCCGCATGATCTCGTAGGTCTGGGCATTCTTCAGCATGCCGTCCTGGTGGATGCCGGCCTCATGGGCGAAGGCGTTCTTGCCGACGATCGCCTTGTTGTACTGCACCGGGAAGGCGGTCACCGCCGAGACCAGCTTGGAGGCGCGCATGAGATAGGGCGCCTTGATGCCGGTCTCGTAGGGCATGACGTCGCCGCGCACCCTGAGCGCCATCACCACCTCCTCCAGCGACGCATTGCCGGCGCGCTCGCCGAGCCCGTTGACGGTGCATTCGATCTGCCGCGCGCCCGCCCTGACGCCGGCCAGCGAATTGGCGACCGCCAGGCCGAGGTCGTTGTGGCAATGGGTCGAGAACACCGCCTTGTCGGAATTGGGCACGCGCTCCATCAGCATGTGCATGAGCGCGTAATATTCGTCCGGAATCGTGTAGCCGACCGTGTCGGGGATGTTGATGGTGGTGGCGCCGGCCTTGATCGCCGCCTCCACCGTGCGGCAGAGGAAATCGTGCTCGGTGCGGGTGCCGTCCTCCGGCGACCATTCCACGTCGTCGGTGTAGTTGCGCGCCCGCGTCACCGAGGCGATCACCGCCTCGTAGACCTCCTCCGGCTCCTTGTTCAGCTTGAACTTCATGTGGACCGGACTGGTCGAGATGAAGGTGTGGATGCGGCGCCGCTCCGCGTGCTGCAAGGCCTCGGCCGCACGGTCGATGTCCTTGAAGCCGGCACGCGCGAGACCGCACACGACGCCGTTCTTGATCACCTTGGCGATCTCGGTGACCGCCTCGAAATCACCGTTGGAGGCGATCGGGAAACCGGCCTCGATCACGTCGACGCCCATCTCGTCGAGGACTTCGGCGACCTGCAGTTTCTCGGAGAGGGTCATCGAGGCGCCGGGCGACTGTTCGCCGTCGCGCAAGGTGGTGTCGAAGATGACGACGCGGTCCTTGGCCGGTACCGCTTGTTGGGAAGTCATGAGCTGTGGTCCTTCTCGATATTCCTGCCCGCATCAAAGCCGCGGGCGCCAACCGGGATGATGTTTCAGAAACGTCCCCCTGAGAGCCCGCCCGACGAAGAGCAGTCGACGCTCAGGGGCGCCTAAGCAGGAGGCCGAGAAGAAGGAGGCCGGAGGCCGGAGCAGCCGACGGCGCGCCGCAAGCGGCGTCTGCGTCCAACTGCCTGTGATCGCGATCGATCATGCGCTCTGACCTGGGTACGGCGTGCCGGCAAAGTGTGCCCGGGGCCGGTTAACGGAGGGTTCTTAACGGTTTCCGCTGGAAATGTCGATTCCCGACATGATCGGGTCGTGACCCGGTCCGGATCTTCGGGCGCCGTCCCTGGCGCGCTTGAGCGTCAATCGGTTGGCTGCGGGCCGTCGTAGCCCTGAACGATCACGATGTCCGAGAGGGCCGACTCGGTCCTGTGTGGCTTGGCGGCCGAATACTCCACCGAATGGTAGCAGGCCGAAGCGGTCGCAAAGTCAGCGAACTCGATTATTGCTATCCGCCCGCGGAGCTTTCCTTCGACCGCTTCCCGGTCACCGCCCCGAACCAGGAATCTCGCCCCGTACTTGCGGAAAGCGACGGCGTTGTCCCTCAGATATTGCTTGTACCGTTCCGGGTCTTGCACATCGACCGATGCCACCCAATAGCCCTTTGCCACGGCGGTCCTCCCTGCCTTGTCGCGAACAGAATACAGGACCCGGCCATCAGGTTCGACCGGTCGTCAGCTCCGCCAAGATTCACGCCGAGGCACGGCCCATGATCGTGACGTCCCGGCCTTCGCCGCGCGCCGCGATCAGCCTCCGCACCTTCTCCGCATCGGCCGGCGTCGCCGGGTTGTAGACGACCAGGCTGAGATCCGACCGGCCGTCGACGGCGAAGGTCGAGAATTCCAGGCCGATCGGCCCGGCGACGGGATGGTTCAACCGCTTGGTGCCTTCGCCGAAGGACCTGACATCGGTGTCGCGCCACATCGCCGCGAATTCGGGGCTCTGGCGCGACAGATCCTCGACCAGCGCCTTGATCTCCTCGGTCGCCCCGGCGCGGGCCGCATCCGCCCGGAAGACACCCACCACGAAACGCGCGACCGCATCCCAGTCGGATTGCGCGGCGCGCACCCGCGGATCGCAGAAGATGAGGCGCAGGATGTTGCGTTGCTCCGGCGGCAGCGTTGCGTAGTCGGTCAGCACCGCGGCGGCGGCGCGATTCCACGCCAGGACGTCCCATGCCGGCGACTTGACCAGCGCCGGGCTCACCTCCAGCGCGTCGAGCACCCGCTGCAGGCGCGGCGAGACGCCCTCCGGCGCCCGGTAGCGCACCTCAGGCGGCCGGCCGAGGCCGAGCAGGAAAAGATGCTCGCGCTCGACGTCGGTGAGCATCAGGGCGCGGGCGATCCGGTCGAGCACGTCGGCCGAGGGCGCACCGCCGCGTCCCTGCTCCAGCCAGGTGTACCAGGTGGCGCTGACATGGGCGCGCTGGGCCACCTCCTCGCGCCTGAGGCCGGGCGTGCGCCGGCGCGTCAGCGGCAGGCCGAAGGAAGCCGGGTCGAGCTTCGCCCGGCGATCCTTGAGATAGGCGCCAAGCCGATTTTCGCTGGTGAGAGCCGTGCTCATCCTGTTAGGTCTTATACCCGTATAAACTCACTCATTTACCCGGATAAATATAGACCGATATGGGTCTCCATCCAACCATGGAGACTTGCTCATGCGTGTTTTCGTTACCGGCGCGACCGGATTCGTCGGCTCCGCCGTCGTCAAGGAACTCATCACCGCAGGCCACGAGGTGCTCGGCCTCGTCCGCTCCGACGCCTCCGCCGCCGCGATCGAAAAGGCTGGCGCCAAGGTCCACCGCGGCTCGGTGGAAGACCTCGATAGCCTGAGGAGCGGCGTCGCCGAGGTCGACGGCGTCATCCACACGGCCTTCATCCATGACTTCTCCAAGTTCGTGGAGAATTGCGAGATCGACCGCCGTGCCATCGCAACCATGGGCGAGGTGCTTGCCGGTTCGGACCGGCCGCTGATCATCACTTCCGGCACCGGCGCGGCGCCCGGCCACATGTCGCGCGAGAGCGACAGGTTCCCCTCCGACCATCCCAATCCGCGTATCGCCTCCGAGCAGGCGGCGGACGTGGTGGAGGCGATGGGCGTGAAGGTGATGTCCGTGCGCTTGCCACAGGTTCACGGCAAGGGCGATCATGGCTTCGTGCCCATCCTGATCGGGATCGCGCGCGACAAGGGCCGCGCGGCCTATGTCGGCGACGGCAGCAACCGCTGGCCGGCGGTGCACCGCTTCGACGCCGCCCGCCTCTACCGGCTGGCGATGGAAAAGGGCACCGCCGGGGCGCGCTACAATGCCATCGCCGAGGAAGGTGTGACGCTACGCGCGCTCGAGGAAGTGATCGGCCGCCACCTGAACCTGCCGGTGGTCAGCATCTCGCCTGAGGAAGCGGCCGACTATTACGGCTGGTTCGCGGCCTTTGCCGCAATGGACATCCCGGCGTCGAGCGCATGGACGCGGAAGACGCTGGGCTGGCAGCCGACCGGGCCCGAGCTCTTCGCCGACTTGGAAGCGCACTACTTCGCCTGACGCGAAGCATGCGGCCACGGACCCGGCCCGTGGCCGCTGTCGCTCAGGCGAAGGCGTAGACAGCCAGCAGCACGACGAGCAGCAGCGTCACCGCGGACGCTGGCCCAAGCGCGTACAACCGCTGAATGAGGCCCATATCGCCCGTCCGCCGCATGTCCGCATAAGTCTTGTGGACCAGGCCGTTGAGCACCGTCAACACGACGACGAAGACGATCTTGGCCCAGAAGACGGCGGGCAGGCTGGGCGACGATGAAGAAGATCATGAGGATGCCGGTGGCCCACAGGATCACCAGACCGGCGCCGGACATCATGGCCAGCGGCCAGCCCAGCGCACGCAGCACCTGGGCCTGATCGTCCGGCGCAGAACGCGCCCTGATCATGACGAGGACGGCCCCGAAAACGCCCGCCGCGCCAAGCATCAATCCGACTAAGTGCAGAAACAGGATGAAGCCATGCATGATCGACCTCCCGCCGCGTTCACCAGCCTCTGTTTAGCACGAGTTGCTGCCCGGCCGGCAGGCGCGGTTCAGACCAGCAGCGTGCCCTCGGCAACCACCACCGCATTGCCGCCGATGCGCACCGCGCTGATCTCGCCGCCGGCAACGTCCATCTCCATCGTCATCAGGCTCGGCCGCTCGATCTCGAAGCCCTGCTCGATCACGTAGCGGTGGGTGCCCGAGGGCGGTTCGTCGAAGCGGCGCACGACACCGGCAAAGGCCGCCGCGGCACTGCCGGTCGCCGGATCCTCGCTGATGCCGAAGCCGGGCGCGAACATGCGCGCGTGGAAATCGTTGTCGCTGTGCTCGGTTTCGCGGCAATAGAGCCAGACGCCTGCCGACGCGGAGCCGAAGGCGCCCGACCAGGCGGACAGGTTCGGTTTGGTGTTGGCGATCGCCTCGAGGCCGCTCACCGGCACGAAGACGAAAGGCAGGCCCGCCGACCAGGCACTGGTCTTGTGGTTCTCCAGGCCGATCTTCCCCCGGCAGCAGGCCGAGCGCCGCCGCCACCGCATCGCGATCGAACTCGGCCGGCACCGGCGAAGGCAGCGCCGGAACGTCGAAGATCGCATGGCCCACCCGCTCGCCCTGGATGAAGGCGCCGCAACGGACAAGCCCGACGGTCTCTTCCAGCACCAGCACCATCTCATTGCCGGGCACGCCCTCGGCCGCCATGCGCGTGGCCAGCAGCACGGCCGCGCCGACGGTCGGATGGCCGGCGAAGGGCAGCTCGTTGTTCGGCGTGAAGATGCGCAGGCGGGCGCTGTGCACCGGCTTCTCCGGCGGCAGGACGAACACCGTCTCCGACAGATGGAACTCGCGGGCGATCGCCTGCATCCGGGCGTCGTCGAGCCCGCTGGCATCGAGCACCACCGCGAGCTGGTTTCCGGCGAGCGCCGTATCGGTGAAGACGTCGAGAATGGCGTAGGGACGAGACACTGGAGCACCGCCGCATGTAACAGGTCCGCGCTTTTCGCCCGCTGGACGCTGCCGGTCAAGGCTCCGCTCGGCCGCAGCCAGCCACCGTTCGGCCTCTTTTCGGGTATTCAGCATCCGTTCATCGGCAACGGTGCATGAACCGTCCCAAGTTGGCGGAGCGATCCGCCGTCACCGGAGATGTGAAGTCGATGAACAGGTTCGTTTCGGCCTCATTGGCAGGCGCAATCGCCCTTTCGGCCCTCGGCGTATCCGCCACCGGCGCCAGCGCCGACCGCTGGCACCACTACGACCGGCCCATCTACGGGCCGCCGGTGCACGACAACGCGGGCCCGGCGCTGGTTGCCGGCGCCATCTTCGGCCTGGCCGTCGGCTCGCTGATGCAGCCGGCCTATCCGGCGTACCCGGCTTATCCGGCCTACCCGGTCTATGCGCCGCCGCCGCCGGAAGACTACGCGACCTATGCCGCCGAAGCCCATTTCCAGTGGTGCTCCGCGACCTACGAAACCTACAATGGCGAGACCGACACCTGGATCGATTATCGCGGCATCCGGCACCGTTGCGTCAGCCCATAGGCGGCCTCAAGCCGCAGGAAACGTTCCCGAGCGGGGGGCAACCCAGAACGGGAGATATGAGATGAACAAACCTCTCACCATCGCATTGGCCGCCAGCATCGCGGTTTCCGCGATCGGCCTGTCGGCCGCACCGGCCGCCGCACGCGACCGCCACTGGCACAATGACACCGGCGCGGCCATCGCCGTCTTCGGTGCCATCGCCGGCCTGGCCGCCGTGGCCGCGGCGAACCAGCACCGCTACGACTACGACTACGGCTACCATTACGGCTATCCGCCGCCGCCGCGCGGCTATTACCGCACCTACCACGCCTATCGCGGCTATAGCCCACACGTGGAGTGGTGCGTCAGCCACTACCGGACCTACAATCCGGCGACCAACACCTACTTTCGCAAGCCGGGCGTGCCGGCGGTCTGCTACTCGCCGTACTAGGCGCCCAGCGACGTCTCATGACCCGGATGGCGCGCCGCGCCCTCCGGGGCGGGGCTATGCTTGCGCACTCGCCGCAGACAGGCTCAGTCGGCCGGCGCTCCGGCGTCGGCGATGCGGCGCACCAGCGGCGCGATGGTCAGGCCCTGGACGATGATCGAGAAGATCACGACACCATAGGTGGCGACTAGAATCGGCCCGCGATAGTCGCCGGCCGGCAGCGACAGGGCCAGCGCCACCGAGATGCCGCCGCGCAAGCCGCCCCACACCATCACCCGCACCGAGCCGGTAGCGAAGCGCCGGCGCAGCGAAAGAAGCAGGATCGGCCCCGACACCGAGGCGTAGCGGGCGATGAGCACGATCGGAATGGCGAACAGCGCCAGCACGATCAGCTCCGGCCTGAAGTCGATCACCAGCACTTCCAGCGCGATCAGCACGAACAGCACCGAGTTGAGCAGCTCGTCGATCAGCTCCCAGAACTGGAAGAGATGGGTCCGCGTCGTCTCGCTCATTGCCGTGATCCGTCCTCGGTTGCCCATCAACAGGCCGGCGACGACGACCGCGATCGGCCCCGACGTGTGCAGGTGGAGAGCCACCGCGTAGAGCCCGGTGACCAGCGCCAGGGTGATCAGGATCTCGACCGGATACTCGTCGATCGATTCCATCGCGTGGACGCTGATGTAACCGGCGACGATGCCGAGCACCGCCCCGCCGACCGCTTCGAACAGGAAGACCTCTCCGGCATAGACGACATCGAAGCCGCTACCGCTATGGCTGACCTCTGCGCCGGTGCCCTGCAAGGCCAGGCTGAGCAGCACGGTGAAGACCACGACCCCGACACCGTCATTGAACAGGCTCTCGCCAGTGATCTTGATCTCCATGCTCTCCGGCAGATGCACCGTCTTGAGCAGCGATAACACCGCCACCGGATCGGTCGGCGAGATCAGCGCACCGAAGACCAGCGCCCAGATGAGCGGCAGGGGAATGCCGAGAAGGTTGGCGGCGCCCCACGTCGCCACCCCGACGATCACGGTGGAGATGACCACGCCGACGGTGGCAAGCAGCGCCACCGGCACGGCCTCCGAGCGCAGCTTGCCGAAATCGACATGCAGCGCCCCCGCGAAAAGCAGGAAGGCCAGCATGCCGTTCATCATCGTGTCGTAGAAATTGATCTGGGCGATCGCCGCGGTGAAGGCGTCGCGGAAATTCGACTGCGGCAGCACGTCGTCGGCCACCACCAGGGCAAGCGACATGGCAAGCCCGAGAATCAGCAGGCCAATCTGGTTCGGCAGGTGGATGAAGCGCCGGTTCACCCAGCCGAAGACGGCCGAGAGAACCAGTACCAGCGCCGCGATGTCGAAGAAGCTCAGCATGGGTGCCCCCTGCCCGTCCGCCTGGGCGGAAGTTAGCAGGGCGCACCCGGAGCGGTCAGTTCTTTTCCTTGTCGACCAGCTTGTTGGCGCCGATCCACGGCATCATGCCGCGCAGGCGCACGCCGACCTCCTCGATCGGGTGGGCGTCGTTCATGCGCCGCGTCGCCTTGAAGCGGGCAGCACCAGCCCGGTATTCCTGCATCCACTCGGAGGTGAACTTGCCGGACTGGATATCGTTGAGGACGCGCTTCATCTCGGCCTTCGTATCAGCGTTGATGATGCGCGGGCCGGAGACGTATTCACCCCATTCAGCGGTATTGGAGATCGAGTAGTTCATGTTGGCGATGCCGCCCTCATAGATGAGGTCGACAATCAGCTTCACCTCGTGCAGGCACTCGAAATAGGCCATCTCCGGCGCATAGCCGGCCCCGACCAGGGTCTCGAAGCCGCCGCGGATCAGCTCCACCAGGCCGCCGCACAGCACCACCTGCTCGCCGAAGAGGTCGGTCTCGCATTCCTCCTTGAAGGTCGTCTCGATGACGCCGGAGCGCCCGCCGCCAATTCCACACGCATAAGACAGCGCCAGGTCGTGCGCGTTCTCCGAGGCGTCCTGCTGGACCGCGATCAGGCAGGGCACGCCGCCGCCCTTCTGGTATTCGCCGCGCACCGTGTGGCCGGGGCCCTTGGGCGCGATCATGACCACATCGATGGTCTTCTTCGGTTCGATCAGGTTGAAGTGGACGTTGAGGCCATGGGCGAAGGCGATGGCCGCCCCGTCGCGGATGTTGTCGGCGATATGGTCCGTCCAGATGTCGGCCTGCAGCTCGTCCGGCGCGCACATCATGATGAGATCGGCCCAGGCCGCGGCATCGGCCACCGACTTCACCGGCAGGCCGTCGGCTTCCACCTTCTTTGCCGTCGCCGAGCCGGGTTTCAGCGCAATCGCCACCTCCTTGACGCCGGAATCGCGAAGATTGAGCGCATGGGCGCGGCCCTGGCTGCCATAGCCGACAATCGCGACCTTGCGGGCCTTGATCAGGTTGAGATCGGCATCCCGATCGTAATAGACGCGCATGAACGTCCCCTCTTCGTGTCTGGACTGCCGGGATTCCGGCGTTTGAAGGATCCCTCCGGCGGGATTCCGGCGGTTCTAGCGGTCACGAAGGAGCCGTGCAATGGCGGAAGAACAGCCGCGCCGGGCCCTGTCCGGCGGCCCGGCCGCTTCGGGCTGGGCCAAAACCGGCCCGGCCTGTTAAAAATCACCTGCGGCTACAGCCGCATCGAACGCGCGTCGTTGAAAGCCGCGCCAATGATCCGGCGCATCTGCTCGTCGAGGAAGCGCTGGTCCTCCTCCGGCACATTATCGAAGGCAACGCCGCCGACATGGTTCAGCGCACGGGTTTCCAGCGCATCGATGCGCTTGTCGAAATCGGGACCGGCAAGGCGCTGGAGCTCCTTCGCCATGTCGCGGAAGATTCCGTTGAAAGCAGCAACCGTAGCCCCGGCGAGCGCAGTCACGAGCAGCGTCTGTCGCGTGTTGTCCATCACTTCTTGTCATTGCCCCACAATATGCACGGTTGATGGGGCCGGGCCTCCACGGCCCCATCAACCGTCACTGAACACACCGATTCGCTGCCGGCACCGGAACGCGCTGCAGTACGTCCGGATACGATGGCTTCGAGTTACGCGGAGTGCTGCAGTCCGCCGCAAAAACCGCTATTTCGCCGCCCACGCCTTTCGGCGCTGGCAAAATCAAACAACCTAACAATGGCGACGAACAATTCCCCCATTTGGGGGGACAGCCCTTGTGCCCCTCCGGCGTATAAACTCCGGCCACCTCCTATGCAGCAATCGGATCGCTGTACCGCGAACCCTTGATCGCCGGCGCCACGGGCAGCCGTGCGTTGACCTCGGCAAGGATGGTCTGCGAAACCGGAAACATGCCCAGATAGACCGGTTCGCCATAACGATCGGTCTGGCCCAGCACGTCCACCTCGCAGCCGATGCGGCGATAGAGCCGCAGCATGCGCGCATCGAAATTGCCAAGGATCGAACTCGATGCCGGCCGCGAGCGCCACGCTGCCGAGCCCGAAGATCAGGGCGCGCGAAGCGACGATCTGTTCGCGGTGACGCAGAATATCCTCGTCGATGCAGAAACGGGTGCATTCCCAGATCGTCGGCGCGCTCAACAGCGCGGCGTCGGGCAGTGTGTCGGAAAAGAAATCGGCAAGCATGGTCGGGCCGGTGGTCGGCAGCAGACGAAGGCTGCCCCGCACTTCCCGCCCCTCCTCATCCGTATGGATCAGGTAGACCGGCGCGAGATCGTCGAACCGGTCACGCTCCCATCCGTCGACCACGTTGACGTCCCAGTTCAGCCGCTCGGCGAACACCTTCGCCCGCAGGCGGAACATCTGGTCGAGCAAATGCGCATGTTCGCGCGCATTGTACTCCTGAACCACCACGATCATCTGCAACGCTCCAAATACGCGGAATACTGCCGCTGGGCCGGTGGCCAACACTCCAATGTCAGCCGCACCGCGGCAAGGCCGTTCGCCCTGCAGCCCTAAGGAGAGGTTTCGCCAAACGCTCAGTCTTGAATGACAGTCGAACGAATCGCCGCGCTCGCCTAGAGCTTCAGCAGACCAAGCTCGGTGGCGCGGCTGACGGCTTGTGCCGATGTGACGCAGTCGAGCTTGTGGCGGGCGGATTTGAGATAGCCGCGCGTGGTGTGGAAGGAGATGTCGAGAATGGCGGCGATCTCGCCGGCATCCTTGCCGAGTGCCGTCCAGCGCAGGACTTCCACCTCGCGCGCGCTGAGATGCGGACGATCCTCGCCGAACACCTCGCGGATGACCCGCTGGTGAATCCGGTTGGCGATCTCCACCAGCATCGGCGTGCTCGCCTCGACGAACGCTGCCCACTCCTCCGCAGAGCCGGAATAGGACAGCGAAAACAGACCGCGATGGCCGTGCTTGCCGATGACCGGGATCGACAGCCCGAACGGTCCCACGCCGTGGGCCAGCGCATCCTGCAGGAACACCATCTCCTTTTCGGTGCTGACCGTCAGTTCACTCCACTGGAAGGGCAGCGTGCGCTGGAACCCTTCGTGCAGGACCGGATCGACATCGACATAGTTGTTCTGCAGGTACTGCTTGATCCACGAAGCCGGATAAGTGAGCCGGATATAGGGATCGACCGACGGGCTCGCGCCCAGTTTCGACGAGTGATAGACGACGTGATCGACCTTCAGGAAATCCCTGACACGCGCGACCAGGACATCGATGTCCTCGGATTCCGCGATGATCGCGAAAGCGATCGCCAGTTGATCATCGTCGGCCAGGATCTTCGCTTTGGTCGTGGTCGTGCTCATGGGTCCCCATCGACCGCATGCGACCAATGCGTCAATCATCCGGGGCGGGCCGAGCGCTAAAGACGCCCCCACCCCGGCCTCACCAACGCAGGCCGCTCTGCGCATCTACCATTGCCCGGCAGGTCGGCTCTCCCGTGGCCCGGTATTCGCACGCCTGACAGTGCGGCAGTTTAGACCATCTTGGCCGCGCGGCAACGGCTGACATCACCGTCAAAGCATTGATGGTGTTGTTCAACCTAGCGTTTTATCAATGGGACAGACCTAACTGGCCGCCGTCGAACGGCTATCTGGCGACCGCAAGAAGCGTGTCGACGTTGCGATAGAACGACGCCGCGTCGTGATAGCCGATGATGCGACCGACTTCCCGTCCCTTGTCGCGCAGAATGAAGGTGGGGACCGCGCGGACATCTTTCAGGCCGGACGGCACACCGTGGGCGATATTGACACGACGCAGCGGCGCAGCGCGCCCTTGCCGACTGCGGTTGTACGAGGGTGCCACGGTTGCATCGAAGCGCAGGCAGATCGCGCAGCGTTCGTGTTCGACCGCAATCAGTTCGGCGGCGCTTGCCGCCGATATCGTGCCCGCAACGGCCAGCGATGCCGCCAAGACCGTAGCGAAACGCGTTGTCCAGCCCATGACTAGCCCCTCGCAGTTATCCACAGGGGACAAAGCTAGGCTCAAGAGTCGACCACCGGCTTAGCGGGCCACGGCGCTTTTGAAACGAATTGTCGGAGTTTGCCGAACGCCGAGCGGCGGCGACATGAGCCCCGCTCAGTCGAGCGCCGCCCAGCCGAAATCGAGGAGCGGACGGGCGCGTCGGGCGAAGTCCACCACGCGGTCGGTGAGCCTGGAGCTCCTGATCTCCGCCTCGGACAGAGGCTCCTCGACCAGGAAGGATTTCAGGCGGATGACGCCGTCGAGCGGTCCGCCCTTCAGCGCCTCGAAGCCGCGCGGCACCCGGGTGAGCTGGAACTCGCTGGTGAGCGCCAGCCTGCCCTTGGCCAGCGCCTTCTCCATCGCCTGCAGCTTCGCTGGTCTGGCGGCGATCGCCTGGCGCAGCTTCGCCAGCTCCGCCGGCGCCGGCATGTGGAAGCCGGCCGCGGCGAAGCAGCCTTCCGGATCGATGTGCAGATAGACGAGGCCCTGGTCGAGCTTGCCGCCGAAGCGGGTCAGCGTCGCGCCGCAATGGGTCTTGTAGGGGCTCTTGTCCTTGGCAAAGCGCACGTCGCGGTGGATGCGGAAGATCGAGCGCTTGCCATCGGCCTTCAGCGGGATCTTCTTGTCAGCGAAGGCCTCGGTGAGGTCGTCGAGCAGCGCCACCATCGGGTCGAACACGTCGCTCTGATAGAGGGTCCTGTTTTCCTCAAACCACGCCTTGTCCTGATGGAATTTCAGTGCGGTGAAGAAGGCCAGTGCCTGCGGCCCGAAGCCCGTGAAGCGCCCCATTCG
The DNA here is from genome assembly GCA_963732845.1 of uncultured Alphaproteobacteria bacterium. Classification (GTDB taxonomy): domain Bacteria; phylum Pseudomonadota; class Alphaproteobacteria; order Rhizobiales; family Kaistiaceae; genus CAVSRC01. The sequence continues at coordinate 150,566 of CAVTBE010000024.1, read as the reverse complement.
CTTGCCCCTCAGTCGACGAGGTATTCGCCGCTCACCAGATCGCGATAGCGGCCGCGCGCCTGACGGCCGACGACACGCAGCGCCAGCCCCTCCATCAGTCCCGGCAGGCTCTTGTCGAGGCGTTCCAGCGTCTTGCGGACACGGGTGATCTCGTCGCGCCCGCCAGTGCGGAAGAAGATGTCGTAGAAGTAGATATCGAGCAACGACGAGCGCGTGTAGTCGATCTCCTCGCCGTATCCGGCGACCCACTGCAGCCGGTTGCCGATCTCCTCGCCGCGGATTTTGGCCGGTCGCATGATTTCGATGAGATTGTCGGCGTCGCCAAACTTGCACGAGCCGAACAGCACGCCCTTCAGCCGGTGCTGGCGGCTGCGATTGGCATCGACGAAGGTGTTGCGCAGGAAGGTGCGCGACAGGCCGGAGCCGTCCGGCGCCTCGATCTTGCCGAAATCGCCATGGGCGGCAACGTAGAGAAAATCGACGCCGCCGCCCGACATGATGAAGCGCACCGCGTCGCGGAAGGAGCCGGCGCCGACGAAGCGCTCATAGGTGAAGGCGTCCGAGCGGTCCTTCAACGCATAGGACAGGAACTCGAACAGCGGCCGCACCGTATGGTGTCCGTCGTCGAACCAGCGGGTCTCGATGACCCCCAGACCGAGATGACGTGAAGCCGCCAATTTCAGGTCCTCCTTACGCCGGATACTGCCATGGACCGGAGGCTGCGCACACGTCCGACAATCGGTCGCGGCATTCCCCATTGAAAAAAGATATAAGTACGATATTAAGGGCTTATGACGGTTTTTTAAAGCGGCGAAATGCCCAAGAACCAGGCAGTCCGATCACTTTTTGCAGAAACCGGGGATCGTCGGCAGCGCCCGCGACCCGGCCGCCACCGGAAACGAGTTAGGCACGCCGCAGCGGGCCTTGGCAAGCCTTTTGACCCCCGGAACAAAAATCGAACGCGCGGCGGGCAAGCGGGCCGGCCCGATACGCCGCCCGATCCTATTCCAGAAAGACCGGGATCAGCGACGCGGCGAGCAGGCCGGCCATCGTCAGATTGAAGATGCGCACGGCGCGCGGGTCGTTGACGATCTGCTTCAGCCCTGTCCCGAAGAACACCCAGGTGAAGGACGATGCAGTGCCGAGCACCGTGAAGATCGCGGCGATCAGGATGGTATTGAGCGGAAAGGCGGCGATGCCGGCATAGGCCGTGACGGCGCCGATCGCCATCACCCAGGCCTTGGCGTTGACCCACTGGAAGGCGGCGGCCTGAAGGAAGGTGAAGGGCTGCGCCCGGCTGTTGCCGCCATGAGCGCCGGTGGCATTGGCGATGCGCCAGGCGAGGTAGAGCAGATAGGCGGCGCCGACATATTTCAGCACCTGGTAAGCGAGCGGATAGGCGGCGAACACGGCGCCCAGCCCGAAGCCGATGACCAGCACCATGAAGCCGAAGCCGAGCGGCACGCCAAAGCCGTGCGCCAGCGTGCGCGTCAGGCCGAAATTCAGCCCCGAGGCCATCAACATGATGTTGTTGGGCCCCGGCGTGAACAGCGTCGCCAGCGCGAAGACGACGAAGGCGGCCGTGAGTTCGTGCGACATGAGCAGCGAGACAGCGAGTGCCCTACCCTGCTTCCGCCCGACGGCTGATCGCGGCGATGCCGGTGCGGCACACCTCGATCAGGCCAAGCGGTGCCATGACGGCGATGAGTTGCTCGATCTTGGTCGAACGCCCGGTCACCTCGAAGATGAAATGTTCGACCGACGCGTCCACCACCGTCGCCTGGAAGGCATCGGCAAGGCGCAGCGCCTCGACCCGTTCATTGCCCGAGCCGGCGACCTTGATCAGCGCCAGTTCGCGCTCGATCGGCCGGTTGTTCGACACGGTGAGATCGGTCACCGTGTGCACCGGCACCAGCCGCGCCAGCTGGTTCTTGATCTGGGCGAGCACCATCGGTGTTCCGGTCGTCACGATGGTGATGCGCGACAGGTGCTTGGAGTGCTCGGTCTCCGACACCGTGAGACTGTCGATGTTGTAGCCACGCCCGGAGAACAGGCCGATGACGCGGGCAAGAACCCCCGGCTCGTTGTCGACCACCACCGACAGGGTGTGGGTCTCCTCCAGCCGGTCGCTGGCCTCCTCGAAGAAATAGGCCGAGGCCGGTGGTTCGCCGGTTCCCTGCGGAGGGGCACTTGCCTGCGGTTTCTTTGCCGCGCTTTTCCGTTTCGTCGCCACTTTGGCAGCCTTCGCCATGTCGATACCCTGCTTCACCTGCCGGGGCCCGCCCCGATTTGCACCCTTGCCGGCCGTCGCGCGTTTCATGCCACGACCGTATCCTGTTTGTTGCCGACGGCGGCCTGCGCACGCCGGTCGGCCGCCTCCGCCAGACGGCGGTGCCCCATCACCCAGTCGTTGAACAACGTCAGGTCGATATTACCGCCGCTCAGAATGAGGCCGATACGACGGCCGCCAAGCCGCTGGCGTTCCTTGAGCGCCGCGGCCAGCGGAGCAGCGCCCGCCCCTTCCGCCAGATTGTGCGTGTCGGTCCAGTAGATGCCAATGGCCTCGGCGATCTCGTCGTCGCTGACCTGGACGACGCGCGCCACGCCACGCCGGATGATGGCAAGCGCCTGCTCGTCGGGCACCCGCACGGCGATGCCGTCGGCCTTGGTATCGGCGGATGGCGTGGTGACCACGCGTCCTGCGGCGAACGACAGCGCATAGGCCGGTGCCGCGCTCGCCTGAACGCCGACGATCTCGGTCCTGCGGCCGAGCAGATCGCGCACCGTCACGCAGCCGGAGATGCCCGACCCCAGCCCGATCGGCACATAGAGCACATCGAGCGCCGGTTCGGCCGTCATCAGCTCGAGCGCATAGGTGGCCACCCCCAGCACCAGGTCGCGATGAAACGACGGCACCAGCTCGTGGGCATTGTCCACGGCGAAGCTCTTGGCCGCGTCCTTTGCCGCATCGAAGTCGTCGCCGGCCTCGATCACCTCGGCGCCGAAGGCCCGCATCGCCCGGTTCTTCTCGACCGAATTGCCGCGCGGCACGAAGATGGTGACCGGCACGCCCTGGCGCCGCCCGGCAAACGCGATGCTCTGCCCGTGATTGCCGCGCGTCGCCGAGACCAACCCGGAGACATGCGGCCGTTCGCGCTTCATGCGGTCGGCATAGACCAGACCGCCGCGCACCTTGAAGGCGCCGGTGACCTGGTGGTTCTCGTGCTTGACCACGACATCGGTTCCGAGCCGCTCGGCAAGCAGCGGCCAGCGGTGCTGCGGCGTCTGCCGCAGCACCGAACCGACCAGCCGCTCGGCGCGCTCAAGGTCCTCCAGAGCGAACATGGCGCCGCCCTCGCGCCCGATCGCGGTCACACCAGCACCTTGCCTTCCTTGCCGATGACGCTGCCGATCGTCTCCGGCGTCACCGCATCGCCGAGCAGCATCTCGTTATGCGCCTTGCCCGAGGGGATCATCGGGAAGCAGTTGGCCAGCGCCGCCACGCGGCAATCGAAGATCACCGGCCTTTTGACCGCGATCATCTCGGCGATGGCGCCATCGAGATCGCGCGGCTTTTCGCAGCGTATGCCGACCGCCGCCATAGGCCTCCGCCAGCTTCACGAAGTCGGGCAGCGAATCCATGTAGGTGTGCGACAGCCGGTTGCCGTGCAGCAGCTCCTGCCACTGGCGCACCATGCCGAGATACTGGTTGTTGAGGATGAAGACCTTGACCGGCAGGTCGTGCTGCACCGCCGTCGACATCTCCTGCATGTTCATCAGGATCGAGCCGTCGCCGGCGATGTCGATGACCAGGCCGCCGGGGTGCGCCACCTGTGCGCCGATCGCCGCCGGCAGACCGTAGCCCATGGTGCCGAGGCCGCCGGAGGTCATCCAGCGGTTGGGCTCCTCGAACTTGAGGAACTGCGCCGCCCACATCTGGTGCTGGCCGACCTCGGTGGTGAAATAGACGTCCTTGCCCCTGGTCGCTTCGTAGAGCCGTTCGATGGCGTATTGCGGCATGATGATGTCGGCGTTCGGCAGGTAGGCGAGGCAGTTGCGCGCCCGCCATTTGTCGATCTCGCCCCACCACGTCTTGGCCGCCGCCTTGTCGGGCCGCGCCTTCAGCCGCTTCCATTCGGCCAGCATCGCCTCCAGGACGTGCGCCACATCGCCGACGATCGGCACATCAACGTGGATGTTCTTGTTGATCGACGAGGCGTCGATATCGACGTGGATCTTGCGTGAGCCCGGCGAGAAGGCGTTCAGCCGGCCGGTAATGCGGTCGTCGAAGCGGGCGCCGATGGCGATCATCAGGTCGCAATCGTGCATGGCGTTGTTGGCCTCGTAGGTGCCGTGCATGCCGAGCATGCCCAGCCACTGCGGGTCCGAGGCGGGATAGGCGCCGAGGCCCATCAGCGTCGAGGTGATCGGGTAGCCGGTGAGCTTCACCAGCTCGCGCAGCAGCGTTGCCGCCCGCGGGCCGGAATTCACGACGCCGCCACCGGTATAGAAGATCGGCTTCTTGGCCTTCGCCATCAGCTCGACCGCGGCGCGGATGGCGCGCGGATCGCCTTCGACGCGCGGATGGTAGGTCTTGTGCTCGATCTGGCCCGGCGGAACGTAGGTGCCGGTGGCGAACTGCACGTCCTTGGGGACGTCGACCAGCACCGGGCCGGGCCGCCCGTGGGTGGCGACGTAGAAGGCCTCGTGCAGGATGCGCGCGAGGTCGTTGACGTCGCGGACCAGCCAGTTGTGCTTGGTGCAGGCGCGCGTGATGCCGACCGTGTCGGCCTCCTGGAAGGCGTCGCTGCCGATGAGGTGGGTCGGCACCTGGCCGGTGATGCACACCAGCGGAATGGAATCCAAGAGCGCGTCGGTGAGCGGCGTGACCATGTTGGTGGCGCCGGGGCCGGAGGTAACCAGCACCACGCCCGGCCTGCCGGTCGAGCGGGCAAAGCCCTCCGCCGCGTGGCCGGCGCCCTGCTCGTGGCGCACCAGCACGTGGCGGATCGCATCCTGCTGGATGATCTCGTCATAGATCGGGAGGACGGCACCGCCCGGATAGCCGAAGATATCGGTCACGCCCTGGTCGATCAGGGCCTGGACGACCATGTTGGCGCCCGTCATTTGCCGGCTTTCGCTCTGCCGTTTCATCGCACTTCCTCACCCTTCGCATCTGCCCGGCCCTGCGAGGTGCCGGAATTCATCATGCCCCAGCCTGATCGACACCGCCGGTCCCGGCGGACCCTGACCTTAGCCGGGGCGACGAAGGCCATTGCTTGCGGCAATAAAAAAGGCCCCGGAAGGGCCTGTTTTCGCGCACCAGCTTGCTCGCGGCAACCTATGAGGTTGCCCCGCCGATGCGCGTGCCAATTACGAGGAGTTCCTGCGTCATGGCTTCTCTCTTAGGGGCGTGTGGCCAAGAGGTCAAGTGCCGAGGAATTGGAGGGCCGCGGCCAGTCGCTCATCTGGTTGCGGAACCAGGTCATCTGGCGCTTGGCATAGCGGCGGGTCTCGGCGGCGATGGTCGCAAGCGCCGCGTCGCGGGAGAGCGTGCCGGCCTCAAGCGCCATCAGCGCGCGCACGCCGATCGCTTTCATCGCCGGCAGGTCCGGATCGAGGCCGAGGGCGGCGAGCGCCGCGACCTCGTCGAGAGCCCCCTCCTCCAGCATGCGCGCCACCCGTTCGCCGATGCGCCGGTGAAGCTCGGCGCGGTCGGGGTCGAGCACGATGCGTGTCGCGCGGGCCGGATCGACGAGCGGCGGCGCCGCGGCCACCCGCTGCCATGCGGCGAGCGACCGGCCGGTCGCCGTGACGACCTCGAGCGCCCGCAGGATGCGCGACCGGTCGCCGGTGCGGATCGCCGCGGCGTCCTCCGGATCGACGGTCGCCAGCCGGGCGTGCAGTTCCGGCGTCTCCAGGCCTTCGCTCTCCGCCCGGATGGCGGCCCGCACCGCCGGGGGGATCGCCGGCACGGCGGCCAGCCCCTCGGTCAGCGCCTTGAAATAGAGGCCGGTGCCGCCGACCACGATCGGCCGGCGCCCCTCCCGACGCGCCTCTTCAAGCACGACGGCGACGTCGCCCAGCCAGCGCCCGACCGAATAGCGTGTCGCTGCCGGTACGTGGCCGTAGAGGCGGTGCGGCGCCGCCGCCTCGTCGGCTGGCGATGGACGGGCGGTGAGCACGCGCAGCTCGCCATAGACCTGCATGGAGTCGGCATTGACGACGAGGCCGCCATGGCGCGCCGCCAGCTTGAGCGCCAGCCGCGACTTGCCGCTCGCCGTCGGTCCGGCCAGCAGGATGGCGTTATGTGATCCCATGCCGTCTTCTTGTGACCAGTGTCTCGTTCCGAAATCAATCGGTTATCGCCGCACACGGAACCGCCTTCAAACCCTTGGCATCGACGCGGAGACCGTCATAAGTTGCGTGTTAATCTCCATCTGCAAAAGCACCGGAGGGACGGGAGGGCCTATGTCTGACACATACAAGTATCTCTTGCCGGAAGAGCGTATTCCGCGCGCCTGGTACAATATCACCGCCGATCTTCCGGCCCCGCCGCCGCCACCGCTGCACCCCGGCACCAAGCAGCCCATCGGGCCGGACGACCTCGCCGCCATCTTCCCCATGGCGCTGATCGCCCAGGAAGTCTCGCAGGAGCGCGAGATCGAGATCCCCGAGCCGGTGCGCGAGATCTACAAGCTGTGGCGCCCGGCGCCGCTCATCCGCGCCCGCCGGCTGGAGAAGGTCCTCGATACGCCGGCGCGCATCTTCTACAAGTACGAGGGCGTCAGCCCGCCCGGCAGCCACAAGCCGAACACGGCGGTGCCGCAGGCCTTCTACAACAAGGAAGCCGGCATCAAGAAGCTGACCACCGAGACCGGCGCCGGCCAGTGGGGCTCGGCGCTCGCCTTTGCCGGCGAGCTGTTCGGCCTCGAGGTCAAGGTCTACATGGTCAAGGTCAGCTTCAATCAGAAGCCCTATCGCCGGGCGCTGATGGAGACCTTCGGGGCGACCTGCATCGCCAGCCCGAGCGACACGACCAATTCCGGCCGCGCCATCCTGGCGGAGCCCCCGGATTCGCCCGGCAGCCTCGGCATCGCCATTTCCGAGGCGGTCGAGATCGCCGCCCAGAACGCCGACACCAACTATTCGCTGGGCAGCGTGCTGACCCACGTCATGATCCACCAGTCGGTGATCGGCATCGAGGCCATCGAGCAGATGGAGATGGCCGGCTACTGGCCGGACGTGGTCATCGGCTGCGCCGGCGGCGGCTCGAACTTCGCCGGCCTCGCCTTCCCCTTCATCGGCAAGACGCTGCGCGAGGGCAAGAAGGTCCGCGCCATCGCCGTCGAGCCGGCGGCCTGCCCGTCGCTGACCCGCGGCGTCTACGCCTATGACTTCGGCGACACCGGCCACCTGACCCCGCTGGTCAAGATGCACACGCTGGGCTCGACCTTCATCCCGCCGGCCTTCCATGCCGGTGGCCTGCGCTATCACGGCATGGCGCCGATGGTCAGCCACCTGAAGCAGCTCGGCCTGATCGAGGCGCGTTCTGTGAAGCAGCTCGCCTCCTTCGAGGCGGCGGTCACCTTCGCCCGCGCCGAAGGCATCGTGCCGGCGCCGGAATCGAGCCACGCCATCCGCGCCGCCTTCGACGAGGCGCTGCGCTGCAAGAAAGAGGGCAAGGCGGAGACGATCCTGTTCAACCTCTCCGGCCACGGCCACTTCGACATGCAGGCCTATACCGACTACTTCGCCGGCAAGCTCGCGGACCGCGAATACGACCAGGCGGCGCTGGAACTGGCGCTCGCCGGCCTGCCCCAGGTCGCCGCGTAGTCCAGCGGTTGCAGGACAAGATGAAGGCCCGTCGCCCGCAAGGGCGGCGGGCCTTTCTCGTGCCCTGCCGTCGGCCATCCGATGCGCCAGCTTGCTGAGGTCCCCCGCCAATGCCACCCTGCCCCGGGGCGAAGAAGGCTTGAGCGCCGCAGGAAAGCGGTCGCCAAGGGGGGAAGGTCATGAGTTCCGTCGCTGCACCGGCGGGAAGCGCCGGCTTCACTGATCCGTCTCGCATTATCTGTGGTTCGTCGCCGCGGCTTTTGCCGTGATGATCGCCGCCATCGTGAGCGGCAACATCTGGTTCCTGAACTGGGTGCATGTGATGTGCGGCGTGCTGTGGACCGGCATCGACCTGTTCATGGGATTTGTGCTCGGCCCGGTCCTGAGAGACTCGACCCGCCAGTGCGGAAGCAGGTCCTGCTCAACCTCGTGCCGCGCACGCTGTTCCTGATGCCGACGCTGGCCATCATCACCGGCACCGCCGGCTGGTTTCTCGCCGTCGAGCTCGGCTTCACCGAGCTGCCCTGGCCGCAGGTCGCCTGGGTCTGGGCCGCGCTGGTGCTGATCGCGGTGATGACCGTGCAAGGTCTCGGCTATCTGCTGCCCACCAATCTCCGCGTCTGCTTCGAACTGCAGAAGCCCCAGCCCGACGGGGCGCGGATCGGAAAGCTGATGGGCGGGTATTTTTTCGTCGTCGCCAGCCAGGGAGTCATGCAGGTGGCGATCATCGTCATCATGGCGCGGTTCGTGACCGGCATCTGACGGCGATCGGCTCGCAAGCTACTCCGTCACCCCCGCCTTGGCGAAGCCTTCGCGGATGCGCTCGGCATCGGCGGGATTGGTGAACGGCAGCCGCGCCAGGTGGCCGGAGAAGGAGTATTTCGGGCTGATCTCCTTCACCTCGGCCCACACGCGCTGCGCCTCCTCGACCTCGCCGAGATGGCCGAGGGCGGAGATCAGCAGTCCCCGCGACAGGTCGGTCTTCGGCGAAATCCGGATGCGCTCGCGGAAGGTCGCCGCCGCGGTCTCATATTTGCCGGCGACGAGATAGGCCGTCCCCAGGAAATGTAGCGTCTGCTGGACGAAGCCCGGGTCGAGCCGCATGGCACGTTCGATCAGCGGGATCGCTGCTTCAGGGTTCCCTGAATAGATATCGACAAGGCCCAGCGTGCCCAGCGCAGAGGCGTAGTTCGGATTGATCGAGAGCGCCGCCTCCGATTCCTGCTTCGCCTTTGGCAGGTCCCGCGACCAGATCGCCATCACCGCCGTGACAAAGCGGGCATAGGGCACATTGGGTCCCTTCTCGACCGCCAGCGCCGCGAAATGGACCGCTCTTTCGAAGGCATCCGGCGCCCCGGTCCAATGGTTCTGGAAGTCGAGATTGTGGGCCATGGCAAGGCCGGCATAGGCATCAGCATAGTCGGGATCGAGCTCGACGGCACGGCCGAGAAGCGAAACGACCTGATCGAACATTTCGCGGCTGCTCCGCTGGCCGAATAGCAGCTCGCGCGCGCGCAGATAGAGATCGTGCGCTTCCAGGCTGGCGGTCGGCGTATCGGCGATGCGCGCCGCCTCGACCGGCGAGAGCTTGACCTTGAGCGCCTCGACGATGTTGCGGGTGACCTCGTCCTGCACCGCGAAGATATCGGTGAGGTCGCGGTCGTAGCGTTCCGCCCAGACGTGGCCGCCGCTCGCCGCATCGATCAACTGGGCGGTGATCCTGACCCGGTTGCCGGCGCGGCGGATCGAGCCTTCCAGCACCGACTTGACGCCGAGCTCGCGCCCGACCGTGCGGATATCGAAGGTCTTGCCCTTGTAGGCGAAGCTCGAATTGCGCGCGATGACCAGCAGGCCGGCGACCTTGGAGAGGTCGGTGATGATGTCCTCGGTGATCCCGTCGGAAAAGTACTCCTGCTCGGGATCGTTCGACATGTTGTCGAAGGGCAGCACGGCGATCGAAGGCGGTTCGGGCTTGGCGGGCTCTGCCATTGCGGCCTGCGCCTGGGGCTGGGGCGATACCGGGTCGTTGTCGGGGTGCCACTTCCACACCCGGATCGGCCGGGCGATGTTTTTCACCGAAACGTCGCCGCCGTCGCGGAAGGCGATGTCGATGCGATTGCCGACGCTCTCGTTGACGATGGAGGAAACGCACACGCCACCAGGTTCGGCCAACGGCTCAAGCCGCGCCGCGACGTTGACACCGTCGCCGTAGATGTCGTCGCCGTCGATGATGATGTCGCCGAGATTGACGCCGATGCGGAGCGTGATGCCGCCGCCGTTCGGCGGCGCCAGCGCCTTCATCGCACGCTGGATGGCAAGGGCGCAGTTGACCGCATCGACCACGCTGGCGAACTCGACCAGCGTACCGTCGCCGATCAGCTTGACGACGCGGCCCTTGTGCTGAGCCACCGCCGGGTCGAAGACGGCCTCGCGGTGCGCCTTGAGAGCCGTCAGCGTGCCGGCCTCATCGGCCCCCATCAGGCGCGAATAGCCGACCACGTCCGCCGCCAGGATGGCCGCAAGTCTGCGGTTCGGTGCCTCGTTTTCGGCCATCGCCCATTGGTATTGGATATTGGGCAGCCGCGCCAGCGGCCGGAAACCGGCCGTAACCGCAAAATAAGGGCGCCGCGCGATTTGAATCTGCCCGTCGAGCCGACTAAAGAGACACCCGCCGATCCGCCAGTGGAGTTCCCTCGTGCCCCTGATCCAGCCCTTTCGCGCGCTGCGCCCGGCGCCGGCGCGCGCCACCGAGGTTCTTGCCCCGCCCTACGACGTCCTGTCGAGCGACGAGGCACGCGCCCGGGCGGCCGGCAAGCCCTGGAGCTTCCTGCATGTCTCCAAGCCGGAAATCGACCTCGACCCGGCCATCGATCCCTATGACGACGCCGTCTACGCCAAGGCCGCCGAGAACTTCCGCCGCATGATCGCCGAGCGCGTGCTGATCCGCGACCAGAGCCCCTGCTACTACATCTACCGTCTCACCTGGCAGGGCCATGTGCAGACCGGCATCGCCGCGGTTGCCTCGCTCGCCGACTACGCGACCAACCGCATCCGCAAGCACGAGCTGACCACCCACGCCAAGGAGGACGATCGCGTCCGCCAGATCGACGCCATCGACGCCCAGACCGGGCCGGTCATGCACGCCTACCCCTCGGCCCCCGAGATCGATGCGCTGATCGCCGGAGCCGCCACCGGTGCGCCGCTGATCGACGTCACCGCCGATGACGGCGTCCGCCACCAGCTGTGGATCGTCGACGATGCCAACACCATCGCCGCCATCACCCGCGCCTTCGATGCGCTCCCCGCGCTCTACATCTGCGACGGCCACCACCGTTCGGCGGCAGCCGCCCGCATCGCCGCGGTGCGCGGGCCGGCCGAGCCGGCCAACCAGCATTTTCTGTCGGTCATCTTTCCCCATCACGAGATGACCATCCTCGACTACAACCGCGTCGTCCGCGATCTGCATGGCATGAGCCCGGCCGAATTCCTCACGGCGCTCGCCAAGAGCTTCACGGTGACGCCCTCCAGCGGCGAGGTGCGCCCGGCATCGGCCAGCGAGGTCGGCATGGTCCTCGACGGCCGCTGGTACCGCCTGACCATCCGGCCCGACCTCATCCCGACCGACCCGATCGGCCGGCTGCCGATCTCGCTGCTGACGAAGAACGTCATCGAGCCGCTGCTCGGTATCGCCGACCAGCGCAAGGACAAGCGCATCGACTTCATCGGCGGCGGCCGTGGCCTGGGTGAACTGGCCCGCCGCGTCGATTCTGGCGAGATGGCGGTCGCCTTCGCGCTCTATCCGACCCAGATGGACGACCTGATGGCGGTGGCCGACGCCGGCGGCATCATGCCGCCCAAGTCGACCTGGTTCGAACCCAAGCTCGCCGACGGCATGGTGAGCCACGTGCTCGACTGAGAACCCGATGGCCGCCCGCGTCCACATCGAAACCCCGCGCCTCAAGCTGCGCGACTGGACCGACGCGGACGCCGACCCCTATGCCGCGCTCAATGCCGATCCGCGCGTCATGGAGTTCTTCCCGGCCGCCCTCTCGCGCGCCGAAAGCGAGGCGCAGATGACGGCGATCCGCACCTTCCTCGCGGATCATGGCTACGGGCTCTATGCCACCGAAGAGAAGGCGAGCGGCCGTTTCATCGGCTTCGTCGGCCTGTGGCCCCCCGCCTTCAAGGCACATTTCACGCCGGCCATGGAAATCGGCTGGCGACTGGCACGCGAGAGCTGGGGCCAGGGCTATGCCAGCGAGGCTGCCCGCGCCGTGGTCGACCATGCCTTCGGGCTGCTCGACCTCGATGCGCTGGTCTCGTTCACCGCCGAATGGAACCGCCCCTCGCGCCGGGTGATGGAGAAGATCGGCATGACGCACGATCCCGCCGACGACTTTCTCCATCCGCTCCTGCCGTCCGACCACAAGCTGTCGCGGCACGTGCTCTACCGGCTGAGCCGGGCGGATTGGCGGGCGAGCGGAGCGAAGATTCACATCTAGCCGATCCTTAATTCCTTGAACCGGACCTCCGGCGTGACCACATGCGGAGAGGCCCGAAGGCCTTCTGCTGGACGCCCCGGTGCGTCGCGGCGCAGAGCTTGATCTTCACAACTTGTCGAGATTTCCCCTGTGCCCGTTCCGGCGCACGGTCATAGCTGTGTTTCCAAGAGGTACCCAAAATGAGTGTTGCACCCTATCCCGAAGTGACAAAGGCCATCTCGAAGCAGGCCGCTGTCCTCGGCAATGAAATTCCCGAAACCATGAAGAGCTTCTGGGCCCTGGTCGAGGCCGCCGACACCGAAGGCGCGCTGACCAAGAAGACCAAGGAACTCATCGCGATGGGCATCGCGATCGCACTGCGCTGCGACGGCTGCATCGGCTTCCACACCAACACGCTGGTCAAGCTCGGCGTCACGCGCAAGGAATACGAGGAGATGCTCGGCGTGGCGATCTACATGGGCGGTGGACCGTCGCTGATGTATGCCTCTCAGGCCATGGACGCCTGGGAGCAATTTGGCGGCGCCAAGAGCTGAACTGAGACAGCCGCTCGTTCGCGGCCGGTTGACGCCTGCTGATCGAGCGGCAGCCCTATCCTGCGCAGGGTGCCGTCCTTGTCCTGGACCGAAACGACCCCACACGCTCTTTCGTCATTCCGGCGGAAGCCGGAATCCAGACGGCACCTCGGAGCATGTCGTACCGGTTATCTGCGCCCCGGCCTGCGCCGGGGCGACGCTTGTACGTGGAGCTGAGCCCCGCCACCTTCCCGCGAAAGGCCCGCCACCTTCCCGCGAAAGGAAGACGGCGACGAACCTACTGGTCGAGCGGCAGCACCACCCAGCGCTGGTTGCCGTCCTTGTTCTGGACGGCGAGCAGCACGTTCTTGCGCCCGTCCGCCTTCATCTCGTCCAGCACCCGCGTGACGTCCTCGGGCGCCGTCACCGCCTCGTGCGCGATCTCGATGATGACGTCGCCCGCCTGCATGCGCTTGTCGGCGGCCGGGCTGCCGTCGGCAACCGCGGTGACCAGCGCGCCGTCGGCAACCGTATCGGCGATACCGAACTGGCTGCGCGCGTCCGGCGACAGGTCGGAAAGGGTGAGACCAAGCGGCCCGGCCGAGACCATGGGCGCCGGCTCCGCCGGCGGCACCGGCCCGGCATCCGCGCTGGCGTCGGCGGGCGGCGGCGCGGCGGCGGCCGCGATCTTGTCGGCCTCCTCCAGCCGGCCGAGCGTGACCGTGAGGTCCTGCTCCTTGCCCGAGCGCAGCACGTGCACGATCACCTGCTTGCCGACCGGCTTGCCCGCCACGATGCGCGGCAGGTCGTGCATGGCGTCGATCTGTTCCCCGTCGAACGACAGGATCACGTCGCCGGCTTCGATGCCGCCCTCGGCCGCCGGGCCCTTGGCATCGACGCTGGCCACCAGAGCGCCGCGCGGCGAGCCCGCCATCGACAGGCCCTGCGCCACCTCCTCGGTCACCTGCTGAATGCGCACGCCGAGCCAGCCGCGCCGCGTCTCGCCGTAGAGACGCAACTGGTCGATGACGCCGATGGCGATTTCCGAAGGCACGGCGAAGCCGATGCCGATCGAGCCGCCGGTCGGCGAAATGATCGCCGTATTGATGCCGATGACGGCGCCGTCCATGTCGAACAGCGGCCCGCCCGAATTGCCGCGGTTGATGGAGGCATCGGTCTGGATGAAGTTGTCGTAGGGGCCGGTGTTGATGTCGCGGTTACGCGCCGAGACGATGCCGAGCGTCACCGTGCCGCCGAGGCCGAACGGGTTACCGATTGCCATCACCCAGTCGCCGACCCGGATCTTGCCGGAATCGCCAAAGTTGACCGAGGTCAGCGGCGTATCCGCCTTGACCTTGAGCAGCGCCAGATCGGTCTTTTCATCGTGGCCGACCAGCGTCGCGGTCAGCTTCCTGCCGTCGTTGAAATTGGCGGTGATTTCGTCGGCACCTTCGATGACGTGGTTGTTGGTGACGATCAGCCCCGACGGGTCGATGACGAAACCGGAGCCCAGCGACTGCACGCGATGGGGGACGTTGTCGCCGCCATTGCCGCCGTTGAACTCGTCGAAGAACTGCTGGAACGGCGAATCCTTGGGCAGCTTCGGGCCGGGCACCGCACTGTTCGCCCCGCCGATCGTCTGCGTGGTCGAGATGTTGACGACGGCGTCGAGCAGCGGCGCGGCAACGTCGGCCACCGATTCCGGCCCGCGGGCTGCGGCCGGCATGGACACCAACGCCGCGATCGCACCGACGGCCAAGACAGCCGCCAGTCGTAACCGCCCGGATGACAAGGTCGCCATGGGCTCCACCTCCTGATTGCCAAACGGCACCGCCCGCGAGGGCGACGCCGTCCGGCGTCCCCGCGCCGGATCAATCCTGGTCAGTATGCTCGACCAATCATGCGCGAATTAGGGCCGAAAGGCGACAGGGACACGCCCGCCGTTTCGACACGAAAGCGTGACGCCCGGCTACTGGCCGGACGCCGCTGGCGCCGCGGCAGATGGCTGGGCCGAAGCCGGCGGTTGGACCAAAGCCGGCGCCTGGGCCGAAGCCGGTTGCTGGGCCGAAGCCGGCGGCGGCGCCGCCTGTTGGCCGGCTGCCGGCGCTCCGGCCGAATTGCCGAAATACTTGAAGAACTCGGAATTGGGCGACAGCACCATCCGCGTATCCGAGGACTTCAGGCCCGCCTGATAGGCCTGCATCGACCGGTAGAAATCGAAGAATTCCGGGTCCTTGCTGAAGGCCTTGGCGTAGATCTCGTTGACCTTGGCCTCGCCTTCGCCGCGCAGTTGCTCCGATTCGCCGGTGGCGTCGGCGACGATGACGGTCGCCTGGCGATCGGCTTCGGCGCGGATGCGCCGTGCCGCCTGCTCGCCCTGAGCGCGAATCTCGGTGGCCTGGCGCTGGCGTTCGGTTTGCATGCGTTGGTAGATCGCCTGGCTGTTGGCCTCCGGCAGATCGGCGCTGCGGATCTTGACGTCGATCATCTGGATGCCGAGCCCCTGCGTCTCGCGGCCCACCTGCGCGGTGATCTTGGCCATCAGCTGGGCGCGTTCGTCACGGACAAGCTGGATGAAGCTGGCGTCGCCGAGCACCCGGCGGATGGCCGAATTGAGGATGACCGACAGGCGGGATTGGGCCACTTGCACGTTGCCCACCGACTGGAAGAACTTCAGCGGGTCGACGATCTTGTAGCGGCCGAAGGCATCGACCACCAACCGCTTCTGGTCGGAGGCGATGATTTCCAGCGGCGGCGAGTCGAGATTGAGGATGCGCTTGTCGAAATACTCGACATTGTCGACCAGCGGAATCCGCCAGTAGAGGCCCGGCACTTCAACCGCCTTGCGCGGCTGACCGATCGGCGCCACCACCTCGCCGAAGCGCAGCACCAGCGCTTCTTCGGTCGGATCGACCACGAACATGCTGAGATAGAGGAGGAAGCCGATGACGGCGATGATGATGAGGCCGACGCCTCCGAAGATGCCCTGCCTCATGGCTGGCCTCCAGTGCTGGAGCCGGAGCCCGGTTTCTTACTGAGTGCGTCGAGTGGCAGATAGGGTAGCACGCCGTTGCTGCCGCCCTTCTCGTCGATGATGACCTTGTCCATGCCGCCGAAGACCGACTCAAGCGTCTCCAGATACATGCGCTTGCGGGTCACGTCGGGGGCCACCGTATAGCTCTGGTAGACCTGATCGAAGCGCTGCGCCTTGCCGGTCGCCTCGGCGATCAGGCGGTCGCGATAGGCGCTGGCGGCATTGGTGATCTGCGAGGCCTGGCCGCGCGCCTCCGGCACCACCTTGTTGGCGTAGGTCTGCGCCTCGTTCTGGGCGCGTTCGGCATCGGCACGGGCCGCCTGAACGTCGCGAAAGGAGGCGATGACCTCGGCCGGCGGGTCGACCTTGAGGAGCTGCACCTGGGTAATGAGGATGCCGGCTCCGAATTCGTCGAGCGTCTGCTGGATCAGCTTCTGCACGTCGCTTTCGGTGATCTGCCGGGCCTGGGTGAGCAGCGCTTCGACCACCGACCGGCCGACCACCTCGCGCATGGCACTCTCGGCGACCGACTTCACCGTGCCGTCCGGATCCTCCATGTTGAACAGGTAGTTGGCGGCGTTGTTGATGACCCAGAAGACCGAGAAGTTGATGTCGACGATGTTCTCGTCGCCGGTCAGCATCAGGCTCTCGCCTGGAACGTCGCGGCCGGCGGCGCCCGGATTGCGCTCGTCCGACGTCGTGCCGACGGTGACCTTGTTCACGCGGGTCACCTTAGGCGTGTAGACCGTCTCGATCGGGTAAGGCAGGCGCCAGTTGAGGCCCGGCGCGGCGTTGCGGCTGAAGGCGCCGAAGCGCAGGACCACGCCTTGCTCGTCCTGCTGGACGCGGAAGGTGAAGAAATAGTAGCCGGCGAGCGCCACGACCACCGCCAGGATGGCAATCAGCGTGAACGGGTTCATCTTGCCGCCACCACCGCCACCGCCGGGCAGCACGCGCCTCAGCCGGTCCTGACCGCGCCTGAGAAGCTCCTCAAGGTCGGGGGGTGTCGATCCGCCGCCGCCCGTATTGCGCGGCCCCTGTCCCCACGGGCCGCCATTGCCCTTCCAACCGCCGCCGCCAGTCTGATTTTCCCAGGGCATTGCTCTCCCTTCGAGAGGCCTGAACACACGGACGCCGTGTCGCGCGAGCCGGCACAAAACCGGCTCGGTTTATAGGCGTGTCGCCCCGCCATTTCAACGCAAAGCGGCCACGCCACGGCAAGGCCGAAGCCCGCTGCGCCGCTGACAGGTGGGGCCTGGGGCCGGCCAAGTCAACCGGTTTCGGCCGATCCCGTCCGCTCATAGACGGCGAATACCGTCGCCGCACTGTCCTTCTCGCCCGCCGGCACGGCCTCGCGCGAGATCGCATGCCAGGCACCGGGGTCGATGGGCGGAAAATGCGCCGTTCCGCCCGGCTCGGCTGCCACATGGGTGATGTAGAGCCGGTCCGCCCGCTCCATCGCCGCCGCGTAGATCTGGCCGCCGCCGAGCACCATGACCTCGTCGCCGCCCGCCGCCTGCGCCACCGCCGCGGCTCGCGCCAGCGCGTCGTCG
The DNA here is from genome assembly GCA_963732845.1 of uncultured Alphaproteobacteria bacterium. Classification (GTDB taxonomy): domain Bacteria; phylum Pseudomonadota; class Alphaproteobacteria; order Rhizobiales; family Kaistiaceae; genus CAVSRC01. The sequence continues at coordinate 133,129 of CAVTBE010000024.1, read as the reverse complement.
AGGCTGGATGCGACAATGACGCCTTCCGGCCGGTAGCCGGCCTGTCGGGTGACGACGATGTTGGTGCGGCCGGGAAGCGGCTTGCCGAAGGTCTCGAAGGTCTTGCGGCCAACCACCACCGGCTTGCCCATGGTCAGCGCCTTGAACCGCTTCATGTCGCTCGACAGCCGCCACGGCATGCCGGTGCCCTCGCCGATGACGCCATTGGCGGCGACGGCCGCGATCAGCGAAACCCTCATGGTCCCACCTTGACGGCAAGCGCCGTCAACTCCGCCCCATCCACCCGACAGAGCGTCCAGTCGTCGCGCAGATGGGCGCCCTGCGCCCGGTAGAAGGCGATCGCCGGGGCGTTCCAGTCGAGCACCGCCCATTCGAGGCGCCCCAACCCCTCCGCGACGCAGCGCCGCGCCAGGTTGCGCAGGAGCGCGGTGCCCGCCCCCGCCCGCCGTGTCTCCGGCCGCACGAACAGGTCCTCCAGATAGATGCCGTGGCGGCCGCGGAAGGTAGAGAAGGTGTAGAACCACAGGGCGAAACCGACGACGGCGCCGTCCACCTCCGCCAGATCGCAGAAGACGCGCGGATTCTCCGCAAACAGCGCCGCGCCGATGTCTTCCGCCGTCGATTCGACGGCGCGTTCGAGATTCTCGTAGCGCGCCAGCGCCGCGATCAGTTCCATGATCGCCGTCTCGTCGCCCGGCCGCGCCGGCCTCAGCGCCAGCGTCACACCGAAACTGCCGCCTTGATGTGCGGATGCGGGTCGTAGCCGGTCACCGCCACGTCGTCATAGACGAAGTCGAACAGCGAGCGGACCTCCGGGTTCAGCACCAGCCGGGGCAGCGGCCGCGGCTCGCGCTGGAGCTGCAGGCGTGCCTGCTCAAGGTGATTGGAATAGAGGTGCGCGTCGCCGAAGGTGTGGACGAAATCGCCCGGCTTCAGCCCGCTCACCTGCGCCACCATCATGGTCAGCAGCGCATAGGAGGCGATGTTGAACGGCACACCGATGAAGATGTCGGCCGAGCGCTGGTAGAGCTGGCACGACAGCTTTCCGTCCGCCACGTAGAACTGGAACAGGCAGTGGCAGGGCGGCAACGCCATCTCCGCGAGTTCGCCCGGATTCCACGCCGTCACCATCAGCCGACGTGAATCGGGATGTGAACGAATCTGCTCAACCACCTGACGGAGCTGGTCTATCGTACCGCCGCCCGGTGTCCGCCACGAGCGCCACTGCGCCCCGTAGACCGGTCCGAGATCGCCGTTCTCGTCGGCCCACTCGTCCCAGATGCTCACCCCGTTCTTCTTCAGATAGGCGGTGTTGGTGTCGCCGGCGATGAACCACAGGAGCTCGTGGATGACCGATTTCAGGTGGATCTTCTTGGTCGTCACCAGCGGGAAGCCGTCGGCGAGATCGAAACGCATCTGATGGCCGAAAACCGACAGGGTTCCGGTCCCCGTCCGATCGGTCTTGGTGATGCCGGTTTCGAGCACCCGGCGCATCAGGTCGAGATATTGGCGCATGAGGCGATTCTAGCGCGATTCTCGTCTCCGGCGTAGGCACCGGCGGCCCTATTCCGCCGTGTCCGGCGCCGGCTCGCCGCTGTTGAGGGCAGCGAGGTTGATCAGGAAGGCGCAGCACGCACAGCCGAAGATGGCGCTCGCCAAGGGCAGCACCGTTCCGTTGGAGACGGCCCCCGTGATGCTGACCACCGTCATGCCGACGAAGAGCTGCAACGTGCCGAGCAGGGCCGATGCCGAGCCGGCGCGGGGCCCGTGGTGCTCCAGCGCCAGCACCACCGTCGCGGGGCCGACCGGTCCCATGGCGCCGAAGGACACCAGCAGCATGACAATCAGCGCGTAGACATTGTCGAGACCGGCGAGCGTTGCGCCGAACAGGATGCCGGTCGCCAGCATAAAGAGGGTGACCGAACCGCGCACCACCCGCTTGAGGCCGAAGCGCCGCGCCAGACGGCTGGTCGACTGGGCCGAACCGATGAAGGAGATCGCATTGATGGCGAAGGCGAAGGAGAACTGGGTCGGGGTCAGGCCGAAATGGTCGATGTAGACGAAGGACGACCCTGCCAGGAACGAGAAGAGGCCGGCCATGGCGAAGCCGCCGACGAGCACGATGCCGATGAAGCCGCGGTCGCGGAACAGCTCGCGATAGCCGCGCATGACGCTGGCAATGTCCATCGGCACCCGCTTCTCCGGCGGTCGCGTCTCTTCCAGTACGAAGAAGGTGATCGCCACGCCGAGGACGCCGACTAGGGCGACGACATCGAAGATCACCCGCCAGCTCGCCAGTGCAATCACCGCGCTGCCGAAGAGCGGCGCCAGGATCGGTGCGGCGCTGAACACCAGCATGATCAGCGCCATCAGGCGCGCCGCATCCGGCCCGGTATAGAGATCGCGCACGATGGCGCGCGGGATGGTGATGCCGGCACAGGCGCCCATCCCCTGGACGAAGCGGGCGGCGATCAGCCACTCGATCGACGGGGCCAGGCTGCAGCCAATGGCGCCTAGCGAATAGAGCACCATGCCGAAATAGAGCGGCGCCCGCCGTCCGCGGCTGTCGGACACCGGCCCATAGATGATCTGGCCGAACGCCACGGCGAGGAAGAAGGCGATAAGGCTGCCCTGCACCGCCGCGTCGGAAGCCCTGAAATCGGCCGCAATCGACGGCAGAGCTGGCAGGTACATGTCGATGGCAAAGGGGCCTACGGCCGCCAGCAGGCCGAGCACGATTGCGTCGCGCGCAGGGCTTCGGTTCATTTCGCGAGTCTTTCGGGAGATGGTGCAACCGCCAAGAGTCACACCGACTACCGTAGCAGCCTAGCGCGTGTGACGGCGCGCCTCAACACTGAGTGCCGCTGCCGACCGCCGGCCCCGGGCAGACGCCGATCTGCCGTTACGGCCCGATCGAGGTGCGGCCGATCTACATCGTCCCCGGTTCCACCGACGGAAACTGATGGCGGCGGCGCCGCCGCGGCCACGGAACCCGCCTGAAGCGGGGATTCTGAGCCGGGAAACATCGAGAGCCTTCCCAATTCAGCGTGGAATCCTTATATTCCACGGCGTCGGAGCAATCCGGCTATGGCAATAAACGGCCATCGAAATAAACCCTGCGGACCCGGGGGCAGTACCCGGCGCCTCCACCTCAGCCCGTTGGATCACCCGCTTCTGGCGGGTTGCGGCGGGGGCGAAATAGGATCGACGAGGGCGTAAAGGATGGGCTTTTGCCCGGCATGGTTCCGCCGTTATCGGGCCGAACTTATAGTTGCCAACGACAACTATGCTCCGGTGGCCCTCGCTGCGTAATGCGGCTCGGAAAACCGAAATCAAGCCCTGAGGGGTAGCACTTTCAGGCGGGGTTCGGAGGCACCTGGCAACAGAAGCCTCCACTTACTTCACGGGATCGCCCGAATCAGTTGCAAGGGTCGGTCTCGACAGGCTACCGGGGTCCGGCCGCGACTGATGGCAGAAGATCTGATCCGTTATGACATCCTCGCCCAGGACGCACTGCGCGGGGTGATCCGCAAGGTTCTGTCCGAAGTCGCCCGCACCGGGCTGCCGGGCGAGCATCACTTCTTCGTCACCTTCGCCACCCAGGCGCCGGGCGTGCGCATCTCCAGCCGCCTGCTCGCCCAGTACCCCGAGGACGTCACCATCGTCCTCCAGCACCAGTACTGGGAGCTGACCGTCACCGAGCAGGCCTTCGAGGTCGGCCTCTCCTTCAACGGTGTCCCCGAGCGGCTGCTGGTGCCCTTCTCCGCCATCAAGGGATTCCTCGATCCGTCGGTGCAGTTCGAGCTGCGCTTCGAGGTGGCCGCGCGGCCGGTTGCGATCGCCGACGGCGAGCCACCCACTGTAACCGACATGCCGACGCCGACCATCGCCGCGCCGGAGGCCGAGACCACCGACGGCGCCGCCGGCGAAGGCGAGGACGAAGCCACACCGATGGCCCAGGTGGTCAGCCTCGACGCCTTCCGCAAGAAATAGGCGGCAGCCGCCCTCGCCTTGTCCTCAGGTCTTCCGCTGGCGAACGGCGGCGGCCAGCTCCTCACCGATCCTTTTGCCGGTCTCGGCATAGAAGGTGTCCATGACGCCGCTGAAGGCGGCATACATGACCAGCGACGGATCGGTTTCCAGAAAATCGGCGTAGCGCTTCATCTCCGCCGTCGAGAGGTCGCGATAGCCGTACTGCGCGGCGGCAAGGACCATGGTACGCGCCTGCGCCACGAAGGCCGCGTGCATCGCCTTGATGCGGGCATCGGCCTGAGCCATCTGGCCCGGTTGCGGCGGCATCGGGCTGGCCTCCGCCATCGCCATCGCCATGGCGCGGAGCATGCTCTCCGAGGAGCGCGCCGACAGTTCCGCCGTGTGCAGCATTGTGTCGATGCGGTTGAACACGGCCAGCCGCTCGGGGTCCTTGCGCACCTCCGCCACCAGCGCATCGGTCTTGGCGGAAATCTCTTCCTGCGCCGACAGGGTGGAGCTGGCCACCTCGGCCTTGACGATGCGCGAGCCGAGATCGGAATCGAAGAAGGCGCTGAGCGCCGCGACATCCTCGTCCGACAGCGAGGCGGCAAGCACCGTCTGCACCTCGTCGAGCAGCTTCTTGCCGTCCATGGTGTTGCCGACGATCGACGCCATCAGCGTGGCAACCCCGGGCGGCAGCATGGGCGGCGGCGAGTTGATCATGCCCTGGCGCATCTGCTCGCCGAGATCGGTGTACTGCGCGACAAAGCCGGATTTCTCCAGCATCGTGCGCACCGCTGCCGGGTCGGCGGCAAGCGCCTGGGTGGCAAGCACGGTGACGCCCACCAGCGCTGCGGCGATCATCCTGAGCGGTCTCATCGCAAATCTCCTTCCCCACCCTGCGGCAGCGTAGCGGCCACGGCGGCCGGGCGCCAACCGCTCGCCGCCGGTTAACCCTGATTTCGGGCAATCCCGTGTCGGTGCACCGATGACAACCGGCCACCAGTCGCTGTCAGCGAGCCGACAGGCAGCCGTGACTAGCGTGCGCGCCACCAACGCAGAGGGCCTTTCGGCCGCAAGCGTCTGGGTTTGGTCAATTTTGGAGATATCACTTCATGAAACGCGCATTCCTCCTTTCCGCCATCGCCTTCGTCGTCGCTAGCCCGGCCTTTGCAGCCGGCGGTAGCTGCAGCACGGCGCCCCAGTCGGCCTGGCAGCCGCAGTCCAAGCTCGAGACCATGCTCAAGGCCGATGGCCTGACCGTCAAACAGATCAAGGTCGAGAAGGGCTGCTACGAGGTCTATGCCACCGACAAGGCGGGCAAGCGGCAGAACATCGCGTACAACGCCGAGACCCTGCAGAAGCTCAACAACGCCGAAGCCGGCGAGAATTGATCGGCATAGCATTCCAACAATGACGAGCCTCCGCGAAGACCGCTGGGTCCACGTCTGGGATCCCTTCGTGCGCTTGTTCCACTGGTGTCTGGTGCTGAGCTTCGCGGTTGCGTGGCTCAGTGCCAACACTTGGGAAAACGTGCATATGTGGGCCGGCTACGCCGCCGGCAGCCTGATCCTGCTGCGCCTCGCCTGGGGCTTCATCGGCACGCCCTATGCGCGCTTTGCCCATTTCGTCCGCCCGCCGAAGACCATCGTCGCCTATCTCAAGGCCGTCGCCAGCGGCAGCGAGGCGCGCCATATCGGCCACAACCCGGCCGGCGGCGCCATGATCGTGGCCCTGATGCTGGGCATGGCAGCCACCGCCTACACCGGCTACCTGCTGACCACCGACGCCTTCTGGGGCGTGTCGTGGATGCAGCACCTGCACAACTGGTCGGCGCATGGCCTGATCCTGCTGGTCGGCGTGCACCTGGCGGGCGTCGCGCTGGCGAGCTTCCGGCACCGTGAGAACCTCGTCCACGCCATGATCGTCGGCCGGAAACGGGCGGCGGAAGCCGAGGACATCGCCTGATCTTCAGCCGGCACCGGCACCCCCGGGGCACGGCTTGCGCTCCGTCCGTGGCGGTGGGAAAACCCGCCCACCACACGCCAACGGAAGCCAGCCGCCCATGTCCGCCAGCAAGCCCGACAAGACGCCCGCCACTCGCACGGAAACAGACACCTTCGGCCCCATCGAGGTGGCGGCCGACCGGTACTGGGGCGCCCAGGCGCAGCGCTCGCTGGGCAATTTCAAGATCGGCTGGGAGAAGCAGCCAGCGCCGATCGTGCGCGCCCTTGGGCTGGTCAAGCGCGCCGCCGCCGAGGTCAACATGGACCTCGGCAAGCTCGATCCGAAGATCGGCGCGGCCATCGTCCAGGCGGCGCAGGAAGTGGCGGAAGGCAAGCTCGACGCCCACTTCCCGCTGGTCGTCTGGCAGACCGGCTCGGGCACCCAATCCAACATGAACGCCAACGAGGTGATCTCGAACCGCGCCATCGAGATCCTTGGCGGCACGCTCGGCTCCAAGACGCCGGTCCATCCCAACGACCACGTCAACATGAGCCAGTCGTCCAACGACACCTATCCGACGGCCATGCACATCGCCTGCGCCGAGGAGATTGAGCATCGCCTGCTGCCGGCGCTGCACAAGCTGCGCAATGCGCTCAACGACAAGGCGCATGCCTTCGCCAAGATCATCAAGATCGGCCGCACCCACACCCAGGACGCCACGCCGCTTACCCTCGGCCAGGAGTTCTCCGGCTACACCCAGCAGGTGGAGAACGGCATTACCCGCATCGAGCAGACCATGGCCGGGCTGATGCAGCTCGCCCAGGGCGGCACGGCCGTGGGCACCGGCCTCAACGCACCGATCGGCTTCGCCGAGCGCGTCGCTGACCGCATTGCCGCGCTGACCGGCATGAAGTTCACCTCGGCGCCGAACAAGTTCGAGGCGCTCGCCGCCCACGACGCCATGGTCTTCTCGCACGGCGCCATCAACACGGTGGCGGCGAGCCTCTTCAAGATCGCCAACGATATCCGCCTGCTCGGCTCCGGCCCGCGCTCAGGGCTCGGCGAGCTGTCACTGCCCGAGAACGAGCCCGGCTCCTCGATCATGCCGGGCAAGGTCAACCCGACCCAGTGCGAGGCGATGACCCAGGTCTGCGTCCAGATCTTCGGCAATCATGCCACCCTCACCTTCGCCGGCAGCCAGGGTCACTTCGAGCTCAACGTCTACAACCCGGTGATGGCCTACAACTTCCTCCAGTCCGTGCGCCTCATGGCCGACGCGGCGGTGTCCTTCACCGACAACGCGGTGGTGGGCATCGAGGCGCGCGAGGACAACATCAAGGCGGCGCTCGAGCGTTCGCTCATGCTGGTCACCGCACTCGCGCCCAAGATCGGCTACGACAACGCGGCCAAGATCGCCAAGACGGCGCACAAGAACGGCACGACCCTGCGCGAGGAGGCCGTGCGCCTCGGCCACGTGACGGCGGAGGAGTTCGACCGGATCGTCCGCCCGGAGGATATGATCGGCCCGAAATAGGGTGAGCACGATGGTCGAAATCGTCAATCTCCGCCGCTTCCGCAAACAGAAGGCGCGGGCCGGGCGCGAAGCCGAAGCGGACGCCAACCGCCGCAAGCACGGGCAGACCGCGGCCGAGAAGAAGCAGCGGCAGGCGGAACACGACCTGGCGGAACACCGGCTTGCCGAGCACCGCATCGCGCGCGACGACGATTGAACCCGAAAGGGTCGGAGCAAGGCCCGTGAGCAAACGCTCCATCACCATCGCCGGCCACCGCACCAGCATTTCGCTGGAGGCGCCCTTCTGGCAGGCGCTGGCCGAGATCGCTTCCAGCCGGGGCATGAGCGTCGCGGCACTGGTTGCCGCCGTCGACCGCGACCGGCCGGACGACACCAACCTTTCGGCGGCGCTCAGGATGTTCGCGCTCGACTGGTATCGCCGCCCAGAAGCCAGGCCCTGACGACAGCTCAGTACTTCGGGGGCGTGATCACCAGCGGCGCGTCGCTCGGGATGGCGCTCGGCAGCACCGGCAGCGGCACGCTCTTCTGACGGGCCGTCGACACCGGCTGCGCCGCGACCGTCGCACCGGCGGGCGCCGCCGCCGCCCCCTGCCTGGACGATGACGCGGCATCCCCGATCGCGTTGAGACCGGCCGCAGCCTGGGCCGCCCGTTCGGCCGACTGCTGGGCCGCCTGCGCCTCCGCTGCCGCGCTTTCAGCCTCGGCCGCCGCCGCCTGAGCGGCCGCCGCCGCCGTCTTTTCCCGCTCCGCCGCATCGGCCGCGGCCACCTCTGCGGCCTGACGGTCTTTGGCCGTGGACTGGGCAGCGGCCCGCGCCGCCTCGTCGGCGGCGGTCTTCTGGGCCAGCAGCTTCGCCGCTGCGGCCGCATCGTTCGCCGCTGCCTGGGCCTGCGACGCCGCCCGCTTGGCGTCGGCGGCCGTTGCAATCGACTTCTGCGATGCCGCCTGTGCCGCCTTGGTCGCTTCGTCGGCCGCCCGCGCCAGATCCGCCACCTTGTTCTCGGCGTCCGCCTTGGCGGCGAGCGCAGCCTCGCGATCGGCCTTGGCCGCGGCGACGGCATCATCGGCATCGGCGGCCGCCTTGGCGGCCGCTTGCGCTTGGGCCACCGTCTTCTCGACCGCCGCCTCGGCTTCGTCCAGCGCCGCCTTTGCCGCATAGAGCGTCTTGGTCTTGTCGTCGAGGCCGGTCAGCGCCGCCGCCTTGTCCTTGGCGGCACGCTCGGCGACGGCGACGGCGTTCTTGACCGCCGCGGCGGCCTCAGCGAGGGCGGCATTGGCCGCATCGGCCCGCTGCTGGGCCGTTGCTGCTGTCTGCTGCGCCGTGTCGAAGGCAGCCTGCGCATCGGTCACAACCGCGTTGGCGGCCTCGGCAGCGGCTTGCCTGGCCGCGGCCTGTTGCGCAGCCCCATCTGCCGCCGCCTTCATGGCCTCGGCGGTGGCGATGGCCTGCGCATCGGCATTGTCACCAGCGGCCAATGCCTCGGCAAGATCCGCTGCCTGCTTGGCCTGGGCCGCCTTCGCGGCTGCGGCCTGCTGGGCCGTTGCCGCATCCGCGATGGCCTTGTCGAGCTTCTCCGCAGCAGCCTCACGCGCCGCCGTCGCCTCCGCCAGCACAGCGGCAGCCGCCTTGGCTTCCGCGTCGGCCGTGGCCTTCGCCTCCTCCGCCGCCGCTTCGCCGCCACCAAGCGTCGACTCCTGATTGACGGCGGTGGCGGCCGCGGCCCGCGCGACCTTCACCGTGGCTTCGGCCTCGGCAAACGCAGCCTTGGCCTTGTCGCGTGCCGCGGCGGCGGCAGCAGCAACCTTGTCGGCGTTCGCCTTGTCGGCGGCAGCCGACGCGGCCACCGCGTCGGCCTTCTTCGCGGCCGTCGCCGTTTGTGCCGCCCGCGCGGTCGCATCCGCCAGCGCCTTGTCGGCATCCGCCTTCGCCTGGGCTGCCTGGTCGGCGGCGGCTTGTGTCGACGCCGCCTTGGCGGTGGCATTGGCAGATACCTGCTTCATCCCGTCGGCGGCGCCAGCCGATCGCGCCATGTCCTGCTCGGCCGATGCGGCATTGGCCTGCGCCGTCGCCAGATCGGTGGCCGCAGTGGCGGCCTTGGCGGCTGCGTCTTCCTCCGCTGCACGCGCCGTGGCGAGCGCCTTGGCAACGGCCGCGGCCTTGGCCTGCGCCTGCTTGGCCGCCTGTGCCGCTTCGGCGGCGGCCGCCTCGGCCTCGCTCTGCTGTTGCGCCAGGCGCGCCGCCAGCGACGCCAAAGCCTCGACGTGGCGCTGCTCCACCACGATCTCGCGGTTGACGTGGAAGGCCTCGAGTTGTGCCGCCTGCGCCTGCGCCGCGGCAAGCCGCGCCGCCTCCCGCTCGGCCGCGATGCGCAGATCCTCGGCGCGCTGCTCGGCATCCGCCTTGAGTTTGGCCAGCAGCCGGTTCAGCCGCTCCTTCTCGGCGCGCGTCGCCGCATCGAGCGCGATGATCTCGGTCATCCGCGCCGCCTCACGCTCGTTGAGATAGGCGGCGAACGGCAGCACGTCGAACGACCGGCTGGGCGCGGCAATCGGCCCGTGGAAGACGATGCCGACCTCCGGTTCGCGGTTCTGCACCTTGTTGTCGACCGCATCGAAGGCCAGGTTCCAGTCGCTGTCGAGCGTCATGGTGTTGAAGTCGATGACGGCGTTGCCGCGTGCTGCCAGCCCTCCCGCCTTCACCATCAGGTTCTTGAGGCGCACCGCGCCGGCGACGATGGCAAAGGCGTCGCTGGCATCGCGGAAGGAAAGGTTGTCGGCGTCGATGCGTTCGCCGAAGGCGGCTCTGAGCGCGTCCTCGCTGAACTGCTGGCCGAGATCGGAGGCGCGCACGATCTGGCGCACCGTATTCGGATTGACGTAGCGGGCGAGCCCGTCATGCACGGTCAGCACGCCGCCGCCGGTCATGGTCGAGACCAGCCCGGCCGGCGAACGTCCGGTCGATTTCGAAATTGGCCGACAGGTCGAGCGCACCGGTGGCGACCGAGCGGCCGTCGCGCCGCCAGACCAGGGATTCCAGCGCCGCGCCCTTGAGGTCGAAACGGCCGGCGAAATTGGTATTGCCGCCGACATTGTGGATCGACATGCCGCCGGCCACCGTGCCACCGTCGATCTGCCCTTTGGTCAGGTCGAGATCGATGCGCTGCGGCTGCAGCGCCAGCGTGAAGGCCGCGCTGGTGAGGCCGAGATTGCCGACGTCGAGCCGGTCGGCCGCGACCTCCAGCTTGCCGCTGACCGCACCGTAGCCGGGCGCGGCAAAGGGGGTGCGCGACCACGGCTGCTCTGGATCGCCGGTGGGCAGCGGCGCGAAGCCGAGGCCGAGCGAGGTGACCCAGCCCAGGTCGATCTCGTCGGCCACCAGATTGCCGCCGATGCGCCATCCGCGGGCACCGTCGGACGCCAGCGTCACGTCGCCGCCGGCGATCGCCGGTCCGATCGTGCCGTTCTTCCAGGCGAGGTCGAGACCATCGCGCGAGATGGACAGCTTGCCGTCGAGCGACAGCCTGGTGCCTGCCGCGGCGAGCGGAATGTCGAGCCCCGCCATGGCGATGATCGGGTCGATATTGTCCGCGCTGGCGCCGATGGTGCCGGCGAAGGACGGCGCCAGATCGTCGGCGATGGTCAGCTTGCCCTTGGCGTTGGCGACCAGGCCGGCAAGGTCGAGCACCACCACCGTGTCGAGCCCTTCGGCCGGGACGCCCTTGGACTGCACCTCGAGATGGGCGCCGTCGTCCTTGGCCAGAGTGACGGCGGCCAGGCCGAACTGACGCGCCAGCTCGGCGCTGTCCGGCGAATAGAACGACGCCTTGATCTCCGCCGGCTTGGTGCGCCAGTGGGCGAAGCCGCCGGCGAAGGAAGCCGTCAGGTTGTTGACCGTCGTCGAGGCGGCGACGCCGTTGTTGACGGTGAGCGCGAAGCCGCTGCCGCCATCCGGCAGTGGCGCCGTGATCTTGGCGTTCATCACCGCCTCGCCCAGCGCCGGGGCGGCGGCATCCAGCCAGCGCGTGAAGCCGCTTTGCGGCAGGAAGCGGTCGGCGAGCCGCGCCAGCCCCGTCAGCTTGGGCGCATCGACGGTCGCATCGAGATGGCCGCTGGGGTCGCCCGACAGGTTCTCGATCTTGCCGCTCGTCTTCTCGATCCGCACGCCGCCGATATCGGCGATCTGCAGCATGGTGACGGTCAGCGCATCGTCGCGGTATTTCGCGTTGGCCTCGACGCCCTTGACCGTCAGGTCCTCGAAGACGAACGCATCGGCCTTGACGTGCAGGCTGAAGCCGTCGGCCACCGATCCGGCATCGGTCAGGTTGCGGCCGACCAGCAGCTCGGCCAGGGCCTTGAGCTGGACGAAGTCGACGCGCGTCGCATCGAGGTCGGCATAAAGGTCGCGCCGGTGGTCCTTCGCCTGCTCGGCCCAGCCGAAACTGCCGGTGATCGTCGCGTCGGCGATCTGCGCGGTGACATGATCGAGGGCGACGCGGCCGGGGCCGATGTCGGCGTGGCCGGCGAGATCGAACGGCGCCAGCAGACGCCCGGCGCCTTCCCGGCTTTCGCCGCGCCACCAGGTGGCGAAGGTCGCCGGCTGGGCAACGGCGAGATGCGCCTGGCCGTCGAAGCCGAACCTCTGCTGGGTGGTCATCAGGCCGCTGGCCTCGAGCGTCGCCTGCCCAGGCAGCCTGGCGCCGAGCGAGCCGATCTGCCAGCCGCCCTTGTCCGGCGCCGGCGCCGCAGTGAAGCCGATATCCTCGATGATGCGGCCGCCGACCACGACGGTCGGCACGCTGAAACGGATGCTGCCCGGCTCGTCCGGCACCGGAAGCTGACGCAGCCAGGCGACGAGGCTGTCGGCCGCCGCGGCAACATCCACCGGCTGACTCGGCCCCTTGCCCAGCGTGCGGTCGAGATCGATCTGGTGCGCTTCCGCTGTCGCGGCGAAGGATGGCGACTTGCCGAAATTGAGCGACAGAGTGCCGGCGAGGCTGAACGGCCGGTCGGCCGGACCGTTCGACAGCACCGCCTTGCTGATGTCGAGCTTGTCGCCGGTCAGCGCGAAGGTTCCTTCGCTGCGCCAGCCGGACGGCCCGTCGGCGGCTTTGCCATCGCCGTTGGCGCCGTCGCCGCCCCCGGGGTCGACGGCCACCTCGGCGAACGAATAGATGCCGTGCCAGGTCAGCCCCGCCGCCGGGTCGATGCCGACCGGACCGTCGAGGCTGACGGTGACCGGCCAGCGTGCCGGAATGAGGTTCGCCTTGATGCGGATCGTGCCGTCGTCGAGCAGGCGGCCGGTGGAAAGGCTGAACTGGACCCGCCTCTGGTCGTCGAGATAGGTGCCCTCCACGTGCCACGGCCCGAGCAGCGCCCGCGCCGTGACCTGCGCCGAAATGCCGGCGAAGGCGAGCTGCACGCCGCTCTGCGCATCGTCGTAATTGAGCACGCCGTCCTGCACGCTGATGTTGTCGAGGACGACCTTGTCCGGATCGAAGGGCTCGCGCAGCTTGACCCGGCTGAGCCAGGCGATCTTGCCGCTGGCATCGACCGCGACGTTGATCACCGGCTTCTCCAGGGTCATCGAGACCACGCGGATCTCGCCCTGGAGCAGCGGCATCAGCTCGATGACAACGTCGAAGTGCGCCACGTCCATGATGCGCTGGCCGTTTTCGTCGTCGACCTCGACCTTGGTGAAGGTCAGCGACGGCGACGGCAGGATGGTGGCGTGGGCGTCGCCTTCGACATGCACGCGGTGGCCGAGGATGCGCGACGCCTCGGCCTCGAAACTGGCGCGGTAGTCGTTCCAGTTGATGAACCACGGCACGATCAGCGCCGCAAACAGCGCAACAACCACGGCACCCCCGACGATCAGGTAGAGCCTGCTCAGTGTGGCCTCCGCTTCAGGACGACCGCCGGGCCGGTCAGGCCGGCGCGACGATCTTGCCCGGGTTCATGATTCCCCGGGGATCGATCGCCTGTTTGATCGCCCGCATGACGTCGAGACCGCTTCCCTGCTCGATCCCGAGATATTTCATCTTGCCCTGCCCGATGCCGTGTTCGCCGGTACAGGTGCCCTCCATCGCGATAGCGCGCAGGTTGAGGCGCGAAATCAACCCCTCGCAGCGCGCGACCTCGTCGCGATCGTCGGTGTCGACGAGCATCGTCAGGTGGAAATTGCCGTCGCCGACATGGCCGACGACCGGCGCGATGAGCCGGCTTTCTTCGACATCGGCAATCGTCTCCAGCACGCATTCCGCCAGCCGCGAAATCGGCACACAGGCGTCGGTGGCGATCGCCTTGGAGCCCGGCCTGAGCGTCAATGCGGCCCAATAGGCGTCGTGGCGCGCCTGCCAGAGCCGCGTGCGTTCCTCCGGCCTGGTCGCCCACACGAATTCGCCGCCGCCGTATTCGGCGGCGATCTCGCCGAAGGCTTCGGCCTGTTCCTTCACGGAGGCGTTGCTACCGTGGAATTCCACGAAAAGGTGCGGCGTCTCGGGCAAGTCCAGCTTGGCGTAGGTGTTGGTGGCTTTGACCATCAGCGAATTGAGAATCTCGATGCGGGCAATGGGGATACCGCTCTGAATGGTCAGGATTGTGGCATTGCAGGCCCCCTCGACCGTGGCGAAGGGGACGATGCCGCCGGCGATCGCCTCGGGGATGCCCTGCAGGCGCACTACCAGCTCGGTGATGATGCCGAGCGTGCCTTCCGAGCCGATCAGCAGCCGGGCGAGGTCGTAGCCGGCGGCGGATTTCTTCGCCCGGTTGCCGGTCTTCACCACCGCGCCGTCCGGCATGACCGCCGTCAGGCTGACGACGTTGTCGCGCATCGTGCCGTAGCGCACCGCATTGGTGCCCGAGGCGCGGGTGGCGGCCATGCCGCCAAGCGAGGCGTCGGCGCCGGGATCGATGGGGAAGAACAGGCCCTGGTCGCGCAGATGGTCGTTGAGCTGCTTGCGCGTCACACCCGGCTCGACGACGGCGTCGAGGTCCTCGGCATGGACGGCGAGGATGCGGTTCATGCGGCTCATGTCCACCGACACGCCGCCAAAGGGGGCGTTGACGTGGCCCTCCAGCGAGGAGCCGGCGCCGAAGGGAATCAGCGGAACGCCGTGCTCGCCGCAGATGCGCACGATGTCGACGACCTCCTCGGTCGTCTCCGGGAACACCACGGCGTCGGGCGGCTGATTGACCAGCCAGGTCGTCGTGTGGCCGTGCTGACTGCGCAGCGCCTCCGAATCGGCATAGCGCTCGCCGAAGCGCTGCCTCAGAATCGGCAGTGCCGTCGCAATACCGGCGTCGTTACGCCCCGTTGCGCCGACTGCAAGCTGAATCACCATCGAGAATCCTGCGTTCCTCAACCTCTTCTGACGCCCCGACGGCTAGGGTAGCAAATCGGGATTGCCAGCCATAGCGGTGAAAATCACCGGCAAGCGCGGCGAAAAAGGCATCGCCGCGTCGGTTGAACAAGCGGATTCCGGCGGTTCAGCCGATATCGGCGCGATAAGCGGTGTCGAGCACCAGCACCCCGCCGGCGGCGCGCGACACGCAGGCGCAGAGCTTGGTGCCCTCGGCCTTCTGCGCTTCACTGAAGAAGACGTCGCGGTGGTCGATCGTCCCCTCCGCCTTGACCACGTCGAGGGCGCAGAGCCCGCACTCGCCGCGCTCGCAGTCGGAGAGCACGTCGATTCCGGCGCCGCGCAGCGCCTGCAGCAGCGTCTCGCCGGCGCCGACGGTGAGCCGCTTGTCGTGGCGCGGCAGGACGACCTCGAACGGCGCGGCAGCGAAATGGCCGCTCGACCCGAAGGTCTCGAAATGGAGCCGCGCCGGCGCGTGGCCGGCTTCCGCCCAGGCGACGCGCACCGCGTCGAGCAGGCGCATCGGCCCGCAGACGTAGCAGACGGCCTCGGGCCCGAGCGCGGCGATGGCACCGGCGAGATCGATCCGGCTCCCCTCCTCCGAGACGTGGAGCGACAGGCGGTCACCGAGGCGAGTTTCCAGTTCTGCGACGAAGGCCATGTCGACGCGGCGCCTGCCGCAATAGGCCAGCCGCATGGCCGTGCCGTGCTCGGCCAGCACCTCGGCCATGCCGAGGATCGGCGTGATGCCGATGCCGCCGGCAATCAGCAGGGCTTCCGGTGCGTGCCAGTCGATCTCGAACAGGGTCTGCGGATTGGAGAGGCGGATCGTCTGACCCGGCTTCAGCCCATGCATGTAGGCCGAGCCGCCGCGGCTGTCCGGCGCGCGCCTGACGGCGATACGGTAGAGGCCGGCGTCCGGCTTGCCGACCAGCGAATAGGACCGCGTCTCGGGCCGCTCGCCGACCATGACGCCGACATTGATGTGGGCGCCCGGCCGCCACGCTTCGGCACGGCCATCGGCGGGTTCGATCTCGAACAGGCGGATCGACGGCGTGAGGTCGCCGGTGGCGGCGATCTTGGCCTCGGACCAGTGGAGCGAGAAGCGCATGATGGGTTCCTCCCGGAGGGACTCGCGATCAGACGCGACGGCCGCTGATGAGCGCGGCGCCCGGCACCAGCGCCATTGCCTGACGGCTGCGCATCGCCGCGCGCAGGTTGCGGCTGGCGACGCGCGCATGCTCGCGCATCAGCGCTTCGGCCCGGCCGCCTTCGCGCGCTTCGATCGCCTCGATCACGGCGCGGTGCTGGTCCTGCGCCACCGTCAGCACGGTGCGCGCCTCGGGCAGCGCCGACTGCGCCATGACGAAGCCGCTCGGCGAGGCAAAGGGCTTGGCCGAGGCGCGTTCGATCTCGCGCTCCAGCGTCGGACTGTCGGCGAGCGCGTGCAGCAGGCCGTGGAAGGTCGCGTTGAGCACGATGTAGCGGGAGAAGTCCTCCTGATCGAGCGCGCTCTCCGCCACCAGCTCGTCGAGCTCGGCGAGGCAGTCCTTGATCGGCAGCAGGCGCCCCGGCGCCACGCCGCGCTCGGCGGCGAAGCGCGCGGCCAGCCCTTCCAGAACCCCGCGGATCTCGATGGCATCGTGGATATCGGCCTCGCCGAAGGAGCGCACCGAGAAGCCGCCCGAGGGAATCGGCTCCAGCAGCCCCTCCTCGGCGAGACGGGCGAGCGCGCTTCTCACCGGCGTGCGCGACACGCCGGTGCGCTCGACGATGGACAGCTCCGAGATGCGTTCCCCCGGTGCCAGCGCCCCGTCGAGGATCATCTCGCGGATGGTGAGCAACGCCTTCAGCGTCTGCGATCGTTCGCCGTCCCGCCCCGCGTCGTCCGGTCATTCGGCTGCCTCCGGGAAGGCGGCCGGCTCTTCCGCCGCGATCATCCTGTCGATCAGGGTGCGCATCCACATGGAGCCGGCATCGATGTTGAGATTGTAGAAGACGCGATCCGGGTTCTCGTCCATGGCGCGCTGCTGCGCCTCCAGCACGATCTCATCCTCGTGGAAGATGCCGGACACGCCTTCGCGGAGCTGCGTCGTCAGCGTCTGTTCGCCGAGCCGGTAGTTGCGCACGAAGGCCCAGAAATAGTGGCAGGAGCCTTCGGTCTCGGGCGTCACCGTGTTGAGCACGAAGCCGTTGACACCCTGGCTGCGGTCGCCGTCCGGGGCGCCGGTGCCGGCTGGCGCCACACCGACATCGATGGCAATCGTCGCCGGCGCTTCGAAGCGGATGATCTGCCAGCGATCGACCTTGCCCGGCTTGCCGAGCTGGCTCGCCCAGAAGGGCGGCGCCTCGATGTTGCGCATCCAGCGCGTCACGACAGCGAAGCGATCGGAATGATGGGTCTCGAAGGGCGCCTCCGCCACCGCATCGTTGCCGATGGAGGAGGAATGCACATAGGTCTCGTGAGTGAGGTCCATGAGATTGTCGAGGACCAGGCGGTAGTCGCACTTCACATGGATGGTCTTGCCGTCGCCAGCCCAGGCCGGGTCGTGGTTCCAGTGAAGGTCGGGCACCGTAGCCGGGTCGGCGAGCGCCGGGTCGCCCATCCACACCCAGACGAAGCGATGGCGCTCGACCAGCGGATAGGCGCGCACGCAGGCCGACGGATTGATGGTCTCCTGCGACGGCATGAAGGTGCAGCGTCCGTCGGAATTGTAGGCGAGGCCGTGATAGCCGCAGACCACGTCATCGCCGCGCAGGCGCCCGTGCGACAACG
This sequence comes from uncultured Alphaproteobacteria bacterium, assembly GCA_963732845.1. Taxonomy (GTDB): domain Bacteria; phylum Pseudomonadota; class Alphaproteobacteria; order Rhizobiales; family Kaistiaceae; genus CAVSRC01. The sequence goes on along the minus strand of CAVTBE010000024.1, from coordinate 115,542 downwards.
GCACCAGGCGGTGCCAGCAGGCATCTTCCAGGGCCACGGCGACGCCATCGGTGCGACGATAGAGGACCACGTGCTTGCCGCAGATCGTGCGCGGCAGGAGCGCCCGTTTCACCTCGTAATCCCATGACGCTGCATACCATGCATTCATGGGAAACGGCTTTTTCCCGGCCATCTTGCGATCTCCCTCCCCGAAAATCGGCTATATTGTATACAGACTGCATTCAAAGTGGCAAGGGAAATCCGTCCCCGTGCAGGATTTCGGAATGCGCCGCGCACGACATCTGCTAGGGGATGGCGCCAGGAAGACCGCAGGAATTGCCCGGGAACCGCCATGCCGCCGACCTTCAACCGCACGATGACGCCCGCCGAATGGGCAATGCTCGTCATCCTCGCGCTTCTGTGGGGCGGCTCGTATTTCTACATCGCCATCGCCATCAAGGTCGTGCCGGCCTTCACCATCGTTGCCTTCCGCGTGGTCTTGGGCGGCGCCCTGCTCTACCTCGCCGTACGCGCCAGCGTCGCCCGCATGCCGCGCGACGGTGCCTCGTGGCGCGGCTTTTTCGTCATGGGCTTCCTCAACAACGTGGTGCCCTTCAGCCTGATCGCCTGGGCGCAGAGCCACGTCACCAGCGGGCTGGCTGCGATCCTCAACGCCACCACGCCGCTCTTCGCCGTGGTGCTGGCCCACTACCTCACCGGCGACGAGCGCATGACCGCCGGCCGCGTCGCCGGCCTCATCGTCGGTTTCCTCGGCGTCGTGGCGATGATCGGGCCGGACGCGCTCGGCGGCATGAGCACCGACCTTCTCGCCGAGCTGGCGCTGCTCGCCGCCTCGGTCTTCTATGCGTTCTCGTCGATCTATGCCCGCCGCTTCGGCCGTGCCGGACAGACGCCGATCGTTTCGGCCACCGGCCAGTTCGCCGGCGCGGCGGTGATGATGGTCCCGCTGGCGCTGGTCATCGACCGGCCGTGGACGCTGCCCATGCCGGGCCTCGACGTGTGGGCGGCGCTGATCGCGCTCGCCACCCTCTCCTCGGCGGTCGCCTACATCCTCTATTACCGCATCCTGAAGACGGCGGGCGCGGTCAACCTGATGCTGGTCACCTTCCTGGTGCCGGTGAGCGCCATCCTGCTCGGCGCCGTCTTCCTGCACGAGCGCCTGGCGTCCGCCGATTTCGTCGGCATGGCCCTGATCGCGCTCGGGCTGGCGGCCATCGACGGTCGCCCGCTGAAGCTGCTCAGGCGGGCTCAGGCGTAGTGGTTGGAAATTACCGCATTGGCGATCTCGCTGGCGGCGATGACGCCGACCACGTCCTCCGCCCGCGGGATGCGCACCCGGTCGCTGACCACGATGCAGAAGTTGCGGTTGCGCCGGTTCATGCGGCTGATCACCGTGTTGAGGATGGCGGTGTCCTGCGACACGACGAAGTTGTCCGCGGTGACGGCTTCCAGCGTCTGCCCGGCATAGCGGTCGGGCGCATAGGAACCGGCGGCAAGGCGCGCCACGCCGGCGATGCGCGGACCGTCCGAGACGATGACGTGCGCGTTCGGCCGCTCGGCGAGCTTGGCCAGGGCATTGGCGATCGGGGTGGCAATCGGCAGGACGATGAAGTCCTTGTTCATCAGTTCGCGCGCCTGGCGCACCAGATACATGTTGGTGTGGCGGTTGACCGGGATCGGCTTGCCGCGATGGCGCAGCTTGATGGTGTAGATGTTCTCCTTGATCAGCGCACGGCGCGTACCGGTAGCCAGCGCCACCGCCAGCACCAGCGGCACGATGACGTTGTAGTCGCGGGTCATCTCGAAGATCATCACGATCGCCGTCATCGAGGCGCCGGTCCCGCCGCCGACAAGCGCCCCCATGCCGACCACCGCGAACTCGATGACCGAAAAGCCGGCAAGGGGAAAGAGCGCGGCGCCCAGCGACCCGAAGGCCGCGCCGAGCGTGGCGCCGATGAACAGCGACGGCGAGAAGATGCCCCCCGAGGCGCCCGATCCGAGGCTGATCGAGGTGGCGAAGATCTTGGCCACGAAGAGAAGGACAAGCAGCACCAGGCCGACGGTGCTGCCGTTGAGGATCGACTGGATGGTGGCGTAGCCGACGCCGTCGGTCTGGCCATGGCCGCTGGTCAGCATGAAGGCATAGAAGAGCACGCCGATGATCAGCATGCCGACGATGTTCTGCGTGTAGGCGTTGCCCGGCAGCTTGGGGAAAATGTCCTCGCACCAGGCAAGGAACCGGATGAACGCCCACGACGCGACGCCGGCGGCGAGCCCGAGCAGCGTGAAGCCGATGAGCACCGCCGGATTGGTGATGGTCAGCAGGTTGTTGGGCAGCGCCGCCTCCGGCACATAGAAGGCCGGGGAAAGCCCGAAGACGTAGCGGGCGATCGAGGTGGCGGTGGTGGTGGCCACGACCACCGGCAGGAAGGTGCGGTTGGACAGCTCCGGCAGGAGCAGTTCGACCGCAAACAGCACGCCACCGAGCGGCGTGTTGAAGGTGGCGGCGATGCCCGCCCCCGCTCCGGCGGCGATCATGGTGATCTTCTGCCAGCGGGCCAGATGCAGCATGCGCGCCAGCGTCGAGCCGAAGGAAGCGCCGATCTGGATGATCGGCCCCTCGCGCCCGACCGAGGCGCCGGTGCCAATCGACAGCGCCGAGGCGAGTGACTTGATCACCGCGACGACGCCGCGCACGTTCCCCTTGTTGTGGTAGATGGCGAACATGACCTCCGGCACGCCATGCCCCTTGGCCTCCGGCGCGAAGGTCTTCACCAGCCACACCACGACGAGTCCGCCGACGATCGGCACCAGGATGACGAACGGCCCCCAGGCACTTGGCGGATCGAACTGGTTGGCGTCATAGAGGAGACTGAACTTGCCGAGGAACAGGACGTTGTGAATGATCCCGATCATGTAGCGGAAGACCACGGCGCCGAGCGCGGCGACGACGCCGATGACGAAGGCGAGGACGACGAGAATGGGGAGCGAAAGGGTGCGGTCCTCCCCGGCAAATTCCGCGGACGCGGCGGCCGGTGGCGTTGAGGTCGTATCGATCATCTGGCTTTCGGGGGCGGCGGGGAAGATGGCGCCCTCGTGCACCTTTGCCGCGATCGGGTCAAGGGTGGGGTCGGGATTTGGGCGGATTGGCGGGAACGCGGGCAGCCGGCCCCTATCGGATGCCTGTCGGATGCCTGTCGGGCGTCCACCGGGCATGAACCTTTGCTGCCGCCCCCGTCGCGCTTTCTTTGCTTGTCTTGCCTCGGCCCGGCGACGTGCGGAGAGAACGATGCCGAGCCGTCTCCAGCCCAACTTGCTAGAAATTTTTTCGCGTGCGACCGCTGCCGGGTAATTAAAATTATGAATTTTTGTGGCGCACCGAAGTTTTTTGCTATATGTTCGAAAATCAGAACGCTAGAAAAATTCCAATAAATTTCGGTAACGCGGCCAATTCGACTGTTCGCCCTGTAATATTCATTCTGAGTATTACTCAAGCGTAACGGTGGGGAATCCGCGCAACCAGTCATTTCGAAAGGCCTTTTCCAATGGCCAGTCCCGCTTCATCGACCCCGCCGAAACCCGCCAACGATGACGGGCCGACAGCGGCGGCCGTGCCGGCGGACAAGCCCAAGCCGAAGAAGGCCGACGCCCCGGCGGAAAATGGAGCCGAGACGGCACAGCCAGGGGAGAGCGTCGCGCGCCCCTGAGCCCCGCGACAGGTCGACCATGAGCCTCAACTTCCCGAATCCAAGCCGCAGCTACGATGCCGACTGGCATCGCATCCGCTTCTGGGGTCATGACAGCGCGATGGAGGTGCGGTTCTTCCTCGAGGTGGACGCGATTTTCGTCCTCTACCCCAAGACGAACAACACGGAGGCGGGAATCCTGGCGGCCTTCGACGCCGCAAGGGAGCGCATCTTCGCCGTTGCCGCCAAGGTCTACGCGCCGCGCCAGCATCGCAGCTTCTACACCCTGACCGGCGACCAGTTCCAACGCGTGGCTGCCGAATGACGGCCAGGCTGACGGCCAAGGCAGAGCAGACCAGCGGCGCGATCCCCCGCAACGGCGACCTGCAGAACGACCGCATCAACCCGATCGATTTCACCGCGAACCTGCTGCGCCATAAGGGGCAGACCGGCCTGCCCGGCAGCAGGATCTAGACCGAACAGCCGAAAGAAGAGGAACCGTCATGAAGATTCCAGCAGAAACCAAACCCGCAGCCTGGGGCGCCGTCGGCGGAGCCATTGCCCTGGCCATCATCGGATTCGCGTGGGGCGGCTGGGTGACGGGCGGCAGTTCGGCACAGGCCGCCAAGCACAGCGCCGACACCGCAGTCATTGCCGCGCTGGGCCCGATCTGTGCGACGCAGTTCCGCAACCAGGCGAATGCCGACGCCAAGCTCACCGAACTCAAGGCGCTGCGCAGCTACGAGCAGTCCACCTTCGTCGAGAAGGGCGGCTGGGCGACGATGCCCGGCAGCGAAACGCCCGTCTCCGGCGTCGCCGGTTCGTGCGCGAAGATCCTGATCGCCGGCGCCTGACGCAGGACCACGGCCCGCACATGGGAGCCGGCGTTTCGCGGCGGCTCCGCTTCGACCGTTTGGGGGGCACTAAGGCAGTGACCGGCAGCGCCGTCCGGATTGGTCTCCGGCAGGCGCCGCCTGCGCTGCGATTACCGAAAGAGAAAGCGACCTACGCCATGACCCCGCACAAATTCGTCGTCGGACAAACCGCCACCTTCGTCAACGAGGATCGCACCCGCACGGCCGCCTCCGGCAGCTACCGGATCGTCGCCCAGCGCCCGATCAGCAATGGCGAGCCGTGGTACATCGTCAAGAGCGACCTTGAACGTTACGATCGTGTGGTTGCCGAAAGCGACCTGCAATGAACGCGATCCGCACGGCCTGGCTCGCCTGCGCGCACATGGTGCGCCGGCCGGGCCGGCCGCCGATCGGCCTGCCGATCGTCCTGGCGGCGGTGCTGGCCGCAACCGCCTGGTCGGCTTCGGCCGCGCCGGCCAAATGTTACCGCTACGGGGAGATCGTCACCCTGTCCGGCCAATACTTCGCCCTGGTCGCACCGGCCGATGACGGGCTCGTCCGCGACCCGCTCACCGATGCCGCGCGACGCGCCACGCTCCTGTCGCTGACCACGCCGTTCTGCGTCGATGCCGACATCGTCAGCCTTGGCAGCACGGCAGCCCTGACCATCCAGCTCAATTGCCCCGCCGTCCATCCGGCCGACGGCACCGAACTGTCGATCAAGGGCCGCCTGCTCGGCGCCCACACCGGCAACGGCCAGACCCCGGTTGTCCTGATGTGCCTGTGATCGCACGACCGGCAAGCGCCGTCTCGCTTGCTGCGCCGCGCGCCGCGACCGACCGCAGGCACGACACCGCGACCGTTCATGCCCGCTCAAGGCGGGCATCCGGCAAAACACACGCGCCGCTCCGAAGCGGATTTGGCGCCATGCCATCACCCCTCTCCCTTCCGGCCTAAGCTTCTCGGCGGCTGAAGCCGCCTGCGAAGCCAAGGCCGCAAGCCCTCCCCCGCAAGGGTGGAGGGGGAGCAAGACGCAGGGTCTCGGCTTCACTGAACGGCGGTCCATTGCACCGCCTGTGTTTGGGGGTCCTCTCCCCCGAGCAACTCCGTTCTGTCGGAGTTGCTCCACTCTCAATGCCAACATCGGGTAGACCCGATGTTGGGTCGGGGGATCGACAGAGGGGGGGTATGGCTCCGCGTTCCCGCGAGCGATCCGCACCGGGTGATGAACAATTCCTGCTTCCCTGTCCGGCCTTCGGCCGTCCTCGCCTCTTGTTGGAAGCGAGGGGTGGCGGGCGCTCGATGAGTGCCATGCCGTAATTCTTTGAGGGGCGCTCAGCCGGGCGCCCGCCGCGATGATTTTTGGCTCCGGCCCGCCTGGGACCCGAGGCGAAGGCGAGGCGGCTCCATCCGGACGACCGACCTCTTGACCACCACGGTCCCGGTGACGGCTTTCGCCGACCGCCAGACCGATGGCTGGCCTTCGCCTGCCTTTAGCGCTGCCCTTCGGAGGCATAGCGCGACGGAAGTTGCCTTCCGCCGGCAGGCTTGGGGGAGCCCCGCCGCTGCCCGTGTGCGAGACGGAAACGGCGGACACCGCACCCCGCTCCGCCTAAAGGTCGCCACCGGTAGACGCCCCTCTGATCGAGCGAGGATGCGAGCAGTGTCTCATGGGGGTGGTGGGGCGGGGACAGATTTATTTTTGGGGCCGTCAGCGGGCACAGAGCCCAACCTCCCCACCAAACACGGGCTTGCCCGTGTTTGGATTCATATATGCCAAAGTCGGGAACACCCGACTTTGGTTGGAGAGGTCGGCGCGAAGCGCCGGTTGACGGGATCATGCCTCACGAGGGTCCGTACGCCCTCACCCCACGCACCTAATTCGCTCTGCTCATAAGGTGCATGTCCCTCTCCCCACGGGAGAGGAGACCCCGCGTCGGGCGTAGTGAAGAAAGGCGGCGGAATACGCTTCGCTATTCCGCCCCGCGGGCTGCTCGCACGAATGCCCACCGGTTGCTAACATGACAAAGCAAGTCTACCGCTGGATGTGACGATGACCGGACAAGCCCGTCTCAATCTTAGTTTTGATTCCGCCACGCGCGCCGCGCTATTCGGCGCCGAGGATGCCGAAAACGAAGATATTGAACGGTTTAAGGAATATTTCTTCTTCAACAAAACTTATGATGAAGTAAACGTCAATCTCCCCTTGCGAATACTAGTTGGCCCAAAAGGTACTGGTAAAAGCGCCATCCTCAAACGTTCGTACTTGGATGACGTAGACAAAAAGAAGTTAGCCATCTTACTGCAACCCGGCGACTTGTACGTGAAGGGCGAAAAATCTCCTGACGATTTTATAGCGCAAATCGAAGAATGGAAGAGCTCCCTATTCGCGGTCATCATCCACAAGATAACCCAGAACTATATGGCTGGCGTATCCGAGATTGGGCGGTTCAAAGGATTAAAGAGCGTCACAGCGATCGTCCCACACCTAGTGCAAATGTTCCAAGAGAAGCTCCCACAAGTTTCCAACGCATCCACTAAGGAGTTGATTTCGAGTTTTGTCAAACACCCTATTATAAACGTCTATATTGATGATATCGACCGCGGCTGGAGCGCGTCTCCGAAAGATATTCGGAATATATCTGCGCTTATAAATGCAATGCGCGATATTGCCGGCAGTGATCGACGCATTCAATTCAGGATCGGTCTTCGCAGCGACGTCTATTTCCTAGTGCGAACTTCTGACGAGTCGACGGACAAGTTCGAGCAAAATATTGTTTGGCTGAACTGGAACAATCATGAAATATTGTGCATTATGGCGAAACGGATAGAGACATTTTTCGGAGGAACGAGAAGTCAAGACCAAATATATAGAATGAAGCAATCAGAGATATCCGAGAATATATTCGGGCAAGTTATTGAAACTAAATTCAGTGGCCTGGGCCATTGGAGCAACAGATCGATCAGACATGTTCTTCTGTCCTTAACTCGGCGCAGACCTCGTGATTTGGTTAAGCTAATGCACGGGGCGGCGGAAGTCGCCTTCAAAGAGGGAAAGAACAAAATAACGTCAGAGGACGTCAAAGCGAGCTTTTCGCGTTATTCTCAGGAACGCCTCAGAGATATCATAAATGAATACAAGTCAGAGATGCCGGAAATTGAGAGATTATTATTAGAAATGCGGCCAACAAAAAGGGAAAGAACGACGAGGGAGAGTTTCGTATTTTCCACAGATGCTTTGGCCGGCAAGATCCGAAGGGTCATGGAGCACGTGCCCATTCGTTTCACCAATGGGTGGAGCGTGACTCCTAGGTCCATAATTCAGTTTCTGTACAAGATTGACTTCATAACAGCGAGAAAGGAAAAATCCGGGTTTATTGATAGAAAATACTTTGACCAGAATAATTTCTTAGGCCATGAATTCGCCGATTTCGGCTATGACTGGGAAATCCACCCTGCTTACAGATGGGCACTTCAGCCGTCCGATTTGAAGGACGTCATGGAGTCGGTATCTAGTGGCGGTTTTTTGTTGCCCGATTAGCCACAAGGCGTCGCAAGTTCTAGTCCTGCGGTTCAGCGCGGGGTGGCGCGATGCGCATGGGCTGGCAACACCTGTTTCGTCACCCCGGCGGAGGCCGGGGTCCAGACAACGCAGACCCCAATCGCTGAAAGGCCGTCTGGCTTCCGACCTTCGCCGGAATGACGAAGGAGGAAGTTGCGCCGTTCCCCGGACGCGCTGCAGCGCGCAGCGGTGCTGCGCAGAGCCGGGGTCCATCGGGCTCGTAGGTCCCGGTTCTGCAGTGCGGTACTGCGCACCGCACCGCGCCCGGGACACGGAGGCAGCCTACGCCGCCAGCGCCCGATCAACCGCCTCGGGTTCACGCTGGATCACCAGCAGATAGGCGCGCACGGCGCCATCGGGCCTTGAGCGCCCCTGCTCCCAATCGCGGATGCGCGCCGCGCTGAAGCCGTAGCGTTTGGCGAAGGCCGTCTGCGACAGCTTGAGCTTGCGCCTGAGCGCCTTGACGTCGATCTCGTCGGGCACATGAATCACAAAGGTGGACGGATCGAGCTCGCCCCTGGCGATGGCCAGAGCCTGTTCGGCGCCTTCGAGTATCCGATTCTTGCGCGTCTTCATCATCGACCTCGCTTCTTCACCTATACGGAATGTCCGTATAGCTATCAACTAACGCAAGCCGTTCCGTCGCCACTTCACCCCCTCCCGAAATCACTGAGGCGATTTCGACCTGCCCTCAAGGGGAAGGTTGGGACGTTTGTGACGCGCGCTTTCCGTTCCCCGGATGCGCTGCAGCGCGCAGCGGTGCTGCGCAGAGCCGGGGTCAATCGGGCTCGTAGGTCCCGGTTCTGCAGTGCGGTACTGCGCACCGCACCGCGCCCGGGACACGCAGGCAGTATTCGCGGAGCGCCCCCGCCCCCTCGCCGCTTCCCGGCCCCATCTGTTGCTATAGTGTTCCGGCCTTCAGATTCGTATTGTCCGGGCCCAATGACCAATCCCGAGAAGCGCATCGATAGCGGGCCGCCCGACGAGAGCGACCCCACCCGCCATACTCCGCCCCCCTCCCCGGAACGGGGAGGGATGGAGACTGCCGCGCCGCCGGTGCCCAAAGCAGGCGGCATTGCCGTGCGGGCTGCGCCGTGGGCACCTCGCTCTGCCCTTGCGAGAGTCGCCACCATCCTTGCCGTTGTCCTTGCGATCATGGCCGTCTCGGTGGCAGAGCGCGCCTCGGCAACCGAGCCGGAGATTCCGGCCTGGCTCGCCGCCCATATCGGCGAGGACAACGGTGAGATCACGCCGGTGGTGCTGGCGCGGGCGCGGGCGCTCTATCTTGAGAAGGTCGCCGCCGGCGCGGTCACGAACCCCTGCTATTTCGCCATGGACGCGACCCGCCCCAACACGGTCGACAAGGGCAAGCCGGGACTGCGCTTCTACATCGTCTGCGAGGCCAGCCAGTCGTTTCGCGCGATCTCGTCGGGCCACGGCAGCGGCCGCAGGCTGCCGGGCATCGCGGATTACTCGAACGGCCGGACGTGCGCGAAGAACTTCGGCAATGCGCAGGGCTCGAACCTTACGACCGGCGGGGCCTACGTGACGGCCGAGATCAAGACCTCGTTCAAGGGCTATTACCACACCGGGGCACACCACAACGCCCTGCTGGTGCGCCCGTTCCTCCAGTTCGAGGGCGAAGGCGACACGGCGAACGCCCGCGAGCGCGCCATCGGTGGCCATGCGGCGGTCGTGCTGCACGGCGTCTGCATGCTGAAGGATCCGGCCAGCCGCTACGCCAACCACGACGGCTACGTTCCGCGTGGAACGCTGGTGAGCTACGTCGGTGGTCGCAGCAACGGCTGCACGAGCTGGTCGGCGGCCGATGCCGACGCGATCATGGCGATGACCAAGGACGATCCGACGACGGTCTACATCTATCCGGAGGCCGCCGACATCGATGCCGTCGCGCACGCCGTGGCGGCCGGCCGGTCGCTGTCGTCGCTGGGGCTCTATTGGGACGCCGCCTGCCTCAAGGCGATCGGCGCGCCAAAATTCTGGCCGGACGAGACCCTCGGTCCGCTGATCGCCCAGTACCGCAAGGATCATCCACCGCCGCCGCCGCGGCCGACGCCGATCTGCAAGGGGCAGTGAGGGCGGGGCGCAATGCCTTTTGGATTCCGGTTTTCTCGCCGGAGTGACGAGGGTGTTTGCAGCGCCGCCACGTGAACTTGCTGGTCGTTCCCCGGACGCGGCGCAGCGTGAAACGGTGCGCCGCAGATCCGGGGCCTACGCGGTTCGTAGGTCCCGGGTCAGCAGCGCGTCATGATTTGCTTTCCCTGTCGCGCCTTCGGCGCTTTACGCTCTCTTGGCATGCCGCGCTGCGCCCGGGACACGGAGCCGCCATTGCCCCTCCCCATCCCCGCCCCCGCGCCCCATCTGTTGCTATAGTGTTCTCTGCTTAGATTCGTGGTAGTCGCCGAGGCAATGACCGACCCTGCAAAGCGCATCGATAGCGGGCCGCCTGATGATGGCGACCCCACCCACCATGCTTCGCATGGTCCCCCCTCCCCGAAACGGGGAGGGATGGAGACTGCCGCGCCGCCGGTGCTCAAAGATGACTCGGGAGGGATGAGCGCGCCCGCAGCGCGGCCGGGCGGCATTGCCGAGCGCGCCATGGGCGCGCGGTCGCAGCCGTGGCTGGACAAGCTGAACCCCGAGCAGCGCGCGGCGGTGGAGGCGACCGAGGGGCCGGTTCTGGTTCTGGCCGGCGCCGGCACCGGCAAGACCCGCGTGCTCACCACCCGCATCGCCCACCTGCTCGGCACCGGACGGGCGAAGCCCTGGCAGATCCTCGCCGTCACCTTCACCAACAAGGCGGCGCGCGAGATGAAGATCCGCGTCGGCGATCTCATCGGCGGCGTCGTCGAGGGCATGCAGTGGCTCGGCACCTTCCACTCGATCGGCGCGCGCATCCTGCGCCGCCACGCCGAGATGGCGCACCTCAAATCCGACTTCACCATCCTCGACACCGACGACCAGATCCGCCTGATGAAGCAGATCATCCAGGCCGAAGGCATCGACGAGAAGCGCTGGCCGGCGCGCCAGCTCGCCGGGCTCATCGACCACTGGAAGAACCGCGGGATGACCCCGGCCGAGGTGCCCGAAGTGGACGGGCGCAGCTTCGCCGACGGGCGCGGCAAGAAGCTCTATGCCGCCTATCAGGCGCGGCTGAAGGTGCTCAACGCCGCCGACTTCGGCGACCTCATCCTCGAGCCGCTGACCATCCTGCGCAGCAACCCGGACGTGCTCGCCGACTACCACGCCCGCTTCCGCTACATGCTGGTCGACGAGTACCAGGACACCAACGTGGCGCAGTATCTGTGGCTCAGGCTGCTGGCGCAGGCCAAGCCGCAGCAGGACGGCAAGGCGCAGGCCAACATCTGCTGCGTCGGCGACGACGACCAGTCGATCTATGGCTGGCGCGGTGCCGAGGTCGACAACATCCTGCGCTTCGAGAAGGACTTTCCCGGCGCCAGGGTGATCCGGCTGGAACGCAACTACCGCTCGACGCCGCATATCCTGGCCGCCGCCTCGCACCTGATCAGCCACAACGAAGGGCGGCTGGGGAAGACGCTGTTCACCGAAGTTCACGACCCGGAGGCGGTGCGCGTCTCGGTCGCCTCGTCATGGGACAGCGAGCAGGAGGCCCGCGCCGTCGGCGAGGAGATCGAGCAGCTCCAGCGCCGCCAGGTGGCGCTCAACGAAATCGCGATCCTGGTGCGCGCCTCCTTCCAGATGCGCGCCTTCGAGGACCGCTTCGTCACCCTCGGCCTCAACTATCGCGTCATCGGCGGCCCGCGCTTCTACGAGCGCCAGGAGATCCGTGATGCGCTCGCCTATTTCCGCGTGGTGGCTCAAGGCGCCGACGACCTCGCCTTCGAGCGCATCATCAACACGCCGCGCCGCGGCATCGGCGAGACGACGGTGAAGCTGCTCCACGACCGGGCGCGGGCGGGAGGGGTTCCCTTGACCACCGCCGCCGCCGAGATCGTCGAAACCGACGAGATCGCAGCGCGCACGCGCGCCTCGCTCCGCGACCTGATGGCCGCCTTCGGCCGCTGGCGGGCGCAGATCGACCACCTGTCGCACACCGAACTCGCCGAGATCATCCTGGAGGAGAGCGGCTACACCGAGATGTGGCAGGCCGACCGCTCGGCCGATGCGCCGGGGCGGCTGGAGAACCTCAAGGAGCTGGTACGCTCGATGGAGGAATTCGACTCCATGACCGGCTTCCTCGAGCACGTCTCGCTGGTCATGGACGCCGACAGCGAGGCCGGCAACGACGCCGTCTCGATCATGACCCTGCACTCGGCCAAGGGGCTGGAATTCGACGTCGTCTTCCTGCCCGGCTGGGAGGAAGGGCTGTTCCCCTCGCAGCGCACGCTCGACGAACAGGGCCGCGCCGGGCTCGAGGAAGAGCGGCGGCTGGCCTATGTCGGCATCACCCGGGCGCGCAAGCGCGCCTATATCCACTTCGCCGCCAACCGGCGCATGCACGGGCTGTGGCAGTCATCCATCCCCTCGCGTTTCCTCGACGAGCTGCCCGAGGCCCATGTCGAGGTGAAGGAGGAGAGCGCCGACTATGGTGGCTATGGCGGCGGCGCCTATGGTGCCAGCCGCTTCGATGCGCGCGATCCCTTCGCCAACACCTATGCCACCCCCGGCTGGCAGCGGGCCCAGAAGAACCGCCAGCAGGCCGGCGGCGGAAAAGGCAATGGCGGCCGGCGCGGCTTCGACGGTCCGCTCGCCTCCGGCCCGCGGCTGATCGAGGGCGAGCTGGTGGCGAAAAGCGTCATCGGCGGCACGTCGGAGTATTCCGTCGGCGAGCGCGTCTTCCACCAGAAGTTCGGCTATGGCCGCATCGGCGCCATCGACGGCAACAAGCTCACCATCGATTTTGACAAGGCCGGCCAGAAGCGCGTGCTCGATTCATTCGTCGAGCGGCACTGAAGGGCGATGTTTAGCCAGAAGCCCATCAGAAGGTCTCCCCTCGCCGGCACCGACGACGACGCACATTACTTCGCCGATGGTATCAACGGCGTGCGCGTCGATGCGCATACGGCAGTCGTCCCTATCCTCACCTACGCATCCTCAACGAAGCCCGACTACAGATTGCTGGGCACGGGTTTCTTCATCTCGCAGGGCATAGTAGCGACTGCTCGGCATGTGGTTCAGGCTTTCGACCCACAACACCATCCGGTCATCATTCAGATCGGCACCCAGAAGCAGGCGTCGTTCAGACGCGTGCATGAGGTGTGTATTGCCCGAGACTCAGACGTAGCGATATTGCGTGTCTTGCAGGAGAGGCCCACCCAACGAAACCCGTGTGTCGTGCTTGGCGCACAAAAGCCAGCAATTGGCGCCTTGGCGTTCACGCTTGCCTTCCCCAATTCGTCAACTTCTGGCCCGTTGGGTCGAGAAACCATTTCGCTAGAATGCGACTACTTTCGCGGAAGGGTCGTCGACTGGCACCCCAACGGCAGGGATTCGAGCCAGCTCACATGGCCCTGCTACCGGGTGGACTTTCATCTTCATCCTGGCGCCAGCGGCGGACCCGTCTTCAGCGAGTCCGGGACTGTCTTCGCAATTAATTGCGCCAGCTACAAACCTCAGACCGACCTCGCGTATGTGACATCAGTCGATATGCTCCTCGGCTGCATCGTGCAAAACGTTGTAATTTACGGAAGGCGATATGAGACAGCGACGATCAACGACCTCGTGAGCGCAGGCACCGTTAGGTACGAATAGCTGCTCGATCACCGAAAGCGCATCTCCTACCCACCCAAGGTGGGGCGGCGCCTTCGTCGAGTGGCATTGAGGGCGCGGCCCCGCGCGTGATGGCGACGGGGCCGAGCCGGTCAATCGCGCAGGACCGTCACGCGGTCAGCGGCAGGCCCACCAGTAGGAGCAATAGCCCCAGTAGTTGCACTGCCAGGCCCAGACGCAATAGCGGCGCTCGTTCCCGGCCATGGGCATTCTGATCGACGCGAGTGCGTCGAGGACAGTCTTGTCCGCCCCGGCGTAACCCTTGGCCTCCGCGATGAGCGCCGCCACGTCGTAGTTCTTGGGCTCGCCGCCGCCCGCGGTCGAAGCCGGATCCATGACCGGCGCTTCAAGTTCGGCGAGAAGCTTCACCGCCGCCGCCATCATCAGCGGGTCCTTGTTGGCCCGGCCGACGGTGATCAGTCCGCTTGCCAGCGTCGCCTTGGCGCTCATGTCGCTCTGCTCGGCGGCGCTCAACGTATTGGTCTTGGCGTCATCGGCCCCGGCAACCACCGGCGCAAACGTGCTCAACGCCAACGCTCCTACAATCAACAACGCAAATCGAATTGCCATGTCGGTCGTCCCCCAAGTCACGTGTTAAGTCACGACATCGATTGACGCTTAGGCTTCGTCGCCCAAGTCACGTCTCGACGGACCAAGTCAAACGCCTTTGATCAGTCCAGCTCGAATTCGCCGCCGACGTGAACACTGATCAGACTTCATGCAGCGAGTGTTGGCAAGAGAACAGTTTGTGTCGGTGAGAACAGACTGTGGCAACTGTCGGTCGATCGACTTCAGACCTTGTAGCTGATGCCGGTGTGAATCGAATCCGATGACGACGATACGTTCGAATAGCTGCCGGCGACCGTAAAGGTCGTCGTGCTGCCGAGATTGGTCAGGTGGCTGTATTCGAGGAAGCCGGTCCAGCGCTGGCCGAAGGCGCACGCGATGCCGACCCCGATCGTCCGGCCGCTGCTGGATGTGCCCACCGTCTCGGAGAAAGGAGCGGCCGTCCCGCTCGCCAGGCCGATCTCGTGCGGCTGGTGCTGTCCAACCCGGTGCTCAGTCAGGCGGATGTCGTAGCCCTACCCCGCGCGCACGGCTGCGCCGCGCTGAGCGGCGCGCGCCGACAACGTTCACCGCGCCGTCTCTCCTCTCCGCCGCACGACGACATCGACCGTGATCGAGGCGAGAAGGACGAGCGCGGTCGCCATCAGCTGGATCGCGGCCGGCAGGCCCAGAAGCGCCATGCCGTTGACGATCGCAGCGATGATGACGCCGCCGAGCACCGCATGCAGGGGGCGCCCGCGGCCGCCGAACAGGCTGGTGCCGCCGATCACCGCCGTGGCGACCACGTAGAGCACGATGGTGCCGCCATCGAAGCTGGTCGACATGGACTGCAGGCGGGAGGCGTAGATGATGCCGCCGATGCCGGCGGTCATTCCGGCGAGCGTGAAGGCCAGCGTGCGGATGCTGGCGAGATTGATGCCGGCGCGCCGCGCGCCCTCGGCGCTCCCACCGATGGCGTAGACATAGCGCCCGAACCGGGTTCGCCCGAGAACGAACGACCAAGTCACCAGCACGGCGAACACGATCGGGATCACCCACGGCATCCCGGAGAGCGGGTACGCCGGCACGCCGCGATCGACGTTGGTGACCAGCAGCAACGCCACGCCGGCAGCCGCAGCCGCAAGGATCTTGAAAGCCGTCAAGGCAGGCGGCGGCGCCACCAGGCCGCTCGCCCGCCGCCGCTGGTCGCGCATCACCGTGATGACCGCGAAGACGAGCAGAATCACGATGGTCAGGATCCACCCGCTCGAACGGCTCAGCGTCCCGTTGGCGAAGTTGTTGATGGTCTGGTCCGGAATCGGAATCGTGCCGCCGGTGCCGAGCAGCTGGATCATGACGCCCTGGAAGCCGAGGAGGCCGGCCAGCGTCACCACGAAGGAGGGAAGGCGCAGCCGGGTGATCAGCGTGCCCTGCAGGAAGCCGAGGCCCGCCGTGACGGCGAGCGCCGCCAGCACCGCCGCCCACCATGGCCAGGCGACGCCATATTGCACCAGCATGGTGGCAACCGTTCCGCCGATGCCGGCGACATAGCCCAGCGACAGGTCGATCTCGCCGAGCAGCAGAACAAACACCTCGCCCATGCCGATGAGCATGAACACCGCGCCCTGGACGAGCAGATTGACCACATTGCCGGCCGACAGGAACTTGCTGTTCTGGCTCTGGAAGACGATGGCGATCAGGATCACGCCGAGGACCACCGGCAAGACGCCGCTTTGCCCGGCCAGTACGCGGGCTGCCAAGGCGCGCACATAGGCAGCGAAGCTCTGCGTGCCTCCGCCGAGCGGGGATGGGGCATGCGCGATCCCGGCTGCGTCGCCTTCACTCGCGGCATCTGCGGCGGCGGCCGGCGGAGCGCCGGAGGAACCGTCCGATTGGTGGCCGGCCGGTGCCGAATAGCCCGTACTGGCGTCGCCATCGCCCACGCCCGGCCGGCGATCCGAGCGTCCCGTCGTCATCAGTTCGACGACACGCTGGGAATCGAATTCCGCTGCCGGGCCCTGGCCCACCATCTGGCCGAGACGCAAGACCGCGATGCGATCGGCGACGGCGAAAACATCATTGAGATTGTGGGAAATCATGATGACGGCCAGGCCCTGATCGGCCAGCCGCCGGACGAGCTTGAGGACCTGTCCGGTCTGCGCGACGCCGAGCGCCGCCGTCGGCTCGTCGAGGATGACGAGCTTGGAATTCCACATCACCGCCTTGGCGACGGCGATCGACTGGCGCTGGCCGCCGGAGAGCGACGCCACCGGCTGACGGGGGGAGCGCAGCGTGGTGACCTGCAGGCCCGACAGCGTGTTGACCGCAGCCCGCTCCATGTCGTCTTCGTCGAGCAGCCCGTGGTTCAGCCGTTCGCGCCCGAGGAACATGTTCTGGACCACGTCCAGATTGTCGCAGAGCGCCAGGTCCTGATAGACGACCTCGATGCCCAGCGCCGCCGCATCGTGCGGACTGCGGACACGGACCGGATGGCCCTCCCACAGGATCTCGCCGGCATCCGGTTCGTGGATGCCGGCGATGCACTTGACCAGGACCGATTTGCCGGCCCCGTTGTCGCCCACCAGCGCGGTCACCTGACCGGCCGGCACATCGAGATCGACGCCGGCGAGGGCTTGCACCGCTCCGAAGTGTTTTTCTACGCCCCTCACCTGGAGGAGCGGCTCTGCTTGTTTGTTTTCGGTACGAGCCATCGTCGCCATCGCTGTTCTTGAGTTACGAGGAAATGCCTGCCGCCGTGCAGGCGCCAGCCAGATCGCCGGCACACAGATCCTTGGCGCTGACGAAGCCGTCCTTGACCACCGTGGCGGCCATGTTCTTGGGCGTGACCCACAGCGGCGTCAGCAGGACCGAAGGAACCTCCTTCTTCTGCTGCGAATCCATCGTCGTGCCGTTGATCAGCTCCTTCGGCGGCTCGACCTTGGCGCGCAGATAGATGCCCAGCGCCGCGGCGGCCTGTGCCTCGAGGTAGATCGGCTTGTAGACCGAGCCGCACTGATAGCCGGACAGCACGTTGCGCATGCCGGTCAGCGTGGCGTCCTGGCCCGTGGTCGGGAAGGTCTTCGGCGGAACCTTCAGGGTCTTCAGATAGGAGATGACCGCGTTGGCGTTGTCGTCATTGGGCGTCACCACCGCGTTGATGTTCGAGTGAGCCGTGTACTGCTCCTCGAAGGTCGTCCGCGCGACGGCGGGATCCCAGGTGCCGGCCGGCTCGCCGACATTGACGTACTTGCCCGATTTGAACGCCGGATCGAGAACGCCCATGTAGCCCTGAGCGAACAGGGTCGCATTGTTGTCGGTCGGCGCGCCGCGCATGACCAGGATCTCGGGCTTCTTGACGTTCCAGTCCGCCAGGCAGGCTTCCATGCCCTGGCCGATCAGCTTGCCGACCGCGACGTTGTTGAAGCTGACGTAGTAGCCGCGGCTGCCGCCGAGCGTCAGGCGGTCGTAGTCGATGACCGGAACGCCGTGCTGCTTGGCGTAGGACTCGATCGACGCACCGACGCCCGAAGAGATCGGATCCATCAGCAGGACCGTGGCGCCTTGCGAGATGTCGGACTGGGCCTGCGTCAGCTCGGTCGAACTCGCTGCCCTGGGCGTTGGTGATGATGTACTGGTCGGCGGTGAGGCCCGCCGCCTCGAATGCCTTCTTGAGATAGGGCTCGTCGAACGACGTGTAGCGCGCCGACGTGGTGGTCTCCGGCAGAAGCACACCGATCTTGCCCTTGCCCTGCGCCGCCAGGGATTTGAGCTGGGCCATTGCCGAGAAATCGGCGTTGAACGAGTTGACGGACAGACTGGGCGTCGCGGCGAAGGCGCTGGCCGACATGCTGAGCACCATCCCGAGGGATGCGACAACGCCGATGCCCTTGTTCAAGGGTCGAAATACCAATCCAGACATGGGAGTTCCTTTCCTACTGCTGAGTATCTGGAGCCGCGTTGAGGACCGTCGCCGGAGAAGTGCGTGGTGCACCAGACCGCCCGTCCCTCGTCGGACTCCGCGTATCCAGCGGTCTGCCGGACCGTCGCCCGTCCGGCAGACCGCAAGATTCTTCGGCATCGCCTGCGGCGCGGAGATGCATTCCCGCGCGGCGGCAGTGCCTGGCCTTGCCGATGAATCGCCGCCCCATGCTCGACATGCGTGCTGCCCCTACCCCGCCCGGATGCTCTGCCGCGCCGAGCGGTACTCGTTGACCACCATGTCGGTCAGTTCGCCGACCGAGGTCTCCGAGGTGCGCTTATCGAAGGTGATGGTGCCGCCCTCGATCAGGTTGATGCGGTCGCAGACGTCGAAGACCTGGGCGTAGTTGTGGGCGATGATGATCATCGCCATGTCGCCCTTTTCCTTGAGACGCAGGATGAGATCGAGGATGAGCGCCGACTCCTTGGCGCCCATCGCCGCGGTCGGCTCGTCGAGCAGCAGCACCTTGGCCTTCTGGTAGACCGAGCGGGCGACGGCAATCGCCTGGCGCTGGCCGCCGGAAAGCTTGGCGACCTCGGCATCGACCGAGGGGATGGCAACGCCGATGCGGTCGAGCAGCGCCTGCGCGTGTTCGCGCATGGTCTTGCGGTCGAGAATACCGAGCGGCCCGCCGGTGACCGGCTCACGCTGCAGGAACATGTTCTGATAGACGTTGAGCTGGTTGATCAGCGCCAGGTCCTGATAGACCGCCTCGACGCCGAGCGCCCGTGCCTGGGCGACCGAGCGCAGCGTCACCGGCTTGCCCTCGAAATAGAGCTGGCCGCTCGACGGCTGGATGAAGCCGGTGATGATCTTCATCAGCGTCGACTTGCCGGCGCCGTTGTCGCCGAGCAGGCCGAGCACCTCGCCGGGTTCCAGATGCAGGTTGATGTCGGTGAGCGCCGTGATCTGGCCGTAGGCCTTGGCAACGTGCTCGGCACGCAGCACCGCCTTGTCGTGGGTGTTTGCCATCAGCCGCGTCCCTGATCGCGCAGGCGCATCAAGCGCACATTGACCGCCATGGTGACGAGGATGGCGCCGCCGAGGATCATGTCGAAGGTGTAGGCGCTGATCCCGGCGAGCGAGAAGCCGTCCTTGAGGATGCCGAGCACCAGCGCGCCGACGAGCGCGCCGATGACGGTGCCGAGGCCGCCGGTCAGCAGCGTGCCGCCGATGACCGCCGCGGCGATGGCCGCGAACATGATGTCCGAACCGCCGGCCAGCGGATCGATCGAGCCGATGCGGAAGGCGTCGATGACGCCGGCAAAGCCGCCGAGAACCGCGCACAGGACGAAGTTGGCGGCCTTGATCCACCTGACCTTGATGCCGACCTCGGCCGCGCCGATGAGGTTGCCGCCGGTGGCGATGGTGTGCAGGCCGAAGCGGGTCCGCAGCAACACGAACTGCAGAGCCAAGGCGATGGCGATGGTCCAGCCGAAGCGGGCCCACACGCTGCCGCCGATGAGCGCGGTGAAGACCGCGCCCGCCTGCGGCTGCACCGGGAAGCCGCCGGAAATGGTCAGCGTCAGCCCGTTGACCACGAACAGCGTGCCGAGCGTGGTGACGAAGGCCGGCACGTCGAGCAGGATGGTGATGGCGGCGTTGACCGCGCCGACGCCGGCCGCGGCGGCGAGCGCCACCAGCACCGCCAGCCACATGGGCGCGCCGGCAGCCGCGGTGAAGAACATGACGAAGGGCGCGAAGGCGTAGACCATGCCGACCGACAGGTCGAGTTCGCCGACGACCAGGACCATGACCTCGCCGGCGGCGATGATCGCCGTGGTCGCGGTGTAGTCGACCAGGTTGCCGATATTGGCGGCAGACAGGAACGCACTCGAGGTCGACTGGAAATAGACGATGAGCAGCAGCGCGGCGGCGACAATGCTCACCTCACGCCAGCGCAGGAGAAGATGTCCGGCGCTCTGCCATAAGCGGCGACGCGGCGCCGGCTCGCGCACGAAACGCGAGCCGGCCGGGTCGCCATACGTGGCTGGATCAGCCCGCATGGCGGTCTCCTCTAGACCGCGATCGGGCCGGTGCGATCGATCACCCTCTCGTCCGGCGAATTGCCTTCGTAGCGGCTCTTGGTCGCCAGATAGGGCTCGACATTGTCCTTGGTGACGAACTTGAGGCCGGTGTTGATCTCGGAGGGACCGGTAAGGCCGCCGGAGAGCTTGAACATGGCCATCTCCATCGCCGTGTAGAAGCCCTGCAGATAGGGCTGCTGGTCGATGGTGAAATCGAGATTGCCGGCATGGATGCCGTCCAGCGTGTTGGGCAAGAGGTCGAAGCCGCCGCCATGCACGCCCTGCTTGGCCAGGTCGTATTTCTTCATGGTCGCGGCCACCGCCATGGTGCTGCCGGCGTCCACCGCGAACATGCCCTTGAGGTCCTTGTGGCCGACATAATAGGCGTCGACCCGCGACACCTCCTCGTTGACCGTCGGGCCGGTGGCGATTTCCTCCAGCGTGATGTTCTTGCCCGACGCCTTGATCGCGGCCTTGGCGCCATCGAGCCGCGGCTGGATGTTGAGCTGGCCGGGCGTGGCGATGAAGCCGGCGACGGTGCCCTCGCCGACCAGGTCGGCGATGCGGCGGCCGAGCGATTCACCGGCGGCGAAGAGGTCCTGGCCGATATAGGCCAGACGATCGTTGCCGACGGCGTCGGCATTATAGGCGAACACCGGAATGCCGGCGTCCATGGCCCGCTTCACCGGTTCGTTGAAGGCGTGGAGATCGACCAGCGACACGGCGATGGCGTCGGCGCGTGCGGCAATCGCCGTGTTGAAGGCATTGACCATTTCCGAGGCGACCGAGGTCTGCGAACCCGTCCACTGCCACGAGCAATCGAGCAGCGCGCAGGCATCGGCAATGCCGTACTGCGTCGGCACGAAGAAGGGATTGGTGGTGACGTGATTGACAAAGACGAATTTCCATTTCGGGTGGCTCGGCATTTTGGCCGCCGCGGCCGCATGTGCCGGCATGAGGCCAATGCCGTTGATGGCGGCCAGCGTCAGCGCGGCCGCGCCCGACCCGAACAGCAGGCTGCGGCGCGAGACCGGAAGGCTGCCGGTGGCCGGCGTCGCATCGCGATTCTCATCGGTCTTCTTGGACATGTTTCGAACTCCTTCCCTGAAGCGTCCGACGGTGCACGCTATGCCGTCGAACGGTCTGGTTCTGTCGCCCCAGAAGGACAGCGCGACGACCAAACGGACTTCGCGGAGCCGGTGACCGACGAGTTAGGACGACGACAGACGGGCGGAAACGGGGCGGCGACGGGACGATTGGCCACAGCCGCGGTGCGGCTCAAGCAAAGCCGCGGGTTTTGCCGCCGAACATGGCCAAGAATTCATGCTGCGGACAGGCGACGGCAAGCTTCGCGAACATGTCCAAGTTTTCATGCGTCAGACAGGCGCCTGTAAGCCGCGAGCGACAAGTATTGGAGGCAACACCCCATCGGGGTCCTCTTTAGATGGAGGTTACCGTGACCCAGAACGACCAGTCCCATACGCCCGATCCTCATGCACGCCGCCGCCTGGCATTGCTCGGCTCTGTCGCTGCGGTCGCCCTGGTGGCGCTCGGCGCCGTCGCCACCCAGCTCCCCGCCCTCACCTCCGGCGCCGAAGCGGCTCCCGTCGCACCGGCCCTGCTGACCTCCGCCAATCCATCGAGCGGTTTCGCCAACCTGATCGCCAGCGTGCGACCGGCGGTCGTGTCGGTGAGGGTGCAACTGGAGCAGCCGGTGAGCATGAACAGCGGCAGCAACGGCGGCGGCAGCGTGCCGTTCAACCCGTTCGCGCCCTTCGCCATGCCCAACACCCCGCAGATGCCGCGCGGCAACCAGATCGTCGTCGGCGAGGGCTCCGGCTTCTTCATCTCGTCCGACGGCTACATCGTCACCGCCAACCACGTCGTCGACCACGCCACCAAGGTCCAGGTCACCACCAGCGACGGCACGGTCTACAAGGCCCACGTCGTCGGCACCGATCCCGGTACCGACATCGCGCTCATCAAGGTCGATGCCGGCAACAACTTCGCCTACGTCAAGTTCGCCGACCAGATGCCGCGCGTCGGCGATTGGGTGGTGGCCATCGGCAATCCCTTCGGCCTCGGCAACACCGCCACCGCCGGCATCGTCTCGGCGCTCGGCCGCAACATCGACATGAGCACCTACGACAACTACCTGCAGATCGACGCGCCCATCAATCGCGGCAATTCGGGCGGGCCGACCTTCGACATGCACGGCAACGTCGTCGGCATCAACGACGCCATCTACACGCCCTCGGGCGGCTCGGTCGGCATCGGCTTCGACGTCCCCGCCAATACGGCAAAGCAGATCGTCGCGCAGCTCGAGAAGAGTGGTCACGTCACCCGCGGCTGGCTCGGCGTCCAGGTGCAGGCCATCACCCAGCCGATCGCCGACAGCCTCGGCATGAAGCAGGCCGAGGGTGCCCTGGTGGCCACGCCCGAGCCGGGCGGCCCGGCGGCCAAGGCCGGCATCCACCCCGGTGACGTCATCACCGCCGTCAACGGCAATACGGTGACCGATCCGCGCGCGCTTGCCCAGCAGGTCGCCGGCCTGGCACCAGGCACATCGGTCAAGCTCGACGTGCTGCGCAACGGCAAGTCACAGACCATCACCCTGACGCTCGGCGACATGCCGCAGCAGAAGCCACTGAACCCGCCGGCATAGTCCCCTCCCTCTGCCGGTGCCACGAGGACGCCGCGGCTGGTTTCCCGTTCCAGCCGCGGCGTTTCTCTCTTATCTTCAGGCGCCTACGGTCTCTCGATACCTACCGTTCATGCCCGGCTCCGACCGGGCATCCAGGCGAGACCAGCCAGGGCGGCCATTCCGGCCTGGGTTCCCGCCTTCGCCGGAACGAACGGCGGGAGCCATCAAATTTCGTTTTCTGCCTCGTCGACGGCAGAAACGGGCGCCTGCCAGCTCTTGCCCGACAGGCGCGCGATTTCCGCCATCATCACCGCATGCCACGCGCGCACCTCGGCCAGCGTCGGGCGGGCGCCGGGGCGCCGCGGCGGCGGCTTGAGCGGCGCGCCGATGACAATCTCCATGGCCGCCTTCTCCGGCACGGCCTGGCCGGGCGCCACCTCGGGAAAGCGGATGCCCGCCGGCAGGATCGGCGTGCCGGTCTCCAGCGACAGGTGGGCGGTGCCGAGACGGCCCGCCAACAGCCGGCGGGAATCGCGGTTGACGGTGCCTTCCGGGAAGGCGCCGACCGCGTTGCCGGTGGCGAGCAGGGCGCCGGCCTGATCGAGCGCCGACAGCGGGTGCGAGAAGACGCGCTTGAACCGGTTGAGCGCGCGGATGCGCGCCGGCTTGGTCGTCACCACGATCGTGCCGGCACGGCCGAGCATCAACCCGACGCCGGGCATCAGGCGGAACATCCAGTCCGACCAGAAGTGGATCAGCCGCCCGCCGCGATGGAAGATGATGAGCGCCGGCACCATCAGCGCCTCGCGGCGGGTGCTGTGGTTGAGCGCCAGGATGAAGGGCTCCGGCGACAGCGCCCGTTCCAGGCCGTGGACGGCGCGCACCTGGCGGCGCGCGACGAGCACCACGCTGCGCAGCAGCAGCCGGTCGAAGAGCCACAGGAAGGGCAGCGGCCGCCGCAGCACGTCCCACACCGTCGGCACGGCGCGGCCGCCGCCGCGCTCCAGCCACCAGACGACGCCGTCGATGGGCATGAAGCGGATATCCGGGACCGCCCGCCGGCCCGAGAGCGCGGCGATCTCGGAGGCGGTGGGTTGGTGCGTCATCGCTCAGGCCCTTGCACTCAAGCCGCCAGTCTCGCCTGCACGGGCTCTGGCAACACGCTGGTGAGATAGCGGTAGAACCAGTGATTGCGCCGGCGCAGGCGCTTGTAGGCGGCCGGGATATCGAGGAGCAGCGTGATGCGGCGGCTGCGGCTGTTGAGCTCGCCGGCATCGTGGGTCGCCACCGGATGGAAGCCCAGCACGCGGGTATGAAAGCCATAGGGGCTGTGGGCGTCGTCCTCGAACACGTCGGTCATCAGGTGGGTGATGCCACGCTCGAGGCTGTCGACGGTCACCGCGCGCATCAGCGTCGCCGCGACCATGATCTGCCGCCGGTTGCCGGGCAGCACCGCGAAGCGGCCGACTTCCGCCAGCCCCTTGCGCCCGATGAAATCCTCCACCCGGATCGCCGGGTCGATCACCTGGAAGCCGTAGCGGGCGTAAGCCGCAATCGGCGGATCGTAGAGCACGCGCACCACGCCGGCCGGACGCCCGCCGGCCAGCGCCATGAACCAGGCGGTATCGCCGCGACCGACATCGGCGAGCGGAAACTGGCTGTCCGGTTCGCTGACCCAGTTCTTCTCGCGCTGATAGGTGGCGCCGAGAATGGCGACCACCTCAGCGCGGCCGCGCTCGTCCGCTACGCGATGCGCCACGACATCAAGGGCACGGGTCATCGTCGCCACCTCGGATCCCGGCCGCCGGACGCCTGCGCGGCCGGGGCGATTCGCCGATGGCCGAGAATCGCCTGTTGTGATTGCAGCCGCATGAGAGTGCAGTGACAGTCCGATGAATACGGGGAGCCTCCCGATGAGCCGGCAAACAGCGGAGTGTTGACGGCGACCGCAGGATCGGCTTCCTGCGCTGACCATGAGCACCACGGCCACCCTTCCCCTCCCCGAAAACGAAGCCATCGCCATGATGACGGCGCTCTCCGCCGATCCGCTGCTCGGCGAACGGACGGTCGACGCCAGCGAAATCGCGCCCGGCCGCTGGGAGGTGATCGTCTATTTCGAGGCCGCGCCGGACGCCGCCGAGCGCGCCGCGCTTCTCCGCCTGGGCGCCTTCGCCATCGCCGACCTGCCCGATGCCGACTGGGTGGCCAGGAGCCTGAAAGGGCTGAAGCCGGTCCGCGCCGGCCGCTTTCTGGTTCACGGGCGGCACGACCGCGACAAGCTGCGGCCGAACGACCTCGGACTGGAGATCGAAGCCGGACAGGCCTTCGGCACCGGCCATCACGGCACCACGGCCGGCTGCCTCATCGCCATCGAGGAACTGGCGAAGGAACGCCCGATCCGCAACGCCCTCGACGTCGGCACCGGCTCCGGCGTGCTCGCCATCGCGCTCGCCAAGCGCGCCAAGGCGCGCGTGCTGGCCAGCGACATCGACCCGGTCGCAACCCGCGTGGCCGAGGAGAATGTGCGGCTGAACGGCGTCGCGGCCTACGTCCGCACGCTCACCGCGGTCGGTTTGAACGGTCGCGCCTTCGCGGCCCGCGCGCCTTACGATCTCGTCGTCGCCAATATTCTCGCCGGCCCGCTGGCGGCGCTCGCCCCGGCGATCCGCCGGGCGGTCGCGCCCGGCGGCACGGTGATCCTGTCGGGGCTCCTGCCCGGGCAGCGCACCCGCATCGTCGCCACCTATCGCATCACCGGGCTGGTGCTCGTCCGCGCGATGATCGTCGACGGCTGGCTGACGCTGGTCCTGAGACGGCCGGCAAAGGGCGGGCGGCACTGACCATACCCATTCGTTGTCGCACAGGCGGTGTCCGGCGCGATCCCGCCGACGATATCGGGTTTGGATAGTCCGGCCTGGTTCCACGCCTTCGCGGGGATGGTCGGGTGAGGATAAGTCGTGCCTCAGACAGCGTTCGCTCTCGCGAACACCGTGCCCCGCGCACCGCCTGGACCCCGGCTTTCGCCGGGGTGGCGATCATATGTTTCGAGAGTCGGTGGACCCTAGATCGGCATGAAGCCGCGACCGGCGTCTTCCAGCACGTTGCGGTCGTAGCCCAGCGCCGCCAGCGCCGCGTTGTCGAGTCCGAGCAGATGGGCATTGACCCGCCGAGGGGCCTGGGCTTCGCGTGCTGCGATCATGTGGGACATTGCGCGCCGGAGAATGCTGCGTGGCGGCGCAGTGCGGTTGCGGACATCGCCGAATGTCGTCGTCGCCATGGCTGGCTCCTGCTGCTGGAAGTTGTTGGCGGCAGGGCCGCCCTGACTTCCGGTTTCGAATCGCTCTCCCCAGCGACACCGAGGTAGCGCTCCA
Organism: uncultured Alphaproteobacteria bacterium; assembly: GCA_963732845.1. GTDB lineage: Bacteria > Pseudomonadota > Alphaproteobacteria > Rhizobiales > Kaistiaceae > CAVSRC01. The sequence continues at coordinate 89,101 of CAVTBE010000024.1, read as the reverse complement.
CGCTGTACGAGAGAACTACCGCAAAGGCATGACAGACATGCGTTTATTGCGCCGCGTCATACATATGTCGCAATGCACAACATCGCGCCAGCCGATGGTCAAACCGGGATCGTGTCGCGCTCCATTGAAGGGCGGGCCGGCAGGCTCTAGTAAAGGGCCATGAACGATACGAAATCCGCGCCGAACGGCACGACCGAACACGGCGCCAGGCTGGCCCGACTGCGCAAGGAATTGGCAAAGGCCGGCCTCACCGGCTTCATCATTCCCCACGCCGACGAGCACCAGAGCGAGTACCTGCCGCCTTCGGCAGAACGCCTGGCATGGTTAACCGGGTTTAAAGGATCGGCGGGCACGGCCATCGTTCTTGCCGATGCGGCGGCCATCTTCGTCGACGGCCGCTACACCCTGCAGGTCCGCACCGAAACCGATGCGGCGCTGTTCGCGCCCGAGCATCTCACCGACAATCCGCCGCTGAAGTGGCTGGTGGCGCATCTCAAGGCGGGCGACCGGGTCGGCTACGACCCGTGGCTGATGACCGTCGCCGAGGTGCGCCGCTTCACCGAAGCCTGCAAGGCGGCGGACGCCGAACTGGTGGCGGTCGCCGACAATCCGATCGACTATCTGTGGACCGACCGGCCGACGGTGCCGCTGGGCGCGGTGGCGCTGCACCCGATCGAGCTGTCCGGCGAGGCCGCCGCCGACAAGATCGCCCGGCTGCAGGACGCCATTGCCGAGAAGAAGGCCGAAGCCGCTGTCATCGGCCTCACCGATTCCATCGCCTGGACCTTCAACATCCGCGGCAGCGACATCGCCCATAACCCGGTGACGCTGGCCTTCGCCATCCTGCCGGCAAAAGGCAGGCCGACGCTCTTCATCGACGGGCGCAAGCTCTCCAACACCGTGCGCGACGCGCTCTCCGACCTCGCCGAGATCCGCGAATCGTCGGCGCTGGCTGCCAGCCTCACCGCCCTCGGCGAGACCGGCGCCCATGTCATGCTCGACCCGCAGTCGACGGCCGCCGCCATCGCCACGGCCATCCGCGCGGCCGGCGGCACGGTGATCGAGGCCGCCGATCCGGCGGTGCTGCCCAAGGCGCGCAAGAACGCAACCGAGCTCGCCGGCGCCCGCCGCGCCCATGTCCGCGACGGTGCGGCGATGGTGCGGTTTCTGGCCTGGATGGACCGGGTCGGACCGACCGGCAGCGTCGACGAGATCGCCGCGGCGGAAAGGCTGCGCGCGTTCCGCGCCGAGACCGCGCTGCGCGACGGCTCCGAGCTCGTCGACATCTCCTTCGACACCATCTCCGGCGCCGGCCCCAACGGCGCCATCGTCCACTATCGCGTCTCGCCCGAGACCACGCGGGTGATCGCGCCGGACACGCTCTACCTGATCGATTCCGGCGCCCAGTATCGCGACGGCACCACCGACATCACGCGCACGATTCCCATCGGCAGCGCGAGCGCGGAGATGCGCGACCGCTTCACCCGCGTCCTCAAGGGCCACCTCGCGGTCGCCATGGCGCGCTTTCCCGCCGGCACCAGCGGCGCCCAGATCGACGCCCTGGCACGGCAGTTTCTGTGGCCGGCGGGGCTCGACTTCGACCACGGCACCGGCCACGGCATCGGCTCCTTCCTCAACGTCCATGAGGGGCCGGCGCGCATCTCCAAGCTCGGCACGGTGCCGCTCGAAGCCGGCATGATCCTTTCCGACGAACCCGGCTACTACAAGACCGGCGCCTATGGCATCCGCATCGAGAACCTGATCGTCGTCACCCCGGCCGAAGAGATCCCCGGCGGCGACCGGCCGATGCTGGGCTTCGAGACGATCACCCTCGCCCCCATCGATTGCCGGCTGATCGCGCCCGAGCTGATGAGCCGCCAGGAGATCGCCTGGCTCGACGCCTATCACGCCAGCCTCACGGCCAAGCTCGGCCACCTGCTCGACGCCGACGAGCGGGCCTGGCTGGCCGAGGCGACGCGGCCGCTGGCCTGAAGAGCGGCGGACAGGTGCCCGCCGCCCGCCTCGCCTGCCTGCCCTGGTACGAGCTGCCGGAGACGCGCGCGGCGCAGGACGCCCTGTGGACGATCCTTGCCCGCCACCTCGGCCGGCACGGCATCGCCGACGTTCCGCCGCACCTGACGCGCGGCCGGCCGGTGCCCGCTTTGCTGACCGATCCCGACCTGATCTTCGGCCAGTGCTGCGGCTACGACGTGGTCTATGGGTTCGCCGACTGCCTGACGGTACTCGCCACCCCCGAATACGCCGCTCCCGGCTGCGAGGGCTCCGACTATCGCAGCTTCGTCCTGGTGCCGGCGGGCTCCCCGGCACAGTCGCTGGAGGACCTGCGCGGCCGGACCTGCGTCGTCAACGGCTTCAACTCCCACTCCGGCACCAATGCGCTGCGCGCCCTGGTGGCGCCGCTCAGCCGCGACGGGCGCTTCTTCGGCGCCCTCAAGGTCAGCGGCGCCCATACCGCCAGCCTGGCCATGCTCGATGACGGCACCGCCGACGTGATGGCCATGGACTGCGTCGTCCACGCCTTGCTCGCCCGCCACCGGCCCGAGGCGCTGGCGGAAACGCGCATCCTGTGCCAGAGCGACCCGGCGCCGGCCCCGCCCTTCGTCACCGCGCTCAGCGCCGACACGGACCGAATCGCGTCCCTGCGGAGCGCGCTCGCCGACGCCTTCGCCGACGACGCGGCGGCCGGGCCGCTGGCAACGATGCTGCTTAACGGCGTCGCGTTCCGGCCGGCGACCGACTATGCCAGGATCGTCGCGTGCGAGGCCGCAGCACTCGCGCACGGCTACATGGAGCTGCACGCCACCAGTCCCGCGCTGATGCGGTGAACTTTTTCAAGATGGCTATTGGGGGGAACCATGGCCGCAGAACAGACGGAAAAGGTGCGGCTTGGCCGCACCGAACATGTCGTCTCGAAGCTCTGCTTCGGCACGGCGGCGCTCGGCGGCATGCCGGAGGCCTTCGGCTATGCGGTGGAGGCCGACCGCGCCAGCGCGACCCTGAGGACCATCTTCGCGTCTCCGGTGAACTTCATCGACGCGGCGCGCAATTACGGCCATGGGCGCAGCGAGGAACGCGTCGGCGCCGTGCTGCGCGAAATCGGCGGCCTGCCAGAGGGGTTTGTTGTCTCGACCAAGATCGATCGCGATTTCGACACCAACCGCCTCGACGCCGTGCGGGCGCGGAAGTCACTCGAGGACAGCCTTGGGGCGCTCGGCCTCGACCGCGTCCAGCTATTGAACCTGCATGACCCGGAACATGCCGCCGACCTTACCGAGGTGACTCGGCCGGGCGGCGCGCTTTCCGAGCTCTTCAGGATGAAGGAAGAGGGGTTGGCCGATGCTGTCGGCTTGGCCGCCGGCCGCGTCGACGTGATGATGCCGCTGCTCGCCGACTGGGACTTCGACGCGATCATCACCCACAACCGTTTCACGCTCGCCAACCGCAATGCCGAGCCGATGATCGACTACTGCGCCCGCAAGGGCATCGCCGTGCTCAATGCGGCCCCCTATGCCAGCGGCGTGCTCGCCAAAGGAGCCAACACCGGCACGCGCTATGCCTATCAGGAGCCGACCGAGGCGATCCTCGATCCGATCCGCCGCATCGAGGCAATCTGCGCCAGCTACGACGTGCCGACCGGCGCGGCGGCGCTGCAGTTCTCCATGCGCGATCCACGCGTGACCTCCACCATCATCGGCGTCACCCGGCCGGAACGCATCGCTCAGACGTTCGAATGGGCCGACTGGCCGATCCCCGAGGCCCTATGGCAGGAGCTGATGGCCCTGCCCTACGCCACCGACGATCCCGAGGTCACGCGGCAGAGCGTCAATCCGGGCTGACCGGCTTCAAGCGAGCGGTTCTCCGGCCGCCTCACCCCCCCGAATCCCGCAAAAGCGGCTCAGCCGCCGACGAGCTTGAACCAGCCTTCCTCGTCGATGACCTCGACGCCGTGCCTCTCGGCGTCCTTGAGCTTGGAGCCGGCGCCCGGCCCGGCAACGACAAGGTCGGTCTTCTTCGACACCGAGCCCGAGACCTTGGCGCCGAGGCGCTCGGCCATGGCCTTCGCCTCGTCGCGGCTCATGCGCTCAAGCGAACCGGTGAAGACGATGGTCTTGCCGGCAACCGGAGTTCTCGGTCGCCGCCTGTTCGGCGTCGCCGATTTCCGCCATCTCACCGACCAGCGCCTCGACCACCGCGCGATTGTGTTCCTCGCCGAAATAGCGCGCGATCGCTTCGACCACCGTCTCGCCGATCTGGTCGATGGCATCCATCTCGGCGCGTGCCGTTTCGTCGCCCTCGGCGATCTTCAGCGCCGCATCGTGGAAGGCGGCCCAGGAGCCGTAGGCGCGGGCGAGCTGGCGCGCCGTCGTCTCGCCGACATGACGGATGCCGAGCGCGTTGATGAAGCGTTCGAGCGGGATGGTGCGGCGCGCCTCGATCGCCGCGAACAGGTTACGCACCGAGACTTCGCCGAAGCGCTCGCGCTCCTTCAGCACGCCGCCCAACGCCCGGTCGCGGGCGGCCAGCGTGAAGATGTCGGCCGGCGCCTTGACCGGCAGATCGGGCTCCTCGTCGTAGAAGTATTCGATCTGTTTGGCGCCGAGCCCCTCGATGTCGAAGGCGGAGCGCGAGACGAAGTGCATCAGGTGCTCCTTGCGCTGGTAGGGACAGGCAAACTCGCCCGAGCAGCGGCGCACGATCCCCTCCCCGCCGGTGGCGATCGCCTCGCGAACCACTTCGGTCCTCAGGTCGCACGGACAGACCCTGGGGAACTCGTAGGGCTTCGCCTCCTTCGGTCGCGCCGCGAGATCGACGTCGAGTACCTGCGGGATGACGTCGCCGGCGCGCTGGATGCCGACCGTGTCGCCGATGCGGATGTCGATTGCATTGCCGTCGTCATCGAGGCGCTGCGGCAGCGGCTGACCGTCGCGGCCGAAGCCGCGGATGAAGTCCTCGTTGTGGAGGGTGGCGTTGACGACGGTGACGCCGCCGACATTGACCGGCTCCAGCCGCGCCACCGGCGTCAGCGCCCCGGTGCGGCCGACCTGGATGTCGATGGCAACGATGCGGGTGGTGGCACGCTCGGCGGCGAACTTGTGAGCGATCGCCCAGCGCGGCGAGGCGCTGCGGATGCCGAGGCGCTCCTGCAGGGCGAGCGAATCCACCTTGTAGACGACGCCGTCGATATCGTAGGGCAGCGACGCGCGCTGCCTTTCGATCTCGGCATAGACGGCAAGCGCTTCGTCGACGCCGGCGCACCGGCGCATCAGCGGATTGACCGGGAAGCCCCATGTGCCGAAGGCCTGCACGACCCCATACTGGCTATCGGCGGGCAGCGCGCTGTTGGCGCCCCAGGCATAGGCGAAGAAGCGCAGCGGCCGCGCCGCGGTGACCGCCGGATCCTTCTGGCGCAGCGACCCGGCGGCGGTGTTGCGTGCATTGGCGTAGGGCTCGGCGCCGGCCGCCTGTTGCGCGCGGTTGAGCGCCAGGAAGTCGTCCTTGCTGAAATAGATCTCGCCACGCACCTCGATCAGGTCCGGCGCCGCCTTGGGCAGCAACTGGGGGATCTCACGGATGGTGCGGACATTGGCGGTGACGTCCTCGCCGCTGATGCCATCGCCGCGGGTGAGGCCCTGCACCAGCGTGCGGCCCTCGTAGCGGAGCGCGATCGACAGGCCGTCGATCTTGGGTTCGGCGCTGAGCGCCACCGGCTCGTCGCGCGGCAGGCCGAGAAAGCGCTGCACCTGCTCGATGAAAGCCTGCACGTCGTCGTCGGTGTAGGCTTTCTCCAGCGACAGCATGGGCACCGCATGGCGCACGGTGGCGAACCTGCCCGACGGCGCGCCGCTGACGCGCCCGGTCGGGCTGTCGCTGCGCTTGAGCTCGGGGAAGCGCGCCTCGATGGCCGCATTGCGCTGGCTGAGCGCATCGTATTCGGCGTCCGTGACGGTCGGCGCGTCCTCTTCATAGTAGCGCCGGTCGTGCCCGGCGATCTCGCCGGCCAGACGTTCAAGCTCCGCGGCGGCTTCCGCCGCGCTCAGTTCATCGACCGGTTTCGTGGAAATGGCTGCCTTCGCCACCGCGCCGCCTCCTGATCCTGACCGAGATTTGCCCGAGCCGGAACAGCCCGCAAGGGCCTATTCGGCCCCGGAAGCGGGCTCCGGCGGACGGACCCAGCGCAAGGCGACGATGAGCCCGACCACGAACAGAAAGGCACCGAGCAGGAAGGCGGCGCCCGGCAGGTGGACGGGCGACGCGCCGCCGATGAAATAGCCGAACACCGAGCCGGCGACCGGCGGGCCGATGATACCGGTGACGGTCTGGGCGCTCGAGATCGCGCCCTGCAGGATGCCCTGCTCGTTGGGTGGCACCTGGCGCGTGATCAGCGATTGCACGGCCGGCGCGGTGAGGCCCCAGCCGAGCACATAGGGCACGATGATGGCGTAGATCATCCAGGCCTGCGACGAGAAGGCGATGCCGACCATGCACACCGCCGCCACGGTGAAGCCCATGTTGATGGTGGTGCGCTCGCCGATCTTGGGCACCACGACACGTACCAGGCCGCCCTGGGTGATGACCACCAGCACGCCGACCACCGCCAGCGATATGCCGACCTGGGCCGCCGTCCAGCCGAAGCGGTAGCCGGTGTAGAGCACCCAGTTGGCTTCCAGCATGCGCTCGGCAAGCTGGGCGATGACGAACAGCGAGAGCAGCGCCAGAACGGCCTTGTAGCGCAGCACGACGATGAAGGCGCCGACGGGATTGGCCTCCTTCAGGCGGAAGGGCCGCCGGTGCGCCTGGTCGAGCGACTCGGGCAGCAGGAAGAAGGCGAAGAAGAAGGCAATGACGCTGACGCCGGCCGCCGCATAGAAGGGAACGCGCGAACCGAATTCGCCGAGCACGCCGCCGACCAGCGGTCCGGCAATGAAGCCGACGCCGAAGGCCGCGCCGATCAGACCGAAATTCGCGGCCCGTTTCTCCGGCGGCGTGATGTCGGCGATATAGGCGGTGGCGGTCGCCACCGACGCCCCCATGATGCCGCCGATGATGCGCGCCAGGGCGACCACCCAGAGATTCGGCGCCACCGCCAGCAGGATGTAGTCGAGGCCGAGGCCAGCGAGCGAGACGAGCATGATCGGCCGGCGGCCGAAACGGTCCGACAACGCACCGAAGGCCGGGCCGAAGAGGAACTGCATCAGCGCGTAGAGCGACAGCAACAGGCCGTAGAGGGTGGCGGCCTTGCCGACGGCGTCGCCGGACAGCTCCTTCACCAGGAGCGGGATCACCGGCAGCATAACGCCGATGCCGAAGACATAGATGACCATCGTCGCGAACAGGACGATGATAGGGGCCCGCTGTTGCATCAGGACGACGCGGCCTCCCTGCCCGACCGCACGTCATGCGGGAAACCGGCCGTCGCCCGGCGCCCTCCGCCACGCGATCGCTCCGATTTACCCACGCTTTCCGGCATTAACGACTCCTATCCCCTGCGCCGGGGTTTTCAGACACGATCCGGCGCGATTAGGCAAGCGGCACGGCTGCCGCACCCAAGGGAGGGGGGTAAATGGTGAATGGTCAATGGGGAATGGTGCCTGGAACACCGTGCTCCGCCATTCACCATTCACTATTCACTATTCACCGCTCAAGCCGCACCGAGGATCAGGCGATCGGCCGCCGCCCGCGCCTCTTCGGTGATGACCGCGCCGGCGAGCATGCGGGCGATCTCCTCGCGCCGGCGCACGCGGTCGAGCGGCGTGACGCTGGTGGTCACCGCCTTGCCGCCCTTGACCGTCTGCTTGGTGACCAGCAGATGGGCACCAGCGCGCGCCGCCACCTGCGGTGCATGGGTGACGGTGAGCACCTGCACGCGTGTCGCTAGCCGCGCCAGGCGCACGCCGATGGCATCGGCGACGGCCCCGCCGACGGCTGTATCGATCTCGTCGAAGACGAGGGTCGGCGCCGAACCGCGATCGGCGAGCGCCACCTTGAGCGCCAGCAGGAAGCGCGCCAGCTCGCCGCCCGAGGCGACCTTCATCAGCGGCCCCGGCTGCGTGCCGGGATTGGTGCGCACATGGAAGGAGACGTCGTCGATGCCGGTTTCGGAGGGCTGGTCGGGATCGCTCTCGATGGCGACGAGGAAGGCCGCCTGTTCCAGCTTGAGCGCCGGCAATTCGGCGGCCACCGCCTTTTCGAGGTGCTTGGCGGCGGCGCAGCGCTCGTTCGACAGGATCGCGGCGGCGGCGTCGTAGCCGGCGCGGGCCATTTCGGCAGCCTTCTCGAGCACCGCCAGCCGCTCCTCGCCGGATTCGAGCGTCGCCAGATCGCCGGCCATGCGCAGGGTCAGTGCCGGCAGGTCAGCAACCGCGACCGAATGCTTACGGGCGGCGGCGCGCAGCGCGAACAGGCGCTCTTCGGTACGCTCCAGATCGCGCGGGTCGAAATCCGTCGCGGAGAGCGCCTTGGCGAGATCCTGCTCGGCGTCCTCCAGCGCGGAGAGCGCCTTGTCGAGCGCCGCGACCGCACCGTCGAGCAGACCGCCGGCCTCGGGCACCTTGCGCTCCAGCCGGCGCACGAGGCTTGCCAGGATCGGCACCGGCGAGGCGCTGCCGGCCACCGTCTCATGCGCCTCGGCGATGTCGCCGGCGATTCTCTCGGCCCGCATCATCCGCTGGCGGCGGTCGGCAAGCACATCCTCCTCGCCATCTTTCGGCGCCAGCGCTGAAAGCTCGTCGACGGCGGCGCGCAGATAGTCCGCCTCGGCGCGGGCGGATGCGATCTGGGCTCTGAGATTGACCAGCGCCGCATCCGCCTGCCGCCATTCGGCATAGGCTTCGGCGACCGCATCACGTGTCGCATCGAGCCGGCCGAAGGCGTCGAGCAGGGCCCGGTGCATGGCCGGCTCGACCATGGCGCGGTCGGCATGCTGGCCGTGGATCTCGACCAGGGCCGCGCCGACCTGGCGCAACAGCACGACCGACACCGGCTGATCGTTGACGAAGGCGCGACTGCGCCCGTCGGCGCCCTGCACGCGGCGCAGGATGAGGTCGCCATCGGCCGCGATGCCGCTGTCGGCGAGCAATGCCCGTGCCGGGTGGTCGACGGCCACGTCGAAGATCGCAGTGACGTCGCCCTGGGCGCTGTCGTCACGCACCAGCGAGGCGTCGCCGCGCCCGCCAAGGGCCAGCGACAGGGCATCGAGCAGGATGGACTTGCCGGCGCCGGTCTCGCCGGTGAACGCCGTCAGGCCGCCGGAAAAATCCGTGCTCAGACGGTCGATGATGACGATATCGCGTATGGCAAGGGCGACGAGCATGGCCGCACCGGCTGACAGCACAATCGAATCAGCTGGTATTTTTGCCGGCAAACGCCTTGCTAATCCATGACCCCGCGTTCTCGCGCGGCTCCAGACCGCCGGTCTTCAACAGCTTGTAGGCGTCCTTGTACCAGGGGCTGTCGGGGAAATTGTGCCCGAGCACGGCGGTGGCGGTCTGCGCCTCGCCGGTCAGCCCGAGCGCCATGTTGGCCTCGGCCAGCCGCTCCAGCGCCTCCTCGACATGGCGCGTCGTCTGGTACTGGCTGACCACCGTCTTGAAACGGTTGATCGCCGCCAGATAGTCGCGCTGCTCGAGATAGTAGCGGCCGACCTGCATCTCCTTGCCGGCGAGCTGGTCGCGGCAGACGATGACCTTGGCCTTGGCATCAACGACGTATTCCGAATCCGGATAGTTGTTGATGATCTGCTCGAAGGCGTCGAGCGCCTTGAAGGTCATGTCCTGGTCGCGGGTCACGTCCGGGATGCGGCTGAAATAGGACAGGCCCATCAGATAGGTCGCATAGGCCGCGTCGGGGCTGCCGGGAAAGAGCGCCAGGTAGCGCTTGCCGGAGGCAATCGCGGTGTCGTAATCACCCCGCTTGTAGCTGGTGAAGGTCGACATGATCAGCGCCTTGCGGGCGTAATCGGAATAGGGATGCTGGCGATCGACCTCGTCGAAGCTTTTGGTTGCGTCCTTGAGCTTGCCGCCGTTCATATAGGCAAGGCCCTCATTGTAGAGGGTGCCGGCCGGCTGATCGTCGGCGAAGGCGTCCGGAGTCCCGTCGGTCGACTTCGAGCAGGCCGCCAGGCCCACCAACGCCAATCCCAGAAACAACCAGCGCAGCCGCGCCAGCCGTTGCATGGTCGCCCGCCCCACAAACGAATCGAATCCCGGTCGCACGCCCTGCCCGCCTCTCATCTGCCTCATGATCCAAGCCGCAGATTTCTAGCTGAAAACCGCCGGCTCCGCCATGTCTCCGGATGGCAGGTCAATCGCACCACTTTGTGGCATTTTCCGGCCACAACCGAGCATCGGCCGGCCGCAAGCCGAAGAATATTGGATATCAGGCCGCTTCCGGCCCGATGGCAGCCATCGGCTGGTGGGCGGCGCGCCGGCCCGCCCCGTGCCGTTCGCCGATCTCGGCATCGCTGCCCAGCGCCCACGCACTCTCGTCGGCGAGCAGCGCCGCCAGCGCCGTAACGTTGAGCTTGTGGCCGCCGCGATAGGAGCGGTAGAGCCCGCGGATGGGCGCCCCGGCCAGCGCCAGATCGCCGACCGCATCGAGCGCCTTATGGCGTACGCACTCATCGACGAAGCGCAGCCCTTCCGGATTGATCACCCGGTCCTCGCCGATGACCACGGCGTTGTCGAGCGAGGCACCCTGGGCAAGGCCGCGCGCCCACAGCTGCTCGACATCGGCCAGGAAGCCGAAGGTGCGCGCCCGCGCCAGCTCGCGCCGGAACACGTCGCCGTCGATGTCGGCGGCAAACTGCTGACGGCCGACCAGCCGATTGGGGAAGTCGATCTCGACCTCGATGCGCATGCCGTCATAGGGAATGAACTCGGCCCGCGCTTCGCCGTAGCGGACCGATACCGGACGCAGCACCTTGATGTAGCTGCGCGGCGCTTCGAGAGGAGCGAGGCCGGCCTCGTCGAGGGCATCCAGAAACGCCCCGGCACTGCCGTCCATCACCGGCACCTCAGGCCCGTCGATCTCGATCGTCGCATTGTCGACATCGAGAGCGCTGAGCGTTGCCATCAGATGCTCAATCGTCGCCACCGAAGAACCGTTGACGCCGACCACCGTGCAGAAATCGGTGGCGCTGACGTTTGTATAGTGGGCGCGGACCGGATCGTGGCCGTCGTCGCCACTGGTGCGCTGGAAGCAGATGCCGCTGCCGGCCTCGGCCGGATGGATGGTCAGCGACGCCGGGCGACCGCTATGCACACCGATGCCGGTGATGGTCGCGCTGCGACGCAGCGTCGTCTGCTTTCCCACCGTTCGGCTACTCGGCATGCTCACCTGACCCGCCCCCAAAAAACCCGATTCTCGCCTTTTCGAAGGCAACACTAGTCGGGGCCGAGGGCGCCGCCAAATCACGCTTTTTTACCCATTGTTACGACCGACAGACTTAGCGAGCGAAGCGATAAATCCAGTCCTTTCAACGGACTAGAGGAAAACTGGCAACGGGGCCGAGCGTGATCGCAACGGCCCCGTGAAATGCTTGCTCAGGCGCCCGGCTAGTTTGCCTGCCGCCGCAGGAAAGCCGGAATCTCCAACTCGTCATCGGCGGGCCGCCCTTCACGCGGCTGTGGCCGGCCGTGCGGATCGAGATTTCCAGCCCGCGGCCGGTAGAGACCGTCCTGTGCGGTTGCCGTGCGATCCGCCTGCGGACGCGGCTGCGGTGGCGCCTGGGTGGGTGCCCGTTGCGGCTGGACATGGGCGGCGGGCGGGCGCTGCGGCTGGGCGGCTGCGCGCGGCGCCACGCGTTCCGGTGTGCGCGACGGCTGACCGGCCCCGATCGGGTCGTCATCGCGCCGGCCGAGACCGACGCTCGCCAGCCGGCGAAGCAGGCTCATTGGACCGCGATCCTCTTCCTGGCGCGGCTGCGGCTGCTGGTGGGAGGCCTCGAGCGCCCGCCGGGCGTGGGGCGGGAAGTCCTCCACCCGCGGAATGCGCTGCGGCGGCAGTTCCGGCGCCGGCGGGATGAACGGCTCGTCGGCCTTCGTCTCGTTGACTTCCTCCTCGAGCGCAGGAGTCCCCTCCTCGAGGTCGGCCACGCCGTAGTCCACGGCCGGAGCCGGGGCGAGCGGCGCGATGGTGATGCCGGTATCGCGGGCGCGGGCGCTCGGTGCCGGCGTTTCCGCGGCGACCTGGCCGACGGCAGTGGCGAATGCATCGCGCGACAGATCGGCGGTCGACCGCATCGGCTGCTGGCCAGCGGCCGGGGCCGCCGGAGCAGCGGCCGGCTTCGGAGCCGGCGTCTGGGCGATGGCGGGCTGCGGCTGCGCGGCGGGTCTGGCCGCGGCGGGTGCCGGCTGCGCGATGCCGCGCAGGCGCTGGCTCATCTCGGCGGTGCGCACCTCGATCGGCGCCGCCGTCTCGCCGGCCACGCTTTCGATGCCGGTGGCGACCACCGACACGCGGATGATGCCTTCCAGCTCCTCCTCGAAGGTGGCGCCGAGGATGATGTTGGCGTCGGTATCGACCTCCTCGCGGATGCGCGTGGCCGCCTCGTCGACCTCGAACAGGGTGAGGTCCTTGCCGCCGGTGATCGAGATCAGCAGGCCGCGGGCGCCCTTCATCGAAGTTTCGTCGAGAAGCGGATTGGCGATCGCCGCCTCCGCCGCCTGGATGGCGCGACGGTCGCCGGAGGCCTCGCCGGTGCCCATCATCGCCTTGCCCATCTCGCGCATGACCGAGCGCACGTCGGCGAAGTCGAGATTGATCAGGCCTTCCTTGACCATCAGGTCGGTGATGCAGGCGACGCCGGAATAGAGCACCTGGTCGGCCATGGCGAAGGCGTCGGCGAAGGTGGTCTTCTCGTTGGCGATGCGGAACAGGTTCTGATTGGGGATGACGATCAGCGTGTCGACGCAGGCCTGCAGTTCCTGGATGCCGGCTTCGGCGACGCGCATGCGCCGGGCGCCCTCGAACTGGAACGGCTTGGTGACGACGCCGACGGTGAGAATGCCCGACTCACGCGCCGCCCGCGCGATGATCGGCGCGGCGCCGGTGCCGGTGCCGCCGCCCATGCCGGCGGTGACGAAGACCATGTGCGAGCCCGACAGGTGATCGGTGATCTCGTCGATCGCCTCCTCGGCCGCTGCCCGGCCGATCTCGGGCTGGGAGCCGGCGCCGAGGCCCTCGGTGACGGCGACGCCCATCTGGATGAGGCGTTCCGCCCTGGATGAGGACAGCGCCTGCGAATCGGTGTTGGCGACCACGAACTCGCACCCGATGAGACCGGAGCGGATCATGTTGTTGACCGCGTTGCCGCCGGCACCGCCGATGCCAAACACGGTGATCTTCGGCTTCAGTTCCTTGATATCGGGCACGTGCAGATCGATTGTCATGATAGCCTCGTCGTCCTTTAGTCTTCTGGCCGTCCGCGCGTCCCGTCGGCCTGGTCCTTCTCCCGTCGGAGGCCGCCGCCGCGGCTCCAGCGCCCGCGCGGCGCTTAAAAGCTCTCCCTGAACCACTGGCCGACCCGGGCGAAGTAGCCGCCGGTTCCGGTCATGGCCAAAGGCGTCTCGGTTTCGTCGTTGAACTGCTCCATCACGGCGACCTGCGGATAGACCAGCAGGCCGACGCCGGCGGCAAAGGCAGGGCCCCGCGCCGTTTCGGGCAGGCCGACGATGCCCAGCGGCCGCCCGTGACGGATGTTGCGCGCCAGGATGCGGCGCGCCGCCTCGCTGAGGCCGGTAAGCTGGCTGGCGCCGCCGACCAGCACCATGCGCCGGCCGACCAGGCTGGCGAAGCCGGAGGCATTGAGCCGGTCGCGCACCAGTTCGAGGATCTCCTCGACGCGCGGCCGGATGATGCGGGTGAGCGCCGAGCGCGGCACATGGTTGGGCACCTGGCGCTCGTCCTCGTCGCCGATCGGCGGCACGGCGAGCACGTCGCGCTCGTCGGCGAGGCCGGGCAGCGCGCTGCCATAGACCGTCTTCAGCCGCTCGGCATCCTCGATGCGGGTCGACAGGCCGCGGGCGATATCGGTGGTGATGTGATGGCCACCGACGGCAAGCGCATCGACATGGACGAACTGGCCGCGGCTGAACACGGCGATGGAGGTGGTGCCGCCGCCGAAATCGATGACCGCGCAGCCGAGCTCGGCCTCGTCGTCGACCAGCGTCGACAGGCCGCTGGCATAGGGCGCCGCGACCATCGCCGCCACCGACAGGTGACAGCGGTTGATGCACAGTTCCAGGTTGGCCAGCGGCGGCGCGTCGCCGGTGACCACGTGCATGTCGACGCCGAGCCGGCGGCCGACCATGCCGCGCGGATCGGCAATCCCGCCCTCGCCGTCAAGCGAATAGCCGATCGGCAGCGAATGCACCGCCGCGCGTCCCTCACTGACCGAATGGCGGCGGCCTTCGGCGAGCACGCTGCGGATGTCGCCTTCGGTGACCTCCAGCCCCGGCAGCGACACCGAGGCGGCATAGCTTTCGCTCGCCAGCCGCCCGCAGGTGACGCTGACGATGAGCGATTCGACGGTGACGCCGGCCATGCGCTCGGCCGCATCGACGGCGCAGCGGATGGCCTGTTCGGCCGCCTCGAGATTGGTGACCACGCCCGACTTGATGCCGCGCGACCGCTGATGGCCGATGCCCAGCACCTCGATGGCATGGGTGCGGCCGCGTAACGCCTCGCCCGGGCGCGCACGGCGTCAGCCGCGCGATCAGGCAGGCGATCTTGCTCGACCCGACGTCGAGGATCGACACTACGGTCGACCGGCGCGACAGGCCGTGAGCACTCGGGTCCAATTTGCCGAACAGACGCATCACGTGTTCGTCCTCTGCCGGCGCGCGAGCTTGTCGCGCTCTTTGAGCATGGTCTTGCGGTCGGCGAGCCCCTGCTCGTCGAGGCGCACGATCATCTGGTCGGGCAGACGCATGTCGACCGTGGTGATCTCGCGCGACAGCAGCTTCTTCTGGGCGTCGAGCGTCGCCACCGTGGCCAGCGCCGCCGCCGGCTTGTCGGCCGGCAGCATCACCTCGATGCCGCTGTCGAGCACGACGTTCCAGCGCTCGCCGGAGATCAGCACCCCGGCGCGCACCTTGTCGGCGATGTCGGGCTGGCCGTCGATCATCTCGACGAACGCCCTCGCCCGCTCCGCCGCGCCCGGGCCGACCACGAAAGGCAGCCGGGCGTAGCGCTCATCGATCGCGTCGGTGATCACCTTGCCGGCGCCATCGATGAGCGACAGCGCGCTGCCGTGCTGCCAGATGGCGAAGGGCACGCGCTCGACGATCGCGACCTCGAGCGTGTTGGGGAAGAGCTTCTTGAGGGTGGCGTGATCGACCCACGGCAGGAGCTCGATGCGCGCCCGCGCCGCGTCGACATCGTAGGTGAGCAGCGAGGGATCCTGTTTGATATCGAGCCGGTCGAGCACCGCCACCTCGGAGGTCTCGCTCTGGCCGGTGATCTTCACTTCGGCGATGGCAAGGCCGGACCAGGCGCTGACCGCCGAAACGACGCTGAGCGCGCGTCCGCCGGTGAGCCCGCCGGCAATCACGGTGGCGACGGCAAAGGCGAGGAAGGCCTTGAGCCCGAAGCGGCTGGGCAGGCGCCACTGACGGCGCTGAAGGGCACGCGCCGGCCGGCGCAGGAAGCGCGGCAGCACGCCCAGGCGCGCCAACGCCGCCGCCCTGCCGGGAGCGGCGGTCGTGAAACCGAGAAGGTTAGTCGCTAGCGGCCGCAAGATGCGTCCTCCACCATCCACCGCACGAGCTTCCCGAAATCCATGCCGCCATGGGCTGCCATCTCGGGAACCAGTGACGTCGCCGTCATGCCAGGTTGCGTGTTGACCTCGAGGCAGGCCACACCGCCCATGCCCTCGAGCCGGTCGTCGTAGCGAAAGTCCGCTCGACTGACCCCACGGCAGCCCAAAGCCTGATGGGCGCGAAGAGCCAGCATCTGTATATTTTGGTAAATAATCGGTGAAAGTTCTGCCGGCAGGACGTGCCGCGAACCGCCCTTGTCGTATTTGGCGTGGTAGTCGTAAAACCCGCCTTCCACAATGATATCAATGATATCCAGAGGTTCGTTGCCACGAACCCCGCAGGTCAGCTCGCGGCCGGCCACATAAGATTCGACCATCACCACATCGCCATAGGGCCAGTCCGCGGCAGCAAGCGCCTGCGGCGGATCAGTCGCCTCCGTGCTGACGATGTGAACCCCGAAGGTCGAGCCTTCGGCCGGCGGCTTGACCACGTAAGGCGGCGGCATGACGTGGGCTTCGGCCGCCTTGAAGCGGTCGACCAGGATCAATTCGGCTACCGGAATACCGGCCGCCTTCATCACGTCCTTGGCTAGCGGCTTGTTCATGGCCAGCGCCGAGGCGAGCACGCCGGAGTGGGTATAGGGAACGGCAAGCACCTCGAGGATGCCCTGAATGCAGCCGTCCTCGCCGAAGGGGCCGTGCAGCGCGTTGAAGGCGACGTCGGGGCGGAGATCGGACAGCACGCTCGCAATGTCGCGGCCGACGTCGATGCGCGTGACGCGGTAGCCCTCGCCTTCCAGGGCATCGGCACATGCCTTCCCCGAGGCGAGCGAAACCGGCCGCTCGCTCGACCAACCGCCCATCAGAACTGCAACGTGTGTGACCACCGACCCCTGACCCGTTGCCCGATTCGCACCAATCAGGGTCACTATGGCGTCGGAAATGGTTAACAATCGTTAACCAAACCGCGGCTTCGGGCACTTTCTTCGAAAATTCGGCGGCTGTTGCCGGCGAGGACTCAGGCGGGTGGCGAAATACCGGTCGGGTGGCGGCGCGTCAGGCAAGCGCCGGGCGGATGTCGGTGCAGGTCGCGATCTTAATTTCAAAGAAAATCAGTCTGCTGGGCGAAAGTCCTCAGCCGCCTCGCCGAGGAACGGTGCCACCTCGGCACCGGGCGGGAAGCGGCCGACCCGCTTGATCTCCCAGTGAGCCTGACGCCGCTCGACGCCAGGACCCGTGCCCGCACCGTCTCGCCGAGACGTTCGAGGTCGGTGGCGGTGGCCGCCCCGGTGTTGATCAGGAAGTTGCAGTGCATCTCCGAGACCATGGCGCCGCCGATAGTGAGGCCGCGGCAGCCGGCCGCCTCGATCAGCTGCCAGACCTTGCCGCCGGGCGGATTGGTGAAGGTCGAGCCGCCGGTCTTCTCGCGGATCGGCTGGGCCCGTTCGCGATGGGCCGCGACCGCATCCATCGCCGCCCTGATTTCGGCCTGCGGCGCCGGCGTGCCCTGAAACACCGCCTCGGTGAAGATGAAGTCGCCGGGCGCCGCCGAGTGGCGATAGGTGAAGCCCATCTCTTCGTTGGAGAGGACGTGGCGGCGCCCCTGCCGGTCGACCGCATGGACCGCGACCAGACAGGCACGCGTCTCGCCGTCATTGGCGCCGGCATTCATGCGCAGCGCCCCGCCGAGCGTGCCCGGGATGCCGTGATAGAAGGCGAAGCCGGCGAGCCCCCGTTCCAGCGCGAAGGCGGCGAGCCGCTTGTCGGGCAGCGCCGTGCCGGCACGGATGCGGTTCCCGGCTTCGGCGACCGCGTGGCCGAAGCCCCTCGCCGACAGGCGGATGACGACGCCTGCGATGCCGCCGTCGCGCACCAGCAGATTCGAGCCGACGCCGATGACGGTTAGCGGGACATCCGGATTCAGTTTCTGAAGGAAGAGCGCGAGGTCGTCGCTGTCCGCCGGCTGGAACAGGAGCTCCGCCGGCCCGCCGACGCGGAACCAGGTGAACGGCGCCAGCGGCGCGTTCTCCGTCAGCCGCCCGCGGATGGCAGAGAAGTCGCCGAAACGATGGGTGGTCATTTCAACTTCGCCAGTTCGCCGGGCAGCGCATAGGCCCACTGGCTGATCGAGCCGGCGCCGAGGCAGACGACGTAATCGCCAGGCTTGGCCAGGTCGGCGATCGTCGCGGGGAGCGCCTCCGGGCCGGCGAGCGGACGGGCGTCGCGATGGCCGCGCACGCGCAGGCCTTCCACCAGATGGTCGCGGTCGATGCCTTCGATCGGCGCCTCGCCGGCCGGATAGACCGGCGCCACGATCACCACGTCGGCGTCGTTGAAGCAGGTGCAGAACTGGTCGAAGAGATCGCGCAGGCGTGTATAGCGGTGCGGCTGGACGACGGCGATCACCCTGCCCTTCGCCACCGAGCGGGCGGCGCGCAGCACCGCGGCAATCTCGATCGGATGGTGGCCGTAATCGTCGATGATCTCGACGCCCTTCCACGAGCCGGTATGGGTGAAGCGGCGCTTGACCCCGCCGAAGCCGGCCATGCCGGCGACGATGGCCGCATCGGGGACGCCGAGATGATGGGCGATGGCCAGCGCGCCGGTGGCGTTCTGGACGTTGTGCTCGCCGGGCATGGCGATCGACAGGTCCTCGATCACGCGGCGCTGGCCGCCCTGGCGGTCGCCGATGGTGACGGTGAAGACCGAGCGGCCGCCGTCGATGCGCAGATCAGTGTAGCGCACATCCGCCTGCGGGCTGGCGCCATAGGTGATGATGCGGCGGTCCTCGATGCGCCCGATCAGCGCCTGCACCTCCGGATGGTCGATGCACATGACGGCAAAGCCGTAGAAGGGCACGTTCTCGACGAACTGGCGGAAGGCTTCGCGCACCCGGTCGAAGGAGCCGTAATGGTCGAGATGCTCCGGATCGATATTGGTGACCAGCGCCACATCGGCCGGCAGCTTGACGAAGGTGCCGTCGGATTCGTCCGCCTCGACCACCATCCAGTCGCTGGTGCCGATGCGCGCGTTGGTGCCGTAGGCGTTGATGATGCCGCCATTGATGACGGTCGGGTCGAAGCCGCCGGCATCGAGCAGCGCCGCCACCATCGAGGTGGTGGTGGTCTTGCCGTGGGTGCCGGCGACGGCGACCGCCTGTTTCAGCCGCATCAGCTCGGCCAGCATCTCGGCGCGGCGCACCACCGGCAGCAGCCGCGCGCGCGCCGCCTGAAGCTCGGGATTGTCGCGCTTGATCGCCGAGGAGACGACCACCACCCGTGCCTCGCCGAGATTGGCGGCGTCGTGGCCGATGGCGATGGCGATGCCCTTGTCGCGCAGGCGCTGGACATTGGCATTGTCGGAAAGATCGGAGCCCTGCACCCGGTAGCCGAGATTGACCAGCACCTCGGCAATGCCGCTCATGCCGATGCCCCCGATGCCGACGAAATGCACCGGCCCGATATCCATTCCCATCTTCATGCGGCAACTCCAGAGATGCTGCCGGCGGAGGCGCCGGCCGCGACACGCTCTACCACATCGGCGAGGCGCGCGACCGCATCCGGACGGCCGCATTTCTGCGCCGCCGCGGCCGCCGCCGCAAGCCGCGCCGGATCGGCCATCAGGGCGCCGAGATCGGCGGCCAGCCGCTCCGCGGACGTCTCCTTCTGCTCGACCACCCAGCCGCCGCCGGCGGCGGCCAGAACCATGGCATTGGCCTTCTGGTCCTGGTCGAGCGCCCCCGGCAGAGGCACCATGATCGCCGGCCGGCCGATCACGGTCAGCTCGGCGGTGGTCGAGGCGCCGGAGCGGCAGACGACGAGGTGGCTGTCGGCGATACGCTGCGGCAGGTCGTGAAAGAACGGCGCCAATGTCGGCGGTGACGCCGAGGTCCCTGTAGGCCGCATCGACCCGCTGCACGTCCTCCGTCCGGCACTGCTGCACGATGGCAAGCCGCACCCGCGCCGCCTCCGGCAGGAGGGCGATGGCCGGCGGCAGCAGATCGGACAGGAAGCGGGCGCCCTGGCTGCCGCCGAAGACGAGAAGCCGGAACGGCCCGTCCGCCGCCGGTTGCCGATAGGGCGTCGCCGCCGCCGCCAGGACCGCCGGACGCACCGGATTGCCGGTCTGCACGATCTTGGCGCGCACCTTTTCGGTGCCGCGGACCTGCGCCTGGCTGGTGGCGATCGCCGTGACCAGAGGCGCCAGGAAGCCGTTGGCGCGGCCGATGACGGCGTTCTGGTCGTGGATGACGGTGGGCACACGCAGGCGCGACGCCGCCAGCATCGGCGGCAGGGTGGGATAGCCGCCGAAGCCGACGGCGACGGCGGGTCTCAGGCGGCGCATCAGCGACCACGCCTGCACGAAGCCGACGCCGAGACGCAGCACACCCCTAGCAAAGGCGAGCGGCTCACGGGTCAGCGTCGCCGAGGCGATGAGGTGGGTCTCTTCCGCCGGAAAGTCCTGACCATAGGCTTCGACCCGGTGGTCGGTGGCCAGATGGATGCGCCAGCCGCGCGCCTTCAGCTCCAGCGCCAGCGCCTCGGCCGGAAACAGATGGCCGCCAGTCCCCCCGGCCGCCAGCAAGGCGATCCTGGTCTCAGACATAGAAGGGGAGCACCCTTCTCCCCCTTGCGGGGAGAATAGCGCAGCCGGACTTCTGCAAAGCAGAAATCCTTGGCGAAGCTTAGAGGGGGGTGGCGGCAGGGCTTTGCCTTTACCCCTCTCCCTGTCCCTCTCCCGCAAGGGGAGAGGGGACGGTGTGGCTGCGCCCGTGCACCATCACACCGGCCTCGGCGCCGGCGGCGGCGTGGCGATGACACGCCGCGCGATGCGCCGCGGCTCCGGCCCGCGGCGGGTCAGCGACAACAGCAGGCCCATGCCGAAGGCGACGGCAACCATCGACGAGCCGCCATAGGAGATGAAGGGCAGCGTCATGCCCTTGGCCGGGATCATGTTGAGGTTGACCGCCATGTTGATTACCGACTGCACGCCGAAGAGGACGACGAGGCCAGCGCCCGCGAGCCGCACGAACGGGTCCTCCTGGCGCGACGAGCGTGACAGGCCGCGGAAGACGATCAGGCCGAAGACCAGCACCAGCGCAATGCACACGATGATGCCGAACTCCTCCGCCGCCACCGCGAAGATGAAGTCGGTATGGGCGTCGGGCAGCACGCGCTTGACGACGCCCTCGCCCGGCCCCTGCCCAAACCAGCCGCCGTGCAGGATCGAATCGAGCGCCTTGTCGATCTGGAAGGTATCGCCCGATTGCGGCGAGATGAAACGGTCGATGCGGGCAGCGACGTGGGGCAGCGTCGCATAGGCGGCAAAGACGCCACCCACGGCCGCCAGCCCGAGCGCGGCGATCCAGAACCACGACAGCCCGGCCATGAAGAACAGGCTGCCCCAGGCGATGGTGATCAGCATGGTCTGGCCGAAGTCCGGCTCGGCGATGAGCAGCGCCGCGACGATGCCGAACAGGATGATGGCAAAGACGTTGCCGGGGATGTCCTGCCGGCGGCGGTTTTCGGCGAACAGCCAGGCGACGACGACGACGAAGGCCGGCTTCATGAACTCGGACGGCTGCACCGACAGGCCGGCGAAATCGAACCAGCGACGGGCGCCCTTGACCTCGACGCCGACGATCAGCGTCGCCATCATCAGCACGACGGCGATGGCAAGCACGATCAGCGCCGTACGCCGCGCCTGCGCCGGGGTGAGGAAGGAGGTGGCGATCATCACCGCCAGCGCCGGGAAGAAGAAGGCCACCTGGCGGTCGACGAAATGGAAGCTGTTGTAGCCGAGGCGTTCGGCGACCGCCGGACTGCCGGCCAGCGACAGCAGGATGCCGGAAAGCATCAGCACGACGAGCGCGCCGAGCAGGTATTTGTCCACCGTCCACCACCACTCGGCGAATTGACTGCGATCGGTGCGGCTGACCATCAGGCGGCCTCCCCCTGGCTGGAAATTCCATCGAGCTGAAGCACGAGGGCGCGGAAGGCGTCGCCGCGCTGCTCGAAATTCTTGAACTGGTCGTAGGAGGCTGAGGCCGGCGACAGCAGCACCACCGGCTCCGCCGCCGGATCCTGAGCCGCATCGGCGGCCGCCGATGCGACCGCGGCGTCGAGCGTGCCGGAGATGACGTGCGGCACGCGGCCCTCCAGCGTGTGCGCGAAGTCCGCCGCCGCCTCGCCGATGAGATAGGCTTTGGCGATGCGCGGGAAGAAATCCGTGAGCGGCGTGATGCCGCCCTCCTTCGGCCGGCCGCCGGCGATCCAGTAGATCGGCGCGAAGCTCGCCAGCGCCTTGGCCGCGGCGTCCGCATTGGTCGCCTTGGAATCGTTGACGAAGAGGACGCGGCCGCGGCGGCCGACCTCCTCCATGCGGTGCGACAGGCCGGGGAAGCTCTTGAGCCCCTTGACGATGGTTGCCTGATCGAGGCCGACGGCACGGGCGACCGCCACGGCGGCGGCGGCGTTCTGGGCGTTGTGGGCGCCGCGCAGCGCGCCGATGCCGGCAAGATTCGCCACCCGGGTCGAGGCGCCGTCGGCGACCGCGACGATCTCCTCGCCGCTGGCATAGACCCCGTCGGCCAGCGGCCGCCGGTTGGAGATGCGGATGACGCGCGTGCCGGCGCGCGCGACGCGGTCGGCAATCGCCTGCGACGGCTTGTCGTCGACGGCGATGACCGCCGTCTTCGAATTTGCCACCAGGCGCTCCTTGATCGCGGCATAGGCCTCGAACGTGCCGTGACGGTCGATGTGGTCGGGCGTGATGTTGAGGAGCACCCCGATGGACGGGTCGAGGCTCGGCGCCAGGTCGATCTGGAAGGAGGAGCACTCGATCACGTGGGTGCGCCCGCGGCTCGGCGGCTCCAGCGACAGGATCGCCTTGCCGATATTGCCGCCGAGCGCCACCTCGCGGCCGGCGGTGGCGATGAGATGGGCGATGAGCGCCGTCGTGGTCGACTTGCCGTTGGTGCCGGTGATGGCGATGAACGGCGCCTCCGGGCAATGGCGCCGCCGCTCGCGGCAGAACAGTTCGACGTCGCCGATGATCTCGATGCCGGCCGCCCGCGCGCTCACCACCGTCCAATGCGGCAGCGGATGGGTGAGCGGCACGCCCGGCGTCAGCACCAGCGCCGCGAAGCTTCGCCAGTCGGCGACATGCAGGTCGACGATCGGGATGCCGGCAGCGCGCGCCGCGACGACCGCGGCCTCATTGTCGTCCCAGGCGGCGACCGTCGCCCCGCCGGCGGCCAGCGCCAGCGCGCTGACGCGACCGCTCTCGCCGAGGCCGAAGACGGCGACGTCGCGTCCGCTGAAGCTGGTGACCGGGATCATGGCGCGCCTGTCACCTCAGTTTCAGCGAGGAGAGGCCGATCAGCGCCAAGAGCACGGCGACGATCCAGAAGCGGATGACGATCGTCGACTCGGTCCAGCCCAGCTCCTCGAAATGGTGGTGGATCGGCGCCATGCGGAAGACGCGCTTGCCGGTCATCTTGAACGAGACGACCTGGATGATGACCGACAGCGCCTCGACCACGAACAGGCCGCCGACGATGGCCAGGATGATCTCGTGCTTGGTGGCGACGGCGACCGAGCCGAGCAGGCCGCCCAGCGCCAGCGAGCCGGTGTCGCCCATGAAGATCGCCGCCGGCGGCGCGTTGAACCACAGGAAGCCGAGGCCGGCGCCGAGCATCGCGCCGCACAGCACCGCCAGCTCGCCGGTGCCGGGCACGAAATGGATCTGCAGGTAGTCGGCAAACACCGCGTTGCCGGAGAGATAGGCGATGAAACCGAAGCTCGCCGCGGCGATCATGACCGGCACGATGGCCAGCCCGTCGAGGCCGTCGGTGAGGTTCACCGCATTGCCGGCGCCGACGATGACGAAGGCGCCGACCGGCACGAAGAACCAGCTGAGATTGACAACCAGATCCTTGAAGAAGGGGAAGGTCAGCGACGTCGACAGCGGCGAGGTGCCGACCAGCGCGACGACGGTGCAGGCCGCAGCCGCGATGCCGGCCTCCAGGGTGAGGCGTGCCCTGCCCGAATAGCCCTTGTCGGTCTGCTTGGTGACCTTGAGGTAGTCGTCGTAGAAGCCGATGAGGCCGAAGGCGATGGTGACCAGCAGCACCACCCAGACATAGACATTGGCGAGATTCGCCCACAGCAGCGTCGAGACGGTCAGACCGGAGAGGATCATCAGCCCGCCCATGGTCGGCGTGCCGGTCTTGGTGAGGAGATGGCTGGGCGGACCGTCGGCGCGGATCGGCTGGCCCTTGCCCTGGCGGATGCGCAGCGCCGCGATGATGATCGGTCCGAACAGGAAGACGAAGACCAGCGCCGTCATGGTGGCGCCGGCCGTGCGGAAGGTGATGTAGCGGAAGACGTTGAGGACCGTGACGTGCTCGGCGAATTCACCAAGGAAATAGAGCATCAGGCGTTATCCCGTTCCTGCGCGACACTGGCGGCTGCCTTGGCAGGAGCGAAGCGCGCCTTGATGGTTTCGACCAGCGGTCCCATGCGGCTGGCATTGGATCCCTTGACCATGATGACGTCGCCGGAGGCGATGGCCTCGGCAACCAGCGGCTCCATGTCGCTTGCCTTTTCGGTATAGCCGCCGTGCAGCCGCACCGGCAGCGCATCCCACAGCGCGCGCATCAGCGGCCCGACCAGGAAGACGGCATCGACATCCGCTTCCGCCAGCGGCCCGGCGAGCCCGGCATGCATGGCCTCCGCCCCGCGCCCAAGCTCCAGCATGTCGCCGAGGATGGCGATGCGCCGCCCGTTGCGGCCGGGCTCGGTCTGGCCGAGCAGCGCGATGGCCGCGCTCATCGAGGCCGGATTGGCGTTGTAGCTCTCGTCGATGAGCACCGCCGTGCCGCCCGGCAGCTTGAGCTCCTGGCGCTCTCCGCGGCCCTTGCCCGCGGCGAGCCCGGCAAGCGCCAGTGCCGCCCGCGCCAGATCGCCGCCGAGCAGCGACACCGCACCCAGCACCGCCAGGCTGTTCTGCACGAGATGACGGCCGGGCGCGCCGAGCTTGTAGGCGACCTGTTCGCCGAGCACCGTGGCGGCGACGCAGGAGACGTTTTCCTTCAGCCTGACCTCATCGAGCCGCACCTCGGCCTCTTCGTGCTCGCCGAAGCCGATGATGCGCTCGACGCCGGCCTCGCGCGCCAGCTCCGCCAGCAACGCGTAGTGCGGATTGTCGCGATTGATGAGCGCCGCCCCGCCGGGCTCCACCCCGAGGAAGATCTCGGCCTTGGCGCGGGCGATGCCGGCCTCGTCCTTGAAATATTCGAGATGGACCGGCCCGACCGTGGTGACGATCGCCACATGCGGACGCACCATCCGCGTCAACGGCTCGATCTCGCCGGCATGGTTCATGCCGATCTCGAAGACGCCGTAGGCCGCCTCGCGCGGCATGCGGGCGAGCGCCAGCGGCACGCCCCAGTGATTGTTGAACGACGCCGGCGAGGCATGCACCACGCCCTCCGACGCCAAGGCGGTCGCCAGCATCTCCTTGGTGCTGGTCTTGCCGACGCTGCCGGTGACCGCGGCGATGCGCGCATTGCTGCGCAGGCGCGCGGCGATGCCGACGCCGCAGAGCCCGCCGAGCACATCGTCGACGACGGTGAGCGATTGGGTGATGCGGCCGAGCGCGGCCAGCCGGTCCTCGCCGACCACCGCCGTGGCGGCACCGCCGGCGAGCGCCAGCGAAACGAAGTCGTGCCCGTCATGCCGGTCGCCGTGAATGGCGAAGAAGGCATCGCCGGGCCGGATCGTGCGGCTGTCGATGGAGATGCCGGTGACGGTCTCGGGCGGCGGTCCGACCGGCCGGCCGCCGGTGGCGACGAGAAAGGCGTCCGAGGTCCACAGCGGCCGGGTCATGCGGCCTCCTCGGCGGCAAGCGCCCGGGCGACCGCCTCGTGGTCGGAGAAGGGGATGACGCGGCCGTCGACATACTGGCCGGTCTCGTGGCCCTTGCCGGCGACGCACAGCACATCGCCGGGCTCGAGCATGGCGACCGCATGGGCGACCGCCTCGCCGCGATTGCCGATCTCTATTGCCGCCGGCGCGGCGGCCACGATCGCCTTGCGGATGGCGGCAGGATCCTCGAAGCGCGGATTGTCGTCGGTGACGATCACCAGATCGGCGTTGTCGGTTGCGGCCTTGCCCATCAGCGGCCGCTTGCCGGCATCGCGATTGCCGCCGGCGCCGAAGACGACGACGAGGCGGCCGCGCGTCATCGGACGCAGCGCCTGCAGCGCGCTCACCAGCGCGTCGGGCTTGTGGGCGTAATCGATGAAGATGAGGGCGCCGTTCCGCTTGTGGCCGACGAGCTCCAGCCGGCCGGGGGCGCCTTCGAGCGAGGCCAGCGCGTCGATGGCCGTGTCGGCGGCAATCCCGGCGCCGATGGCAAGGCCGGCGGCGACCAGGGCGTTGGACGCCTGGAAGGATCCGGCGAGCGGCAGCAGCAGGTCGCGCGCACTCCCCAAGACCGACAGGCGAAGGCGCTGGCGGAAGCCGTCGGCGGCGAGATCGACAAGGCGGATCTCGTCGCCCGCCCGGCCGATGCGGATGAGCCTCTGGCCACGCGCCGCCGCCGCCGCGGCGACGTCGCCACCGCGGGCGCCATCCATGTCGATGACCGCGGTGCCGTCGGCCGGCAGGATGTCGGTGAACAGGCGCAGCTTGGCGGCGAGATAGGCCTCCACCGTCGGGTGGTAGTCCATGTGGTCGCGGCCGAGATTGGTGAAGCCGGCGGCGACGATGCGGATGCCGTCGAGCCGGTGCTGGTCGAGGCCGTGGCTGGACGCCTCCAGCGCCGCATGGGTGACCCCCTCCCCGGCCAGCCGGTCGAGCTCGGCATGCAGGGCCACCGGATCGGGCGTCGTCAGGCTGCCATGTTCGGTGCGCTTGTCGCTGACCACGCCGATGGTGCCGAGGCTCGCCGCCGCGTGGCCGGCGGCGGCGAAGATCTGGCGGGCGAAGGCGGCGACCGAGGTCTTGCCGCTGGTGCCGGTGACGGCGACCAGATGGGCCGGCTGGCGCGGATAGAAGCGCGCCGCCATCAGCGCGAGCGCCCGGCGCGGCTCGGCTGATCTGAGGACCGCAACGTCGCCCGGCAGGTCGAGGGCAGCGCCATCGGCGGCCAGCACGGCGACGGCGCCGCGGCGCACCGCCTCGCCGGCAAAGCGCACGCCATCGGCGGCGCTGCCGGGCAGCGCCGCGAACAGGTCGCCGGGCGCGATCCTGCGGCTGTCGGCCGCAAGCCCGCCGATCTCGATTGCCCCGATGCCAGTGGAAAGGCTCAGTCCGGCTGCGGCGGCAAGGTCCCCAAGTTGTATCGACACTGCGGTCGTCCGATTGTGCGTTTCATGCGCCGCATCCTTTGCCGCGGCAGTTTCAATTCGACACCAGCAAGGCTTCGACCCCGTCGTCCTTGCGCGGCTCGACCCCGAGCAGCGCCGCCGAGCGCCGGATCACCGCGCCGACGGTCGGAGCCGCGTTGGAACCCGCCGTTGTGCCGCCACCCTCTTTCGCCCGCTGCGGATCGTCAAGCACCACAAGCACGACGTATTGCGGGTCGTCGATCGGAAAAGCGGCGAGGAATGAATTGAGCCGGGCTGTGTCAGAATAACGGCCGTTGACGACTTTTTGGGCGGTGCCGGTCTTGCCGCCGACCATGTAGCCGGGGACGGCCGCGCGCCGGCCGGAGCCCTTTTCCACGTTCAGGCGGAAGAGGTAGCGCAGATCCCGGCTGACCTGCGGCTTGACGATCTGGACCGCCATCGCCCTGGCCTGGTCGGCGGTGCGCGGCTCGAAGGTCGGCGGGATGAGCCAGCCGCCATTGACCAGCGCCGCATCGGCCACCGCCGTCTGCATGGGGGTGACGGCCAGGCCCTGGCCGAAGGCGATGTTCATGGTGGTCAGGTCGGTCCACCGCCGCGGCACGATGGGCGAGGCCACTTCCGGCAGGTCGGTCTTCAGCCTGTCGAGAAGGCCGAAGCGGCGGAGATACGCCTGCACGCCCGGCGTGCCGACCTTCATCGCCATGTGCGCGGCGCCGATGTTGGAGGAATAGATGAACACCTCCGGCACGGTGAGCGGGCGGTACTTGCCGTGGAAGTCGTGGATGGTGAAGCCGCCGGCATGGATCGGCTTGCTGGCGTCGATGACGTCGGTCATCTTCACCGCGCCGCTGTCGAGCGCCATGGCGAAGGTGAAGCTCTTGAACACCGAGCCCAGCTCGTAGGCGCCGGCGGTCATGCGGTTGAGCCGGTCGGGCTTCAGCGCATTGACCGGGTCGTTGGGGTCGTAGTCGGGCAGCGACGCCATCGCCAGCACTTCGCCGGTATGGGCGTTGAGCACGACGCCGGTGGCGCCGATGGCGCTGTACTTGTCCATCGCCTTCGACAGCTCGTCGTACAGGATGTGCTGGACGCGCACGTCGATCGACAGGCGCACCGGCTCGAGGTCGCCGCCACGCGCGAAGCCCGCCGCGTGGAGATCGCCGAGCCCGTGGTCGTCGATATATTTCTCCATGCCGGAGATGCCCTGGTTGTCGATGTTGACCAGACCCAGGATGTGCGAGGCCATCGCCCCGCCCGGATAGAAGCGGCGCTTCTCGGAGAGGAAGCCGATGCCGGGGATGCCCGAGCGAATGGATCTGGCGCTGCTGCTCCGGCGTGATCTCGCGCTTGATCCAGGCGAAGCCGGCATTGGTCGACAGCCTGGCGCGCAGCGAGCGGGCGTCGAGATCGGGCAGCACGCTGGTGAGAAGCTCGGTCGCCTCGTCCGGATCGAGGATGTTGCGCGGCTCGGCGAAGACCGACGACATGTTGATGTCGGTCGCCAGGATCTCGCCGTTGCGGTCGACGATGTCCGGCCGGCTGGTGGCGATTGCCGTGTTGGGATCGTAGCCGCCGTCGGCGGCGGGACCATCGATGCCGAACATGACCAGCCGCCCGATGAGCGCCAGATAGGCCAGCCCGAAAACCACCACGATGACGCGGATGCGCCGGCGCACGGGATCGACCGTGGATTCGCCAGCGGGTGCCGTGCGCGGCGCGCTGCGGCTCACCGCCCGCGCGATGCGCGGCTCGCGGATCGGGCTTGCCAACTGCTCTGTGGCGGACATCGGTTAGGCCGTTGGCTCCCTGTTGTGGCCGCCTAGCGCAGCGGCATCGGCGCCTGTGCGGCGATGCGCGCCAGTTTCTCGGCGGCCTTGTCGTCAATGGATCCCGGCTTCAGCGGAATTTCGTCGACGGTGGCGATCTGGTCCGGCGAGAACGGCTGAAGCTGGAAGTGATCGGCGTATTGCTCGATGGTTGCCTGCAGGCGGGCGGGCTGGGTGAGCAGGCTCCACTCGGCCTTGAGCAGGACGATCTGGTTCTTTTCCTTGGCGATGTCGTGCTGCAGCGTCGCCACCCGCTCGGCGGCAAGCTCCGCCTTGTGCTTCATGTCGTAGGTGACCACCGCGCCGACGATCATCGCCGCTAGCAGGACCAGGTTGAAGATGCGACCCATGGTTCACATGCTCCCATCGAAATCCGGCACGGCGGGCACACCGAGCGCCTGCGCGTCCAGCGGCCGCCCTGCGGCGGCGGTCCGCGTCGCTGCCCTCAGGCGCGCCGAGCGGGCACGCGGATTGGCGGCGGTCTCTGCCGCGCCGGGCGTGACCGCGCCACGCGCCAGCAAGGTGAAGGTCGGCGCCGCCACCGCCACATCCGGGCGATGGCGCGAGGCGCCGCTCAGGGTGGCCGACCGATCGGCGAGGAAACGCTTGACGATGCGATCTTCCAGCGAATGGAAGGAGACCACCACCAGCCGCCCGCCTGGCCCAAGGATGCGCTCGGACGCGGCCAGCGCCTCGGCCAGTTCCTCAAGCTCCCGATTGACGAAGATGCGCAGCGCCTGAAAGGTGCGCGTCGCCGGATGGATGGCCTGGTCGCGCCGTCCGCCGACGGCGCGCGCCACGATGTCGGCGAGTTCGCGCGTGCCGGTGAGCGGCTTTGCCGCCCGCGCCTTCTCGATCGCCCGGGCGACCGCGCGCGCCTTCTTCTCCTCGCCGAGCACGGCGATGACCCGCGCCAGGGCGCCGAACTCCATGTGGTTGACCACGTCGGCCGCGGTCGGCCCGTCGGAGCCCATGCGCATGTCGAGCGGCCCCTCGCCGCGGAAGGAGAAGCCGCGCGCCGCCGTATCCACCTGCATGGAGGAGACGCCGATATCGAGCACGACGCCGTCGACCTGCTCGCGGCCATGGGCGCGGGCGATCGCATCGAGCGCCGAGAAGCGGCCTTCGACCAGGGTCAGCCGGTCGCCCGCCGTGCGGGCCAGATCGCCACCGCCGGCGATCGCCGCGGGATCGCGGTCGATGGCGATGACCTGGGCACCACGTGCCAGAAGGGCGGCCGAATAGCCGCCCGCTCCGAAGGTGCCGTCGATGAAGATGCCACCGGCGGCGGGCGCGAGGAAGTGTACGACCTCCTCGAGCATCACGGGGACGTGGCGGGCTGGTCCGCCAGCGGCGCTTCTCGCGTCGACGCCGCTGCCCGCCGTAATCATTCCCCAGTCCTCTGATGCGCGCCCGCTGCGCGATGGCCGGGCGCCAAGCGTTTCCGCAGGTCGCGCAGCCGGTTCTTGGCCTCTTCCCGGTATGCTGCGAAACGCTCCGGCTCCCAGATCTGAAACTTGTAGCCCTGGCCGACGAAGGTGACCCGATCGCTGATGCCGGCATGGGCCTTGATCGTCTCGGTCAGCACGACGCGGCCGTCCTGATCGATCTTCAGGATCTCGCTGTCGCCGATCAGCGTCGTCGACAGCAACTCGTGATCCTCCGAGAACGGCTCGAAATTCGCGATGCTGTCGCCGATCACCTGGCGCAGGCGGTTGCCGCCCGCGTCGATCGCCTGCTGGTCCAGCGTCGGGCAGCAATAGAGCCCATCGAATCCATCCACCGCCAGCACGGCCCGGAACGGCGCCGGGATCGACACGCGCCCCTTGGCGTCCAGCCGGTTGGTGAAGGTGGAAACAAACTCGTCCATCGCCCTCGCCCAATTCAGCCTGTGGGAGTACCCGCCCACCGACCCTGTTATCCCGGGAGAACCGGCGATGAGCCGGCCGGAAGGCCATGGCGCGCTGCATGTTGACCCCCGCGCTTTCGGCCGGATCACCGGCGACGCGCCGGCGTGCTTCCGGGATTTCATGGGATATCATGGGATTTCGCGGGCCGTCAAGAAAATGGCTGGGTTTTGCGCGCACCGGGCGACGCAGGCGACCCCCATTCAGCAACGGTTAGGCTTAAGAAACGGTTCAGACCGGGTTTGGGCCAGCATCCCCCGCAGCCGCATGACCGGGCCGCATGCCGATCTGCCGCCCCGCAGGCGGCGGCGTTACCGTGCCGACAGGTCAGAATGCATCAAAAAAGATGTGGGCTGTCATCCGAGGGTCACCCAAGTGACATTGGCGGCGGTTAGCAACCGGCGCGGGCGACACCACAATCATTCATCATCAGAGCAAGGAATCATCGATGGCTCGCCTATTCCGCCAAGCCGCTCTCGCCGGCTGCAGCGCGCTCACCCTCGCTTTGGCCACCCAGGCCGCCGGCGCCGCCACTGCAGACACCGCCAGCCCGATCAAACATCTGGTCGTGATCTTCCAGGAGAACGTCTCCTTCGATCACTACTTCGCCACCTATCCGAATGCGACCAACCCGGCCGGTGAGCCGGCGTTCACCGCGGCCGCGAACACGCCCGCCGACATCGACACGCTGGCCAATGCCGGCCTGCTTGAGAACAATCCCAACAAGACCAACACCGACAACGGTGACGCCGCGGCCGCTCCCTTCCGCCTCGACCGCACGCAGGCCGGGACCGCGGACCAGAACCACGGCTACACCGCCGAGCAGGCCGCCTATAACGGCTTCAAGATGGACCTCTTCCCCAAATTTACGGGCAAGGGCACCAAGGGCGGCGCCGGCGCCTTCGGCACCAACGGCCTCGTGATGGGCTACTACGACGGCAATACCCTCACCGCGCTGTGGAACTACGCCCAGCACTTCGCCATGAGCGACAATTCCTATTCGACCACTTTCGGCCCGTCGACGCCGGGCGCCATCAACCTCATCTCCGGCCAGACCAACGGCCTGATCCTGCCGGACGGCTACACGCTCGAGAAGGACGGTACCTATGACGGCGGCCGCGTCGTTCCCGACGGCCACGGCAACTGGACGATGATCAGCGACCTCGACCCGACCGGCGATGTCTGCTCGAACCCGAAGTACCCGACGGCGCTCATGGCCGGCAAGAACATTGGCGACCTGCTCAACGCCAAGGGCATCACCTGGGGCTTCTTCGAGGGCGGGTTCGATCTTACCGCGACCAATGCCAACGGCTCGACCGGCTGCGCCCGCTCTACCACTTCGCCGCTGATCAATGTCAAGAGCGCCGACTACATCCCGCACCACCAGCCGTTCCAGTATTATCTCTCGACGGCCAACCTCAAGCACGTGCGTCCGAGCTCGCCCGAAGCCATCGGGACCTCCAATGACGGCGGCGCCAACCACCAGTACGACATGAGCGACTTCTGGGCGGCTCTGAAGGTCGGCAACTTCCCGGCGGTGAGCTTCCTGAAAGCCCCGGCCTACCAGGACGGCCATGCCGCCTACTCCAATCCGCTCGACGAGCAGGAGTTCGTTGCCGACGCCATCAACAAGATCGAGCAGAGCCCGGACTGGAAGTCGACCGCGATCGTCATCCTCTACGATGACTCGGACGGCTGGTACGACCATGCCCACGCAATCGTGAATCCGTCGAACATCCCGGTGAAGGGCTACGACGTGCTCAACGGCGACGCCTGCTCCAACGGCACCCCACTCCCCGGCATCGACGGCGTGCCGGTCCAGGGTCGCTGCGGCTACGGCACCCGTCAGCCGCTGCTGATCGTGTCGCCTTACGCCAAGGTCAACTACGTCGATCACACCCTGACCGACCAGAGTTCGGTGACCAGGTTCATCGAGGACAACTGGCTCGGCGGCGAGCGTATCGGCCAGGGCTCGTTCGACGCCATCGCCGGCACGCTGGACCACATGTTCGACTGGAAGGCGTCCACCCCGGCTCTGATACTCGACCCCAAGACCGGCGAAGCGCAGGGCTGAGGCGCTTCCCGATGAAACGGCATGCTGTCAGGCCTGCCGTGCAGTTCGTCGCGCTCGCGAGCGTCTTGCTCGCGGGCGCGGCCCTGCTGCCGGCCCAATTGGTGGCCCATGCGGCCCCGGCAACGCCCGTCGTCAAGGCGCCTCTCAGCGCCGTGGCCGCACTCGGCCGGAAGCTGTTCTTCGACCCGGCCCTATCCGCCTCGGGCACCATGTCCTGCGCGTCCTGCCACGATCCGGCGAACCACTACGCGCCGGCCAATGCTCTGGCGGTCCAGCTCGGCGGACCGGACATGAACCTGCCCGGCATCAGGACGACGCCAACCCTCACCTACAAATTTCTGACGCCGCCCTTCGAGGTCGGGCCGGAGACCGCGACCTCCGATATCGCCGAGACCTCGCCGATGGCCGAAGTCGCGGCCGTCGCCGCCGGCGATGCCGCCAACGCCACGGCGCTGCTCACCGCTGCCGCCCGCAACCTGGCGCCCAAGGCGGGCAACGGCAACGACATCGTACCCGAGGGTGGCATGTTCTGGGACGGCCGCGCCGGCACCCTGCAGGAGCAGGTGCTCGGGCCCTTCTATTCGCCCTTCGAGATGGCCACGAACCAGCACGCGCTCTACGATGCGCTCAAGGCCGGCTACGGGCCGGAGATCGCCGGGCTGTTTGGCAAGGGCGTGCTCGAAGATGAACCGGCGACGGTGGAAGAGGCCGGCTTCGCCCTTGCGCGCTTCGAGACGGAGGATCCCTCCTTCCACCCCTTCACCAGCCAATACGACTATTACCTCAAGGGTGAGGCGACGCTGACGCCAGCCGAAGCGCGCGGCCTGAAGCTCTTCGACGATCCGAAGAAGGGCAATTGCGCCGCCTGCCACCTCGACCAGCCGAGTGCCGACGGCGCGCCGCCGATCTTTACCGACTACGAGTACGAGGCGCTGGGCGTACCGCGCAATCCGGCGATTCCGGCCAATGCCGACCCGCACACTTTCGATCTCGGTATCTGCGGCCCGCTGCGCGACGATATCTACGCCAAGCAGGCGGCCAATTGCGGCCTGTTCAAGACGCCAACGCTGAGGAACGTCGCCTCGCGGCACGTCTTCTTCCACAACGGCGTCTATGCCAGCCTCAAGGACGTGGTGCGCTTCTACGTCCTGCGCGAGACTGAGCCGGAGAAGATCTATCCGAAGGGCGCCAACGGGACGGTCGAGAAGTACGACGACCTGCCGCCGCAATATCACGCCAACATCGACGTGGTCGACCCACCGTTCGACCGTAAGCTGGGCGATAAGCCCGCGCTCGACGATGCCGAGATCGACGACCTGGTGGCGTTCCTGAACACGCTGACCGACGGCTACGGGCCGGGCGGTTGAAAATGGCGACGCCGCCGACCTTGTCCGTCGGCGGCGCCTCAGCAAATGTGCCAGTTGGCCTGTAAGCCGGGTTCTGTATGGCAGCCCTCGCGGGCCACGTGACGGCCATTCCTCTGGTGCGTCCGTTGCCGGACGCCTCAAGCAACCTACCCGGACGGCTGGCCTGGAAACCTGCCGGGGCTCGCGCCCCGCGCCGTCCCTATTCGGTTTTGCTCCCGGTGGGGTTTACCGTGCCGGTCCCGTTGCCGGTCCCGCGGTGGGCTCTTACCCCACCCTTTCACCCTTACCCGTCGCCGCGCGAACGCATTGCCGGGCGGTTTGCTTTCTGTGGCACTTTCCCTGGGGTCGCCCCCGCCGGCCGTTAGCCGGCACCGTGTTTCCGTGGAGCCCGGACTTTCCTCCCCGGCGGCCTTTCGGCCCTTGCCGGAGCGGCCGTCCGGCCGACTGACCGGCGGGAGATGGCACCGCGATGCGCGCGGGTCAAGTGGCGGACGGCAGCGCGGCGGAGAGCTTGTCGAGGGTGGCGACGGTCGAGACGTCGGCGATGCTGTCCACCTGCGCCGGGCGAAAATGGCGCTGGAAGGCGCGCACCACGGCCGCCGTCTCCTCGTCGAATTCCGATTCCGCGCCAAGGCCGTAGCCGTAATTGCGGAATCTCCGCTTGAGGTCTTCCACCGCCGTCCCGTGGTCGCCAAGCTTCAGCAGCGGCCCGGCGACCACCGGCTCCGGCATCACCCAGTGACCGATGCCGTTGGCGGAGAGCTCGCCCCAGGGGAACAGTTCCCCGGGGTCCTCCTTGCGCGAGGGCGCCACGTCCGAATGCGCCAGCACGCGCTCAGGCGGGATGGCATGGCGCGAGAGGATGTCGCGGCAGAGCGTCACGACCGCGGCGATCTGCTCCGGCGGGAAGCCGCGATAGCCGAACTGGTGGCCGGGATTGGCGATCTCGATGCCGATAGAACGGGCGTTGATGTCGGTCTCGCCGGCCCAGAACGACTGGCCGGCATGCCAGGCGCGCATCGTCTCGTCGACCATCTGGACGATGCGGCCGTCCTCGCCGACTAAGTAATGCGCCGAGACCCGCGAGTCGGACAGGGTCAGCCAGGCAAGCGCCAGCTCTTCCGACAGCATGCCGGTATAGTGGAGGAGCAGGATGTCGATCGGCTTGTCCGCCGCCCGCGGCCCGAAATTGGGCGAGGGTCGCTGCTCATAGGTCGGTTGCGCGGTCATCGTCGCCCCATCACTCAGGCCGGAGCAACCCGGCCGCGTTCCTTCTTGATGCGCTCCCAGGCGCGGTTAATGGCCGCCAGGCGGCCGGTGGCGACGGCGACGAACTCCGCCGGCAGGCCGCGCGCAATCACCTTGTCGGGATGGTTCTCGACAACCAGCCGGCGATAGTGGCGGCGGATCTGGTCGAAGGGCCAGTCGCGCCTGGCGCCGAGGATCAGGTAGGGGTCGCCCTCCTCCGGCACCACGTGGCGCGCCGCGATGCGCTCGAAATCGGCTTCAGAGAAGCCGAAAATGGTGGCCACCTGTTCGAGATAGGCCATCTCCGCCGTATGCACCGCGCCGTCGGCCTTGGCGATGAAGAAGAGGCCGTCGAGCACGTCCTCCAGCGGGCAGCAGTCATCGTCATAGAGCGCCGCGACGCGCTGGGCATAGGTCTCGAAGCCGGCCACGTCCTGGCGGGCCAGGTCGAACAGGCGCGTGACATTGCGCTCCTCGCCCGGTGGAACAGCAAACACGCGCCGGAAGGCGGCGACCTCGTCGGCGGTGACGATGCCGTCGGCCTTGGCCATCTTGGCCGAGAGCGCAATCAGCGCGACCGAAAAGGCGACCTCGCGCCGCGCCATCGCATCGCCGGCGAACAGACCGCCGACCCAGCCGAAGAGCGTACTGAACGCCCCGGCCCCACTCTGCGCCGCCTGGCCGATCCATGTCCAAATTGTCATCTCGAACCCGAGCCTGTTCCAAACCCTTACACGTCACAAGATGGAAGCGCCTACGCTGGACGCTGCACGGGGGCCAGCCTCGTCCTTCGCGGGCCGCTTCGCGGTCACTTCAGGATGAGGTGGGAGCGGCTCGCCCTCAGGGCTTGGTAACCCTGAGCCCCTCGAAGGCAAAGCTCGCCTGGCCCTGGTCGGGCGAGGCGGCGAACAGGCCGATCTCCTGGCCCTTTTCGGGCGGCGAGCCGGAGATCTTGTTGAACTCGGTGCCGTTGACATAGAGGGTCGCGTCGCTGCCGGCCGTGGTCACGCGCAATTCGTTGATGGCGCCGTCGCCCTGGTTGACGGTCGCCGCATCGGCCCATTTGACCTGCGCCAGCCACTTGCCGCGCTGCCGCCGCCACACCGAGGCGCGGCCATTGGGCGCGATCTCGAAGACGTAGAAATTGTTGACGTCGTCGTACCAGAACATCAGGCCGGCCTTGGCGTCCATCGGGTCGACCGCGGTGAGAGTGGTCACCGTCACACACATGTCGACATCGTCGTAGAGCCCGGCCGAATTCGCCCGCCACTCATAGGTGCCCGAGGCCGGCGACAGGACCATGTTGCCCTTGTCGACCTTCACATTGGCGGAAGGATCGCCCCAGCTCGGCTGGAAACGGTCGAAGGAATCCTCGAACTGCACATTGACGCCGGGACAGACCGCCCACGCCGTACCCACCGACAGGACCACGAACAAGGCGGCCAACAGGGGCCGAATGCTACTCATGCAACTGCAACTCCACGACGTCGCCGACCCGATGCTATCGCTGCAAGCGCGGCATTCCTAGGGCACCGACGCCGCGGGCCTTGAGGCGGGCCCGCCGGACGTGCCAGTCATGGTGCCTGGAGAACCGGAGACCGGCCGTTTGACCGACAAAGCCACTGGGAAATGGGATTTCTGGATCGACCGCGGCGGCACCTTCACCGACGTCGTGGCGCGCGATCCGGACGGGGCGATCCGGGTCGCCAAGCTGCTCTCCGAGAATCCGCAGGCCTATGCCGACGCGGCGATTGCCGGCATCCGCCGGCTGATCGGCATCGCCGACGGGGCGCCGATCCCGCCGGAAGCGATCGCCGCGGTGAAGATGGGCACCACGGTGGCCACCAATGCGCTGCTCGAGCGCAAGGGCGACCGCACGGCGCTGTTCATCACACGCGGCTTCCGCGATGCGCTGAGGATCGGCTACCAGGCGCGGCCGGAGATCTTCGCAAGGCGGATCGTCAAGCCGGAAATGCTCTACGAGCGCGTCGCTGAAGTTCCCGAGCGCGTCCGCGCCGACGGCACCGTCGAGGCGGCGCCCGATCTCGCCGCAGTGCGCCGCGACCTGCAGACCGCCTGGGACGTCGGCATCCGCTCGGTCGCCATCGTCTTCATGCATGCCTGGCGCTACCCCGAGCACGAGCGCCAGGTGGGGCGACTGGCCCGCGACATGGGCTTCCCGCAGGTCTCGGTCAGCCACGAGGTCTCGCCGCTGATCAAGCTGGTCGGCCGCGGCGACACCACGGTGGTCGATGCCTATCTGTCGCCGATCCTGCGCCGCTATGTCGACCGCGTGGCGCGCGAGCTGGGCGCCCCCCACCCACCCGGTTCCTCGCTGCGCTTGGAACCACCCTCTCCCACGAGGGGAGAGGGTGATGCGCCGAACGTGCCGCGAGCGAACCCTCTCCCCTCGTGGGAGAGGGTGACGAGCCCGCAGGCCGAGCCGGGCGAGGGTCTTCCCCGCCTGATGTTCATGCAGTCGTCGGGCGGGCTCACCGCCGCCGACCTGTTCCAGGGCAAGGACGCCATTCTCTCCGGCCCCGCCGGCGGCGTGGTGGCGGCGATCGAGACGGCGCGCCGCGCCGGCTTTGCCAAGGTCATCGGCTTCGACATGGGCGGCACCTCGACCGACGTGTCGCATTATGACGGCGACTACGAGCGCGCCTTCGAGACCGAGGTGGCCGGGGTCAGGATGCGCGCCCCGATGATGCGTATCCACACGGTGGCCGCCGGCGGCGGCTCGATCCTGAACTATGCCCAGGGACGCTATCAGGTGGGCCCCGATTCGGCCGGCGCCGACCCCGGCCCCGCCGGCTACCGGCGCGGCGGCCCGCTGACCGTGACCGACGCCAATGTCATGGTCGGCAAGCTCAAGCCCGATTTCTTTCCGCAGGTCTTCGGGCCGCACGGCGATGAGGCACTCGACGCGGATGCCGTCGGCGCCGCCTTCGCCCGCCTGGCCGAGGCGATCGGCGACGGGCGCGCCCCGGAAGAGATCGCCGACGGCTTCCTGCACATCGCCGTGCAGAACATGGCCAATGCCATCAAGAAGATCTCCGTCCAGCGCGGCTACGACGTCACCGAATATGCGCTGAACTGCTTCGGCGGCGCTGGCGGCCAGCACGCCTGCATGGTCGCCGACACGCTCGGCATCAGGACGGTGCTCATCCACCCTTATTCCGGCGTGCTCTCCGCCTACGGCATGGGCCTCGCCGACATCCGCGCCACCCGCAACCGCGCCGTCATGGCACGCGTCGCGCCGGGCATCGAGACGACGCTCGCCGCGCTCGCAACGGAGCTTGAGGCCGACGCTGCAGCGGAGCTTGAAGCACAGGGCGTAAGCGATTCCGAGATCACGATCATTGCCCGCGCCCATCTGCGCTACGACGGCACCGATACGCCGATTCCGGTGACCGTCATGGAGCAGGCCGGGCGCCGGACACGGGGCCAGCCGGATCCTGCGTGGGCGGCTTCGCCGTCGCCTCAGGATGAGGCTGGAGAAAGCCCTTATCGTGAGGCGCGAGCCGATCGAGCCTCGCAGGATGAGGCCTCGGCGAGGCTCCTCCCCCTCCTCGTCATGATCAGGGAATTCGAGGCGGCGCACCGCAAGCAGTTCGGCTTCGTCTTCGAGGACAAGGCGATCGTGATCGAGAGCCTCGAGGTGGAGGCGGTCGGCGGCGGCGCCGACATCGCCGAGGCGGAGCACACGCTCGCCGACGACGAGCCGCACCAGCACACCGGCACCCGCGTCTACACCGGCGGCGGCTGGCGCGCGGCACGCGTCTTCCTGCGCGATGGCCTGAAGCCGGGGCACATGGTCGCCGGCCCGGCGCTCATCATCGAACCGCACCAGACGATCATGGTGGAACCCGGCTGGCGGGCGACGGTGACCGCCCACGATGCGATCGTCCTGGCGCGGGTGGTGCCGCTCCCCAAGCGCGCCGCCATCGGCACCGCGGCCGACCCGGTGATGCTCGAGGTCTTCAACAACCTGTTCATGTCGATCGCCGAACAGATGGGCGTGGTGCTGCAGAACACCGCCTATTCGGTCAACATCAAGGAGCGGCTCGACTTCTCCTGTGCCGTCTTCGACGGCGCCGGACGGCTGATCGCCAACGCGCCGCACATGCCGGTGCATCTCGGCTCCATGGACCGCTCGGTCGAGACGATCATCCGCCTCAACGCGGGCGATATCCATCCGGGCGACGTCTTCGCCCTCAACGCACCCTACAATGGCGGCACCCACCTGCCCGACATCACGGTGTGCACGCCGGTGTTTGCGGAGCCTTCCCCCGGGACCGGGGCTGCCGTATCCGTCGCCTCTCCCCAGCGGGGAGAGGGACAGGGTGAGGGGGGGCCTACCGACCCGGACAGCATGGAGCCCCCTCACCCGGCGCTGCGCGCCGACCTCTCCCCGCAGGGGAGAGGTCACCAAGCCGCCGGCCCCAGCCCCAGATTCTCTTCTGGGTCGCGTCGCGCGGCCACCATGCCGATGTCGGCGGCACGGCGCCGGGCTCGATGACGCCGCGCGCCGTAACCGTCGACGAGGAAGGCGTGCTCATCGACAACCTGCGCCTGGTCGAACGCGGCCGCTTCCGCGAGGCGGAACTGATGGCGGCGCTCACCGGGCACAAGTGGCCCGCCCGCAATCCGGCGCAGAACGTCGCCGACCTCCGCGCCCAGATCGCCGCCAACGAGAAAGGCGTGCAGGAGCTCCGCCGCATGGTCGAGCATTTCGGCCTCGACGTGGTCACCGCCTATATGGGCCACGTTCAGGACAATGCGGCGGAGAGCGTGCGCCGCGTCATCTCGGCGCTGCACGATTCGGAGTTCGCGGTCGACACCGACCAGGGTGCCACCATCCGCGTGAAGATCACCGTGGACCGCGACAAGCGCGAAGCCACGGTCGATTTCACCGGCACCAGCCCGGAGCAGGCGACCAACTTCAACGCGCCCGAGCCGGTGACCCGCGCCGCGGTGCTCTATTGCTTCCGCGTCATGGTCGAGGGCGACATCCCCATGAATGCCGGATGCCTGAGGCCGCTTCACATCGTCATTCCGCCAGGTTCGATGCTGTCGCCGCGCTATCCGGCGGCGGTGGTCGCCGGCAATGTCGAGACCTCTCAAGCCGTCACCGACTGTCTGTTCGGCGCGCTGGGCGTGCTCGCCTCGGCCGAGGGCACCATGAACAACCTGACCTTCGGCAACGACCAGTATCAATATTACGAGACTATCTGCTCGGGCGCACCGGCCGGGATCCTCAGCGACGGAACCGGCTTCGACGGCGCCGACGGGGTCCACACCCATATGACCAATTCGCGCCTCACCGACCCGGAGATCCTCGAATTCCGCTTCCCCGTGCTGCTCGAAGATTTCCACATCCGTGCCGGCTCGGGCGGCAAGGGCCGATGGCACGCCGGCGACGGGACGGAACGGACGCTGCGCTTCCTGGAGGAGATGGACTGCGCCATCCTCTCCTCGCATCGGATCGTGCCGCCGCACGGGCTGATGGGCGGCGCGCCGGGGCAGCTGGGCAAGACGCGGGTGCGCCGGACCGACGGCACGGTCGAAACGCTCTCCGGCTGCGACCAGACGCGGCTCGCCCCCGGCGAAGCGGTGATCGTGACCACGCCGACCGGCGGCGGGTATGGAAGATTGTGAGAGGAGTTCAGACGCCGGGCGCCATGATTCTTTAATGCGATTATGCCGGCGTTAACCAGAAACCCGCACTTTTCCGCGCCCCACGACGCGAATTGTTAGCAATTTCGCAACGAAAGCGGCCTAATCGACGGGTGGGGACGGCGAACCATGCGTAGGCGCCGTGACGGAACGAGCACCTGGTCCGCCGATCGAGACGATCCGGCTGGAGACCACCACAAATCAGGAGGCGTTTGCGCGCCTCAGGGCGGGCTTTACCCAACATGAGGGCGAATACGCCCTGATGAAGTCCGGCATGATCATCGACTTCTTCGCCGACCGGCGCTCGGCCCTTCTCGCCGGCAACGAGCGCTTTTTCGATCGCCTTTACTCGGTCCACCGCGTCACGCCGCACGACCGCCGCCGGGCAGAGGCGGCGCCGCCCGTCGAGCGGCGCCGAACTAGGACCTAGGCAGCGTCGCGCAGCCCGCCATCGAGCCGCTGCCAGTCGGCATCGGACAACACCGGCCTCACGGCCAGCGTCAGGACCGCGTCGAACGCCTCGGCCGGCATGCCGTGCATCATGCCGGAGAGCATCTCCTGGCGCGCCTCCGGATCGATCGCCGGCACCATGATGCGCATGAAGTCGAGCATCACGTCCGGCGGGATCGAGGCGATGATCCGGCCCTCGATGGCCGCCAGCTCGGCATCGCTGAACAGCGACTGCAGCTGCGGCTGCAGCTCGGTCTCCTCCTCGAGCATGTGGGCGAAATCGTCGGCGACGAAGCGCGTGTAGCGAAGATAGAGCGCCTTCACCAGGTTCCGGCGCTCGGCCGCATTCGCCGCTGCGATCCTGGCGAGGATGGCCTCGATCTCCGCAAAGCTCTTCTCATGCTCCTCGTGGTCGTGGGCGAATTCCGCCGTCGAGCCCGGCCGCACCGCTTCCAGCGCCGTATGGATGTGCTCGTTCTCGTCGACGAGGTGGAAGCGCGCCAGAACCAGAAGCCGGCGGAAATCGGCGAGGATCGCCGTCACCGCGGTGGTGTCCCCGGCGTCGAGCGCGCCCAGGCGCGCGAGAAGCTCCGTCTCGGCCTTGCGCAGACCGCGATGGATCGTGCCGTAGAGGTCGTGGCGGGTGGAGAGCTGTTTCTGAATGGCAATGAAGTCGAGCATTTTGGCTACCCGTTTTGTTGTCTGCAAACGAAACGGCCACGCCCGAAATCGACGGGCGTGACCGCGTGGGAGCGCTCAACTAGTCATTGGCGGAGTGCCGTGCAGTGACAGCCGTCACAGGCCGGCACGCCACCGGGCACGCGAGACTATCGCCCGGCGACGCGGCCCTCAGGCCGGTACTTGTCCATCACCGCATCGAGGGACTCGTTGCTGATCGACGGATTGGCCTGTTGCAGGCAGGAAAGCAGGATCGCCTTGTTGGCCATCTGGCGCTCCCTGGTCGGCGTGGTGCCCTGCGGCGCCGGATTGACGTTGCGGAAGCAGGCGACGAACTGCTGTGGCGTGACGCCGAGATCGTGGCTGACGGCGACGACCGGGCGGTTGGGATCGTTGCGCAGCAGCGGCTGCGCCTCGGCGCTGGCAGCGATCAGGACAATGCCGGCGGCGACCAGTCCCTTGACGATGTGCATGAAAAGGCTCTCCCGTCGGTTCGCGTGACGTGCAGCAGTGGTGTTGTCACGCGAGACCGGCGGGTGACCTACGCGCCAGGCGTCGATTAGTGATGTCAGTCGCTTGCGTGCAGACCTAGAGCCCTTCACAGTCAGGTGGAACCATTCCGACGGAGCGATTTTGCAACAGGATCAAGCCGGCGGGTGAAGGCCGTACTGGCGGTACGGCCGAGCCCGACGACGACGATCGTGGTGCAAAAGCGCCCGTCCCTTCGGGTTTCCGGCCGGCGGGCGCCCGACGCCGATCCCGGCTCGACCGATGCGCCTTGATCGCCCTTCGCCGGTCTCGACGCCGGATCGCCGCGCCGGCCGAGAAACGGAATTGATCCCATCTGACTGTGAAAGGCTCTAGCCCGGCCAGCCGGCGACGACCACCTTGCCGATGGTGCGGCCGCTTTCGAGCGCTTCATGAGCCTGGCGCAGCGTCGCTGCGCTAATCGGCGACAGCTTCTCGGTCATCGTCGTCTTGAGCTTGCCAGCATCGACCAGGGCAGCGACATCGCGCAGGATCTCGTGCTGGCGGATCATCGTCGGGCCGCCGCGCGGGCGCACGAACATCAGTTCGAAATGCAGCGCCGCCGCCTTCTGGAAGAGTTTGCCGAAATCCTCCGGCTTCATGCCGGCCGGCCCGTCGCCCTCGATCATGCCGATATGCCCCTCCGGCGCGACGATATCGGCGAGCGCCGCGGCATGCTCCTTGGTGCCGGCGAAGGCCATGATGACGTCGACCGACGCAAAGCCGAGCGCGGCGAGCTGGGGGGCGAGCGGCCCGGAATGGTCGACGACGTGATGGGCGCCCATCGTCTTGGCCCACGCGACCGTCTGCGGCCGCGACGCGGTGGCAATCACCGTCATGCCGGTGAGCACGCGGGCGAGCTGGATGGCGATCGACCCGACGCCCCCTGCCCCGCCGACGACGAGCAGCGAACGCCGGTCGTCCTGCGGCCCCTGGCTGGCCCCGATCCGGTCGAAGAGCAGCTCCCAGGCGGTGAGCGCCGTCAGCGGCAGCGCCGCGGCTTCGGCAAAATCGAGGCTCGCCGGCTTCGGCCCGACGATACGCTCGTCGACCGCGTGGAATTCGCTGTCCGTCCCCGGCCGCGCGATCGAGCCAGCATACCAGACCGCATCGCCCGGCTTGAACAGCGTCACCGCACTGCCGACCTCGACGACGGTGCCGGCGGCATCGTAGCCCAGCACCTTGATGTCCCCGCCGGGGTCGTTGTTGCGCCGCACCTTGGTATCGACCGGATTGACCGAGACGGCCTCGACCTTGACCAGAAGATCGTTGGCACCGGGCCGCGGCCGGTCGATCTCGACATCGACGAAGGCGTCCGCGGCGGTGGCGGGGCGGGCATGGCGATAGGCGACGGCACGCATGGGGAAAGTCTCCGGCTGGCGGGTGCAGCGAATATAGGGAGCGCCGGCCGGCTTGGCAGGCCCGCGCGTTCGCGCCGCGGAT
Source organism: uncultured Alphaproteobacteria bacterium (assembly GCA_963732845.1). GTDB lineage: Bacteria > Pseudomonadota > Alphaproteobacteria > Rhizobiales > Kaistiaceae > CAVSRC01. The sequence goes on along the minus strand of CAVTBE010000024.1, from coordinate 44,767 downwards.
CAGTTGCCCGGATCGACCGGCGGTGCGGTGAGCGCGCCGTTGAAGGTGGAGACGCCGAACGGATCGGCCGCTTCGTCGGCGACGTCCGGCGGCCGCGTATCCAGCGGCTCACCGGCGTCCGGCGCAATCGAGCCGGTGCGCATCCAGTCGATGTTGGAGCGGGCGAACAGACCGCCGCCATAGGGCCAGCGCTTGGGCGGCTGCACCTGCGGCCTGGGATTGCAATAGCGGCTCGTACCGCTCTTGCCGTGATGGGCGAGATCGAGATGGAAATGATCGCCGTGATAGGGCTCGCCCGGCCCGAGCGTCGTCTTGAACGTCGCGCAGGCGGTCGCCTCCACCTCGCGCAGGAAGCCCTGCTCGTCGCGCGCCCCGCGCCAGCCGCGCTTGACCGTCACCTCGCGCCCGTTGGCGAAGGTGAAGGCGGCGACGTCGATGGCATTGCCGAAGGCGTGCTCGGAGAGCTTCTTGTTGGGCTGGCTGTCGATGGTCCGGCAGGAATAGTTCGACAGCTGCCTGATCTTGACCACCGGCGAGCCGAACCAGGCCATCGCCGCCGGCTGCACGGAATTGCGGAACCAGTCCTCCAGCGCCGTGGTCATCGGGCAACCGAGCATCGCCGCGGGGCCGACCTGGATCGAGCCGCCCTGGAAAGCCGAGACCTTCAGCGGATAGAGGATGCCGCAGGCGCCACGCCCGTCGATCTCGCGCTGCGGCTGCACCCAGGCGGAGAACACGACCGGCGGCCGGCTCGCCATGCAGCGACGCTCCTCCTGGTCGCGCCAGGCGGCACGCTGTTCATAGCCGAAGAAGCCGAATCCGCAGCCGGCGAGAGTGATCGCCAGCCCGACAACCGCGGCCGCCTGATACGCAACGCGACGGGCCATGGTCGTTCAAATGCGACCAATTCTCTTAAGGAAAGGTTGAGCTTTGGAGCAGGCGGCCCGCCGCCGGTCACGGCCCGGCCGGTTGCGGCGGCTTGGTCAGCTCCAGATGATCCGGATTGCCGTTGGTCGCCGTGAGGCCGTGGTCGAGGAACGTTCCTTCGATGAGGGTGGGCTTGCCCGGCACGATCTGCTCGATGCCGGCACCGGCGACCGGCAGGTCGTAGCGCCCGATGCGTCCGCCCGGCTCGTCGGAGAACAGGACGTAGCCGTTTTCGCGGGCAAGCAGATAGCCGCGCATCACGACATCCTGGCCGACGAACCTGGCCGCGTGGCGGGTGACGGCGCCGACCTTGTGGACGGCCGGCGCGCTTGCTGCCGGTTGCACGGCGGTGACAGCGGCCATTGCGCCGACGGCCAGCACGGATTGCAGAACACGGCGGAGGTCAGCCATTGGTAGCCGCCGTCAGTGGGGTCGCCTTGATGATGTCGAGGCCGTCCGGAATCGCCAGATAACCCGGCGCCGATCCGCGACGGGCGGTGACGCCGTATTGCCAGAGGATCTTCTTGGTCGACTTGTCGACGACGATGACGCGATGATTGAGGTCGTCGTTGGCCATGATGTTGCCATTGGGTAGTTCGATCGCCAGCGACGGGCGGTTGAGCTTGCCGGCATCCGTTGCGGCGTAGTCCCACACCACGCTGCCGGCGCTGTCGATCTCGATGATGCTGCCGGGATGGGTGTAGCTGGCGATCAGGAAGTTGCCGGCCTTGGTCATCTGTGGATCGGAGGGATAGCGCACCGGCAGGCTGAGCTTGAGCACCGGCTTCCACGCCGCATCAAGCTCGATCATGGAATGGTCCCTGATGGTGCTGATCAGGACATGGCCATCGGGCAGCGGCGTATCGCCGTTGGGCGAGGCGAGCAGCGGCGCCTGGCTGCCGCAGCGGTCGGTCAGTCCAGCCTGGCGCACGATCCGCTTGTCCGGCGAGATTTCGAGGATGCGGCAGTTGCGGATGTCGGCGACGCTGATATCGCCATTGGCAAGCTGATAGGCGTCGTCGGGGAAATTGAGCAGGCCGTCGCGCGAGCCGCGCTTGCCCAGCTGGCCGTATTGCCAGGTAACCTGCTTGGTGGCGATGTCGATGATCTGCACCACCTGCTGGTGCTCGAGGCTGACGATCACGCTCTTGCCGCCGTCGGCGAAGAAGGCATCGTCCGCGCCGGTGCTGTGTGCCAGCCCGGTGAAATCGTACTCCCACAGGATCGCCTTGCCGGGGCTGACCAGCAGCACGCGGTTGTTGCCGCGATCGGCAATGAGCACGTTGTAGCCGCCGAGCGCCGAAGAATCCGATGGCGTGACGGCGGTGGCTGGTGCGGTAAGGCCGGTCTTGGCCGGGGCGGCGTGGGCCGGCGTCAGCAGGAAGAGACCGAGCAGTGTTGCCGTGCAGACGGCGGTGGCGGGCGAAGTGGGGGTTTTGATCATCAGCCCATGTCGCATGCCGAGACTGTCAATTGGCTGATGACGGGATCTTCAAACGAATCCCCCGCGGCCGCCTGCGCCGTTTAGTTGCCAATGAACGCCGAGATTCAGCCGGCCGGCGCGGCCGCAGCCAAGCAGCGGCGGGCCTCGCGAAACGAAATCAGCTTCCGGTGCGCTTCGTCCCACAGCACCAGACGCACGCAGCGAATGCTTTCGCCGAGCGACAAGCGCCCGATATCGGCAAGCTCCGGGTGGTCGTTGAGCACCCTGGTCAACCGGTAGTAGGGAATGCGGCTCGACAGATGATGGACGTGGTGGATGCCGATATTCGCGGTGAACCAGCGCAACACGCCGGGCAGATCGTAGTGCGAGCTGCCGTGGAGCGCCGCTTCCGGGTGGCTCCAGTCGACATCCTGCGCCCAGAACGTCTCTTCGAACTGATGCTGCACATAGAACAGCCAGACGCCGATCGCCGCGGCAAGCAGAATGACCGGGAGGTGGAGCAGCAGGAACGGCACCGGGCCGATCAGCCAGACGAAGAGCGCGACGATGACGGCGATGGCGGCATTGGTCGCCATGGTGCTCGACCATTCCGACTTCTCACGCATCGCGCCGATCGGCAGGCGCTGCTGCACAAGGAAGAGGTAGGCCGGACCGATCCCGAACATGACGGCCGGATGCCGGTACACCCGGTAGCGGAAACGCCGCCACCGCGACAACGCCATGTATTCGTCGACCGTCAGCGTGAGGATGTCCCCGATGCCGCGGCGCGCGAGATTGCCCGACCCGGCATGGTGCAGATTGTGCGATCGCCGCCAGAAATCGTAGGGCGTCAGCGTCAGCACACCGATCGCACGACCGACCCAGTCGTTGAGGCGCCGGTCGTGAAAGAAGGCGCCATGACCGCAATCGTGCTGGATCATGAACAGCCGTACCAGGAAGCCCGCCGTCGGCAGCGCCAGCAGCAGCGACAGCCAGTAGGCGTGAGGCAGCGCCACCCACATCGCCACCCACAGCAGGAACAACGGTGCAACGGTGATCGCCAGCTCTACGACACTGCGCCCATGATCGGGGTCGCGATAGCCGGCGACGACACGCATCCAGTCGCGCGCCTTGCGGACGGCGCCGGCATCGGGGTCGCCGGCGACCGGCGCGGCCGCAGCGGTTGCGGATAAACGCACGCGCAAGCGGGCTACAGGACTTCGAGCTTGCTGACGGCAACCTTGCCGGAGCGCGGATCGGTCTCGGTCTCGAAGGAAACCTTCTGGCCTTCGCTCAGCGAAGCAATGCCCGCGCGCTCGAGCGCGGTCGCGTGAACGAACGCATCCTTTTCGCCGTTGTCGGGCTGGATGAATCCGTAGCCACGCTGGCTATTGTAAAATTTCACGGTGCCGGTGATCATCGATCGACCTCCCAGTTAGTTGTGCACGCTTGGGCGCCGGCCGCACGGCGGTCCGATTCCCGGTTCGTCGAATTTGGAAAGAGAATCTGAAGCGTGCCCAACAGGGGCTACTCGGCCCAGTCGTCTGGCCAAATCCCGATCTTTTTACTTATGAATGTCGCCACGGAAACACAAGGGTAATCCGTCACCACAGCGGCCTTATGCGTCAATACAACCATCGCACTGCAGCAAAATGAAGGTATTTCCGCCGTCGGCGGCGCCCCGGTCGACCGATCGCCGTGGCCCTCAGACCACCACCACGCCGGTGTGCTTGGCCTTTTCTTCCGGCTCGACATGGATGGCGATGTGGAGATCGGGCACCACATCGCGCAGTCCCTTCTCGATACGGTCGCAGATCGTGTGGCTCTCCGACACCGCCATGGCGCCGGGCACCACCAGATGGAACTCGATGAAGGTCATGTGGCCGGCGTGGCGCGTGCGCACGTCGTGCGCCTCGATGGCGCCCTCGGCGTTCTCCGAGATGACCGTGCGGATACGCTCCAGCGTCTCCGGCGCCACCGCCTCGTCCATGAGGCCGCCGACCGAGACGCGAATCAGCTTCCAGCCCTGCCACAGGATGTTGACCGCCACCGCCGCCGCCAGCACCGGGTCGAGGATCACCCAGCCGGTCACCACCACCAGCACCAGGCCGATGAACACGCCGACCGAGGTGGCAACGTCGGTGAACAGGTGGATGCCGTCGGCGGTGAGCGCCATGGAGCGCCGCCGGCGCCCGACGCTGACCAGCACCGTCGCCCAGATGCCGTTGATTGCCGTCGCCAGGAGATTGACTGCGAGCCCCTGCGCCGGCTGCTCGAGCGGGTGTGGATGCTGGAGGCCGAACCAGGCGGACGACAGGATCGACAGGGCGGCGATGATGATCAGCACGCCCTCCAGAACCACGGAGAAATATTCCGCCTTGGCGTGGCCGAAGGGATGATTGGCGTCCGCCGGCAACGCCGAGTAGCGGATGGCGGCAAGCGCCGCGATGGCCGTGGCGACGTTGACGAAGCTCTCCAGCGCGTCCGACCACAGCGCCACCGAGCCGGTCAGCCCCCAGGCGCAGAACTTGAGCGCCAGCACCAGGATGCCGATGCCGACGCTCGCCAGGGCCAGACGTGATGTCGATGCGGAAATGCGGTTCGGCATGGCGGGTCGTTGATGCGCTGAAAACACAGACCGGGGAATAGCGTATTTAGGCTTCCGTCGCCATGCGCCTTCGCCGCACAGCCGCCGTGTCGCAGATATCCACAGGTCGAAACCACCTCGACGGAACGACTTGGCGCCCGTCGTTCATGTCGCGTGTCCAATGCCGCAGTGCGGAATGATTTTCTCTTGTCGCACGGTCGTTGTGCGATAGACTCGACAACCGTGCCAAAGGTACGGGAGACAGACCATGAGCCTATCTCGACCGTTCCATGTGGTCATCGTGTTTGCGGCGTTCCTGTTCATCGGCGCGATTATTCTAGGCGCCCTCTAGCGACGTCGGCCACACGTCAATCAGGGGCCTGAAGGATCGGATGGAGGTCGGCATCGCTTTGCCAGCGGTGCCGGCTCCCTCGCCTTTGTATCCTCAGCGATAGAAGCCCGGCAGGAACAGGATCATCACGCCGAGGATTTCCAGCCGTCCGAGGATCATCGCGAAGGAGAGAACGGCCTTCGTCGCCTCGGGCAGGCCGGCGAAATTGCCGGCCGGGCCGATCGCCTCGGTAATGCCGGGGCCGACATTGCCGAGCGTCGCGGCGACCGCCGACATGGCGGTGGCGGCGTCCATGCCGAACAGGCTCAGCAAGCCCGCCATGATCGCGAAGGCGACAAAGTAGAGATAGAAGAACGTGCCGACGGAAGCCGTCTCCTCGTCGGTCACCGTACGCCGGCCGTAACGCAGCGGGCTGACCACATGTGGATGCAGCGCCTGTCGGATGTGCTGGACGACGACGCGCATCATGATCTGGAAGCGGAACACCTTGATGGCGCCGGCAGTCGAGCCGGTGCAGCCACCGACAAACGACACCGCGAAGATGAACACGACCGCGAAGGTGCCCCAGGTGACGAAATCTCCTGTACCGAAGCCGGTGGTCGTCATGATCGAGACGACGGTGAAGGCCGCCTTGGTCACGTCGCCGAAACCGCCGTGGCCGGACTGCAGCACCAGCCATGTGGCAAACACCGCCGACAGCGCCGCCGCGATGATGAAATAGGCGATGACCTGGGGGTCGATGCGCTCGCTCAGCGTGCCGCGCCGGAACAGACGCACATAGGCCAGGAACGGCAGGCTGCCTCCAGTCATGAAGATCACCGCCGCCCAGTCGAGCGCATTGCTGTCGAACCACGAGAACGAGGCGTCGTGGGTCGAGTAGCCGCCGGTGCACACCGTGGTGAAGGCGTGGTTGAGCGCATCGAACGGTGTCATGCCCAGTGCCCAGTAGGTCAGGAAGCAGGCAACGGTGAGCGCCAGATAGATGCGGCCGACGGAACTGGCGACGCTGCGCACACGCGGCATCACATCCTCCGAGCGGTCGGAGGACTCCAGCCGGAAGAGCTGCATGCCGCCGATCTTGAGGAAGGGCAGGATGACGATGGCCAGGCCGACGATGCCGATGCCGCCGATCCATTGCAGCGTCGAGCGCCACAGCAGGATCGAGGGCGGCAGGGTGTCGAGCCCGGTGAGCACGGTCGACCCGGTGGTCGTCAGACCCGAGGCGGATTCGAAATAGGCATCAAGCAGGCTGAGATTGGTCGGCGCCGCCATCAGGGGCAGCGCGCCGAACAGCGGCACCACGAACCACGAGACCACAGTCAGCAGGGCCGCGTCGCGGAAGCGCAGCTCGAACGGTCGGCCCTTGGTGGTCAGCACGCAGGCGCCGGCGACGAGCCCGGTGATGCCGGCATTGACGGCGAAGACCAGAACCAGCCCGTCGCGGGCGGCCAGCGAGACCAGCGCCATCGCTCCTTCGCCTGCGGCGATCGCAAAGAGAATCCAGCCGATAGCAAGAACGGCCGGCCAAATCTGTGGCAGCAAGCGCTTGCCCCTCCCGTCTAGGCCCGTTCCCGGTCTCGGCGGAATCGGCCGGCCGGACCAGAGGATAGAGGATACAGGACTTAGCCCGGAAGCGGTCGGCGGGCCAAGCCGGGGCTACCAGGCCGTCGGTTTGCCGTCGCGGAAGAAACCGCCGGTGGCCTCGCCCGGCGTCGCCGCCCAGACCACCGACGACGCTCCCTTCTCGACGCCGCGCGGCGCCAGCCGGCCACCCATCCGCGTGCGCACCCAGCCGGGGCAGACCGCATTGACACGAATGCGGCGGGGCGCCAGGTCGCGCGCCAGCACCTTGGCCAGCGCGATGATCGCCGCCTTGGAGACGCGATAGGCCGAGCCCGGCCAGCCGGCCTTCCTGTAGTCGCCCGCATCGACCGCGGCGGCGAACTCGCCGACCAGGGCGACGAGCTGATCGCGGGTGAGACCGGCGTCGGAGAAGCGTCCGCGCAGAGACGGCGCATAGGCCGCCAGCTCGCCCATGCCGCTCGCCACCATGACGATGGCGCCACCATCCGTGATCAGCGGCAGCAGGGCCTCGGTCAGGTTGAGGGCCCCGAAGAAATTGACGGCAAGCGTGTTCTTCACCACCCCGGCGTCGAAGCCGTCGAGCGACACCGCGGCGTTGTTGATGAGCACATCGACGCTGCGCCCCTGCCGGCCGAGCGTCTCGGCAAGGGCTGCGATGTCCTCGGCGGAGGTCACGTCAAGACGATGGAAGGCGACGCCGAGCGTGTCGGCCGCCGCCTGACCTTCCTCGCCGTTGCGGGCTGTGAGGATGACCGAGAAGTCCGCCGCCTTGAGCAGACGGCAGGCTCCCAGTCCAATGCCTCGATTGGCGCCGGTGACGAGAACCGTCTTGCCGGCGTTGGTCATCGCTACGCCGAACTCCTTAATGAAGTTGCCCGTCTGCAGGTCGCGCACGGCCTGCTGCAGTTCGGCCTGCGTGTTCATCACGATCGGCCCGTACCAGGCGACCGGCTCCTTCAGCGGCTTGCCGGAAACCAGCAGGAAGCGGATGCCTTCATCGCCTGCCTGCACGGTAACCTCATCGCCGGAGTCGAACAACACCATCGCGCGATTGCCCACCGTTTCGCGAACCAGCAACTCATTGCCGTCGGCGTCACTCTTCTCGGTCAGCACGCCGAAGGGGTGCGAGGCATCGCGGAAGGTGCCCGAGCCCTCGAAGACATAGGCGAAGGCATGACGGCTGGTCTCCACCGGCAGGGTCTTCTTCGTGCCCGGCGGCACCCACACGTCGATGTAGTTCGGATCGGCGGCGACGCCCTCGACCGGACCGGTCTTCCCCCAGAAATTGCCGACCACGACGCGCACCACCGTGCCGTCATCGTCGACGATTTCGGGAATGTCGCCTGCCTTGATGTCCTGGTAGCGCGGCCGCGTCATCTTCAGCGCGGACGGCAGGTTCGCCCACAACTGGAAGCCGTGCATGCGGCCCTTGGGATCGCCCTGCGGCATCTCCTGATGCATGATGCCGCTGCCCGCCGTCATCCACTGGACGTCGCCGGCGCCGAGCGTGCCGCGATTGCCCAGGCTGTCGCCATGGTCGACCGAGCCGGCGAGCACATAGGTGATGGTCTCGATGCCGCGATGCGGATGCCACGGGAAGCCCTTGAGGAAATCCTCAGGCTTCTCGTTGCGGAAATCGTCGAACAGCAGGAACGGGTCGAAGTCGCTCGTCTGCCCGAAGCCGAAGGCGCGATGCAGCTTGACGCCCGCGCCTTCGAGGGTGGGCTTGGCGTCAACCACGCGCTTGACGGGACGAAGGGACATGGGACTGCCTCCTGGCTAGGTGGTCACTAATGGATACCATAGGTGGGCAGGCGAGCGCAAAAGGCAAGGGCCCCGCCCGCTACCCGGTGCAGGGCTGGTCTGCGCCGGCCGTGGCCGCGCCCTCCCCGCGCCGCCTTCGGGGGGAAAGGGACAGGGGCGGCAACCCCTCGGTTCAGGCCGAGCGCTGGGCCATGAAGGCGGAGACGAGGAAGAGGAAGCCGGCAAGGGCGAAGGGCGCCGCCAGGACGGCGTTCACCGCCGGAGTGTTGGAAAGCAGCACAAACGGCGCCAGCGCGACCGCCAGGAAGAGCAGCCCGCCGATCAGCGGCCAGCGCCAGGCGACGGCGAGGACACCGACGAGGACGACGCTCGGAATGAGGTGGATGGCAAGGCCGATCAGCGCCGCCGCCAAAGTCACGCCCGGCTGGAAGACATCGAGCGCGAAGAGCGAGACAAAGCCGATGGCCGCGATGGCGACCAGACGCGCCGACCAGCAGAGGAGACGCGGCGGCGTTGCATCGCCATGCGGCCGGCCCGCGGCCATGGCTCAGCGCCTCCCCTGGCTCGCAAGGTCCCTGGCCGCGGCCAGGATCGCCGCATCGGTGGTCAGCGCCGTGGTGACGCTGCCCGCCTTCTCGTCATAGGGGGCGCCGGCAAGTTTCGCGTCACGCCACGGGCCGGTGGAAATGGTGATGGCGCGGAAGACAAGACCGCCGTCGACGCGGGCCAGATGCATGCCGCCGGAGGCACCGCCGGTCGCATCGCAGTCGCTGCGATAGAAATTGGTCGCCGCGCTCGATATCGGTACGCGCTTGACCGTGCAGCCGCGCACCACCGGCATGGCCGGGTCGGCGGCCTCCATATCGGCAGGATGGGCGGTGAGCACGATCAGCCTGTCGCCGGCCCTGGCGCGGGTGGCGGCAGGCGGAAACGGCGTCGCGCCAGCGATCGGCTTGGCAAGGCGGACAACCGCCCAGTCATTGTTGGAGCCGGGCCTGGGCGGCACGGCGCCGAAGCGGGCATTGGCCGCGTCGACCAGAAGCGGCACCCAGTCGGCCCCCGGCGCCTGCGGCCGGAAGAAGCACTTCGAGGCGCGCGCTCCTTCCGCCGTGAAAAAGGTGTGGGCGGCCGTCAGCACCAGATCGTCGGCGAGGAACAGCGCGCCGGATGCCAGCACCGGCTCGGGCTCGAAGCAGGCGACATGGCCGGAGACCCGGCGGATGCGCGCGATCTCGTCCGGCGAAAGGCCGAGCGCCGGGCCGAGCGTGGCCAGCGCCCCGCGGTCGTCCGCGCCGATGATGTTGGCGGAGGCCGGGGCGGCACCCAGCACGACAACCAGTCCCGCGAGGATCGCGGCCAGTGCCTTCATTGGGCTTCCGTCTCCGACTCTACCTTGGTTGAGGTCCGACCTGGGCTCCCGCCTCCGCAGGAGCAAACGGAGGATGGATCGTGGCCCTGCCCTGATCGCGGACAGGAATCCAAGATAGACTAGTCGGGTTTGCCGGCGCGCGTCAGGCATCCACTTCGACAGGTCTGCCATGAGACCGCTGTTGCACCCAAGCCTCGTCAACGGCCGCTTCGGCGACCCGGCGGTCTATGTCGAGCATCTGTTCGAGCGCCATGCCTTGCTCCTCGACCTCGGCGACATCACGACCCTCTCGCCGCGCAAGATCAACCGGGTCGAGCAGGTCTTCGTCACCCACACCCACATCGACCACTTCATCGGCTTCGACCACCTGCTGCGCGTGCTCGTCGGGCGCGACAAGACGGTGTCGCTCGCCGGCCCGGCTGGCCTGATCGACGCCATCGACCGCAAGCTCCACGCCTATACGTGGAACCTGGCCCAGCGCTACGCCAGCGATCTCGTCTTCGTCGTCACCGAGATCGATTCCACGTCCGTCGCGCGCACCGCCCGCTTCCGCCTGCATGACCATTTTGCCGCCGAGGACATCGGAAGCCGCAGCCTCGCCGCCGGCGTGCTCTCCGCCGATCCGGCGCTGTGCGTGACGGTGAGGATGCTCGACCACCGCACGCCCTGTCTCGGCTACGCCCTCACTGAGCCCGTCCATCTCAACGTGTGGAACACGCGCCTCGCCGAGATGGGCCTGCCCATCGGCCCGTGGCTTGCCGAACTGAAACACGCGGTGATCGCCGGGCGGCCGGACGACGAACGGCTGCCCATCCGGGAGCGGCCGGGCGGTCCGGTGCTGCGCGAGATGACGCTCGGACGTTTGCGCAACGTGCTGACCGTCACGCCCGGACAGAAGATCGGCTACGTCACCGACGTCGCCGATACGCCCGCCAACCGCACGGCCATCATCGACCTCGTGGCGGGGGCCGATCTCCTGTTCATCGAATTCGGCGTTTGCCGCGGCCGATGCGGCGCTCGCCGCCGAGCGCGCCCACCTGACCACGCGCGCCGCCGGCGAGATCGCCCGGGCGGCCGGCGTCAAGCGTGTCGAGCCATTCCACTTCTCAGCACGCTACGCGGGCGAGGAAGCGCGCATGTTGGCGGAGGTCGCGGCAGCGTTCCGCGGGGCGTCGGTGCCGGAGCTCTGAGTGGACGCCGTCGCCATCCCCTTCGTCATGGCCGGGCCCTGCCCCGGCCATCCACGACTTCGTTCTTGGCAATTCAGCAAGGCGTGGATCACCGGGACAAGCCCGGTGATGACGGAGAAATCCAGCCCCGGCATTCGGACAAACTCACCCGTACCGCGCCGCCGACCGCGCCTTGGCCTTGGCGGCCTCGACCGCGCGGTCGCGCGGCGGGGCGTTGATCACGAGGTCTTCGAGCAGGTGATGGGCGATGTGCGCCACCGCGTCGACGGCGCGGTTGAACGCCGCCTCGTTGGCCTTGGACGGATGGGTGAACCCGCTGATCTTGCGCACGAACTGGAGCGCCGAGGCGCGCACCTCGTCGTCGGTCGCCGGCGGGTCGAAATTGGCAAGCGTGCGGATATTGCGGCACATGGGCGTAGCTCCTTCCCGGGACCGCGAACATAGCGAGCCGGGAGTGGGCCAGTCCACGCCCCCAGCTTACGCCGCCGCCTGCCGGGTCGGGTCGTAATTGAGGATCGGGGCCAGCCAGCGTTCGGCCTCGGCGAGCGTCCAGCCCTTGCGGGCAGCATAATCGGCCACCTGATCGCGCTCGATGTGGCCGACGCCGAAATAGTGGCTCGCCGGATTGGCGAAATAGAGCCCGGAAACCGACGAGCCCGGCCACATGGCATAGCTCTCGGTGAGCTTGATGCCGGTGGCGGCTTCCGCATCGAGGAGCGAGAACAGCGTGCCCTTCTCGGTGTGGTCGGGTTGGGCGGGATAGCCCGGCGCCGGGCGGATGCCGTCATAGGTCTCGCGGATGAGGTCCTCGGGCGTGAGCGCCTCGTCCGGCGCGTAGGCCCAGAACTCGCGGCGCACGCGCTGGTGCAGCCGCTCGGCGAAGGCCTCGGCGAGGCGGTCGGCGAGCGCCTGGCTGAGGATCTTGGAATAGTCGTCATTGGCGCGCGCAAAGCGCTCGGCCACCGCCTCCTCGCCAATGCCGGCGGTGACGGCGAAACCGCCGACGAAATCGGCAAGGCCGGTCTCGCGCGGCGCGATAAAATCGGCGAGCGCCACATGGGCGCGGCGGCTGCCGCCGGAGCGCGCGATCTGCTGGCGCAAGGTGAACAGACGCGCCCTCTCCCGGCTGCGCGCCTCGTCGCCATAGACGACGATATCGTCGCCCTCGGCATTGGCCGGCCAGAAGCCGATGACGCCGTTGGCGGTGAGCCAGTTCTCCGCGACCATTTGCTTCAGCATCGCCTGCGCGTCCTCGTAGAGGGAGCGCGCCGCCGCACCGATCTTCGGGTCGCTGAGGATATGCGGGTAGGTGCCCTTCATCTCCCAGGTGGCGAAGAAGGGTGTCCAGTCGATGTAGGCAACCAGCTCGGCGACGGGATAGTTGCTGAAGCTCCGCGGGCCGAGCAGGCGCGGCCTGACCGGCGTGAAGCCGGCCCAGTCGATGGCGAAGCGGTCGGCCCGCGCCTGGGCCAGCGTGATCCGCCGCTTCTCGTCCTGGCCGCGCGCGTGCGCCTCGGCGACCTTGCGGTATTCGCCGCGCACCTCTTCCATATAGGCCGCCTTGCCGGCACCGAGCAGGCTGGAGGCGACACCGACGGCGCGGCTGGCATCGAGCACATGGACGGTGGCGCCGCGCATATAGTTCGGCGTGATCTTGACCGCCGTATGGACGCGGCTGGTGGTCGCCCCGCCGATCAGGAGCGGCACGTCGAAGCCTTCGCGCTCCAGCTCCGCCGCCACGTTGCACATCTCGTCGAGCGACGGCGTGATCAGGCCCGAGAGGCCGATGATGTCGACCTTCTTCTCGCGCGCCGTCGCCAGGATCTTCTGCGCCGGCACCATGACGCCGAGGTCGATCACCTCGTAATTGTTGCAGGAGAGCACGACGCCGACGATGTTCTTGCCGATGTCGTGCACGTCGCCCTTGACGGTGGCGAGCAGGATGCGCGCCGCCGGCTGGTCGGCAATGCCGTGGCGGCGCTTGTCCTCCTCCATGTAGGGCAGCAGGTGGGCGACCGCCTGCTTCATCACCCGCGCCGACTTGACCACCTGGGGCAGGAACATCTTGCCGGAGCCGAACAGGTCGCCGACCACGTTCATGCCGGCCATCAGCGGCCCTTCGATCACGTCGAGCGGGCGCTCGGAAGCCTTGCGCGCCTCTTCGGTGTCCTCGACGATGTGCAGGGTGATGCCGTGGACCAGCGCATGCTCCAGCCGCTTTTCGACCGGCAGCGCACGCCAGGCTTCGTCGGCCACCACCTTCTCGCCGCCATCCGAACGGTAGCGCTCGGCGGCTTCGAGCAGGCGTTCGGTGGCGTCCGGACGGCGGTTGAGCACCACGTCCTCGCACAGCTCGCGCAGCTCCGGCGCGATCTCGTCGTAGACCGGCAGCGCGCCGGCATTGACGATGCCCATGTCCATGCCGACGGCAATCGCGTGATAGAGGAAGACCGCGTGCATGGCGCCGCGCACGGTCTCGTTGCCGCGGAAGGAGAAGGACAGGTTGGAGACGCCGCCGGAGACATGGGCGTGCGGCAGGTTCTGCTTGATCCAGCGCACCGCCTCGATGAAATCGACGCCGTAGTTGTTGTGTTCCTCGATGCCGGTGGCGACCGCGAAGATGTTCGGGTCGAAGATGATGTCCTCCGGCGGGAAGCCGATCTCCTCGGTCAGGATCCGGTAGGCTCGGGCGCAGATCTCCGTCTTTCTTTTCAGCGTGTCGGCCTGGCCTTTCTCGTCGAAGGCCATGACCACGACGGCGGCGCCGTAGCGGCGCACCTTCTCCGCCTGCGCGCGGAAATTCTCCTCGCCTTCCTTCATCGAGATCGAATTGACGATCGCCTTGCCCTGCACGCATTTGAGGCCCGCCTCGATCACCGACCACTTCGACGAGTCGATCATGATCGGCACGCGGGCGATGTCGGGCTCGGCGGCGACCAGGTTGAGGAAGGTGCGCATCGCCTCTTCCGAGTTGAGCAGGCCCTCGTCCATGTTGACGTCGAGCACCTGGGCGCCGTTGGCGACCTGGTCGCGGGCGACGTCGAGCGCGGCGGCATAGTCACCGTTGGTGATCAGCTTGCGGAAGCGCGCCGATCCGGTGACGTTGGTGCGCTCGCCGACATTGACGAAGCCGGTGGCGGCGGAAGAACTCATGAAGCCAACTCGAAGGGTTCGAGGCCGGACAGGCGCATGGCCGCCGGCGGATGGGGGATGACGCGCGGCTTGACGCCTTCGACGGCGGCAGCAATGGCGCGGATATGGTCCGGCGTCGTGCCGCAGCAGCCGCCGACGACGTTGACGAAGCCGGCACGGGCGAACTCGCCCAGCATGCCGCTCATCGCCTCGGGGCTCTCGTCGTATTCGCCGAACTCGTTGGGCAGGCCCGCATTGGGATAGGCGCAGACGAACGCATCGGCGACGCGCGCGATCTCGGCGATATGGGCGCGCATCTCCCTGGCGCCGAGCGCGCAGTTGAGGCCGATGGTCAGCGGACGGCCGTGGCGCACCGAATACCAGAAGGCGGTCGGCGTCTGGCCGGAGAGCGTGCGCCCCGACAGGTCGGTGATCGTGCCCGAGATCATGATCGGCAGCCGCTTGCCGGTCTCGGCGAAGAGCTGCTCGACGGCGACGATCCCCGCCTTGACGTTGAGCGTGTCGAAGACGGTCTCGAACAGGATGAGGTCGGCGCCGCCTTCGGCCAGCCCGCGCGCCGCTTCGCCATAGGCGGCGACCAGATCGTCGAAGCTGATGTTGCGGAAGCCGGGATTGTTGACGTCGGGCGAGATCGAGGCCGAGCGGTTGGTCGGCCCGATGGCGCCGGCGACGAAGCGCGGCTTGTCCGGCGTCTCCGCGGTCACCTCGTCGGCGGCGGAGCGCGCCAGCCGGGCGCCCTCGCGGTTCAGCTCGAAGGCGAGATCCTCCATGCCGTAATCGGCCTGCGCGATGCGCGTCGAGGAAAAGGTGTTGGTCTCGACGATATCGGCGCCGGCGCGCAGATATTCGCAATGGATCGCGCGGATGGCGTCCGGCTGCGTCAGGATCAACAGGTCGTTGTTGCCGCGCACATCCTTCGGCCAGTCCTTGAAGCGCTCACCACGGAACTCGGCCTCGCTGAAGCGGTGCGACTGGATCATCGTGCCCATGGCGCCGTCGAGCACCAGGATGCGCTTGGCGGCTTCGGCGCGGAAGCGGGCTTCGGCTTCGGTGGACTTGCTGGCGGCGCTCATGCGGCGGCCTCCGTCGGCGCCTGTTTTACCGGTCGGATGCCGAGCAGATGGCAGATGGCGTAGACCAGGTCGGCGCGGTTCATGGTGTAGAAGTGAAAGTCGGTGACGCCGCGCTGGACCAGATCGAGCACCTGCTCGGCAGCCACCGCCGCGGCTATCAGCTGGCGCGTGCCGGGATCGTTTTCCAGCCCCTCGAACCGCTCCGCCAGCCAGGCCGGCACGCTGGCGCCGGCCTTGACGGCAAAGCGCGCCGTCTGGGTGAAGTTGGTGACCGGCACGATGCCCGGCACCAGCGGGATGTCGATGCGCGCCGCCGCCAGGCGCTCGCGAAAGGCATCGAACAGGTCGTTGTCGAAGAAGAACTGGGTGATCGCCCGGTCGGCGCCGGCATCGACCTTGCGCTTGAGGTTGTTCAGTTCGGTCGGCCAGTCGGGGCTTTCCGGATGGCGCTCGACATAGGCCGACACCGACACGTCCATCTGCGGGTGGCGGCGCTTGATGCCGGCAACCAGATCGCCGGCATGGCCGTAGCCGCCCGGCGTCGGCACATAAGGCGTGCCGAGCCCGCCTTCCGGGTCGCCGCGCAGCGCCACGATGTGGCGCACGCCGATCTCTGCGTAGCGCTCGACCACGCCGTCGAGATCCTCGCGGCTGGCACCGACGCAGGTCAGGTGCGCCGCGGGATGGAGCTTGGTCTCGGTGAGGATGCGCTTGAGCGTCGCATGGGTGCGCTCGCGCGTCGAGCCGCCGGCGCCGTAGGTCACCGAGACGAAATGCGGTTCGAGCGGCGCCAGCCGGCCGATGGAATTCCACAGCGTCCGCTCCATCTCCTCGCTCTTCGGCGGGAAAAACTCGAACGAGACGTTGAGCCCGCTTTCGCCGCGGGCGTTGGTCTTGATCTGGGTCATCAGGCTACCTCGCGGCTGGCGGCAGGTTCGTCGGCCATGGCCACGCGCTTGTCGCGGGCAAGCAGCAGCGTCACCGTCAGCTTGCCGGAGGCGTCGTCGCTTGCCGGCAGGTCGCGCGCGCTCACCAGCGCCAGGCCCGCCGCCTCGATCCACTGGCGCATGGCCTGGGGTGCGAAGCCAAGGCGGCGATGGGCATGGCGCTCGCGCAGGAACTCCAGATCGTGCGGCGCGAAATCGACGATGAGCAGGCGCCCGCCCGGACGCAGCACCCGCGCCGCCTCCGCGATCGCCCGCTCCGGGTCGTTGAGGTAGTGCAGGACCTGGTGGACGGTGACCAGATCGAAGCTGTTGCGCTGAAACGGCAGATGCTGGATGTCGCCGAGGCGCACCTGGGCCTTGGCGATGCCGGCGCGATCGAGATTGGCGCGGGCGACGGCCAGCATGTCGGCCGACGCATCGATGCCGATGGCGCGATTATAGAGGGGCGCGAACAATTCGAGCAGGCGGCCGGTGCCGGTGCCGAGGTCGAGCATGCTCTCGAACGGACGCTCGCCGACGGCGGTCGTCATCGTCGCCTCGACCGCGGCGTCCGCGACATGCAGTGCGCGCAGCGAATCCCACTCGCCGGCATGCGCGGCGAAATAGCGGCCCGCCGACTCCGCATGCTCGCGCTTGACCGATGCCAGATACTCGCGGTCGCGCGCCAGGATCGGATCGCCGGTGTCGATCAGCCCGAGCAATTCGCCGGCGAAGCGCCGCGCCAGCCCCTGGTCGGTCAGGCGATAGAACACCCATGCCCCTTCCGGGTGACGGTCGATGAGGCCGGCCTCGACGAGCAGCTTGAGGTGGCGCGAGATGCGCGGCTGCGACTGGCCGAGAATGGCGGTGAGGTCCTTCACCGTCAGTTCGGCCTGGCCGAGCAGCGCCAGGATGCGCAGGCGCGTCACCTCACCCGCCGCCTTCAACGCGGCGATGGCGGTATCGACGGCAAGTGGGGCCGGTTCGGCCATGGGCGCGGTCCCTTCCGCAAAAGACATAAAGATATCCTTATACGTTAACGAACCGCCTGGCAATGGCCTGAAACGCGGGGTGGCGAGAGACGATCGGTCCCTGCTATCCTCGGTTCATCGGCGATTTGGGTCACGAGGTTCGTTTGATCCCGCCCGCCTACGTCAAACCCTTCGTCAAGCGTCAGAAGAACGACGCGGCCGACGCGGAGGCGATCTGCGAGGCGGCGAGCCGGCCAACCATGCGTTTCGTCGCCGTCAAAACCGAGGAGCAGCAGGCGCGGGCCATGCTGTTTCGCACCCGCGATCTTCTAGTGCGCCAGCGTACGCAACTGATCAACGCGCTGCGCGGTCACTTGGCCGAGCATGGCATAGTGGCGCCGCAAGGGCCGGCGAATGTGCAGGTTCTCGCAAAGGCGATCGAGGAAGCTACGACATCGCTTCCGCTACTCGTCGTGGAGCTCTCGCGCGTTTTCCTCGACCAGATCGATGGGCTGTCGAAGAAGATCGCCGAACTCGAGAAGGCGACGGTTCACGAAGCCGCACACGGAGCGATGACGCGTCGTTTGCAAACCATGCCGGGCGTGGGGCCGATCACAGCCATGGCGATCGAGACTTTCGCGCCGCCGATGGCCGTCTTCGAACGCGGGCGCGACTTCGCGGCCTGGCTCGGGCTTTTCCCCGGCAACATTCGACCGGCGGCAAGCCGCTTCTCGGCAAGACGTCGAAGATGGGCCAGCGCGACATCCGACGGCTACTATTATCGGCGCGATGGCGGTCGTGCGCTCGGCCTTGCGGAAGGGAGCGCCAGAGGGAACTCGCATCGTATGCTGGCGCGCAAGCCGCGCATGCTCGTGGCGATCGCCTCGCCAACAAAATGGCGCGCTCGATCTGGGCCATGCTGACGAAGGGAGAAGACTATCGGATTCCTGCGGCTGCGGCGCTCTGATCGGACGAGGGGCGGCGCCCGGGAACGTCGGGAGCGTAGGAGGTCGACGAACGGTAAGGGCAAATGATCGGTCAGATCCGGGCCAGGAAATGCATTAAATTCCAATGAGCTTACAGCTCGCTTATCTGCGCCTGGTCCGCGCATCCCATACCGGCCAGCGGTCGCAACAGGCCGCATCTGAAGGCCTGATACATGACCGCACCCGATCACGCGACCAAGCCGATCGAAAACACCTTGCGCGAACGGGGGCATCCATACATGGCATTTGGACGGTCCGCCAAGGGAAGACCTAAACAGCTAAGCGGAATTCTTCGAGATGACTGCCACATCGCTTTCCGCCGTGTTCGGCGCCCTGTCCGACCCCACCCGCCTGGCCATCATCGAGCGCCTGCTCATCGAGGGAGAACGCTCCGCCGGAGAGATCGCAGCCCCCTTCACCATGTCGAAGCCGGCGATCTCCAAACACCTCCGGGTGCTGGAAGCGGCCGGACTGATCGAGCGCCGGATCGAACAGCAGTGGCGGATCGTGCGCGTGCGCCTGGAAGCGATCCGCGCTGTCGATATCTGGGTCGGGCACTACCGCCACTTCTGGGAGACGCCGCTGGACCGCCGCGACAGGCTCGACCAGTTCGACAAGGGCAGCACCGGAGACGGCGGAATCGGTCACTGACGACGGCGCCGGATTGCGCCTTGGACGAAGCCGCGTGACAAGCCCGGCGATCTCGCCTATGAGGGACCCCATGATCCGCGCAGCCGCCACCTATTTTGGCTACTGGTTTAGCTATCCGCTCACACTGGCGGAGGCAGGGGCGCGTTCGATCTGAAGATCTGAAGCAGAAAGAAGACCCGAGAGCCGCCAGACCGACTGGCGGCTTTTTTTGTTGCCGCCGGCGGTTCGATCCCCAGGAGCGAATTCCATGCCGAACGACACCGACGATCTGCGCATCCGCGAAATCAGGGAACTGAGTACGCCGGACGCGGTGATGCGCGAATTCCCCCGCGCCCCCGCCGCAAGCCGCACGGTCACCCGCGCCCGCCGCGCCATCCACGACGTCCTCGCCGGCGCCGACGACCGGCTGGTGGTCATCGTCGGCCCCTGCTCGGTGCACGACCCCGCCGCCGCGCTCGACTATGCCGCCCGCCTCGCCGACCTCCGCCAGCGCCTCCGCGGTTCGCTGGAGATCGTCATGCGCGTCTACTTCGAGAAGCCGCGCACCACCGTCGGCTGGAAGGGCCTGATCAACGATCCCGACCTCGACGGCTCCTTCCAGATCGACAAGGGGCTGAGGACCGCCCGCCGGCTGCTGCTCGAGATCAACAAGCTGGGGCTGCCCGCCGGCTGCGAGTTCCTCGACATGACCACGCCGCAGTATTTCGCCGATCTCGTCGCCTGGGGCGCCATCGGCGCGCGCACCACCGAGAGCCAGGTGCATCGCGAGCTGGCCTCCGGCCTCTCCTGCCCGGTCGGCTTCAAGAACGGCACCGATGGCAATGTGAAGATCGCCGTCGATGCGGTGAAGGCGGCCTCGCAGTCGCACCATTTCCTCGCCGTCACCAAGACCGGCCGGGCCGCCATCGCCGCCACCGCCGGCAACGGCGACTGCCACGTCATCCTGCGCGGCGGCAGGGCGCCGAATTACGACGAGAAAAGCGTCGACGCCGCCTGCGGCGTGCTCGAAGCGTCCGGCCTCGCGCCGATGGTGATGATCGACACCAGCCACGCCAACAGCAGCAAGAAGCCGGAGAACCAGCCCAAGGTGGTGGCCGACATCGCCCGCCAGATCGGCGACGGCGACCGCCGCATCGTCGGCGTGATGATCGAGAGCAACCTCGTCGCCGGCCGGCAGGATCTGGTGCCCGGCGCACCGCTCACCTACGGCCAGAGCATCACCGACGGCTGCATCGGCTGGGACACCACCGTGGCCGTGCTGGAGCGCCTGGCCGCGGCGGCGGAAGAGCGGCGGGCGCGCGACACCAAGGACACCGCCGCGGTGGAGGGATTGGCCGCCGTCAGCGCCTGAGCAGAGCTACGGCAGGCGAATGCCGCGTTCGGCAAGGAAGGCCAGCAGGTCGGCGAGGCAGGACTCCACCGACCGGCCGGCCGTATCGATGGACAGGTCGGCTTCCGGCCACGGCCGGTAGTCGCGCTCGACGACCGCGCGCCATGTCGGCGGGACGAAGCCGGCAATATCGATGCTGCGCGTCTCGACCTGCCGCCGGTGCTCGTCGCCGTCCGAGCAGACGGTTTCCACCTCCACGGCCGCGACGCTGGCTTGTGCCGCCACCGCGCGCCACGCTTCGCGGGTCACCGGCAGCGGATTGACCGAATCGGCGATCACGGTGTGCCCGAGGCACAGATTGTCGGCAGCGACGGCATAAGCGATGAGATAGCCGCGCGGACCGATGTCCTCGTGCGCCGGGAGACCGACCTTGAGCGCATGCTCGATCGTATCCACGCGCACATGAACCGCCGCCAGCCGCCCGGCGAGTGCGCACGCCAGTGTTGTCTTCCCGCGGGCGGGCAATCCGCCGAAGATGATCAGCATCGCTCTGTTCCCCGGCGTCTCGACGATTCCCGCCGGCACTGCCGTCTTTCGCATGGAAGGCCGCATCGCCGCCACCTGCCCAAATTCCGGGCAGGACGAATTGTCGCCCCGCGCCATTGACGGGCCATGGGTCGAGCGGGAACAGTCACCTGGGGAAAGAGCGGCCCGCCGGTACGGGGCCTGCAGCAGTCGAGCCAGGACCTGACGGGGGCCAATGGACACCGCCTCGCATTCGCCGGCAACCGGCGGAGCCGGTCACCGCATTGCGCACAGCATCGCCGTCGGCGTCGTCTGCGGCCTGTTGGCGATCGTGCAATCGATCGGCTACGGCACGCTTCTCTTTTCCGCCCTGCCAGCGACGCTGTCATCGAGCGGTGCCGGCATGGCGCTGTTCACCAGTGCCGTTCTGGCGGTGCTGGTGCCCTTCATCAGCTCGACCCGCGGGGTGGTTGCCGTCGCCCAGAGCGTTCCGGTTGCCGCCACGGCGGGCATTGCCGGAGCCATCGCCGCTCATGTCACTCCCGGCAACGACCGTGCCGTGCTGGCGACGATCGTCGCCGCCGTTGCCCTGACCACGTTGTTCGTCGGCGCCAGCACCTGGCTGCTCGGCTTTTTCCGCCTGAGCCGTTTCGTCCGCTTCTTCCCCTTTCCGGTCATCGGCGGATTCCTCGCCGGCTCCGGCTGGCTCGTCCTCGTCGGTGGCATCGATGCCATTGCCGGCGCCCACTTCACCAATGCGCCCCTTCGGCTGCTGGCTGAGCCGACCATGCCCGGTCGCCTGCTGTCCACCATTGGGTTGATCGCGGCAATCGCGCTGGTGCGGCAGGCGAGCGCCGGCTGGCGGCTTGCCCTGCCGGTGACCATTGCCATGGCGCTGGTGCTCTTCAATCTCGTTGTCGGGCTGGCCGGCATCCCCCGTGCGGCGTTGCACGCCGAGCATTGGCTCATGGCCCTGCCCGACGGCCATGCCCTGTGGCCGCCCTTACTGCCGGCCGATCTGAGCCTGGTCGACTGGCCGGCGATCGCCGGCCAGACGCTGAGCCTGGCGACCATTCCGGTGCTCGCCATCATCGCCACGCTGATGAACGCCACCGGCATCGAGCTGGAAGAGCGCCGCGATCTCGACCTCGACCGGGAACTGCGCGCGGTCGGCATCGGCAACCTGATCGCCGGCGCCGGCGGCGGCATCCCCGGCTACCACTCCCTGTCGGGCACGGTCCTCGCTGCGCGCCTGGGCGCCACCAATGCCATCGTCGGCACCACCATCGCCGTCTGTTGCGTCGCCGCCGCCATCTTTGGTCCGCAGATATTGTCGCTGGTACCGACCCCGCTGCTCGGCGGCGTGCTGGCATGGATCGGCGGCGGGCTCCTGCATCAATGGCTGATCCAGTCGCGTGCGCGCCTGGCGCACTCGGAATACGCCGTCGTCGTTCTCATCTTTGCGATCATCGCCTTCGTCGGCTTCACCTGGGGCATCCTGGTCGGGCTGATCGCCGCCGCCGTGCTCTTCGCGGTCGAATATGGCCGCGTCGACATCGTCCGTTACACGCTGACCGGCCGCGACTACCAGACCAGCGCCGTCTCTTCCGACGAACGGCTGGAGGTGCTGCGCAGCAACGGCGACGCCATCCTGCTGCTCCGCCTGCAGGGCTACCTGTTCTTCGGCACCGCCGAGCGGCTGCGCAAACGCATCCAGGAGCGCCTCGCCGACACCAGCCAGTCCGGCATCCGCTTCCTGGTCATCGACTTCGACCGGGTGAGCGGCCTCGATTCTTCGGCGGTGCTGTCCTTCATCCGCCTGTCGCAGACCGCAGCACCCGCCGGCTTCGACCTGGTTCTGACCAGCATGTCGGACGCGGTCCGCCGCGCCATGCTGCGCGGCGGGCTGGAGCACGGCGCCGGCAGCCGCGTGCGCATCGAGCCGGGCTTCGATCATGGTGTCGAATGGTGCGAGAACGCGCTGCTGGCGCAAGTGGCGCCGGCGCTGGCGGCAACTGACCGACGGCCCGCCCTCGACATCCTCATGGGCGTGGTTGGCGAGGCGACCTTCGCCGAGGCCCTGATGCCCTATTGTGAGCGCGTCGAGATCGCCGCGGGGTCCGCCCTCATCACCCAAGGCAAGCCCTCCGACGACATCTTCTTCATTGAGGCCGGCCGCGCCGCGGTGGAGCTCGCCAACGGCAACAATGGCAGCCAGTCGATCCGGCTGGCCACCCTCACCCATGGCGCCATCGTCGGCGAGGTCGCCTTCTATCTCTCGGTGCCGCGGTCCGCCTCGGTGGTCGCCGAGAGCACCGTGGTGGCCTGGCGCTTCAGCCGCGCCAGCCTGGACCGCTTGCACGCGGACGAGCCGGAGATCGCCGCCCGTTTTCACCAGGGCATTGCCAGCATGCTGGCCGAGCGCCTGACGCGCACCAACCGGCTGATCCAGCTCCTGGCGGACTGAGACCCGTCAGCCCCGGACCGCGACGATGAACAGGCGGGGGAAGCGGAAAAGCACGCGCCCGTCGGCGAGCGGCGGATAGGCCTCGGCCAACTTCGCCTCATAGCGGTCCAGAAAGTCCGCCTGCTCTTGGCCGCCAAGACGGGCGAGATAGGGCCTGAGCCCGGTCGAGCGCACCATCGCGACGATGGCGCCGGCGTCTGCCAGCGGATGATTGTAGAGCGTGTGCCAGATGTCGATGCGCGCCGCCTGCCCGTGGAGAAGATCGTAGTAGGCGGCCGGCGTCGCGATCGTCTCGCGGGCGATCGGCTCGCGGAACGTCTCCGCCCACGGCCCTTCCGTCGCCACGGTGCGCATCAATGTGTGCGACGGCTCGCTGGCGACATTGTCCGGCATCTGCACGGCCAGCACGCCGCCGGCCGGCAGCGCCGCGAACAGGCGCTTGAGCACGGCCTTGTGGTCCGGCACCCATTGGAAGGTGGCGTTGGCATAGAGGAGGTCGACCGGCGCCTCCGGAAGCCATGCTGCCACGTCGGCCTCGACGAAGTTGACGCCCGGCAGGCGCTCACGCGCCGCCGCCAGCATCTCCGGCGAGGAATCGAGTCCGGTGATCTCGGCGTCCGGGAACCGCTCGGCCAGCAGTTCGGTCGAGTTGCCCGGTCCACAGCCGATATCGACCGCCCGGCGGACCGCCGTCAGCGGCACGGCAGCCAGCAGATCGCGCGCCGGCCGCGAGCGTTCGTCGGCGAATTTCAGGTATTGGGCGGGAGACCAGGCGGACATGGACGTACGCATTAACCAGAAGCTCCAAAATGGCAGCAGACAGGGTTAATCCGACCAACTTTACGCAATTTGCTAACGGCTCGCACATTCCATCGGCCTAGTTGATTTGGCAGGACGTCTCACTTTGCGGTTGAGGTCCCCGTGTCGGTCGATATCCCCACAATGGTCTTGATGGTCGCCATCATCCAGGTGCTTTGCGGCAGCCTTCTGATTTCCACTTCCCTTTACTATCGTGACGTGCCGGCTGCGACCTGGTGGGGGGCGTCCCATTTGATCCTCGCCGGCGGCGTAGCCCTGTCGATCGTCGGCGGTATCACAGGGGACGACCGCATCACCGCCGGTGCCTTCGTCGCCTTCCTGACCAGCGCCGCGCTGCAGTGGCATGGAACCCGTCTGCTGACCGACGCCCGTCCATACCTTCCGCTGGTGCTGGTCGGCCCCGCGCTCATCGCCGCCGTCAATCTGCTGCCGGCCGGGTCGGCCCTGCCGGCCGTGCGTGGAATCGCTGCAAGCGCCCTCAACCTCACCTATTTCACTGGTGCCCTCTACCTCCTGCTGCGGCCGCCGGCCGGGACGCTTGCCGCCTATAAACCGCTCGCCGCCCTCTTCGCCGCCAACATCATCGCCATCGGCCTGGGACCGTTCGGAGGGCTTGGGAGCACGGAAGCCGGTCTGCCACCGCTGCTCAGCATCGGAGGCTTCATCTATCTCGAAGCGGAGCTTTTCGCGATCGGCAGCACCATCTTCGTCGTGGCCGCCGTCCGTGAACGCAGGGAATTCATGAGCCAGAACGCGGCCAAGATCGACCCGCTGACCGGACTTGCCAACCGCCGGAGCTTCTTCGAGCTTGCCAATGATCTCATCAAGCGCAGCCGGGGCGCCGGAACACAGTGCGGCGTGCTCATGATCGATCTCGACAACTTCAAATGGATCAACGACCGGCACGGCCATGCCGTCGGCGATCATGTGTTGCGCATGTTCGCCGAGACGGCGCTGAAGGCACTTCGGCCCGGCGACGTTCTTGGCCGCATTGGCGGCGAGGAATTTGCGGTCATTCTGCCAGGCAGTGGCGCCGAGGCGTCGCTGGCGATTGCCGAGCGCATGCGCAAGGCCTTCCAGTCATCGGCAGAATGCGTCGACGGCATCCCGATACACGCCACGTTTTCGGCCGGCGTCGCCGCCTTCCTGCCGGGCACGACGCTTGAAATGCTGATGCGCGAAGCCGACGCCGCCCTCTATCTCGCCAAGCAGAGCGGCCGCAACCGCATCGAGCGCTTCCCCGGCGCGTTGCCTTCGGCCGCCAGCGAGATCATGCACGTCGCCTGACGGGGCAGCCAAGCCGGGCACCGCGCATCCGGCAGGCCTCGCCTGCCCCTCATCCCCGCGCGAACTGCTTGTACATCACCCGGTGGTGGTTGACCGCTTCTGCGCCCAGCCGACGGATCTTGTCGGCCTCGTACTCCTCGAAGTTGCCCTCGAACCACTCCACATGGCTGTCGCCCTCGAAGGCGAGGATGTGGGTGGCCAGGCGGTCGAGGAACATGCGGTCGTGCGAGATGACCACGGCGCAGCCGGCGAAATCCTCCAGCGCGTCTTCCAGCGCCGCCAGCGTCTCGGTGTCGAGGTCGTTGGTCGGCTCGTCGAGCAGCAGCACATTGGCACCGCTCTTCAAGAGGCTGGCGAGATGCACGCGGTTGCGCTGGCCGCCGGAGAGCGACCCCACCTTCTGCTGCTGGTCACCGCCCTTGAAGTTGAAGGCGCCGACATAGGCGCGCGAATTCATCTCGCGTTTGCCGAGCTTGATGATGTCCTGGCCGTCCGAGATCTGCTCCCACACCGTCTTGTTGGGGCTGAGATCGTCGCGGCTCTGGTCGACGTAACCGAGATGCACCGTGTCGCCCAGGCGGACGGAACCGGCATCCGGCTTTTCCTGGCCGGTCAGCATGCGGAAGAGCGTCGTCTTGCCCACCCCGTTCGGCCCGATGACGCCGACGATGCCGCCCGGCGGCAGCTTGAAGGACAGGTTCTCGATCAAGAGCCGGTCGCCGTAGCCCTTCGACAGGCCCTCGATTTCGATGACCGTATCGCCGAGGCGCTCGCCCGGCGGGATGAGGATCTGGGCCGTGCCGGGCGCGCGCTCCTCGTTGCGCTTGACCAGCTCGTCATAGGCGCGGATACGCGCCTTGGATTTCGTCTGGCGGGCACGCGGGCTTGCCGCGATCCACTCGCGCTCCTGCGCCAGCGCCCGCTGGCGTGCGGCATCCTCGCGGCCCTCCTGCTCCAGGCGCTTCGCCTTCTTCTCCAGATAGGCCGAGTAGTTGCCCTCATAGGGAAGGCCGCGGCCGCGATCGAGCTCGAGGATCCAGCCGGTGACGTTGTCGAGGAAATAGCGGTCGTGGGTGACGATGAGGATGGCGCCGGGGTACTCGCGCAGGTGCTTCTCCAGCCAGCGCACCGTCTCGGCGTCGAGGTGGTTGGTCGGCTCGTCGAGCAGCAGCAGGTCCGGCTGGCGCAGGAGAAGCCGGCAGAGCGCCACGCGGCGCCGCTCGCCGCCGGACAGCGTCGTCACGTCGGCGTCGTTGGGCGGGCAGCCGAGCGCGTCCATCGCCTGCTCGACCTGTGCGTCAAGGTCCCACAGATTCTGGCTGTCGATCTGGTCCTGGAGTTTGGTCGCCTCCTCCGCCGTCTCGTCGGAGTAGTTCATCATCAGCTCGTTGTAGCGGTCGAGCAGCGCCTGCTTGGCGGCGACGCCCTCCATCACGTTGGCGAGCACGTTCTTTTCCGGGTCGAGCGGCGGCTCCTGCGCCAGATAGCCGACGGTGGCGCCCTCGGCGAGCCACGCCTCGCCGGCGAACTCCTTCTCGGTCCCGGCCATGATCTTGAGCAGGGTCGACTTGCCCGAGCCGTTCGGCCCGAGAACGCCGATCTTGGCGTCCGGGTAGAAGGACAGGTTGATGTTTTCCAGGACCTTCTTGCCGCCCGCATAGGACTTGCTCAGGCCTTGCATGTGATAGATGAACTGGCGCGCCATTCCGCACTCCGCTTGGCCCGCAAGCGGACCGTCAAACGAGATCGATGGGGAAGTTGGCGCTTATGTAATGGAAGGCCGCGGCAACCGCAATCGGCCCGCTCACAACGGCGACGGCCGCGAACCGCTCGCTCCGTCGTCCGGACGCGTTGGCGGGGCCGTGTTTCCCAGTGTCGGCAGGACGTCGCGGATGTGGTCACCCAAGGCGCTCGCAACCGAGGATGGCCGCTGTTCCGCGAATTCCAGTGCGATGCCGATCTCGGGGAGCGGCGGCAGGCCGGCGGTGACAATGTGGAGATCGGGTGGGACCGCGGTGCGGGTGAGCACGCTGATCGCGTGACCGGAGCGCGCGATGGCGACGAGCCCAGCGAGGCTGTTGCTGGCAAAGGCCACCCTGTAGCGGCGATTGACCGCCTCCATGGCGTCTGAGGCCGCCCGATAGTCGAGCGTTACGGGGGCTGACAGCGCCAGCGGGAGGATGGCATTGCCGAGGATCGCCGGCTGCTCGGCATTGGCCACCCAGACAAAGCGCTCCTTGCGGATCACCGCGCTGTTGTCGGGATCGGGCAGCGAGACAAGCGCCACGTCGATCTGGCGCCTGTGCAGCAGCGGACGCAACTCTGAGGTCGGCGCGCACACCATGCGCAGTTCGACATCGGGATGCAGCGCGCAGAAGTCCTTGAGAAGCTCAGGGACGAAGGCAATCGAATAGTCTTCCGGACACCCGAAGCTTACCGAGCCCTTCAACACCGTGCCGCTCATATCGGCCAGGATGTCTTCATGCCGCGCCAGCAGAGATTCCGCATGCGCCAGGAGTTTCTCGCCGGCCGCCGTGAGCCGAACCCCCGTCCCTGTCCGGTGCAGGAGCACCTGGCCGACCAGCTCTTCGAGCCGGTGCATTTGCATGCTGAGCGCCGATTGCGTGCGGCCGACCTGCTGCGCGGCGAGACTGATCGAGCCCGTCCGCGCGACGACGGTGAATGTCCTGAGCAGTGCCAGATCGAGAAAGCGCATGCCATCAATCCAATTGATATCCAACTGAAGCAATATCAATTTGCCTGTTTTCGCAAGGGTTGCTAGCCGTGGACAGACGGCCAGCAGAGGGTGATCCCATGTCGCTCAATGACGATCCCGCATTCTGGGCATCTGCCCGCAAGCATCTGACGCGCTACGGACCCAGCTTTGAATTGATCATCGTGGAGCGCGCCGAGGGCAGCTTCGTCTACGACGCTGACGGGCGCGCTATCCTCGACTTCACATCGGGCCAGATGAGCGCCGTGCTCGGTCACAGCCATCCCGACATCGTGGCGACGGTCCAGAGGCAGGTGGCATCGCTCGCCCACCTGTTCAGCGGGATGCTGTCTCGTCCGGTCGTCGACCTGGCGTCCCGGCTCGCCGCACTGGCCCCGGGTCTCGACCGCGTGCAACTGCTGACAACGGGCGCCGAATCCAACGAGGCGGCCATCCGCATGGCGAAGCTGGTGACCGGCGGGCACGAAGTCGTCGCCTTCGCCCAGAGCTGGCACGGAATGACGGGAGCGGCCGCCTCGGCGACCTACAGCGCAGGCCGCAGAGGCTATGGACCAGCCGCTGCCGGATCGTTCGTCATTCCGGCGCCGAACGCCTACCGCCCGCGCTTCGCCCATCCCGACGGATCGAATGACTGGCAGAGCGAACTGGACGACGCATTCGAGCTGATCGATCGCCAGTCGACCGGCAATCTTGCGGCCTTCATCGCCGAGCCCATCCTGTCGAGCGGCGGCATCCTCGAGCTTCCGCCGGGCTACCTGGCTGCGCTGAAGCAGAAGTGCGCGGAGCGGGGCATGCTGCTCATCCTCGACGAGGCCCAGACCGGTGTCGGACGTACCGGACACATGTTTGCCTTCCAGCGCGACGGCGTGACACCTGACATCATGACCCTTTCGAAGACGCTCGGCGCCGGCCTGCCGCTTGCCGCCGTCATGACCACTGAGGAGATCGAGCAAAAGGCGTTCGAGAGAGGATTCCTCTTCTACACAACGCACGTTTCCGATCCGTTGCCCGCAGCCGTCGGCGTCACGGTTCTCGATGTCGTCGAGCGCGACGGCCTTGTGGAGCGGGCGGTCGCGCGTGGCGAAAGGCTTCGCAACGGCCTCTCCACCCTCCAGCAAAGGTTCGAATGCGTCGGAGACGTGCGTGGGCGAGGCCTGCTGCTTGGGATCGAGATCGTCACAGATCGGCAGACGAAAGCCCCAGGCTTCGAACTCGGCGCCCGCATCATGGAGGAGGCGATGCTAAGGGGGCTCAGCATGAATATCGTCAAGCTTCCCAGCATGGGAGGCGTATTCCGCATCGCGCCCCCCCTGACCGTTTCGAACGGCGAGATCGACCAGGGATTGGAAATCATGTCGGACGCGATTAAGGCGGCCGTCGATGCGCACTGACGACCGCGCAGCCAAAAAGGCAAAACGATAGCTTCAATTGTCGGGGCCACCAGCGGGCCCTGCGGCGAGGATGGGCGGCGTCCCCCAAAACGTGTGGCACCGCCCCCCTCTTCCTCGTCCCGTCGCTTACTTGTTGACGGTGAACTCGGTCCACATGCCCGAGGCGTAATGGCCGGGCACGTTGCAGATCAGCAGATATTTGCCGGGTTGCAGGTCGACCGTCAGCGCGCCGGACTTGCCGGGATCGAGCTCGGACACCTCGCCCTTGTCGCCGGACTTGTCTTCGTCGACGCGGTTCTCGGCGGCGATATAGGGCAGCGGATCGCCGGCCTTGTCGAGCTGCATGACGATCATCTCGTGGATGGTGTCCTTGGAGTTGTTGGTGACCTTGAACGTCACCACGCCCGCCTTGGCCATGTCGGGCATCGCCTTGACGCCCATGGTCGCCTTGGACAGATCGATCTTGGTGTTGGGCTGGTATTCATCGCCGGTGACCATCTGCATGTCGGCGCCCTTGTCCCACAACGACACGTGGATGGTCGTGGCAGCCATGGCCGCGCCGGAAGCCGCGGTAAGAACGACAGCAGAGAACAGCGCCAGCGAGGCGCCCTTAGCCAAAGCAATCATGAAATCATTTCTCCTTCGGTTATGACACCGGGAGCAAACCGCGTGCGCCGACCGTCGCCCCGTCCGGAAGTCCTTCCCCCCGAACACTTTCTGACGGTGCCCGCAATCGCGCGGTGAACGACGGGATAGATAGTGCGGGTCCAAACGATTCCGATTGCGACAAATCAAACCAATTAAAAAGAAGGACTCAGGCCCGGCCCGCAGCCTTCGGCTTCGGCCGCCGCCCGCGCGTGACCACAACCAGCGTTTCCAGAAGGATCGCAGCGAGGAAGAAGCCACCGATCCAGGCCAGGCTGATGCGGTCCACCTGCCAGGTATGCCAGAGCAGCACCGCGAGCGCGGCCAGCGAGAAAAAGGCGCCGGCGAGCGGCACCGCGGCGTGAAGCGCGATGCGCGCCCTGAGGCGCCACGCCGACAGATTGACCGCGGCGAAGATCGCCAGGAACACGGCGCTGGCGAAGGACGAGATGACGGTGAGGTCGGCGAGCAGCAGGAAGACCGCGGTGAGCGCCGAAAGCACCACCAGCGATACCCAGGGCACGTCGCGCGTGCGCTCGCGCATCGAGAAGACGCGAGGCAGCGCATGGTCCGCCGCCATGACCATGGCCAGCCGCGCCGAGCCGAACAGCGTGGCATTGATCGCCGAGGCCGTCGACATCAGCGCGGCGATGCCGATGAGCACGAAGCCGACTTGCCCGAGCGTCGGCCGCGCGGCGACGGCCAGCACATATTCCTGGTCCTTGGCGACCTCAGCCGGCGTCAGGTTGCCGAGCGCCACCAGGCTCACCACCACATAGATGAACGAGGTGATGAGGATCGCGAGGATCAGCCCGCGCCTGAGGTCGCGCTCGGGATCGCGCATCTCCTCGATCGCATTGGGGATCAGCTCGAAGCCCTCATAGGCGACGAAGATCAGCCCGGCGGCGACTATCGGCGCGGCGAGCCCCTGATTGAACACCGGCAGCATGTGGTCCGCCTGCACGGTGAGGAGCCCGGCCACGGCAAAGAGCGCTAGGATCGTCACCTTGGCGCCGACGATCGCCAGTTCGACGCGGCCCGAGGTCTGCGCCCCGAAGAGATTGATGCCGAGGAAGACGACCACCACCAGCATCGCCAGCCCCGGCGCCAGCCAGAACGGTCCGTTGCCGCCGGAGACCATCGCC
Organism: uncultured Alphaproteobacteria bacterium; assembly: GCA_963732845.1. Taxonomy (GTDB): domain Bacteria; phylum Pseudomonadota; class Alphaproteobacteria; order Rhizobiales; family Kaistiaceae; genus CAVSRC01. The sequence continues at coordinate 13,468 of CAVTBE010000024.1, read as the reverse complement.
GCGCCATAGGCGCCGAAGGTGGTGGCATAGAGGGCGAGCGTGCCGACATAGCCGGCGACCAGCAGCCAGCCGGCGACACCGGCAACGACCGTATTGTCGAAGGCATGCTCGACATAGGTGAAGCTGCCGCCGTCGCCGCGGAAGGCAAGGCCGAGATGGGCGTAGGAGATGCCGGTGAGCAGCGCCAGGACGCCGCCGAAGACCATGGCAATGGCGACCGCATGGCCGGCGGTCTCTATGGCCAGCCCGAGCACCGCGAAGATGCCGCCGCCGACCATGCCGCCGATGCCGATGGCCACGATCTCCGCGAGACTGAGCTTGCCGTCGCTGCCGCCCGATCCGCCCATGTCGACGCCTCTCTCGTTCGCGTGCGCACGCCCCGAGGAAGCGTCACCTTCACCCGGCCGGCACGTGCGCCGCAAGCAGCGCCTTCAGATCGACGCTCGTATCGGCGACGCTTTCCGGCGGCGGCGAGATGCCGGCGCCGATCATGCGGCGGCCGAGAACGTGGTCGGCGGCGCGGTTGACCGAATTGATCGCCACCAGCCGTGTCCCGGCATAGTGGAACACGGAGAAGCTGCCGTCGTCCGGTTTGCCGCGGAGATGGCTCTCGGTGGCGTCGCCGGACAAGCCCACCATCTGCAGCTTGACGTCGCCCTGATCCGACCAGAACCACGGCACCGCGCGATAGGGCGCGCGCTTGCCGGTCAACACGGCCGACAGCGTCTTGGCCTGATCGACCGCGTTCTGCACCGATTCCAGCCGTACCCGGCGCTTCAGCTCCCAGTGATCGAAGGAGACGCAGTCGCCGACGGCATAAAGGCCCGGCGCGCCGGTCTCCATGAAGTCGTTGACCAGGATGCCGTTGTCGATGGTGGCGCCGGCCTGCCGTGCGAGTTCGACATTGGGCGTGACGCCGATGCCGATGACGGCGAGATCGGCAGGAATGCGATCGCCGGATGCGGTCTCGACGGCAACCACCCTGCCCGCCTCTCCCACGATCTTGCCGACCGCCGTGCCGAGGCGCATGTCGCTGCCCCAGCCGCGATGCAGAGCCAGGAAGTGTTGCGAGATTTCCGGGGCGACGACGCGACCCATCAGCCGGTCGGCAGCTTCGAGCACGGTGACCGTCTTGCCGAGCAGGCGCGCGGTGCCGGCGATCTCCAGCCCGATGAAGCCGCCGCCGACGACCACGACGTCGTGCGCCGCATGGAGCGCGTCACGCAGGCTGCGTGCATCCTCGGCATGGCGCAGCGTGTAGACGCCGGTGAGATCGGTGCCGTCGACCGGCGGCAGGCGCGGCGTCGCGCCGGTGGCCAGCGCTAGACGATCGAAGGCGATGGACGTGCCGTCCGTCAGCACCACAGCCGAACCGGTCCGGTCGATCGACGCCACCTCGGCGCCGAGGCGCAGGTCGATGGCATTCTTTGAATAGAAGGACTCGGGCCTCAGCGGCAGCAGGTCGTGTGCCGGATCCTTGAGGAAGGCCTTGGACAGCGGCGGCCGCTGATAGGGCACGTCGCGCTCGGCGGTGATGAGCGTCAGCGGCCCGTCATAGCCGTCGCTCCTCAGGCTCGCCGCGATCTGCGATCCGCCGTGTCCGCCGCCGACGATGACAATGCCTTTCCCGCTCATGCGATCCCGTATCTCCTAAAAGCAATGCGGCCGCCCGACCCGGACGACCGCAAGACGCATAGCGTCATTCGCAGCGCTTGTCTCGACACGACGTTCTCACGAGGCCGCGAGGGGCGCAAAGGCGATCCCCTTTTTCAGCGCTCCACTGCACCCGAAGCGGCGGGGCCGCCGGCCGCCAGAAACAGGAAGCCGCCCGCCAGGCCCACATCCTTGCCGAACTGGATCAGTTCACTCACATCGGCGAAATCGCGATGGAAGAGAATGGCGGTCATCAGGCAGAAGCCGGCAAAGGCCAGCGCCAGCGGGCGCAGCCACAGCCCGAAGACGATCGCCAGCCCGCCGAAGAACTGAAAGGCGGCGGTCGGATAAAGCAGTAACCCGGGCACGCCGTATTGCTGCATGTAAGCGAGATTGTCGGCCGGGAAGCGGACGATCAGCGTCGCATCGTAGATGAAGATTGCCGCGATGAAGACGCGGCCGGCGAGGCGCAGCGGGCCACGCAGACGATCCAGTTGCACGTCGAACCATGCACGCGGTTGGGCAGCCATGCCGATGGTCCCTCGCCGTTGCTGTGCCAAGGAGGCGCGGGGTGCCCGGTCTCGCGACCGCACACCCCGCGGGTTTCATGCGCGCTCTTGTCAGCCTTCGTCAGGTTCGCCGGCAATCGCCTTGGCGAGGTCCTGATACTGCTCGCAGGATGTGCCACAGACCGCCTCGACCTTCGCCAGCTCGGTTTTGGCGAGATCGATCTGCCCCTTCTCGGCAAAAGCCTCGCCGAGATATTCGTGGGTGTTGACGTTCGCCGGATCGATGGCCAGCGCCTTGGCGTAGTAGTCGAGCCCTACGTCGTAATGGCCCGATTTCCGCTCGGAATAGCCGATCATGGTGAGCACCATGGCATCGTTCTTGTCGCGGACGGCATTCAGCGAGTTCGAGTGCGTTGTCGTAATAGCCGGCCAGTGCAAGCGCGCGGCCCGCCTCGTAGAGCTGCCCGTCATTCAGGGCCTGGTTCCTGACGCAGACGCCTTTGCTCTGGTCGTAAGTCCAGCCCTTGTTGCACTTGAGGGGCTGCGGACCGGCGGTGCCGCCGCCGCTGCCGCCGCTGCTGCCTCCCCCGCCACCACTGGCGGCAAAGGCCATGGACCCGGCCAGCGAAAGGGCGCCGGCAAGGAGGATCGTTGCTGCAAGGGACCTGTGAATCCATGACATCGCTTACTCCCGTTGTTCTGTGCACGCCAGATGGCGATTGATCGACGGGCACATGAACAGCCGGGCATCCATCCCTATTCAGGACGGACGGGATGCCGGCACTCACAAGTGTGTGATGGTGGCGGCCAGCGGCAGCGTCAGCCGCGCGCCGCACCCTCGATGCGGGCGAGGTGGCGGGCCTGCCGGCCGGCACCCTCATCGAGCATGTGATAGACCGCCATCTTGACCCCGCTGGCGATGAAGAACGAGACCAGCGCATAGGCCCACACGAGCAGCGCCAGGCCCCATCCGGTTGGCGCCATGAACCAGCCATAGACGACCACCAGCGTGCCGACGAGCTGCGTCGTTTCGGCCGGCACCACCAGTTTCCAGCTCGGCCACGGGCGCTCCCAGATCGGCCCGCGATTGCGCGTCAGATAGATGGTCATGTGGCCGGAGACGAGCAGCTTGAGGAAGATCAGCGCCTGCACCACCGGCGCCGACAGGCCGAGATGGTCGCGCACGATCCAGTAGAGGCCGAAGCTCTCCAGGACGCCATAGATGCCGAGCGCCGAGGCGACGGTGAGCACGCGCGTCATGTCCCAGCGCACCGGCTTGTCCGCCGGCGAAGCATTGTCGTAGGCGATCATCATGATCGGCAGGTCGTTCAGGAGCGCCAGCAGCACCACCATGATCGCCGTCACCGGGTAGAAGTTGAAGACCAGGATGCTCGCCGTCATGAACAGCAGGATGCGGGTGGTCTCGGCGATGCGGTAGATGGCATAGCCGGTCATCCGCTCGAAGATGCGGCGCGCTTCCTCGATAGCCCGCGTGATCACCGACAGGCCGGGCGCGGTAAGCACCAGATCGGCCGCCGCCCGCGCCGCGTCGGTGGCGCCGCTGACCGCAATGCCGATGTCGGCCTGCTTCAGCGCCGGGGCATCGTTGACCCCGTCGCCGGTCATGCCGACGATGTGGCCGCCGTCCTGCAGCGCTCTGACGATCTTGAACTTGTGCTCGGGAAAGACGCGGGCGAAGCCATCTGCCGCCTCGATCGCCGGCAATGGATCGGCGGGCACATGCTCGCCGAAGACGGTGTCGGCGACGACGATGTTGGTGCCGAGCTTGAGCTGGCCGGCGATCTGCCGGGCGATCGCCTCGTGATCGCCGGTGACCATCTTGACGTCGACGCCCATCGCCTCGGTTGCGGCGATGGTTGCCGCGCTGTCCTCGCGCGGCGGGTCGAACAGCGCCAGCAGGCCGAGGAACTGCCAGGCGCCGCCGGCGTCCGTGCGCGCCACGCCGAGCGTGCGCAGCCCCTTCCCCGCATCCGCGTCGACCGCGTCGGCGACCGCCTTCTGCCGGGCCGCATCCAGCTTGCACAGATCGACGATGACCTGCGGTGCCCCCTTGGCGACCGAGAAGGACCGCCCGTCCGTCTCGACATCGGCCTCGGCCCGCTTGTTGACCGGGTCGAAGGGCCGGAAGGACTTCACCCGATAGGCGTCGAGCGCCTTGACGTCGGCAAGGCTCGCGAGGATGGCGCTGTCGATGGCATCGGGCGCATCGCGCTGCGAGGCCAGCGCCGCCGCGACGACGAGGTCGTCGCGCGACACACCGGCGGACGGCGACGGATCGCCGAGGGTGAGCTCGTTCTTGGTGAGCGTGCCGGTCTTGTCCGAACACAGAATGTCCATGCCCGCCATCTCTTCGATGGCGACCAGCCGCGAGACGATGGCCCGCATGCGCGCCAGCCGCTCCGCCCCCACCGCCATGGTGACCGAGAGCACCGCCGGCAGCGCCACGGGGATCGAGGCGACGGTAAGGATGAGGGCGAACTGGACGGTCTCGACCAGCGGGTCGTGACGGAAGAGCGCGGCGAGCGCGATGGTGGCGACCAGACCGACGGTGGTGAGAATGAGGAAGTTACCGATGCGCAGCACCGCGCGCTGGAAATGCGACACCGTCTGCGCCTGCTGGACGAGGCTCGCGGTCTTGCCGAAATAGGTCTTCATGCCGGTGGCGGTGACCAGCGCCGTCATCTCGCCGAGGCGGGCGATGGAGCCGGAATAGGCGATGTCGCCAACCTTCTTGTCGACGGGCAGCGACTCGCCGGTCAGCGCCGACTGGTCGACGCTGAGATAGTCGCCGCCGACGAGCTTGACGTCGGCCGGGATGATGCCGCCGAGCGAGAGCGCCACGAGATCGCCGGGGACGAGCTGGCTGGCGGCGACATCCTTCCACGTGCCGTCGCGCATCACCCGCGCCTTCAGCGCCAGCCGCTGCTTGAGGAGCTGGATGGCGTTGTCGGCCTTGAACTCCTGCCAGAAGCCGACGGCGGCATTGATGATGAGCATCGCCAGGATGATGGCGAGGTCTTCCCAATGCTGCACCGCGGCCGAGAGCAGCGCGGCGACCTCGATCATCCACGGGATCGGCCCCCAGAAGAAGCGGGCGAGCCGGGCGAGCGCGCTGGTATGGCTCTCCGCCAGGACGTTCCCGCCATATTGCTCGAGCCGCCGCGCCGCCTCTGCTTCGCTGAGGCCGCTGGCGCGCGCCTCATTCACGGGGCTGGTCGTGTCGCTGGTTTCTGTCATGGGCCGCTCCTGTCCGGATCGTGCCGCCCCTGCCCGCTCCGTGGCAGGCTGTCGATGCTGATATGGTTCCCGCTAGGTCACCGTGCAGCGCGACGAAACGCCCGGGGAGATCCCCCGCCGGCACTTGCGGGGCCGAAACAATGATCATGATGCGGAACTTGCGCTGGACGGTGCTGGCGCTCGGCCTTGCGGCAACACTGCTGTCGGGATGCGCCGGCGGGGGAGCAATCAATCAAAGCGTGCTGTTGGCCGATCAGGCGGTTACGCCGTTTACGGACCGCACGGCCGCCTGCGGCCTGAAGCGTTGGCCGAAGCGTTGGCCCGGCCGAGCACGGAAGATGGCAAAACCGAGGAAAGCAGTGGTGGGCCCGGCAGGACTCGAACCTGCAACCAGATCGTTATGAGCGACCGGCTCTAACCATTGAGCTACAGGCCCGGCAACGCTTGCCACGCCCATATACATGACGGGCGGGCAACGGCAAGCCACTGGCCGCAATGCGGTCGCTTTTGCCGGCGAGGCTCCGCCGCCAAGCGAAGCTTACCCTAGGGAGACACGACGATGAGATCATGGCTTGCCGCGCTCGCCGCTGCAGGGATGCTGGCGGTCGCACCGACGTTGGCACAGGCGGACAATCCGCCGGTGCCCCAGCTTCAGGCCAATGGCACCGGCGAGGTGATGGTCGTGCCCGACATCGCCATCGTCACCATTGGCGTGACGTCGCAGGCGCCGGGGGCCAGCGCCGCGCTGGCCGCCAATTCGGCCGACCTCGCCAAGGCGATCGCCGCCATCAGGGCGGCGGGCATCGCCGACAAGGACATCGCCACCGCCGGCTTCTCCATCGACCCGGTCTACCGGCAGAGCGACAACCAGCCCAGCGACCGGCCGCCGGAGATTGTCGGCTACCGGGTGGACAACCAGCTGCGGGTGACCGTGCGCGACGTGGCGCAGTCGGGCGGCCTGCTCGACCAGGTGGTCGCCGCCGGCGCCAACCGGGTGAGCGGCATCGCCTTCGACATCTCCGACCGCAAGACCGCCGCCGACCAGGCCATCCGCGCGGCGATCGTCGACGCCAAGGCCAAGGCGGCGCTGATGGCCGACGTGGCGGGCCTGCGCCTGGTGCGCATCCTCTCGCTCAACGCCGACGAGAGCGGCGGGCGCGGTCCGATCATGGCCTATGACATGGCAGCGCGGTCAAAGGCCGTACCGGTGATGCCGGGCGAACGTTCGGTTTCGGCCAGCGCCCAGATCGTCTGGGAGGTGGCGCCGCAATAATTGATCGTGTTCGTCAAGTACACACTTCCCCCCTTCAGGGGGGAGGTTCAATCGACCGCGGGACAAGCGCCCCGCCCGCGCCGGCTTCTCAGATGGCTTCCTTGTCGAACTCCTCGAGCGTGACCGCCGGCGAGGTGGTGAAGGCGACCCCGGTCAACTTGGTGAGCGCCGCGGACACCGCCATCGCGCGCGCGTTATCCGGCAGTTCGACGATCAACACGATATCGAGACCGCCCACCACGGCATAACCCGCCTTCAGCTCGCCGCCGTGCTCCTTGATGATCACCTTGGTCTCGTCCGTGCGACTGGGGCTGATGCCCTTCAGCCCCGCAGCCGAGTATTTTCCGAACATCATGAACGTAGCCATTACGACATCTCCTTCGTTCAGGAGGGTGCATGAGTTGATTATAGCGCATGACGACGGCGCACGCTTGTCGCGGCACAAACCGCCCCCACGACGCCGCGAAGTCCACCTCTCCCATGGGGAGAGGTCGGCGCGAAGCGCCGGGTGAGGGGACGTTGCCTCACGAGGGTCCGTACGCCCTCACCCCGCGCACCTAAGTCGCTTGCGCTCCAAGGTGCGCGGCCCTCTCCCCACGGGAGAAGGGCACAACAACGGGTGCCCTCCCCTCGGGGAAGCCGATGAATCGGGTTTCGCATCACCACAAAAAACCCCGGCTGCTCCTTCCAGGAGTTGCGAGCGCCAAGTCGTGATCTGATTTGGGTGAACGTCGTACTGTTCGGCCAATTCGGCCATGTGTCTTCTCGCCCTTGATGGCGTCCACAGCCACCCTCGCTTCTGAAAGCCGGGCTGTGGTTCCGGCGCGGTCTCTTGGTCATGGTCGCTCCTGTTCGCGGCAAACTACGCCGCGGTCAGGCAGAAATCTCACTTATCCATCCCGTTCAATTTTCCCGAGCCAGCTCTCTTGACCCGATCGGCGCGTTTGGCCCGGAAGACGTAAAGCGCACCAGAGAACGGATCGGCGCCGGTGTCACGCACCAGTGCCGCCAGACCGTCCGGCCCCTTCCTGAAGTCGACTGGCCGCGTCGCCACATAGATCTTGGCTCCGGCAGGGATCATGCCGAGCGCACCGCCCGGATCGCCTCGACCAGAAGCCGCCGAACGACGCCGTTGCCCACCCGGATCGTTGCATCGCCGATGATGATTTCCAAGCCGCCCGCGCCTGCACCATCCCCGCGCGCCACTTCCACCGACGCCGACTCTGCGTCTCGGTCTCGGACCTCTCAGCCAGGATCGCGATAGCGCCCGAACGGATCGCCTTGCGCCTCCAGGCAAAGACCTGCTGCGGACTCACACCATGCGCCCGCGCCACCGCCGAGACATTCGCCCCCGGCGTCATCGCCTCTTCCAATATCCGTGCCCTGGCCTCATCAGACCAGCGACGATGCAATCGCCCCGGCGCCTCATTCAGCCGATCAGCCACAGCCTCGATGACTGCAAATGTTCCAGCTCTGGACTTGGGTGCTGACTGCAAACAAACCTCCCGTCAGAATCATCACGAGAGTGTCGCTTCCTTTATCGTTCGCCGAAACACGGGGTCACGTGGGCGCTTACGGGAAGACGGGTCTCAGTTGTCGAGGAACGACCGCAGCTTCCGGCTCCGGCTCGGGTGCTTCAGCTTGCGCAGGGCCTTGGCCTCGATCTGGCGGATGCGTTCGCGGGTGACCGAGAACTGCTGGCCGACCTCCTCCAGCGTGTGGTCGGTGTTCATGCCGATGCCGAAGCGCATACGCAGCACGCGCTCCTCGCGCGGGGTGAGCGAGGCCAGAACCCGCGTCGTCGTCTCGCGCAGGTTGGACTGGATGGCCGCGTCGATCGGCAGGATGGCGTTCTTGTCCTCGATGAAATCGCCGAGGTGGGAATCCTCCTCGTCGCCGATCGGCGTCTCCAGGCTGATCGGCTCCTTGGCGATCTTGAGCACCTTGCGCACCTTCTCCAGCGGCATGGCGAGCTTCTCGGCCAGCTCCTCCGGGGTCGGCTCGCGGCCGATCTCGTGCAGCATCTGGCGCGAGGTGCGCACGATCTTGTTGATCGTCTCGATCATGTGCACCGGGATGCGGATGGTGCGCGCCTGATCGGCGATCGAGCGGGTGATCGCCTGGCGGATCCACCAGGTGGCGTAGGTCGAGAACTTGTAGCCGCGGCGGTACTCGAACTTGTCGACCGCCTTCATCAGGCCGATGTTGCCTTCCTGAATGAGATCAAGGAACTGCAGGCCGCGGTTGGTGTATTTCTTGGCGATCGAGATGACCAGACGCAGGTTCGCCTCGACCATCTCCTTCTTCGCCTGACGCGCCTCGCGCTCGCCCTTCTGCACCATGTGGACGATGCGGCGATATTCGACGATCTCGAGGCCGGTCTCGGTGGCCAGCGTCTGGATCTCCTTGCGCAGCTCCTTGATGCGGTCCTTCTCCTTGGCGACGAACTCCTTCCACCCCTTGGCGGAGAGGTTGGAGATGCGGCGGATCCAATTGGGATCGAGCTCGGCGCCCTGGTACTCCCTGAGGAATTCCTCGCGCTTGACCTTGTGGGCCTCGGCCAGACGCAAGAGGCGGCCCTCATAGCCCATCAGGCGCTTGTTGATGTCGTAGAGCTGCTCGACCAGCGAGTCGATGCGGTGCTGGTTGAGCGACAGCGATTTCACCGCCGTCACCAGCTCTTCGGTCAGCTTCCTGTAGCGGCGCTCCTGGGAGGGCGAGAGCGTCGCGTTCTTGAGCTTGTTCTCGACGTCCTGGTCCTGCAGGCGGCGGAGCTTCTTGTAGAGATCGGCGACCTGCTCGAAGGTCTCGACGACCGCCGGCTTGAGCTCGGCCTCCATGGCGGCGAGCGAAATCGCGTTCTCGAAATCGTCGTCGTCCTCCTCCTCCTGGGCAAGGCGCGCGCGCTCGCGGGCGACCTCGTCCTCCTCCTCGTCGTCGCCGACCTTGGGGGCGAGCGGCGGCGCCGACGGCTTCCTGGCGGCGCCGTTGCCGTTGGCCTGGCCGGGCTGCGGGATGGGAGTCGGGCGGCCGTCGGGGCCGGGCGGCCCGTGGACCTGGATGGGCGCGTTCTTGGCGTCGGGGCCGGCATAGGTGGCCTCGAGGTCGATGATGTCGCGCAGGAGGATCTTGCCCTCGTCGAGCTCGTCCTTCCAGATGATGATCGCCTGGAAGGTCAGCGGGCTCTCGCACAGCCCCGCGATCATGGTCTCGCGGCCGGCCTCGATGCGCTTGGCGATGGCGATTTCGCCCTCGCGCGACAAGAGCTCGACCGAACCCATCTCGCGCAGATACATGCGCACCGGATCGTCGGTGCGGTCGGTCGGCTCCTTGGCCGCGGGCTTGGCGACGGCGGTGGACGGGCGCTCGGTCAGCTCGCCGCCTTCGCTCTCCTCCTCCTCGCTGCTCTCGTCCGGCTCTTCCGCCTCGTCGGTCTCGATCACATTAATGCCCATTTCGTTGAGCATCGACATGATATCCTCGATCTGCTCCGGCGCAGTGGTGTCGGAGGGCAGAACCTGATTCAGCTCGTCAATAGTGACATAGCCGCGTTTCTTCGCGGTCTTGATCATCTTCTTGACGCCGGCATCGGAGAGGTCGAGCAGCGGCCCGTCGGGGGCCTCCGGCTGGACTTCCGTTGCCTCGTCGTTTTCCTGCACCTTGGTCGCCATGCACTTCTCCGCCGGGGCGAAGGGCCGGTCGCAAAGCCGGCGCACGCCCGAAACCCCTGAAAACCCTGCCCAATCCGTCTGGCCGGCACCCCGCGCCGGCCGGCTCCGCTCGCGCGCAGCCTAGTCACCCCGTGTTAAGCCACGCTTAACCGTAACCGGCAATAGCCGGTGGCCAAGCGCCTGCCCCTAGAAGACCCTCGCCTGTCTGCCTGAGGACGCGCCGAACCCCTCGATCAAAGCCTCGGTCCCCTCGCTGTTTGCCAGCTGGTTCTGGATATCGACCAGACGCGCCAGATTGGCGTCGCTGGGCTCTTCCGCCAGCGCCGCCTCGGCTTCTCTGAGTTCCTTATGTAACGTCCGCTTCCGCCGGTGCAAGGTCAGGGCCTGCAGCCAGCCCTCTTCCGCGTCGCGGTCGTCGGCGGCTGGCCCCGCCGGCCAGTAGCCCATGGCGGCGACCTGGGCCGAGAGGCGGCTGGCAAGGGCCGCCAGATCGCGGAGTTCCAGCGCCTTGGCCAGCTCCGCCGCATCGTCCGCCTCGCCATGGGCGACGATCTCCAGCACCGCCCCGCGCAGCTTGTCGAGATCGCCGTGGCTGAACTCCAGATGGGCGAAATCGTCGAGATGGCGGGCAATCAGCGCCGGGTGGTTCACCATGGTCATGACCAGCACCACCTCGCGGAAGGGCGGCGTTGCGCGGCCGGAGAGCATCTGGCTGCGGCGCAGGCGGTCTGAAACGGGAATCGGCCGGTGGGCAGCACCCGGCTGCTGCGAGGACCGGCGCTGATAGGGGCGGTCGCGGTCGCGGCGCTCCCCGCGCCACGGGCGCTCAGGCTCCGCCGCCGGGAAAAAGGCCGCCACCCGCTCGGCAAAGGCCTGGGAATAGTGCCGGCGGACGTTGTCGTCGCCGATCTGCCTGGCGATCTCGCCGAGGTGCGCCTCCAGCGCCGCGCGCCGCTCCGGCGTGTCGAAGACACCGGCGTCGGTCTCGCGGCTCCACACCAGATCGACCAGCGGCCGGGCGGCGGCAAGGATGGCGCCCATCGCCTCGGCACCCGAGGCGCGGATGAGGTCGTCCGGGTCCTGGCCCGCCGGCAGAAGCGCAAAACGCAGGCTCTTGCCGGGTTTCAGCTGCGGCAGAGCGAGATCGGCGGCGCGGTGGGCGGCGCGCAGGCCCGCCTTGTCGCCGTCGAAACACAGGATCGGCTCGTCGGCCAGGCGCCACAGGATGTCGAGCTGGCGCTCGGTCAACGCCGTGCCGAGCGGCGCCACCGTGTGGGCGAAGCCCGCCGCCACCATGCGGATGACATCGACGTAGCCCTCGACCACCACGATCGTGCCGGCATCGCGGGCGACGTGGCGGGCGGAGGCGCCGTTATAGAGAAGGAGCCCCTTGTGAAAGAGTTCGGTCTCCGGCGAGTTGAGGTACTTCGCCGGCACGTCGGGCGACAGCGCCCGGCCGCCGAAGGCAACGATGCGCCCGCGAAAATCGGTGATCGGGAAGATGACCCGCTCGCGGAAACGGTCGAAGGAGACCGGGATATCGGGGCCAGAAACCAGCAGGCCGGCGGCGATCATCTGCTCCTGCGTGATGCCCTTGCCCGACAGGTGCTCCTTGAGCGCCGAGCGGTCGGCCGGCGCGTAGCCGATGCGGAACGCGCGCTGCAGGTCGGGGCCGATATCGCGCCCGGTGAGATAGCCGCGCGCCGCCGCCCCCGTGCGGGCATTGAGCGAAGCCTCGAAGAACTGGGTCGCCAGCTCCAGCACGTCATGGAGCGTGGCACGCTCCTTCTCGCGCTCCTCGGACTGAGCATCGCGCGCCGGCATGGCCACACCGGCCTCGCCCGCCAGCCGCTCCACGGCCTCGGGGAAGGAAAGTCCCTCGGTCTCCATGACGAAGGTGAAGATGTCGCCGTTCTTGCCGGCCGAGAAATCGAACCACTTGCCCTTGCTGTCATTGACGAAGAAGGAGGCGGTCTTCTCCGCATTGAAGGGCGACAGGCCGGCGAACTCCCTGCCCTGCTTCCTGAGCTTCACCTTGCGCCCGACCACCGCCGACGTCGGCAGACGCGCGCGGATTTCGTCGAGGAAGGAGTCGGGAAAGCGCATGGGGTGATTCGCTCTTGGGCGACGGTGGGTGAGCTTAGCCCATGGCGAAATCAGGGCGGCGATTGAAGCGCGCCCGGCGGGGGCAAGGGGGCAGACGAGGACGAGTTGTCCTAGTTATCCACAGGGGGAAAAGCGCCGCTAGCTGCGCGTGATGAACTGAGCACGCTCCAGCAGTTCGTCGAACGTCACGATATCGATGCTTCGGGCTTCGCGCCGGAATAGCTCAAACGTGTCACGCATGACGTTGGTGTCCCTTGGGTTTTCGCAACGTGCAAACTCTCCTCGCGACCCAACAACCAGAATGCTCTTCGCATTCCTGGTGCGCGCCGTCAGAGCCTTCGTGCCCAACTTGTTGTAGTGCTCCACTGATTGGGCGAAAGCCAGCCACTCCGCTTTCTGTTCGATGATTTGAGAAACAGCGCTCATGAACTCAGCGCTGAACTCCCATGTTCCTGCTCGCCCAGACCGGTTTGCTCTGAAAATTGGGGTATCGGGCTTCTTGATCTCAACGAGCACCGTGTAGTCGGTGAACGTCATAAGGAAATCGGTTACTGGCTTGTTCTGATTATCAGTACCCCCGCCTCCAACCGTCATTTCTCGATCGAATTGGCGCATCACGCGATAGTCGAGGCCATAGCCAAAAACCCATTGCTCCCGCTCGAAGAAGTCCTGCCACTGCGTCTCGCCCCAATCTCCGAGACGCATATGTTCCTCATACTCTTCCAGCCCTTGCCTGCGCCCAAGTAAGACATTGACCTCTTCGTCGGTCAACGACTGCTGCAATGCACGCAAGAGGCCATTTCTCTGTCGGTCCGACATGCCCTTTATGCGGTTGATAAGTCCCCGGTCGGCAGCATCGATGATCGCCTTCGGCCCAGCGCTCGTGGAGATATCTTCGATTTGGAAGTTGCCTTCGTTCGACAGGTCGATGAACTCGATTTGGGAGAGAAACTTAAGAAGCCGGTCGAATTCGTCAGAGCGGAAAGTGAATTCGTCCT
>CAVTBE010000023.1:0-99705 GCA_963732845.1 uncultured Alphaproteobacteria bacterium | reverse complement strand
GACCAGCACGCCGAGCGCCACCACCGTCCATGCGGCACCACTGCGCACCAGGTCGAACAGCGACGCCAGCGACAGGAAGTCGGGCGAGCGCATCACCACCAGAGCCACATAGACACAGACCAGGAGAGCCAGCAGGGACAGTCCGCTATGGCGGCCGTCGCCTCCGCCCGTCACTTGCGCCAGCCAGCCTGATCGCCATCCTGTCGCCTGCGGCCCGCGGCCCTCCTCATGCGTATGTGACATCGTATTCCTGCTCTGCTGCGGCATCTCACGCCGCCTGACGAAGGCCGGCGGACAGCGCCTCGACCGTGAGGGCACTCTCCGTGAACTCGCCGGCAATTGCGCCGGCCTGCATCAGAAACACGCGATTGCAGCTGATGACGAGCTCATCGAGATCATCGGAGATCACGATGACACCGCGTCCCTGGCGCGCCAGTTCACGGATGATCTCGTGGATCTCCACCTTCGAGCCGACGTCGATGCCGACCGTCGGGTTGTCGAGGATCAGGATCTTCGGATCGGTCGCCAGCCACTTGGCCAAAACCACCTTCTGCTGGTTACCGCCGGAAAGGCTCTGTACGGGTTCTTCGCTCGACGGCGTCTTGACCCGCACCCGGTCCACCCAGCGATCGCCGATTGGCGTTCCTTCGCGCCGAAGAACAGGCCGAAACGGTCCTTCCCGGTCTCGAACACCGACGAAGCGATGTTGGTCCGGATCGCCTTGCGGGCGAACAGCCCCTGGCTATGGCGATCCTCAGACACCAGCACGATGCCGGCCTCGACCGCTTCTAGCGGCGAATGCACGCGCACCTCGCTGCGGCCGAGCAGGATCCGACCGCTATCGGGCGGGTTGAGCCCGAACAGCGACAGCGCCATCTCGGTGCGGCCGGCGCCGGTGAGGCCGGCGAAGCCGATGATCTCGCCGGGCGCAGCGCGAAGGAATTTTCGCGGTACTGGCCGGCGCGCGTCAGCCCTTCGACGCTGAGCAGCGCCTCCGCTTTGGGATCGAAGGCGACCGGCGCCTTCTCGCCCTTCAGCTTGACGCCCGTCATAAGGAAGCCGAGGCGCTCGATGGTGAGATCGGCCGTTGGTATTCGCCGATCTTGCGGCCATCGCGCAGCACGACGAAGCGGTCGGCAACCTCGAACAGCTCGTCGAGCTTGTGGCTGACGAACACGACGGCAATGCCCTTGCTCTTCAGGCGCCGCACCATGTCGAGCAGGCGCACGACGTCGCGGCTGGGCAGCGCGGTGGTCGGCTCGTCCATCACCAGAAGCCGGCAGTTCTGCGTAAGCGCGCGGGCAATGGCCGCCGTCTGTCGCGCCCCGATCGACAGGTCGCCGAGGCGCGCGTTCAGCGGAAGTGTGGCGCTCAATTCGTCCAGAGCATCGGTTGCGACCTTGCGCACCGTTGCCCAGTCGACCAGGCCGCGCGGATGCGCCTGGATGACGTGAAAAGCGATGTTCTCCGCCACGCTCAGATCGGGAAAAACGGACAGGTCCTGATAGATGATCTCGACGCCGAGCTGCATGGACTCGGCCGGTGTCAGCCGCCGGTGGGCCTGCCCCTGCCACACGATCTTTCCGCTGTCAGGCGATTCGGCCCCGGCGATGCACTTGATGAGGGTCGACTTGCCCGACCCGTTCGCTCCGGCAAGGCAGAGAACCTGTCCGGCTTCGATCGTCAGATCTACTCCGTCCAGAGCCTGAGTGCCGATATAGCGTTTGCTCAAGCCTTCGAGACGCAGCAGCTCGGTCATGGTCACTCCTTCCGCGCACGCCGGCCTGCCCGTCTGCCGGACGGGCCGGACCGCACGCGGGCGCCGGACCGGCCCGGCGCCATCATGACGATCCCGCGCTCAATTGGACGAGCGCGAGATCCAGGACGCCCGTTGCAGCGCGTGCAACGCCGGCGAGACGGGAGAGCGTGCCTCTTTCTTTATGGTCCCGTCGGCCGCGTTGGCCGCCGACGGGCGCACGCTCCCGTCACGCACTAGAACTTGTAGTCCTTGTAGTTGTCCTTGGTCAGCACCAGCGTCGCACTGCCGTAGATGACGCCGTCCTCGAGCTTGACGTTGTCATAGCCGGGCCGCTTCAGGTCCATACCGGCAGCAATCGGCTCGCCCTTCAGCAGCTTGTAGGCGACCAGCGCCGAGACGTAGCCCGCATCGGCCGGGCGCCAGCACTGCGCCTCCTGCTCGTAGCCTTCCTCGAGATAGATGCCGTTGATGCTGGGCAGGCCGAGGCCGACGACCTTGATGTCCTTGCGGCGAAGCTTCTCCACCGCCAGGGCGGCCATCGAGGTGCCGGACACCGAGCAGCCGAACAGGCCCTTCAGGTCCGGATACTTCTTCAACACCTCGTTGACCTTGTCGAGCGCGGTTTTCTCGTCGTTGTTGTCTTCGAGCGGCTGGGTCAGCACGAACTCCATCTTCGGATAGTTCGCCTTCACGAAATCCATGCCGGCATTGAACCACTGCATGTGGGTTTCCATGGTCAGCGCGCCGACGACACCGGCGAACTTGCCCTCGCCGTCCATGGCCTTGGCCAGGTTCTCGAACATCAGCTTGCCGAAGTCCTCGTTCTTGAAGGCCTCGACGTCGAAATTGGAGACGCCCGCCAAGCTCTGGGCTTCATGGCTGACCACGGTGATCCCCGCCGCACGCGCCTTTTCGATGACCGGCTTGATCGACTGCGGATCGTTGGGCACCACAAGGATGGCATCGACCCGTTTGGCGATGAGGCTCTCGACCATCTGCGCCTGCTTCGCCGGATCGCCGCTCTCGGGAGCGATCTGATAGGCGTTGACGCCGAAGTCCTTGCCGAACAGCTCGACGCCGACACGCATGTCGTCGAACCAGGAGATGCCCTCCTGCTTCGCGCACATGACGATTTCGTACTTCTTGTCCTCGGCGAACGCGGCCCGGCGGGTGGCTCCCGCCACCAGCAAGCCGGCACCACCAACGAGGACGTTTCTTCTCGTGAGCATGACTGCCCTCCCTTTATGGGCAAAAGTCCCAAACGCGGAACAAATGTATTCAACTCGATTTCCCGTTTGAAGTCAATGGGATTTCGCGCCGTCCACTGTTTGTACTCACTCCGGACTGGGTCGCCTTTTCGTTGTGGTCCCGGCGAAATACGTGGCGGGTGCGCACATGACCCAATCCGGGTTCGACTGGCCGTCAGCGGCCGTCCTGGGCCATCGGCCAACGCGGGCTTGCCGAATGGACTGGCGTGTGCCGCCCGTTCAGATGCTGCCAACGACGGGCACACACAATTGTCGCCAGGGCGACCATCGTTGGTGCGTTTCCGTCGCACGGCATCGAAAGGCACGTGCGAGCACGAGGGCGCCTGGACGCCGGCGTGCGGAGGGGTGACAGCGGTCGAGAGAGCCTGCAGATCCAACGAGCGCGTTGTGTACCCAACAGCCGCTTCCGGCGCACGGCGGCGGTGTCCGGCGGCTCGACTTACCTCCGCGCGCGGCCCTGAGGCGGACATTCAGCAAGCGGTAGCCCCGACGCCATGGAGCCCACTCCAGCAGTCGTACTCCCCCACGCGCCAAAACCCGTGGAAACCACGGCTTCCGGCCATTTTCATCTGGTTGGGAAAATTGGAGCGGGCGAAGGGATTCGAACCCTCGACCCCAACCTTGGCAAGGTTGTGCTCTACCCCTGAGCTACACCCGCTCACTGGCCCGATGGGCCTGAGCGGGGCTTATATCGTCCTCGGCGCAGGGAATGCAATATGGTCCTGGCAGGCTGGCGCACCGCCCGCGGACAGGCCGCCGACGCCGCCGAATTGTAAAAATGCGGCCGACGCTCCATGTTTACCTCCGACACGAGACCCGCCGCCCCGCCTCGGGGCCAACAGGACGGAACAGGATCATGAGCATGAGCATGCCCCAGACGGGCAACGGCGCGCCGCCGGCCGGCAACGGCCGGCCCGGCGACCTCGTCAAGGACACCACCACCCAGACCTTCGCCAAGGACGTCATCGAGGAATCCACCCGCCAGCCGGTGCTGGTCGATTTCTGGGCGCCGTGGTGCGGTCCGTGCCGCACCCTCGGGCCGATCATCGAGAAGGTGGTGCGCGCCGCTGGCGGCAGCGTGCGCCTGGTCAAGATGAACATCGACGAGCACCCGGCCGTCGCCGGGCAGCTCGGCATCCAGTCAATTCCGGCCGTCATCGCCTTCTCCAACGGCCAGCCGGTCGACGGCTTCGTCGGGGCGCTGCCCGAGAGCCAGGTGAAGGCCTTCATCGACCGCCTCGGCGGGTCGCAGGGTCCCTCGGAAACCGACCAGATCGTCGCCGAGGGCGACCGTCGCCTGCAGGCGGGCGATACGCCCGGCGCCGCCGAGATGTTCGCCGCCGCACTCCAGGCGAATTCCCAGTCGGTTCCGGCGATCGTCGGCCTCGCCAAATGCCACGTCACCGGCGGCAATCTCGCCGCCGCCCGCGACACTTTGGCCGCCCTGCCGAAGTCGGCCGGCAAGGATCCGGCCGTGGCCGCCGTGCGCGCCCAGATCGAGCTTGCCGCCCAGACCGAGGCGCTCGGCGACGGCGCCGACCTGGAAGCGCGCATCGCCGCCGATCCCAAGGACTTCGACGCTCGCTTCGACCTCGCTCTGCTGCTCAATGCAAAGCGCGATCGTGAGGGGGCTGCCGATCAACTCCTTGAAATTGTCGGCAAGAATCGTAGTTGGCAGGACGAGAAGGCCCGCAAGCAGCTCGTCCAGTTCTTCGAGGCTTGGGGTCCAACCGACGAAGCGACGCTCGCCGGCCGCCGCCGACTGTCGTCTCTGTTGTTCGCCTGAGGAGTCTATGAAGGCAGGTAACGCGACCTATCGGGAGATCGGAGACTTACCGGCGGTCATTCCGGTGTTTCCTCTGCCCGCGGCGCTTCTGCTGCCGCGTTCCGAGATGCCGCTCAACATCTTCGAACCGCGTTACCTCGCCATGGTCGATGCCGCGCTGGCCGGCGACCGGGTGATCGGCATGGTCCAGCCGGACGCTGCCGTCCCCGCCGGCCTCGCCGGCCCCGGCTTGTTTGCGGTCGGCTGCGCCGGCCGGCTGACCTCCTTCGCCGAGACCGGCGACGGCCGCTACCTGATCACGCTCACCGGCATCTCGCGTTTCCGCATCCTCGATGAGGTGACCGGGGACACGCCGTTCCGCCGGGTCCACGTCACCGCCGAGCCCTTCGCCGACGATCTTGCCGGTTGCGCCGGCGAAGCCGCGGTCGACCGTACATCGGTACTGCGCACCTTCCGTGCCTATCTCGCCGCCCACGATCTCGATGCCGACTGGACCAGCGTTGACCGCGCCTCCAACGAGACGCTGGTCAACACGCTCGCCATGATGGCGCCGTTCGGTGCGGCGGAAAAACAGGCCCTGCTCGAAGCGCCCGACCTGCGCGCCCGCGCCGAGACGCTGGTCGCCCTCACCGAGATGACGCTCACCCGCGAAGGCCCGGCCGGCGACGGACCCACGCTCCAATGAGGCGCCGTTGATGAGCGAAACCTCGCGCGCCCAGCGCCTCACCGACCCGAAGCTCCTGGAAATCCTGGTCTGCCCGCTGACCAAGACGACGCTCGAATACGACGCCGAGAAGCAGGAGCTGATCAGCCGCGCCGCCAAGCTCGCCTATCCCATCCGCGACGGCGTGCCGATCATGCTGCCCGAGGAAGCCCGTCCGCTCGAGGACTGAACGCCGGTCGGTGCCTTGGCGAGCGTAATCGTGAAGCCGGTGCCGCGCTTCCTGATTGCAAAGTCGTCGAAGGCGCTTTGACCGAGCAACGCCTCGAATTCCTCGCGCGTGTAAGCGCCGCGGCGCAGGAAGTGCTTGAACATCAACCTCATGAACAGGGCCTCCCCGCCGCGCACACCCATCTGCCGGGTCAGCTCGTCGAATTCGGCATTGCTCGCGCCGCGATCCATGTCGATGATCCGCACCGAGCCACCGGGTTTCACCACCCGGTGCATCTCGGCAAGGGCCTTGTCCGGCTCGCGGAAATTCTTGAAGGCCGCGGTGCAGATGATGAAGTCGAACGTGGCGCCGTCGAACGGGATCGCGGTCACGGTGCCCTGCCGGAATTCGACGTCGACGCCGGCCTCTGCCGCGTTGCGCCGGGCGATTTCCACGAAATCGCGGCTGATGTCGAGCCCGGCGATCCGGTAGTCGCCGAGCTTGGCGAGTTCGATCGCCAGATAGCCGGGCCCCGGCGCGATCTCCAGTACCCTGGCGCCGTCCGCGATCGCTTCGGCGCTCTCCCTGGCATAGCCGCGCATCTCATTCATGCGATGGCCGCGCGTGTTGCGGTCGTACCAGCGCGCGCTCCACCCCTCGATGCCGAGGTCGCGCGACCGTCTTATCCACCGCATCATGGCTGTCGCCTCATGCGCCGAAGACCGCCAGGCGCACCAGTGCGGCGACCGCCGCAAGGCACACCAGGAATAGGCCGAGGCCGACGGGCGATCCCCAGCCGTACCAGGCCATGGCCTTGCTTGCGTACTTCCAGTCGTCCTGATTGCGTTCGCTCATGTCCGTCTCTCTTTTTTCCGTCTTTCCGTCGGCGCGTTCCGATTGACGGCCCCGGCGCCGCCATTTATCTTGCTTATCGATATTCTTACAACGTTGATCTCTTAGGTACTAAGATAAATGGCTAAGACCAAGCCGGGAGTCAAGGGGGTTGCGCGACACGCCGAGCTGGTGCGGGCGCTGAACCGCGCCGCGCGCGAATCGAGCGCCCTCGGCACGCTGTTCGCCGAGACCGTCGCCCACCGCCTCGGCGTCAGCCACAGCGACCTCGAATGCATCGACATCATCGCGCTCAGGGGCCGGGTCACCGCCGGCGAGCTGGCCAGGGAATCGGGGCTGACCACGGGCGCCATCACCGGCGTCGTCGATCGCCTGGAGAAGGCCGGCTTCGCCCGGCGCGAGCGCGACCCGGACGACCGCCGCAAAGTCTATGTCAGCATCCTGCCCAAGGCGCTGGCCGAGGGCGGCGTCTACTACCATTCCTTCGGTAGAGCCGCCGATGCGCTCGCCGCCAGCTACAGCGACGCCAAGATCACGCTCCTCATCGACTATTTCACCCGCGCCCGCGACCTCATCCGCGGCGAGATCGAGAAGCTGAACGCCGGGCCGCCGGCGCGGAAGCCCACTGCCAAGAAGAGCTAGGCTCAGGACCTATTAATTTGGAATGAGGTGTGATTCACAGTCACTGTTGGAGGAGGCTGTGATGAGCGATTTGTTTTTGCTGAGCGAGCGCCAGATGGCGCGGATTTCTGGGTTCTTTCCGCTGGCGCATGGCGTCCCGCGCGTCGATGACCGGCGGGTGGTCTCAGGCATTGTCTACGTGATCCGCAACGGCCTTCAGTGGAAGGATGCGCCAAAGGCTTATGGGCCTCACAAGACGCTCTACAATCGCTTCATGCGCTGGAGCCGGATGGGCGTGTTCGACCGCATCTTTGTGGCCTTGGCCGGCGCGGGTCCGAGACCCGAACGGATCATGATCGACGCGACCCATCTGAAGGCCCACCGCACCGCGGCGAGCCTTCTTAAAAAGGGGATGTTCCCCGTCGTATCGGGCGCACCAAAGGCGGGCTGAACTCAAAGCTCCACACCGTCTGCGACGGCCACGGGCGCCCGATCGTCATGATCCTGTCCGAAGGCCAGATGAGCGACCACAAGGGCGCGCGTATGGTTCTCGACGCCCTGCCGCCGGCCACCAGTTTGATTGCCGACCGGGGCTATGACAGCACCTGGTTCCGGCAAGAACTCGCCGCCAGGGGCATCCAACCCTGCATCCCGTCCTCACGCAGCCGCAAGCGGCCTTACCCCTATGACAAGGACCTCTATCGCCAGCGCCACAAGATCGAGAACCTCTTCGCCAAGCTCAAGGACTGGCGCCGCGTTGCCACCCGCTACGACCGATGCGCACACACCTTCTTCTCCGCCATCTGCATCGCAGCAACCGTCATCTTCTGGCTCTGATCAATGAGTCCTGACCCTAGATCGCCTCGCCGGTGAGCAGCCGCGGCGCCCCATAGGCGGCGCCCGAGGCCTCGCGCACGAACCACGCCTTCAGGTTTGGCAGCCGGTCGACCACGCCGAGCCCCACGTCGCGGAGGATGCGCAGCGCCGGATTGTCGTTCGAGAAAAGCCGGTTGAGCGCATCGGTCGTAAGTCCCATCTCGACCGTGTCGAAGCGCCGCCAGCTCTGGTAGCGTTCCAGGACCGTCAGCGCGCCGATGTCGAGGCCGAGGCGATAGGCTTCGACCAGCGTCTCGGCCAGTGCCGCCACGTCGCGATAACCGAGATTGAGGCCCTGACCGGCGATCGGATGTACCCGGTGGGCGGCGTCGCCGACAAGGGCGAAGCGCGGCTGCACGAAGCTGCGCGCAATCGACAGGCCGAGCGGGAAGGCCTGCGGCCGGTCGATCGTCTTCATGGCACCCAGCCGGTGGCCGAAGCGGCGCTCCAGTTCGACCGCGAAGACCAGCGGGTCACCCGTCACCAGCCGCTCGGCAACCTCGGTCGGCTCGGTCCACACCAGCGATGCCTGGCGGTCCTTGAGCGGCAGGATCGCGAACGGCCCGCCGGGGAGGAAGTGCTCCTCGGCGCGGCCGCCATGGTCGCGCTCGTGTTCGACCGTGGCGACGATCCCCGACTGGCCATAGGACCAGCCGACCGTCTGGATGCCGGCAAAGGCCCTGAGGCGCGAGCGGGCGCCGTCGGCGGCAACCAGCAGCCGTGCGGCCAGCCGCCGGCCTGCGCGCGTCTCGACCGTCACCGCCGCCGCAGCGACGCAATAATCCCTGACCGCATCCTGGGAAATCAGAACGACGCCGGCCTCCGCCGCCGCCACCCGCAAGGCTTCGACCACGAGCCCGTCGGGGACCACATGGGCGGACGGCTCGCCCTCGGCATCGGCCATGGCGAAGGTCAGAAAGACCGGCCGCGCCACGTCGCGCGTGCGGCTGTCGGTGATCACCATCGCGGTCACCGGCTGCGCCGCGGCTGCGATTCCCGGCCACACCCCGAGGCGCTCCAGCATCTTGCGGCCGCCGGTGGTGATGGTCGAGGCGCGCCCGGCCCGCCCGTCACCCGGCGCGGCGGCATCGACCAGCGTCACCGCCATGTCGGGCGCGGATCGTTTCAGCGCCAGCGCCAGGCCGAGGCCGACCTGGCCGCCACCGGCGATCAACACGTCGTCCTGCCTGCCCGCTTCGCTCTCCGCCGTGCCCGTCATGCCTGTCATACCCGCCATGATCGTCCCGCGCTTGACACCAACCGGGCCCGGCTGGTCAATAGATCATCTGCCGCAACGGCGGCCTAAGGCCAAGCGGTCCGCATGCCCGACGCCATCGACGTTCTCCTCTCCATACTCGACCTCGAACCCCTGGAACACAATCTCTTCCGGGGCATGAGCCCTGACATCGGCTGGCAGCGGGTCTTCGGCGGCCAGGTCATCGGGCAGGCGCTGGTCGCCGCCGCGCGCACTGTCGAGGGCCGCGTCGCCCATTCCCTGCACGCCTATTTCATGCGGCCCGGCGACCCCAAGATCCCCATCCTCTACGAGGTCGAGCGGCTGCGCGACGGCCGCAGCTTCGCCACGCGCCGGGTCACCGCCATCCAGCACGGCAAGGCGATCTTCTCCATGGAAGCGTCTTTTCAGATCGTGGAGAGCGGGCTCGAACACCAGATCGCCATGCCCGACGTGCCGCCGCCTGAGGACCTGCCGAGCGAGAGCGACATCTCCAACTTCTATCTGGAAGGCGCACCGGAATCCGTTCGCCGCTACTGGGAGCGCGAGCGGCCGATCGAACTGAGGCCGGTGGACCTGCGCCATCACCTCGGCCGCGAGAAGCTCGACCCCGTCCAGCAGGTCTGGATCAGGACCACCGGCCGTCTGCCCGACGACCCCGAGATCCATCGCTGCGTGCTCGCCTACGCCTCCGACATGACCCTGCTCGACACCGCGCTGTTCCCCCACGGCCGCATGGTGTTCGATCCCGAGCTGCAGGCGGCCAGCCTCGACCACGCCATGTGGTTCCACCGCCCCTTCCGCGCCGACGACTGGCTGCTCTATTCAGAGGACAGCCCATCCGCCTCGGGCGGGCGCGGATTCAATCGCGGCAGCCTGTTCAGCCGGGACGGGCGACTGGTCGCCTCGGTCGCCCAGGAAGGGCTGATCCGGGTCCGTTAGGCGACTGCCCGCCGCATGGGCATCCAATATATTTTGCCTATAAAATAGCCAATCTGATTCGGCGGTCTGCGGACGCGTCCCGATCAGGCGCGAAAGTGCCTGCTGATTCAGCACTTTGCAGTGCAGCGACGCAATTGGCACAGAGCTTGATTCCATATTCGCCGGTTAACGCCGTCGGCGCCGCTTTTGTCGCCTCGGCATGAACCGATTCACGCGGGCTCCGTGTGTTCGTCGAGACGGACCGCGGACTGAAACGGGAACTACGCCATGAAGATCATTATGGCCATCATCAAGCCATTTAAGCTGGACGAAGTGCGCGACGCACTGACGGGGGTCGGCGTCCAGGGCCTCACCGTCACGGAGGTCAAGGGCTACGGCCGTCAGAAGGGCCACACGGAAATCTACCGTGGCGCCGAATATGCTGTGAGCTTCCTGCCCAAGCTCAAGATCGAGGTCGCGGTCCCCGCCGCTCAGGCTGACAAGGTCGTCGACGCGATCGCGTCGGCCGCCAAGACCGGCCAGATCGGCGACGGCAAGATCTTCGTCTTCAGCCTCGACCACGTCGTGCGCATCCGCACCGGCGAAACCGACGCTGACGCGCTCTAGAGCGGCAATTGGGGGCTAGAGCCGCAATGAACGCAATTTCCAAAGAATTCCACCACCCGCCGGTCAGCCCGGCTCGGCGTTGTTTCCGACATGTCCCGGATCGCGGGATCCGACAGGAGAAGCTCTATGAAGCACCGGATCAAGAACCCAGCACTTATTGGCGCACTGGCGCTCCTGGCTACGGCCGGGCCGGCGCTTGCCGAAGATGCGCCGCCGACCATCAACGCCGGTGACACCGCCTGGATGCTCACCTCCACCGCACTCGTCCTGCTCATGACGATCCCCGGACTGGCGCTGTTCTACGGCGGCATGGTGCGCAAGAAGAACGTGCTTGCCACGGTCATGCAGAGCTTCGCCATTACCTGCCTGATGACGATCATCTGGATGGTCGTCGGCTACTCGCTGGCCTTCACCGACGGCGGCGGCATGAACGCCTATATCGGCGGCCTGTCGCGCTTCTTCCTTGCCGGCATGGGCGTCGATGCCGTCTCGGGCACCATTCCCGAGTCGGTCTTCATGATGTTCCAGATGACCTTCGCCATCATCACCCCGGCACTCATCGCCGGCGCCTTCGCCGACCGCATGAAGTTCTCGGCGATGCTGTGGTTCATGGGCCTGTGGTCGATCTTCGTCTACGCCCCGATCACTCACTGGGTATGGGGCGGCGGCTTCCTCGGCTCGATGGGCGTCCTCGACTTCGCCGGTGGCACGGTCGTGCACATCAACGCCGGTGTTGCGGGTCTGGTCTGCGCGCTCGTCCTCGGCAAGCGCGTCGGCTTCGGCACCGACAACATGGCGCCGCACAACCTCGTCCTGTCGGTCATCGGCGCCTCGCTGCTGTGGGTCGGCTGGTTCGGCTTCAACGCCGGTTCCGAGCTGGCTTCCGACGGCCGCGCCGGCATGGCCATGACGGTCACCCAGATCGCCACCGCCGCCGCCGCTCTGGCGTGGATGTTCACCGAGTGGGTGGTCCGCGGCAAGCCCAGCGTCCTCGGCATTTCCTCGGGTGCGGTTGCCGGTCTGGTTGCCATCACCCCGGCTTCCGGCTGGGTCGATCCCACCGGTGGTCTGGTCATCGGCATTGCCGCCGGCATCATCTGCGCCTGGGCCGTGATGTGGCTCAAGGAGAAGCTCGGTTACGACGACTCGCTCGATGCCTTCGGCGTTCACGGCGTCGGCGGCTTCGTCGGCGCCATCCTCACCGGTGTCTTCGCGGTCTCCGCGGTCGGCGGCGAAGGCCACTCCGGCCTGATTGACGGCAATGCTGCCCAGGTCTGGACCCAGTTCATGGGCACCATCGCCACGATCGTCTGGTCCGGCGTCGTCAGCTTCATCATCCTCAAGGTGATCGACATGGTCATCGGGCTGCGCGTGACCAAGGAAGTCGAGGTCGAGGGTCTCGACATCAACCTCCACGGCGAAGTGGTTCAGTAATCCTCCTCCCAACCTCCCTCCCGCCGGGCCCCTCACGGGGTTCCGGCGGGATTTTTTGATCTCAAGGCCCCGGCCGGGTACCCCCCGCGCCGGGGCCTTGGTTAATGGCGGCTTTACCAAGGGCGGTTACGGTCGGGTTTCGAGTTCAAGTTCCGAGCTGTCGCCGCCAGGATCCGCCATGCGTCTCACCCGATCGACCTCCCTTCCCATGTCCGGCGGCGGCGCCATCCGCACCGTCCTGCGCCGCAACATCGGCGCCATGGTCGGTCTGGCGGTTCTCGCCCTGGCGGCGGTCGCCGCCGCCAGTCTCGCCACCTGGACGGTCGACGATCCGAGCTTCAGCCACGCCACCGATCACGCCATCCGCAATGTC
This sequence comes from uncultured Alphaproteobacteria bacterium, assembly GCA_963732845.1. Taxonomy (GTDB): domain Bacteria; phylum Pseudomonadota; class Alphaproteobacteria; order Rhizobiales; family Kaistiaceae; genus CAVSRC01. Next base: position 87,082 of record CAVTBE010000023.1, on the reverse strand, counting down.
CTGAGCTTCCCCGGCGCGATCATTTCCGACCTCCTGACCCAGCTCCTCGGCCTCGCCGCCTCGCTCCTCCTGCTGCCGCCGGTGGTGTGGGCGTGGCGCGCCGTGTTCGCCCTGCCGACCCGCCTCAAGCGCTGGAACGCGGCGAGCTGGATCGCCGGCACGCTGATGGCCGCGCTGGCGCTGTCGACCCTGCCGGTGCCGGGGAGCTGGCCGTTGCCGACCGGCCTCGGCGGGGCGCTCGGCGACCTTCTGCAGCGCATCCCGGCCTTCTTCATCGGCGCCACCCCGGCCGGCCTCAGCGCGCTCGTCACCGGCTTCGTGGTCACCGCCGCCACCGTCGCCCTCATGCTCCACGCCTGCGGCCTCATCGGACCGGTGGCGGCCGCCGAGGACGAGGAAGACGCGGTCCCGGCAGGTGCGGCCGCTCGCCCGCGTCATCCCCGTCGAAGAGGAAATCTTCGAACGACGACGAGCGCTCGACGAGGAGGACGACCTCGCTTTGGTCGGGGAGGACTACGATGAGGAGGAGCGACGAGCGCCCGACCCGCGCTGGCTCTGGTCATCGGTCTCGCCGCCCACCTGACGCTCCGCCTCATCGGCATGGCGCACCGCCTGTTCTTCCGTCGCCGCCAGGACGACATCGAGAACTGGGGCCCCGGCGCCTTCGACGACGCCCGCGTCGAACCCCGCCTCGGCGGGCTCGACGACGACCTCTGGGCCGCCGAGCCGCAAGTCGATGCGGGCTTCGTCGACAGCGCCATCGACGGAAGAGGACGATCTACGTCGAGCCGATCGACACCGGCCGCGTTTCGGCACCGGCGCCCAAGCCCAAACCCGGCCGCCGCGCGGTCCGCGAGACCCGCAAATCGAGCTCCACACGCGCCGGTTTCGTGCTGCCGCCGCTGGCCCTGCTCTCCCAGCCCAAGAGTCGACAAGAAGACCACGGTCAGCCAAGCCGCGCTCGAACAGAACGCCCGGCGCCTGGAAGGCGTGCTCGACGATTTCGGCGTGCGCGGTGAGATCGTCAACGTCCGCCCCGGTCCCGGTGGTCACCCTCTACGAGCTGGAGCCGGCGCCCGGCATCAAGTCGGCGCGCGTCATCGGCCTTGCCGACGACATCGCCCGCTCGATGAGCGCCATCTCCTGCCGCGTCGCCGTCATCCCCGGCAAGAACGCCATCGGCATCGAGCTACCCAATGCCCGGCGCGAGACCGTCTATCTGCGCGAACTGCTCGCCTCGCAGGATTTCGAGCAGACCAAGGCGCGTGTCGGCCTGTGCCTCGGCAAGACCATCGGCGGTGAGCCGGTGATCGTCGATCTCGCCCGCATGCCGCATCTGCTCGTCGCCGGCACCACCGGCTCCGGCAAGTCGGTGTCGATCAACACCATGATCCTGTCGCTGCTCTACCGGCTGACACCGGACGAGTGCCGCATGATCATGATCGATCCCAAGATGCTGGAATTGTCCACCTATGACGGCATCCCGCACCTGCTCACCCCGGTGGTCACCGATCCCAAGCAGGCGGTCGTCGCGCTCAAATGGACTGTGCGCGAGATGGAGGACCGCTATCGCAAGATGTCGAAGCTCGGCGTGCGCAACATCGACGGCTTCAACCTGCGCCTTGCCCAGGCCCGCTCCAAGCGCGAGACGCTGACCCGCACCGTGCAGACCGGCTTCGATCCCGACACCGGCGAGGCGATCTACGAGCAGGAGGAGCTGTCGCTCGAGCCGATGCCGTTCATCGTCGTGGTCATCGACGAGATGGCCGACCTGATGATGGTCGCCGGCAAAGACATCGAAGGCACCGTCCAGCGCCTCGCCCAGATGGCCCGCGCTGCCGGCATCCACGTCATCATGGCCACCCAGCGTCCCTCGGTCGACGTCATCACCGGTACCATCAAGGCCAACTTCCCGACCCGCATCTCCTTCCAGGTCACCTCCAAGATCGACAGCCGCACGATCCTCAACGAGCAGGGCGCCGAGCAGCTCCTCGGCCAGGGCGACATGCTCTACATGGCCGGCGGCGGTCGCATCCAGCGTGTCCACGGCCCCTTTGTCAGCGACCAGGAGGTCGAGGAGGTGGTCGCCCATCTGAAGGCCCAGGGCGAGCCCGAATATCTTCACGCCGTCACCATCGACGAGGATGAGGACGGCGGTGGCGGCATGGGCGGCGGTTCGGGCGACGACGCCGAATCGAACGATCTCTATGACCGCGCCGTGGCCATCGTGCTGCGCGACCGTAAGGCCTCGACCAGCTACATCCAGCGGCGCCTGTCGATCGGCTACAACCGCGCCGCCTCGCTCATCGAGCGCATGGAGCAGGAGAGCGTCATCAGCCGCGCCAACCATGCCGGCAAGCGCGAGATCCTGGTGCCCGAGGGCGAGGAAGCCCACTACCGGTGAGGCAAAAGCACCCCGCGGCACGCCGTCAATTCGCCACACGCGGCGGCTATCGCGCCAATGGTCCTGCTATGATCGCCCGGCGCCCGAATTGGCGGCGCAGCTTTTTTCCGCGCATGGAGAACCGATTGACCGGCACCCCCGCAGCGAAGCGCCTGACAAGCGGCAGCCTCGCCGTCGGCGGCTTCGTCGCGGCGCTGGTGGCGGCGGCCTTTCTGTTCGTTCCGCTGGCCGCGGCGGCGACCGGCGACCGCATCCCCATGCCACGCCTGCGCCCCGCCTATAGCGGCGCGACCGCGACCGCCGATCCCGGCCGCGCCGCCATCGCCCAGCCGCCCTTCACGCCCAACCCCAACTCACCCTTCTCCGTCAGGCAGCAGCAGCTGCTCGCCAACATCAACGCCTATTTCAACAGCTTCCACATCATGGAGGGCCGCTTCATCCAGTTCGGCCCCAGCGGCGAACAGTCGGAAGGCGTCTTCTTCCTGACGCGGCCCGGACGCATCCGCTTCCACTACAGCCCGCCGTCCAAGCTGGACGTCGTCGCCGACGGCAGTTCGGTCGCCATCCGCGACGGCCGCACGCGCAGCCAGGAGCTCTATCCGCTGTCGGCGACGCCGTTGCGCTACCTGCTCGCCAACCATGTCGACCTCACCTCGCACAGCGTCGTCCAGTCGATCCGCGAGGAGCCCGACCTGGTTTCGCTGATCATCATGGACCGCTCCTCGCCCGCCCCCGGCAAGCTGACCCTGATCTTCGATCGCAAGACCTATCAGCTGCGCCAGTGGGTGGTGACCGACGCCCAGGGCCTCAACACCTCCGTCGCCATCTACGATACGGCGACCGGAAAGCCGCAGAATCCAAATCTGTTCCGCATAACGCCCGGGCCCACGTTCTGAAATTCTGGCAAAAAGCGGGCTAATCCGTCGGCTCGGCGGCCCTGCCGATTGGCTCTTGAAACGTCCCGGCTGCACCCCATCTGGAATTTATAGCGGGTTGCTCATCATCGGTAGCGCCCCCCGTCTCGCCGAGAGCGACCCGCTGACACCGGGTTTCCCGGTGTCGCGCGAATAGCGCGGAGCGCCCAGCCTCCCCCGGGGCTGGGCGCTTTCTTTTACACCGGCGCGGGATGCGGCTAGTGTGGCTGCCGTCGTCTCGCTCCCCGCGTCTTTCGCCTTTCATGCCGCTCAGCATTGCCACCTGGAACATCAATTCCGTTCGCCTGCGTATCGGCCTTGTCGGCGAGTTCCTCGATGCCCATGCGCCCGACGTTCTTTGCCTGCAGGAAATCAAGTGCCCGGAGGAGCGCTTTCCCCACGCTGCCTTCGCCCAGCGCGGCTATGATTACCGCCTGGTGAACGGTCAGAAGGGCTATCACGGCGTCGCCACCGTCTCGCGCCGCCCGTTCCTCGATTCCGGCATGCGCGCCTTTTGCGGCAAGGACGACGCCCGCCACGCGGCCGTGACCATCGCCGATGGCGACGACGCCATCGTCATCCACAATTTCTACGTGCCGGCCGGCGGCGACGAACCGGACCCCGCGATCAACGAGAAATTCGCCCACAAGCTTGCCTTCCTCGACGAGATGAAGGCCTGGCTCACCGGCGCCGAGACCGACCGCCGCTCGATTCTGGTCGGCGACCTCAACATCGCGCCCTACGAGAACGACGTGTGGTCGCATCGCCAGTTGCTGCGCATCGTCAGCCACACGCCGGTCGAAACCGACGGGCTTGAAGACCTGCGCCGGGTCGGCGGCTGGGTCGACGCCATCCGCCGCTTCGTGCCGATGGAAGAGAAGGTCTACACGTGGTGGAGCTATCGCGCCGCCGACTGGCGGGCCGGCGACCGCGGCCGGCGGCTCGACCACATCTGGGTGACGCCGCACCTCGCCCACCGCCTCAAGAGCACCGAGATCCTGCGCCATGCGCGCAGCTGGCCACGGCCGTCCGATCACGTTCCCGTGATCGCCCGCTTCGCCCCGGCCTAGACCAGGGGGCCTTTCCAGACCTAGGTCTGAGGCTGGCGCCGCCCCGCCGGGATCGGCTTGATCTCTTTCAGCGTGGCCCGCACCCGGCCGAGATCGCTGACGGTGGCAAGCAGCCGTTCGGACATGGCCTCGCGCCACTTGACCGCCACCTGCGGGTATTCGCTGAGCATCCTCAGGATCAGCTTGCGGTCGAGTTCCATCACCTGGCTGGTCACCGTGGCGGTGGCCGTTGCCGGCCGCTTGGTCTCGATGATGAGGGCAAGTTCGCCGATCAGCGCCCCGACCTCGCAGGTCGCCACCACCTTGCGCTGGGCACCGACGGTCAGCTTGATGCCGCCGCTGGCCACCACATAGCCGGAATTCGCCCGCGCCCCTTCGCGGAACAGCACCTGATCAGCTGCCAGCTCGAGGCGGACCGCACTGAACGCCAGGAGGCGCATCTGCTCGGTCGGCAGGTCGCTGAACAGCGGAACGCGCTTCAGGAGCGCGATGTCGCTGTCGAGGCTCATCGTATTGCCCGGTCGCCCCGCCCCATTGCCTTACGGCACCAGCTTGTAGCCGCCGGCTTCGGTCACCAGTAGCTCTGCCTTGGACGGGTCGCGCTCGATCTTCTGGCGCAGGCGATAGATGTGCGTCTCGAGCGTGTGCGTGGTGACGCCCGAATTGTAGCCCCATACCTCGTGCAGCAGCACGTCGCGCGTGATGACCTTCTCGCCGGCACGGTAGAGGTATTTCAGGATCGCGGTCTCCTTTTCGGTCAGCCGCACCTTCTGGTTCCGGTCATCGACCAGCATCTTGGCGCTCGGCCGGAACGTGTAGCGACCGATCGAGAAGACGGCGTCCTCGCTCTGGTCGTGCTGGCGCAGTTGCGCCCGGACGCGCGCCAGCAATACGGCGAAGCGGAACGGCTTGGTGACGTAGTCGTTGGCGCCGGCCTCCAGCCCGAGGATGGTATCGGATTCCGAATTCCTGGCCGGTCAGCATGATGACCGGCGCGCGGAAGCCGCCCTTGCGCAACAGCTTCACCGCCTCGCGCCCGTCCATGTCGGGCAGGCCGACATCCATGATCACCAGATCGATCGGCTCCTGGCGGGCGCGCTGTACCCCCTTGGCCGCCGATTCGGCCGGCACGATTTCGAATTCCTCATAGAGGGACAGCTGCTCGACCAGGCTCTCGCGGAGCATGTCGTCATCGTCGACGACCAGGATCTTGCGGACGGGCATGGCCGGACTCTCGTTCATCGCGTGGCCGGCGCACAAGCCGGCAATTGGCGGAAAACCCTTTGGATTCGGCGTCGTATACGGTGTAGACCGCAACCGCCCGGCCGCGCAAGGCGCCCGCGACGGGCCGCGCCCGGGCATGATCCTGCAAGAAATACGGATTTCCGGTCGCACCAGCCCGCGACCGGCGCCGCGCCGGAGCCCACCCTTGTGAACCGCCTGCCCTCCATCGTCGTCGCCGCCACCGGCACCACCCGCCGGCGCGGCCTTCTGGTCGCCGACGGCCTGACCGTGCCTTGTGCGCTCGGTCGCTCGGGAATTGCCGGCCGGAAACGCGAGGGCGACGGCGCCACGCCGCGGGGTGCCTGGCATCCGGTCACCATCTTCTGGCGCGCCGACCGCCTGGGCCGGCCGGCGACGGTTCTGCCCGCCCGGCCGCTGAGGCCCGATGACGGCTGGTGCGACGACCCCGCCGACCGCCGCTACAACCGCCCCGTGCGCCTGCCCTATGCCGGCCGCCACGAACGCCTGTGGCGCGACGACCGCCTCTACGACGTCATCGTCGTGCTCGACTACAATCTCGCCCGCCCGCTGAAGGGCGCCGGCAGCGCAATCTTCCTGCACATCGCCGCGCCCGGCTTCGCCCCGACCGAGGGCTGCATCGCGGTCGCCCCTGCGGCTATGCGCCGCCTGCTCGCCCGCATGGACAGGCGCACCGTCATCGAGGTGCGCTGACGTCTACGCAGCCGGGTTCGCCTTTGCCACGCGCACGCTGAGAAGCGCACCAGACCAAGCAATGAGCTGCGCGAGCATGCCGCCGACCGAGGCCGCGAGGCCGTCGCCGGGGACGAAGGCACCCGAAGCGAATGTGGGGATCAGCGGAATGGCAGGCTGCTCCCGCACCGTCGCCAGTTGAAGCTCCGCCAGCACCAGCCACAGCGCCTCTGCGGCCCGGACGCCGGCTGCCCGGTCGCCATAGCTGACGATGCCGGCGGCCTTGTCGTTCCATTCGCGGTAGACGTAGTCGAGTGCGTTCTTCAGCGCGCCGGGAAACGAGTGATTGTACTCGGGCACCAGGAATACATAGCCGTCGAAGCTTTCGATCAACGCGCCCCAATCGCGCGTGTGCGCTTGCGTGTACTGCTGATGGCTCGGGTTGCCGGGCTCGTCCAGGTTCCCAAGGCCACGATGGACGAGGTCGACCAGCTCATAGTCGGCGCCCCCATAGGTGCGGGCGGTCTCGAGCAGCCACGATGCGATCTGGTCGCCCCGCCGTCCGGGCCGGGTGCTGCCGAGGATGATTCCGATGCGGAGAGACATCTTGCCGCTTGTCCTTCTTCTCGTCGCCGCCATGAGTTGACATATCAACTCTATGCTTTGAGAGTTGATATGTCAACTGTCTCCCGCTAGGATGGCCTGGATGTCGCAACCCGACCCGCTCAAGCCCGAGGATTGGGCGTTCTGGGACATGTGGACGCGGGCGCAGCGCCTGCTCGCCCAGGAGATCGACCGCGGGCTCCAGGCCGAATTCGGCATTTCCAAGCCCGAGTTCAGCGTGCTCGTGACGCTGCTCGGGGCATCCGGCGGCGCGGGACGGGTGGTCGATCTGGCGGAATCGCTCGGCTGGGAGAAGAGCCGCGTGGCACATCAGTTGACCCGCATGGAGGGCCGCGGGCTGGTGGAGCGCACCGAAAAGGGTGCGCGCGGGCGACGCACCGGGGTCGGATTGACGGCGGAGGGCCGTCGCCTCGCGGAGAGCGCAGTCCTTGCGCATGGCGAGACCGTGCGCCGCTGCTTCCTCGATCTCCTCACGCCCGAGCAGGCCGCGGCCATCCGGGCCTGGAGCGAGCAGACGATCGCTCGGGGCAACGCGCCTTAGGGACGCCGCTTCTACACCCCGATCAGCCGGACGTTGGCGTCGAGCGCACGGATCAGGGACGCTCGCGCCTGCGGCGTCGACGGGCGCTGGTTGCCGTTGAAGACGTTGCTATGTTCGCCCATCAGGTCGAGCAGGAAGAGAGCGACATAGAGCCGGAACATGGCGTCGTCCTCGGCGCCGGCATGTCTCAGCCAATGCTCGACGTAGCGGATCGGTCCGCCGTAGCCGCTGAGCGCGACGAAGGTCAGCGCCGCCGCATAGCGCGGATCGCCGAAGCAGAGGTCGTCGACGTCGACGATGCCGGACAGCCTGCCGTCCGGTGCCACGATGACATTCTTGGTCGTGGTGTCGTGCAGAAACGGCGTCGGCAGCAAGCGGTCGATCTCGATGCGCCTCGCCGCCAGCATGCGCCGGACCGCATCGACAAGAGCCGGATCGAACAGGCCAGCCACCCGGATGCGCTCGCGTGAGCGATCGAGATTGTCCTCCAGTACCTCAGACCACCGCCCATGCGGAGCCTCTTCAGGCGTGGTGGCGTATCCGTATCGGCCAGCCGACCGCGTGGTCGCTGCAATCGCCTGCGCGGCCGCAACACCTGCAGCAATCTGGTCAAGTTGCCCGTCCGACAGCGCACCGATGACCGCGCCGAGATCGGATCCCGGCAATCGTTCCAGTACCAGCCACGGCAGCTCCGCCCGGATGTCTTCGCCGAGAATGGCAGGCAACGGTGCACCCTGCACGCGCAGCAGCCCGGAAAGCCGTACAGCACCGGCCATTTCCATGTGGGCCGACCGGGTGCCAATCCGCACGACGACCGGATCGCGATCGCGGAACAGCGCTTCGTAGACGTAGTGGCGCGAGCCGGTGGTGAAGCGACGGATCGCGGTCGGGGCGGTGCCGACGACGCTTCCGGCAATCGCCGCGGCAACGGTTTTGTCCGGCACCTTCCCTGCCGTCGGGTCGATCAACTCCGCGCCCCGAAGATCGCCGAGCCGACGCGCACGTCGGTGGCGCCCATGGCGATCGCCGTCTCGAAATCGGCACTCATGCCCATGGACAGCGATCCGAGGCCAAGCCGCCCGGCGATCTTGGCGAGCAGCGCGAAGTGCGGCGCCACCACCTCGTCGAACGGCGGAATGCACATCAGCCCGTCGATGGAAAGCCCGTGCACCGTGCGACAGCGTTCGACGAAAGCGTCGGTCTCTTCCGGCAGCACGCCCGCCTTCTGCGGCTCGGCACCGGTATTGACCTGCACCAGCAGGCGCAGCGTCCGGCCCTGCCTGGCCATCTCCCCGGCTACAGCCGCCGCGATCCTGTCGCGATCGATGGTGTGGATGGCGTCGAACAGCCCGACCGCGTCTTTCGCCTTGTTGGATTGCAGCGGCCCGATCAGGTGGAGCTCGATATCCGGGAACTCGGCCTTGAGCGCCGGCCATTTGCCGGCCGCCTCCTGCACCCGGTTCTCGCCGAAGACCCGCTGGCCGGCGGCGATGACCGGGCGGATCTCCGGCGCCGCGAAGACCTTGGAGACGGCGACCAGGCGCACCGAGCCCGGCGACCGCCCGGCGGCTTTCTCCGCCGCGGCGATGCGGCCGCGAACCTCGTTCAGCGCCTCTGCACTCACCTTGTCTATCCCGGGATTGCCGCTGCGCCCTTCGCGCTTTCCGCCCCGGCCGGGGGCTCGGCGCCTGCTTAGCCCCGCACGGGAACCGTCGGCAAGGCGCAAATTGGCCCGTTTCGGCCTTTCCGATTGACCGCGGGCGTGATTCTGGTGATGGTCCGCCGCGACCGGCTCAAGCGCCTCCCTCCCTCCCGGCGCGCCCGCCCGCTGCATGAAGACCATGGCGACCGAACGATACAATCCCCGCGACGCAGAACCCCGCTGGCAGGCCCGCTGGGCCGACGAGCGCATCTACGAGACCCGCGACCAAGACCCGCGGCCGAAATACTATGTGCTGGAGATGTTCCCCTATCCCTCGGGGCGCATCCACGTGGGCCACGTGCGCAACTACACCATGGGCGATGTGCTTGCCCGCTTCATGCGCGCCAAGGGCTATAACGTCCTCCATCCCATGGGCTGGGATGCCTTCGGCCTGCCGGCCGAGAACGCGGCGATGCAGAACCGCATCAATCCGCGCACCTGGACCTACGACAACATCGCGGTCATGCGCGACCAGCTCAAGATGATGGGGCTGTCGCTCGACTGGTCGCGCGAGTTCGCCACCTGCGATCCAGAATATTACCACCAGCAGCAGCACCTCTTCGTCGACATGCTGGCCAAGGGTCTCGCCTATCGCCGCAAGTCCAAGGTCAACTGGGACCCCGTCGACCAGACCGTGCTCGCCAATGAGCAGGTGATTGACGGGCGTGGCTGGCGCTCCGGCGCCGTGGTTGAGCAGCGCGACCTGACCCAGTGGTTCTTCAAGATCACCGCCTATAGCGACGACCTGCTCACCGCCCTCGACCGGCTCGATCGCTGGCCGGACAAGGTGCGCCTGATGCAGCGCAACTGGATCGGCAAGTCGGAGGGCATGCGCGTGCGCTTCCCCTTCGCCGGCAAGGCCCCGGAGGGCTTCGCCGAGATCGAGGTGTTCACCACCCGGCATGACACGCTCTTCGGCGCGAGCTTCATGGCGATCTCGCCGGACCATCCGCTGTCGACTGCGCTGGCCGGGAAAGACGCCGAGCTGGGGCGCTTCATCGACGACTGCCACCGCACCGGCACCAGTGCCGAAGCCATCGAGACCGCCGAGAAGAAGGGTTACGCCACTGGCCTGTCGGTCAAGCATCCCTTTCGCGACGGTCACACGCTGCCGGTCTATGTCGCCAACTTCGTGCTGATGGACTACGGCACCGGCGCCATCTTCGGCTGCCCGGCGCACGACCAGCGCGACTACGACTTCGCCACCAAATACCACCTGCCCATCGTTCCGGTGGTCGCGCCGCTCGACGTGTTCGACAACGAGGACGATCTGATCGCCTGGATCGAGCAGTTCGCGAGCGGCAACGAGGCCTATCTCGACGACGGCCAGCTCATCAATTCCGAGTTCCTCGACGGCATGACGGTCGCCGACGCCAAGGAAGACGTCGCCCAACGCCTTGAAACAACAGACCTTTTCGGCGCACCTCAGGCCCGGCGCCAGGTCAATTATCGTCTGCGCGACTGGGGCATCTCGCGCCAGCGCTACTGGGGCTGTCCGATTCCGGTGATCCACTGCCCGGACCACGGCGCCGTGCCGGTGCCGGTCAGCGACCTGCCCGTGCTGCTGCCCGAGGACATCACCCTCGACAAGCCGGGCAACCCGCTTGACCGCCATCCGACCTGGAAGCATGTCGCCTGCCCGGTCTGCGGCAAGCCGTCGGTGCGCGAGACCGACACCATGGACACCTTCGTCGACTCGTCCTGGTACTTTGTCCGCTTCACCGCGCCGCGTTCCGGCCAGCCGACCGAGCGCGCCACCGCCGATGCGTGGATGCCGGTCAACCAGTATATCGGCGGCATCGAGCACGCGATCCTGCACCTGCTCTATTCGCGCTTCTTCATGCGCGCCATGAAAGCGACCGGCCATATCGGCGTTGACGAGCCGTTCGCCGGCCTCTTCACCCAGGGCATGGTCGTCCACGAAACCTATCGCAAGGAAAAGGACGGCAAGAGCCTGTGGCTGTCGCCGTCCGAGGTGCGCATCGAGGGCGATGGCGACGATCGCAAGGCTTTCGAGATTGCCACCGGCGAAGAGGTCGAGATCGGCGGCATCGAGAAGATGTCGAAGTCGAAGCGCAACACCATCGACCCCTCCGACATCATGGAGACCTACGGCGCCGACACCGCCCGCTGGTTCATGCTCTCCGACTCGCCGCCCGACCGCGACGTCATCTGGACCGAGGAGAGCGTCGCCGGCGCCGCGCGTTTCCTGCAGCGCGTCTGGCGCCTGGTCGGCGAGGCGATGGCCCAGCAGCCGGTCGTGCCGCGCGCCGGCGCCACGCCCAACAACGAGACAAGCCCCGACTCGATCGCCCTGCGCAAGGTCGCCCACCGCACGCTGGCGGCGGTCGAGGACGCCATCACCGACCTGCGCTTCAATGTCGCCGTCGCCAAGATTTACGAACTGGCCAACGCCATCAGCTCGGCGCTCGCCATTCTGCCGCAACAGCGGCAGGATGGCGCCGACCATGCGCTTGGCGAGGCGCTGCGCGAGGCGATCGAGATGATGGTCGAGATGCTGGCCCCGATGATGCCGCACCTGGCCGAGGAATGCTGGGCGGCGCTCGGCCACGGCGACCTCGTGGCGACCCGCCCGTGGCCGCAGGTCGACCGCGCTCTGCTCATCGAGGATACCATCACGCTGCCGGTTCAGATCAATGGTCGCAAGCGTGGCGAATTGACAATCCCCACCAACGCGTCACAAGCTGACATTGAGACGGCGACCCTCGCGCTGGACGCGGTGCAGAGGGCGCTCGAAGGGCAAAAACCGCGGAAAATCGTCGTCGTACCGAAGAGGATCGTGAATGTTGTCATATGACCGCAACCGGTCCGGGGGAGGCCGCAAGGCCGGCCACGTGATCCTTCTCGCCGCGATTGCCGCAATGGCGCTGGCCGCCTGCACCGTGCAACCGCTTTATGCACCGACTGCCGCCGGCACCTCGGTCGCCGCCGCGCTCGGGGACATCTACATCCAGCCTGTCAACGACCGCGTCAGCCAGGAGGTGCGCAACCAGCTCATCTTTGCGCTCAACGGCGGCAGTGGCCAGCCGTCCAATGCCAAGTACAACATGCGGCTGATCGTCTCTTCCAACGCCAACGCCCTTGGCGTCAACCCGATCTCGAAAGCGCCGGCCTACTCCATGCACGTCGACGCCACCTACGAGGTCCGTTCGGTCGCCGACGACAAGATCGTCTACCGCGCCACCAGCCGGCAGTCGGCGTCCTACGATATCGTCAACCAGTCATTCGCCAACGAGCGCGCCAAGCTCGACGCCGAGAACCGCGCCGCGGCGCTCGTCGCCGACGACATCCGCATCCGTCTTGCTGCGGTGGCCGCCAAGGGAACGATCTAGCGGCCGGGCCGCGAGAAGGCCGGCAGGCACGTGGTTCAGATCAAGGCGGCCGACGCCGACCGCTTTCTGGTGCGGCCGGACCCGGCGATCCGCGTCATCCTCATCTATGGCAATGACGACGGCCTCGTCGCCGAACGCGCCCAGCGTTTCGCGCTAGCCGTCCTCGGCGACAACGCCGATCCCTTCGCCCATGTCCGGCTTGACGCAGCGGCGATTGCCGACGATCCCGGCCGCCTCTCCGACGAGGCCAACGCCGTGCCCCTCTTCGGCGGCAACCGTGTGATCACCGTGCAGCTTTCCGCTGCGCGTTCCATCCAGCCGGCGGTCGAAGCCATTCTCGCCGCGCCGCCGGTCGATTCCTGGGTGGTGATCGCTGCCGGCGATCAGCGCAAGGGATCGGGCTTACGCAAGCTGTGCGAGACCCACGCCGGCGCCGCGGCCATCGCCTGCTATGCCGATTCGGAGCGCGACCTCGACCGCATCATCGACGAGGAGACGCGCCGCGCCGGCCTCGCCATCACGGCGGAGGCGCGCACCGCGCTCAAGGGCATGATCGGCGCCGACCGCATGGCCAGCCGTTCCGAGGTGGCCAAGCTCTGCCTCTATGCTGCCGACACCGGCACCATCGCCATCGACGACGTGCGCGCCATCATCGGCGACGCTGCGGCGTCGGCCATCGACGACGTCATCGACGCGGCCGCGCTCGGCGATGCTGCCGGGCTCGACCGCGCCTATCGGCGCCTGCGCGCTGCCGGCGTCTCCGGCGCGGTGGTCGTCGGCGCCGGCCAGCGTCATTTCAATTTCCTGCAGAAGGGACGCGCCGCCTGCGACGCCGGTGCGACGCCTGAGGCGGTGATCGCCCGCGCCAGCCCGCCGGTCTTCTTTCAGCGGCGCAATGCGATCGTTCGCCAGCTCACCCTGTGGACCGTGGCGGCGACCGAGACGGCCCTCACCCGCCTCGATTCGGCGTTGCTCGACAGCCGTCTCAATCGCGCCATCGAGGATGAGGTCGTCGCCCAGGCGCTGCAGTCGGTCGCCTACATGGCCGCCGGCGGACCGCGCCGCTGATCCGCTGCCCGCAGTCGGGATGACGCACAGCGCAATCCGCGGGAAGCGACGGACGATCGAATCGGGCCGCAGCTGCTACCCGCGCAGGCGCCGGCAGATATCGTCGAGCTGCTCGAGCGTCTTGTAGGTGACGGTCACGCGTCCGCCATTGCTCTTGTGGTCGATGGCAACCGCCAGGCCGATGCGGTCGCTCAGGCTTTTTTCCAGCGCGCGCGTATCGGCGTCCTTGTTCGGCTTCCTGCCGCCGGCCGATTTCTTGCGTCCGGCGCTTGCTCCCAGCGCCTCGACATCGCGCACGTTGAGGCCGGCCTCCACGATGCGCCGCGCTGCCGCCGCCGGATCGTCGAGGGTCACCAGCGCGCGCGCGTGGCCTGCGGTCAGCTTGCCTTCGCGCAGATAGTTCTGAACCTCTTCCGGCAGCTTGAGCAGGCGCAGCGTGTTGGCGATGTGCGGCCGGCTCTTGCCGATCACCTCCGCCAGTTCGGCCTGGCTGTAGCCGTAGCCGTCGATGAGCTGCTGATAGCCGATCGCCTCTTCCAGCGCGTTCAGGTCCTGCCGCTGGACGTTCTCGACAATGGCGAGTTCGAGCGCCTCCTGGTCGGAAAGCTCGCGCACCACCACCGGCACGTCGTGAAGCCCGGCCTTCTGCGCTGCGCGCCAGCGCCGCTCACCGGCGACGATCTCATAGGCGTTGGTGGCACCTTGGACCGGACGCACCAGGATCGGCTGCACCACGCCCTTCTCGCGCACCGAGGCCGTCAAGTCCTCGAGATCGGCGGTGCCGAAGGCCTTGCGCGGATTGCGCGGGTTGGGCCTGAGGAAAGCGATAGGCAACCGGCGCTGACTTCGTGACTCGCCGCCGGACGGTTCCTCGCTGGGGGCGCTGCTTTCGACATCGCCGATCAGCGCCGCCAGCCCACGCCCCAGCCGTTTGCGCGTCGCATTGTCCGCCATTCAATTTCCCCTGCAATGCGCCGTCTGTTTCACGGCCGAATCGAATTTCGTTACGCCGCACGCAAATGTCGTTCGCGCTGGATGATCTCCGCCGCGAGCTTGAGATAGGCCTGACTGCCGGTGCTCTTGAAATCGTAGAGGAGCACCGGCTTGCCGAAGGACGGCGCTTCCGACACGCGGACATTGCGCGGGATGATGGTTTCGTACACCGCGTCGCCCATATGGGCCCGCACGTCCGCCACGACCTGCCCGGAAAGATTGTTTCGGCTGTCAAACATTGTCAGCACGATGCCGTGGATGCTCAACTCGGGGTTGAGAGTCTGCTTGACCTGCTCGACCGTGCGCAGCAGCTGGCTCAGTCCCTCGAGGGCGAAAAACTCGCATTGCAGCGGCACCAGGACGGAGTGCGCCGCGGTCAGCGCGTTGATGGTCAGGAGGTTCAGGGACGGCGGGCAGTCGACCAGCACATAGGAATAGTTTCGGGGCCGACTCGAATCGTCGTCGCCCTTGCCGAACAGCGCATGGCGCAAGCGATAGGCCCTGTCCGTCCGTCCGGCGATCTCCAGTTCGACGCCGAGCAGGTCGAGCGTCGAAGGCGTCACCGAAACGCGCGGCACCGCGGTCGGTACCGCCGCGTCGGCGACGGTCGCCTCGCCGAGGAGCAGGTCGTAGGTCGACACCGCGCGGCTCTTGCGGTCGATGCCCAGTCCCGTCGAGGCATTGCCCTGCGGGTCGAGATCGACGATCAGCACGTCCTCGCCGATGGCGGCGAGAGCGGTGCCGAGATTGATGGCCGTCGTCGTTTTGCCGACGCCCCCCTTCTGGTTGGCGAGAGCGAGCACACGCGGCGTTTTTGGCAGGGACATCGGTCGTTTACCGATCGTTAACCATAAGAGAGTGGCGCCGGCTGAGGTGGCCTATGTCGAGGATTGCGCCGCCGTCGCCGACTCGACTGTTGTGTTTTACCAGATCGAAGCCCCAAGATTGAGTAGCTTCCGAGATTTCCCGCACAAAATCTTGTCCCTTGTGAAAGGCGGCGGGTACGCCCCGTTCCATCAGTGGCGCCGCCAGCGCCAGCAGATCGGTGAGCGGCGCCAGCGCCCGCGCGCTGATCCGCTCGACCGGCTGGTCCCAGGACGCGATGACGCTTTCGATGCGCCCTTCATGGACGATCGCCGGCGCACCGGTCGCGCGGATCGCCTGACGCAGGAAGGCGCATTTCTTGCGGTTGCTTTCGACCAGATGGACGGCCGCACCGGATTGCTCTGCCAAGAGGATGGCGACGACCAGGCCGGGAAAGCCGCCGCCGCTGCCGAGATCGAGCCATCGGCGGACTTCGGGAAACAGCGCCACCAGCTGGGCGCTATCGGCCACGTGCCGCCGCCATATGAGCGGCAGCGTGCTCGCCGCGATCAGGTTCTCCGCCTTCTGCCACTTGCTGAGGAGTGCCACATAGGCAGCGAGCCGTTCCCCTGTTTCACGTGAAACCGGAACGATGTCGGTGAGTGCTTCGGGCCCGTCCGTCACGCCGCCTCACGCCACTTTTCGCCCGCGGTGGCGCTTGATCCCGCCAAGCAGCAGCGCCAGCGCCGCCGGCGTCATGCCCTCCATCCGCGCCGCCTGGCCGAGCGTCGATGGCCGTACCGCAGTCAGCTTGTCGCGCAGCTCGCCCGACAGGCCGGACAAGCGATCGAGATCGAGATCCGCGGGAATGGTCACCGCCTCGTCCTCGCGCACCTGGGCGATATCGAACCGCTGCCGTTCGAGATAGACCGCATATTTCGCATCCGTCTCGATCTGTTCGGATGCGAATCGATCGAGCGACCCGAGCTCGGGCCACACCCGCGCCAGCGCCGCCATGGTCATGCCCGGAAAGGCCAGCAGGTCAAAGGCCGAGCGCCGCGCCCCGTCCCGGTTGATGCGGATGCCGTACCGCTCCGCCTCGTTCGGCGTCAGCGTCAGCGACTGGGTCAGCGCGCGTCCTGCCGTCAGCGCCTCCGCCTTGGCCCGGTACGCCGCCCCCCGGTCACGACCGACGATGCCGAGCGCCATCCCCATCGGCGTCAACCGCTGGTCGGCATTGTCCGCCCTCAGCGACAGCCGATATTCCGCCCGCGAGGTGAACATCCGGTACGGCTCGGTGACCCCGGCCGTCAGCAGATCGTCAATCATCACGCCGAGATAGGCCTCCGACCGACTGACGGTCACCCCCTGCTCCCCGCCGGCGATCCGCGCCGCATTCAGCCCCGCCAGCAATCCCTGGGCCCCGGCCTCTTCGTAACCCGTCGTGCCGTTGATCTGCCCGGCCAGGAACAGCCCCGCGACCCGCCGCGTCTCCAGCGTCGGGTAAAGCTCGCGCGGATCGATGTGGTCGTATTCGATGGCATAACCCGGCCGCGTGATTCGCGCATGTTCCAGCCCGGGGATCGCCCGCACGACATCGCCCTGCACCGCCTCCGGCAGCGCCGTCGATATCCCGTTCGGATAGACCGTATCGACGTCCAGCCCCTCCGGCTCCAGGAAGATCTGATGCCCGTCGCGGTCGCCGAAGCGCATGATCTTGTCTTCGATGCTCGGGCAGTAGCGCGGGCCGCGGCTCCGGATTTCCCCGGAGAACATCGGTGAGCGCTTGATGTTCTCGCGGATCACCGCGTGCACCGCGTCCGTCGTCCGGGTGATGTGGCAATCGACCTGAGGCGTCGTGATGGCGCCGGTCAGCGCCGAGAACGGCTCAGGCGGATCGTCACCCACCTGCCGGTCGAGACCGGCCCAATCGATCGTGCGGCCATCCAACCGCGGCGGTGTCCCGGTCTTGAGCCGCCCCAGGCGGAATCCCACCCTCTCGAGCGTACGCGCCAGCCCCACCGACGGCGCCTCTCCGACACGCCCCGCTGCGATCTTCACTTCGCCGATATGGATGAGCCCGCGCAGGAAGGTCCCGGTCGTAATCACCACCGCCCCGGCACCAAGCACCCGCCCGTCGCCGAGAACAACGCCCGCCGCCCGCTCACCATCGATCACCAGATCGACCACTTCCTGCTCGACGACTTCGAGGCCCGCTTGTCCCTTGAGCAGTTCCTGTACGGCGCGTGCATAGAGCTTGCGGTCCGCCTGCGCCCGCGGGCCGCGCACCGCCGGTCCCTTGCGCCGGTTCAGGACCCGGAACTGGATCCCCGCCCGGTCCGCCGCCAGCCCCATAATGCCGTCGAGCGCATCAATCTCCCGCACCAGATGGCCTTTGCCGAGACCGCCGATCGCCGGATTGCACGACATGGCGCCAACCGTCGCGAAGGACTGGGTGACCAGCGCCGTCCGCGCGCCCGCCCGCGCCGCGGCGGCGGCCGCTTCGGTGCCGGCATGCCCGCCGCCGACCACGATCACGTCAAAGGATCGGTTCGCATCCGTCATGAGCAACCCAATGCCATCCGGTTTCACGTGAAACCTGTTTCACGTGAAACAGCGCCTCATTTGCCAATGCAGAAATCCCGGAACACCACGTCGAGCATATCCTCGACGCCGATCCGTCCCGTCACTCTTCCTAGGGCATCGCCCGCCTGGCGCAAGTCCTCGGCGCGCAGCTCCAGTCCCCGGCCGTCGTCGCTGAGCGCCGCCGCGATCGCGTCCGCGCACGCCTTCAACGCCGCCCGATGCCGTGCCCGCGTCGCCACCACCGCTTCGCCGCCGCCCAGTTCCTCAACCACCATACGCGCCAAACTGGCCAGCAAGCCGCTGACGCCTTCGCCCGTCACCGATGAGACGCAATGATCGAAATCGGCCATAAGTCGGCCTCGTTCTGTTGCCGAATCGATCACGTCGATCTTGGTTGCGACGCGCACCACGGTTCCGGCGAGGGCAGGGGGCTTCACCGCTGCCTCGCGCCCATCGCCCAGCCACAGCACGACATCCGCCCGCGCCGCCCGTTCCTCCGCCCGCCGCACCCCTTCGCGCTCCACCACACCCTCAGTTTCCCTGAGACCTGCAGTATCCACCAGCGTCGCGGCATAGCCGTCAAGGTCGAGGCGCACCTCGATCAGGTCGCGGGTCGTTCCCGGCTCGGCCGTCACGATCGCCACGTCGCGCCGCGCGATCGCGTTCACCAAGCTCGATTTTCCCGCGTTGGGTGGCCCCAGCACGACGATCTCGACGCCCTCGCGCACCCGTTCTCCGCGCCGGTCCCCGATATGGCTGACGATCTCCTGACGCACCGTCTCCGCAATCCGCCAGGCCTCGCTGCTCGCCGAGGCCGGAATGTCCTCCTCATCGGCGAAATCAAGCTCCGCCTCGATCAGCGCCCGCGCCCTCACCAGCCGTTCCCGCCAGCTCTCATAGAGTCGCGCGATCGTCCCATCGCTTTGCCTGAGCGCTTGCCGCCGCTGCGCCTCCGTCTCCGCCGCAACCAGATCGGCGAGCCCTTCCACCTGCGTCAGGTCGAGCCGCTGATTGCCGAAGGCCCGCCGTGTGAACTCCCCGGCCTCCGCCGGCCGGAAACCGTTCACCGCCGCCAGCCTGTCGAGGATCGCAGCGATCACCGCGCGTCCGCCATGGACCTGCAGCTCCGCCACGTCTTCTCCGGTAAAACTCGCCGGCCCGGCGAAGAACACGACAAGCCCCCGGTCGAGCACATCGCCCTCGGCAGAGCGCAATATACGCAGGCACACCCTGCGTGGTTCCGGTACCGCACCGATCAGCGTTTCGAGTCCGAATCGAACGCCCGGTCCGCTCATCCGGATGACCGCCACACCGGCTGGCGGCGGCCCACTCGACAATGCAAAGATCGTATCGCCCGCCACCGTCAGAACCCCGGATCGGACCGATGAGCGAAAACCGTCTCCGCCACGAAGCCAGCCCCTATCTCCTTCAGCACAAGGATAACCCTGTGCACTGGCAACCATGGGGTCCCGACGCCCTGGCCGAAGCCGCCGCCGCCGACAAGCCCATCCTTCTCTCCGTCGGCTATGCCGCCTGTCATTGGTGCCATGTCATGGCCCATGAAAGTTTCGAAGACCGTGAGACAGCCGCGGTCATGAACGAGCTTTTCGTGAACATCAAGGTCGACCGCGAGGAGCGGCCCGACATCGACCAGATCTACATGGCCGCGCTCCACGCCACCGGCGAGCAGGGCGGCTGGCCGCTCACCATGTTCCTGACCCCCGCCGGCGCACCCATCTGGGGCGGGACCTACTTTCCCAGGACTGCGCGTTTCGGTCGCCCCGCCTTCGTCGACGTCCTGCGTCAGGTCGCCCGCATCTATCACGCCGAACCCGATAAGATCGCTACCAACACCTCGGCGCTCATGGCCCACCTCTCGGCCGATCGCAGCGGCCCCGGCGTCGTCCTCGACCGCGCCCTGCTCGACCAGGCCGCCGAGCGCATGCTGACCTTCATGGACCCGGTCAACGGCGGCATCAGGGGTGCGCCCAAATTCCCCCAGGCCGGCCTCCTCGAATTCTTCTGGCGCGCCGGCTGGCGCAGCGGAGATCCACGCTACCGCGATATTTTCCTGACCACGCTCCGCGCCATCTGTCAGGGCGGAATCTACGACCATATCGGCGGCGGCTTCGCCCGCTATTCCACCGACGCACGCTGGCTCGTTCCGCATTTCGAAAAGATGCTCTACGACAACGCCCAGCTCGTCGCGCTCCTCACCGCCGCCTGGCGCGCCACCGGTGACCCGTTGTTCCGCACCCGAATCGAAGAGACCGTCGCCTGGCTGACTCGCGAGATGCGCCTTCCCGGCGGCGCCTTCGCCGCCAGCATCGATGCCGATTCCGAGGGCCATGAGGGCCGCTTCACCGTCTGGACGCGCACGGAGGTGATGTCCGTCCTCGGGGAGGAGGAGGGGAGCTTCTTCGCCGACACCTACGACATTACACAGGGCGGCAACTGGGAACGCGTTTCGATCCCGAATCGTCTGCACACGCCCGCGCCTCTCGGCGATGTCGACGAGCTCCGGCTCGCCGCCGCCCGCGCGGTCCTCCTCCCTCACCGCGCCGGCCGCGTCCGCCCGGCCACCGACGACAAAGTCCTCGCCGACTGGAACGGCCTCCTCATCGCCGCGCTCGCTTCCGCCGGCACCGCCTTCGACCGCCCCGACTGGGTCGATCTCGCCAGCGCCGCATTCCACTTCGTCACCGATACAATGATGCGCGCCGGCCGCCTCGCCCATTCCTGGCGCAACCGCAAGTCGGTCTTCCCCGGCCTTGCCACCGATTATGCCGCCATGACCAAGGCGGCGCTTTCCCTCTACGACGCCACCTTCGATCCCGACTGGATCGACCGCGCCGAGGCGTTCGCCGCCACCCTCCGCCACCATCACTGGGATGCCGACCGTCCCGGCTTCTTCCTCTCTGCCGACGACGCCGAGGCTCTCATCATCCGCCCGCGCTCCGAGACCGACGAGGCCACACCTGGCGCCGCATCGCTCATGGCCGCCAATCTCGTCCATCTTTGGCGCCTCACCGGCAACGAAGCCTACCGCGAGGATGCCGACGCCATCCTCGAAACCGCTTCGTCTTCCATCGCCGCCAATCTCCTCGCCCACACCGGCTTGCTAAACGCACTCGATCTCCGTCTCGGCGCCATCGACGTCGTCGTCATCCAGGCAAATACTTTGCCGGCTAACATTCTCCTTGCCGCAGCCCGCAGATCGGCCACGCCCAACACCATCGTCACCTCGCTCGAGGATACCACGCGGCTTCCCCCTTCCCATCCCGCCGCCGGCAAGACCGCCGTCGCCGGCAAGCCCACCGCCTATGTCTGCCGCGGCGAGACCTGCTCGCTGCCGGTCACCGAGCCGCACCAGCTTTCAGCCCTGCTGGCGCGATCGGACCCATAGCGCGGCCCGCTGTCCGCCGCCGGCGCAGCACCGCCCGGCCCGGCGTTCCTTACACGGAACGCGAGCGGCCCATCATGCCAAGCGCCAGGCAAAAGGCCACCCGCATCCGCACGACGCAGGGACTTCCCGGCACGGGCCTGAAGAGGCGACCCGCCGACGGCAGCTGAGGGGGAACTGGAAATTGCCAAGCGCGGCTCCGCGATCCGGCCCGGCAGGCGGCGGCGGACGCCGCGCGCCCACAGGCCGAACGCGGCCAGGCTCTCACGGCGCCGCACGACCGGGACCGTCAGGCGGCGCCCGTCAATCCCCGGCCAACCGCCGATGATCGACGCAACCGCCCGCCGCGATCAGGTATTCATCTGTTCGAAGAAGTCGGCGTTGTTCTTGGTCTGCTTGAGCTTGTCGAGCAGGAACTCGATGGCATCCACCGTGCCCATCGGCATCAGGATACGGCGCAGCACGTACATCTTCTTGAGCTGGTCCGGCAGCACCAGCAGCTCTTCTTTGCGCGTGCCCGACCGTGTGATGTCGATCGCCGGGAAGACGCGCTTGTCGGCCACCTTGCGGTCGAGAATGATCTCGGCGTTGCCGGTCCCCTTGAACTCCTCGAAGATCACCTCGTCCATGCGGCTGCCGGTGTCGATCAGCGCCGTCGAGATGATGGTCAGCGACCCGCCTTCCTCGATGTTGCGCGCCGCGCCGAAGAAGCGCTTCGGCCGCTGCAGGGCGTTGGCGTCGACGCCGCCGGTCAGCACCTTGCCCGACGACGGCACCACCGTGTTGTAGGCGCGGCCGAGCCGCGTGATCGAATCGAGCAGGATGACGACGTCACGTCCGTGTTCGACCAGCCGCTTGGCCTTCTCGATCACCATCTCGGCGACCTGGACGTGGCGCGTGGCCGGCTCGTCGAAGGTCGAGGAGATCACCTCGCCCTTCACCGAGCGCTGCATGTCGGTGACTTCCTCCGGCCGCTCGTCGATGAGCAGCACGATCAGATAGCACTCGGGATGGTTGGTCGTGATCGAGTGGGCAATGTTCTGCAGAATGACCGTCTTGCCGGTGCGCGGCTGCGCCGTGATCAGTGCGCGCTGGCCCTTGCCGAGCGGCGCCACCAGGTCGATCACCCGCGCCGTCATGTCCTTGCTCGTCGGGTTGTCGACTTCCATTTTGAACCGCTTGTCGGGATAAAGCGGCGTCAGATTGTCGAAGTTGATCTTGTGGCGCGCCTTTTCCGGGTCCTCGAAATTGATCGAGTTGACCTTGAGCAGAGCGAAATAGCGCTCGCCCTCCTTCGGGCCGCGGATCTGACCTTCGACCGTATCGCCAGTCCTGAGCGAAAAGCGCCGGATCTGCGACGGCGACACGTAGATGTCATCGGCTCCGGCCAGGTAGTTCGCATCCGGCGAGCGCAGGAAGCCGAAGCCGTCGAGCAGCACTTCCACGACACCTTCGCCGATGATGTCGGTCTCCTGGGCCGCGAGCTGTTTGAGGATCGCAAACATCAGCTCCTGCTTGCGCAGGGTGCTCGCATTTTCGACCCCGAGTTCCTCGGCAAAGGCCAGGAGCTCGACAGGCGATTTCGCCTTCAGGTCCTTCAGTTTCATTTCTCGCATGGAGAGCGAATCTCTTGGATGTGATGAGGAAAAGAACCGACAGTGCGGGAGATCGCAGAACTTTTGCCCGACGCTTACCGTCGGTGCGCCACGATCAGCCAACCCGGCTGGTGGCGCCTGTCTGCTTGTGCGGTTGGCCGGAAAGATAGTGGCTCGGCCCTGTCACCGCAAGGCCGAAAGCGCGCCTCCCGCCGGCTTCCGTCAGAACGGTCTGACGATCACCAGGATCACGATGCCGATCATCAGCAGGGTCGGCACCTCGTTCATGAAGCGGAAGAAGCGCTGCGGCCTCTGGTTGCGGTCCTCGGCAAATTCCTGCACCGATTTGGCGTAGAACCAGTGCACCCAGGTCAGCGTCAGGACCAGCAGCAGCTTCAGGTGGAACCACAGCTCGCCGAACAGGCTGAGGTCCCACGCAAGCCACAGACCGACCGCCCAGCTCGCGATCATCGCCGGAACCATGATCGCCTTGAGCAGGCGCCGCTCCATCACCTTGAAGGTTTCCGACTGTTGCGAGCCCGCTTCCGCCTCGCAATGATAGACGAACAGCCGCGGCAGATAGAGCAGACCCGCCATCCACGCGATGATGGCAATGACGTGCAGCGCCTTCATCCACAAATAGCCCGCGCCGGGGACGATCCACATCATCAGCCCCGCGATCACCAGCGCGATGATCGCCGCCCGCAGCATCAACAGGCCCGGTGCCTTCATCACGGTGCCCGCACCAGTTCGACCAGCCGTTTCACGTGTTCCACCGGCGTCTGCGGCAGGATGCCGTGGCCCAGGTTGAAGATGAAGCGCCCGCCACCCAACCCTGTGCGTATTCGCCGCACCGCACCCGTCAGCGCCTCGCCACCGGCCATCAGCACCATCGGATCGAGATTGCCCTGCACCGCCACATGCCCTTGCAGCCTCTCCCGCGCATAGTCCACCGGCACGCTCCAGTCGACCGAAACACCATCGACCCCCGTCGCCTGCACATAGCGTTCGAGCTTGGCGCCGGCCCCACGCGGAAACCCGATCACCTTCACTTTCGGCACTGCCGCCTTCACCCGCCGCACGATTTCCGCCGTCGGCGCCACGCACCAGCGATCGAAGCCATCCTCATCCAGCACCCCGGACCAGGTGTCGAAGATCTGCACCACATCGGTCCCAGCCTTCACCTGGTCCACCAGATAAGCCGCCGACAACGACACCAGTTTCTCGATCAAATTGCCAAAGGCCGCCGACTGTTCCAACGCAAAGCGCCGCGCCGGCGCCTGATCCGTCGTACCCTTGCCGGCGATCATATAGGTCGCCACCGTCCACGGAGCCCCGCAGAAGCCGATCAGCGTCTTGTCGCTGGCCAGCGTCCGTCTAACCCGCTTGACCGTCTCCAGCACGGGCGCCAGCGTCTTCTTGGCATCACCATCGTCCAGCGCCGCTATCCCTGCCTCATCGATCGCATCAAGCCGCGGCCCTTCGCCCTCGACGAACCACACCCGCCGCCCCAGCGCCAGTGGCACCACCAGGATGTCCGAAAACAGGATCGCCGCATCGAGATCGAACCGCTCGATCGGCTGCAGCGTCACCGCGGCCGCCAGTTCCGGGTTGAAGCACAAATCGAGGAATGAGCCTGCCTGTGTCCGCAGCTCCCGATATTCCGGCAGATAACGTCCTGCCTGCCGCATCAGCCAGATCGGTGGTGGCGACAGGTGCTCTCCCTCGAGAACCGCTGCGACCTTCCCATGCGGCTGGGCTCGGTACCCAGTTTCATCCGCCTTCTCACTAAAGAGTCTAGATTCTTCTTTTTGTTTCATATTGACCGTGGATTGTCGTCAGCCTGAATGGTCCTCACGACCGACACTGTCCGGCTCTAGGTGGGGAAGAACGGGAGAGCGAGAATACGATTCCATTTGCCGGGAACAAGGATATCGATATTCGCTCGTGTTAAGAGAACGTTAACCATAAATATGGCTGGGCCGAACGCCGCATTCATTGTGGATGACCTGTGGAAACATACGGATTTCAAGGGATTCCCCCGCATTTGTCGAATCGCCGCAGATTGCGCCACACAGGCGCATGCCTGTTGATTGAATCCTGCGCTTTCGGGAGAGTACGGGCAGCTTCCGGGTCAATTGCCCTGATCACAGCCCGTCATGCACAGGGCAGGGGATAAACGCGTGCAGAACCGAGAGAACTTCTTTCACCTTCATCTGATTTCCGATGCGACCGGCGAAACGCTGATGACCGTCGGCCGTGCCGCCGCGGCGCAGTTCGCCCAGACCCGCGCGGTCGAGCATGTCCATGCGCTGGTGCGCAACGAGAAGCAGCTCGCCCGCGTCCTGGCGGAAATCGAAGCCGAGCCCGGCATCGTGCTCTACACGCTGGTCGACCGAAAGATCAGCGAGAGACTGGAAGCCCACTGCCATGCCCTGGGCATTCCCTGCGTTTCGGTGCTCGACCCGATCTTCCAGGTCATGCAGTCCTATCTCGGCGCCGCCAGCGACCGCCGCATCGGTGCCCAGCACTCGCTCGATGCCGACTACTTCCACCGCATCGACGCGCTCAACTTCACCATGATGCACGACGACGGCCAGCTTGCCGGCCGTCTCGAGGATGCCGATGTGGTGCTCGTCGGCGTCAGCCGCACCTCCAAGACGCCGACCTCGATCTATCTCGCCAATCGCGGCGTGCGCACCGCCAATGTCCCCCTCGTACCCGGCATTCCCCTGCCGCCCGACGTCGAGAACATCAGGAAACCGCTGGTCGTCGGACTGGTGGCGAGCCCCGAGCGCATCATCGCGCTACGCGAAAACCGCATTCTCAGCCTCAACGCCAACCAGCCGAACCTCGCCTATACCGACAAGGCTTCGGTCGCCGACGAGATCGCCTATACCCGCAAGCTCTGCGCCCGGCACGGCTGGCCGGTCATCGACGTCACCCGCCGCTCGATCGAGGAGACGGCGGCGGCCATCCTCGCTCTCCACCGCGACCATCGCGAGGCGCGGGATTCCGGGCACACTCAGTGACGGAAATCGTCCTTGCCTCGGGCAGCCCGGCGCGGCGGGCTCTTCTGGCCAATGCCGGCATTGCCTTTGTGGTCGAACCGGCGACGCTCGACGAACGGGCGGTGGAGGCACCGCTGATCGCCCGCGGCGCCACGCCGGCGGAAATCGCCGGCGCGCTCGCCGAGGCCAAGGCGGCCGAGGTCAGCCGCCACCGGCCCGATGCCCTCACCATCGGCGCCGACCAGACGCTCGATTGCGACGGCCATCGCGGCACCAAGTCGGAAACCTTGGCCGAGGCACGCGCCCAGCTGCAGCGGCTTGCCGGCCGCGCCCACCAACTGCATTCGGCGGTCACCGTGGCCAAGGGCGGCGCCGTGCGCTGGCGCCACCAGGACAGCGCCACCCTCACCATGCGGCCGCTGGCGGCGAGCGAGATCGACGCCTATCTCGCCCGCGTCGGCGAGAGCGCGTTGAAAAGCGTCGGTGTCTATCAGCTCGAAGGCGAGGGGATCCGCCTGTTCGAACGCATCGACGGCGACTATTTCACCATTCTCGGCCTGCCCCTCCTGCCGCTTCTGGCGTATCTGAGAAGCGAAGGAGCGATCGCATGACCCGTCCGACGCCATCATGGTGAAGCCCGTCGCCTGCGTCATCGGCTGGCCAGTCGAGCATTCGCGCTCGCCGACGATCCACCGATTCTGGCTGAACGAACTCGGCCTCGACGGCGACTATGTCATTGAGCCCGTCCAGCCGGAGCGCATCGCCGCGTTTTTCGCCGCCTTGCCGTCGAGCGGCTTCGTCGGCTGCAACGTCACCGTGCCGCACAAGGAAGCGGCCTTTGCCGCGGTCGCGCGGCGCGAAGCGGCGGCGGCAGCAACCGGCGCGCTCAACACCATCTGGATCGAAGACGGCAGGCTCGTCGGCACCAACACCGATCCGGAAGGGTTCCTGGCCAATCTCGACGAGGAGGCGCCCGGCTGGGATGCGCCAGCCGGCCCCGCGATCGTCCTCGGTGCCGGCGGCGCCGCGCGGGCGATCGTGTGGGCGCTCGTCGGGCGCGGCTTCGCCCCGGTCACCGTGGTCAACCGCACGCGCGACCGTGCCGAGGCGCTTGCCGGCCGCTTCGGGCCGCCGGTCGCCGTCGCCAACTGGGATTCCCTGCCGCGCCTCCTCTCCGGGGCGCGCCTTCTGGTCAACACCACCACGCTGGGCATGCACGGTCAGCCGCCGCTCGATGTCGACGTCGCACGCCTGTCGCCCGACGCCGTCGTCAGCGACCTCGTCTATGTGCCGATGGAAACGCCGTTGATCGCCGGCGCCGGCGCCGCCGGCCTCCGCGCCGTGGGTGGCCTCGGCATGCTGCTGCACCAGGCGGTGGTCGGATTCACCCACTGGTTCGGCGCGCGCCCGACCGTGACTCCGGCGCTCAGGGCCGTCGTTCGCCAATCGATCGAGGCCGGCTGATGCTGGTCCTCGGTCTCACCGGTTCGCTCGGCATGGGCAAGTCGACGGCGGCGGCCATGTTCGCCCGCGCCGGCATTCCCGTGTTCGACGCCGACCACACCGTCCATATGCTCTATGCCCGCGGCGGCGCCGCCGTCGCCACCGTCGAAGCCGCCTTTCCCGGCATGACCGTCGACGGCGCCATCGACCGGGTCCGCCTCGGCCGGCGCGTCGTCGGCGATTCGGTTGCCTTTGCGCAGCTGGAAGCCATCGTTCACCCGCTCGTGCGCGAAGCCGAGGATGTCTTCCGGGCGCGTGCCGCCAGGGAGGGCTATCGCATCGCGCTCCTCGATATGCCGCTGTTCTTCGAGATCCACGCCGACAGCCGCGTCGATGCCGTCGTGGTCGTCTCGACCACGCCCGAGCACCAGCGTCAGCGCGTACTGGCCCGGCCGGGCATGAGCGAGCAGCGCTTCGAGGCCCTGATCGCGCGCCAGATGCCCGATGCGGAGAAACGTGTCCGCGCCCACTTCATTATCGATACCGGCGGGGCGCTCGGCGATACCGAACGGCAGGTCGGCGAGCTGCTGCACGCCGTCGCCGGCATGGCCGCGGGGCGCTAGGCTCTAGCTGCGGTATCCCTCGACGATCCCCGGCGGGCGCAGCTCGGCATCGTCAGGGTTCTCGCCGAATTCGCGTTTGGCCCGCCGCTGGCGCAGCAGGTCCCAATACTGGTCGAGCGCCACATTGATGGCGATCAGGCGTTGACGCTCCGCCTCGGAAAGCTCGCCCTTCTGATAGAGGAAGTGCTCCTCATCGGTGAGCGCCTTGATGTGGTCGAGCACAGACTGGTCGGTGGCCATTTCCGGTCTCCTACAGCATGGCCAGGCCTGCATGCCGGCCGATCGGGAAGGCTCGGTCGATAGCCGTCATCTCGGCTTCGGTCAATGTCAGGCCGTCGCTGCCGGCGTTGTCCTCGACATGGGCCACCGCGGCCGCTTTGGGAATGGCGAACAAGGATGGGCGCCGCGTCAGGAAGGCCAGCGCCACCTGTCGCGACGTCGCACCGCGGCTGCCGGCGATGTCGGCCAGCACGCGCCCGCCGGCACTGTGCGGCGCGGGAAAATCGCCGCTGCCGAACGGGCTGTAGGCGACGACCGCCACGCCGTGGGCCTCGCACCAGGGGATCACAGCGTGCTCGATGCCGCGTTCTTCCAGCTGGTAGTACACCTGGTTGCAGGCGATCGACCGCGGGCCGGCGATGCGCCACGCCGCCTCAAGGTCGGCCTCGTCGAAATTGCTGAGGCCCCACGACAGGATCTTGCCGTCCGCCTTGAGGTCCTCGAACGCGGCGATGGTGTCTTCCAGCCGGTGGCGACCGGGCCAGTGCAGGAGGTAGCAGTCGAGCCGGTCGGTCGCGAGGCGCTTCAGCGAGGCCTCGCAGGCGGCGATCGTGCCCAGCCGCGATGCGTTCTGCGGCATCACCTTGGAGACCAGGAAGACCTCGTCGCGGCGGCCGGCGATCGCTTCCGCGACGATTCTCTCGGCCGCGCCGGAGCCGTAAAGCTCCGCCGTGTCGACATGGCTGAGGCCGAGATCGAGGCCACGGCGGAGCGCGGCGATGGCCGCTGCCCGGTCCCCGAACTCGAAATTCCAGGTTCCCTGGCCGATGACCGGAACGTTGCGATCAGTTGGGCCAAATGGTTGGTGTTGCATGCCTTTTTGCCTCGTGCTCCGGCTGGCGCAGGTCGTTACCGGGTACCTACCTTCGATTGATGGATTGAGCTTTTCCAAATTTCAGGGAAAGAATAGCGCTCGGGGACCCGCCGCAGGGGGTGCGTGGGGTCCCTTCATGGTGCATTGCTGAAGGTCCGAGCAAGTGGGGAGGCCTGCCATGCAGCGTTTCGGTCGTATTACATTGGCGATCCTGACGGCTTTCATGATCGCGTTTTCCGTCGGCCCGGCCGGCGCCGCCGCTGCCGAGGCCAAGGCCAAGGCGAGCGACGTGCCGCCCATCTACATCATGCGCGGCGGTCTCAACATCTTCTCCACCGGCATGGATGTTCTCGCCGAGGAGCTGACCGCCGAGGGCTATCCCGCCATCTCCGACGGCTTCATGGACTGGCGCACCGAGATGGACAAGGTCGTCGCGGCATACAAGGCGCATCCCTATCCGGTCATCATCATCGGCCACTCCTACGGCGCCGACACGGGCCTGCTGATGTCCTACAAGCTGAAGGATGCCGGCGTCCCCGTCGCGCTTCTCGTCTTCTACGACCTGACCAATTCCGGCAAGGTGCCGTCGAATGTCGCCCATGTGCTGAACTTCCGCTCCTCGTCCGCCACCGGCATCGATGTCACCGTAACCGGCGGGTTCGGTTTTTCCGGCACCATCGAGAATGTCACCCGGCCGGACCTCAACCACCTCAATGTCGACAAGGCGGAGGACCTGCACAAGCACACGATCGACGAGATCGCCGCCCTGTTCGGCAAGCCCACCAAAAAGAAGACCGCCAAGGAAACCGCCAAGGAATAGGACGCGAGAGGCACCGGGCCCTTGCGCCGGGACGCCGGAGCCGGCACGATTCGGCAACGAATCATGCGCGAAATCGTCTTCGACACCGAAACCACCGGCCTTGAACCGCAGGGCGGCGACCGTATCGTCGAGATCGGCGCCATCGAGCTGGTCAACCACATCCCCTCGGGGAAGCGCTTCCACGCCTATCTCAATCCGGAGCGGCCGATGCCGCTCGATGCCGCCCGCATCCATGGCCTCGACGATGCCTTTCTCAAGGACAAGCCGAGCTTCGCCGAAGTCGCCGACGAGCTCGTTGCCTTCCTCGAAGAGGGCAATCTGATCGCCCACAACGCCAGCTTCGACATGGCCTTCATCAATGCCGAGCTGGCCCGTCTCGGCCGCCCGCCGATCTCCGACGAACGGGTGATCGACACGCTGATGCTGGCCCGCCGCAAGCATCCCGGCAGCCCCGCCTCGCTCGATGCGCTGCTCTCGCGCTACCAGATCGACGCCACCCGCCGCACGCTGCATGGCGCCCTGCTCGACGCCGAGCTGCTGTCGGAGGTCTATATCGAGCTGATCGGCGGCCGCCAGGCGGCGCTGATCCTCGGCGAGGAGCCGGAGGCTCCGACCATCGCCGTCGCCTATCACGGCACTGCCGTCGGCGAGCGCCCGGCACCGCGCCTTTTCACCCTCAGCGCGGAGGAACAGGGCGCCCACGCCGCCGCCGTCGAGCGCCTCGGCGACAAGGCCATCTGGCGGGATTATCTGACCGGCG
Organism: uncultured Alphaproteobacteria bacterium; assembly: GCA_963732845.1. Lineage (GTDB taxonomy): Bacteria > Pseudomonadota > Alphaproteobacteria > Rhizobiales > Kaistiaceae > CAVSRC01. The sequence continues at coordinate 56,340 of CAVTBE010000023.1, read as the reverse complement.
CCGAAGCCGCCGCCTGACGCGCGTCCATCGGCACCCTATGTAGGGGGCTGCCCGTCCCCGCCGGTGGAGCCTCCCGTGATTCCCTATTCGCTGCTCGACCTGTCGCCGATCGTTGCCGGCGGCTCGGCCTCCCAATCGCTCGCCAACACGCTCGATCTCGCCCGCCACGCCGAGGCCTGGGGTTACCGCCGCTTCTGGCTCGCCGAGCACCACAATATGCCGGGCATCGCCAGTTCCGCCACCGCCGTGGTCATCGGGCATGTCGCCGGCGGCACCGAGACGCTGCGCGTCGGCGCGGGCGGCATCATGCTGCCCAACCATGCGCCGCTGGTCATCGCCGAACAGTTCGGCACGCTGGCGAGCCTCTATCCCGGCCGCATCGATCTCGGCCTCGGCCGGGCGCCGGGCACCGACCAGATCACCGCCCGGGCGCTGAGGCGCGACGTCAACGCCGCCGGCGAGCGCTTCCCCGACGATGTGATCGAGCTGCAGTCGCTGCTCGCCCCGGCCGAGCCCGGGCAGTACATCCATGCCATCCCCGGCGTCGGCACCAGGGTGCCGCTGTGGATTCTCGGCTCCAGCCTCTACGGCGCCCAGCTCGCCGCCCTGCTTGGCCTGCCCTATTCCTTTGCTTCCCATTTCGCGCCGGACGCCCTTCTGCCGGCGCTCGCCATCTATCGCGAGCGCTTCACGCCATCGGCCCAGGCAGAGGCGCCCCATGCCATGCCGGCGCTGCAGGTGGTCGCCGCCGACAGCGAGGCGCAAGCACGGCGCCTGTTCACCTCCACCCAGCAGGCCTTCGCCAACATGCAGCGCAACGCCCGCGGGCCGCTCCCCGCTCCGATCGACGACATCGAAAACTACTGGTCGCCGGCGGAGAAGGAGCGCGCCTCGCACATGCTGACCTACGCGGTGGTCGGCGGGCCCGAAACCGTGCGTGCCGGCCTGAGCAAATTCATCGAGCTGACCGCCGCCGACGAGGTGATGATCGCCGGCCAGATCTTCGACCATGCGGCGCGGCTGCGCTCCTTCGAGATCGTCGCCGAGGCGATGCAGACGCTCTGACCGCGAAATGTTCTAGCTAGCGCAGCCACAGCCGCGCATAGGGCGGCAGCAGGATGCGGCCGTCGTGGAGCCCGACAGCAGCGTCCGACAGCCCGTCGAAGAATTGCGTGGCGCCCTGCGCCCGCGCCCAGTCGGCACCGAGCACCGCCCAGGATTCCTTGAAATTATAGATGCAGACGACCGTGTTGGTCGGCGCCTTGCGCACCAGGGCGAAGAGGTTGTCGTGGCCGGTTTCGACGATCAGCGTCGGATTGGCGGCGTGGAACTCCGGCATGGCGCGCCGCCGTTGCAGAATGGCGCGCACCCCGCACCAGACCCGCGCCGCCGGCGTGTCGCTGTCGGCGCGCATGGCCTGCGCGGCGCGCTCCCAGTCCATGCGCGGCCGGTGCACCCAGCGGCTGTCATGGGCGTGGGCGGGCTCGTCGCGATAGCCGTAGTCGTTCAAGAGCGCGATCTCGTCGCCCATGTAGATCAGCGGAATGCCGCCGAAGCTCGCGATCAGCGCGTGGCCGAGCAGGATGCGGTCGATCGCCCGATTGATCGCCGCGCGGTCGTCTTCCGCTTCGGCTTTCTCCAGCCCGGCCAGCGAGGCGCAGGTGCCGCTGATGCGCTTGTCGCCGGTCGCCGGATTGACCTGGAAAAGCGCCCCGCGCGAGAACGAGCCGGGAAAGACGCCCTCGTAGAAATCGGAGAGGAAGGCGCGGTGCAGGTATCCGTCGAGGCCGACGGCGCGGGCGTCATCGTCGGTCACCGCCCAGCCGATGTCGTCGTGGCAGCGGATATAGGTGGCGTAGGTGGCGTTATCGAGTTCGGGCGGAAAGTGGGCCTTGAGCACATGGGTCATCAGCCGCGTCTCGCGCGAGGCCAGGGCCGACCAGAACTGCACCATCAGCGAATTGTGGTAGGCGAGGTTGCCCTCCCTGCCGAAATGCTCGCCGAGCCCGAGATAGGGGATCATCTCCGCCGGCGAGACGATGGCTTCTTCCAGATGGATCGCCGCTGGCGCGGCGATGCGGCTGACGGCGCGCAGCGCATGCAGCAGCATGTGCACTTCCGGTTCCGACTGGCAGCGCGTGCCCATGCGCTTCCACATGAAGGCGACCGCATCGAAGCGCAGCACGTCGACGCCCCTGTTGGCGAGGAACAGCATGGTCCCCGCCATTTCGAGGAAGACCTGCGGGTTCGCCCAGTTGAGGTCCCACTGATGCTCGTTGAAGGTGGTCCACACCCATTTGCCGATATCCGGGTACCAGGTGAAGCTGCCCGGCGCGTTGTCGGGGAACACCTCGACCAGCGTCTGTTCGTATTGTTTCGGCAGCGCCGCGTCGTCGAACATCAGGTAGTAGTCGCGATATTTCCCGACGCCCTTGCGCGCCTTCTCGGCCCATTCGTGCTCCTTGGCGGTGTGGTTGAGCACCAGGTCGATGCACAGGCTGATACCGCGGCCGCGCAGCAGGCCGGCGAGCGCCTCGAGGTCGTCCATGGTGCCGTAGGCCGGATCGATGGCGCGATAGTCCATCACCGAATAGCCGCCGTCGCTGTCGCCGGGCCGCGGCTTCAGGCAGGGCATCAGATGGACATAGGTGATGCCGAGGTCTTCCAGATAGTCGAGCCGGTCGGCGATATGCTTGAGGTCGCCGGCGAAGCGGTCGACATAGAAGACGTAGCCGGCCATCTCGGTCCGCTGGAACCAGTCGGGCTCGAGGTCGCGCTTGAGGTCGAGCCATTTGAGATCGTCCGGCCGCGCCGCCCAGGCGTCGGCCATCACCTTCGTCAGCGCCTTGCAGAAGCGCTGATAGTCCGGACGCTGGCCATAGAGGCGCTCCAGCATGCCGAACAGGTCGGCGCGGCTGCGCTCCATGCGCAGGTCGAAGACGCGGTGGTCGAACGCGTTCCCGCTCACTGCCTTGTCCACGGCCTTTGGCACCTCCACGAAGACCGCATCATGCATCAACGGCCAGGTTCTGCGGTAGGGGGTGCCGGATCGGACCGCCCACCCAGTAATATTACCCGGGTGTTATTGACGGCTCTATTTCACCCGGATAAAAGCCGCGCGCGCATCTTTTTTCGAGACAGACGATGACTGCACAATCTCCCCAGCGCTGCATTGCCTTCGACGGACCGCGGTGCATTGCGGCCGGTCCGCTGCGCGCGGTCGCGCTGGCCGTCAAGGCCATGATCGACACCAACCAGGCCGCTCGAATCCTGATCTTCGACAGCACGACCGGCGAGCCCGTCGAGATCGATTTGCGTGGCTCGGCGGAGGATATCGCCGCGCGCCTCGGATCGGGCGCGGATCTGGCCGAGCGGCAGGACCGGCGCGGACCGGGGCGGCCGCGGCTTGGCGTTGTGGCGCGCGAAGTCACGCTGCTGCCGCGCCACTGGGACTGGCTGCGCGGCCAGCCGGGTGGTGCATCCGTAGCGCTCCGCAAGCTCGTCGAGGCGGCCAGCCGCTCCTCCGGCAAGCGCGATGCCGAACGCGAGGCGCGCGAGGCGGCCTACCGCTTCATATCGGCCATGGCCGGCAACGAGGCCGAATTCGAGGAGGCTGCGCGCGCTCTCTTCGCCGGCAACCACGAGCGATTCGTCGCCTGTGCCGCGTCCTGGCCGCCCGATATCCGCGACCATGCCACGGCGCTGGCTTTCCCCGCGGCGGACGCTACCACGGGCGGCTGACGCGCCGGCAACCAATATCTGCGAGGACATGACGATGAAGGCGGAACATGGTCCGGCGGGCGGTGCGGCCCGCGCGTTCTCCGAGCCCCTGTGGAAGGGCTTCCTGATCTTCCTGGCGCCGATGATGCTGGCCAACATCCTGCAGGGCCTGTCCGGCACCATCAACGGCATCTTCCTCGGCCAGATGATCGGCGTCGAAGCGGTCGCGACGGCTTCCGTGCTGTTTCCGGTCGTCTTCTTCCTGATCGCCTTCGTCATCGGCATCGGCGCCGGCTCGGCGATCCTCATCGGGCAGGCCTATGGCGCCGGTGCTTTCGACAAGCTGAAGTCCATCGCCGGCACCTCCCTGTCGGTGACGTTGATCTTCGGCATTCTGGTTGCGATCTTTGGCGGTGCCTTCACCGACCGGCTGCTCATTGCCCTTCAGACCCCCGCCGACATCCTGCCCGCGGCGACCGTCTATGCTCGCGTCATGTTGTTGGCGATGCCCGGTCTTTTCGTCTTTCTGCTGGTCACCTCGATGATGCGCGGCGTCGGCGACTCGCTGACACCGCTCTACACGCTCGGGCTTTCGACGGCCGTCGGCTTCGTGGTCACGCCGGCGCTCATCCGCGGCTGGCTCGGCCTGCCGAAGCTCGGTGTGGTCAGCGCCGCCTGTGCCAGCATCGTCTCGTTCGTGGTCGCGCTGGTGTGGCTCGCCTTCTATCTGCGTCGCAAGCGCCATCCGCTGGCGCCGGATATGGCGCTGCTCAGGCACATGCGCATCGAACCGGCGATCCTGAAACGGGTGCTCGGCATCGGCCTGCCGACGTCGATACAGATGGTCGCCATCTCGCTTGCCGAGATCGTGCTGCTCGGCTTCGTCAACGGCTTCGGCTCCGATGCCACCGCAGCTTACGGCGCCGTCAACCAGGTCATCACCTATGTCCAGTTTCCGGCCATCTCGATCGCCATCACGGTGTCGATCTTCGGGGCCCAGGCGATCGGCCGCAGCGACATCGGCCGCCTCGGCGCCATCGTGCGCACCGGGCAGATGCTCAACATCGCACTTACCGGCGGCTTGGTCGTGGTCGCCTATCTGTTCTCGCGCCACCTGATCGGCCTGTTCATCACCAGTCCCGCCGTTCTCGAACTGGCGCAGGGGCTCCTGCACATCGTTCTGTGGAGCATGGTCGTCTTCGGAGCGTCCGGCGTCATGGCCAGCATCATGCGCGCCAGCGGTACGGTGCTGATGCCAATGGCGCTGACGATCTTCGCCATCTTCGCGGTCGAGGTGCCGGCGGCGTGGCTGCTCAGCCGGGCGATCGGCATCGACGGAATCTGGATGGCCTATCCGATCGCCTTCACCGCCATGCTCGTCCTGCAGACCGGGCTCTACTGGCTGTATTGGAAGCGGCGGCCGATCGAGCGGCTCATCTGAGATTGTGCGGCGCTACCCCAGCAGCCGTCCCACGACCTTCGCCGTGTAGTCCACCATCGGCACGATGCGGGCATAGTTCAGCCGGGTCGGGCCGATGACGCCGAGCACGCCCACCACTTTCTGCTCGCTGTCGCGATAGGGCGCCATCACCAGCGAGGAGCCGGAGAGCGAGAACAGCCGGTTCTCCGAGCCGATGAAGATGCGCACGCCGTCGCCGCTCTCGGCGCTGCCGAGCAGCCGGATCAGCTCGCGCTGGGTTTCGAGATCGTCGAACAGCAGGCGGATGCGTTCCAAGTCGGCCGAAGCCGTCACGTCTTCCAGCAGGTTGGCGCGCCCGCGCACGATCAGCGTGTCCGGCTGCCCCTCGCCGGCATCTGCCCATGAGGCGAACCCCGCGGTGACCAGTTGCTGGGTCAGCTTGTCGAGCTCGGCCTGGGCGTTCCTTTCGTATTTCTCCAGCTCGGCCCGCGCCTCCGACAGCGAGCGCCCGCGTAAGTGCGCATTGAGATAGTTGGCCGCCTCCAGCAGGCTCGATGGCGTCGTACCGAGGGCGAGGTCGATCAGCCGGTTCTCCACCGTGCCGTTCTCGCCGACCAGGACCACCAGGGCGCGGGTCGGCTCCAGCCGGATGAACTCGATATGCTTGAGCCTGAGATCGGCCTTGCCGGCGAGCACCACGCCGGCGCCGCGCGACAGGCCGGAGAGCGCCTGGCTTGCCTCGTTGAGCACGTTCTCCACCGTGCGGCCGGGCGTCGCCGCCTTGACCTGCGCCTCGATCTGATGACGCTCTTCCGCCGACAGGTCGCCGATCTCGAGCAGCGCATCGACGAAGAAGCGCAGGCCGAATTCGGTCGGCAGGCGCCCGGCCGAGGTGTGCGGCGCGTGGATGAGGCCGAGCTGTTCAAGATCGGCCATGACGTTGCGCACCGACGCCGGCGACAGCGACATCGACAGCGCCCGGCTGATATTGCGCGAGCCCACCGGTTCGCCGGTCTCGAGATAGGCGTCGACGATCTGGCGGAAGATCTCGCGCGAACGCCGGTCGAGGCCCTGCAACGCCGAGATGCGTGATTCGCCGGGCGCGAGGATACGGTTCGACTGGGGTTCGAGTTTGCTCATGGGGCTCATCCGATACCCATTAAGTGTCGGTTTTTACCGCATATTCAAGCAGGGCTTTACGGCGCGGCGGGCCCATGCCTAAGAAACGGCATGGACAATATCACACCCCCCGCGCCGCGGCCCTCGCGGCGCGCCGCCACCGAAATGCGGCCGATCAGCCTGGAGCGCGGCTTCTCCCGCCACGCCGAAGGCTCCTGTCTGGTCAAATTCGGCGATACCCATGTTCTGTGTACCGCCACCCTCGACGAAAAGGTGCCGCCCTGGCTGCGCGGCGCCGGCAAGGGCTGGGTGACCGCCGAATACGGCATGCTGCCGCGCGCCACCCATGAGCGCACCCGGCGCGAGGCGACGACCGGCAAGCAGTCCGGCCGCACGCTCGAGATCCAGCGTCTGATCGGCCGCTCGCTGCGCGCCGTGGTCGACCTGCCGGCGCTCGGCGAGCGCCAGATCATGGTCGATTGCGACGTGCTCCAGGCCGATGGCGGCACGCGTACCGCCTCGATCACCGGCGCCTGGGTGGCGCTGCGCGACTGCATCGAGTGGATGCGCGCCCGCGACATGGTGACCAAGCCGGTGCTTGCCGATCATGTCGCCGCCGTTTCGGCCGGCATCTTTCGCGGCGGCCCGGTGCTCGACCTCGATTATGCCGAGGACAGCGAGGCGGAGACCGACGCCAATTTCGTCATGACCGGCGCCGGCGGTTTCGTCGAAATCCAGGCGACCGCCGAAGGCGCTCCCTTCACCGACGCGGAGTTCGAGGCCTTGAAGGGCCTCGCCCGCGACGGCATCACCCACCTGGTCGAACTGCAGAAGCTGGCCATCCTTTGAGAGCACCCGCCGCAGGAGGATTGTTGAGGCCGGGCGACACGCTGGTCGTCGCCACGCACAATCCCGGCAAGCTCAGGGAGATCGAGGCTCTGGTGGCGCCGGCCGGGCTCACCGTGATTACCGCCGCCTCCCTCGGCCTGCCCGAACCGGAGGAGACCGGCCGCACCTTCGCCGAGAACGCCACGCTCAAGGCGATCGCCGCGGCCATCGCCTCGGGCCACCCGGCGCTGGCCGACGATTCGGGCGTCTGCGTCGATGCGCTGAACGGCGATCCGGGCGTCTATTCGGCGCGCTGGGCCGGACCGGAGAAGGATTTTGCCGCCGCCATGCAGCGCGTCGAGGACGGGCTCGACGCCGCCGGCGCCGTCACCCCCGAGGCGCGCACGGCGCACTTCGTCGCCGTCCTGTGCCTTGCCTGGCCGACCGGCGCCACCGTCACCTTCCGCGGCGAGGTCAAGGGCCACATGGTCTGGCCGCCGCGCGGCGACAACGGCTTCGGCTACGATCCCATGTTCGTGCCCGATGGCTACGACCGCACCTATGCGGAGATGACCACCGAGGAAAAGAAGGGCATGTCCCACCGGGCGCTGGCCTTCGCGGCCTTTGCCCGCGCCAGGATCCCGCACAGATGAACATGCAGCCAGCAGCCGGCGAACCCGGCTTCGGCGTCTATGTCCATTGGCCTTTCTGCGCGGCCAAGTGTCCCTATTGCGATTTCAACAGCCACGTCCGTCACCAGCCGCCCGACCAGGCGCGCTTCGCCGCCGCCTTCGCCCGCGAGATTGCCACGCTCGCCGCCCGCGCTCCCGGCCGCACCGTCGACAGCATCTTCATCGGCGGCGGCACGCCCTCGCTGATGGAACCGGCGACGGTCGCCGCCATCCTCGATGCCGTCGCCGCGCATTGGCCGCTTGCGGCGGATGTCGAAGTGACCATGGAGGCCAACCCATCCTCCGTCGAGGCGGAGCGCTTCCGCGGCTATCGCGCCGCCGGGGTCAACCGGCTGTCGCTGGGCGTCCAGGCGCTCAATGATGCCGACCTGAAGTCTCTCGGCCGCCTGCACGACGTCGCTCAGGCGCTTCAGGCCATCGAGATCGCCCGGGCGACCTTCCCGCGCCTGTCCTTCGATCTCATCTATGCCCGCCCCGGCCAGACGCCGTCGGCCTGGGGCGTGGAGCTCGGCCAAGCGCTGACGCTGGCCGCCGATCACCTGTCGCTCTACCAGCTGACCATCGAGCCGGGCACGCCCTTCTTCGCCCTCCACGAGGCGGGCAAGCTCGCCGTCCCCGATACGGATGCCGCCGCCGAGCTTTACGGTGTGACGCAGGAGGTGTGCGATGCCGCCGGCCTGCCGGCCTACGAGATCTCCAACCATGCCATGCCCGGCGCCGAGTGCCGGCACAACCTCGTCTACTGGCGCTACGGCGAATATGCCGGCGTTGGCCCCGGCGCCCACGGCCGGCTGCGACAGGCCGACGGGCGCCATGCGCTCGCCACCGAGCGCGCCCCCGAGGTCTGGCTGGAGAAGGTCGAGGCGTGGGGCGACGGGCTGGTCACCGACGACCTGCTGACGGCGGAAGAGGAGGGCGATGAAATGCTGCTCATGGGCCTCCGCCTGGCGGAAGGCATCGACCTCGACCGTTACTGCCGTCTCGCCGGCCGCGCGCTCGATCCGGCGCGCCTCAGCGATCTCATCGCCCACGGCATGGTCGAGCACGCCGGCGGCCATCGCCTGCGCGCCACGCGTGCCGGCTTCTACGTTCTCGATGCGGTGGTGGCCGATCTGGCGGCGTGATCGCCGCCAGACGGGATTGAAGGCTGCTTAAGTTTAGGTGCCCGAGCGGGCGAAGGTCTTCGGCGCCGGATCGACGAGCACCGCCTTGCCGTTGTTGATCTGATAGATCGCCAGCCCGCGCTGGTTGAGCCCGTTCGACAGGAAGCGGAAGGCGCCGTCGAGCCCGATATAGCCGCTCGAATTGGTCAGCGTCGCGGCCGCGAAGCGTTGGTCGCCGAAGCGGGCGGTCAGCCCGGCGGCAAGGCTCACCGCATCGTAGGCGAGCGTCGCCGTACGGCTCGGCGTGGCGCCGAAGGTCGCCTGATAGCGCTGGGCGAATCCGGCGAATCCGGTGTTGTCGGGCGCCGGATAGAGCGCCCCGTTCAGGGTCGATTCGCGCGTGATCGCCGCGTCGTCCCACTGGCCGCTGCCGAGATAGGTGATCTTCCGCGAATCGACGCCCGCCGCCGCCATGACCTGGGCCAGGAACGGCGCTTCCTGCGCGCCGCCCGGCATGAACACGGCGTCCACCGTGCCCGATTTGACCAGGCCGGCAATCGCCGTCGCCTTGGTCTGCATGGCGCCTTGGTCGAGGGCATAGCGCTCGACCGACATCACGCGGCCGCGCGCATTGGCCACCGAGCGCTGCAGCGCCGCCTCGACGATCGTGCCATAGGCGTTGTCGGGCAGCAGCGCCGCGAAGGAACGCCGGCCCTTGGAGGCGGCGTAGCTGACGATGCGGTCGACATCGCCTTGCGGCAGGAAGCTCAGCAGATAGACCCCGGCCGAGGCCGTGGACGTATCGGTCGAGAAGGCGACCACCGGCACGCGCGAGGCCTTGGCGACTTGCGCCACCGCCGTCACCGATTGGGCGAACAGCGGGCCGATGATCAGCTCGGCGCCCTGCGAGATGGCGGCGCTGGCCGCCGCGCGCGCGCCGTCGATCGTGCCGCGGTCGTCCTTGACCAGGACCTGGATGCCGGCGGTCTTGAAATCGCGAATCGCCAGATCGGCGGCGTTCTTCATGTCCCGGGCGATCTCGCCGGCATTGCCGTTGGCCGACAGCGGCAGCAGCAGGCCGACCTTGACGGCGCCGCTGCCGAGCACTTCGCCGGTCACCGGCGCGCCACCGCCACCGCCGCCGAAGCCAAAACCGCCGCCGCCGATTCCGCCACCGGTACAACCGGCAAGCAGCAAAACGGCCGCCAGTACGGCAGCCCTGCGCGTCGTCCTGAAGCCAGAACGCACAAATTGATAACGGAACAAAAAATTCTCCCCTGCTCGCCCCGGAGCCGGTAAAAGCCGACAAATCATAGGCCTAAACGACGTTCTGTCAAAATTTCACGGATCGGGCCTGTGCACGGAACCTCGCGGAAATCCTGCCAGAGAGAGCGGCAGTCCAATGACGGAGCGCACGGGCGAACGGTTCTTCACCATCGATGGGCACCGCATTGCTGCCCGTTCGTTGGCGCCCGCTTTATATGTGGTGGCGACGCCCATCGGCAATCTCGGCGATATTTCGATTCGCGCGCTTGCGACCCTGGCCGCCGCCGATGTGATCGCCTGCGAGGATACGCGGGTGTCGGCGGTACTTCTGCGACACTATGGCATCCAGACCCCGCTCATCGCCTATCACGACCACAACGCGGCGCGGCAGCGGCCAAGGCTCCTCGCCGATCTCGCCGCGGGCAAGGCCATTGCGCTGGTCAGCGACGCCGGCACGCCGCTCATTTCCGATCCCGGCTACAAGCTGGTCAACGAGGCCCGCGCTGCCGGCCATGCGGTGGTGCCGCTGCCCGGCGCCTCCGCCCTGCTCGCCGGCCTCGTCGCCTCGGGCCTGCCCACCGATGCCTTCCTCTTCGCCGGCTTCCTGCCACCCAAATCGTCCGCCCGCCGGACGCGTCTGGCCGAACTGGCGGCGATTCCGGCGACACTGGTCTTCTACGAGACCGGCCCGCGGCTCGCCGCCGCGCTCGCCGACATGGCCGCAGTCCTGTCGGGCGCGCGTCAGGCCGCCGTCGCCCGCGAACTGACCAAGACCTTCGAGACCGTGCGTGGCGATAGGCTGGGCGCTCTGGCGGAAGCCTATGCGGCCGAGGATCCGCCCAGGGGCGAGATCGTCGTTCTGGTCGGGCCGCCGCTGACCGAGGCGCCCTCGGTCGCGGACGCCGACCGGCTGCTCGCCGAACTCCTCAAGGACAATCCCCTCAGCCAGGCGGTCGCCGAGGCGGCGAGCCTCACCGGCCTCAAGCGGCGCGACCTCTATCAGCGGGCGCTGACCCTGAAGGACAAGGATGGCTCCGCCTGAAGGCGCCCACCGGCGCCGGGCGGAGCGCCGCGGCCGCCGCGCCGAGAGGCTGGCCGCCTGGGTCCTGCGCTTCAAGGGCTACCGCATCCTCGCCCGCCGCTATCGCACCCCGGTCGGCGAGATCGACCTCATCGCCCGCCGCGGCCGCAGAATCGCCTTCGTCGAGGTCAAGCAGCGCGCGAGCTTCGCCGAGGCGGCTGAGGCCGTGACGCCGGCCGGGCGCCGCCGCATCGTCCGCGCCGCTTCGCTGTGGCTGTCGGCCCATCCCGCTACCGCCGCCCTTGACCTCCGCTTCGACGTCATCATCTGCGTGTCCGGCCGCCTGCCCCGCCACATCGAACGCGCGTTCGACGCCGAAGGTGTGGCGTGATATGGCAGCCGCCCCCCAGGCCGGAACCCCGGAAATCGCACCGATGCCCCTCAAAGTCGCCGTCCAGATGGATCACATCGCGCGGATCACGATCCGCGGCGATTCGACCTTCGCGCTGATGCTGGAAGCCCAGCAGCGCGGCCACGTCCTCTATCACTACACGCCGGAGCGGCTGGCCATGCGCGACGGGCGGGTGTCGGCCACCGTCGAGCCGGTCTCGGTGCGCGATACGCAAGGCGACCATTTCACCCTCGGGCCGGCCGAATTCGTCGACCTCTCCACCTTCGACGTGGTGCTGTTGCGCCAGGATCCGCCCTTCGACCTCGCCTATATCAGCACCACCCATCTGCTCGAGCACATCCACCCGAGGACCCTGGTGGTCAACGATCCGGTGAGCGTGCGCAACGCGCCGGAGAAGCTCTTCGTCACCGAGTTTTCTACCCTGGCGCCGCCCACCCTGATCACCCGCGACCGGGGGCGCATCGCCGCCTTCCGCGAGGAGCACGGCGACATCATCATCAAGCCGCTTTATGGCGCCGGCGGCGCCGGCGTCTTCCGCATCACCGGCCACGACGAGAACCTGCTGGCGCTCCTTGAAATGTTCGAGGGCGCCTTCCGCGAGCCTTTCGTCGTCCAGCGCTACCTTCCTGAGGTGCGCCAGGGCGACAAGCGCATCATCCTGGTCGAGGGCGAGCCGGCCGGAGCCATCAACCGGGTGCCGGCGGTCGGCGAGGCGCGTTCCAACATGCATGTCGGCGGCCGTGCCGAGCCGGCGGAAATGACCGAGCGCGACCGCAAGATCTGCGCGACCATCGGCCCGCGCCTGCGCCAGCTCGGCCTCACCTTCGTCGGAATTGACGTGATCGGCCAATATCTTACGGAGATCAACGTGACCTCGCCGACCGGCATCCGCGAGGTCAGGCGCTTCGGCGGCGCCGATATCGCTGCGCTCATCTGGGACGCCATCGAGAAAAAGAAAAAGGATTGATGGCTGAGGCGCTCACCACCATCGGCTTCGATGCCGACGACACGCTCTGGCAGAACGAGCAGTTCTACGGGGTGACCAAGTCGCGCTTCGAAACGGTGCTGGCGGGCTATGCCGCGCCAGACGCGCTCTCGGCCGCGCTGCTCGAGACCGAGCGCCGCAACCTCGGCCAATACGGATTCGGCATCAAGGGCTTCACCCTGTCGATGATCGAGACGGCCATCACGGTGACCGACGGTGCGGTGCCCGCTTCCGTCATCGCCAAGATCCTCGAGGCCGGCCGCGACATGCTCTCCCACCCGGTCGAGACGCTGCCGCATGTGCGCGAGACGCTGGAGGCGCTTGCCGGCCGCTACCGCCTGGTGATGATCACCAAGGGCGACCTCTTCGACCAGGAGCGCAAGCTCGCCGAATCCGGCCTCGGCGATTTCTTCGAGGCGGTCGAGATCGTTTCCGACAAGGACGTCGGCACCTATGAGCGCATCTTCCGCCAGCATGGCGACGGAGCGGAGCACGCCATGATGGTCGGCAACTCGCTGAAGTCCGACGTGGTTCCGGCCATCGCGGCGGGAAGCTGGGGGGTCTACATCCCCCACGACCTCAACTGGGTGCTGGAGCACGCCGCGGAGCCGACCGGCTCGCCACGCTACCGGCGCCTCGCCCATCTCGGCGAGCTGACCGCGTTGATCGCTGCGATCGGCTGAGGGCATCTGCAACCGCGTTCACGTAATGTTCTTGACGGCCGGTTGTAGCCTCCGCTAAGGTTCGCCTTGCGACAGTCGGGGCAGGCGCATGGTCTCTCACGTCACCACCGTGGCCTTTCAGGGCATCGAGGCGGTTCCCGTCGATGTCCAGGTCCAGGTCGTGCCCGGCCTGCCGGCCTTCGTCGTCGTCGGCCTGCCCGATAAGGCGGTCGCCGAGAGCCGCGAGCGGGTGCGCAGTGCTTTGCATGCCTCCGGCCTGTCGCTGCCGCCCAAGCGCATCATCGTCAATCTCGCCCCGGCCGATCTTCCTAAGGAAGGCAGCCATTACGACCTGCCCATCGCGCTCGCGCTCATGGCATCGATCGGCGCCGTCCCCGGCGACCAGCTCGGCGATTTCGTGGCGCTCGGCGAATTGTCGCTGGATGGCACGATCGCCCCGGTGGCCGGCGTCCTTCCCGCGGCCATTGCCGCCAATGCGAGAGGATCCGGGCTCATCTGCCCGGCCGCCTCCGGCCCGGAGGCCGCCTGGGCGAGTGGCGACATGGCGATCCTGGCGCCCCGCAGCCTGATCGCCATCGCCAACCATTTTCGCGGCACCCAGGTTCTCTCGCGGCCCGAGGCCGGCATCGCCGAGGCCGATGACGCGCTGCCCGACCTTGCCGACATCAAGGGCCAGGAGACCGCCAAACGCGCCTTGGAGGTCGCCGCCGCCGGCGGCCATAACCTCCTGATGGTCGGCCCGCCCGGTGCCGGCAAGTCGATGCTGGCGAGCCGGCTTCCGTCCATACTGCCGCCGCTCACCCCGTCGGAGCTCCTCGAAGTCTCCATGGTCGCCTCGGTTGCCGGCGCAATCGCCAACGGCAGGCTCACCCGCCGCCGGCCCTTCCGCGCACCGCATCATTCCGCCTCCATGGCGGCCATGGTCGGCGGCGGCATGCGCGCCCGCCCCGGCGAGGTCTCGCTTGCCCATAACGGCGTGCTCTTCCTCGATGAATTTCCCGAATTCGCGGCGCAGGTGCTCGATTCCCTGCGCCAGCCGCTGGAAAGTGGCGAGAGCGTCATCGCCCGGGCCAATTACCGCGTCACCTTTCCGGCGGCGATCCAGCTCGTTGCCGCCATGAATCCCTGCCGCTGCGGCATGGCCGGCGAGCCCGGCCATGCCTGCCGGCGCGGGCCGCGCTGCGTCGAGGATTACCAGGCGCGCATATCGGGGCCGCTGCTCGACCGCATCGACATCCGCATCGACGTCCCGGCAGTCTCGGCGGCCGACCTCATCGTCCCGGCGCCGGCCGAATCCTCCGCCGCCGTGGCCGAGCGCGTCGCCGCGGCCCGCGCCATCCAGCGCCAGCGCTTCGCCGCGCTGGGCCTAAGCGGTGTGCGCACCAATGCCCAGTGCGCTCCTTCGCTGATCGAGCAGGTGGCGGCACCCGATGCCGCCGCCTCCGCCCTGTTGCGTCAGGCGGCGGAAGCCATGCGCCTGTCCGCCCGCGGCTATCACCGGGTGCTCAAGGTCGCCCGCACGCTCGCCGATCTCGACGGCGCCGAGGCGGTCGGCCGCATCCATCTCGCCGAGGCGCTGTCCTACCGCGCCGTCGGCGAGCGCCTGGCTGTGGCGGCATAGCCCCCAACTATCTGATCGCGTCAAGCATTTCGAAAGCTCGACGGTCCACTGTGGCAGGCGTCCCGTGCCGGCGCTCCGCCGGCGCGACCGTTCGAGCGTCAAGAGCATGGTGCGTCCGCAAGCTGACACTGCCGTTCCCCAAGCCCGCCCACGGGAACGGCTGAAAGCGGCCGATCTGGAGGCGCCGCCGGTCTCCGGTCCGCGCCGCGTCGCCGCCGGCCTCTTCGCCTTTGCCGCCGGTTTCGGCATCCTGCTGGCTTCGGCCGTCGCCTGGACGGCTCCCGCCCTGGCGCCCTTCATCGCACCGGCGGTGGTGCTCACTGGCGCCATCGCGCTGTGGGGCACCAGCCGCGCCGACCATGAACGGCTCACGGCCGACCTTGCGCATCTCACGCAAGAGAACCGCCGGCTGGCCGAAACCGTCGAGCAGCTGTCGGACGTCGCCTGGGAGCTGCACGAAAGCGACGAGCGCTATCGCACCCTCACCGAAGCGCGCCAGCGGGCGGAGGCGGCCAACCAGGCCAAATCGCGCGTACTCGCCACCGTCAGCCATGAATTCCGCACGCCGCTCAACGGTATCCTCGGCCTCACCGGCCTCCTCATGGAGACGCCGCTGACGCCTGACCAGGAGACCTACGCCCGCGCCGTCCATTCCTCCGGCGAGTCGCTGCTGGCGCTGGTCGACGACATGCTCGATTTCTCCCGCATCGAGGCCGGCCGCCTCGAGCTGCGCCCCGCGGCCACCGATGTCGAGTCGCTTCTGCAGGAAATCGCCGAACTGCTCGCCGCCCGCGCCCATGCCAAGGGCATCGACATCGCTGCGGATGTCGACCCCGCTCTGCCGGCGATCGTGATGGTCGATTCAGCCCGCCTGCGCCAGGTGCTCATCAATCTGGCCGGCAACGGGGTGAAGTTCACCGAGACCGGCGGTGTCACTCTCGGCGCCCGCGTTGCCGGGCGACCGGCGGAAGGCCGCATCGCGCTCGCCATCAGCGTCACCGATACCGGTCCGGGGATCGCCTCGGAGGAGGCCGAGCGCCTCTTCGGCGAATTCGAGCAGAGCGATTCGGCCCTCACCCGCCGTCATGGCGGCGCCGGGCTGGGGCTTGCCATCTCCCGGCGCATTGTGCGCCTGATGGGCGGCGATCTCACCGTCGCCCGGGCGGCGGGCGGCGGCTCGCTGTTTAGCTTCACCCTCACCCTCACCCTTGTTCCCGGCGGCGCCGAACGCCCGCCATCCGACGCGCCCATGCTCTCCAGCCGCGCGGTGCTGATCGTGGCGCTGCCCGGCGCCGAGCCGCCGGTTATCGCCCGCCATCTCGCCGACCGCGGCGTCGAAACGCGGCTGGTGGCGACCGCCAACGAGGCCGCCGCCGTCATCGGTGCCGCCGCCGCCGCCGGCCAGCCGCACGATGCCGTGCTGATCGATGCCCGCGTCGCGCCCGATGCCGCCGGCGCGCTGTCCCGCATCCGCGAGGCCGCCGGCCGCCCCGTGCCGGCCGCCGTCCTCATCGAGCCCGGCCGCCGCGGCGATATCGAGCGCCTGCGCACGGCCGGCTTCGACGCCTATCTCGTCCGGCCGGTGCGGCGCGCCTCGCTGACGCGCGTCGTCGCCGAGATCGTTGCCGGCGATGGCAGCTTCCGCATCGATCCAAGCGACGCCCGGCCGCCGCACGCGCCGCCACTGCGCCGCGCCGGCACTACGCTCAGCGTGCTCCTGGCCGAAGACAACGAGATCAACGCGCTGCTGGCGCGCGCCGTTCTGGAAGGGCTCGGCCACGAGGTGACCGAAGTGCGCGACGGCCTCGCCGCCGTCGCCGCCGCGACCGACCGGGCAGGGGGCTTCGACGCCATCCTCATGGATCTGCACATGCCCGGGCTCGACGGGCTGGCGGCGGTCCGCGCCATCCGCGACCACGAGCGCGCCGAAGATATGACCCCGGCCGCGATCTTGGCCGTCACCGCCGACGTTCTCGCCGAGACGCTCAGGCAGGCCCGCGCTGCCGGTATCGATGCCGTGCTGGAAAAACCGATGACCCCGGATGCGCTCCGCCAGGCGCTGGCCGAGGTAACGACCCGCAACGCAGCTTAGGGCAAGACTCCGGAAGCGTCAGCCGGCCGGCTGCTGCTCGCCGCTGCTCTCGCCGGCGGTTTCGCTCGCGGATTCGGGTTCGGCCTGGGCTGCCGGTGCCGCCGCCGGCGGCTTTGGCTTTTTGACCACCGACACCATCACCGGCCTCAGAATGCGATCGCCGATGGCGTAGCCGGCCTGGATCTCGTCGGCCACCGTCCCCGGCTGGGCGTCGGGCATGTCCACCTCGTACATCGCCTGATGGAAGCTCGGGTCGAATTTCAGCCCCTTGGCCTCGACCCGGCGGACGCCGAACTTGGCGAGCGACTGCTCCAGCCCGCGCTCGGTCATCTCGACACCCTCGATCAGTGCATCCAGCGCCTGGTCGCCGCTGCCGCGCTGCTCCTTCGGCACCGCCTCGATGGCGCGCCGCAGATTGTCGCCCACCGTCAGCATGTCGCGGGCAAAGGAGGCGACCGCATATTGCCGCTGGTCGGCGACCTCGCGCTCGGTGCGCTTGCGCAGATTTTCCATCTCCGCCAGCGTGCGTAGAAGCTTGTCCTTCATATCGGCTACTTCCGCCTTGAGCGCGGCCGGATCGTCGGCCGCCGGCTTTGCCGGACCGGCATCGTTTGCTGCCGCCGGTGCTTCGGCGGTCGGCTCGTCCGGCTGCTTTTCGGGCGTGGTCGGGGTTTCGTCGGCCATCATCCGTTCCATGGATTATCGGTTCGTTCGGGTTCGCCCCGTATGTCATGCGCCGCGCTGCAAAAATCAAGCGGCGGGCCGCCCTCGGCGCCTAGATCCGGCGCAGTGCAACCCTTTCTATGGCGTGGTCGGGGCCCTTGGTGAGGATCAGGTCGGCGCGCGGGCGCGTCGGCACGATGTTGTCGAACAGGTTGACCAGATTGATTCGCGTCCACAGGCCGAGCGCGATCTCCCGGGCCTGCTCGTCGCTCAGCGTCGCATAGCGGTGGAAATAGGATTTCGGATCCTGGAAGGCCGTCCCGCGCAGGCTGAGGAAGCGTTCCACATACCAGCGGCGCACTTCGGCCTCGTCGGCGTCGAGATAGACGGAGAAGTCGAAATAGTCGGAGACGAAGGGCACCACCCGCCCGTCGCGCGGCAGGCGCGAGGTCTGCAGCACGTTCAGCCCTTCGAGGATGAGGATGTCCGGCCGGTCGACGCTGATCATCTCGCCGGGCACGATGTCGTAGGTGAGATGCGAATAGACCGGGGCGGTGACGTGCCCCTTGCCGGCCTTGATGTCGCGCAGGAAGGCGAGCAGCGCCGCCAGGTCGTAGCTCTCCGGAAAGCCCTTGCGCTCCATCAGCCCCTCGCGCGTCAGCACCGCATTGGGCAGCAGGAAGCCGTCGGTGGTGACGAGGTCGACCTTGGGCGTGTTCGGCCAGCGCGTGAGCAGCGTCTTGAGCACGCGCGCCATGGTCGATTTGCCCGCCGCCACCGAACCGGCGACGGCGATGATGAACGGCGTCACCCCGTCATCGGTGCCGAGGAAGGTGCGGGTCGCCTGGTGCAGCCCCTGGGCGGCGCCGACATAGAGGCTGAGCAGGCGCGACAGCGGCAGATAGATCTCGACCACGTCGTTGAGCGAGATCGGGTCGTTCAGGCCGCGCAGGCGCGTCAGGTCGTCCGCGGTCAGCGTCATCGGCGTATCGGCGCGCAGCTTCGCCCATTCCGCCCGGGTGAAGATCCGGTGTGGCGACAGGTCCGGTACGGCTTGCATGTCCATTGGGTTCACGTCTTTCTGCGCGCCGCCTTTTCGGCGAGCCCGCTCTGGCCGGTGCGCGCCTCGAGCGCGGCCATCACGTCCGCCAGCTCCACGCCGCCCGCCTTGAGCATCACCATGAAATGGTAGAGCACGTCGGCCGCCTCCGCCGTCAGCGCCTGGCGGTCGCCGCTCACCGCGGCGAGCGCCGCTTCCACCGCCTCTTCGCCGAATTTCTTGGCCGTTTGCACGACGCCCCGGGAAAGCAGCTTGGCCGTGTAGGACGACTGCGGATCGGCGGCGCGGGCCCGCTCGTCAACGATCGCGGCAAGATCGGCGAGAGTGAAATCGCTCATCGCAAGTCTCCTCAGCAGTCAAGGCGCACCGGCACGCCGAAGGCCGCCATGTGCTCCTTCGCCTGGCGGATGGTGAACGTGCCGAAGTGGAATATGGAGGCCGCCAGCACGGCCGACGCGTGGCCTTCCGTCACGCCCTCGACGAGATGGTCGAGTGTGCCGACGCCGCCCGAGGCGACCACCGGCACCGCCACCGCATCGGCGACGGCGCGGGTCAGCGCCAGATCGAAGCCGTCCTTGGTGCCGTCGCGGTCCATCGAGGTGAGCAGGATCTCGCCGGCACCGAGCCGGGCCACCTCCTCGGCATAGGCGACTGCGTCGATGCCGGTCGGGTTGCGCCCACCATGGGTGAACACCTCGAAGCGCGGCGGGTCGCCTTCGCGGTTCACCCGCTTGGCGTCGATGGCAACGACGATCGCCTGCGCCCCGAACTTCTCGCTGGCCTCGGCCACGATGCGCCGGTCGTACACCGCCGCGGTGTTGATCGACACCTTGTCGGCGCCGGCCAGCATCAGCGCGCGCACGTCTTCCACCGTGCGCACCCCGCCGCCCACCGTCACCGGCATGAAGCACTGCTCGGCGGTGCGCGCCACCACGTCGAGCAGGATGTCGCGCTCCTCATGGCTGGCGGTGATGTCGAGGAAGCACAGCTCGTCGGCGCCGGCGGCGTCGTAGGCGCGTGCCGCCTCCACCGGGTCGCCGGCGTCGGTCAGGTCGACGAAGCGCACGCCTTTGACGACGCGACCGTCTTTCACGTCGAGGCAGGGGATGACGCGGGTCTTGAGGGTCATGCCGCCTCCTGCCCGGCGATGAGCTTGAGCGCCGCCTTGGGGTCAAGCCGACCGTCATAGAGGGCGCGGCCGGCGATGGCGCCTTCCAGGATGGCGCAGTCGGGCTGCAGCAGCCGCTCGATGTCGGCGAGCGAGGCCAGCCCGCCCGAGGCGATGACCGGGATCTTGACCGCCTTGGCGAGCTTCAGGGTCGCCGCGATGTTGAGGCCCTTGAGCAGCCCGTCGCGCTCGATGTCGGTATAGATGATCGCCGCTACCCCGGCGTCCTCGAAGCGGCGGGCAAGCGCCGTGGCGTCCATCTCGGTCACCTCCGCCCAGCCGCTGACCGCCACCCGGCCGCCGCGCGCATCGATGCCGACGGCGACGCGGCCGGGGAAGGCGCGCGCCGCAGCCTTGACCAGCTCGGGATCGTTGACCGCCACGGTGCCGAGGATGACGCGGGCGATGCCGCGGGCAAGCCAGCCCTCGATCGCGGCGATATCGCGGATGCCGCCGCCGAGCTGCACCGGCACGTTGGTCGCGGCAAGGATTGCGTCGACCGCCGCGCCGTTCACCGAGCGGCCGGCGAAGGCGCCGTTGAGGTCGACCACATGCAGCCGCTGGAAGCCGACCTCGGCGAAGGCGCGCGCCTGGGCCGCCGGATCGCGGTTGAAGGTAGTCGCCTGGGCCATGTCGCCCTGCACCAGGCGCACGCAGGCGCCGTCCTTGAGGTCGATGGCGGGAAACAGGATCACGGTGCCCACCCCAGGAAATTGGCGATCAGCCTGAGGCCGAGCCTCTGGCTTTTCTCCGGATGGAACTGGGTGCCGGCGACGTTGCCGCGCGCCACGATCGCCGTCACCGGCCCGCCATAGTCGGCCACCGCCGCCACGTCCTCCTCGCGCTCGGCGACCAGATGGAAGCCGTGCAGGAAGTAGGCGTGCCAGCCCTCGGAACCAAGCGCGATGCCGTCGAACAGCGGATGCCGGGTCATCGCTGTCAGCGTGTTCCAGCCCATATGCGGAACTTTCAGCGCCGGATCGTTCGGCGTGACGGCGCGCACCTCGCCGGGAATGCGGTCGAGGCCGGGCGTGATGGCATGTTCGACGCCGCGCGTGGCGAGCAGCTGCATGCCGACGCAGATGCCCAGGAACGGCCGGCCGCGGCCGTCGATTGCGGTATCGATCGCCTCGATCATGCCCGGGATGGCGTCGAGATTGCGCTTGCAGTCGGCAAAGGCGCCATCGCCCGGCAGCACCACGCGGTCGGCGCGGACGACGACCTCCGGGTCGGCGGTGATGGTGACCGTCTCGTCGAGGCCGGCCTCGGCGATGGCGTACTGGAACGCCTTCTCGGCCGAGCGCAGGTTGCCGGCCCCGTAATCGATGATGGCGACGCTCACCGCGCCCCTCCCGGCAACGGGAACAGGCCGACGACGTCGCCGGCCTCGCCGGCATCCCTGGCGGGTTCCGCGGGCTTTGCCTGGGCTGGCAGGGCCGGGGGGTGCGCTGCATCGGCATCACCAGCGCCCGGCGGCGCGGCCGCTGCGGGCGCCGTGGGCAGCCACTGGCTGAAGAAGCGCAGCTCGGCTTCCTGACGCCGTCCTTCCGCCACGCCGATGAAGTCGTAACCGGCGCCGGAGAGCTTCCAGCGCCTCAGCGCGTTGCCCTCCAGCGCGAACAAGATGTGCATCAGGACGAGCGTCACCCAGGGCAGCGGACCGCCGACCTTGGTGCCGATGACGCTCACCGCCAGGCTCGCCGCCAGATAGATCAGGAAGACCAGCCACATGCGCCGGGCGAGCAGCCACAGTTCGGGGATGAACAGGGCCGGCCAGCAGAAGCCGTCCTTGACGAAGACGAAACGCACCGGATCCGGCGCGGTCTCGCCGGGTTTCGGGGGCGGTGCGAAGACGGTGTAGAGCGGCATCGTCGGTACGCCTCTAGCCGGTCAGGCTGCCCTTGGTCGACGGCACGGCGGTCGGCTGCCGCGGATCGATGGCGACCGCCACACGCAAGGCGCGGGCCAGCGCCTTGAAGCAGGTCTCGGCGATGTGGTGGTTGTTGCGGCCATAGAGGTTTTCGATGTGCAGCGTGATCCCGGCGTTCTGGGCGAATGCCTGGAAGAACTCGCGGAACAGCTCGCTGTCCATCGTGCCGATCTTGCCGCGCGTGAAGGTCACCTTCCACACCAGATAGGGTCGTCCGGAGATGTCGATGGCTACCCGCGTCATCGCCTCGTCCATCGGCAGGTGCACGTCGGCATAGCGGGTGATGCCTTTCAGGTCGCCGAGCGCCTGGCGGACCGCCTGGCCCAGCGCAATGCCGACATCCTCCACCGTGTGGTGCTGATCGACATGCAGGTCGCCCTTCGCCGTGACGGTCACGTCGATCAGGCTGTGGCGGGCGACCTGGTCGAGCATGTGGTCGAAAAAGCCGACGCCGGTATCGATCGTCGCCTTGCCGGCGCCGTCGAGATCGACGCTGACCGCAATGTCGGTTTCCTTGGTCTTGCGCGTGATGGTGGCGCTGCGCATGGCGGCATACTCCTTGGCGCGGGCCTTGTATCAGGCCCTTGGCGCGATTGCCACATTTGCCGCGCCCCGGCGGTTCCGCGAGCCCGCCGCACCGTGCTACCGTGGGTCTGTCCGCATCCGGTGCGGGCGTCCTTGCTCCAACCGATGGAGCCGGCATTACGCCGAATTCAACAACAACCGCGACGTCAACGCGAAGACCCGCTCCCGCCAGCCCCCTCCCGGAGGACTGACCGCGCCGCGGGAATACAGGGAAAAAAGTCATGGCAGACAGCTCGGGTTCCGCTCCCCTCGCAGGCAAGCAGGGGAAGACCTATGTCCTCGTCCACGGTGCCTGGCACGGCGGCTGGTGCTGGCGCTACGTGGCAGCGGCGCTTCACGGCCAGGGCCATCGCGTCGTCACGCCGACGCAGACAGGCCTCGGCGAGCGCCGCCATCTGATGGCGCGCACCATCACGCTCGACGTCTTCGTCGATGACCTCGTGAATGTCATCGAGACCGAGGAACTCGACGACTTCGTCCTGGTTGGCCACAGCTTCGGCAGCGTGCCGTGCCTCGGCGTCGTCGACCGGATGCCGGAGCGCGTGCGCCATCTGGTGTTCCTCGACGGCATGGTTCTGCAGAATGGCGAGAGCGTGTTCGGCATGGTGAAGCCGGACGACGCCGCCCAGCGGCGCAAGATGGTGGTCGACCAGGGTGGCGGCGTCGCTCTGCCCGTTCTACCGGTCAAGGCACTGGGTATTGCCGAGGGCAGCGCGGATTTCGATTGGGTCGGGCGCCATCTCACGCCGCATCCGGTGGGGACCTACGACAGCCCGCTTCACCTCAACAACCCGGTGGGCAACGGCCGGCCCTGCACCTACATCGCCTGCACCAATCCCTTCATGCCGACGATGGCGAGTTCGCAGGCCTGGGTGCGCCAGCAGCCGAACTGGAAGTGGCTTGAGCTGAGCACCGCGCACGACGCGATGATCACGGCGCCCGCCGAACTGACGGCAATGCTCGCCGCGATCGGGTGAAATGCCCCCGCTGGCGGGGGTGAGCGGGTGGGATGCCGTGTGCAGCCCACCCATATGAACAATCGGAATCAATATCGGCCGCGGCGCCCACCAGCACACCCGGGAGAAGCCGCGCTCCATACGGGGAGAAGCGACATGGAATATCGGAATCTGGGCAAGACCGGGCTTAAGGTCAGCGAACTCTGCCTTGGCGCCATGACCTTCGGCCGCGAATGCGACCCGGGCCTCAGCCACAGGCTCATGGACCGCTTCGCCGAAGCCGGCGGCAATTTCATCGACACGGCGGACGTCTACAGCGCCGGCCGCTCGGAGGAGATCGTCGGCGACTGGCTGAAGGCCAGGAATCGCGACGATTTCGTCCTGGCCACCAAGGTGCGCTTCGGCACTACCGGAGCGGCCAACAGAAAGCCGAACCACTTCGGCCTGTCGCGCAAGCACATCGCGGCGGAAGTCGATGCCAGCCTCAGGCGCCTGCAGGTCGACTACATCGACCTCTATCAGGTCCACTGCTGGGACCGGTTCACGCCGCTGGAGGAGACCCTGTCGACGCTCAACGATCTCGTGCGTGCCGGCAAGGTCCGCTACATCGGCGCCAGCAACTATTCCGGCGCCCAGTTGCAGAAGGCGATCGACCTCTCCAGGGCCAATGGCTGGGAGCCCTTCGTCAGCCTGCAGGCGCTCTACAACCTGCTCGACCGCGAGCTGGAATGGGATCTCCTGCCGGTCGCGCGCGACGAGGGCCTGGGCGTGCTGCCGTGGAGCCCGCTGCGCGGCGGCTGGCTGTCGGGCAAGTACCATCGCGGCATGACCGCGCCCGCGCCCGGCACACGCATCGAGATCGCCAGCCGTGAGGGCTGGAGCGAGACCTGGGAGCGTTACGCCAACGAGTTCACCTGGAACCTGGTCGACGCCCTCGTCGCGGTTGGCAAGGAGCGCGGCAAGGAGCCGGTCCAGGTGGCGCTCAACTGGCTGCTGCGCCAGCCGGGCGTCACCGCGCCGATCATCGGCGCCCGCAATATCGAGCAGCTTGACAGCAATCTCGGCGCCGCCGGCTGGGCGCTCGGCGAAGACGATCTCAACAAGCTCAACGCGGCCAGCGATCGCCCGCTGCCCTACCCCTACGACTTTCACCTGAGGGCGGGCGCCCGCGCCTGAGCGAAGCCCGCCGGGGCGGAATTTGATTCCCCGGCAACCGTCCTTACATAAGCCTCCGCCGGCCGCGCGCCTCGCGGCCGGCACGAGGGGCCACCGCGGGGCTCGCTGGAGACCGCCCCGGCCCGCTGGATAAGGACAGCCGCATTTGAGCAATCACCCCACTTCCGAGCCCTGGCACGGCACGACCATCATCACCGTGCGCAAGGGCGGCAAGGTCGTCATCGCCGGTGACGGCCAGGTTTCCGTCGGCCAGACGGTCATGAAGCACAATGCCAAGAAGGTCCGTCCCCTCGGCAAGGGCGGCGTCATCGCCGGCTTCGCCGGCGCCACCGCCGATGCCTTCACCCTGTTCGAGCGGCTCGAGGCCAAGCTCGAGCAGTATCCCGGACAACTGACCCGCGCCTGCGTCGAGCTTGCCAAGGACTGGCGCACCGACCGCTATCTGCGCCGCCTGGAGGCGATGATGCTGGTCGCCGACAAGTCCACTAGCCTGGTGCTCACCGGCACCGGCGACGTGCTCGAGCCGGATGGCGGCGTCGCCGGCATCGGATCGGGCGGCAACTATGCGCTGGCCGCTGCCCGCGCCCTCATGGACACCGACAAATCGGCCGAAGAGATCGCCCGCAAGGCGATGGCGATCGCCGCCGACATCTGCGTCTACACCAATACGAGCGTCACGCTCGAATCCCTTGATTCGGAGGTCTGAGAACCCGATGGCTGAATTCTCTCCCCGGGAAATCGTCTCCGAACTCGACCGCTTCATCATCGGCCAGGACGATGCCAAACGCGCCGTCGCCATTGCGCTGAGGAACCGCTGGCGCCGCCAGCAGCTCACCGGCACCATGCGCGAGGAGGTGCTGCCCAAGAACATCCTGATGATCGGTCCGACCGGCGTCGGCAAGACCGAGATCTCGCGCCGCCTGGCGCGGCTGGCCGGCGCCCCCTTCATCAAGGTCGAGGCGACCAAGTTCACCGAGGTCGGCTATGTCGGCCGCGATGTCGAGCAGATCGTCCGTGACCTGGTCGAGACCGGCATCGGCCTGGTGCGCGAGCGCCGCCGGCAGGAAGTCTCCGCCAAGGCGGAGCTGGCGGCCGAGGAGCGCGTCTTGACCGCCCTGGTCGGCCCGGCGGCAAGCCCCGCCACCCGCGAAGCCTTCCGCAAGCGCCTGCGCGCCGGCGAACTCGACGACAAGGAGATCGAGGTCGAGCTGCGCGACACCGGCTCCGGCATGCCCCAGTTCGAGATCCCCGGCATGCCCGGCGCCTCCGTCGGCGTCATGAATATTGGCGATATGCTCGGCAAGGCCTTCGGCAACCGCACCAAGACGCGGCGCGTCCTGGTGCGCGATTCGCACGATCTGCTGGTCAACGAGGAGTCCGACAAGCTGCTCGACAACGAGGAGGTGACCCAGGAGGCCATCGTCGCAGTCGAGAACGACGGCATCGTCTTCCTCGACGAGATCGACAAGATCTGCGCCCGCGAAGGCCGCATGAGCGGCGATGTCAGCCGCGAGGGCGTGCAGCGCGACCTGCTGCCGCTGCTCGAGGGCACCACGGTGGCGACCAAGTACGGGCCGGTGAAGACCGACCACATCCTGTTCATCGCCTCGGGCGCCTTCCATCTCGCCAAGCCGTCGGACCTCTTGCCCGAGCTGCAGGGCCGCCTGCCCATCCGGGTCGAGCTGTCGGCGCTCTCCCGGGAGGATTTCCGCCGCATCCTCACCGAGACCGAGGCGAGCCTGATCAAGCAGTATGTCGCCCTGATGCTGACCGAAGGCGTGACGCTCGACTTCACCGATGACGCCATCGATTCGATCGCCTCCATCGCCGTGGCGGTCAATGCCAGCGTCGAGAACATCGGCGCCCGGCGCCTGCAGACGGTGATGGAGCGGGTCCTCGACGAGATCAGCTTCCAGGCCTCGGACCGCGACGGCGAGAGCGTGACGATCGATGCCCAGTATGTCGAGGATCACATCGGCGATCTCGCTCGCAACACAGATTTGTCGCGATTCATCCTTTAGGGTTCGTTCGCGATTTCAACAGGCGCCGGCGGCAGCTTCAACTCTGCCATCGGCGCCATTATGATCGCGCGCTCAAAAAGGCCGGACTAGCGGCCATGCCCTACAGATGACCGCTCAATGCCGCGATTCCGTCACCTCCTCCGCCTCGCTCTCCTGCTGATCGTCCTCCTGCCGCTGGCCGCCGGGCCGGGTGCCGCCGAGGCGGGGCTCGTCGTCGTGCCGCCGGGCAACCGCTCGGCCGAGCAGCCGCCCATATCGCTCAGCTCGAAAATCCGCACGGCCGAGACCAACGGCACCTTCGACGCGAAGTTCAAGGCGATCTACAGCCAGCTCGCTGCCGATCGCCAGCTCATCGGCAAGATCGAGAAGGCCGCCGCGGTCTACGGCATCGATCCCGTCCACATGATCGGCGCCATCGTCGGCGAGCACACCTACAACGTCGATTCGATGGACACGCTGCAGGGCTACTACGTCAAGGCGCTGGCCTATCTCGGCACCAAGATGCGCTTCGCCTATGACGGCGAGGACCTACGCGACTTCATCAAGCGGCCGCAATTCGCCGTCTGCGCCAAGGCCACGGACGATTACGACCTGTGGAGCTGCCGCGAGACCGTCTGGAAGAGCGATTTCCAGGGCAAGACCGTCGACGGCAAGGCGTTCCCCGACGATCGCTTCCAGCGGGTCTTCTTCCAGCCCTTCTTCGCCGGCCAGACCTTCGGCCTCGGCCAGCTCAGCCCATTGACCGCGCTGACCGTCTCGGACGCGGTTGCCGCCAGGAGCGGTCTGCCGCAGCTCGACCTCAACCACCCAAACGAGATCTATCATGCGGTGATGGACCCCGACATGTCGCTTGACTACATGGCCGCCGTCATCGCCCACGACATCGCCGCCTACCGGCAGTTTGCCGGCTTCGACATCTCGCAGAATCCGGGCATCACCGCGACGCTCTACAATCTCGGCGACGCTGCCAGCCGCGCCCAGGCGCTTGCCGAGGTGAACGCCAAGCGCAAGGCCAAGGGCCTCGGCATCGTCTATCCGCAAGAGAACTATTACGGCTGGCTGATCAACGCCCGCCTCGCCGAATTGCGCAAGCTGCTCTGAGCCGTGTTCAGCGCGCCGGACGGCGCAGCCGCACCAGCAGCGCGCCGGCGCCGCCATGCGCCCGGCCGGCTTCGTCGAAGCCGACCACCACCGACCTCAGCTCCGCCGAGGCCAGCCAGATCGGCACCAGACGGCGCAGGATTCCCCGTTCCCCGTTGCCGCCGCCGCTGTTCCCCTTGCCGGTGATCACCAGCACCAGCCGCGCGCCGGACGCCTGGGCGCCGCCCAGGAAATCGATCAGCCGGCTGTGCGCCGCCGCCTGGGTCATGCCGTGCAGGTCGATGCGCGCGTCGATGGCAAGCGCCCCGCGGTTGACCCGCGCCAGCGTCCGTCGGTCGAGGGGGGCGAGCGCCGGCGGCTTCGGCGGTTTCGGCGGTTTCGGTCCAGGCGCGGCAACGGCCAGGCGCGCCGCGCGCGCCGGCTTGTCGGGTTTCTGCGGTTCGGGCTTGGCTTCGGCCGGCTTGGCCTCGACCGGTTTCCGCCGTCGCAATGGCGCGACCGAACGCGTCACATGCTGCCACAGCGCCATTTCCTCCTCGGAGGGCGGCGGCCGGCGGCGGCTCACGGGGCGCTCTCCGCCGGGGCGAGCACGATGAAACGCCCTTTGGCGCTCATGGCGCCGGCGATGGCGCCGGCAGCCTCGCCGGAGCCGAAGAAGATGTCGCCGCGCGCCGGACCGACGATTGCCGAGCCGGTATCCTGGGCGATCATGAGCCGGCTAAATGATGTCCGGTTGGGCAGCGTCGTCTCGATCCACACCGGCAGGTGGAAGCTGTGCAGAAGGCGGTCGACGGCGAGGCTCCGCCCGGGTGTCAGCGGCACCTTTGCCGCGGCGACCGGCCCCAGTGCCGGGTCGGCCACCGGCGCCTCGCGAAAGAAGATGTAGGAGCGGTTCTCTGCCATCACCGCGGCGGCTTCTTGCGGATGCGCCGCCAGCCAGGCGCGGATCGCCGGCATGGTGGCGGTGCCGGGTTGCAGCGCGCCGCGCGCGATCAGCACCCGGCCGATCGGCGTATAGGGGTGGCCGGTCTTGGCGGCATAGGTGACGCGCAGCGTCTGCCCGTCGCTGAGGCGGATGCGGGCCGCCCCCTGGATATGGATGAAGAAGGCATCGACCGGATCGGCAAGCCACACCAGTTCCAGCCCGCGCCCGTCCAGCGCCCCCGCCATGATCGCGCCGCGGTCGGCATATTCGGTGGTGCCGGCGGCGGTCTTGCGGGCGAAACGCAGCGCCGGGTCGAGGCCGGGTGGCGGTTCGGCCGGGTCGAATTCGATGAGATCGTCGGGCAGCGCATGAAGCGGCACCGTGAACTGCTCCGTGCGCGTCCGCGATCCCGCCACCTCCGGCTCGTAGTAGCCGGTGAAGAAGCCCTGTCCGCCGGGCGGCACGACTTCGTGTGGCCGGAACGAGGCCTCGAAGAAGGCACGGGCTTGGCTTGCGCCAATTGTCTCGGGGCGGGCGGCCGCCCGCGCCAGCGTGGCAGCCAGCGCGCCGGCGTCGAGCCCGAGCCCGCGCGTTTTCGGCGGATGCCCGGCGCTCACCGCGGCGCTCCGGCGAAAGGCGGCGAAGGCGGCCGCGTGATCGTCGTCCGGCCACCCGGCCAAGTCAGAAAAGGTTCGTGGAATCAGTTCCGCAGCGCCGGCGGCGTCTCTGGTCTCGCCCATTGCCGCCTGCCGCTCCGCCGCCTGTCGTCCGTCGGATCACTCGACCGATTCGGTCGCCACCAGCTTCCAGTTCGGGTCGCGCGCATTGGCCTCGCGCTCGAACGTCCAGATGTCGGTCACGTCGCCGACATGGGTCGGATCGCCGTCGACCACCGCACCACTCTTGTCGTGGGTCGCCGAGACCAGTTTCGACAGGAAGCGCACGGTTACCTGCACGGCGGGGCCCTTGACGCTGGCACCGGTGATCTCGGCCTTGTCGATGCCGACGAACTTGAACTCGATGGTTTCGTTACGGGCCTCGCGCTCGCTGATGGCGTTGACGAAGCCGTCATAGACGTCGCGGCTCAAGAGCTGCTTGAGCGACTTGCGGTCGCCCTCGGCGAAGGCCGTCACGACCATCTCGTAGGCGGCCTTGGCGCCGGCGATGAAAGCCTCGGGCTCGAACGAACGATCGGTGATGGCGACCGTCTTCAGCGCCTCGTGCAGGCTCGAGCCGGCGGGCGCGGCGGTCTTGATGCGGTCGTCGACGCTCGTCACGGCCTCTGCGGCGGCGGCCTCCCGTGGCGGCGCCCGCCGCGACGGCAGATCGATCACCTTGTCGTTCGTCTTGCTGGCCGGCGCCTCGCGACGCTCGTAGGGATCGAAGGGCGGCCGCTCGTTTCCGGTTCGTTTGCCCAGCACGTTGCGCAGCCGCAGGAAGACCACGACCGCAACAGCCAGGAAGATGATGGTTGTGATGTCCATGAAGTTGTTCATGTTTTGGCGATGTCCTGGCCCTGGACGGAGCCACTTTGCCCGAAATTGGGGCAAAAGGCGATTATTACAATGTAGGCAACCCCGTGGGCGGTTGCGAGTCGACAGCGGCCGGCTTGTAACCGGCTCCCCTGCGTGTTAGCCCACCCGCGCTTTCAGGGCACGCGGTTTCGATGGGAGTAGGCAATGGCCGACGACGGCAGCAACGGACAGGAAGGCGCGGCAGGAAACCAGCCGGGCATCAACGTTATCGCTCAATATGTGAAGGACCTGTCCTTTGAGAACCCGGGCGCCCCGGAAACGCTCCGGCCGCAGGGCGCTTCGCCCAATATCAGCGTCTCGGTGGGCGTGCAGCCGCGCCCGGTGAACGAAACCGACATCGAGGTCGAGCTGCGCCTTGAGGCGCGCGCTGTCGACGGCGAGACCACGCTTTTCGCCATCGAGCTGGTCTATGCCGGCCTCTTCCGCCTGATCAACGTCACCCAGGAGACGATCAACCCGCTCATGTTGATCGAGTGTCCGCGCCTGCTCTTCCCCTTCGCCCGCAAGATCATCGCCGCCGCCAGCCAGGACGGTGGTTTTCCGCCGCTGCTACTCGATCCGATCGATTTCGTTGCGCTCTACCGGCAGCGCATGGTCAATCCGCCGGCCGGCGCTCAGCCCGCCACGCCCCCGCCCACCAGCAACTGAGCCGCTGACGGCGGCCGGAGGCCGCGAGAGCCTTTCACAGTCAGATGGGATCAATTCCGTTTCTCGGCCGGCGCAGCGATCCGGCGTCGAGACCGGCGAAGGGCGATCAAGGGGCATCGGTCGAGCCGGGATCGGCGTCGGGCGCCCGCCGGCCGGAAACCCGAAGGGACGGCCGCTTTTGCACCATGATCGTCGTCGTCGGGCTCGGCCGTACCGCCAGTACGACCTTCGCCCGCCGGCTTGATCCTGTCGCAAAATCGCTCCGTCGGAATGGTTCCATCTGACTGTGAAAGGCTCTACAGCGAAAAGCCGGCCGCCCGCGCCACGTCGATCAGCGGCGCCGCCGGCCGCGGCCCGATATGGCCGATCACCTCCGATGCGGCCAGCGTCCCCAGCCGCCCGGCGTCGGCCAGCGCCATGCCGCGCGCCACGCCGAACAGGAAGCCTGAGGCGAACAGGTCGCCGGCTCCGGTCAGGTCGGCCACCGTCTCCACCGGCGTTACCGGCACGCGGGTCGTGGCGTCGGGCGTCACCACCAGCGCCCCCTCCGCACCGATGGTGACCGCAGCCAGCGCACAGTCGGCCTTGAGCGCCGTCACCGCCGTGTCGACGTCGGCGGTCTCGTAAAGCGAGCGCACTTCCGAATCGTTGGCGAGCAGGATGTCGACGGTCTGCGAGCGGATGAGATCGAGGAACTCCGCCCGGAAACGGTCGACGCAGAAGGCGTCCGACAGCGACAGCGAAACCTTGCGGCCGGCGGCATGGGCGATCTCGGCGGCGCGCACGAAGGCCTTCTTCGCCTCCGGCGGATCCCACAGATAGCCCTCCAGATAGGTGATCGCGGCGCGGCCGACCACGTCGCGGTCGATATCGTCGGGGCCGAGCGCCTGGCAGGCGCCGAGATAGGTGTTCATCGTCCGCTCGCCGTCCGGCGTGATCAGGATCATCGAGCGCGCGGTCGGCGCGCCGTCGACCAGCGGCGCGGTGCCGAAATGCACGCCCGTGGCCCGCATGTCGTGGCGGTAGATGGTGCCGAATGCATCGTCGGCGACCTTGCCGATGAAGGCGGCGCGCCCGCCGAGCGAGGCGACGCCGGCGGCGGTATTGCCCGCCGAACCGCCGGAAGCCTCGATCGCCGGGCCCATATGGGCATAGAGCGTGTCGGCGCGGGCCGCGTCGATCAGGTGCATGGTACCCTTGGAAAGACCCTCGGCGACGAGGAAGTCGTCCTCGGTGCTCGCCAGGATGTCGACGATCGCATTGCCGATGCCGAGCACGTCGAAGTCTGCCTGGGCCATGAAACCTCTGGTCTGTGAAGGGAAAAGCCGGAAATGCGGGCGCGACTATAGCGGCGGCCCGGGCGTGCGCAACCGGCGGCGGAGCGTCACAAGGTCTTGGCGGGATAGGCGCAGAGGTCGGCGATCAGGCAGCCGGCACACGTCGGGCTTGCGCGCCTTGCACACATAGCGCCCATGCAGGATCAGCCAGTGATGGGCGTGGCGGCGATAGGGGTCGGGCACGCGCTTCTCCAGCGCCAGTTCCACGGCCAGAGGATCGCGGCCGGGCGCGATGCCGGTGCGGTTGGCCACCCGGAAGATGTGGGTGTCGACCGCCATGGTCGGCTGGCCGAAGGCGACGTTGAGCACCACATTGGCCGTCTTGCGGCCGACGCCGGGGAGCGTCTCCAGCGCCTCCCGGTTGTCGGGCACCGTGCCGCCATAGTCGGCGATGAGCTTTTCGGAGAGTGCGATCAGGTTCTTCGCCTTGGTGCGGAAGAGGCCGATGGTGCGGATGAGCTCGGTCACCGTCTCGACGCCGAGCGCCACCATCTTCTGCGGCGTGTCGGCGCGCGCGAACAGCGCCGGCGTCGCCTTGTTCACCCCGGCATCGGTCGCCTGGGCGGAGAGCACCACGGCGACCAGCAGCGTGTAGGGGCTGGAGTAGTGAAGCTCGCTTTTCGGCTCCGGCTCGGCCGCCGCGAAGCGGCGGAAGATCTCCGCTATTTTGGCCGCCGCCAGGCCCGGCGCCGCCTTCGCCTTCGCGCCGGCCTCTTCGCTGTGGTTTTCACGGTTGCCTTGCCCATCAGCTGCGCTCCGCCACCGTCAGCGCATCGATGCCGACCGCCAGCGCCACGCCACAACCGACCAGCACGAGCCCGATCAGGAAGAACCGGACGGCGCGGTCGTAGCGCACCCGTTCCAGCGAATCCGGATGGAGGAGGCCGGCGAGCGCGATCAGCTCGAAAACGATGCCGGCCGCCAGCGGCACGATGCCGAAGAGGTCGTGCAGCTGCCAGGGCAGGGGATTGGCCGCCCACGCGGTCAGGAAGGTCAGCGAGAAGCCGGTCAGCACGCCAACGGCGGTGACGCTGCCGTTGCGGAAGACCGCCTCGATGGCACGTCGTTCGGGTTCCGGATCGCTCATGCTCAACCCCGTCATGCTGGACGGCTGCCCCTTGCCAATGCGATAGAGGCAGCCAGATCTACTTTGGAATCAAAATAATCAAAGCCCATGGACACCGCCACGCCACCGGCTCACCTTCCCGAAACCGTCGTCTTTTCGGCGGTCCTGCGCCCGCACCGCTCGCTTTCGCCGCGCGGTTTCGGCCTTCTGATGGCGGCCATCGCGCTCTGTTCCTTCTTCATCGGCTTTGCCTTCTGGCTCATGGGCGCCTGGCCGGTGGTCGGCTTCTGCGGCCTCGACGTCCTGTTGATCCAGATTGCCTTTCATCTGAATTTCCGCGATGCGCGCGCTTGCGAGGAGGTCCACCTTACCCACGAGCGCCTGTCGGTCACCCAGATATCACCCGCGGGCCTCGCCCGGGAGACCGGTTTCAATCCCTATTGGGCGCGGCTGGAGGTGGAGCGCCAGCCGGAGATCGGCGTGACCGCGCTGCGCATCGCCTCCCATGGCGCGCACATGGTGATCGGCGGCTTCCTGCCGCCGGTCGAGCGCGAGAGCTTCGCCGCCGCCCTGTCGGCGGCGCTCGCCAAGGTGCGCGCTCCGGCGGTCTGACTGCCGGTCGGCAGCGGAAGCGGTTCTTGCAAGAATCGGGTGGGCGCGGCTGCCCGGCGCGCCTACATCGGGTCTATCCTGCCCGAGGAGAGACCGCGATGGACCTTGCCATCATGACCAGACCCGCAACCGCCGGCCGCTGCGTCCCGCCCGTCGACGGCGCCGTGCCGGACTACGAGATCGTCTGCCGGGCCATCGCCTACATCTCCCGGCGCTGGCGCGAGCAGCCCTCGCTGGAGCGCATCGCCGACCATGTCGGCCTCAAGCCGCTCGCCCTGCAGCGCCTGTTCACCCGCTGGGCCGGGCTGTCGCCCAAGGGCTTCGTCCAGGCGCTGACGCTCGACCACGCTCGCACGCTGCTGACCGATTCGGCCTCAGTGCTCGACGCCGCCTATGAGGTCGGCCTCTCCGGTCCCGGCCGGCTGCACGATCTCTTCGTCACCCACGAGGCGATGACCCCCGGCGCCTACAAGGCGCGCGGCGAGGGGCTCGTCATGCGCTACGGCTTCCACGCCTCGCCCTTCGGCACCGCGCTGGTCATGACCACCGATCGCGGGCTGGCCGGTCTCGCCTTCGCCGATCCCGGCAAGCAGTCGGCGGCGCTTGCCGACATGCAGGCGCGCTGGCCGCGCGCCACCTATGTCGAGGACCCGGAAGCCACCGAGACGACCGCCCGGCGCATCTTCGATCCGGCCACCTGGCGGCCCGACCGGCCGCTCAGGATCGTCATGATCGGGTCGGATTTCGAGCTGAGCGTGTGGGAGACCCTGCTCAAGCTGCCGCTCGGCACCGCCACCACCTATTCCGACATCGCCGCCCATATCGGTCGGCCGACCGCCGCCCGCGCGGTCGGCACCGCGGTCGGGCGAAACCCGATCTCCTTCGTCGTTCCCTGCCACCGCGTGCTCGGCAAGAACGGCAGCCTCACCGGCTATCACTGGGGCCTGACCCGCAAACAGGCGATCCTCGGCTGGGAGGCGGGGGTTTCGGGGAAGGGCGCCGAATAGGCAGTTGCCAAAGTCAACGATATCGTTGACAATGGCACCTTATGGAACCCGTCGCTTCGCAAGCGGTGGATGCCGTCCGCCGCTTCAACCGCTTCTATACGCGCCGCATCGGCGTGCTCGACGAGCACCTGCTGGAAAGCCCGTTCTCGCTGGCCGAAGCCCGCCTGCTTTACGAGCTCGCCCACCGTGATCGCCTGTCGGCGGCGGAATTGGCCCGCGATCTCGGCCTCGATCCCGGCTATCTCAGCCGCACCCTGCGCAAGCTGGAGAAAGACGGGCTGATCGCCCGTGACCCCGACGCTGCCGACGGCCGCCGCAGCCATATCGATCTGACCGCGAAAGGCCGCGCCGCCTACGCGCCGCTCAACCGGCAGTCGGCCGAGGCCGTCGCCGCCATGCTAGCGCCGCTTGGGGCCCACGACCGCACGCGGCTCACCGCGGCCATGTCGACGGTCGAAAACCTGCTGTCCGATGCGCCGCCCGGTCGGCCGGCGCTGGTGCTCCGCCGCCACCAGCCCGGCGACATCGGCTGGATCATCCACCGTCAGGGTATGCTCTATGCGCAGGAATACGGTTGGGACGAGACCTATGAAGGCCTGGTCGCCGAAATCCTTGCCGCCTTCATCAAGAATTTCGATGCCCGTCGTGAGCGCGCCTGGATCGCCGAGATGGGCGGCGAAATCGTCGGCTCGATCTTCCTCGTCCGTCAGGACGATGCGGTCGCCAAGCTCCGCCTGCTCTATGTCGAGCCGGCGGCGCGCGGACTGGGCATCGGGCGACGGCTGGTCGACGAGGTGATCGCCTTTGCCCGCCTCAAGGGCTATTCGACACTGACGCTGTGGACCAACGACATCCTCGCCGCGGCCCGCCGCATCTATGAGGCGGCCGGCTTCCGCCTGGTCTCCCAGGGCCGCCACAAGAGTTTCGGCAGGGATCTCGTCGGCCAGACCTGGGAGCTGACGCTTTAGGCCCGGCGCGGGCCGGCCAGCATCGGCCCGTAGATCACCGCATAGCCGGCAAAGGCCGCGATCCACGCTGCCGCCGCGAGACTGAGCAGCGGCATCGTCAGGTCCGGCAAGAGCGGCACCGCCAGCCGCGCTAGAACGGCCAGTCCGGCCGCCAGATAGATGGCGAGCGTGCCAGGACCGGCGTTCAGCGCCCGTCCGGTGTGCCCCAGCGTCGCCCGCGTCATCACCGCCAGCGTCATCAGCGCGACGGCGCCGGCCGTCCACGCGTGCAGGGCGTCGGCCGGCGGCAGCACGTCCGGCCACAGGGCCGAGACGCCGGTGAACAGGAAGCCGAGGGGCACGAAGGCGTAGCCGCAGTGGAGCACGAAGACGAGCGGCTGGTGCCACGCCGCCAGTCCCGCCCAGCGCGACAGGCGGAAGAAATGCGCCGCCGCTGCGACGAGGAGCAGCCCGCCGGTCGCCGCATTATCCGGAAAGATCACCCAGGCGACCAACGCGATCGCCGCCACAGCGATCAGGCGCAGGTCCGCCCGCCCGAAGGGAACCGGCAGACGTGTGGCGCCCCGCTGCGCCAGCCAGCTGCGCGTGAAACTCGGCACGATGCGGCCGCCGATCAGCATGATGAGGCCGACGACGAGCGCGATGCCGGCCCTCAGCGCATAGTCGGGTGCGCCGGCGAGAATGGTTTCTGCATGAAAGCCAATATTGGCGAGCGCCAGACCCGAGACGAGGCCGACCGTCTTCAGGTTGCGCCAGTTTTGTCCGGCGACGATCTCGCGTGCGACAATGAATGCGAGGGCCACCAGGAACAGCGCGTCGATCGCCGCCGCCGGCACCGTGCCGATCTGATCGGAGAGAAGCATCGCCACCCGCCCCGCCAGCCACAGGAGGAGCAGCGCCAGCAGCGGCCCGCCACTGACCGGCAGCCGCCCGGTCCAGTTGGGGATCGCCGTCAGCAGGAAGCCGGTCACCGCCGCGCTGACATAGCCGAAGATGAGTTCGTGGGCGTGCCAGGCGACGGGGCCGTAATCCGACGCGATCGTCCACGTCCCCGTGACGGCACCGATCCACAGGATCATCGCCAGCGCCGCCCACAGCGCAGCGGCCAGGAAGAAGGGGCGGAAGCCGTAGCTGAAGAGGGGAATCGCGGCGATTCCCCTGACCGGTTGTCTCATGAAAACGCCTGTCCGGCAGATGAAGGACAGGCGTCACCATGCCGGCTTGAAAGCCGGCGAACGTTGTGGCGCGACAAACCCGCGCCACATTCCGCCTCAGCCGGCGAGGATTTCCTTGCTGGCGATGGTCGAATCCTCGTTCAGCCGGTAGACCACCGGCACGCCGGTGGCCAGTTCCAGCTTCACCACCTCGTCCGGGGTCAGCCCGTCGAGCGCCATGATCAGCGCGCGCAGCGAGTTGCCGTGGGCGGCGATCAGCACCTTGTCGCCGCGCAGAACGTGCGGCTGGATGCGG
Organism: uncultured Alphaproteobacteria bacterium; assembly: GCA_963732845.1. Taxonomy (GTDB): domain Bacteria; phylum Pseudomonadota; class Alphaproteobacteria; order Rhizobiales; family Kaistiaceae; genus CAVSRC01. The sequence goes on along the minus strand of CAVTBE010000023.1, from coordinate 19,150 downwards.
TTGATGTAGTAGGGCCACACCCGCGCGCCGGTATCGCGCAGCGACTCGCCGTTGGGCGGCGCCACGGCATAGGAGCGGCGCCAGACATGGACCTGCTCCTCGCCCCATTTCTTGCGCGCGTCGTCCTTGTTGAGGCCGACGAGGTCGCCATAGTCGCGCTCGTTGAGCGCCTGGTCGCGGGTGATCGAGAGGCCGGTCTGGCCGATCTCGGTCAGCATCAGGTCGAGCGTGCGCTGGGCGCGGATCAGCGCCGAGGTGAAGCAGAGGCCGAAGGTGAGGCCCTGGGCCTTGAGCTTCTGTCCGGCGCTCTTCGCCTCGGTCACGCCCTGCTCGCTCAGGTCCGCATCGTGCCAGCCGGTGAAGAGATTCTTGAGGTTCCATTCGCTCTGTCCGTGGCGGACAAGCACCAGCAAGCGGTCCATGTCGTTCTGTCCTTCGGTTTGTTCAGTCTGGCGGCGATCGGGGGAGGCGACCGGCCGCCGGGGGGAAAGCGGGGGCGGATACTACCCCAAGCCCAGCACATCGGCCATGGAATAGAGCCCGGGCTTACGGTCGCGGGCCCACAGCGCCGCCTTGACCGCGCCGCGGGCGAAGAGCGCCCGGTCGGTGGCCTTGTGGCTGAGCTCGATCGTTTCGCCATTGCCGGCGAAGATCACGCTGTGCTCGCCGACCACCGAGCCGCCGCGCAGCGTCGCAAAGCCGATATCGCCGCGCTTGCGGGCGCCGGTATGGCCGTCGCGGACGCGCACCGAATGCTCCTCCAATGCGATTTCGCGCCCTGCGGCGGCGGCACGGCCGAGCATCAGCGCCGTGCCCGAGGGCGCATCCACCTTGGCGCGATGGTGCATCTCCAGCACTTCGATGTCGAAATCCGGGTCGAGCGCCTTCGCCGCCTGGTGGACCAGCACCGCCAGCAGGTTGACGCCGAGGCTCATATTGCCCGACTTGACGATGACCGCGTGGCGCGCAGCGGCGGCGATCTTGGCTTCGTCGTCGGCCGACAGGCCGGTGGTGCCGATGATATGGGCGATGCGCGCCTGCGCCGCGATCTCGGCGAAAGCGACGGTCGCCGCCGGCACGGTGAAATCGAGCACGCCGTCGGCCTTGGCGAAGAGCGGCAGCGGGTCGGTCGTCACCGGCACGCCCAGTTCGCCGACGCCGGCGATGAGCCCGGCGTCCTGGCCGATCTCGGCCACGCGATCGCGGTCGACCGCGCCTGCCACGGTCACCCCCTCGCTTTCGGTGATGATGCGCGTCAGCGTCCGCCCCATGCGGCCGGCGGCGCCGACGACGATCAGCTTCATCTCGCTCATCTCGGATAAACTCCCTACGGCTGCTTGCCGTCATAGCCCTCGATGACGATGAAATCGACGTCGGCGCCGCCCCGGCGCTTGGCCACGGCGCGGTTGTGCTCATGCGAATGGTAGCAATCGACCGCCGCCTGATAGCTCGGAAACTCGATCACCACGTTGCGTGGCTTCGAACGCCCTTCCGGATTCTCGAACGTGCCGCCGCGCACCAGGAAGCGTCCGCCGAACTTGCGCAACGCCTCGATGTTTTCGGCACGATAAGCGTCGTATTTTTCCTGATCGTGCACATTGACGTGCATGATCCAGTACCCCTTGGGCATGACTTCTCCCGGTTTTCACTGACCGCTGCGATCACGCTAAAGCCTTTCGCGCCCGGATGGAACGGCTCCGCCGGGCGAAGACCGGGCGCGCGCAGGAGGCCGTCAGTCGGCCAGCCGGGAGGCGAGGTCGACCAGGCTGCGGCAGACGGTCTTCATGAGCTTCGCCCGCCTTTCATCGATCAGCTCTCCGGCTTCGTCGAAGGCGTCCTGGGCGCGCGGGATCTCGATCTTCTCCGGCACCATGATGCCGCCGAGGCCGGCGGTCAGCACCCTGCGCAGGTCAGGCAGCGCCCGCGCCCCGCCGAAGGCGCCGTCGGAGGTGCTGCCGACGGCATAGACCTTGTGCCGGTAGGCAAGCGTGCCGGTGTGCCGGTGGCGGCTCACCCAGTCGATGGCGTTCTTGAGCAGCGGCGGCAACGAATTGTTGTATTCCGGCGTGGCGATGAACACGCCCTGGTTGGCTGCGATCAGCCGGGCGAGCTTGCTGGCGTTTTCCGGGATGCCCCGGTCGTCTTCGAGGTCGCCGTCGTAGAACGGCAGTGGATAGTCGGCGAGCGAGATGTGGGTCACCTCGGCGTCGGCCAGCGCCAGCTCCTTGGCGGCCAGCGCTGCCAGCTTGGCCGACAGCGCGCCCGAGCGGGTCGAGCCGGCGAAAACGAGGATCCTGGTCGCCATCGGCGATTGCCCCTCTCACGCGTTGGGTCTGAAGCTCTTTATAGCGGCGCGGCAACCGTCCGCCAGCCGAACAGCACCTTGCGGCTCAGGCAATCGACGGCGAACAGGTTGCCGCCTGACGTCGGCTCAAGATGCTCGCGTGCGATCGGCAGCCCCGCCAGGTGGCAGAGCAGCAGGGTGCCGATCCGTCCGTGGCCGATGATCACCAGGTCGCCGCTGTCGGTCCTGCCGTCGAGCAGCGCGTCGAAGGCGGCGGCGACGCGCCGTTGTGCGTCCGCGGCGCTCTCCCAGCCGGGCCGGGCGCTTTCCTGCGGCCGCGCGAAGAAGCCGTCGAGGGTCGTGTCGAGGTCCACCACCGACAGGAAATCGGACACGGGCCGCGCACTGTCGTCGAACTCGGGCTTGATCTCGACCGGCAGGTCGCGCCGCCCGGCGAAGATGTGCGCAGTCTCGATCGCCCGGTATTCGCTTGAGGCAACCACACGCGTCACCCGCGACATCCACGGCGCATTGACCACACGCAGGACGCGCGCACGGCCCTCGTCGGACAGGTGCCAGTCGTGCACCGGTGCGGCAGGATCGATGCGGATCTGCGTATGCGTGAAATAGTAGGCGGTCGGCAATGTGCCCCCAGATTCTCTGAACAGGCGCAGTCACATATGCCATCGCGGCGTCGCGACAAGAGGTACGCAGCGGCCGGAAGGGTCCGCCCGCGACCAGCTTGGGCTCGCGCGTTGGCGATGGTTTCGTGCAGGCCGGCAGCGTCAGGGACGACGCAACCGCAGGTCAATATATATGGGTTTCGGCATTTCTGGCAGGCGCAATTTGGAAAAGCTCTAGCGTGCAGCGCTGCGATCGACGCTGCGATAGAGCCAGACGCGCGCCGGTGGCAGATTGGCGATCACCAGCGCGATCTGTTCGACGGTGAAGTGCCCCTCGACGGCGGGCACCGGCGGCCCGAAGCCATAGGAGAACTGGATCATGCCGCCGCCCGGCAGCACCCGGCCGAGGGCATCGGAAATGAGCGCCTGGCGCGCCTCCGGGGTGCTGTTGAGCAGCGGCAGGCTGGAGACCACCGCCGCATAGGGGCCGGCCAGCCCCGGCGGCAGGCTGGTGGTGAGATCGAAGGCGTCGCCCTCGACCACGTTGAGGCCGCGGAAGCGGCGCACCAGCAGCGCGCAGAATTCGGGATTGTATTCCAGCGCCACGATGCGCTCGGCGGCCACCCCGCGTTCGATCAGCGCCGCCGTCACCGGGCCGGTCCCGGGGCCCAGTTCCAGCACCGGCCAGCGGCTTTCGGCATCGACCGGCCGCGCCATGGCGCGCGCCAGCGCCTTGCCCGATGGGCTGATGGCGCCGGTAAGGATCGGTTTCTTGAGCCAGGTGCGGAAGAAGCGGAGGCCGTCAGCCATGGCTTTGCCCCAGCACGGGTGTCACCCGCCGAGACCTTCGAGGAAGTCGCGTACGCGGGCGAAGAAGCCGGTCGACTCGGGATTGTTCTCGGCCGAGGAGACCTGCTCGAACTCCTGCAGCAGCTCGCGCTGCCGCCGCGTCAGGTTGCGCGGCGTCTCGACGGCGACCTGGATATACATGTCGCCGACGCGGCCCGAGCGCAGCACCGGCATGCCCTTGCCCTTGAGGCGGAACTGCTTGCCGGTCTGCGTGCCGTCCGGCACCTTCACCTTGGTGCGTCCGCCGTCGATGGTCGGCACCTCGAAATCGCCACCGAGCGCGGCGGTCGTTACCGACACCGGCACCCGGCAGAAGATGTCGGCACCGTCGCGCTGGAAGAAGGCGTGCGGCTTGATCGACAGGAAGATGTAGAGGTCGCCCGGCGGCCCGCCGCGCAGGCCGGCTTCGCCCTCGCTGGCCAGGCGGATGCGGGTGCCGTCCTCGATGCCGGCAGGGATGTTGACCGACAGCTTGCGCTCCTCGGTCACGCGGCCGGCGCCGCGGCATTCCGGGCAGGGATCGGAGATCACCGAGCCGCGTCCCTGGCAGGTCGGGCAGGTGCGTTCGATGGAGAAGAAGCCCTGCGCCGAGCGCACCCGGCCATGGCCGTCGCAGGTCGGGCAGGTCTTCGGGCTGGAACCGGGCTTGGAGCCGCTGCCGGTGCAGGTCTTGCACGTGATCTTGGTCGGCACCTCGATCTCGGCCGTCTTGCCGGCATAGGCCTCTTCCAGCGTGATCTCCATGTTGTAGCGGAGATCGGCGCCGGCCTCGCGCCCGCCGCGGCCGGGGCCGCGCCGGCCGCCCATCATGTCGCCGAAGCCGAAGATGTTGTCGAAAATGTCCGACATGGAGGCGGCGAAGTCGCCATTGAAGCCGGCCGGCCCGGCGCCGCCGTTCTCGAAGGCGGCGTGGCCGAAGCGGTCATAGGCCGCCCGCTTCTGCGGATCGCGCAGGCATTCGTAGGCGGCGCTGACTTCCTTGAACTTGACCTCGGCGGTGTCGTCGCCCGGGTTGCGGTCCGGGTGATACTGCATGGCAAGCTTGCGGAAGGCGGTCTTCAGCGTCTTGTCGTCCGCCGTGCGCGCGACGCCGAGCACCTCGTAATAGTCGGCCTTGGCCACTGCCACGTCACGCCACCTTCATTGCATCGGCGGGGCTCTTCGTCCGGCTGAGCCAGTCGCTGCGAATCAACCCCATCAGATTCATCACATACGGTTTGCCTGCAACCGTCCACTTCCCCGCTACCGGTCCCTCCTCGCGGAAGCCGCAGGCGAGATAGAGCCGGTGCGCCCGTTCGTTCTCCGGCACCACGGCAAGCGCCAGGTGCTCGACGCCGAGCTCGCTGAAGGCGTAGGCGACCGCGCGCTCGAACAGCGCCCGGCCGAAGCCCCGGCCGCGCAATGCCGGCGCGATGCCGAAGCGGCCGAGCCGCGCCCATCGCTTTGCCGGATCATGCAGGAACTGGACATGGCCGATCGGCCGGTCGGCGGCGTCGACGGCGGTAAAGCAGACGCGCGGCGTCGGGTTGGCTCCTTCGCCGATCCACGCCGCCATCTGCTCCGCCGTCAGCGGAAAGCGGACCTCCGGCCCGCCCCAGATGGCAAGGGCCGTGAGGTCCGCGAACCATTCCGCCATATCGTCCGCATCTGCCGGGCGCGCCGGCCGAAGGGTGATGTCCATGGGGCGCGCGCCCGCTGGTTGACGGCTTATGCCGACTTCTTCTTGTCGTCGTCGACTTCCTCGAAGTCGGCGTCGACCACGTCCTCGTTCTTCGCAGCACCGTCGTCGGTGCCCTCGCCGGTGGCGCCTTCGGCGCCCGCCTGGCCTGCCTGATACATGGCTTCGCCAAGCTTCATCGAGGCCTGGGCGAGCGCCTGCGTCTTGGCCTGGATCGCCTCGATGTCGTCGCTCTCCATGACGCTCTTCAGCTCGGCAACCGCCGCCTCGATCGCCGACTTGTCGGCGGCCGAGACCTTGTCGCCATAGTCCTTGAGCGACTTCTCGGTGGAGTGGACCAGCGCCTCGCCGTGGTTCTTGGCCTCGACAAGCACCTTCTTCTTCTTGTCTTCCTCGGCATGCGCCTCGGCGTCCTTGACCATCTTGTCGATGTCCGTGTCGGAAAGGCCGCCCGACGCCTGGATGCGGATCTGCTGCTCCTTGCCGGTGCCCTTGTCCCTGGCCGAGACGTTGACGATGCCGTTGGCGTCGATGTCGAAGGTGACCTCGATCTGCGGCACGCCGCGCGGCGCCGGCGGGATGCCGACCAGGTCGAACTGGCCGAGCAGCTTGTTGTCCGCCGCCATCTCGCGCTCGCCCTGGAAGACGCGGATGGTCACCGCGTTCTGGCCGTCCTCGGCGGTCGAGAACACCTGGCCCTTCTTGGTCGGGATGGTCGTGTTGCGATCGATCAGGCGCGTGAACACGCCGCCCAGCGTCTCGATGCCGAGCGACAGCGGGGTGACGTCGAGCAGGAGCACGTCCTTGACGTCGCCCTGCAGCACGCCGGCCTGGATGGCGGCGCCGACGGCGACCACCTCGTCCGGGTTGACGCCCTTGTGCGGCTCCTTGCCGAAGAACTGCTTCACCACCTCCTGCACCTTGGGCATGCGGGTCATGCCGCCGACCAGGACGACTTCCTGGATCTCGCCGGCCGACAGGCCGGCATCCTTCAGCGCCGCCCGGCAGGGGCCGACGGTCCGCTGCACCAGGTCGTCGACCAGCGCCTCGAACTTGGCGCGGGTGAGCTTCATGGTCAGGTGCTTCGGCCCGGAGGCGTCGGCGGTGATGAAGGGCAGGTTGATCTCGGTCTGCGTCGCCGAGGAAAGCTCGATCTTGGCCTTCTCGGCCGCTTCCTTCAGGCGCTGCAAGGCGAGCTTGTCGCCGCGCAGGTCGATGCCCTGGTCCTTCTTGAACTCGTCGGCCAGGTAGTTGACCAGCCGCATGTCGAAATCCTCGCCGCCGAGGAAGGTGTCGCCGTTGGTCGACTTCACCTCGAACACGCCGTCGCCGATCTCGAGGATCGAAATGTCGAAGGTGCCGCCGCCGAGGTCGTAGACCGCGATGATCTTGCCTTCCTTCTTGTCGAGGCCGTAGGCGAGCGCCGCCGCCGTCGGCTCGTTGATGATGCGCAGCACTTCCAGGCCGGCGATCTTGCCGGCGTCCTTGGTCGCCTGGCGCTGGGCGTCGTTGAAGTAGGCGGGAACCGTGATCACCGCCTGTTCGACCTTGGCGCCGAGATAGGCCTCAGCCGTCTCCTTCATCTTCTGCAGGATGAAGGCGGAAACCTGCGAGGGCGAATATTTCTTGCCGTCCGCCTCAAGCCAGGCGTCGCCGTTCGGCGCCTTGATGATCTTGTAGGGGACGAGATCCTTGTCCTTCTCCGTCATCGGGTCGTCGTAGCGCCGGCCGATCAGGCGCTTGACCGCGAAGAAGGTGTGCTCGGGATTGGTAACCGCCTGGCGCTTGGCCGGCTGACCGGTCAGCCGTTCACCGTCGTCGGTGAAGGCGACGATCGAGGGCGTGGTGCGCTGACCCTCGGAGTTCTCGATGACTTTCGCGCTTTTGCCGTCCATGACCGCCACGCACGAATTGGTCGTGCCGAGGTCGATGCCAATCACTTTCGCCATTTTCGTTCTCTCCTTGCGGCAGACCGGGCAGGTCCTCGTGCGGCCCCCGGCCGGTCCCCGGCTTCTGAATTTCGATGCCCTGACGTGATTCGCGGCCCCTGTCGAGCAATTCCGCCAGAAGCGCGCGCGGGTTCTGGCCGTATATAAGAAGGGGTCAAAAGGGCCGCAAGGCTCGCAATCGCAGGCGGCGGGCCGGCCTGCCGGTCCGTGTGGAGCAGGCACCATGGCCGAGCCGGTCACCATCCAGCCGGGCTGTCGCGCCTATCCGGGATTTCTCGATCGCGCCGCGCAGGAGCGCCTGGTCGCCGAACTGCGCCACTGCGTGGCCGAGGCGCCTTTCTTCACACCCGCCATGCCACGGACGGGAAAGCCCTTTTCCGTCCGCATGACCAATCTCGGGCGGCTCGGTTGGGTCTCCGACCGTGCCGGCGGCTACCGCTATCAGGCGACCCATCCGGAGACCGGTCGGCCGTGGCCGCCGATTTCGGATTCGGTGCTTTCCGTCTGGCGGGCGGTCGCCGGCTATCCGCACGCCCCCGAGGCCTGCCTGGTCAATTATTACAGTCCTGATGCCCGCATGGGCCTGCATCAGGACCGCGACGAAGCGGATCTCGCCGCCCCGGTGGTCTCCATCTCGCTCGGCGATACCTGCCGTTTCCGCATCGGCGGGCCGACGCGCGGCGGGTCCACCCGCTCGCTCAGGCTCGCCTCCGGCGACGTCGTCGTCTTCGGCGGCGCCTCGCGTCTCGCTTTCCACGGCGTCGAGCGGCTCTATCCCGGCACCTCGCGCCTGCTCGCCGACTGGTTCCCGGCGGGCGGCCGCGTCAACCTGACGCTGCGCCGGGTGACCCTGCCGGAAACCTGAATCTGCCGCCGCTTGCGGCGGATCAAGGGGGCCGCGCCTGCCACCCGTTAGGGTCACGTAAGGTCTTAATCTGGAAGACGAATTGTTGCGAGCCGCCCCCCTGGCGGCAGCAGACTGACCCAACATGGCGACCAACGATTATATTCGTGCCCGAGCACGCAGCGTGCTGGAGGAGGTGATCGCGCTCCGCGCTGCGGTGGCCGCAGAAGGGCGTGCCCGGCTCGGCCCGTGGCGCCCCAGCATCCGGCGCCACGTCTTCGGCCCCAGTGCGCTCAACTTTGCCCACTACCTGGCGCTTCGCCACCGCGACCTGCGCCCGCTCCAGCGCCGGCTGATGCCGCTCGGCGTCTCCTCGCTCGGCGTCGTCGAAGGACGGGTCCTGGCCTCGCTCGATGCTGTCATCATGGCGCTGTCCGCGCTTGCCGGGGCACCGCTGCCGCGACCGCCGGCCGAGCGCCAGTTCTTCCGCGGCGAGCGGCGCCTTGCCGGGAACGCTGCCGAATGCTTCGGCCCGGCCCATCGCGGCCGCATCGGCCGCATCATGGTCACGCTCGCCACCGACGCCGCCGACAATCCGGCCATCGTGCGCGCCCTCGCCGATGCCGGCGCCGACACGCTGCGCATCAACTGCGCCCACGACAGCCAGGCGGAATGGGCGCGCATGGTCGCCAATATCCGCCAGGCCGAACGCGAAACCGGCCGCCACCTGCCGATCCTCATGGACATCGGCGGACCCAAGGTCAGGACCGCCCAGGTGCTCACCCCGCCCGGCCGCGACCGCCTGCAGATCGGCGATGTTCTCCTGCTCGCCCGCGCGCTGCAGCCGGACATTACCGAGATGCCGTTCCAGGCGACCTGCACGCTGCCCCAGATCCTCGATCGCATCGCCGTCGACGATCAGGTGTCGATCGACGACGGCGAGCTGCTCGGCACCGTGGTCGGCGAGGCCCATGGCGGCTTCCGCGTGCGCATCGACCGCGGCAAACTCGCCGGCGCCAGGTTCCGGGCGGAAAAGGGGCTGAACTTCCCCGACACCGACCTCGGCCTCGATCCGCTGACCGACAAGGACCGCCGCGACCTCGATTTCATCGTCCGCCACGCCGACATGATCGGCCATTCCTTCGTGCAGACCGCCGAGCACGTCGCCTCCCTCCAGGCGGAGCTGGCCGCCCGCCGCGCCGACTGGCAGAAGCTCGTGCTGGTCGGCAAGATCGAAACGCCGACCGCCGTCGCCAATCTGCCCGAGATCATCGTCCGGGCGGCCGGCCGGCAGCCCTTCGCGGTGATGATCGCGCGTGGCGATCTGGCCGTGGAGATGGGTTTCGAGCGCGTCGCCGAGATGCAGGAAGAGATCATGTGGCTGTGCGAGGCCGCGCATGTGCCGCTCATCTGGGCGACGCAGGTGCTGGAGGAACTGGTCAAGAAGGGCCTGCCCTCGCGCGGCGAGATGACCGATGCCGTCATGGCCGCCCGCGCCGAATGCGTGCTGCTCAACAAGGGGCCCAATGTCGCCGCCGCCGTCGGCGTGCTCGACCGGCTGCTGCGCCGCATGGGCGAGCACCAGGTCAAGAAGACCGCAACGCTGCGCGCGCTGCATTCCTGGGAGCCGCGCCAGGCGCCGGCTGAGAAGCAGCCGGCGATGTGAGCGGCGCCTGCCGCATTCTCGCCACCGCTGTCCGCTTCAAGAACAATCCGGGCCTCGGGCGAGGGACAGGTTGTCATGAAGAAACAGGTTTTCGAATGGGTGCGGGCGCTTGCCGGCGCCGCCCTCATCACCTTCGTGCTGAAGACGGTCGCCTTCGCCACCTACTACATTCCCTCGGAAAGTATGGTGCCGACACTCGAGGTCGGCGACCGCCTGATCGCCACCAAGTTCGACTACGGCTACGGACCCTATTCGGCGCCGCTGCTTGCGCTGCCCGCCTTCCCGTCTGAGGACGGCCGGCTGTTCGGCAGGCTGCCGGCGCGCGGCGACATCGTGACCTTCCGTCATCCAGTCACCGGCGAGACGCTCGTCAAGCGCGTCATCGGGCTCCCCGGCGACAGCATCCGCATCGATCGCGGGCGGCTGGTCATCAACGGAACGGTGATGCCGCGCCGCGAAGTGAAGACCTATGCCTACAAGCAATATGACGGCCCGCCGGTGACCGTCACCGAATACGAGGAGACGCTGCCCGGCGGCAGCGTCCACCCCATCATCATGCGCTCCGACGCCGCCCCGCAGGAGAACACCGGCACCTATGTCGTACCGCCCGGGCACCTCTTCATGATGGGCGACAACCGGGACAATTCCGCCGACAGCCGCTTCGCCAGCCTCGGCTATGTGCCGGTGGAGAACCTGATCGGGCACTCGCGCCTGATCCTCTACTCGCTGCACGACTGCCAGCCCCAGCCGGGACTTGCCTGCGCCCCGCGCCGCATGCTGACCGCGCTCGACTGACCGCCCGCATCGCGCGCGGATTGGACCTCCGCCAGCCTTGACGGGCGTCAAGGCGGCCGGCGGCGGCCACCGTAGAGAAGCGCGTTCTCTCGGCATGGTCAGTGGAAGGATTCGGCGCAATGGCGGCGATCGATCGCATTGGTCTGGCGAAAGGCGAAACAAGTCATCTACGGCCTGTCTGTTCTTCTCTTTTCCCCGCTGCTGCTGATTGGCTTCCTGCTTCATCCGGATTTTTTCAGCCTGCAGCTGACGACCACCGCCGCCCAGCTGGCGGCGAATTTCCATCACAGCCCTGCCTTCCATATCGGCCATCTCATCGTGATCGTCGCGATCCCGCTGATCGTTGCCGAACTCCTCTGTTGCGCCGAGATGCTGCGCGGGCGCGGCGCCTGGTTCGGCTTTGTCGGCGGGGCCGTCGGGATCGTCGGTGCCATTGTGCTGGCCATCGACAAGGGTGCGCTTTGCCTCGTGCTCTCGGCTTTCGATACCCTTCCCGAGGACCAGTTTGCCCAGTTCGTGCCCTACCTCCAGGTGGTCGTCGATCGCACCGGCCTGCTGTTCGTCGTCTACCTGCTGCCGCTGCTTCCTTTGGGCGCCATCATTCAGGCGATCGGTCTGATGCGCGAGCGCCACATTGCGCCGTGGCAGGGCGTCGCCATGATCCTGGGACTGCTCCCGCTGAATAACCCGGATATCGAAATCTTCAGCGCGATCGGTGCAGCGCTGATGACGGCTGGCTACGCGCCGCTTGGCGTTGCAGTCTTGCGCGCTGGCCGGCGACCCACCGCCATGGCGTCGCCTGCCGCCGCCTGACCGGCCGGCTTCAGCCGCCGAGCCCGAAGGCCGCCAGCGCCGCCATGTTGACGATGTCGGAATCCTTCGAGCCCATCTGGACAATCTGAACCGGCTTGTCGAGACCGACCAGCAGCGGGCCGATCACCGTCGAGCCGCCCAGCTCCTGCACCATCTTGGTGGAGATCGAGGCCGAGTGATAGGCCGGCATGACCAGCACATTGGCCGGGCCGGACAGGCGGCAGAACGGATAGGCCGCCATCAGCTTCGGATTGAGCGCCACGTCGGCGGCCATTTCGCCGTCATACTCGAAGGCGACGCGGCGCTGGTCGAGAATCTCCACCGCGCGCCGCACCTTCTTGGCGCGATCGCCCTCCGGCTGGCCGAAGGTCGAATAGGCGAGCAGCGCCACGCGCGGCGTATAGCCCATGCGTTGCGCCACGCCCGCCGCCTCCTCGGCGATATCGGCCAGCTCCTCCGGCGTCGGCATGTCGTGCACCGCGGTGTCGGCGACCAGCACCGTGCGGCCGCGCGCCAGCACCATGGAGATGCCGATCACCTTGTGGCCCGGCTTCAGGTCGATCACCCTCAGCGTGTCTTCCAGCACCGTCGAATAGTTGCGCGTCACGCCCGAGACCATGGCGTCGGCGTCGCCGAGCGCCACCATGCAGGCGCCGAAATGGTTGCGGTCGGAATTGATCAGGCGCTGCACGTCCCGGTGCAGGTAGCCCCTGCGCTGCAGGCGGGCATAGAGGAAGTCGATATATTCGGCATTGCGCGTCGACAGGCGCGCATTGTTGATCTCCACCCCTTCGCGCAGGTCGATGCCGGCCCGCTCGGCGGAATCGCGCACGGTCTCCTCGCGGCCGATCAGGATGGCGGTGCCGAGCTTGTGGGTGACGAAGCTCGCCGCCGCGCGGATCATCTGCTCTTCCTCGCCCTCGGCGAAGACGACACGTTTCGGCGTCCGCCGGACCCGCTGGAAGATGCTTTGCAACAGGCCGACGATCGGGTCGCGCCGCGCCGACAGCTCCACCTTGTACTGCGCCAGGTCACCGATCGGCCGGCGCGCCACGCCGGTGTCCATCGCCGCCTTGGCCACCGCCGCCGGCACCTCCGACAGGAGGCGCGAATCGAAGGGCACCGGAATGATGTAATGCGGGCCGAATTTCGGCCTGATCCCCTGATACGCCGCGGCCACCTCGTCGGGCACGTCCTCACGCGCCAGCGCCGCCAGCGCATGCGCCGCCGCCACCTTCATCTCCTCGTTGATGGTCGTGGCGCGCACGTCCAGCGCCCCGCGGAAGATGTAGGGGAAGCCGAGAACGTTGTTGACCTGGTTGGGATAGTCGGACCGGCCGGTGGTCACGATGGCATCGTCGCGGATGGCGGCGACCTCTTCCGGCGTGATCTCCGGGTCGGGATTGGCCATGGCGAAGATGATCGGCTTGTCGGCCATCGAACGGATCATGTCGGCGGTGAAGGCCCCCTTCGCCGACAGGCCCAGGACCACGTCGGCGCCTTTCATGGCGTCGGCCAGCGTGCGTGCATCGGTCTCCACCGCATGCGCCGCCTTCCACTGGTTCATGCCTTCCGTGCGGCCCTGGTAGATCACCCCCTTGGTGTCGCACAGCATGATGTTCTCGTGCTTCAGGCCGAGCGAGAGGGCCAGCTCGATGCAGGCGATGCCGGCGGCGCCGGCGCCGTTGCACACCAGCCGGGTCGTGGCCATGTCGCGCCCGGTCAGATGCAGCGCGTTGATCAGCGCGGCCGCTGCGATGATCGCCGTGCCGTGCTGGTCGTCGTGGAAGACCGGGATGTCCATCAGCTCGCGCAGCCGCGATTCGATGATGAAGCAGTCCGGTGCCTTGATGTCCTCCAGGTTGATGCCGCCGAAGGAAGGGCCGAGATAGCGCACGCAGTTGACGAATTCGTCGACGTCCTCGGTCGCCACTTCCAGGTCGATCGAATCGACGTCGGCGAAGCGCTTGAACAGCACCGCCTTGCCTTCCATCACCGGCTTGGCGGCAAGCGGCCCGAGATTGCCGAGGCCGAGGATCGCCGTGCCGTTGCTGATCACCGCCACCAAGTTGCCGCGCGCGGTGTAGTCGAAGACGGCTGCCGGGTTCTCGGCGATCGCCTTGACCGGCACCGCCACGCCCGGCGAATAGGCCAGCGACAGGTCGCGCTGGGTCGCCATCGGTTTGGTTGGCGTGATCTCGAGCTTGCCCGGACGCCCGTCGGCGTGGAAGTGCAAGGCTTCCTGATCGGTGAAAGAGGGACCTGCCTTGGCGGGCTTGTCGCGAGTGGCCATCGATGGTGTTTCCCGGAACAGGCGCTTTAGAACGCTTCGTGATTGGGCGCGGGACCATAGCATCGGCGCCGCCAATGACAATCGAAACCGACGTTCGAAGCGCTGGCCCAGCGCATTACTTTACCAGCCACAATTGGCGGCTATAGTCATCTTTCGTAGCGGCAGCCACACGCGTGAAGGCCTTTCGCCTTCCGCAGATCGCAGGTGGTAATCGGCTTATGCGTCGCTGGTTTCTGAGCTACAACTCGATTGATCTGCCGGTCGTCGAGCAACTCGAAAGTCTGCTTCGCGGCCAGATCCCTGACACCGAGATATTCTTCGCGCCGAAGACCTTGCGCGCCGGCGGTTATTGGCTGCCGAAGCTCGCCGAGGCTATTGCGGAGGCCGAAGCCTTCATCCTCTACGTCGGGGAGAATGGTCTCGGCCCCTGGCAGGTCATCGAGTACTACGAGGCGCTCGACAAGCGGGTGAAACAGCCCGACTTCCCCATCGTCCTGGTCCTGCTCGACGGCCGTCCGGCGCCCGGCCTGCCCTTCCTGCGCCAGCTCCATTGGATCGTCACCGCCGATCCCGCCACCGCCGACACCATCGGCAGGCTCAGGGACGCCACCACCGGCGGCGGCGCGCGCCCGGGCGAATTGTGGCGCTATACCGCACCCTATCGCGGCCTGGCCGCGATGACCGAGGCGGACAGCGACTTCTTCTTCGGGCGCGAGCCGGAGACCGTCGACCTCCTCGCCGCGATTGCCGCCACCGGCGAGCGCATGGCTGTGCTGGTCGGCAATTCCGGCGTCGGCAAGTCGTCGCTGGCCCAGGCCGGCGTTCTCGGCGCGCTGAAGCGCCAGGCCTGGCCGGAAGGCGTCGCTGCGGCGACCCCGTGGCCGGCGGCCTTCCACGACAGCCGGCGCTGGTGCTTCCTCAAGATGCAGCCGGGAACCGAGCCCATCAAGGCGCTGGTCGAGCCCTTCCTGAAGACCTGGCAGATCGATGCGACCGATCCGAAATGGGAGGAGCGCCGGACCGACTGGGTTGCTGCGTTGACCGCCGGCAAGGCGTCGCTCGCCGGCCTGCTCGATGCCACCGAGCGCCGCTACGAGGAACTCGGCCAGCCGCGGCCGCCGGCCTTCTTCCTCTATGTCGACCAGGGCGAGGAGCTTTACGTCCGCGCCGAGGAGAATCAGCGCGCCGCCTTCTCGCGCCTGCTCGCCGATGCGGTCTCCGATCCGCGCCTCTATGCGATGATGAGCCTGCGCTCCGATTTCTTCGGCGCGTTGCAGAACGACCAGGCGCTGTTCGCCGTCCACCGCCAGATCAACCTGCCGCCGCTGCGCGAGGCCGAGCTGCTCGAGGTGGTCAGCAAGCCGGCGGCGCTGCTCTCCGCCCGCTTCGCCAGTGACCAGCTCAGCATCGACCTCGCCCGCCGCGCGGCGGAAGAATCGGCGCGCGACGCCGGTGCCCTGCCGCTGCTCTCCTACCTCCTCGACGACATGTGGACCGACATGGTCCGCCGCGGCGACGGCGTCCTGCGTCTGCCGCCCCAGGCCATGGAACTCGGCGGCGTGCTGGCCGAGCGTGCCGACGCCTTCCTCGCCCGCCACCCGGACGCCGAGACGCCGCTCCGCCGCCTGCTCACCCTCAAGCTGGCGACCGTGCGCGAGGATGGCGAGCCAACCCGCCGCCGGGCGCTGCGCGCCGAGTTCAGCGATGCCGAATGGCGCATGGTCTCCGAGCTCGCCGACCATCCCCATCGCCTGCTGGTCACCGCCACCCCGGAAGGCGGCGAGACCTATGCCGAAGTCGCCCACGAGGCGATCTTCAGGCGTTGGGAGAAGCTCCGCCAGTGGATCGCCGCCGAGCGCGAGTTCCTCTCCTGGCGCAGCCGCCTGGAGGGTGCCCGCCGGGCCTGGGAGGCGGCGCCGACGCATGCCTGCAACGACGCGCTGCTCATGGGTCTGGCGCTGGCCGAGGCGCAGCAATGGCTGGCGCGCCGGGCGGAGGATCTCCCCCCGGCCGATCGTGTCTTCATCGAGAAGAGCACGCTGCGCGAGGTGCGCGAGCGCGAGGAGCGCGAACGCGAGCGCGCCCAGCGCGAGCGGCTGCGCCGGCGTATGCTCCAGGTCGCCGTGGCGGCGCTGGTGATCGTCACCGGTCTGGCCGGCTTCTCGGTGTTCCAGATGGTCGAGGCCAATCGTCAGCGCGCCGATGCCGAGGCGCAGCGCGTGGTGGCCGAACAGCAGCGCACCATCGCCGTCCAGCGCCAGAAGGAGGCCGAGCAACAGCAGCGCGTCGCCGAGACCGCCACCAGCGAGGCCGAGGCCCAGAAGGCGCGCGCCGAGCGCAGTTTCAGCGCCGCCAAGGTCGCCATTAATCAGCTCATCTTCGACGTCGCCGGCAATCTCGGCAAGGTCGCCGGGATGCGCGTCGAGACCGTCCGCACCATCCTCGACACGGTCAGCAAGACCATCGACCAGCTCGCCCAGTCGGCGCCGGACGATACCGAGTTGCAGCGCAGCCGCTCGGCCATGTTCAACATGTTCGTCGACACCTACATGGCCGCCGGCGACGTCACCGGCGCCCTCAACGCCGCCGAGCAGAGCCTGAAGATCGCGCGCAAGCTCTCCGCCGCCGCGCCGGACGACACCGGCGCCGCGCGCGATGTCTCCATCAGCCTCGAGCGGCTGGGCGACGTCCGGTTCCAGTCCGGCGACACCGCAGGGGCGCTTCAGGCCTATCAGGAGCGCCTCGCCTTCGCCCGCCGGCTGCTCGCCAAGGATCCGACCGGCCCGCAGGCGCAACGCGATCTTTCGGTCAGCCTCAATAAGGTCGGCGACATCCGCCTGCGCGCCGGCGATCGCGACGGCGCTCTGGCGGCCTTCACCGAGAGCCTTGCCATTGCCCGCGACCTTGTCCGTCAGGAACCCGACTACGCCGAGGTGCAGCGCGATGTCGCCATCAGCCTGACCAAGGTCGGCGACGTGAACATGGAAACCGGCGATCTCGATACGGCGCTCAGCGACTATCAGGAAGCCCTCGACACCCGGAAGAAGCTCTCCGACGGGGATCCCGGCAATGCCCAGATGGCGCGCGATGTCTCGGTCAGCCTGAACCGTCTCGGCGATGTCAGGCTGAAGAAGAAGGATTCCGAGGGGGCGCTGGCCGCCTACAGGGAAGGCCTCGATATCGCCCGCCGGCTGGTGCTGATGGATTCCGGCAATGCCCAGGCCCAGCGCGACCTGGCGATCAGCCTCAACAAGGTCGGCGATATGCAGGCCAATGCCGGCGATCGCGAGACCGCCCGCCAGAACTACCAGCTCAGCCTCGATATCGCCCGCCGCCTGGCCGAAGGCGACTCCGGCAATGCCCAGGCCCAGACCGACCTCGTCATATCGCTCTCCCGCGTCGCCAGTGTCTCCGACGATCCCGGGCCGCTCTATCGCGAGTGCCTCGATATCCTCACCCGGCTCGATGGTGAGGGGCGCCTGAGCAGCGACCAGAAGGGCTGGATCGACTGGATCAGGGGGCAGGTCGATGCGCCGAAGGCGTCATCGCCAGCCAAGAGCGAGGCGCAGAAGTCATGAGCCCCGGCCCGGACGCCGGAATGCTGGCTTAGGGCGGCCGGATGCCCACGCCCCCTGAAAACGCACGGATTCTCTGGCGGATCAGGCTGCTGCACACCGTCATCTGGGCGGTCTTCGCGGCCTCCATCCTCGCCATTCCCGTGGCCACCGCCGCCGGCGACCTCCGCCTCGCTTTGGGGCTCAGCCTTTTCGTCGGCGTCGAGGTGGTCGTGCTTCTGGTCAATGGCATGCGCTGCCCGCTGACCGATCTTGCCGGCCGCTATGCTGATGCGCGGCCGGACGGCTTCGATATCTTCCTGACGCCCTGGCTGGCGCGCAACAACAAGCTGATCTTCGGCTCGCTTCTCGTCGCCGCCGAGCTGTTTCTCGCCTGGCGCTGGCTTGTGGAGCTGAGCTAGAGCGGGATGAATCTGAGGTTGGGGCATATCCGGCGTTTGCGAAGTAGTTGGCGCATTCGGCTGAGGTGATGCGGCCGATGGCGTCGCTGACGGCATCGTTTGTTCGCTCTGCCGCCTTGCGCAGCCAGTGCTTGTGCTTCTCGTTCGACCAGCCCTTCTCCCACGTTGCGATGCGCTCCTCGGCGAAGTCGCGCATCAGCGGTGCGGTCGACGGCTGGCGCTGGTGCCGCTCCTGGCGCTTGACGGCCAGGGAATCACCACCGCTGCGCTTGATCTCGCGGAGCCGGTGAGCCTCCGCTCTCGCGTCGGCCAGCGTCACGTGCTCGACGGGACCGAGGCCAACGTCATGCGACTTGCCCCTCAGCATGTAGCGGTAGACGAAGCTCTTCGCACCACCGGCACCGACGAGGACGTGGAGTCCGTTGCCGTCGAGATATCGTCCCTGCTTCTTGAGGGCGGAAATCTGTCTCGTGGTCAACCTGGTCATGGCGAACCGCACCACAAATTTTAGGGAGTCGCTCCACGAACGGGCACTGGGTTTCCGCGGTTTCCGCCGGTTCGGGACGGTATTCGGCGACCCCTAGGCCGTGGCGGAAAGTCGGCCAACTCCTTGACAAATCAGGTGATTATTGGCCAGATCAGGCGGTTCTTCGGGAGGTGCGCTGGTGGAGCCGAGGGGGCGTCCACCATCATGCTAAAGCCTTGAGCTAGCTTTGTGTTACCGGCAGTGGTGGAACACAATGTTTCACCTCCGTGGCCCACCTAATCGGTTGCGCTCAGGTGCGCAAGCTCCCGGCGGTTTTTTCGTTGTTGGCACGATGCTGCGTGTGAGAAGCTTGCGTGTCGATATCGGGATATTTCGTTGGGGTTGCAGACGGTGAGCGGGCGTGTGCGAGGGGACGTATTTACGCCTGTTGCGACCTTTGTTGCCGTCATTGCGCTGCTTGTTGGCGGTCTCTTTTTTGAGCCAACACGGGACATTTCACTTTGGCTTCTTGTGCTCATCGTTGCAGCCTTCGGTGGCCTGATGATCTTTGTGACGGGCGCAAGCAAGAAGCAGGGTGAGGTTCTCAGCGCAGCCATTGCCAAAGCACGCGCATTGATCCAGGCGCATAAGGAAACGCTGGCACGGCAGCGATTGGCATTAGTGAAGCGGGATCACTATGGCGTCGTTGACGAAACCGCATGGGACAAGGAGTGGACCTATTTCGTTGGCAACGTGATCAGGCCAAGGCTCACCGACAAGGAGCGTACGGCATTTGACGTACTACAACGCGAAGGTCCGTCGATTGTTGCCGAGCTAGCCAATCCCGTAAGGGACCACGCCAAAGTCCTTGACCGCGATCTCGCGTGGTCGGACGACATGGCGCCCCTAGAGTT
>CAVTBE010000022.1:0-46033 GCA_963732845.1 uncultured Alphaproteobacteria bacterium | reverse complement strand
GTGTAGTTCAATGGCAGAACGGCAGCTTCCCAAGCTGCATACGAGGGTTCGATTCCCTTCACCCGCTCCAGATCTGCAGCCTGTCCGGCAGATCGCCTCGCGCCCGCGATGCGGCGTCTTCTCCCATTTGTGCGGCCTGACGACGAGCTGGATAAGCGCGCGGTAGCTCGCCACCGACATCAGCAGCCAATAGAACGGCAGCAGGACCAGCGCCCAGGCCTCGCGGCCCCTGCCCGCGCAGCGCGAGCGTGCGCTTGGCCAGCACCGCCATGGCGGTGTAGCCGGCGAAGAGGTTGAACAGGTTGACGCCGATGACCATCGCCGCGAAGGCGCCGCCATCGCCCCACAGGTCGAGCGGGTCGGTCGCCATGGCGACCAGCGTCGCCAGATAGACCGGGTGGATCAGGGCCGAGACGATGAGGCCGGTGCCGATCAGGTTGAAGCCGAGGAAGCGGCGCCAGCCGAGCTCGTGCAGCAGGCGCAGCGGCTGGCGGGTGTGCACCAGCCAGGTCTGCATCCAGCCCTTGAACCAGCGGGTGCGCTGGCGCATCCACGGTAGAAGCGTCGCCGGTGCCTCCTCCAGCGTCGGCAGGTCGATGGTTGCCGAGCGATAGCCGAAGCGCGCCAGGCGCAGGCCGAGATCGGCGTCTTCGGTGACGTTGAACGGATCCCAGCCGCCGACCCCCTCTAGCGCCGCACGGCGGAAATGATTGGAGGTGCCGCCGAGCGGCAACGGCATGTCGAGGGCGGCGAGCGCCGGCAGGAGCCCGTCGAAGAGGGCCGAATACTCGACCGCGAAGAGACCCGCCAGCAGGCTCGCGTCGGCGTTGTCGACCGCAAGCGTCGCCTGCAGGCAGGCGACCTCGGGCGGTGAGCGCAGAAAGATGGCATGGGCCCGGCGCAGCTGCTGCGGATGGGGCCGGTCCTCGGCGTCGTAGACCGTGACGAAATCGCCGCGAGCGAACGGCAGGGCATAAGAGAGCGCCTTCGGCTTGGTGCGCGGCGCACCCGGCGGCACGACGACGACCTCGAAGGGAGGTCCCTCTCCCCAGACCTCCGCCGCTGCGATCGTGGCCGGATCGTCGGCCTCGACGATCAGCTTGATGTCGAGGCGGTCGCGCGGCCAGTCGATGCGGCCGAGCGCCGTCACCAGGTCGGCGACGAGATGCGCTTCATGCAGCAGCGGCACGAGGATGGTGTAGACGGGCAGGTCGTCGCCGTCGCCGAGGTCCGCGTCGTCGAGCGTGTGCCGCGATACGAAGGCGGCGGCGACGAAACGCAGCACGGACACGCCGAGGAAGAAAAGGGCGCCGATCAGATTGAGCGCAACGATTGTCGCCGCCGGCGCGGCGCGAAAAGCAAACACGACGGCGGCGACCACGGCGAGGCCGACGACGAGCTGACCGGCGCTGACGACGCGGCGCGCCGACAGGTCGGGGTAGAGGGTCGCCAGGCGGTTGATCGCGTTGGCGGCGAAATGCGCGGCGCCAACCCGCATGAGCGCGGTGCGGATCGCCGATGGCGTCGCCACGCACAGGCGCTGGCGGGCGGCCGGGTAGCGGGCCAACCAATGAGCGATCTCGGGGAGCGTTTCCTCGTCGGGTGCGACAAAGGCGGTGCCGGCGATGCCCGGCGACTTGGCGAACGTGCCACGCTGGATCGCCGCCAGGTCGACGGCGGCGCCGACATCAAGCCTGACCTCGGTTGCGAAGGGCAGGCCCAGTCGGCGCGCCCGCGCGGCAAAGGCGCGATCTGTCCGGCCGTCGGCATGCGCCAACGTCCCCCCGCGAACCACTGGTTCGTAAACAGCCATATGCCCCCGGGCGCCGCACATAGGCACGCGTGCGGCGCATCACGCCCGTGCTATTGTCAGCAGGAATCGTGCAATTCGTGAAGTCTCAATCTTCCGTTGAAGCCCTGAGAATCATGTCATTTTTCGCGAGGATACGTCGCTTTTTTCCAGTCGCGACGATGGTCGCGGTCGTGGCCGCCGGCTGCCTGACCCTGGCGGCGGCGCAGGACGCGCCCATCTCCATCGTGCCACCCTCGGTGCTGCTGCCGGCCGAACCGCCGGCGGACGCCGGGGTTCCCGCTGCCGCCCCCGCCCCCGTTGCCAAGCCGAAGCCACCGCCGCCGGTTGCCTCAGGGCCGTTTTCTGCCGCCGGGCATGATGCGGTCGTCCCCGACTTCTGGGATCCGAAGCGGCGCGTCGAGCGCCCGGCGGCCGGCGTGGTGCCGGCCATCCGCTTCATCACCACCGACGATTTTCCGCCGTTCAACTTCCTCGATGCCAGCGGCCACCTGACCGGGTTCAACATCGACCTGGCGCGGGCGATCTGCACAGAGCTTGCCGTGCCGTGCACGATCCAGGCGCGGCAGTGGGACGACCTCACCAACCACCTCGCCGACAAGACCGCGGATGCGATCATCGCCGGCATCGCGATCACCGCCGAGAGCCGGGCGACGCTCGACTTCTCCGACGTCTATCTGCGCCTGCCGGCGCGCTTCGTCGTGCGGCGCAGCGAAGCCAAGCTCGACATTTCGCCGGAAGGCCTGCGCGGCCATACGCTGGCCGTGGTGACCGGCACGGCGCACGAAGCCTATCTTGCTTCGATGTTCCCGGAGATTGGCCGCAAGCTCTATCCGACGGCGGATGCGGCACGGGACGCCGTCAAGTCAGGCGCGGCGGATGCGCATTTCGGCGACGGGCTGCAACTCTCGTTCTGGCTGGCAAGCAGCGGGGCCAGCGATTGCTGCGTCTTCGCCGGCGGCCCTTTTCTCGAGTCGCGCTTCTTCGGCCAAGGCTACGCCATCGCCTTCGCCAAGGGCGCGCCCGACCTCAAGCATGCGGTCAATGCCGCCCTCCAGGCGATCTACGAGAAGGGAATCTATACGGAGCTCTATCTCCGCTATTTCCCGGTGGGCTTCTTCTAGGGGGTGCGGTAGCGGGCGCGGGCGCCGCGCTCGATGGCCGCGATGACCAGCGGGTCGAGGTTGAGCGCATCGCGCAGGATCTGCAGGAAACGCAGCTCCTCCTGCTCGACGTGCAGGTCGGCGGCCGCCACCTCGACGGCCAGCGCATAGGCGGTGTCGTAAAGGCGCTGGGGGAGCGAGGCGGAGATGACGGCAAGCACCGTGTCGAGGCCGTCGTCCTCCTGAAGCAGGACCCCGCACGCCTCGGCCACCGTCACCAGCTGGTTGATGTCGAAATCGCGGAAGATCGGCAGGGTCCTGACGATGTCGCCGATCTTCTTCAGCTCGCCGTCGGTCATGCTGCGGTCCGCGGCCGACAGGGTTACCATGGTGTAGATCAGCGCCTCCTGATGGGAGACCGTCTTGGCCGTCGTGTTCATCTGGCGTCTTTCGTCCTGGCTCGGCTGGTCGTAGCGGGGCGGAACCTATGGCGTGGAGCGGCCGGCTGCAAGGCACGATTGTTGACGGCGGCGCCCGGCCTTCATAGGGTCCGGCGCGCCTCCATCCAGGAACCGATCCGTTGTCGACCGCAAGCCCGCCGCCGCTCTCCTTTTCTGCCGATCTCATCGCCGCCGCCCGGCGCTCGAAAGCATGGCCCTTCGAGGAAGCCCAGAAGGTGGTGGAGCGGCTGAAGCGCGGGAACGGCCCGGCGCGCACGGTCATCTTCGAGACCGGCTACGGCCCGTCCGGCCTGCCCCATATCGGCACCTTCGGCGAGGTCGCCCGCACGACCATGGTGAGGACCGCCTTCCGTCTCATCACCGAGGACACGGTGCCGACCCGGCTCATCTGCTTCTCCGACGACATGGACGGCCTCAGGAAGGTGCCCGGCAACGTGCCCAACCAGGAGGCCATGGCGGCCTATCTCAACCAGCCGCTGACCAAGGTGCCCGACCCCTTCGGCGAATATGAGAGCTTCGGCGCCGGCAACAATGCGCGCCTGCGCGCCTTCCTCGACCGCTTCGGCTTCGCCTACGAGTTCGTCAGCGCCACCGAGATCTACAAGGCCGGGCGCTTCGACGCGATGCTGAAGAAGATGCTGGAGGCCTATGACGAGGTGATGGCGATCATGCTGCCGTCGCTGCGCGAGGAGCGCCAGCAGTCCTATTCGCCCTTCCTGCCGGTCTCGCCGGTGAGCGGCGCCGTGCTGCAGGTGCCGATCCCCGAGCGCAATGCCGAGGCCGGCACCATCGTCTTCCGCGATCCCGACGCCAACGACAAGCTGACCGAGGTTCCGGTCACCGGCGGCGCCGTCAAGTGCCAGTGGAAGGCCGACTGGGCGCTGCGCTGGGCGGCGCTCGGCATCGACTACGAGATGTCGGGCAAGGATCTCATCGAACTCGGTGAGGCTGTCGAGCCGCATCTGCACGGTGCTCGGCGCCGAACCGCCGGACGGGTTCAACTACGAACTCTTCCTCGACGAGCAGGGGCAGAAGATCTCCAAGTCGAGGGGCAACGGGCTGACCATCGAGGACTGGCTCGCCTATGCCTCGCCCGAGAGCCTGTCGCTGTTCATGTTCCAGAAGCCGCGGGCGGCCAAGAAGCTCTATTTCGACGTCATCCCCAAGGCGGTCGACGACTACTTCACCTTCCTCGGCGCCTATCCGCGGCAGGCGGACGACCAGCGGCTCGGCAACCCGGTGTGGCACATCCACTCCGGCAATCCGCCGTCGATCGACATGCCGATTGCCTTCACCATGCTGCTCAACCTGGCCAGCGCCTCCAATGCGAACGACAAGGACGTGCTGTGGGGCTTCATCGTGCGCCACGTGAAGGGCGTCACGCCGGAGAGCCATCCCAAGCTCGACGAGCTGGTCGGCTATGCCGTGCGCTACTACCACGACTTCGTTGCGCCGACGAAGGTCTTCCGCGCGCCCGACCCGGTCGAGCGCGAAGCGCTTGCCACGCTCGACGGCATGCTGGCGACGCTTGCCGCCGACGCGGAGGCGGAAGCGATCCAGCACGCCGTGCTCGACGTGGCACGGGCGATTCCGCGCTACCAGGATGCCGGCCGCAAGGGGCCCGACGGCGGCCCGGGCGTGTCGGTGGCGTGGTTCTCGACGCTCTACCAGATCCTGCTCGGCCAGGAGCGGGGCCCTCGTTTCGGCTCCTTCGTGTCGATCTACGGCGTCGCCGAGACGCGGGCGCTGATCGCCAGGGCGCTGGCGGGCGAACTGGTCGCCTAACCGGAATTCGCCGGAGGCTTCGGGCAGTCGGCGGGCGGCGTCTCGCCGCGCCAGATGCCGCGCCCGGCGCAGAGTGCCGCGCGCGCCGCGGAGCGGTATTCGTCGGTCGCCAGATCGTTCGGCCGCGCCCACCCCTCGGAAAGCAGCCACAGGCCGATATCGTTCGGGCCGACGCGGCAGGGCGCCGTGATGTCGGTGACGTCGCCGCCGTCGGGGAAATAGCATTCGATGGCGCGACCGTGCAGGAAACGGCGCAGGGCATAGAGGGCGGTGCGCCCGCAGGGCCAGGAGCCGCCCCCGGCGAGCGGACAGGCGGCATCGACCGGCGGCGGATCGACGCCGGCGACGCGGATGGTCCTGTCATTCGCCTTGAAGGTGGCGGCATCCGTCGTATCGGGCAGGAAGAAGCGCCACCAGCGCGGCTCCGGCGGCGGCTTGGGCGGCGGCGCGACCCGCTCCAGCGGTCCCCCACCCTCGGGGCCGGGCGTCATGCCGGGCGGCGTCACGTTGCGGACCGAGGGCAGGATGACGACCTCGGCGTTCGCCGACAGCGCCGGCAGGATCAACACGAGGACAAGCCAGAGCCGCCTCACTGGCTGGCCCAGATGATGCGGGCGATCCATTCGACATCGCCGACGGTGAACGAGCGCACCGGATGGACCGGGTTGAGCGAGGCGAGTTCGATCACCCGTGGGTTCTTTTTCAGGAGGATCTTGGCCATGACCTCGCCGTCGGTCGTCTTGACGACGACGCGGTCGCCCTTCCGGCAGGTGGCGTCGCGCGCCACGATCAGGCGATCGCCGTCACGGTAAAGCGGCATCATGGAATTGCCGGCGACCTGAAGGGCGAAGACATTGTCGCGGACGGCGGCGGGAAAATCGACCTCGTCCCAGCCGCTGCCGGCCGGGAATCCGGCGTCGTCGAAGAAGCCGCCGGCGCCGGCCTGGGCGAGGCCAAGCAGCGGCACCGGGCGGTGCGCCGGCTGGCGCCGGGCGGCGGGTGCGGCAAGCCCGAGGAAGACGGCAATGTCGGTGCCGGTCGCCACCAGGATCTTGGCGATGCTTTCGGTCGACGGCCAACGCGGGCGCCCGTCGGCGGCGACCCGCTTGGACTTGTTGAAGGTGGTCGGATCGAGCCCGGCCAGGCGCGCCAGCCCGGACGCGCTCAGACGCTTGCGTTCGGCAAGCCGGTCGATCGCCGACCAGATGCGGGCATGGGACAACACCTTAGAGCCCCTCCGTGCCGTCGGGCGCCCGATCGTGATTCGGGACAGGAATAAATACCTTCCCGTCTTAACGCCTGGACGCCAGCCCGTCCAGACCCGGCAGGCGCAAGCCGCGCCGGAGACAGAAATTGTTAAGGCTTGTTACCAGAAGTTGTCACCAACGGCCGTCAGTTAACGGCTTGTTTACCATGTTCGAAGGAACTCTCGACAAAAGCGCAGGCGCACCCCGATTCCTTTTCGGGCATCAACATCTGGCAGCCTCCCGGCGGATTCTGCCGACCGCCTGCGCCGCGGCGAGGGGTCGAGCGATGAAATCGGGCATGCCGTGGAGCCTGCGAGGGGTCGACGAGGAGACGCGCGAGGCCATCTATACGGCAGCGCGACGGGCTGGCGTCACCGTCAACGAGTGGCTGAACAATACGGTCGGTGACGACACACCCGGCAGCAGGGCCGATACGGACAGCGACCATCCGTCGGCGATCGCCGCGGCGCTCGACCGTCTCACCACCCGCCTGCGCTCCATGGATGAGCGGTCGCGTGCAACGGTTCCGAACCTCATCAGGCGTCTCGACGAGATCGAGCAACGGCTGGCTCGTCAAGCCGAAGGCGGACGGGCTGACGGTTCGCTGAAGGGGGTTTCCGCAATGGTCGAGAAGCTCGCCCGCGACATCGAGGATGCCGACGAACGTGCCCGCACCATGATCGAGGGACAGCGCGCCGCCAGACCGGCAGCGCCGGCGGTGGATGTCGCCCGCGTGGCGCATGCCATTCACGACCTCGACCAGCGCATCGCCAGGATGGGCGACCGGCTTGCGCCCGAGCGCGAAGCGCCCGCCGAGGGCATGGACGATATCGGCTCGCGGCTCAACGCATTGCTCGCCGAACGGCCGAAGGCCCGGCAGGACAGCGCCACCGAACGCGCCGCCACCATCGACGCGGCGCTGCGCGGACTGGAAGCACGGATCGACGAAGCCAAGGCGCGCCTCATCCAGCCGCGCGAACCCGCCGCCGCGGCGGCCAGCGAAAGCGAGCAGATCGCGCGTATCGAGCAGCGGCTCAGCACTATCAGCGGCCGCCTCGCCGCCCGCGCGCGCGAGCACACGGAACTGCGCGCCGCCCCGCCGGTGCGGCGCGAAGCAGCCGCGCCACCGGTGCAGCGCGAAGCTGCGCCCAAGGGCAACGATCTGGCCTCGGCCATCGCCGAAATCTCCGCCCATCAGCGCATGCTCGACGAACGCGCCGAGACGCTGGCCATGCGTCGCGATCAGAAGGCGCTTTCGGCCACCATGGCGGCGCTGCGCACCGACCTTGCCGCCTTGTCCGAACAGGTGACGGCACTCTCCCGCTCCGGCGCCCAGGACCAGGGCGCGACCTTCGACCTCGCTCGCCGCATCGAGGTACTGTCGGCCGAGCGGCCGCTCGACCGCTCGCTGCTGACCACCATCCGCGACGACCTGGAATCGCTGCGCGGCATGGTGGAGCACAACGCCGCCCAGCCATCGCTGGAGCAGATCAACGCGCGCACCGCGGCAATCTCGACGCGGCTGGAGGATCTCGCCCGCAAGACCGCCAACCCCAAGCAGCTCGACGCCCTCGGCGAGGAAGTGCTGGCGCTCAGGCGCGCGCTCGAAGCCGACGACAGCCCGCGCGCCATCCAGCGCCTCGAAATGCGCGTCGCCGAACTCGGCCGCAGCGTCGAAGCCGCGCTTGCCGGCAGCAAGGACCCCTCGGTCAGTCCCGCCGTCGAACGGCTCGAGCGGCGCATGGAGGCGCTCGGCGCCGAACTGAAGGCAAGCTTTTCGAATCGCGGCGCCGACGCCGCCGATCATGGTGCCGACCATGCCATCGAGCGGCTGGAGAACCAGCTGACCAACCTCGGCGAGGAGCTGAAGGTGGCGGTCGCCAGCCGTAACGCGGCCGTGGCATCGCAGGACGCGGTCGAGCGTCTCGAGCAGCGGCTCGATGCTCTCAGCCGCAACATCGTCGCGACGCTTTCCGAGCGCAGCGCGCCCAGCGTCGTTGGCCGCCTCGATGAGATCGCAGCGCGCATCGACGACCTGCTCGACCGTGCGCCGGCCGTGGCGTCCATGGCGACCATGCATGCCCGGCTGCAGAGCTTGATCGACTCGGTGGAGGGCCTGAGCGCATCGCAGCGCGAGCCGACGGCCGCGCTCGACGAGATCAAGGCCGAGATTGCCGCCATCCGCGGCGACATCGCCGGACGCGGCGCCGCCGATACCGGCTACCTCGAACGGCAGATCCGGGAGCTGGCGGAGCGGCTGGATGCGGCCACCACCTCCGATTCCGCTTCCGAAGCGAGCGGCCTCGCCGAACTCGAGGCGCAGGTGGCGCGGCTTGCCGGACAGCTCGCCGACGACCAGCCGCGTGCCGCCGTGCTGCACCATGTCGAGGAGAGCCTCGAAAAGCTGCAGTCGCGCCTGTCCGAAAGCCACCGCGAATTGATCGAGGCAGCCCGTAACGAGGCGCGCGCCGCGGTCAGCGAGCTGTCGGCTTCGCTCGACGAACGGGGGATCAACGCCGACCTGATCCGCGCTCTGCGCCAGGATCTCGATAACCTGCGGGCGGCCACCGAAGACCATGCCACCGATGCCGGGGCAGCGCCCGATGCGGTCGAGCAGACGCTGACGCAGGTGGCCGACCGTCTCGGCCGGCTGGAGCGGACGACGGCCGACGAAGAGCGCGCCACCGGCACCCACGGGGCCGAAATCACGCCGCCGGCCAAGGGCATGGCGCCAACCGTCACGCCGCCGCAGAAAACGACCACCGGCGACCGGCGGGCCGATTTCATCGCCGCGGCGCGCCGCGCCGCCCAGGCGGCGGCGGCGGAAGCGCACCGGGCGGAGACGCCGACGGCCGCGGACACCGACGAAGAGGGCGAGCACAAGCCCGGCGCCTTCTCCCGCATCAGCCAGGCGATCCGCAACCGCAAGCGGCCGCTGCTGCTCGCCGCCGCGGCGATCGTTCTGGCCATCGGCGCGCTCAAGGTCTACGGCACCTTCAATGGCGGTACGCCGCCGCAGGTGGCCGCCGCCGAGCCGACGGTCAGTGTCGATGCGCCGAAATCGGCAATCGCCGACGTGCTTGCCGCAGCCGGCGCCGCGCCGGCGGCGGGCGGCGGCAAGACCGCCGCGATGGTGGCACCCGCAGCGACGCCCGACGCCGATATCGCCTTCTCCGCTCCCTCTGCCATCGACAGCCGCTTCGGCACCGGCGACGGCGCGCCGTCTGCCTCCGGCTTCAGCGCCGGGCCGCCTGCGGCCGCCGACACCGCGCAGGCAGCGCCGGTGTCGCTGACCTCCGCCGCCCCGCTTCCGGCGGCGCAGGGGCCGGCGCCCGACGCGGCGATCGGCTCGCCCAAGCTGGTCAAGGCCGCGGCCTCCGGCGATCCGGCGGCCGCCTTCGAGGTCGCCGCCCGCTATTCCAGCGGCGACCACGTTGCCAAGGAACTGGCCAAGGCGGCCGAATGGTATCAGCGCGCGGCCGAGGGTGGCGTCGCCGTCGCCCAGTACCGCCTCGGCAGCCTCTACGAGCGTGGCCAGGGCGTGAGCCGCGACCTGACCAAGGCGGTCGACTGGTATCAACGCGCCGCCGACCAGGGCAACGTCAACGCCATGCATAACCTCGCCGTCCTGATGAGCGAAGGCGTCGGCGGTCAGCCCGACCCGCAGAAGGCGCTGCAATGGTTCCTCGCCGCCGCCGACTACGGCGTGCGCGACAGCCAGTACAATCTCGGCGTCATCTATGCCCGCGGCCTGGGCACGCCGCAGGATCTCTCCGCCTCGTACAAGTGGTTCGCCATCGCCGCCGCCCAGGGCGACAGCGATGCCGCCCAGCGTCGCGACGAGGTGGCCAAGCTGCTGGCCGGCAACGACTTGGCCAAGGCGCGCGCCGCGGTGCAGGCGTGGCATGCCAAGCCGCCGCTGGCCGACGCCAATGGCGTGGCCACGCCGCAAGGCGGCTGGGACGGCCCGGGCAGCACGCTCGGCGAGGCCGACCGCGCGGCTCTGGTCAAGAAGATCCAGACGCTGCTGGCCGAACAGGGCTTCGACCCGGGGCCGGCCGACGGCGTTGCCGGGTCGCGCACGCGTGACGCGGTGAAGGCCTATCAGCGCGAGAACGGGATCGCCGCAACCGGCCAGATCGACGGGCCCCTGGTGGCGGCGCTCACCGACCAGCGCATCTGACGGCGATGTGGCGCGGGCAAAGGTCCGCGTCCCGCGCCGGCGCGGCCGTCGGCTCCCGCGCCTCCGTTGACAGGGCAGCGCTGCGGGCGCTTTATCCGGCGCACATCCGTGCGGCCGGCTTTTCCGCGCAACCGACCCTGCCCGACCGACTGTCGCCGTGCTGATCTATCTGCCCATTGCCGAGATGCCGGTGAACATGCTGATCGTCCTCGGCATGGGCGGCGCGGTCGGCTTCCTGTCCGGGCTGTTCGGCGTCGGCGGCGGCTTCCTGCTCACCCCGCTCCTGATCTTCTCCGGCATTCCGCCGGTGGTCTCGGTGGCGACCGTGGCACCGCAGATCGTCGCCTCGTCGGCGTCCGCCGTGCTCAGCTACTGGCGGCGGCGGCTGATCGACCTCAAGCTCGCCACGGTGCTGCTCATCGCCGGCATCCTCGGCAGCGGCTTCGGCGTGCTGGTGTTCAATGCGCTCAGGGCCGGCGGTCAGCTCGACCTCATCGTGTCGCTCTCCTACGTCACCTTCCTGGGTCTGGTCGGCGGGCTGATGCTCAACGAGAGCGTGCGGGCGATGATCAACACCCGGCTCGGCCGTCCGACGCCGCTGCGCCGCCCCGGCCAGCACAACTGGGTGCACGGCCTGCCCTTCAAGATGCGCTTCAAGAAATCGCGGCTCTATGTCAGCGTCATCCCGATCATCGCACTGGGGACGATCATCGGCTTCCTCGGCGCGCTGCTCGGCATCGGCGGCGGCTTCATCATGGTGCCGGCGCTGATCTATCTGTTGCGCGTGCCAACCAACGTGGTGATCGGCACATCGCTGATCCAGATCCTGGCGACGATGGCGGTGGCGACGGTCCTGCACGCCGCGTCGGACCAATCGGTCGACATCATCCTGGCCATCATCCTCATGGTCGGCGGCGTCATCGGGGCGCAGTTCGGCGCGCGCATCGGCCAGAACATCCGCGGCGACCAGCTGCGCGCCATGCTCGGCCTTCTGGTCATCGCGGTGGCGGTGCGCTTTTTCGCCGGGCTGGTGGCGACACCGGTGGAGCCCTACTCGCTGGTGCGGCTTGCGGGGTTCGGACCATGAGCTGGGTCGCCGCACTGACCTGCACCTTCGTCCTTGCCGCGGCCGGAGCGGCGCAAGCGGAAAAGCTCACCGTGGCGCTGTCGACGCCGGAGGTGACGATCAACTCCAACTTCACCGGCACCGCGGTGACAGTGTTCGGCGTCATCGACCGCGACGCCCGCTCGGTCTCCGGCGTCGGCGGCTACGACATCGCGGTGCTGCTGCTCGGGCCCCGGGAGACCGTGGTGGCGCGGCGCAAGGAGCGCATCCTCGGCATTTGGGCGAATGCCGCGGCCGAGACCTTCGTCGGGGCACCGTCCTTTTACTCCCTCAGCACCTCGGTGAAGGCCGAGGATCTGGCGACGGCGCCGGTGCTCGAACGGCTGCAGCTCGGCTTCGACAACATCGCCTTCCGCTATCAGGGCCGCATCATCCCCAACAGCCCGGCGGCCAGCCCGTTCCGCGACGCCTTCATCCGGCTGAAGGATCGCGCCGGCCTCTATCATCAAGGGGTCGGCGTCAGCTTCATCGGCACCCTCATCTTCCGCACGACATTCTATCTGCCGGCGAACATCCCGGTCGGCTCCTATACCGCGGACGCCTATCTGTTCTCCGACCGGCTGCTGATCGCCCGCGCCGACGACAAGCTGCGCGTCACCAAGACCGGGCTCGAGGACACCATGTCCGCCTTCGCCCGCAACCAGTCGCTGCTCTACGGGCTGATCTGCGTGGCGCTGGCGCTCACCGTCGGCTGGCTCGGCGGCGTCATCTTCCGGCGGGATTGACGGGTCCTCGTCGCCATCCTGCGCGGAAGTGGAGGATGACGACGTCGCTTGAGAACGTCGCTACCCTTCTGCCACGCCCCCTCGAGACAGAGAGGGGGTGTGGGCACAGCGGAAAGACATGGATGGCCGGGACGAGCCCGGCCATGACGACTGCGGGTGTGGGCCTTACCCCGCTCCGAGCGCGCGCGGGCCGACGGGATAGACGCCGTCGTCGCCGAGCACGAAGGCGCGGAAGCTCTTCTGCCGGAAGAGGCCGGTAAAGGCGCGATCGCGCACGTCGAGGCCGCCGGCATAGGCGCCGAAGGCGGGCAGGATGAGGCGATAGCCGTCGCCGGCGAAGCAGCGGCGGCGGACCGACTTGCCGCGGCCGACGACGCGGGCGGCGGGGTGGAGATGGCCGGCGATCTCGCCATCCGCCGGGCCCGTCGCGGGCTCGTGGCGGAAGGTGAGCGGGCCGACGGCGAGGCTGTCGAGGCGCTGGCCTGCGAGCCCGGCGGGCAGATGCGGATCGTGATTGCCGGCGATCCAGATCCAGTCGCGGCCGGACTGAAGGAGGCCGAGCGAGGCGCGGTCGTCGGGCAAGAGCCGGTGGGCGCCGTCATCGTCATGGAAGCTGTCGCCGAGAGCGACGACCACTTTCGGCTGGAGATGCGCGATCAGTTGGCGCAAGCGGGCGAGCGTCTCGCCGGTGTCGTAAGGCGGCAGCATCTGGCCGCGGCGGGCGAAGGACGAGCCCTTCTCCAGGTGGAGGTCGGCGACGGCGAGCAGGCGCTCGTCGGCCCACCACAGCGCGCCCTCGCGAAAGGCTTCGAGCACGACGCCCATGACGCCGACCAGCGCCGGAGCGGCAGTCGGCAATGGGCTGTCGGCTGTCGCCGGCGCGCCTTGCGCCTGGCCTCCGATTGCCGTTCGCCTGCTGCCGATTGTCGTCATTCCTCGCCCATCGCGTCCCTGACCAGGTCCTCGGCCGCCTCGCGCAGGATGTGCTCGTCGGCCTCGCCGCCGGCCACCGCCTCGCGGCCGATCTCGAGCATCACCGGCACGGCGAGCGGCGAGATGCGGCTCAGGCGCTTGTGGACGATGCGGCCCTTGATTCGCTTGAGCATATCGCCGAGGCGGGCGATGTCGAGCAGGCCGGTGGCGGCGTCGGCCCAGGCCGCCTGCATGAGGATATGGTCGAGTTCGTGCTTGAGGAGCACGTCGTAGACGAGGTCGGTGGAGATGGTCACCTGGCGGCCGGTCTTCTCCCTGCCTGGATGGCGCTTCTCGATGAGGCCGGAGATGAGCGCGCAATTACGGAACAGGCGCTTGAGGAGATAGCTCTCGGCCATCCAGGCTTCGAGGTCGTCACCGAGCATGTCCTCGTCGAAGAGGGCGGCGAGGCCGGGCTCGCCATGCGCGAAGGCGCGGCCGAGATCGCCGAGACCCCACACGGCAATCGAATAATCGGTGGCGACGAAGCCGGTGGGCCTCAGCTTCGCCCGATCGAGGCGGCGGGTGAGCAGCATGCCCAGCGTCTGGTGGGCGAGGCGCCCCTCGAAGGGATAGGCGACCATGTAGAAGCGATTGCCGCGCGGGAAGGTCTCGACCAGCAACTGGTCGGTGCGCGGCAGGACGGACTTGTCTTTCTGGATGCGCAGCCAGTCGGCGACCTGATCGGGCAGCACCGCCCACTTCTCCGGGTCGGCGAGGATGGCGCGCACGCCGGCCGCCAGATAGGTGGAGAGCGGAAACTTGCCGCCGGCATAGACGGGGATCTTGGGCGCATCGTCGGCGGTGCGGGTCGCCACCACCTCGTTCTCGTGGATGCCCTCGAAGCGGAGGATCAGCCCTGCGAAGAGGAAGGTGTCGCCGGGCGACAGCGTCTCGATGAAATACTCCTCGATCTTGCCCAGCACCCGGCCGCCGCGCCCGGCGAAGCCAGCACCGCGATTGCGCGCGACGCGGACGTTCAACAATGCCGTCTCGACGATGGTGCCGACGTTAAGGCGGTACTGCTGGGCGATGCGCGGGTGCGAGATGCGCCAGAGGCCATCGTGCCCCAAACGGATCTTGGCGAAGCGCTCATAGGTTTTCAACGCATAGCCGCCGGTGGCGACGAAGGCGACGACGCGGTTGAACGTCGCGCGGTCGAGGGTGCGGTAGGGATAGGCCGAGGTCACCTCGCTATGGAGCGCGTCGGCCGAAAAGGGCGCCGAGCAAGCCATGCCGAGGACATGCTGGGCAAGCACGTCGAGCGCCCCGGGGCGGATGGGCGGGGTGTCCTGGGCGCCGAGGTAATTGGCATCGAGCGCGGCGCGGCACTCCATCACTTCGAAGCGGTTGGCGGGCACCAGCAGCGCTTTGGAGGGCTCGTCCATGCGGTGATTGGCGCGGCCGATGCGCTGGGCCAGGCGGCTGGCGCCCTTCGGCGCGCCGATATGGACGACGAGATCGACATCGCCCCAGTCGATGCCGAGGTCGAGGGTGGAGGTACACACCACCGCCCTGAGCTTGCCGGCCGCCATGGCGGCCTCGACCTTGCGGCGCTGGGTGGCGTCGAGCGAGCCGTGGTGGAGGGCGATGGCGAGGCCGTCGGTATTGATGCGCCAGAGCTCCTGAAAGACGAGTTCGGCCTGGCTGCGCGTATTGACGAAGAGCAGCGCCATCCTGTGGGCGCCGATGGCGGCATAGATGTCGGCAAGCGCGTAGCGGGCCGAATGGCCGGCCCAGGGCACGCGCTCATCCGACTGCAGGATGGCGATCTCGGGCCGGGCGCCGCCGGCGACGGTGACCAGATCGGCGAGGTTGGTCGCGACCGGCCCGTACCCCTCCCACAGGGGGAGAGGGGGGGACTCAGTGCCACTGGCCGGTGGTCCCTGGGCCACCAGCCAGCCGCGAAGATCGTCGGGCTCGGCAACGGTGGCCGAGAGGCCGATGGTCTTGAGGCCCGGGGCGAGCCTGCGCAGACGGGCGAGGCCGAGAGAAAGGAGATCGCCGCGCTTGCTGGTCACCAGCACGTGCAGCTCGTCGAGGATGACGGTGTCGAGATCGGCGAAGAAACGGTCGGCGTCGGGCGCGGAGAGAAGCAGGGCCGCCTGCTCCGGCGTGGTGAGCAGGATGTCCGGCGGGTTCAGCTTCTGGCGCTGGCGCTTGTGCACGGAGGTGTCGCCGGTGCGGGTCTCGAGCCGCACGGCGAGGCCGATCTCGGCGACCGGCTGTTCCAGGTTGCGGGCGATATCGACGGCAAGCGCCTTCAGCGGCGAGATATAGAGGGTGTGGATGCCGCGACCGGCGGGCGCATTGGCCGGTGGGCGCCCGTGGAGGGCAACAAGACTGGGCAGGAAGCCGGCCAGAGTCTTGCCGGCGCCGGTCGGCGCGATGAGGAGAGTCGAGCGGCCGGCCCGGGTCCTGGCGAGCAGGTCGATCTGGTGCGGGCGCGGGCGCCAGCCGCGCGCGGCGAACCAGGCGGCGAAAGGCGCGGGCAGCAGGCCCGCCGGGTCGGCGATCTCGGCGCGCTCGGTCACCCGACGACAGGTAACCCCGGCGCGGCATTCCGTCCATCACAGACAGTCGCACTTCGCCGCGCCTTACCCTATACATCTGGCCAGTCAGCCGCAGGGAACCCGATGAACACCGCCACCACCACGTACAAGAAACCGTCAAGCCGAACCAAAAAGACTGCCCCGGTCCGTCGGATCACGCTCTCGGAAGAGGACAAGAGGGCCTACGAAGAGCTGGTAAACCGCCGCGACGAGCGCGCCAAAACCTATGAGCAGCATCTGGCGACCGACAGGCGCTAGGATCGGGATGCAGCGGCCCCTCGCGGGGCCCGAGGCACGGCCGGCGGAGCGATTTGCCGGCCCGTATTATCTTTGAAGCCCCGCCACATCGCCCTCGCCGCCCTGCTCGCCTTCGTCTGGGGGCTGAATTTCGTCTTCATCCGGCTGGCGCTGACCGACTTTTCGCCGCTTCTGCTGGCTGCCCTGCGCTTCGCGCTAGCCGCCCTGCCGGTCTTCTTCCTGCCCAAACCGCCGGTTTCGTGGCCGACGCTCACCGCCATCGGCGGCACGCTCTTCGTCGGCCAGTTCGGGCTGCTGTTTCCGGCCATGGCGGTCGGCATGCCGCCCGGCCTTGCCTCCATCGGCCTGCAGCTGCAGGCCTTCATCACCATCGCCATCGCGGCGGTGGTCCTCGGCGAGCGGCCGAGCCGCCAACAGCTCGGTGGGGCGGCGCTCGCCTTTGCCGGCCTTGTCGTGATCGCGGCGACCGTCGGCAGCAATGGTGTGACACTCGCCGGCTTCGTGCTGCTGCTCGGCGCCGCCGCGTGCTGGGCGAGCGGCAACGTGCTGCTGCGCCGCGCCGGCCCTGCCGACATGCTGGCGCTGATATCCTGGCTGAGCCTGGTGCCGATCCTGCCGCTTTTGGCGCTGTCGCTCATCATCGAGGGGCCGGCGCAGATCGTTGCGGGCCTGGCGAGCGCGACCTGGCTGTCGGTCGGTTCGCTGCTCTACATCGTCGTGGTCTCGACGATCTTCGGCTATGCCGCCTGGGGCCATCTCTTGAAGCTCTATCCGGCGGCGGTCGCCGCGCCGTTCTCGCTGCTGGTGCCAATCTCAGGCACGCTGTCCTCGGCGCTGATCCTGGGCGAACGCTTCGGCCCGCTGCGGCTGGCCGGCATGGTGCTGATCTTCGTCGGCCTCGGCGTTCTGGTCATGTCGCGGAAGCGGAGGCGCTGAGCCCGCAGCCTCCTGACACCATCCGTCCCGCCGAGGCTGGCGCGGAGCGGGCGAGCGTCTATCCTCGCTGGCCATGCGCCCGGAAGAGCTGCTCACCCCCTCGCCCGCCGGCCTATGGTGTCCGGACGGCGGTTTTCACATCGACCCGACCCGGCCGGTTGAACGGGCGTTGATCACCCACGGCCATGCCGACCATGCGCGCCCGGGCCACGCCCGGGTGCTGGCGACGGCCGCGACGCTGAGGATCATGGAGGCGCGCTACGGCGCCGGCTTCGCGGGAGCGACCCAGGCGGTCGCCTATGGCGAGCGGCTGAGGCTCGGCGAGGTCACGGTCAGCTTCCACCCGGCCGGCCACGTTCTGGGTTCGGCGCAGATCGCGGTCGCGGGCAAGGGGCTCAGGATCGTCGCTTCCGGCGACTACAAGCGGCAGGCCGACCCGACCTGCGCCCCTTTCGAGCCGGTCCGCTGCGACGTCTTCATCACGGAGGCGACCTTCGCGCTGCCGGTCTTTCGGCATCCGCCGCCGGAGGCGGAGATCGCCAAGCTCATCGCCTCCGTCGCACAGTTTCCCGAGCGGGCGCATCTGGTCGGCGCCTATTCGCTCGGCAAGGCGCAGCGCGTCATCCGCATGCTGCGCGATCAAGGCTACGATCGCCCGATCTATCTGCACGGCGCCATGGAACGGCTCTGCCGGCTCTACGAGGACCTCGGCGTGGCGCTGGGGCCGCTCGAGCCGGCCACTGTCGATGGCGGCAGAAAGGGGGCGTTCGCCGGGGCGATCGTCGTTTGCCCGCCGAGCGAGATTGCCGAACGCTGGGCGCGGCGCTTCCCCGATCCCCTGCCATGCGTCGCATCCGGCTGGATGGGCATCCGCCAACGCGCCAGACAGGCCGGCGTCGAACTGCCGCTGGTACTATCGGATCATGCCGACTGGGACGAACTGACCGTGACGATTGCCGAACTCGATCCGGCGGAGGTGTGGGTCACCCACGGCCGCGAAGAGGCGCTGGTGCGCTGGTGCGCCCTCAGGGGCACGCCGGCCCGTCCCCTCCACATGGTCGGATACGAGGAAGAGGCGGAATAGCCGCGTGGTGCGCCGGCGCGGCGCCCGCGGCCTCGGCACCATCAAGCGCCATCGGCGGCCCATCGGCCGCCGGCAGGATCGGGCCCGACGCATCGAAGCTGGCCGCGAGATTGCGCGGCGTGTTCGCATCCGCTTTCGCCGTCTCGCCCGGCAACTGCGGCGCCTTGGCGGGCACCGGAATCTTGGCGACGGCGACGGTCGGCTGCTTCCCCGGCTTGGCAGTGCCGGACTTCTCTTCCGCCTTGACCGGCGTCACCATCGCATCGGGCACGTCCACCAACGGGCCGCCCATCGCGGCGCGGTCCGCCGCGTCCGCGGGCAGCGGCTGAACCTCCGCGGTCGCCGGCAGCTGGTCCGCCGCCTTCGTCGGGGGCTGATCCGCCAACGGCAGTTGATCCTGCGCCTTCTCCGCGGGCGCGAAGGCGGCCGTGTCGAACATCGGCATGAAGCCGGGCGGCAGTTGCGCGGCATCGCCCCCGGCCGACGCTTGCTCGACCGGCGCGGCTTCCGCCGGCTTCACCGCGGACTTGGCGGTCTTGGAAGCCTTGGCCGCCTTGGTGGCCGGCTTGATGTCGACCGTGGCAACGGCGCTGCGCTTCGGCGTGACATAGGCGTGGGCGGCATAGACCGCCGTGGAGGCCAGCAACGCCGCGAAGACGCCCGCGAAAAGCGGGGTGAGAAACGGCGTCGGGCGATATTTGGGGCCCAGCGCCGAGAGGGCGGCGGCGAGGACCGCAATGACGAGGATGGCACCCCCGGCCAGCACCAGATAGGCGATGCGCGGATGGAGAGCACCGGTCACCACGAGGGCAAAGACACAGACGGCCGCCATCAAGGGCAGCACCACCGCCAGCGCCGCGATACGCAAATACAGACTCTCACGCATGTGTACACACCCCGCCGGGAACAGGGATTATAGGCAATTTCGCGCCAAAGGTTAACCGCTTACTGTGAAAATGGCCGACAAGCGCCGGACAAGATTAACGAAGCTCTGCGGCGGGGTCTGCGGCGCGCCTTGGCGATTGCGAACAAAGCGTGAATCGGATTTGCTCGGCATCCGGTTCAACCGTTTGATTCGAAAGCGCGATGTCCGCTGCCCCTGTCGACACGCTCAATCCCGGCCAGCGCCGGGCCGTGGTGCATGGCGTCGGCGCGGCGCCGCCCGGGCCACTCCTGATCATCGCCGGGGCGGGCTCGGGCAAGACCAACACGCTGGCGCATCGGGTGGCCCATCTGGTGGTCAACGGGGCGGACCCGGGCCGCATCCTGCTGATGACCTTCTCGCGCCGGGCGGCCAACGAGATGACCCGCCGCGTCGAGCGGATCGTCGCCCGCGCCCTGCCGGCAGCGAGCGTGCCGCCGACGCTTGCCTGGTCCGGCACGTTCCACGGCATCGGCGCGCGGCTGTTGCGCGAATATGCCGGCACGATCGGGCTCGACCCCGGCTTCACCATCCACGACCGCGAGGATTCGGCGGACCTGATGAATCTGGTGCGCCACGAGCAGGGCCTGTCGCACACCGAGAAGCGTTTCCCCACCAAGGCGACGTGCCTGGCGATCTATTCGCGCACGGTCAATCAGGAAGCCGAGCTGGCCGAGGTGCTGGCCCAGTCCTTCCCGTGGTGCGCCGCCTGGCAGGTGGAGCTTGCCCGACTGTTCGGCGCCTATGTGGAGGCCAAGCAGAGCCAGAACGTCCTCGATTACGACGACCTGCTGCTCTATCTCGCGGGGATGCTGGAGGAGCGCACAATCGCCGAGGACATTGGCGGGCGCTTCGACCACATCCTAGTCGACGAATATCAGGACACCAACCGGCTGCAGGCCTCGATCCTCAAGGCGCTCAGACCGGACGGGCGCGGGGTTGTCGTGGTCGGCGACGACGCCCAATCGATCTATTCCTTCCGCGCCGCCACCGTGCGCAACATCCTCGATTTTCCCAAGGCGTTCAGCCCGCCGGCAGCCGTGGTGACGCTGCAGCGCAACTACCGCTCGACGCAGGCGATCCTCGCCGCCTCCAATGCGGTGATCGGCCAGGCGGAGGAACGCTACGCCAAGGAGCTGTGGTCGGAACGCACTTCCGGCGAGAAACCGGCGCTGGTGGTCGTCGCCGACGAGGCCGGCCAGGCGCGTTATGTGGTGGAACGGGTGCTGGCCAACCGCGAAGAGGGCGTGGCGCTGAAAGAGCAGGCGGTGCTCTTCCGCACCGCGCATCACAGCGGGCAACTGGAAATCGAGCTGACCCGGCGCAACATTCCCTTCGTCAAATATGGCGGGCTCAAATTCCTCGACGCGGCGCATGTGAAGGACGTGCTGGCGCTGCTGCGCTTCGCCGGCAATCCGCGCGACCGCGTTTCCGGCTTCCGCGTGCTGCAGCTTCTCCCCGGCATCGGCCCGGCGACGGCGGCCGACGTGCTCGACCGGCTGACGGAATTGTCAGAGGCAGGCGTGGTGCTCTCGCTCTATCAGCCGCCGGCGCGGGCGGCGGCCGACTGGCCGGACTTCGCCGGGCTTGCCGCGGACCTGCGCGGCGGCCGCAGCGGCTGGCCGGCAGAGATGGAGCGCGTGCGGCTCTGGTACGAGCCGCATCTGGAGCGCATCCACGAGGATGCGGTTATCCGCCGCAACGACCTTCTCCAGCTCGAACAGATCGCCGCCGGCTATGCCAGCCGCGAGCGCTTCCTCACCGAACTCACCCTCGACCCGCCGGACGCCACCAGCGACGAGGCGGGGCCGCCGTTTCTCGACGAGGACTATCTGATCCTCTCCACCATCCACTCGGCCAAGGGGCAGGAGTGGAAGTCTGTCTTTGTGCTGAACGGCATCGACGGCTGCATCCCCTCCGATCTCGGCGTCGGCAGCCGGGACGAGATCGAGGAGGAGCGGCGGCTGCTCTATGTCGCCATGACGCGGGCCAAGGACGAACTGGACATCCTGGTGCCGCAGCGCTGCTACGTGCTGCAGCAGCGGCGCGGCGGCGACCGCCACCTCTTCGCCCAGCGCACGCGCTTCATCCCCGAGGCGATTCTCACGCACTTCCGCGCGACTCTGTGGCCACCGGCCGTCGCCGAGGCGCCACGGGCGCGGGCGCCGGGGCCGCAGGTCGACATCGGGGCGCGCATGCGCCGGCGCTGGGGCTAGATCAGTCCAATTGCGCCGACGGACCGGCGGCGGCCCCGTCGTGGCTCTCGCGCATCATCAGGAACAGCGAGGCACCGACGATGAGGGCCGCGCCGAGCCACAGCGTGCCCGGCGGCGCCCAGCCGAAGACCAGCCAGCTTGCGATGATGTTGAGCGGCAGCTTGACGTGGTCGAAGGGCTGAACGTAGGCGGCATCGGCACGCGAATAGGCAAGCGCCAGGAAGCCCTGCGCCAGCGCGGTGAAGATGCCGACCGCGACGATCATCATGAGCGGCTGGCCGACCGGCACCGCGATTCCCGACGGGAGTGCCAGCGCCAGATTGACCGGGGCGAGCAGGAAGAGGAGCCAGGCCGTGTTGGTCTCGGGGCTCTCGTCGGCGAGCAGGCGCTTCTGGCAGAGCGAGGTGGCGGCCCACATCAGGGAGGCCGCCAGCGGCAGCAGGCTCGCCGGGGTGAACAGGCCGGAGAAGGGATCGAGGATGACGACGGCACCGACGAAGCCGGCGGTGACCGCCAGCCAGCGCTCGGGCGTCACCCGCTCACCCAGCACCAGGCCGGCGCCGAGGGTGACGAAGAAGGGCGAGGTCATGACCAGCGCCACTGCCGCGCCGATCGGCACGCCATGGGCGAGGCCGGTAACCCAGAACTGGACGCCGAGGGCGGCGAAGACGACGCGGACCGCCTGCAGCCAGGGATGGCGGGTGCGCAGCGCCGCAATGCCTCTGCGGCCGGACCACGGAAGCACCACCAGCAGGGCGACGAAATATTGAAGGAAGGCAGCGGTCGGCGCCGGCAGACCGGCGCGCGTGGTGACGATCTGCTCGAGCGTGTTGACGCCGGCAAAGGCGAAACCGGCGGCGACCATCCAGAAGGCGCCGGCAACCGGCGCGCGGGAGGGCGAAAGATCGAGGGCGAGGCTCATGGCCGGCCCCCGGCATGACAAGGCGTGGTGAGTATCTGATCCATGTTGGTCTCCATGACGAGGCAACACGAAATCAGGGCAGGCGCGACAAGACGAAAACCGCACGAGGACCTGCCTCGCGGGCATCTCTGCCGCTGTTCTCTTCCATCCGGACTATGACCGTCGGCTTCGGCGTCTCACCGAATCTGCTGACCCCTGGCCGGGCGGCCAAGGCGCTCGCGGGCTCGCGGGGATAACCCCGCATACCGCCGGTGGGGACTTTCACCCCGCCCTGAGAACGAGACCCGGCGAACCCCGCCGGGCGCCGGAAGACATAGAGCCTGGCAGGGCGGGACGCAACGGCGCGCCCGTCATGGCCGATATGCAACCCAAGCATCGATGGTGCCGGCTTCCCGCCCGCGGTGCGGGCGTCTAGGTTTCGCTGATGCGCGCCTTCGCCGCCCTGCTCGACCGGCTCGTCCTGACACCCCAGCGGACCGTCAAGCTGCGCCTGATGACCGACTATTTCCGTAGCATCCCCGACCCGGATCGCGGCTATGCGCTCGCTGCGCTCACCGGCGACCTCGCCATCCCGAGCGTCAAGCCAGCGATGCTGCGGGCGCTGGTCGCGGCGCGGGTGGACGAGGTGCTCTTTGCGTATTCCTACGACTATGTCGGCGACCTCGCCGAGACGATCTCGCTGATCTGGCCGGGCCCCGAGGCTAGTGAGCCGGGTGCGGCGCCCCTCTCCCCCCTTGCGGGGGAGACGGCGCAGCTTGGCGAGGCGAAGCCGAGCCTAGCGGAGCCAGAGAGGGGTCATGGCATTGCCGACCATCGTGCCAGTACCCCCCTCCCCGGCCCTCCCCCGCAAGGAGGGAGGGAGAGCGCGACGCCGGCGCAGAGTGCGCCTCGCCTGTCGGCAGTCATTGAACAATTGCAGGCGGCCTCGCGCAGCGAGGGACCGCGGCTGGTGGAAGGCTGGCTCGACCGGCTCGACGCTTCCGGACGCTGGGCGCTGATCAAGCTCGTGACCGGGGGCTTGCGCATCGGCGTCTCGGCGCGACTGGCCAAGCAGGCGGTGGCCGATCTCGCCGGCAGGCCGGTCAATGACATCGAGGAGGTGTGGCACGGCCTGAAGGCCCCGTATGGCAACCTGTTCGCCTGGCTCGAGGGGCGCGGACCGGCGCCGGAATCGACCGTCAAGGCGCCCTTCCGTCCGGTGATGCTGGCGCAGGCGATCGCCGAGGACGACCTCGCCCTCATCTCGCCGGAGACCTACGCCGCCGAGTGGAAATGGGATGGCATCCGCGTGCAGGCGGTGCGCGAGGACGGCGTCGTGCGGCTCTATACGCGCACCGGCGACGACATCTCGCACAGCTTTCCCGACATCGTTGGCGGGCTCGACGTCGAGGGCGCGCTCGACGGCGAACTGCTCGTCGGACATGCGGATACGGACGGATTCATCGTACGCAGCTTCTCCGACCTGCAACAGCGTCTGAACCGCAAGACGGTGACGGCCAAGCTGCTCGCCAGCCACCCGGCATATCTGCGCGTCTATGACTGCCTGGTGGATGACGGCGAAGACATCCGGGCGCTCCCCTTCCGCGAACGGCGGCAGCGGCTGGAAGTCCTGATTGCGCGCTCGCTCTCCGGCCGCATGGATCTGTCGCCGCTTCTCACCTACGCCGACGCGCAAGAGCTGGCGGCCTTGCGTGCCCAGCCGCCGGAGGCGGTGATCGAAGGCGTGATGCTCAAGCGCTGGGATTCGGTCTACGAGCCCGGCCGGCCGAAAGGCCCATGGTTCAAGTGGAAGCGCGACCCACACACGGTGGACGCCGTGCTGATGTATGCCCAGCGCGGCCACGGCAAGCGCTCCTCCTACTATTCCGACTACACCTTCGGCGTCTGGCGCGCGGGCGAGAGCGGCGACGAGCTGGTGCCGGTGGGCAAGGCCTATTTCGGCTTCACCGACGCGGAACTCGCCGAGATCGACCGCTACGTGCGCAACAACACCATCAACCGCTTCGGCCCGGTGCGCGAGGTGGTGCACGAGGCGGACAAGGGGCTGGTGCTCGAGGTCGCCTTCGAGGGGCTGCAACGCTCCACCCGCCACCGCTCGGGGCTGGCCATGCGCTTCCCGCGCATCGCACGGCTGAGATGGGACAAGCCGCCGGGCGAAGCCGACCGGCTGGAGACGCTGGAGAAGATGGTACGAGAGTGATGGTGCTACGGCTGCTCGATCATCGGCGTCGAGCCGGTGCGGAAGTGCTTCGACAGCTTCAGGCCCTGGGCCTGATAGTTGGAGGCGATGTCGGTGCCGTAAAGCTTCTCCGGCCGCTCGGTCATCGGCTCATAGACCAGCCGGGCGACGGTCTGGCCGTGCTCGAGGATGAAGGGCACGTCGTGGCTGCGGACTTCCAGAACGGCGCGGCTGCCGCTGCCGCCGGCCTCGCTGTGGCCGAAGCCGGGATCGAAGAAGCCGGCATAATGGACGCGGAACTCGCCGACCAGCGGATCGAAGGGCACCATCTCGGCGGCGTATTCGGGCGGCACATGGACCGCTTCGCGCGAGACCAGGATGTAGAACTGGTCGGGATCGAGGATCAGCTCCGACGTCCAGTGGCGCGGGATCGGCTCCCAGAAATCGAGCGGGGCGTACTGGGCGCGCTTGTCGACGTCGATGACGCTGGTGTGGCGCTTGGCGCGATAGCCGACGATGCCGTCGGCCGATCCACCGAGGTCGATGGTGACGGTGAGACCGTTGTCGACATGGGGCGTGCTGTCGACCAGGGCGACCTCGCGGTGCAGCCTGATCAGGTCCTGGTCGCTGAGGCGCGCATCGCCGGTGCGGAAGCGCACCTGCGACAGGCGCGAGCCGGCCCGTACCAGAATTGGGAAGGTGCGCGGGCTGACCTCGATATAGAGCGGCCCGATATAGCCGGCGCGGATGGTATCGAAGGCGCGCGCATGGTCGGTGATGATGCGCGTGAAAACGTCCAGCCGGCCGGTGGAGGACTTGGGATTGGCCGCA
This sequence comes from uncultured Alphaproteobacteria bacterium, assembly GCA_963732845.1. GTDB lineage: Bacteria > Pseudomonadota > Alphaproteobacteria > Rhizobiales > Kaistiaceae > CAVSRC01. The sequence goes on along the minus strand of CAVTBE010000022.1, from coordinate 20,721 downwards.
GCGCTGACGTCGCGCGGCAGCTTCAGGCGCTCCATCAGCGGGATGATGTAGACGCAGCCGGTCTCCAGTACGGCGCCGCCGATCAGGCTGAATTCGTGCAGTTTCAGCTTGGTGAGCCGGTCGGAGACCAGCGATCCGGGGCCGGGCAGGAAGCTGGCGCGCACGCGATAGGCGATCTCGCCGAGCCGGAGATCGAGGCTCGCCGGCTGGACCTGATCGAGATCCAGCCGCTTGGCGGAGCCAATGGCACCGGCCGCGACCAACCGCTCGATGACCTGTGCCGGCAGAATGCCGATGGACCTTTCCTCGGCCATGACGCGCCCCACGCTACCCGCCGCCCTACCCCGGCGGCCCCTTGGCTTAGCCGATGTGGCGATTGACGCCAAGATCGCGGAGCCGTATGACACCCTTCGTTCGTGGTCATTTGAGCCGACCGGCTTGCAGCCACGTTAAACAAGTCGCTAAAAGGTCGGAAGGGCAGATGGAAACCCGGTCCGACATGCGCGGCCCGGGTTTTTTGTTGTTCGAGAAGGAGACGGAGATGGCGGGGAAGACGAAGACCAGGCGGGCCTTGCGGCCGGCGACCCAACTCGTCCACGGCGGCACGCTGCGCTCGCAGTTCGGGGAGACCGCGGAAGCGATCTTCATGACCCAGAGCTACGTCTATGACAGCGCCGAGCAGGCCGAGCGGCGCTTCAAGGGCGACGAGCCGGGCTTCATCTATTCGCGCTACGCCAACCCCACCGTCGCCATGTTCGAGGAACGCATGCGCCTGATGGAGGGCGCCGAAGCGGCGCGGGCGACCGCCAGCGGCATGGCCGCGGTCACCTCGGTGTTCCTCTCCTGGCTCAAGGCCGGCGACCATGTGGTGGCGGCCAAGGCTCTGTTCGGCTCGTGCCGCTACGTCGTCGAGGACTTGCTGCCGCGCTATGGCATCAAATCGACGCTGGTCGACGGCAACGACCTGAAACAATGGAAACGGGCGGCGCGCAGGAACACCAAGGCCTTCTTCCTGGAAAGCCCGACCAACCCGACGCTGGAGGTGATCGACATCGCGGCGGTGGCCGAGATCGCTCACGAGGCCGGCGCCAAGCTGGTGGTCGACAATGTCTTCGCCACGCCGCTCTTCCAGAAGCCGCTCGAACTCGGCGCCGACATCGTCGTCTATTCGGCGACCAAGCACATCGACGGCCAGGGCCGCTGCCTGGGCGGGGTGATCCTCTCCGACCAGCAGTTCATCACCGACAACCTGCACACCTTCCTGCGCCAGACCGGGCCGTCGATGAGCCCGTTCAATGCCTGGGTGCTGCTCAAGGGACTGGAGACGCTACCGTTGCGCGTCCGCCAGCAGACGGAAAGCGCGGCCGAGCTCGCCGACCGGCTCGCCGGCCACAAGCGCATCGCCCGCGTGCTCTATCCCGGCGGCGCCGACCACCCGCAGGCCGAGATCGCCAAACGCCAGATGACCGGCGGCTCGACCATGATCTCCTTCGTGGTGAAGGGCGGGCGCAAGGCCGCCTTCGCGGTCGAGAACGCGCTCCGGGTGATCGCCATCTCCAACAATCTCGGCGACGCCAAGAGCCTGGTCACGCATCCCTCGACCACCACCCACCAGCGGCTGTCGGAAGAGGCGCGGCTGGAACTCGGCATCACCCAGGGGCTGCTGCGCCTGTCGGTGGGGCTGGAGGACGTGGAGGACCTGGCGGACGACCTGATCGGAGCGCTGGACGGGCTGTGAAGCTGGATCGACATTTGCTCCATTCACGCCAGGCATTCGAGAACTCTCCACCTCCCCCTTTGCGGGGGAGGTCGGATTTCCCCGGTTTGCGTCAGCAAACCGGCCTTGGAAATCCGGGTGAGGGGTGTACCGGTGCGGGATGGCGAAGCGGTAATGGAGCCGGCCGCGTCGGCGCGTGCAAGGCCGAGTTTCCGCGGACGCAGCCCGCGCCATCACTTTCGTGCCTTCCCGCGGCGGCATATTCCTCACCCTGTTTCTCTAAGCTCGCCTGCGGCTCGCAAAGAGAAACAGCCCTCCCCCCTTGCGGGGAGGGCTATCGCATGTGGGCGAGGAGAGAGAGGAGGAAGGCATCGTCCCAGGCGGCGCGTTTAACCTTGCGTCGGATGGAAGCTGTGTCGGGGTGGGAGCGCAGCAGGTTGAGGGCAAGCTTTCTGAGGATGGCGATGTTCTCGGGCCCGTGATCTTTGCGGTTCCTGGCGCGATCCTCGTTGAGGATGACGTCGAGCACCCAGTGCAGTTGGTTCTCGATGCCCCAGTGCTGGCGCACGATGGTGAGCAGGCGCTTGGCGGAGAAGCGGCGGGAGAGCAGGAAGTAGCGGACCGTCTCCTCGCTTTGGCCGCCGTCGAGCGTGCGCCGCGCGGTGAGACGGGCCACGGCACGCAGGGCGGGGAAGCCATGCTTGCGGCCGAGGCCGAGGGTCCCCACCACGACGATCTGGCGCCATTCGTGACGGCCATGGCTGATCGGCTGTTCGGTGCAGGCTTGGTCGGACCGCTTGGCGCCTACGATCGTCTGACAGGCATCTGCCCACAGCTTGGGATGGTTCTCCTTGAGGGCGAGCACGTAGTCGGCCTCGGCGTCGCGGATGGCCTGGGCGGTGTCGGCGCGGCAATGCAGGGCATCAGCCGTGACGATGCAGCCCTTGAGCGACAACAGCCCGAGGGCCTCGAGGACGCCGGCCGTCTCGTTGCGGCCGGGAGCGGTGTGTTGCGCCAGAGCCAGCCGGGCCTCGGCCGCCCACACGTTGACCAGATGCAGCGGTGTCGTCTTGCGGCCGCGGCCGTAGGCGCCCTTGACCGCCTTGCCGTCGATCGCCACCACTCCGCGGACGCGGCTGGCCCGCCCGAAGGCGGCCATGAAGCGGCGGAAGGCGGCCTCGAAGGCCTCCGGCCGCAGTACCCGGAACACCCGGCTGAAGGTGTCGTGGCTGGGGATGCCGTGCTCCAGGCGCAATACCTGCCGCAACAGCCCCTCCTTGGCGCGGCCGAAGTCGGCCATGTCGACGCAGCCTTCTGCCCCGCACAACAGCGCCGCCAGCGCGACGAACAGCACCTCGGTGAGATCGTGCATCGCGTTGGCCGCGCGCGGATCAGGCAAATCCGCGAAGCAGTCCTTGAACCTCTCCATGGCTCTCTCCCCGAAAACGCGGAGAGACCCTCAGAATCCTGTTCGCCGAAATTGGCAACAGCCCTCCCAACCCCACATGCGATTCCCCTGCCCCGCAAGGGGGGAGGGGGAGATTTGGTCGCCACAGTCGCCAAAAGTCTTGCGGGCCACCCGCAATTGACGCGGCCCCGCCTGCCCGCATAATCCGCCCTGGTGGGGCCTTGTGGAGTCGTTGCATGTACCGGGAAACCACCCGCGCCATTCAGGTGACGGTCGAGCCGAGCTTCGTCGAGGACGAATCGGCGCCCGAAGAGGGTCGCTATTTCTGGGCCTACCGGGTCGAGATCTCCAACCTCGGCGAGGAGGTGGTGCGGCTGCGCTCGCGCTACTGGCAGATCACCGATGCCAACGGGCGGATCGAGGAGGTGCGCGGCGCCGGGGTGGTCGGCAAACAGCCGGTGCTGAAGCCCGGCGAGACCTTCGCCTATACCAGCGGCTGCCCGCTATCGACGTCGTCGGGCATCATGACGGGCAGCTACCAGATGCAGAACGACACCGGCGAGATGTTCTCGGTAGCCATTCCCGCCTTCTCGCTCGACATGCCCGACGTGGAGCGGGTGGTGAACTGACCGGGCCAGCTGCCAGCACCAGTGCGGACGGGGCGCCGCGCGATATCCTCGATCGGTTCGGGATCGGGCCGGACGCGCTGGTCGGAGCCGGCGGCCAATCCTGGGTCTATGCACTCAGCGACACCCAGGTGCTGCGCGTACTGAAGAAGCCGGGCGATGTGGCGGCGCTCATGCGCCTGCAGGCGTTCCTCGCCGAGATCGACGGGCGCCTCGCCATCCCGACCTCGGCGATCGCAACGATCGACCCGGCCGGCCGCACGACCGTCGAGCGGCGGCTCAAGGGCACCTCGCTGCTGGCCTTGCTGACGCAGCTTCATGGCGCCGACCGCAGACGAGCGATCGCCGCCTATGTCGCCGGTGCCGAGGCGACCGGCAAGCTTCTGCTGCCGGATCGTCCCTACGGCCAGATCCTCGCGCCGACGCCGCTTACCGCCGATACGTGGACGGGCTTCTTCCGCCAGAGCCTCGATCACTGGCTGGCGCGCAATGGCGCGACGATTGCCGAGGTGACGGGGAGCATCACGCGGGTCAGCGCCAATGCGCTCAGGCTGCTCGACGCGCTGCCCGAGCGGCCGGCGAAGGCGCTGGCGCATGGCGATTACTTTCCCGGCAACGTCCTTCTCGACGAGACGCTTGCGGTCAGCGGCCTGGTCGACTTCAGCGTCTTCACGCTCGCCGGCGATCCCCTCTATGACGCGATCACCGCAGCGCTGTTCCTGGAGATGATCGAGGAGGCGCGCATCGACGACGTGGCGCTGGCGCGGCAACTGGTCGTGGCGCGCCACGGCGAAGCGATCCTGCTTCCCGGCCGCTTCTACCGCGCCTATGCGGCGATCCTGATGGCCGACCCGGCCAACCGGGCGCCGCCCTATCCGAAGCTGTTTGACTGGAGCGTGGCGAACCTTCGGGCGCTGGCGGCGGGGAAGCTGGAGTTCTGACGCGACAGCGATAACGCGGCCTCATGGCGAGGTGCGAGCGGAGCAGGCCTCGTCCTTCGAGGGCTGCCTTTGGCCACCTCAGGATGAGGCGGTCCCCGCGTCTTCACAATCTGAATCAGGTTGAAGGACTTCATCCTCCGCTTCAGGTTGAAGCGGGGCTCACAATCCGATTCAAGCGAGGAGGAACTTCCTCAGTGTTTTGAACCACTTGGACCGGAGGCGAAATCCGCCGGGTCGAAGCGGTAGCGGGTGCCGCAGAACTCGCAGGTGATCGCGATGGCGCCATCCTCGGTGCTCTCGGCGATCTCTTCGGCACTGAAGGTCCTGAGCAGGCCGGCGACGCGCTCGCGCGAGCAGGAGCATTCGTCGCGGATTTCCGCGGCGCGATAAACACGCACGCCGCGCTCGTGGAAGAGGCGGAAGAGCAGCGTCTCTACCGGCACCGTCGGGTCGGTCAGCTCGTCGTCCTGAATGGTGCCGACCAGCACCTGCGCCTCGGTCCAGGCATCATCCTCGACGAATTCGATGCCGTCGGTGGCCGCCGCCGGATCGTCGCCGGCGGGCAGGTCGGCCTGACGCATGCGCTCCGGCGCATCGGGCAGGAACTGCACCAGGAGGCCGCCGGCGCGCCAGCGGTGATGCAGGCGGTCACCTTCGCGCACGTGGATTTCGGCGGCGGCGAGACGCACCCGCGTCGGGATCTGCTCGGACTGGCGGAAATAGGTGTGGGCCACCTCCTCCAGACTTTCGCCGTTCAGCGGCACGACGCCCTGATAGCGGTTCATGTGGCCACCCTGGTCGATGGTCATGGCAAGCGTGCCGTGGCCGAGCAGCGCGCCGGGTGCCGCCGCGTTGGCCGCCACAGCCGCCGCAACGGCGGCATCGTCGAAACGGGCATAGGCGCGGATGCCGCCGCTGGTGCGGTAATCGACGACCAGCATATCGACCGGCCCGTCGGTGCGCGTCTGCAGGATGAACTTGCCGTCGAATTTCAGCGAGGAGCCGAGCAGGACGGCGAGCACCGTCGCCTCGGCGAGCAGCCGGGCGACCGCGGGCGGATAGGCATGGCGGGCGAGGATGGCGTCGATCACCGGGCCCATCTGGATGACGCGGCCGCGCACGTCGATGGCCGCGACCTCGAAGGGGCGCACGGCATCGTCGCCCGCCGGGCCGATCGGTTCGCCGGTCTTCTCGATCGTCACCGTCACGGGTTCATCCCGCCGAGACAGAAGGCGAGGATGCCCTTCTGGGCGTGCAGGCGGTTCTCCGCCTCGTCGAAGACCACCGAGGCGGGACCGTCGATCACCTCGTCGGTGACCTCCTCGCCGCGATGCGCCGGCAGGCAGTGCATGAAAAGCGCGTCGGCGCCGGCTCCGGCCATCAGCCGGGCGTTGACCTGATAGGGCTTGAGCAGGTTGTGGCGGCGCTCGCGCTCCTCGTCGCCCATCGACACCCAGGTATCGGTGACGACGCAGTCGACACCGGCAGCGGCCGCTTCCGGATCGGTGGTCGTGGAGACCCTGGCGCCGTTGTCCACGGCCCAGGCGAGAAGTTCCGGCCGCGGCGCCAGCTCCGGCGGCGCGGCGATGTTCAGCGCAAAATCGAAGCGCGCGGCAGCATGGACCCACGACGCCAGAACGTTGTTGGCGTCGCCCAGCCAGGCCACCGTCCGGCCGGCGATCGGCCCGCGATGCTCCTCGAAGGTCATCACGTCGGCCATCACCTGGCAGGGATGCGACAGGCGGGTGAGCCCGTTGATCACCGGAATGGTGGCGTTGGCGGCCAGTTCCTCGACCAGCGCGTGATCGAGGATGCGGATCATGATGGCATCGACATAGCGCGACAGGACGCGGGCGGTATCGGCGATGGTCTCCTCGCGGGAGAGCTGCATCTCCTTGCCGGTCAGCACGATGGTCTCGCCGCCGAGTTCGCGCATGGCGACATCGAAGGAGACGCGCGTGCGGGTCGACTGCTTGTCGAAGATCATGGCGAGCGAGCGGCCGGCGAAGGGCCTGGACTCGGCCGGCGTGCGGCGCAACGCCTTGAGGCGGCTGCTCTCCGCCAGAATGGCTCTCAGCGTCGCCGTATCGTAATCGGCAAGATCCAGGAAATGGCGGACCATCGGCGCACCCCCTAGCCCGCCGCAGCCGCGGCCGGCGCCAGCGCGGAAAGTGCGGCGTCGAGACGGTCGATGGCGGCGTCGATCTCGGCGTCGCTGACATTGAGCGGCGGCAGCAACCGTACGACGTTTTCGCCGGCGCCGACGGCGAGCATATCCTTGTCGCGCAACGCAGCGACGACATCGGCGGCCGGCGCGATGCAGCGCAGGCCGACGAGCAGACCCTCGCCGCGGATCTCGGCAAGCTGGTCGGGGTGAGTATCGACCACCGCCGCCAGCCGCTGCTTGAAATAGAGGCCCTTGCGGCGCACGTCCTCGAGGAAGGCCGGATCGGCGACAATGTCGATCACCGCGTTGCCGACGGCCATGGCCAGCGGATTGCCGCCGAAGGTGGTGCCGTGGCTGCCCGGTGTCATGCCCTTTGCGGCCTCGGCCGTCGCCAGGCAGGCGCCGACCGGGAAGCCGCCGCCGAGCCCCTTGGCGAGCGCCATGATGTCCGGCGCGGCACCCGACCATTCATAGGCGAAGAGCCTGCCGGTGCGGCCGATGCCGGTCTGCACCTCGTCATAGATCAGCAGCAGGCCGTGCTTGTCGCAGAGCGCTCTCAGATCGCGCAGGAACTGCGCGGGCACCATGCGGATGCCGCCCTCGCCCTGGATCGGCTCGATCATGATGGCGGCGGTGTTCGGTCCGATGGCCGCTTCCACCGCCTTCAGGTCGCCGACGGCGACCTGGACGAAACCGCCGGGCGCCGGGTCGTAACCTTCCTGGTATTTCGGATTGGCGGCAGCAGCGAGCGTGGCCAGCGTGCGGCCGTGGAAGGCACCGGCGAAGGTGATGATCTCGTTGCGCTCGGGATGGCCGCCGACGAAATGATAGCGGCGCGCGGTCTTGATGGCGCACTCGACGGCTTCCGCGCCGGAATTGCCGAAGAACACCTTGTCGGCGAAGGACAGCGCGACGAGCTTCCCGGCCAGCGCCTCCTGCTCGGGGATGCGGTAGAGATTGGAGACGTGCCACAGGCGGCCGGCCTGCTCGGTCAGAGCCTTGACCAGCGCCGGATGGGCGTGACCGAGCGCATTGACGGCGATGCCGCCCCCGAAATCGAGCAGTTTCCTGCCGTCGGTCGTCTCGACCCACGCGCCCTCGCCGCGCACGAAGGCGATCGGCGCGCGGGCAAAGGTGTCATAGAGTGGTGAGCGGTCCATTTCTGTCCGCCTGCGGCGCATGCCGCCGGTCCGTTATCCAGAGGCCAAAACTAAAAAGTGCCGCCGGAGGGCAGCACCTTATCCTTGGCCGACCTTATCGACCCAAGCCGTTGATGTGTCAATCAATGCCCGGCCACGAGCGGCCGCTTTTTCCGCCGCTCCGACAATTGCGGCGGTGATGCGCCAAGGCGACGATCTGGGGAAAACAAAAGTAATCCACCTATCGATTCGTCCGGACTCTTGTCAGCGAGTCAATCGCTATTGTAGCGTGGCCTTAGTCGAGTACGACATAACGGCATCGCGGCGGATTTCAGTATCCTTTGTTACGCGTTTGGCGACGCCCAGCGGAGCGGGCGACGCGCAAGGAGCGATTCTGAATCGGCCGCAGGCAACAGGATGATGCGGTATGAGCTGGACAGACGAACGCGTCGCGTTGCTCAAGAAACTATGGAGCGAAGGACTGAGCGCGAGCCAGATTGCCGCGCAGCTTGGCGGCGTGACCCGCAATGCGGTGATCGGCAAGGTGCATCGGCTCTCTCTGTCGGGGCGCGCCAAGCCGGCGTCGAACAGCCCGCGTCCACGCAAGGTGCGGGCAGAATCGGCGCACCGATCGGCGCCGCGCCATTTCGTGTCGGGCAACACGGCGCTGAAGACGCACGCCAATCCGGCGCCACGGCGCCTGCCGGCACCGGCGGCACTGGAAGACGTGGTCGTGCCAATCAGCCTCAAGGTCTCGCTGCTGGCGCTCAACGACACGATGTGCAAATGGCCGGAGGGCGATCCCGGCACGGAAGGTTTCCACTTCTGCGGCCACCGCTCGTGGAACGGCCTGCCCTATTGCGAATATCACAGCCGCCTTGCCTACCAGCCGGTCGACCGGCGGCGTGACCGACGCAGCGGCAGCGGCTACTGAGTCAGCGCATTCGACTTGCGGTCCGCCCCCAACTGGGGACGGACCTCGAAATGCTGCGGAAGCGATCCGCGCCTCCCCGTATCCCTGCCTCTTCGCTCCCGAGCCGAGCACTCTTGACTTGGAGTGCGCTCTAGCCGGTAGCTTCCCATGCGTCGTGACAACAGGCAGGCGCGCATGAGGATTGGAGAACTGGCGAAGCGTTCGGGGCTGTCTGCCCATACGATCCGCTATTACGAGCGGATCGGGCTGCTTCCCTATGCCGACAGGGACCAATCGCGGCAGCGCAATTACGACGCGTCGGTCCTCATCTGGATCGATTTCCTCGAACGGCTGAAGACGACCGGAATGCCGATCCGCGAGATGCTGCGCTATGCCGCCTTGCGCGAGCGTGGCGTCGGCACGGAAGCGGAGCGCCGGGAACTGCTGGAACAGCACCGCGAACGCGTGCACCAACATCTGGCCGAACTGCACGACTGCCTGGCGGTCCTCGACACCAAGATCGCCGGCTATGCCGGCACGGGAAAGAGGATGAAGGATTATGACACAACACCACCAGAGCGCCGGCGAAAGCCGGCTGGAACGCGGAAAGCGCGCTCTCGCTGAGATCGACGGCGCAGCCGGCGAAAACGTCATCGCGTCGCTGGCCGACATCGCGCCCGACTTTGCGACCTATCTGTTCGAGTTCCCCTTCGGTGACATCTATTCGCGTCCCGGATTGAACCTTCGCGACCGTGAGATCGCGACCATCGCTGCGCTGGCGGCGATGGGAAACGCGGCGCCGCAGCTTAAGGTTCACATCGAGGCGGGTCTCAATGTCGGGCTGTCGCGCGACGAGATCGCCGAAATCCTGATGCAAATGGCTGTCTATGCCGGTTTCCCTGCAGCGCTGAACGGCTTGTTTGCCGCCAAGGAGGTCTTCGCGACCAGACCGGAAGCCCGCGCCGGCGTGAGCGGATCGGCCCAGCGACGGCTGTGACGGCCCCTGCCGGCGGCTACTTGCCGCCGCTGACGCTCTGGGCCTCGATCAGCGACCAGACGAAATCCAGCGACAGGAACCGTTCGCGGCCGCCCGGCGCCTGACCGGGCAGCAGGAATTCGTCCGGCTGCGGCGTGCCGTTGTAGCTGGTCACCCTGCCATCGGCGTCGATCCTGAACACCGGCAGGCGCATGGCGGTGGGCGGCGCCGGCTCGTGGGCCTTGTTGTCGGCGTTGTAGACGAAGCTCGCCGCGGCGTTGCGATTGGGCCCGATGGTGGAGCGCACATGGCACGACATGCAGGATGACGACTGCTGGAAGCCGGTCTCCAGCTCGGAATTGGCAAGGATCGCCGGATTGCCGTCGGCATCGACATAATCGATCTGGGTGCCGCGCAGGCGATAATTCTCCCAGCGCGTGCCTTCCAGGCCGAAGCCGCCGGGGGCGCGATTGCAGGCGAGCTGGGCCGCCGGACAGGCGACGCTGTCGCGCGAGGGAGTGAGCCAGCCCTCGTCGTAGAGGCCGGGACGATAGGGATTGTCGACGTGCTCGAAGGTCGCCCAGAACCAGTGGGGCAGGACCTTCGACTGGATGTGCAACGCAGTCAGCCCATAGAGGTAGCGCCGCTTGCGCTTGGTGTCCCTGAACTCCTCCCACTGATAGCGCGCCTTGTCCTCCTCGCCGATCGGCCGCCACACGGTCTGCACCTCGATGGCGCCGAGGGGAAAGGCGATCGGCTGGCGATTGTAGAAGAACCACTGCTGGCCTTCGATGGAATAGAGGCTGTTTTCACGGATGTAGTCGAAGGCCGCCTGATTCAGCCACACGTCTTCCTGCTTGTCGCTGATGCTGCCCGACTTCGCCGACGCGACGTCGCGGAACATGGCGATCTCGCGCGGCACCGAACCGGTACTCAGCGTGCGGCTTCCCGACCAGTCGATCTGGTCCCAGGCCGGCGGCTCGGCGCCCTTGGGCAAGAAGACTTGGTCGGACGTCGCCCACGTCTCGAACATGACCGGACCGGGGTCGCCATAGGGCCGGTCGCTGGCGGGCAGCCGGCTTGCCTCGTCGGCCGGCCAAGTGAGCGCCACGAACATAGCCCAAGCGAAGCGGTCGGGATCGCGCACGGCAAGAGCCGCATCGGTGGAGACGACCCAGGGGGTGGCCGCAACCGCCGGGACGCCGGAACCGGCCAGAACCAAACCCGCCAGCAGACAAAACACAACACGTCTCATCGCGCCCTCCGCTCCACGCAGCGCTGCGGCACAAGGCAGGCTAACAAATGGTGGCGTAACGGCAAGCGCGCCGATGGGCGCGGGCGCCGAGGTGTCGCTCAGGCGATGACGGCGAAGCTCTCGTCGAAGGAATAGCCCGATCCGCGCACGGTGCGGATCGGATCGCGGCCGCGGCCGAGCGCCTTGCGCAGCCGGCCGACATGAACGTCGACGGTGCGTTCGTCGACGAAGACGTCGCGTCCCCAGACGCTGTCGAGAAGCTGGGCGCGCGAGAAGACCCGGCCGGGGCTCTGCATGAGGAATTCGAGCAGGCGGAATTCGGTCGGGCCGAGATGCAGCTCATGGCCGTTGCGGCGGACGCGATGGGTCTCGCGGTCGAGCTCGATGTCGCCGCCCTTGAGCACCGAGGCGACCAGCTCGGGCTTGGAACGGCGCAGGATGGCGCGCACACGCGCCATCAGCTCGGGAACCGAAAACGGCTTGACGACATAGTCGTCGGCGCCGGTGGCAAGGCCGCGGACGCGCTCCGACTCCTCGCCGCGGGCGGTCAGCATGATGATCGGCAGGGAGCGGGTGGCGTCGCGGGTGCGCAGGCGCCGGCACAGCTCGATGCCGGAAATGCCGGGCAGCATCCAATCGAGCAGGAGAAGATCGGGAACGTTCTCGCGCAGGCGAGTTCTCAGCGTCGTCGCCGCGTTCCACCGTGTCGACCGCATAGCCCTCCGCCTCGAGATTGTAGCGGAGCATCAGCGACAGCGGCTCTTCATCCTCGACGATCATCACCTTGGGGGTCATCGTCGCAGCTCCCGATCGCCCATTGGCCGGCTCAGGTATCGTTGTATTCAACCGAGGTGAGGCTCGACGTGTCCTGCTTGGGACGCTCGTCGGCCAGCACCACGCCGGTGATCAGATAGTGCAGAGTCTCGGCGATGTTGGTGGCATGGTCGCCGATGCGCTCGACGTTCTTGGCGCAGAACAGAAGATGCGTGCACATGGTGATATTGCGCGGATCTTCCATCATGTAGGTGAGCAGCTCGCGGAACAGCGAGGTGTACATCGCGTCGATCTCGTTGTCGCGCTCCCACACGGAGAGGGCGGCGGAGAGATCGCGGGCGGCGAAGGCATCGAGGATCGCCTTGAGCTGGGCAAGGGCCATCTCGGCAATATGCTCGACGCCGACGACCAGCCGTTGCGGGCCGAAATTGGTCTCGATGGCCAGCACCCGCTTGGCGGTGTTCTTGGCAAGGTCGCCGACGCGCTCGAGATCGTTGGCGATGTGGATCGCCGCCATGATCTCGCGCAGGTCGCGCGCCATCGGCTGGCGCCGCGCGATCATGTGGATGGCGCTCTCCTCGACCTGCTGCTGCAGCTTGTCGATGCGCTCATCGCCGGCAATGACGCTCTGGGCAAGCCCGGTGTCGCGGTTGACCAGAGCGGTCACCGAGTCGGCCACATATTGCTCGGCAAGGCCGCCCATCTCGGCGATCTTGCGCGCCAGTTCGCCCAGCTCCTCGTCGAACGAGGCAACGGTGTGTTGATCCGCCATGGTCGCGTTCTCCGCGCGTGATCAGCCGAAGCGGCCGGTGATGTAGTCCTGGGTGCGCCGGTCATCCGGCGCGGTGAACATCTTGTTGGTCTCGTCGTATTCGACCAGCTCGCCAAGATACATGAAAGCGGTGTAGTCCGAGACGCGCGCCGCCTGCTGCATGTTATGGGTGACGATGGCGATCGTATATTCGTTCTTTAGCTCGTCGATCAGCTCTTCGATCTTGGCGGTCGAGATCGGATCAAGCGCCGAGGCCGGCTCGTCGAGCAGCACGACCTCCGGCTGGACGGCGACGGTGCGGGCAATGCACAGGCGCTGCTGCTGGCCGCCGGAGAGGCTGAGGCCGCTGGCGCGAAGCTTGTCCTTGACCTCGTCCCACAGCGCCGCCTTGGTGAGCGCCGCCTCGACACGGTCGGCAAGCTCGGCGCGCGGGGGGCGCTCGTAAAGCTGGATGCCGAAGGCGATGTTGTCGAAGATGGTCATCGGGAACGGCGTCGGCTTCTGGAAGACCATGCCGACCTTGGAGCGCAGCAGGTTGACGTCCTGCTGCGGCGACAGGATGTTGTCGCCGTCCAACATCACCTCTCCCTCGGCGCGCTGCTTCGGATAGAGGTCGTACATGCGGTTGAACACACGCAGCAGGGTCGACTTGCCGCAGCCCGACGGGCCGATGAAGGCCGTCACGTGGTTCTCGTAGAGCGGCAGGCTGATCGACTTCAGGGCAAGCGTGTCGCCGTAATAGAAGTGCAGATCGCGCACCGTCATCTTCTCGGACTTCGGCTTGCCGGCAAGGCCGGGATCCGGCGCGCGGACGGCGACGTCAACCTCGGGCGTGGCCGTCGAACCGTTCGTCGAAAGACTGGTGTCGTTCATGACGACTTCCCCATGCTCGAGAGATAGCGCGCGACGACATTGAGCGTCAGCACGGCAAAGGTGATGATCAACGCGCCCGTCCAGGCAAGCTGTTGCCAATCGTCGTAGGGCGACAGGGCGAACTGGAAGATGGTGACCGGCAGGTTGGCCATCGGCGCGTTCGGGTCGAGGCTCCAGAACTGGTTGTTGAGGGACGTGAAGAGCAGCGGCGCGGTCTCGCCGGTGATGCGCGCAATTGCCAGCAGCACGCCGGTGAGGATGCCGGCGCGGGCGGCGCGATAGGACACGTCGGCGATGAGCTTCCAGCGCGGCGAGCCGAGACCGGAGGCGGCTTCGCGCAACGAGTCGGGGACCAGCAGGAGCATGTCCTCGGTGGTGCGGATGACCACCGGCAGGACCAGGATGGCGAGCGCGACACCGCCGGCCCAGCCCGAGAAGTGGCCCATGCGGGCAACCATGATCTCGTACACGAACAGGCCAATCACAATGGAGGGTGCCGACAGCAGGATGTCGTTGACGAAGCGCACGATCGAGGTGAGGCGCGAATAGCGGCCGTATTCGGCCATGTAGGTGCCCGCGAGGATGCCGATCGGCGTGCCGATGACGACGCCCATGGTCGTGAGGATGAGGCTGCCGACGATGGCATTGGCGAGGCCGCCGGCGCTGCCCGGCGGCGGCGTATTGGCGGTGAAGACCTCCAGCGACAGGCCGGAAAAGCCGTTCCACAGCAACGTCCCCAGGATGACGACCAGCCAGGCGGCGCCAAACGCGGTGGCGAAGACCGACAGCGCCATGGTGATGGCGTTGCGCCGGCGGCGGCGGTTGTAGCGGGCCATCGACTTCATGTGCCCAGGCTCCTCTCGATGCGCATCAACATGAACCGGGCGGCAGCCAGCACGAAGAAGGTGATGACGAAGAGGATGAGGCCGAGAGCGATCAGCGAGGAGGTGTAGAGGTCGCCGACGGCTTCGTTGAACTCGTTGGCGATGGAGGCCGAGATGGTGGTGCCGGGCGCCAGGATGGAGGCCGAGACACGGTGGGCGTTGCCGATGACGAAGGTCACCGCCATGGTTTCGCCGAGGGCGCGGCCGAGGCCGAGCATGACGCCGCCGATGACGCCGACGCGGGTATAGGGCAGCACCACCTTGCGCACGACTTCCCAGGTCGTGCAGCCGACGCCATAGGCCGCCTCCTTGAGCACCGGCGGGACGGTGAGGAACACGTCGCGCGTGATGGCGGTGATGAAGGGAAGCACCATGATCGCCAGAATCAGCCCGGCGGTGAACACGCCGATGCCGTAGGGCGGGCCGGCAAAGAGCGCGCCGATCCCGGGCACGTTGCCGAGCGTGTCGATCAGGAACGGCTGCACCGTCGCCTGCAGAAACGGCGCGAAGACGAACAGGCCCCAGATTCCGTAGATGATCGACGGGATACCGGCGAGCAGCTCGATGGCAATGCCGATCGGCCGGCGCAGCGGATAGGGGCAGATCTCGGTGAGGAAGATGGCGATGCCGAAGGAGACCGGAATGCCGATCAGCATCGCAATCAGGGACGTCACGATGGTGCCGTACATCGGCGCGATGGCGCCGAATTTCTCGGTCACCGGATTCCACGACTGGGTGGTGAGGAAGCCGAAACCGAACTTGGAGAATGCCGGCATCGCGCCGATGACCAGCGACACAATGACACCGCCGAGCAGGATGAGCACAAGAACCGCGGCAGCGAACGTCGCCGTGCGAAACGCACCTTCACCCAACTTGAACCGGCGCAGCGCCCGAAGCTTGGACTGCTCGATGCCACTGACTGCGTTTGCGCCGTGCAAGGCCATTTCGGTCATCCGAATCTCCGGCGAATTCATAAAGTATGCGCGGGAAATGGCAAATCGGGCCGGAACTCAATACTTTCCCACAAGGCCTTGGCGCTGCGTGCGCCCACCCCGGAGGGCGGGCGCACGTGCCACAATCAGTGCGGGGACTACATCGCCGCGTAGACGGGCTTGCCGTCGGGGCCGACGATGTCCTTGGCCCACATCGCCTCGACATCCTTCGCGACGGCTTCAGGCATCGGGATGTAGATCAGCGCCTTGGCCATGTCGCCGCCCTTGGCATAGGCCCAGGAGAAGAACTTCAGAGCCTCGGCAGACGCCGCAACATCGGCCGGCTGCTTGTACATGAGGATGAAGGTGGCGGCGGTCATCGGCCAGGTGTCGGCGCCGGGCTGGTTGGCCAGGATCACGGCGTAGCCGGGCGTGCCGTTCCAGTCGGCATTGACGGCCGCAGCGGCGAAGGCCTCGGCGGTCGGCTGAACCTGCTTGCCATCCTTGTTGACCATGCCAGCGTAGGTCATCTTGTTCTGCATGGCATAGGCGTATTCGACGTAGCCGATCGAGCCCTTGGTGTTCTGGACGTTGTTGGCGACGCCTTCGTTGCCCTTGGCACCGATGCCGACCGGCCACTCGACCGCGGTGGCCACGCCGATGTTCGCCTTCCAGTCGGCGCTGACATCAGCCAGGTAATAGGTGAAGTTGAAGGTGGTGCCCGACCCGTCCGAACGATGGACGACGGCGATGGCCGAAGACGGCAGCTTGACGCCCGGATTGGCCTCTGCAATCGCCGGATCGTCCCACTTGGTGATCTTGCCCATGAAGATGTCGGCGAGCGTGTTGCCGTCGATGTAGAGTTCGCCCGGCTTGATGCCTTCGAGGTTCACGACCGGAACGATGCCGCCCATGACCATCGGCCACTGGGCAAGGCCGTACTTGTCGAGGTCTTCGGCCTTCAGCGGCGCGTCGGTCGCACCGAAGGTCACGGTCTTGGCTTCAATCTGCTTGATGCCGCCGCCGGAACCGATCGACTGGTAGTTCAGGCCGATCCCGGTCTCCGCCTTGTAGGCCTCGGCCCACTTGGAATAGATCGGGTTCGGGAACGTGGCGCCCGCACCGGTGATATCGGCAGCGCTGGCGACGGAAACGGAAAACGCCGCGGCGGCAAGGCCGGCCGCGATGGCGAGGTTGAAGTGTTTCACCTGGCCTCTCCCTGTTGGAGGTTTGGGGATGGACGACCACGGACCACCCAAGAGCGAGCGTCCATGTCGGCGCGGAACCTAGTCAGTCCCCACGAACCTCCTATGACGTTCGTGTAACGGTTTTACGACATTCCAAGTGATTGATTTTTATTGTGCTTTGTCGAAAGCACCGGACTCGCCGCGCAAAGCCGGCGGGGGAAATGTCACGGTGAAGACGGCGCCCTCGCCGAGGCGACTCTCGATGGTCATGCGGGCGCGATGGCGGGCCAGGATGTGCTTGACGATGGCCAGCCCCAGCCCGGTGCCGCGATGGCGGCGGCTATCCTCGACATCGACGCGGTAGAAACGCTCGGTCAGGCGCGGGACGTGCTCCTCGGGGATGCCGGGGCCGAAATCGCGCACGGTGACGCTGGGGCCAGAGCCGCTGCCCTCTTCCGCCGGCGCCACGGTCACCACGACCCGCGCGCCCGACTGGCCGTATTTGCAGGCGTTCTCGATGAGGTTCTCGAAGACCTGGATAAGCTGGTCGCGGTCGGCGGTCAGTTCCACCGGGTCGTCGGGCAGAGCCGTCTCGATGACGACGCCAAGCTCCTGCGCCAGCGGCTCGAGCGCGTCGGCGACGTGGCGCACCACGGACGTGAGATCGACACGGTTGACCGGGCGGACATGCGCCTTCATCTCGATGCGGCTCAGCGACATGAGGTCTTCGACCAGGCGGCTCATGCGGGTCGCCTGCTCGTGCATGATCTGCAGGAAACGGTCGCGCGCCGCCGGATCCTCGCGGGCGGGGCCCTGCAGGGTCTCGATGAAGCCGGTGAGCGAGGCCAGCGGCGTGCGCAGCTCGTGGCTGGCATTGGCGACGAAATCGACGCGGATGCGCTCGGTGCGGCGGCTCTCGCTGAGGTCGTCGAGAATGAGGACGACGAATTCGCCGGCCGGACGGCGCGGCGCGGTGAGGTCGGCGAACCAGCCGGCGAACCAGCGCTCGGTGGGGATGCGCTCGGCAAATTCGACACGCTCCGGCGCGCCGCCGCGTGCCACGCGATGGAAGGCGGCGACCAGATCCGGATGGCGCAGGCGGAAGGTCAGCGACTGGCCGGCGCGGATGGCAAAAGCCTCGATGGCGCGTTCATTGGCGTAGCGGACGATGCCGCGCCGGTCGAGGATGAAGCAGGGGTCGGGCAAGGCGTTGGCCAAGGCCTGAATGCCGCCCTCCGAGGCGGTGGGCAGGACCGGGCGCGCGGCCGCGGCAACGCGCGGCGCGACCTGGGCCCGGGGCAGCACGGCGACCAGCACGACCAGCGTCACGAAGATCGCCCCGGCGGGGAGAGGTGCGACAATGTTGGCCAGGGCCAGGATAAGCATGAGGATGCCGACCGCGGCGATCAGCCAGCGGCTTTCGGACAGCCTGGTGGCGACCCCGGCCAGAACGAGGTCCGCGGTCTTGCCCTCCGGATTGGCGGCAACCATTCCCGATGATCCCCGTTCCAGCGGGTCGGCGGCACGCCGCCCGCAGAAAACCAGCGAATTGCGGCCGTGGCGCCCGGCCGACAGCGAGGGATATAAGGTCTTCAGGGGCACAGCGGCAAGCCGCGACACTATTGGGACCGTAACCGATGGCGAAGAACGAAAGAGCCGGCAAAGGAAAAAACGGGAAGAAGATGCCCGGGAAGAAGAGACAGGACGTGCCGTC
The DNA here is from genome assembly GCA_963732845.1 of uncultured Alphaproteobacteria bacterium. Classification (GTDB taxonomy): domain Bacteria; phylum Pseudomonadota; class Alphaproteobacteria; order Rhizobiales; family Kaistiaceae; genus CAVSRC01. The sequence goes on along the minus strand of CAVTBE010000022.1, from coordinate 2,443 downwards.
GGTGATTACCCCCGACATGGATGCGAAAGTGGTTTCGACCGGCCACGGCAGCTTCGACCTGGAGGATCCGAAGCTGCCCGACTGGGTGGAGGAGCGGGCGCTGAAGTCGGGCGGCTACCCTTATGACGACACAATCAAGGATAAGCTCTACGAGAAGGAACTGACGCTTCTGCAGGTCGAGCTGGTCAAACTGCAACGCTACATCAACGAGACCGGCGCCCGGCTGGTGGCGCTGTTCGAAGGACGGGATGCCGCCGGCAAGGGGGGCTGCATCTTCACCACGCGGCAATATATGAACCCGCGCACCGCGCGCGTCGTGGCGCTGCCCAAGCCCACGGAAAAAGAGGTCGGCCAATGGTATTTTCAGCGGTATACCGAGCACCTGCCAACGGCCGGCGAATTGGTGCTATTCGACCGGTCCTGGTATAACCGAGCGGGTGTTGAGAAGGTGATGGGATTCTGCACTGCGGAAGAGACAGCGGAATTCCTGAAGCAGGCGCCCGCATATGAGAAGATGCTGATCAACGGTGGCACTGTGCTGTTCAAATTCTGGCTCAATATTGGCCGGGAAATGCAGCTCAAGCGTTTCCACGAGCGGCGTCATAATCCCCTCAAGATCTGGAAGCTCTCTCCGGTGGACTATGCTGCCCTCGAAAAGTGGCCCGACTACACTCATGCGCGCGACGTGATGCTGACGGCCACGCACAGCAAGACGACGCCGTGGACGGTGGTGCACGCCAACGACAAGAGGCGCGCACGGCTCAACGTCATCCGCCACATCCTGGCCGCGTTCCCCTATCCCGGCCGCGACGACAAGAGCGTGGGGGAGACCGATCCCCTGATCCTCGGCGGACCTGAGCTGATTGCCGACTAGCGCCGGGCGTGATGAGCGACTTCTACTCCATCCTCAGAAAATCGATCCTCGATCGCGGCATCACCGAAGGCAGTGAGCGCAACGAGATCTATGCCCAGGCGCGGCGCGCGATGATCCGACGGCTGTGGTCGTTCAATCCGCCGCTCGACGAGGATGAGATCGACCGGCGCGTCGCGGCTTTCGACGTGGCGGTGCGCGATATCGAGGCGGACGTCATGGCCGCCTTCGCGGAAACCGAAGCAGCAGCGGCGGCCGCGGTGGCGGACTATGACGATGCCGATCAGCCGCTGGAAGCGGATTACAACGACGCCGACTACGACGAGGCCGATTACGACGAAGCGGAGGTTCACACGCGGGAGCGCGACCCGCCCGACCATCGCTACGCCGCGGATGACCGCGAGCGGGAGGATTACCCGGTCGCCGATCCGCGACGCCTGCCGGCGCTGATCGATCCGGTTGCCTTCGGCCGGCAGGTGCGCGAGGCGGGGCTTTACGAGTACCACCGCGAGGCGCGTATCAAGAGGAAGCACGGCGCGTCCCGCCGCAGGAACCCGCCTATGACGACGGCTACGACGACCCGCCAGACGAGCCGGAGGCGTTCGATCGGCCGCCACCCGCGCGCGGCCGCACGGCGGCATCAGGCCGCCGGGCGTTGCCCGAACCGCCGCCCGACCCTTACGAGCACGAGCCGGGCTACGGTACGGATAGCCCGCGGTCGGCGCGTCGGCAGCGGCAGGTGGACCGCTGGGCGGGGGAGAGCCCGGCAGCGAGCCGCGCGACGTGCCGCGCCGGAAGCCGGCGAAGGGTTCGGCGCGCAAGGTCGGCCCGGACGACGACCGGGAGCGGCGGCGGAAGCGGAAGCGGCCGCAACGACCGCTCAGCGAGCGCGACAAGATCCTCATGCTGCTCGGCGCCATCGGCGTCTGCGTCTGGTTCTCGGCGGTCTCGGCGTCTATCTGCTGGTGCCCGCGACAGCGGCGTGACCGTCGACATCGATGCGCGCCACGAGGTCAGCGACGCGGCAACGGCGGTGCGGCTGGCGGCCGAGACCATGCCCATCGACCAGACCTTCATGCTGTTCGACGGGCGCGACCCGACCATCTTCGAAACCTCGCCGGACAATCCGGTGCGCTTCGACGCCACCACCGGTGCGGTGCGCATCGCCTCGTCGGCCGACACGGCGGGGGTGAAGGCGCTGGTCGGGCCGGACTGGCCGCGCGGCTCGCCGGACACGACGTGCGCGTCATCATCGTGGCGCGGTCGTCGAAGACCCCGGTGCCGCCGGCATGCGCTTCGCCTATCAGAGCGGCGTGGCCATCAGCCACTGGCAGACGGCCAATCTCGGCGCGGACTACAGGCGGTGGCGCTGACCTGGGCGGTGCCATCGCTCAAGACCGACCGCACCGGCGATCTCCTGCTGATCCAGCCGGGGCGTCCCCGGCGACGGCACCGGCGCCGACATCAAGTCGATCAGGATCGACGTGCTGGCAAAATAGCGGTCGAGCGCCGCCCGGACGGATGGGCAATCCGCGGGCAGCCGTGAGCCGCCGCATTCCGCTGCGCTACGTC
>CAVTBE010000021.1:0-189099 GCA_963732845.1 uncultured Alphaproteobacteria bacterium | reverse complement strand
AACCGTTTGGGACCATCGCTTTCCCACGGACCAAGCCGCTCTAGATGAGGTGCTGCTGACGATCGAACATGAAGGGATTGCTTCATTCCTCAAGGACCCGACACGGAAGGAACACTGACCGTCAGGACCGAAAGGCATCGCATCTCGTGGCAAAGAGCTTCAAAACGAAACTCATCGGACAAATCGGCGAGCATCTTGTCGTGGCGGAGTTGGGACGCAGAGGCATCATCGCCACGCCATTCGCTGGGAATGTTCCTGACATCGATGTCCTCACTTATGCGAATGGGAGGCTGTGCCGCTGCAGGTCAAGGCGAACAAAATCGGCAGTTGGCAATTTGATGCAAGCGACTTTCTTGAAATCAGGATGGACGGCGATCGCCAGATCATCGAAGGGCTAAAACCTCTAGACACAACCCTAATCATGGTCCTGGTCAAAGTTGGTGCGACGCTTGCCGATGATCGCTTCTACATTTTGCCACAAGGGCGCTTGCAGAAAGCAATTCATGAAGTGCACGACGGATGGCTGAAGAAGCACGGAGGCGTGAGACCTCGGAATCCCAGAAGTTTTCACACCGCCGTTTCAGAGGGAAACATTGAAGGTCAAAGAGACCGCTGGGACATCATACAGAAGCGTCTCAAAATGCCTATACAGCCTGCCTGAAGCGACGATGGGGGATGTCGATATCAAGGCGCCGATCGAACGGAATCCGAATTGGTCCAGAGACGAATTGATCGTGGCGCTGGATTTCTATGTGCGTTTTCGACCGTCCATTCCGTCGAAGCAGTCAGCCGAGATTACGGAGCTGAGCAGTCAACTGAATCGCCTCCAGTCACTCATCGGTGGAGAGCGTTCAGACACATTTCGCAATGCGAACGGCGTCTACATGAAGCTGATGAACTTTCGCCGTTTTGATCCCGACTACAAGGGCACGGGACTTCAGCGGGGAAACAAGGACGAGCAGGTCGTCTGGGATCTCTACGCCGATCGACCGAACGCCCTCTACAAAGTCGCGTCTACAATTCTTTCATTTGCTAAAAGCGGAATACCGACCGAACTTCAAGGTACCGAAATCGATGAAGAGGCAGACGCGGAAGAAGGCGGTGTTCTGACCAGGGTTCATTTAGTCCGCGAGCGTGACCCCAAGATCGTAAGCCAAAAGAAGGCGCAAGCCCTGAAACTGAATGGTCGACTGGTTTGCGAGGTCTGCGGATTCGACTTCGAGGCGACTTATCGTGATCGCGGCGCTGGCTTCATTGAATGTCATCACAGGCACGCACTGTCCGACTTGCGAGTTGGAGACCGAACGCGACTATCAGACCTTGCGCTGGTTTGTTCCAATTGCCACCGAATGATCCATCGTGGCAGACCATGGCTGACCATCGAAGTCCTCAAGGCGACGCTCGGAACATCGAACCAAAGGCGATGATTATGCGTGGCTCTCTGGCGATCATGTTGGCACTCTTGCTGGCGCAGGTGCCCAAGAGCGCGAACGCCGCTTGTCCAATCGTTAACTTGCTGACGGGCGATATGAGTTTGGCAGAAGTGACCATCGCGCCTGAACCACCCTACGACGGCTACAAGACATATCTGATCCGGAACAATGCTCGAGATAAGCAAGGCATCTTGAACAACTGGATCAAGGCCGAACTCGTGCCCGAGCGTTGGGGCTTCGACGTTGTCTTGCCGAACGGAGACCGCATTGGACAGGTCAACGTATTTGTGCGCGAACCCACCTGCCCAAGAAACGACTTCTGCATCGATGGCGCGAACGACGCGTGTGCCAGTCATGCGCTTGCTTTGCGACTTGGAGAACCACCCGCAACGGTAAGCGTAATTGATCACGGCAAGGAGGTGGGAACGATCGTCAGTTTCCCACACAAGCTTTTGAAATAATGGTGTCGTCGGCAACTGCTCCCAAAGTCACTTACGCCTGCCAGCAACAGCCGAAGGGAATTGGGAGTTGACCCCAACATCTCGTACCAGTCCTGAGTTGCAAGCCGACGCGCTTGTGGGGGCAGCACGTGTACTGGCGACCTCTTCGTTTGTCTCCGTGTTGGATAAGCACCCATTCTTGCGCAATTGCGATGTGCAACAGTGGGAGTTCTTTGTCGCGGCCGCTTGCGTGTTTTCAGCGACGACAAAGTTGAAGAACTTGCAATTTGGATTCGAGCATGAAGCGCTTCTGATGGATCGCGTCGCTACGAGTATGCGCGCGTGGGATCGCCAAGCTCTGGATTGCTTTGATGATTGCGGAGCGTTTTATGAAAGCACGTTCGATGTTGTCCACTCGAGCGCGCATGATGACGATGCGAGATTCTCGTCAACCGATGTGATCGGATCTTGGATCGTTTGGAATATCGTGCGGCATGCCCCGACGAGCCTCGACGAAAAAAGCCTCGCCAGATCAATCGGCACACTAGTCGTTCACTCGTTCTTCGATTGGTGGAGCTGACCAAAAGCTCTTTGTCGTGATGAGTGATGCACCTTCGCTCACAGCATCCAATGAACCTTCTCGATTCTGTCTCTGCTAGTTCGGTCGTATTGCCTTGGTTGCTACCCTGGTCGCCTCGTTTGTCGCTATTTGCCGTTGACGAAATCGCGGATTTCCGGCGCGAAGGAATCCCAGGTCCACTTTCTCTCAAGAACCGCCTCGCCTTCGAAACCTATGTCGAGAAAGTGCTCGTGTCCGAGCTGCGTTCCCCTACGCCCCATTTGAAGGCGCCGTCGATGATCTGCCGAGCTGCGCGGTTCGCCGGCCGCTCCACATACCGATAAAACACTGCCGACACGGCGATCACGGTCACAACATACACCGGCATGATCATCGGCGCCGTTAGGCCCCAATTGCCAAACGCAGTCATCAGCACTAGGTGGCAAAGATACAATGAAAAGGAAATCTCCCCGAGGTAGATCAGCGAGCGCCGCGACAGCAAGCTGGACAGCTTTCCGCGACCAATTGCCAGATGAAGATCGGCGGCAGGAAAAAAGCTGCTGCGACAACATTCTCTATCAGGTACCGGCTCACGCCGGGAACGTGCAGCACATTATCAACGAACTGCCCGATCTGGTAATTGAACAGTGCATAGATGACCGCGCCGACGACAGTCAAATACTCCAATGCCGTGCACACGCTTGGTGAGACCGACCACTCCCTGCTCGTAAATGCGCGCCCAGCAAGCATTCCAGAGGTGAAGAGGACAAAGAAGGCTCCCGGATGTGTTCGCACGATCGCCGACGCATCCACGGCAGTGCTCGTCAGGTCTCCTCCGAGCCGGCGGTAAAAGCAGCCACCCAAGACGCCCACAAGATCGTCAGAACGGAGACCATCACAGTCACCACGATAATCATCCGGCTGGACAGCATCGTCAGAAACGGGAAGGCGAGGTAGAAAAACAACTCGCACGAGAGCGTCCAAGCCACTGAATTTCCGGCGAATGTGAGGCCATAAGCGCCGACCCATGATTGCACCAGAAAAACAGAACACAGCACGCGCCAGGGCTCATGGAGCGGATTTGCTGGATCAAAAACGAGCGCGGCGAAGACAAGCAACATTGCCAGGTGCAAGGGCCAAATACGGCCGATCCGGTAAAGGATCACACGAAGCGCTTCGCCACCTCCCGATATTCTTGGGTACGTATAGGCGAGGATGAATCCGGACAGGACGAAAAACAGATCCACGCCGATCCCAAGGAAAAGACCGGTTTGCTCAGTAGATGGGAGGCCCCAACGTCCCAAGAGTGAAACACGACAATCGATGCCGCGGCCCAGAACCGTAGCGATGAGAAGTGGCTCGGTTTGTTTGAACAGCCTTGTGGCTGCGGTTAAGTGGATTTCTGCCTCGGTTATGCCGCAGTCGGGATTGGCTGCGGCGGATTGAAGTAGGCCTCGTCCGGCGTCTGCCGGTCAAGGCTCGCATGCGGCCTCCTGACGTTGTAGAAGCCATCGATGTATCGGCCAATTGAGGCCCGCGCCTCCGGTACGCTGGCATAGGCCCGTAGGTAGACCTCCTCGTATTTGATTGTCCGCCACAGGCGCTCGACAAAGACATTGTCCCGCCAGGCGCCTTTCCCATCCATGCTGATCTTGATCCGGTTCTTCATCAGAAGCCCGGTGAAGGCGGTGCTGGTGAACTGCGAACCCTGATCGCTGTTGAAGATCTCGGGCCTGCCGTATCGCGCAATTGCTTCTTCGACCGCCTCGATGCAGAAGGCCGCATCCAGCGTGATCGACAACCTCCAGGCCAGAACCTTCCGGCTGAACCAGTCGACGACGGCCGCCAGATAGACGAAGCCACGCGCCATCGGGATATAGGTGATATCCGTCGCCCAGACCTGATTGGGCCGCCTCACCGGCAGCTTGCGCAAGAGGTAGGGGAAGATCGTGTGTCCCGGCGCCGGCTTCGACGTGTTTGGCCGGCGGTAGAGCGCCTCAATGCCCATCCGCTTCATCAGCGTGGCGACGTGTCGACGGCCAATCCTGTATCCCTCGCGGACGAGAAAGCCCTGCAGCATCCGGCTGCCCGCGAACGGAAGCTCAAGATGCAATTCGTCGATCCGCCGCATCAGCGCCAGATCGTCGGCCGACACCGGCCGGGGCAGATAATAGACGCTACCCCGGCTGATCCCGAGAGCCTTCGCCTGCCGGCTCACCGGCAAGTCATCGCTCCGGTCGATCATCGTTTTGCGCTCGGCAATAGTCCGGCTTTCCCGAGCGCGCCGGACAAATAATCCCGTTCCAAAGTCAGTTCCCCGATCTTCGCATGCAGCGTTTTCACGTCGATCGAGGAAGCCGATGAATCGGGTTTCGCATCACCACAAAAAACCCCGGCTGCTCCTTCCAGGAGTTGCGAGCGCCAAGTCGTGATCTGATTCGGGTGAACGTCGTACTGTTCGGCCAATTCGGCCAGTGTCTTCTCGCCCTTGATGGCGTCCACAGCCACCCTCGCTTTGAAAGCCGGGCTGTGGTTCCGGCGCGGTCTCTTGGTCATGGTCGCTCCTGTTCGCGGCAAACTACGCCGCGGTCAGGCAGAAATCTCACTTATCCATCCCGTTCAATTTTCCCGAGCCAGCTCTTACTACCATTTCTAGAAACACGACCGAGCCGTCGGCAGCCGCTCCGTGCAGCTGAAAAACGCGCTTTGCGAGATCAACGCCTGTGATGGTAGCTTCCGGCATCGATGTCCTCTCCTATTGCGATGTCTTCGAGATCATCGCCTTGGCACACACTGATACCACCAGGAGGGGGCATCAACGCCATCAAATTCATCAGACGTTCCTGTCCGACGACGGGCACTTTACAGGCGGCGGAATATCGAGGAAAAACAGGCACTTTCATGTTGACCACGCCGTCGCCCCCGTAGGCGCTTCGATCTGCAAACTGGGACAGATAGAAGTTGTCAGACGATTTCAGATCAGACCCATTCTGGTCGCACTCGGAGTTGTACCGATCGATCGCGGCGTTGACGGCCGTCAAGCGGGATCGGTCGCCTGGCCCTGCTTAGTTTCGAGAAATTTTGCGAGTGGCACGCTCCGGTCGACGCGAAGGTCAACGATGCGCGGCTCCAGTTGAAAGTCGGTAACGTAGAATGGATAAGGTATTGATTTCATTGTAATTTTCTCCTCTCAAAATATAAATTTATGGGTATTTATGATTTCTATATCTTAAATTCATTATACGTCGAAAAATCTCAAATGTCCAGTAAAAAAGCTGGATTGTATTCGTTCGTTATTTTGATAAATTATTAAAAACGAACAACGGCTCCGCGCGGACATTACGATTACGGTGCGCGGAATGAGTGCAAATTCTCGATCCTGTCTTTGGTCGTGGCGTGCGACAGGTAAAATCGCTCAAGCTGCGACACACTCGTCAGCGCGTTTTTGGCGAGCGTGAAAATGTCGGGGTTGTCGGCAGTCTCGAAGCGGAACATCAGTGCCGAATGTCGCAGTGAGTAAATCGTGCGCTTGCTTCCGAAGCGGTCCCTCTGCAGACCTGCTTTGCCGACGACGAAATCGAACTGGCGTCTGATCGTCTGCAGGGCGTACGTGCGATTCCGGTATTGGGGAAAAACACGAAGTCGTCGGGCTGAGCGAGTCCCCGTTCCTCGTAGAGCGCTTTCTGCTGGCGGTACACCGCGGCAGCTTGAGGCAGCGTGAAGCTTTCTCGATTTCGTGTCTTCGATCGTCTCACGGCGATCGACAGGTACTCGTCTGATCCTCTTGGCCCCTTCACGTGATGAAAGGCGATGTCTGCGTGCTTGAGCTCTTTCAGGTCGCTCGGTCGGACAAACACGTTCACGTGGAACGCGAGAAAATTCCAAATCTCTCGGGTCAGAGGGACACCTCGGACTTTCAGGTCCTGGGTCGCGAGATCCGCAGCGGTCTCAAGAAGCTTCTGATGCTCATCGAGCGTGAAATACGGTCGTGGATTGTCCTTGCGCTTGATCGTCGGAAAGAGGGGCAGCGATCTGATAAATCCCCGTTTGAGCGCTTCTTTAAGCACCTTCCTGATGACAACGAGGTACCTCGAAATTGTCGCCGGGGAGAGCTTCCGGTCACCGAGCTGCTCGACGTAGTCGTCGAGCATCGCCGACGTGACGGACGCGACCCCCGTCGTCCCAAAGAACGGTACGACGTCGTGCTCGAGCTTTAGACGGTCATCCGTCGCGAAGCGCGCGTCTCGCTGTCCTGACGCGACCAGGCTCTCCTGGCGACGTATCAGGTGCTGAGCGCACGCATGAAACGTGTCGGTGTGGACGCCGACGTCCAGGCGCTGGTTGATGCGGACCGTGTCATAGAATTGCTTCGCGAACTCGACGGCTTGAGCTCTGTCGTCGGTTCCCGTGCTTTTCCGCACATACTTTCGATCGACGAACATGCGCACCTGCCATTTGCGAGAGGCAGGGATTCGATAAATCTGCAGAGCGTCTGGATACCCAGGCACAGACTGCAAATCGTAGGGGGTCGAGCGACTGGTCACGCATGAATTGTATGAAAGCTCGCAGCTACATACAACCATCCTACACTAGAAATTATTAACTTATTGATTATTAAAGAGAAATTTGGTGGAGCCGAGGGGGATCGAACCCCTGACCTCCGCATTGCGAACGCGGCGCTCTCCCAGCTGAGCTACGGCCCCATCGGAACGCCCTGGCGGCTGGAAACGACACACGCCGGGCCGGCGCCATTTAGGGTTTCGCCCTCTGCCCTGTCAAGAATGCCGCGATCGCCTGAAACCCGATGAGAATGCCGGGGTTGCGACGACTCGGGTCGCACCTTAAATCAGGACGTCCTGTGCGCCGGGGCCCGGATCCGCCTGCGGCCGCTTGTGTGATGCGGGTGCGCGCCAATGTATTCCCTTCTCAGCCTGATCGACACGATCATTCAGATCTACATCTACGTGCTGATCGCCGCGGCCGTGCTGTCGTGGCTGATTGCCTTCAACGTGGTTAATACCCGCAACCAGTTCGTCGCCATGATCGCCGACGCCCTGTGGCGCCTGACCGAGCCGGTGCTGGCGCCCATCCGGCGCATCCTGCCCAATCTCGGCGGGCTGGATCTGTCGCCGGTGGTGCTGATCCTCCTGCTGATCTTCCTGCGCAACCTGATCGTCGAGCTGTTCGTCCGCGGCATGGCCTAGCCCCCGGGAGGCGGGCAACCGATGTCCTGCTACCGCGCCGAACCGGACGCGATCGTCCTCACCCTCAGGCTGACACCGCGCGCCGGCCGCGACGCCATCGACGGCATCGGCGTACTCGCCGACGGGCAGGCGGTGGCGCTCGCCCACGTGCGCGCCGTGCCCGCGGACGGCGCCGCCAACAAGGCGTTGGTCGCGCTCCTCGCCAAGGTCTTTCGCCGGCCAAAATCCGCAATCCACATCACCGCCGGGGCAAGCGCCCGCGTCAAGCAGGTGCGCATAACCGGCGAGCCGGCCGACCTCGCGGCAATCATCGAATCCTGGTCTGCGGTAAAGTAGGCCCGGTCTAACCGCCGGCGGCGTCGCGGCCCCAGGCAAAGGCGACCTTGGTCAGCGCCACGTCGCCGAAGCGCTCGTTGGCACGCGCCACCTTGCGCCCGCCGGCGTTGCCGTAGAAGCGGCAGGCATTGTCGTTGTCGGCCAGCGCCCACACCACGACCGTATCGAAACCGAAGCGGGAGAGCTCGCGCCGCGCCGCCAGGAAGAGGCGGGTGCCGAGGCCGATGCCCTGATATTCCGGCTTGATGTAGATCTCGTAGATCTCGCCCTTCTGGACGAGATTGCGTGCCCGGTTCGGCCCGAAGGTGGCGTAGCCGCACACCGCCCCGCCGACCTCCAGCACCAGAATGGCGGTGCCGCGGCGAATTGCCCGGTCCCACCAGCGCGGGCCGCGGCGAGCGATGATCCGGTTCAGTTCCTTCGCCGGAATCATGCCGTCATAAGCGTTGCGCCACGCCGCATCGTGCACCTCCGTGATGCCTTCCGCATCCCGGACTTCGGCGCGTCTCACTCCGATGACAAGCGTGCTCATGGCAAGAAGCTTATCACCGCCGACGAAGCTGCAAAGACCATTCGCGCGCCAGCGGCGAGGATTTTTCGGGCGGTGTTGCAGCACTGCTGCTTGACGCGGCAGCGGTCGCTGTTGCAGCTTTTTGGTTTGGCTGCGGCGCCCGTCAGGCTGCGCCGGCGCGCAGCGCTCGCTTGCGATCATTGGGGTCGAGCAGCCGCTTGCGCAGGCGGATCGCCTTCGGCGTCACCTCGACCAGTTCGTCCTCATCGATATAGGCCAGCGCCTTCTCCAGCGTCATCCTGATCGGCGGCGTCAGCTTCACCGCCTCGTCCTTGCCGGAGGCGCGGATATTGGTGAGCTGCTTGCCCTTGATCACGTTGATCTCGAGGTCGTTGCCGCGCGTATGCTCGCCGACGACCATGCCGCGATAGACCTTGGCGCCGGGCTCGATCATCATCGGCCCGCGATCCTCGAGCTTCCACATGGCATAGGCCACCGCCTCGCCAGCCTCGTTGGACAGCAGCACGCCGTTGCGCCGGCCGGGGATGTCGCCCTTGTAATCGGCATAGGAATGGAAGACGCGGTTCATCACCGCCGTGCCGCGGGTGTCGGTCAGAAGTTCGCCCTGATAGCCGATCAGCCCGCGCGTCGGCGCGTCGAAGACCAGGCGTAGGCGCCCGCCGCCCGACGGCTTCATCTCGACCATCTCCGCCTTACGCTGGCTCATCTTGTCGATGACGATGCCGGAATGCTCCTCGTCGACGTCGATCACCACCTCCTCGATCGGCTCCATCAGCTTGCCGGTCACCGGATCGGTCTGGAAGACCACCTTGGGCCGCGACACGCTGAGTTCGAAGCCCTCGCGCCGCATGGTCTCGATGAGGATGGCCAGCTGCAGTTCGCCGCGGCCGGAGACCACATAGGCGTCCGAATTGGGCGCCGCCGCGACGCGCAGCGCCACATTGCCTTCCGCTTCGCGGAACAGGCGCTCGCGGATGACGCGGCTCTGCACCTTGTCGCCTTCCGTGCCGGCCAGCGGCGAATCGTTGACCAGGAAGGTCATCGACAGCGTCGGCGGGTCGATCGGCTGCGCGTGCAGCGGATCGGTCACTTCCGGCGCGCACAGCGTATCGGCGACGTTGAAAGTCGGCAGGCCGGCAACGGCGACGATATCGCCCGCCTCGGCCACGTCGATGGGCGTCCGTTCGATGCCGCGGAAGGCGAGGATCTTGGAGACGCGGCCGGTCTCGACCAGTTTGCCTGTATGATCGAGCACCTTGACCGGCTGATTGGGGGCGATGCTGCCGGCGAAGACGCGGCCGGTGATCAGGCGGCCGAGATAGGGATTGGCCTCGATCAGCGTGCCCAGCATGCGGAAGGCGCCGGCTTCGATCTTCGGCTGCGGCACATGGCTCAGGATCAGCTTGAACAGCTCCGTCATGCCGCCGTCCACCGGGCCCGCCGGCGAATGCGCCATCCAGCCCTGCTTGGCCGAGCCGTAGATGATCGGGAAGTCGAGCTGCTCCTCGCTGGCGTCGAGCGCCGCGAACAGGTCGAAGACTTCGTTGGCCACCTGCTCCGCCCGCGCGTCCGGGCGGTCCACCTTGTTGATGCACACGATCGGCCTGAGGCCGATCTTCAGCGCCTTGCCGACCACGAACTTGGTCTGCGGCAGCGGCCCTTCGGCCGCATCGACCAGCACGATGGCGCCGTCCACCATCGACAGGATGCGCTCCACCTCACCGCCGAAATCGACGTGGCCGGGCGTGTCGACGATGTTGATGCGGGTGCCGTGCCAGAGCACCGAGGTCGCCTTGGCGAGGATCGTGATGCCGCGCTCGCGTTCCAGATCGCTGGAATCCATGACCCGTTCGGCCACCCGCTGGTTTTCGCGGAAGGCGCCCGCCTGCTGCAGCAGGCGGTCGACGAGCGTGGTTTTCCCGTGGTCGACGTGAGCAATGATGGCAATGTTGCGGAGTGACATGGTTCACCAAAAAAGGCGCCGGCCGGCCGCCGCGCCCGAGGAACAGGCTGCCGGCGGCGCCGTGCCTGTTGCGGCGCAATATAGTGACGCCGGCCGCAAACGCAAACCGGTGGCGGATAGGATTAGAATCCGCAGGGTTCGCAAGCCCGAACGGGCGTCGGCCGGCCAGGCCGCCCCGCGGAGGCATTGAGCGAAGCGAAATCGCCGTGAGCAAGACAAGCCCGCTCAAAAGCAGGTGCTTTATTGGCCAGGTTAGCCTAGAAGATCGTGAAATACTGCAAGATTCCGGAACCGCCGAATGCGTCCGCCGCCGCGAAAACTGACGGTCCTCGCATCCCTTGACGTGGCTGGCTACACCCGCCTGGTCGAGCGGGACGAGCGCGGCACGCTGACCGAGCTTGCCACCATCCGCCGGCGCATCCTCAGGCCGACGCTTGCCAGCCATGGCGGCAACATGTTCAAGACCATGGGCGACGGCGGCCTCGTCGAGTTTCCCAATGTCGAGGACAGCGTGCGCTGGGCCATCGCCTTCCAGGCGGCCATGGCCGACCGCAACACCGGGCGCGGCGACGACGCCATCCAGGTCCGCCTCGGCGTCGCGCTGGCCGACGTCTTTGTCCAGGGCAACGACCGCTTTGGCGCCGCCGTCGGTTTCGTCGTGCGCCTGCAACAGGCCGCCCCGCCGGGTGGCATCGCCATCACCCATTCGGTCCGCTGGCAGCTTGCCCGCGACTTGGCGCAGACCTTCTCCCATATCGAGCGCGTCACCCTCAAGGGCATCGAGGAGCCGATGGAGATCTGGGTGTGGACCCCGGCGGGTCCCGACTCCGACGCCCCGACCGGTCGTTTCGGCTACCAGATCCCCGACTACCAGAAGCCGGCTGGTGCGGGCCCCGCGCCGACGCCGGAGCCGGTTGCCACCCCGCAGCCCGAGCGGCCGCCTGGCCAACCCTCGGTCGCGGTCCTCCCCTTCGACAACATGTCCGGCGACCCCGCCGCCTCGACCATGGCTGACGGCCTGGTCGAGGAGATCACGGCGACCCTGTCGCGCATCCGCGACTTCACCGTCATCGCGCGCAACTCCACCTATGCCGCCTACCGCGACAAGACGCGGGATCTCCGCCAGGTGTCGCGCGATCTCGGCGTGCGCTACGTGCTGGAAGGCAGCCTGCGCAAGGCCGGCGACCGCGTGCGCGTCACCGCCCAGCTCATCGACGCCGACAATGGTGCGCATATCTGGGCCGATTCCTACGACGGCATCGTCGACAACATCTTCGACTTCGAGGATCGCATCGCCGAACAGGTGGCCGGCGCGCTGCATCCCTCGATCCGCGCCGCCGAGATCGACCAGGCGCGGCGCAAGCGCCCCGAGAGCCTGGCTGCCTACGACCTGGTGCTGCGTGCCCTGCCCTTCCTGTGGGCCCATCGCGCCGAAGCCAATGCCGAGGCGATCCGCCTGCTCGACGAAGCGCGCCGGATCGACCCCGACTACGGTCGTGCCTCGGCCATCGCCGCCTGGGCGCGCGCCCAACAGGTCGCCTACAACTGGGCCGACGACATCGCCGAGATGCGCGCCGAGGGAGACCGCCTGATTGCGCGCGCTGCCGACACCGTCAACGACGATCCGACGGCGCTCTGCGCCCTGTCGACGGCGGCCATGCTGCTCTTCGGCGATCTCGACCGCGCCCAGAGCTTCGTTGACCGCGCCCTGCTGCTCGACCCCAATCTCGCATGGGGTTGGGCCCGCCGCGGCTTCCTCAACGTCTATCGCGGCGAGGCCGACGCCGGCACCGCCTGCTTCGAGCGCGCCATCCGGCTGAGCCCGCTCGATCCGTTCAGCTTCAATTGCTATATCGGCCTGGGACTTGCCCGCTTCGCCGCCGGCCAGCCGGCCGAGGCCGTCGAATGGACCCGCCGCGCCATGCGCGAGAAGGTCGGCCTCACCTGGGCTTTTCGCGACCTCGCCACCTTCCTCGCCGCCGCCGGCAAGATCGACGAGGCACGGGAAGCAGCCGCGAAGCTGCGCGAAACGTACCCGCGCCTCACGATCGCGGAAGCAGCCGACGCGCTCCGCTTCATGGAGCCGGGCCTGCGCGCCCGCTATCTCGACGGGCTGCGCCAGGCCGGCCTGCCGGAAGGCGGCACCGCGCCGGCCTGATCAGGCCGCCGGCCGCTTCTGCCAAGGACCGCGCGCGCCGGAGGAGCTCGACGGACCGTGCGGCTCGGCATCCTCGACCATCATGAACTCGGCCAGGTTCTCGCGGCTGACATAGCCGACCAGCCTGCCCTCCTCGTCGGTGACCGCCACCTCCGCGGCCTGCTTCTCCTGCATGAGGCCGACGGCCGTTTCGAGCGATTGGCCGACCTTCACCGCCGGCACGTCGCGGGTCATCACCTCGATCACCGGCGTCTCGGGGCCGCTCGCCTTGAGCGCCGCGATCATCGCATTGCGGCTGAGGAAGCCGCGCAGCCGCCCGCCGCCGTCGACCACCGGGAATTCGTGTTGGGTGGTGCGCAGCAGCGCCTCGGCCCCGTCGTCGACGGTGGCATTGGTGCCGAGCGTTTCGAACACGCGCACCATGGCGCGCTCGACCGGCACTCGCCGCGCCGCCTCGCGCATGCCGACGTCGCCCGCCTCGCCGGCCGCCGCCAGATAGACGAAGATGGCGATAAAGACGAGGAAGACGTTGCCGCTCATCAGACCGAGGAAGCCGAAGGCAAAAGCCAGCCCCTGGCCGATGCGCGCCGCCAGTTCGGTCGCCCGCCGGCGGCCCATGCGGAAGGCAAGCAGCGCCCGCAGCACCCGTCCGCCATCCATCGGGAAGGCGGGGATCAGGTTGAACAGCACCAGCCAGACATTGACCGCCGCCAGCCGCGTCAGGAAGCCCGGCGCGGACTTCTGGATGTCGGCGACCGTCGCCAGGTCGAGATGGGCGCCAAGCGCGATCAGCACCGCGGCGATGACCACGTTCACCAGCGGCCCGGCGATGGCGATGACGATCTCTTCGGCCGGATTCTCGGGCATGCGCGACAGCCGCGCCAGCCCGCCGATGGGCAGCAGCGTGATGTCCGGCGTGGTGATGCCGTAGCGGCGCGCCGCAATGGCGTGGCCGAGTTCGTGCAGCACGACACAGGCGAAGATGGCGATGATGAAGATGACGCCGTCCACCGCCGCCGTCGCGCCGCCGTTGAAATATTCGGCGAGCCCGATCCACGCCAGCAGGATCAGGAAGGTCACGTGGATGCGGATCTCGCTGCCCGCAACCTTCGCAATTGTGATCGACCAGGACATGGCACGCCTCTCTGCCGGCATCTCCCCGCCGGGAAACCTCCTGACCGGGATATAGGTCGCCGCCACGCCGGCGCCACGGGGGCGGACACGACGGCCCATGCGCGCAGCCGCCAACACCCGCCCGGCGCCGGCCCCGTTCAGGCTTGTCGGTGGCCAGGTCCGACCGCGATCGGCTAACCGGTGCGGTCGCGGGCGGCCAGCGTCCTCAGCCTCAGCGCGTTGAGGCGGATGAAGCCGGCGGCGTCCTTCTGGTCGTAGGCGCCGCGGTCATCCTCGAAGGTGACCAGCGCGTCGGAGTACAGCGACTTCGGGCTCTTGCGCCCGGTAACGATGACGTTGCCCTTGTAGAGCTTCAGCCGCACCGTACCCTCGACATGGCGTTGGCTCTCGTCGACGAGCTTCTGCAGCATCACCCGTTCCGGCGCGAACCAGAAGCCGTAATAGACCAGCTCCGCATAGCGCGGCATCAGCGAGTCCTTGAGGTGCGCCGCCTCGCGGTCGAGGGTGAGCGACTCCATCGCGCGATGAGCGGTCAGCAGGATGGTGCCGCCGGGGGTTTCGTAGATGCCGCGCGACTTCATGCCGACGTAGCGGTTCTCGACCAGATCGACGCGGCCGATGCCGTTGTCGCGGCCGAGCGTATTGAGCGCGGTGAGCAGGCTCGCCGGGCTCATCGCCTTGCCGTCGAGCGCCACGGCGTCGCCGTTCCTGAATTCGATCTCGACCTCGGTCGCCCTGTCAGGCGCATCTTCCGGCGCCACCGTGCGCTGGAAGACATAGGGCGGCGGCTCGACCCACGGGTCCTCCAGCACCTTGCCCTCCGAGGAGGAGTGCAGAAGGTTGGCGTCGACCGAGAACGGCGCCTCGCCGCGCTTGTCTTTGGGCACCGGAATCTGGTTCTTCTCGGCGAAGTCGATGAGGTCCGTGCGCGACTTGAAGTCCCATTCGCGCCACGGCGCGATCACTTTGATGTTGGGGTCGAGCGCATAGGCGGTGAGCTCGAAGCGCACCTGGTCGTTGCCCTTGCCGGTGGCGCCGTGGGCAATCGCATCGGCGCCCGTCTGGTGGGCGATCTCGACCAGCCGCTTGCCGATCAGCGGCCGCGCGATCGACGTGCCGAGCAGGTAGACGCCCTCATAGAGGGCGTTCATGCGCATCATCGGAAAGACGAAGTCGCGCACGAACTCCTCGCGCAGATCCTCGATATAGATCTCTTTGATGCCGAGCATCTCGGCCTTCTTGCGCGCCGGCTCCAGTTCCTCGCCCTGGCCGAGATCGGCGGTGAAGGTCACCACCTCCGCGCCATAGGTCATCTGCAGCCACTTGAGGATGATCGAGGTGTCGAGGCCGCCGGAATAGGCAAGCACCACCTTCTTGATATCGGACATTTCCCGGGCTCCGCCACGGACAAGAAACAGGGGACCGCGGGCTTATAGGCGGCGGCCGGCGAGGCGGCAAGGCGGCGCCTTGGCCCCGTTGATCCATCGCAAGGCACCGGCGGATGGGGCCGGCAATCCTGACCGGGGTTGGTGGGGGAGGAGAGGCCGCGATGGCGGAGCTGGTCGTTTTTTATTCGCTGACCGGAAAATCCCGCCAGGTGGCCGAATGGCTGGCCGCCGGCCTCAACGCCGAAATCGAGGAAATCGTCGAGCAGCGCCCGCGCGATTTCGCCTTCCGCGGCATCTTCCGCTCCGGCCTCGATTCGCTCCTCCGCCGCCGGTCGCCGATCGCGCCGATGACCCACCGCGAGGAGATCTACGACCGCGTCATCCTCGCCTGCCCCGTCTGGGGCGGCCGCATCGCCGGGCCGGCGCGCACCTGGCTTCACCGGCACGGGCAGCGGGTGCGCGCCCTCGGCCTGGCGCTCCAGTCCGGCGACGGCGCCGCCTATCCCGCCGTGCTCGGCGAAGTGCAGGACATCACCGGGCGCAGCCCCAAGCCGCTCCTGACCGTGAGCGAACGCGACTTCGGCATCCGCGGCGCCGAGCGCAGGGTCGCCGACTTCGTCCACTCCATCACGATCGAAGCGGCGAAATTTCCTGTCGACTAGGGGCTTCCGTCCGGCGGACGGGCGACCTCGGCCGGCGGCCCCGCTTCCGGTGGCTCCCGGTCGCCTTCGCCGCCTGCGGTTCTGCCGGCAACCAGTTTCTCCCGCAGCCCGGCCACGCCCTGGCGCAGCCCCTGGCCGGCCTCGGTCAGCCAGGTCTCCATGCTCTCATTGGTCAGCCCCGCCGGCGCGTTGACATAGAGCAGCCGGTATTCGATCGCCATGACCAGCAGCGTGACCCACCAGGCGAGCAGCACGTCGGAAAGGAAGTGTCCGCCGAAGGCGATGCGGTTCAGCGAGAACACGATCGCGAATGCGAGGATCACCCTGACCGCCGTCGCCCGCCAGCGCGGCGGCACCAGCACCGCCAGCGTCAGCAGCCACATGGCCGACGATCCTTCGCCGGAGATGAAGGAGCAGTTGGACGCGCAGTAGTGGGTGATCTTCCACACGCCGACGAAGGGCAGATCGCCGCCGAAAATGTCCACGGTGTAGGGCCGCGGCCGCCCCCAGTGGTCCTTGAAGATGAGATTGGTGATGATGCCCGGGCCGATGGCGAGCGTCGACAGGATGAAGACGATGTCGCGCGGCCTGAGCAGGCTCCGCCGATGCGGCCAGGCGAGCTTGATGATCAGTACGGCAACCGCCACCGCCACGATCACCTTGGTCGCATTGCGCAAGAGATCGCGCACCGCGGTGAACGCCTTCAGATGCGACACCACGAAGCCATTGCCGGCCTCGTAGAAGAGGCCGGAAAACCAGACGTCGATGCCGGGAAAGGCGAGAAAGACGGCGCTGGTGAGGGCAATGAGGACGAGGCACTGGACGATCGGATCGCCGACCAGCGCCGGCGCGCCCAGCGGCTGCCAGACGGCGTAGGGAACTTTTCCTTTGTCTTCGGACACGTCTCTTTCCGTTTTCCGCTCGCCCGCGACCGACCTTAGAGCGGCAATTCTGTCAGAAGGTCAACAGCCCGGAAAAAAGCCATTTTTCGGCAATTGCCTCGTGAATGGTGCCCCGTTGTCAGGCTGCTGCAAGCGCCAACCTCGCAAGGTTGCCACAAAAAGGCCCGCCCTGCCGCATGACCCAGATCGAATCGCAGGCTCTGCCCGCCCGGTTCGCCGCCCAGTCCGCGCCGATCGCCACGCGCACCGCGGCGCTCATCATCGTCGCCATGGTCGTGACCCGGCTCGTTGCCGCGGCCGTCGTGCCGCTCGGCCCCGACGAGGCCTATTATTTCGACTGGTCGCGCTTCCCCGCCTGGAGCTACTACGACCATCCGCCGATGGGGGCGTGGTGGATCGCGCTGGGAACCTGGATTTTCGGGGCCAATGCCTTCGGCATCCGCGCCGTCTCGGTCCTGTCGGGGCTGCCGATTTCCCTGTGCGTGTACATGACGGGGCGCGTCCTGTTCGACCGCCAGACCGCCATCCGCGGCGCCCTGTGGACCAATGCCACCTTCCTCATGGCCGTCGGCGGCATCCTGGCCACGCCCGACGCGCCCTCCGTGCTGTTCTGGGCCGTCGCCACGCTCGGGCTTGCCCTGCTGGCGAAGACCGGCAAGGGCGCCTGGTGGCTGCTGGTCGGGCTCGGCGCCGGCCTGGCGGTCGTTTCCAAGCTCACCGGCCTGTTTCTCGGTCCGGTGGTCCTGCTGCTCTTTGTCGTTCGCCCGGATTTCCGCCGGTGGCTCGCCACGCCCTGGCCATGGACCGGCGCCGCGCTGGCCCTGCTCCTCGCAGCCCCGATGCTGCTGTGGAACGCCGCGCACCACTGGGTGACGCTCACCAAGCAGTTCGGCCGGCTGACCCAGCACGGCTTCGAGCCGCTCGGACCGCTTAATTTCCTGGCCACCCAGTTCGGCCTCATCAATCCGCTGATCGCCGTTTTTGCCGGCCTCGGTCTCGTCTTCGCCATCCGCCAGCGCAAGGCGCTGAACGCCAGCGGCATCGCCCTTCTGCTGTGGACGACCGTGCCGCTCATCGCCTATCTGGTGGTGCATGCCCTGCAGGAGCAGGTCCAGGGCCATTGGCTGGCCCCCATATTCCCGACCCTGGCGCTCGCCGCCGCCGCTGCGGCCGAAGCCGCCGACACGAACTGGAAGCCGCTTGCCTCCCTCGTTCTGCCCGTCGGTGTCGCCGGCATGGCCCTCGGCCTCGTGGGAGGGGTCAATCCCGGCAACGCGATCCCGCTGCACCTCGACGTCGGACAGATCATCCGCGGCTGGGGCAGCTTCAGCGCCCGGACCGAGCAGCTCCGCAAGCAATCCGGCGCCGCATGGGTGGCCACAACCTATTACGGCGCCGAGGGCGAGCTCGCCTACCGCCTCGAACCGCTCGGCGTGCCGGTTATCGCCACCTTTCAACGCGTCCGTTACGCCTATGCGCCGCCTCCCGACCCGGCCCTTCTCAGCGAGCCGGTGCTGATCGTCGCGCGCCCCGGCGACCCGCTGGACAAATGCTTCGTCAACCTGAAGCCGCTCGGCCCCATCCAGCGGCAGGTGGGGGCGACGGTCTACCGGACCTACGAGGCCTTCCGCGCCGACCGCGCGGTGGCGGGTGCCTTCGATCCCGGTTGCGACCGGCTGCCCTGAGGGGTTAAGCCCGCTTGTCCGCCCGCGTCCCGAGGTGGCCGTCGCAAGACCGCCCACGCGGGACGGGCGGCGCATGGTTCGGGGCTCGCTCCGCGCGCACCGCGCCATGAAGCCGATCAAATCCGGATCCGCCGCCCATGCTTGCCACCTTCGTTCCCGACCTGACGGTTCTTGCCGCCTTCGTGCTCGCCTCGATCGTGCTCGGCGTCACGCCCGGACCGGACATGACCTTCTTCCTGTCGAAGACCGTGGCGCAATCGCGGCTGGCCGGCTTCGCAGCGCTGGGCGGCGCCATGAGCGGCTTGCTGGTTCACTCGGTCCTCGTCGCCGCCGGCCTGTCGGTGCTGCTTGCCGCCTCGGCCACCGCCTTCACCGTCCTCAAGATCGCCGGCGCCGCCTATCTCGCCTGGCTCGCCATCGATGCCATCCGCAACGGCTCGTCGCTGTCGCTGATGCCAGGCGCGCATCGCGAGACGCTCCGCGCGGTCTTCCTCAAGGGCCTTTTCATCAACCTGCTCAATCCGAAGATCATCATCTTCTTCGTGACCTTCCTGCCGCAGTTCGTCTCGGCCGGCGATCCGCACGTCGCGCGCAAGCTGCTCTTCCTCGGCTTCACCTTCATTCTGGCGAATGCGCCGGTCTGCGCCGCCTTCGTTCTCGCCGCCGACCGCATCGCGCTCGTCCTCAAGCGTTCGGCACGCGCCACGCGCATCGTCGACTGGCTCTTCGCCGGCGTACTCGGCACCTTCGCGGCAAAGCTGATTCTCACCCTGGCGAAGTAGGCGGCGGTGTGGGCGGTGTGGCCGCCGGCGGCGGGCTCGCCCGGGTCAAGCCCGACAGCCGTCCGGCGATCAGCCAATAGGCGAAGCCGCCAACGAAGCCCGCTGCCGGCAGCAGCAGCATGGCGCCGTCCAATTCCCACAGCATCGCGTGCAGCCGGTCGGCGGAGAGGCCGAGCCCGCCGCCCACCGCCAGATAGAAGAACACCGAGCGCCAGCCGAACAGTTCGGCCAGAACGATGATGAGGAAGGCTGGGATGACCGCCAGCGCGCCGACCTGCAGCACCACCCATACCCCCACACCGATGACATAGCCGGTGGCGGCGACGTCGGTGAGGACGCCGGGCTGATGCCCGTACCAGCCGGCCAGGATGGTGAGGGTGGCGGCCAGAACCGCGGCGATGAAGCCAAGCGGCACCAGGAAGAGAAGGCGCAGGAGGTCGGCCACCGTGTCCGCGGCCTAATCCGCGATCATCGCTTCCAGGGCCATGCGCTCGCGGATGCGCAGGCGCTCGCTCTCGCTCTTCAGCTGGCCGCAGGCGGCGAGGATGTCGCGGCCGCGCGGCGTGCGCACCGGCGAGGCGTAGCCCGCCCGGTTGACGATATCGGCGAAGCGCTCGATCGCCTCCCAGTCGGAGCATTCGTAGCCCGAGCCCGGCCATGGATTGAACGGGATCAGATTGATCTTGGCCGGGATGCCGGAAAGCAGCTTGACCAGCGCCCGCGCCTCCGCCGGGGAATCGTTGATGCCCTTCAGCATCACATATTCGAAGGTGATGCGCCGCGCATTGGAGAGGCCCGGATAGGTGCGGCAGGCGGCGATCAGATCGGCGATCGGATACTTCTTGTTGAGCGGCACCAGAACGTCGCGCAATTCGTCGGTGACCGCATGCAGCGAGATCGCCAGGAGCACACCGATCTCCTCGCCGGCGCGCGGGATCATCGGCACCACGCCGGAAGTGGACAGCGTGATCCGCCGCTTCGACAACGCGATGCCGTCGCCGTCGGCGACGATGTGCAGGGCCTGGCGGACATTGTCGTAATTGTAGAGCGGCTCGCCCATGCCCATCATGACAATGTTGGAGACGAGCCGGCCGGTCGAAGGAGCTTCCGCGCTGGCCTCGCGCTCGGGGGCCGGCGCCGATTTCGACACGCCCGGCGCCGGATAATCGCCGAGCCGGTCGCGCGCCAGCAGCACCTGCCCGACGATCTCCTCGGCGCTAAGGTTGCGCACCAGCGTCTGCGTGCCGGTGTGGCAGAACGAGCAGGAAAGCGTGCAGCCGACCTGGCTGGACAGGCAAAGTGTGCCGCGCCCTTCCTCCGGGATATAGACCGTCTCCACCTCGACCGGGCGCCCGGCGCCGCGCGGCGGAAAGCGCAACAGCCACTTGCGCGTGCCGTCCTCGGAGACCTGCTCGGTGACGATCTCCGGCCGGCTCACCGAATAGGCTTCGGCCAGATCGGCGCGCAGCCCCTTGGAGACGTTGGTCATCTCGGCGAAGTCGGTCGCCCCGCGCACATAGAGCCAGTGCCAGAGCTGGGCGGTGCGCATCCTCACTTGGCTCCCCGGCACGCCGATGGTGCCGAGTGCCGCGCCGAGCTCGGCGCGGCTCATGCCGGTGAGCGACGGCCGCGCCGGAGCACGGCCGGGCGCGGTGGCGTCCACGGAAACGGGGGCGGTATCGGTCATGGCCTGGAGCCGGCGAGAATCACACCCAAGGCCGCGTCGTCGCGACCTTCTGCTCATAGGTGGCGATGCGGTCGGCTTTTTCCATGGTCAGGCCCACTTCGTCGAGACCGTTGAGCAGGCAATGCTTCTTGAAGGCGTCCACCTCGAAATGGATGGTGCCGCCGTCCGGCCCCTTGATCGTCTGGGCGTCGAGATCGATCGTCAGCGTGGCGTTGGCGCCGCGCTCGGCGTCGTCCATCAGCTTGGCGAGGTCTTCCGGCGAGACCTTGATGGGCAGGATGCCGTTCTTGAAGGCGTTGTTGTAGAAGATGTCGCCGAATTCGGTCGAGATGACGCAGCGGATGCCGTAGTCGAGCAGCGCCCAGGGCGCGTGCTCGCGGCTCGACCCGCAGCCGAAATTGTCGCCGGCGACCAGGATCTGGGCCTTCTTGTAGGCCGGCTGGTTGAGCACGAAATCCGGGTTGTCCGAGCCGTCGTCCAGATAGCGCAGCTCCGCGAACAGGCCGGTGCCGAGGCCGGTGCGCTTGATCGTCTTCAGGTAATCCTTGGGGATGATCATGTCGGTATCGACGTTGATCATGTCGAGCGGGGCCGCCACGGCGGTCAGGGTCGTGAACTTGTCCATGCGCGCGAGTCCTTTTCGTGGGCGCCTGTCATGCGACGGCCGGCTGGAGAGGTCAAGCCACGGTCATATAGGCGTCCGCGGCCCAAAGGGGAGCGGCCGCCGCGGATTGCGCTTCGCCCATCCGGGCTCCAAACTGCAAAGAAAACCGGAGACCCGCCGCCGTGACCCCCCATAACGAAGCCAATAAGGGCGACTACGCCGACGCGGTCCTGCTGCCCGGCGACCCGCTGCGCGCCAAATGGATCGCCGAGACCTTTTTCGAGGCGCCGCGCCAGGTCAACGCGGTGCGTAACTGCCTGGGCTTCACCGGCACGTGGAAGGGCAAGCCGGTCAGCGTCCAGGCGACCGGCATGGGTCAGCCCTCGCTCGGCATCTACGTCACCGAGCTTCTCGCCGAATATGGCGTCAAGACGGTCATCCGTGTCGGCACTGCTGGGGGGCTCAGCGAGAAATTGAACGTCCGCGACATCGTCATCGCGTCTGCCGCCAGCACCGACAGCGCCATGAACCGGGACGTCTTCGCCCCCTACCAATTCGCGCCCGTGGCCGATTTCGGCCTGCTCCGCTTAGCGGTGGAGATCGCGGCAAAGCGCGGCCTCACCTGGCACGTCGGCGGCATCGCTTCATCGGATGTCTTCTACCACCCAGCCGGCCTCACGGTTTACGACGCACTGCGCGCCCACGGCGTGCTCGCCGTCGAGATGGAGGCGGCCACCCTCTACACGCTCGCCGCCCGCTATGGTGCCAGGGCCGTGGCGATCTGCGCCATCAGCGACAACATCGTCACCGGCGACAAGCTGGCACCGGAAGAGCGCCAGTCGTCGCTCTCCGAGATGGTCGAGCTCTCCCTCGACGTCGCCGTCGGCACCTAGCCGCAGCGCTTCATTGAAGCGTATCTGCGCTTTCCATGAACGCCATGACCTGGTCGAAGTCGCGCACGCCGGCGTCCGAACCAAGAGCGGTTGCCACCAGGGCCGAGACTGCCGATCCGAGCCTGCACGCGCGTTCGAGATCGAAGCCCTTGGCCAACCCGGCAACGAAGGCGCCGCAATAGCTGTCCCCGCAGCCGGTGGTGTCCGACACGCTCACCTTGAAGGCAGGCGTGCGGAACTCCGCGTCGGCCGTGCGCGTATACGAGCCTTTTGCACCCATTTTGAAGATGCAGGCCTTGGCGCCCATATCCATGAAGAACCGCGCCGCCTCATCTGGCTGGGCGCGCCCGGACATGAAGGTCGCCTCCTCGAAGGATGGCATGAAGTAGTCGACATGGGGCAGCACGTCCCGCAACAGAGCGAGCGTCCCTTCATTGGGCGCGAGCAGGTCGAATGTCGTTGTCAATCCGCGTTTCTTTGCGTGCGCCAGGAGGCGCGCACTGGGCCCCTCGTCCATGGCAGCAAGCAGCCCGGTGCCCCCAAAGTGCAGGAAACGAGCGTCGCAGACGGCATCGAAGTCCGCTTCCTCGACGATCAGGTGATCGGACGCCCCGCGGCAATGCAGCGCCGGCCGTTCGCCGTTCGGGCGGATCGTCAGAATGGTCGCCGATGTCGGCGCCTCGGCGGTCTGCCGGACCATCGAGCAGTCGATGCCCATCCGCGCATATGCCGCCAGGATGAAATCCGCCTTCTCGTCGCGGCCGAGGCAGGCGACGGTGGCACATGAGATTCCGAGCTTCGCCGCGTTCATGACGGCGCCGGCCGCGGTGCCGGCAGGGTTCAGCCGGATTTCCTCAATGAATGCTACGGCTCCCCCTTCCGGGATTGCCGTCACGGGCCGGCCGGCGACGTCGAGGATCGTCAGGCCGACGAAAACTGCATCGAATTTGGGCACTTGCCTGCTCCCGTTGATCGCCACTCACGACCACCCGACGCATTGACATTCCTGTCGCCACCCTGGCCGCAATTCTAGCGAAACCGTTTGTAGCAGCGCGCAATTCCCTCATCCACCAACTCGTCCCACCGCCCCATGCGACACGACGGCATGCGTGGGGTTCTGTCCACTTCGACTGATCGCGATGGATGTCACGTCCGTCGCCGACCCGCCGATGGTGAAGACACGCCAGACCTGGACTGACCTAGACCACCTTGGCTGATGGTCCGCCGGGGAGCATCATCTTCAGCACCCCATCCCTGCGAACGTAGTGGTGGAAGAGCGCGAAGGCCGAGTGCAAGCCCGCCGCCAGGAACAGGAGGATGCCGAGCAGCCGGTGCAGGCCCAGCACGCTGGGTCCCGGCAAGGGCTGGGCGAGCCCGCCCGCCAGCATGGCCTGCATCTCGTGCGCACCGATCAGGCCGGCCACGGGCACGGCGAAGAGCAGCCCGTAGAGCGCCACGTCGACCCGCCACGACCAGCGCGCCAGGCTGTCACGCATCGGCGGCTTGCCCGGCAGGCGGTCAAAGAATGCCCGCCACGCCAGCCTGAGGGCGACCATGACGAAGATCGTCACGCCGAGCGCCTGGTGCAGCGCGAGAATGGATGGGCTGGCGTGGTCGGCGGCAACCGCAGTCGCCAGGCCGGCGACCACCAGGACGGCCATCACCCAATGGAAAGCCTGGGCGATCGGGCCATAGTGGAATTTGGTTCCGAAGAGCGTCATCGAAAGATCCCCGTCGCAAGGATTCTATCGACCGTCACGTCCGAGGCGGGGCGATCCTACGCGCGAAGATTGTGCGGCCGGATGACAGCCCGCGCGAAATGTCGCACCGGCGGCCGCTTCTCCGGCCGCCGGTTTTCTCATGTCGACGGCTCAGGCGCGCGCACCGGGAAGCATGGCGCGCAACACACCGTCCTTGATGAAGAAGTGGTGGAACAGCGCCGCGGCGGCATGCAAGCCGGCCACCACGACGATGGCGTTGGCGAGCAGCTCGTGCACTTTCATGACCTGGTGGCCGAGTGAACGGGATTCGGCGAGGTAGGGGCCGAGATTGCCGAGGCCGTAGATCGTGATCGGATGGCCGCCGAGCCACGTCCCGACGATGGCGCTCACGGGAATGGCGATGAGCATCGCGTAGAGCAGCCAATGGACCAGCTTCGACCCCAGCGCCACCACGGGCGACAGCGAACCATGCTCCGGCCGGTGGTCGACAGCGCGCCACAGCAGCCGCGCGGCCACGATCACGAAGACCGTGAAGCCCAACGTCTCGTGGAGAAGACGATGGTCGCCGTGGGCGACCAGCCAGGCGGTCGCCAGCAGAACGACGGTGACCCAGTGGAAGGCCTGGGCCACCATGCCGTAACGAAGTTCGGTACCGAAAAGCGTCATATGCGCAGTCCCTTGGGAGGAGGGTATGTGAGGCTACACGTAGGAAGCCGCCACGCCCTACGCCAGCTTTTCGCGGACTAGCGCTGCCGCGCTTTCAGAACGCTGTCGTTTCGGCGCCGGCTGCGCGCGCGTTCGCAATGCCGTTAACAAGCCCTTAGCCATCCTGTTCGGCGCTCGCCTCGATCGCCTCCATGTCGTCGTCCGACAGGCCGAAATGGTGGCCGATCTCGTGCACCAGAACGTGGCTGACGATGGCCCCCAGCGTCTCCTCGTTCTCCGCCCAATAGTCGAGGATCGGCCGCCGGTAGAGCCACACCCGGTTGGGCAACTGGCCGGTGTGGCCGGCGGCCACGTCGTGCGCCAGCCCGACCCCCTGGAACAGGCCGAGGATGTCGAATTCCGATTCGGCACCGAGATCGTCGAGGACGTCGTCCTCCGGGAACTCGCTGACGCGGATCTCAACCTCGCCGCAGAGCTTGCGGAAGGTGTCGGGGAGCGCCGCGAAGCTTTCCCGCGCAATCCCCTCGATATCGTCGAGCGTGGGCGCCTCTGCAGCGGCCCAATCGGGAGATTTGCCGCTCATTTTTGCGGCCGCAGGGTCGCGACCAGGTAGACGGCGAGGCTGATCATAAACAGATAGCCGAGCGTGCGGCCGACGCGACGCGCCCACACCTCGATTGCATCCGGCCTGTTGTCGTCGTTCCGGCTCATGGGACCCTCATTTCCGCCGTTCCCGCCGTCGCGGTCAAGCGCGTTGCGCCGGCTCGGACCCGTCGCCAGCCTGAACCGACGATGAACCGCCGCCTCAGCTTCGGTTCAAGGCCGGGCGCCTAGAACACCTCTCATACGATCGCTGAAACGATCGCAGCCAATCGACGAGACGGAGACCTGAGCCATGATGAAGAAGACCCTGATCGCCACCGCCACCGCCGGACTGATCGCCGCCGGCACCATGGTCGCCACCACCAGCACCGCCTCTGCGGCAGGTGTCTATTTCGGCGGTCCCGGCTGGAGCGTCGGCATCGGCGGCCCGGGCTGGGGCCCTCAGCGCCCGCACCAGGTGTGCGAGCCGGTGTTCAAGACCGTGCGCTGGTGGGACCGCTGGGGCCGCCCACACATCCGCCAGGTGGTCGTCCGCCAGGAGTGCCACTGGACCTATGGTGCCTGGAACGACCGCGGCCCGAACCCGGGCTGGGGTCGCGACGGAGGCTGGGGTCGCGACGGAGGCTGGCGCCGCTGAACGACGCCCCCTGTAACAGAAAAGCCCCGCGGCACGAACCGCGGGGCTTCTGACTTTCGTGTGGGACCCACGCGGTTCAGGCGCCCGCTTCGACCGGCAGGCCCTCATAGGGCTTGATTTCCTTCAGCACGAACATCGTCTGCATCTCCTTGATGTGCGGCAGGGCGCGCAGCACTTCCATGGAGAACTGGGCGTAGGCGTCGAGATCGGACGCCACCACCTGCAGCAGAAAGTCGGCATCGCCGGCGATGGCGTAGCAGGCGACGACCGCGTCGAGGCGCGCGACGCTGTCGGCGAACTCCTGCGCCTCGCGGTCGCTGTGGCCTCCGACGCGCACCCGCGCGAAGGCCAAAACCCCCAGGCCGATCTTTCGCCGCTCCAGCACCGCCTGATAGCCGCGAATGACGCCGGCCTCCTCCAGGGCATGCACCCGGCGCCAGCAGGGCGAGGCCGACAGCCCCACCCGCTCGGCCAGCGCCTGGTTGGTCAGACGTCCGTCTTCCTGCAGCGTACGCAGGATGCGGATGTCGGGCGGCTCAATCGTCTTGGGCATCGCTGACCTGATATCCGGCTGTTTCGGGTCACATCTGCCCAATATGGCGGAATCTTAGGTGAGAACGCAAGAAATTGCCCGCATCCTGAAACTAGAGTACCACCACGAACCTCGGAGCGTTGAGCATGACGAGCGATGTGCGCGTGGCGGTGATCGTGGCGCCGGACATGCCTCTTGGCCTGGTGGCCAACTCGGTCGGCGTCATCGCCGTCGGGCTCGGCGCGCAATGCCCACACCTCGCGGATAGCGCCCTTGCCGATGTCGGCGGCCGCCAGTTCGGCAGCGTCTGCAACCAGCCCCTGCCCATCCTCCAGGCCGATCGCGCGACGATCCGCGACGTGATGATGAAGGCTTTTGCCGGCCGCACGAACGGCGCAGCGGTCGTCCCCTTTCCGGCCTTCGCCCGCGCGATCCACGTCTTCGCCGACTATGAATCGGCGCTTGGTACAAGATCGCTGGATGACGAGGAGATCGACGGTCTTGGGCTCGCTGGCCCGTCCGCCTGGATCAAGTCGCTGACCGGTTCGCTCAAGCTGCTGCGCTGAAGACCGGCCGCGACAGGCTCCCGTTAACCGCGCGACCGAAAACCCGAACAGCGCGACAGTCTGCAACTACGAGCTGTTGTCGCGTGCCTGCTATGCTTGCGGAGACGCAGGCATCCTCGGGCGACACCAACGATGCGAACGAAACCGCGACTCTCGGTGCGGGTGGCCAGGGGAAACTGAAGGAGGCGATTGCCGACTATTCGCGGATCATCGCGATCGATCCGAACCATATCTCCGCTCACGTCAATCGAGGAACGGCGCTGACTCAAATCGGTGCGTATGACGAGGCTCTGGCTGATTTCAACGCCGCGCTGCGCATAGAGAAGAATGATCCAGGGATCCATCGCGGCCGCGGCTCCTTATTCGAACGCAAGGGCCTGATCGATCGCGCCCGAGCGGATTACCGCCGCGCGCTTGAGCTGGCACCAGACGACCGCTGGGTCCAGGACGCACTCAGGAGACTGCCCGCGAACTGATCAAGGCAATCAACTCGCGCCGACGCAAACCCAACGTCGGCGAACTGACGCACGGCGGCACCCCCATGAAGAAGCCCCGCAGCGCGCACCGCGGGGCTTTGGCATTCATGTGGTGAGGCTTAGCCCCACTCTCGCACGTCGACGAAGCGGCCGGCGATCGCCGCCGCCGCCGCCATCACCGGCGAGACGAGGTGGGTGCGGCCCTTGAAACCCTGGCGGCCCTCGAAATTGCGGTTCGACGTCGAGGCGCAGCGCTCGCCGGGCTTCAGTCGATCGTCGTTCATCGCCAGGCACATGGAGCAGCCCGGCTCCCGCCACTCGAAGCCGGCGGCGAGGAAGATCTTGTCGAGCCCTTCCGCCTCCGCCTGCTCCTTCACCAGGCCCGAGCCCGGCACCACCATGGCGTTGACGCCCTCATGCACCGACTTGCCGGCGACGATCTTGGCGGCGGCGCGCAGGTCCTCGATGCGCCCGTTGGTGCACGAGCCGAGGAAGACGCGCTCGATGGCGATGTCGGTGATCTTGGTGTTGGGTTCGAGCCCCATATAGGCCAGCGCCCGCTCGACCGCGCGGCGCCGGTCCGGGTTCTCGATCGTCGCCGGGTCGGGCACGCGCCCGTCAATGCTGGTCACGTTCTCGGGAGACGTGCCCCAGGTGACGATCGGCGGCAACTCGGCGGCGTTCAGCCTGATCTCCTCGTCGAAGACCGCGCCCTCGTCCGAATAGAGCGTGCGCCAATAGTCCATCGCCTTGTCCCAGGCCTTGCCCATCGGTGCCTTGGGGCGGCCCTTGATATAGGCGTAGGTGGTCTCGTCGGGCGCGATCAGGCCCGCCCGAGCCCCACCTTCAATGCTCATGTTGCACACCGTCATGCGGCCTTCCATCGACAGGCCGCGGATCGCCTCGCCGGCATATTCGAGCACATGGCCGGTGCCGCCGGCGGTGCCGATATGGCCGATGATGGACAGGATGATGTCCTTGGCGCCGACGCCCGGCGGCGGCGTGCCGTCGACCGTCACCCGCATGTTCTTCGCCTTCTTCTGGATCAGCGTCTGGGTGGCAAGCACATGCTCCACCTCCGAGGTGCCGATGCCATGGGCGAGCGCGCCGAAGGCGCCGTGGGTCGAGGTGTGGCTGTCGCCGCAGACGATCGTCATGCCCGGCAGCGTGAAGCCCTGCTCCGGCCCGATGATGTGGACGATGCCCTGCCGGTGGTCGAGCTCGTCGTAATATTCGATGCCGAAGTCCTTGGCGTTCTGCGCCAGCGTCTGCACCTGCAAGAGGGATTCGGCGTTCTTGATGCCGCCACGCCGGTCGGTGGTCGGCACGTTGTGGTCGACCACGGCCAGCGTCTTGCCGGGCGCATGCACCCTGCGGTGGGCCAGCCGCAGGCCCTCGAAGGCCTGCGGGCTGGTTACCTCATGAACCAGGTGGCGGTCGATATAGAGGAGCGCGGTGCCGTCGGGCGCCTCCTCGACCAGATGATCGTCCCAGATCTTGTCATAGAGCGTCTTGGCGGCGGTCATGACTGCGGTTCCTGCTGATGGGAATGGGATGTTCGCCCGAAGGCGTTCGGCCGGTGCCTGCCGGCCCTTCGGCCGGCGGAATCAGGCCGCCAGAAGGCCGTCGACGGCGATGTGCCGGGCCAGGAACCGCCATGGCATGCGCTCCCGGTCGGCGATGGCGACAAAATCCAAGCTGCCGCGCAGGCGCCGGCCGCGCGCAATAGTCCGTCCGGTCTTGTGCAAAATGGCGGATTTCATTGCGTCTAGATAGCAACAGGCGCGGGCAGAAACAATCGCCGGTGCGGGCGGCCGCCTCAGACGCTTGCCGTCCCGCCGAGTTCGATCAGCACGATCTCCGGCGGCACCCCCAGCCGCACCGGCAGCACCGAGCAGCCGAGCCCGCCCGACACGATCAGGTGGCGGTCGTTCTCGACCACGTGCCCGTAGGCGTAGCGCTGGCCGTATTCGGAGGGCACCACCAGCCGGCCGATGAACGGCAGGTCCACCTGCCCGCCATGGGTATGGCCCGAAATCGTCAGGCTTACCCGCTCCGGCACCCGCGGGAATATGTCCGGCTCGTGCGCCATCAGCAGGATCGGCGCGCCGTCCTCGGGGATGCGGGCGAGTGTCCCCGGCAGATCGTCCTCGCCACGGAACTCGCCGTCGCCGAGCGGATGGGCGAGCTGGTCGCCGAGGCCGATCAGCCAGACGGCGGGCCCGTCCTTCGGTTCCAGCCGCACCACGTCGTTTTCCATCAGCGGCAGCTTGTTGGCATCGAAAGCGGAACGCACGCCGGCGACGTCGTGCCACCAGTCGTGATTGCCGATGACGCCGTAGACGCCGAGCGGCGCCGACAGATCGGCCAGCGCCCGGCCCCATTCGGCCGGCGGCACCACCGAGGTGCGGAAGCGGCGCAGGCCCGGAACGTAGTCGCCGAGCAGCAGCGTCACGTCGGGTTCGAGGCTGTTGGTCACCGCGACGATCTCGGCGACGCGCGACAGCGGCATCCACGGATCGCAGGCGTGGATATCGGCGACCACCGCCACGCGCAGCGGCTTGCCGTGCGCCGGCCAGTTGGGCGGCGTCAGCCGGTAGCGGGTCACCACCAGGCGGAAGCGCGGCTCGATCGCGAAGGCATAGGACGACAGGCCGAAGAACCCGACCGCACCGAGGCCGACCGTTTTCAGGAATGTCCGACGCGAAAGCATGCCTACCCGGCCTCACTCGACAATGCTGTCAGCCCACTACGTGAATAGGGTCAAAATAGTGTTTCACGCTGCCAAGCCACCACCTGCCCGCCAATTCGATGGGAACTTGGTAAACATGCCGGCGACGCGACACGACAAAACGGGCGGCACCTGGCCGCCCGTCAGAACCACGTCGGAAGAAACAGATGCCTATTCGGTGGCCGCCGCCGCTGCTTTGGAGGCCACCCCCGCCGTGCGCGGGCCATGCTCCTGCTTCTCGGCAATACGCGCCGACTTGCCGCGCCGGCCGCGCAGATAATAGAGCTTGGCGCGGCGCACCTTGCCGCGGCGCACGACCTCGATGGAATTGATCGACGGCGAATAGACCGGGAAGACGCGCTCGACGCCCTCGCCGTAGGAAATCTTGCGCACAGTGAAGTTTTCGTTGAGGCCGCCGCCGGCGCGCGCGATGCACACGCCCTCATAGGCCTGGATGCGGGTGCGCGTCCCCTCGGTCACCTTGACGTTTACCTTGACGGTGTCGCCGGGAGCGAACTGGGGGATGGTGCGATCGCCCAAGATCGCCGCCGCCTGCGCCTTCTCGAGCTCCTGGATAATCGACATCGGTGAGGACCTTCTTCTTCTCAACGGCGGTGCCGGAGCGCGACCCCAAGGGCTCACGCCGCCTGGCCAGGTTCGACGCCGATCCCATAAGAACCGGGCGTCTCCCTCTATCGGGCCGTCCGTCCGCCTGTTCGGTAAACCGGCGCGCTCAATACAGCAATCAACCTTGATTGTCGATAGCTCTGGCCGCCGGCGAAATTGCGATTAGTCTTGCCGCCACACAGGATTTCGCCCCGGGAAGGGTAACCATGAAGCGCGCATTGGCAGCCTCCGCCCTCCTTGTCGGGGCCGTCCTCCTGGTCGTTCCCGGCCGAGGCCGGGATGAAGCTGTGCAACAAGACCAAGACCGGGGCGAGCGTCGCCGTCGGCTATTTCGACCGCGTCAAGGGCTGGACCGCCCAGGGCTGGTGGAGCATCAGCCCCGACGACTGCCAGTCGGTCCTCTCCGGCAATCTCGCCGGTTCCTACGTCTATCTGCTGGTCGACGGCGGCAGGCTGCCCCCGGCAAAGAAGCAGTCGGGGGGCTGGTTCTGCACCGCCAGCGACGGTTTCATGACCCGCAACGCCGATTATTCCGACAAGCAGCATGAACTGGCATGCGAGGCGGCAGGCCTGAAGACCGAGCATTTCCGCGAGATCAGGGTGCGCAGTGACGACATGACCTTCTACCTGCAGTAGGCAGCGGGCATCTCGCAAAACCGGGCGCCGGGGCGATCCGGTCTAGCGCCTGCTCCCGAGGTCCGGCCGGCGCGCGGCTGTCAGGCGCTCGGCCTCCGCCCGCCGCCATTCGGCAATCCGCTTGTGATCGCCCGAGACCAGAACCTCGGGGATCGGCCGACCCTCCCAGATCTGCGGCCGCGTATAGTGCGGATATTCGAGCAGCCCCTCGGCAAAGCTCTCGGCGATCCCCGAGTCCGCATTGCCCATGATGCCGGGGATGAGCCGGACAACGGCGTCGACCACGGCCATGGCGGCGATCTCGCCACCCGACAGGATGTAGTCCCCGACCGACACCTCGGTCAGACCGCGCCCTTCGATCACCCGCTCGTCGACGCCCTCAAAACGGCCGGCCACGATCAGCACGCCCTCTTCCGCGGCAATTTCGCCCACCATCGTCTGGTCGAACGGCACCCCGCGCGGGCTCATCAGCAGGCGCCGGCGCGTGTCGCCCGGCACCGCCGCCGCATCGATCGCCGCCGCCAGCACGTCGGCGCGCATCACCATGCCCGGGCCGCCGCCGGCCGGTGTGTCGTCCACATTGCGGTGCTTGCTCGTCGCCGAGGCGCGGATGTCGCGCACCTCCAGCGACCACAGGCCGTCGGCGAGCCCCTTGCCGGCCAGGCTGACGCCGAGCGGACCTGGAAACATCTCCGGAAACAGCGTGAGCACCGTGGCGCGGAAGGTCATCCGCGGCCTCTGCAGTCACGAGGATCGTCCCCTCCCCCCTTGCGGGGGAGGGACAGGGAGGGGGGCTCCGAGCAAGGCTGTGCACCTCTTGGCTCCACCAGCGGTTTCGCAAAGAGCGAAACGCCTCCGCCGTTCTCCGCCGCAACGCGCGAGGAAACCTTGACGACATGACGTGAGCCCCCCATCGCTCCGCGGAAGGGGAGGGTGAGCGCGGCGGGCGAAGCGGCTAGGCATCATCGTCCTCATCCCCCAACTCCACCGGCGGATCGACCACCACCCGCCGAGCCGCAAGGTCGATCTCCGGCACCACGGCGCGCGTGAACGGAATGAGCAGGGTCGGTCCCTTCGGCGGCGCGATTTCGAGAAGGTCGCCGGCGCCGTAATTGGGCACGGCGACGACCGTGCCGAGCGGCGCGCCGGCCAGCGTCACTGCATCCAGCCCGATCAGGTCGGCGTGGTAGAACTCGTCCGCCTCTGGTTCGGGCAGCCGGTCGCGCGGCACCGACAGGTCGAGCCCGTTCAATGTTTCGGCAGCGTTGCGATCGTCGATGCCTTCGAACCGCACCACCAGCATGTCCGGCGAAGCGCCGGCCGGCCGCGCCGCCTGGACGGCGAAGCGGCGGCCGTCGGCGGCCTCCAGCGGGCTGTAGGCGGCAAGGTCCAGCGGCGCCGCGGTGAAGGATTTCACCCGCACCTCGCCCTTGATGCCGTGCGCGGCGCCAATGCGGCCCACGACGACGCGCCGGGCCTCAGGGATCGCCACCGGACGCCCCCTTTTCAGCAAACCCGCGGGCGCGAGCCGCTTCAGCCCGCCGCGGCCGGTGCCTCAGCCCCTTCGGCCGCAGCCGCCTCGGCGGCAGCAACGGCAGCAGCGGCGCGCTCCTGCGCCTTCTTGCCGGGCTCGGCCTTCTGCGGGTTGTTGCGCGGGGCACGCTTGGCCACCCCGGCCGCATCGAGGAAGCGCAGCACGCGGTCGGTCGGCTGGGCGCCACGCGACAACCAGTGCTGGATGCGCTCGACGTTCAGCACCGTGCGCTTCTCGTGATCCTTGGGCAGGATCGGCTCATAGGTGCCGACGATCTCGATGAAGCGGCCGTCGCGCGGAAAGCGCGAATCGGCAATGACGATGCGATAGAACGGCCGCTTCTTGGCGCCGGCACGGGACAGGCGGATCTTCAGGGACATTTTGTTCACTCACTCCTTGGGGTGTTGCTTCAGGACCTTCACGAGCGCAGCGCTTCGTGATGGCGGATCACTTCCTTGACGATGAAGGCATAGAACTTCTCGGCGAAGGCGGGGTCGAGATCGGCCGCCTCGGCCAGTTTGCGCAGGCGCCCGAGCTGCTCCTGTTCGCGCTTGGAATCGGCGGGCGGGAGATCGTTAGCCGCCTTATAAACGCCGACCTGCTTGGTCAGCTTGAAGCGCTCGGCGAGCAGATGCACCAGCGCCGCGTCGATATTGTCGATGCTGGCGCGCAGCTCGGCGAGGCCGGCAATGGCGTCCTTGGCGGTCATCTCCCCCCTCATTTCTTCTTGTTGAGGCCCGGCAGGCCCGAGAACCCGCCGCCGAGGCCGGGCAGCCTCAGCCCGCCCGGGGTTCCCAGACCGGGCAGACCGCCCGGCAGGCCGCCACCGGCCTTGGCCAGCTTCTCCAGTTGCCCCGGATCCATGGCCGGCAGACCGCCGCCACCCGGCAGGCCGCCCGCGCCGCCTGCGCCCGGCATGCCCATCATGCTGCCCATGCGGGCGAACATGCCCTTGCCGCGGCCCATCTGCTTCATCATGTCGGCCATCTGCCGGTGCATCTTGAGCAGCCGGTTGACCTCTTCGACCCTGGTGCCGGAGCCGGCGGCGACGCGCTTCTTGCGGCTCGCCTTGAGGATGTCCGGGTTGCGCCGCTCCCTGGCGGTCATCGACGAGATGATCGCCTCCTGCCGGCGGAACACCGAATCGTCCAGCCCCATGGCGTCGATCTGCTTCTTCGCCTTGCCGACGCCGGGCAGCATGCCCATCACGCCCGACATGCCGCCGATCTTCTGCATCTGCTGCAGCTGATCGGCGAGATCGTTGAGGTCGAAGACGCCCTTGCGCATGCGCTCGGCGGCCTTGGCCGCCTTCTCGGCATCGAGGCTTTCGGCCGCCTTCTCCACCAGGCCGACGATGTCGCCCATGCCGAGGATGCGGCCGGCGATGCGACCGGGATCGAAATCCTCCAGCGCATCGAGCTTCTCGCCGACGCCGATCAGCTTGATCGGCTTGCCGGTGACCGCGCGCATGGACAGCGCCGCGCCGCCGCGGCCGTCGCCATCGACGCGAGTGAGTACGATACCGGTGATGCCGACGCGCTCGTCAAAGGATTTGGCCAGCGTCACCGCATCCTGGCCGGTGAGCGAGTCGGCGACCAGCAGGATCTCGTGCGGGTTCGCCACCCGCTTGATCTCCGCCATCTCGGCCATCAGCGGCTCGTCGATATGGGTGCGGCCGGCGGTATCGAGGATGACCAGGTCGTAGCCGCCGAAGCGCGCCGCATTGAGCGCCCGTTCGGCGATCTCGACCGGCATCTGCCCGGCAACGATGGGCAGCGTCGCGATCTCCGCCTGCTCGCCCAGAATCTTGAGCTGCTCCTGTGCCGCCGGCCGCCGCGTATCGAGCGAGGCCATCAGCACTTTCAGCTTGCTGCGGTCGGTCAGCCGGCGGGCGATCTTGGCGGCGGTCGTCGTCTTGCCCGAGCCCTGCAGGCCGATCAGCATCAGGGCCACCGGCGCCGGCGCGTTGAGGTCGATCGCCTGCGCTTCCGCCCCCAGCATTTCGACGAGCTGGTCGTGGACGATCTTGACGACCATCTGGCCGGGGGTGACCGAGCGGATGACCTCCTGGCCGACGGCGCGCGACCGCACCTTGTCGGTGAAGGAGCGCACCACGTCGAGGGCCACGTCGGCCTCGATGAGGGCGCGGCGCACCTCGCGCATCGCTTCGCCGACATCGGCCTCCGACAGCGAACCGCGTTTGGTCAGCCGGTCGAGGATGCCGCCGAGACGGTCGGAGAGCGATTCAAACATTGGACTTCTTCGCTTTCCCGGTCGGGCCTATGGCCCTCCACGGTCTCTTGTCTGCTTTCCCGGTCGGGCCCATGGCCCTCCGCGGTCTCTTGTCTGCTTTCCCGGTCGGGCCTATGGCCCTCCGCGGTCTCTTGTCTGCTTTCCCGGTCGGAGCGGGTATCGGTCCCCGGGTTCGCCTGCGACGAGCCCGGGGATTGGCGATTCTTGTCAGGCGCGCCAGTCGGCCGTGGCCGTATCGAGGAGGTGGTGCATGGCCTCCAGCATCCAGCCCTCGCCGCGGGAGACCGGCGAGGGCTTTGCCCGGCGCGGGGCACGGCGGCGCGAACGGTTGTCGCTGCGATCCATTTTTCTCATCCTTCCAAGCAGTTGCGCGCCCGCGGGCGCACCTGCGCTGGCGGACGCTGACCTCCGGGGTCCCAGCCCCGGTCGGCTTCCTGCACTTCCGGCTCTTATCAGAGTCGGCCGCTATCTAGGAGACGCCGACCGCCAAGTCAATCAAACCGCGTGCCAATCAGGCCGGCGGCAGGGTCGGCCCGGACCCGGCACCGCTGGTTTCGATGGCCGCCGCGATGGCCTTCATGTCATCGGCGCTCAGGCTGAGCGCGGCCGCATCGAACCAGCCGTCGACCTGCTCGGGGCTGCGAGCGCCGACGATGGCACCGGTCACCCCCGGCCAGGCCAGCGTCCAAGCGACCGCCACCGCCGCCACGCTCGTCCCGTGGGCTCTGGCGACCGGCGCCATGCCTTCGGCGAGCTTCAGGTTGCGGGCGAGCTTCTCGCCGCTGAATTCAGGGTTGTGCGAGCGCCAGTCGTTCTTCGGCAGCGCGCGTGCCCGCTCGACCGAGAAGCGCCCGGTCAGCAGGCCCGACTGCATCGGGCTGTAGACGATGACGCCGGTTTCGTGGGCCGCGCACCATGGCAGTTCGTTCGTGCCGAGATCCCGCCGGATCGCCGAGAAGGGCGGCTGCAGCGTATCCACATGGCCGACCGCCTCCGCCGCCTCCAACTGGGCGATATCGTGGTTGGAGAAGCCGACGGCGCGCACCTTGCCTTCCTTTTTCAGGTCGAGAAGGGTCTGCCAGTAGTCCTCGACCGGCGTGCCGTCCTCGCTCGGCCAGTGCACCTGATAGAGGTCGATGCGCTCGACCCCGAGACGTTTCAGCGAGGCCTCGGCCTCGCGCCGCAGGCTCTCCGCCGCACCCACCCGGCGCGGCCGCTCGCCTGGGTTCTGCGGATCGCTGACGAGCCCGCATTTGGTGAACACGTAGGGCCGGTCGGCCGCGGGAATCTCCTTCAGCGCGCGCCCCACCACCTCTTCCGAGTGGCCAAGGCCATAGATCGCGGCCGTGTCGATCCAGTTGATGCCGCGCGTCACCGCATGGCGGATTGCAGCGATCGAGCTGTTGTCATCCTGCTCGCCCCAGCCGAATATCCAGTCGCCGCCGATCGCCCATGCCCCGAAGCCGACCCGCGTGATGTCCATGTCGGTCCGGCCGAGCCGCGTGTGCGGCAGTTGCCCCGTCGAATCCTGTGGCATTTCCGTATCTGTCTCCTGTCAGCGCCAGTGCCGCGTTGCACATAGGCGCCGCTCATCCATCTCGCCAGTGGAGCGGAGAAATGCGAGCGATCCGGCCCTGGTCTGGCGCCGGGCGATCGCACCGCCAACCAGCGCCGGGAGACTGAGAATCAGCCCCAGCGGGATGAGCAGAAAGGCGGCGGTCAGCGGAAACAGGCCGAGATCCGTGCCCGCCGGCCGCAACGCCACCATGGCGAGGACCTGTCCGCCAACGATGGCTGCCGCCCAGCGCCAGACCCGTCGCGGCGCCAGATAGCCCAGAACGCCCGCGACCAGCGCCAGCAACGGCAGCACCACAAGCCACCACGTGCCCGAATCCCAGGCTTCCCGTCGCGGCCCGCCGAGCGAAAACACCGCCCATCCGGCAAACCCCGCGGCGGCGGCCAGCGCCATGGCAGCGGTGGATGACAGGGCCGGTGCATGCGGGCCCTGTGTCATCGTCGGTACCTCAGCCCTGTGCGTCCTTGGCGAAGACCAGCACCGGCTTTTCCCGGTAGAGTTCCGGGAAGGTCGCCTTCAGCGCCGCGATCTTGGGCACGTCATAGAACATGATGTAACCCGGATTGATGTCGATCGTGGTGGCGGCGTCCTGGTGATAGTCCTCGGCCTGGAAGAAGTTGGTGTAGGGCGTCACCTCGGTGACGATCTTGTCCGGAAAGAGCCTGGCGGCGTCGAGTTGGGCGACATAGGCGCTGGCCACCTTCGCCTGGGCATCGCTCATGGTGAACAGCGCCGAACGATAGCTCGGCCCCATGTCCGGCCCCTGATGGTTGAGTTCGGTCGGGTCGTGTGCCACCGAGAAGAAGATCTGCAGGAGCGTGCCGTAGCTCACCTGCGACGGGTCGAAGGTCACCTTGACCGATTCGGCGTGGCCGGTCGTCTCGCTGCCGACTTGGCTGTAGGTCGGATGGTCGACGGTGCCGCCGGCATAGCCGGCAATGGCGCTTTCCACGCCCTTGACGTGCTGGAAGACGCCCTGGATGCCCCAGAAGCAGCCGCCGGCGAAGATCGCCGTCTCGCTCGCCCTGGTCGCCGGCTCGTCGATGGCCGGCGGCGGAATCACGACCACCGGACCGATCTTCTCGGCATTGGCCTCGCCGCCGTTGAGCATCACGCCGAGCGCGACCAGCGCCAGCACGCCCGCGGCGATCAGCGCCGGGGTTTTTCCGATCCGGCTCAAGGGCGACCACATGGGAACCTCCATCGGGAGAGAGTGAACAAGATCGCCGCCCGCCTCACGCGGAGGCGCGCGGCACGAATTTCAGCGCGACCGAATTCATGCAGTAGCGCAAGCCCGTCGGCTGCGGCCCGTCGTTGAAGACATGACCGAGATGGGCTTCGCAGCGCGCGCAGGAAACCGCCGTGCGCACCATGCCAAAGCCGTGATCCTGGGTCTCGATCACGTTCTGGCTCGCGATCGGCTGCCAGAAGCTCGGCCAGCCAGTGCCCGAATCGAACTTGGTCTCCGAATCGTACAGCGCCGTATCGCAGCAGATACAGCGATAGAGGCCGCTGTCGTGGTTATGAACGTATTCGCCGGTGCCGGCCCGTTCCGTGCCTTCCTGCCGGGTGACCTGGAAGGCGAGGTCGGAGAGCTGCGCGCGCCATTCCGCCTCGCTCTTGACCACCTTGGCCACGGTCTCCTCGCCGAGGCTGGCGCCGCTGTCGGCGAAGCGTACAACCGTCACCATGCCGGGCTTCGTCACGATCGTGCTCGCCCCGGCCGCGCCGATCCAGCGGAGCACGCCGCCAAGGCCGACCACGCCGGCGACCGCCGCGGTCGAGAGCAGGAACCGGCGTCGCGTCGCCCGGTTTGTCCGGTCGTGCATGGCGTCTTCCTCATGGATCTGTCGCTTCCTTCTTGTCGCCGGACTATAGGAGCCATCGCCCAACACGCCCCACTCAATTCGTCTTGAGGCGGCCGTGACGCCATGCGGACAAAATCGCATGCGATTCTCACGGCGAACGGAGGTCTCCGATGAGACATGCCCCACGTCTGGCCCCACGTCTGGCGCTCACCGCGCTCCTCGCCGTCGCAGCCTCATCCCTGGTCACCGACGGCGCCGGTGCCGACGACGTTTCCGGCGATGCGGCGCGCTGCGCCGCCGCCTTTGCCAGGACCTGCGCCCGCTGTCACCGCAACGTCGACGCCATCGCCGTCGGCCTCAGCCCCAGCCAGCCACAGACGGTCCAGGCGCTGGACCGCTTCCTTGCCACGCATTTCGCCAGCGACGGCGCCATGCGCCAGGACATCATCGCCTATCTGCTTGCCCGTTGACTGTCAGACCAGCGCAAAGACGACGATTGCGGCGGTAACCGCCGCGCCGATGGCGGCGAACTGTGCCAGCAGCCTGCGATCCTTGGTCGAGCGCGCCTCGTCGGCATAATCGAAGCGTTCGTAGCGGACGGCGCCGAGCGGCACACCCGCCGCCCGCAACAGATCGCAGACGGCGCACATCATCGCCCCCGGCCCGCACAGCATCGCCGTGACCTTGCCCCGGTCGAGGCCGGCAAGCGCCGCGTCGACGACGGCCGGCGTGACCCGCCCGCGCCCGTATTGCCAGTCCGTCCCGGCCTCTTCCGCCAGGAAGGTCGCCTTGAGATCAGGCCCCCCGGCTTCGCGCCCGCCGGCTTCGGCCACGATCCGCTCCGGCGCGATCATCCCCTGCGGCCGGGCGCCGGCATAGATCAGGCGCACCGGCCGCCGGTCGCCGCGCGCCTTGAGTTCGCGCAGGATGCCGAGGATCGGCGCGATGCCGACGCCGCCGGCGACCAGCAACAACGGATCGCCGGGCCCGCCGTCGGGCAGAATGAAGCTGCCATGCGGCGCATCGATGCCGACCTTGGTGCCCAGGGGAACCGCGCTGATGCCATTGGTGAAATCGCCCGATTCCTTGATGATGAAGGAGAGATCGCTGCCCGCCGAGGGGGCCGAGGCGATCGAGAAAGGGTGGTCGAACAGGGGGAAGCGTCGGCCACCAAAGGCAATCCAGGCGAACTGCCCGGCGCGGTAACGCAGGCCCTTGCCCGACGTCGGCTGAAGCGTCACCTCCCACAGCCCCTCGGCAACGCGGGCGTTGCCGACCACCCGCCATTTCGTCAGGAGCATCTGCAGCGCCCGGTCGCCATAGACCACCAGCGCGCTTGCCACCACCACGATGGCCAGCAGCGGCCACAGCGCGTCCAGCGGAAAGACGCGCGCATAGTGGCCGGCCTTCAGCACATGCAGCACCAGGAAGACCACCGCCGCCAGCGCCAGCAGGCCATGGCTTGCCCGCCACACGCCGTAGCGCCCAAGCTTCTCGCGATAGAGCGCCATCACCACCAGCAGGATGGTCGCCACGCCGGAGATCGTTCCCGTCAGAAAGCGCCGGTCGAAGAACAGATAGGCCAGCCAATCGAGGATGCGGGAGGGATTGGCCATGACGTTCGGCACGATGAAGGTCAGCGGATGGACGATGACCATCACCAGCAGCGCCCGCGCCGACCATTTGTGGAAGGCCATGGTGACATCGATGCCGATGCGACCCGACAGCAACTCGAAGCGGCCAGA
Source organism: uncultured Alphaproteobacteria bacterium (assembly GCA_963732845.1). Taxonomy (GTDB): domain Bacteria; phylum Pseudomonadota; class Alphaproteobacteria; order Rhizobiales; family Kaistiaceae; genus CAVSRC01. Next base: position 148,626 of record CAVTBE010000021.1, on the reverse strand, counting down.
GGTGACGAATTGCAGCACCAGCGCCACGCCGGCGACGATGCCGGTCGCCGCGGTCGCGTCGCGCCAGGCCAGCGCATGCGACCGCCCGTACAGATAGGCCAGTACCAGGGGAGCGGTCAGCGCCGCCACATAGAGCAGGGCCAGCCAGAACCCGGAGAGACCGCGAAGACGCGGCGAAGCGTGCGTATGCATGGTCGCGAACCCGGCCCGGTGCGGACCGGACCATCTCGATTGCCTGACCCCATCACGGGCCGGCGGGGCTGTCCCGACGGAGCGATTTGTCACGGGGCTGACGCCGGCCTCGTGATTTCTGACACAGATAATAAAGGCCGGCGCAAAAAAGCGCCGGCCTTGGACAGGGCCCTGTCAAATGGTTACTCGCCGTTAACGAATTGATTAATGCACGTTAACCATTGTGATCGCTATTGCTAGAAGTACGCGATGTCAGCCGCGCGACAGTGCCGTGACATGGTCTCAGACGGCTGGCAATTTATCCCCGGCTCCGCCATATAGGGGCGGAAAACTTTGGGTTTATCTGGTTTCGGACCCGCTGCCATGACGGCCGGCGCAATCCCCTTCCGCAAGATGAACGGCCTCGGCAACGAGTTCATCGTCTTCGATGGCCGTCGCGCCCCCGTGCGCCTGCCGGAGGAGGCGATTCGCACGCTCGGCGCCGCCGACGCGCTCAACTTCGACCAGATGATCACCATCGAGCCGGCGCGCACCGCCGGCGACGACGCCTTCATGCGCATCCACAATCGCGACGGCGGCGAGGTTGACGCCTGCGGCAACGCCACGCGCTGCGTCGGCTGGCTGATCATGGGCGAGACCGGCCGCCCGAGCGCCGCGATCGAGACCAATGCCGGCCTGCTCAAGGCCTTCGACAGCGGCCAGCCCGAACTGATCACCGTCGACATGGGCCAGCCGCGCTTCCGCTGGGACGAGATTCCGCTGGCCGAAGAGTTCCGCGATACCCGCGCCATCGAGCTGCAGATCGGACCGATCGACGATCCGATCCTGCACTCGCCGGCGGTCGTCAACATGGGCAATCCGCACGCCATCTTCTGGGTCGATGACGTCAACGCCTATGATCTCGAGCGCTTCGGTCCGCTGCTTGAGAACCATCCGATCTTTCCCGAGCGCGCCAACATTTCGCTTGCCGCTGTCGTCTCGCCGACGGCGATCACGGTGAGGACCTGGGAGCGCGGCGTCGGCATCACCCGCGCCTGCGGCACTGCCGCCTGTGCCACCGCCGTCGCCGCTGCGCGCAAGAAGCTGACCGAGCGCCGGGTGACGGTCACGCTCCCCGGCGGACCGCTGGTCATCGAGTGGCGCGACGATGGCCATGTCTGGATGACCGGACCGGTGGAGACCGAGTTCGAGGGCACCCTCGACCCCGAAACGCTGGCCTGGCAGGTCACCGCCAGGGGCGCCGCCTGATGGCCGACGGAAGCCGTGCCACGAGCATCTCTGCCTCCCCGCATCGAGGTGGGATGGAGAACCGGACCGCGCCCCGCACCATCACCTTTGGCTGCCGGCTGAACACGCTGGAATTGGAAGTCATGCGCCGCCGCGCCGAGGAAGCCGGCCTGGGCAATGCGATCCTGGTCAACACCTGCGCGGTGACGGCCGAGGCCGTGCGCCAGGCCCGCCAGGCGATCCGCAAGGCCCGCCGCGACGACCCGGAGACGCAAATCGTCGTTTCCGGCTGTGCCGCCCAGATCGATCCGGACTCCTTCGCCGCCATGCCCGAGGTCGACCGCGTGCTCGGCAATGCCGAGAAGCTCGCCGCGCCGAGTTACGATTTTGGCTTGCGCGGGACACCCCGTGTCCGCGTCAACGACATCATGTCGGTCAAGGAGACCGCCGGCCATCTCGTCGACGGGCTCGACGGCCGCGCCCGCGCCTTCGTCGAGGTGCAGAACGGCTGTGACCATCGCTGCACCTTCTGCATCATCCCATACGGCCGCGGCAATTCGCGCTCGGTGCCGGTCGGCGCCGTCGTCGAGCAGGTCCGCCGGCTCGCCGAGAACGGCTATGCCGAGGTGGTGCTGACCGGCGTCGACATCACCTCTTGGGGGCACGACCTGCCCGGCACACCCCGCCTTGGCAGGCTGGTCCGCGCCATCCTGCGCCATGTGCCGGAGCTGAAGCGCCTGCGCCTCTCCTCCATCGATTCGATCGAGGTGGACGACGAATTAATGCGCCTGATCGCCGAGGAGGAGCGGCTGATGCCGCACTTGCACCTCTCGCTCCAGCACGGCGACGACATGATCCTGAAACGCATGAAGCGCCGGCACCTGCGCGCCGACTCCGTGCGCTTTGCCACTGAGGTGCGCCGCCTGCGCCCCGACGTCGTTTTCGGCGCCGACCTCATCGCCGGCTTCCCGACCGAGACCGAGGCGATGTTCGAAAACAGCCTGGCGATCGTCGACGATTGCGGCCTGACTCATCTCCACGTCTTCCCCTTCTCGCCGCGGCCCGGCACGCCGGCCGCGCGCATGCCCCAGCTCGACCGGGCGCTGGTCAAGGACCGCGCCCAGCGCCTGCGCGAAAAGGGCGCGGCGGCGCTCGCCGCCCATCTCGCCGCCGAGCAGGGCGCCACGCGGCGCGTGCTGATCGAGCGCGACGGGCGCGGCCGCACCGAGCACTTCACCGAGGCGACCATCGATTCCGGCGAGCCCGGCGCGATCGTGCCGGCGGTGATCACGGGGCGCCAGGGCGGCGCGCTCATCGCCACCGCCCTCCCCGAGGCAGCCTGATGGCGGAGGGCAAGGGCCTCTTCAGCCGTCTGCGCGGCGGCCGCCCGGTGGCGGACGAGACGCCGCCGCAATCGCCGCAGGGCGACACGCCCGCCGCACCGGCGCCCCGCCAGAGCTGGTTCCAGAAGCTGAAGAGCGGCCTCTCGCGCTCCTCCGGCGCACTGTCGGAGCAGATCGCCTCGGTCTTCACCAAGCGCAAGCTCGACACGCAAGCGTTGGAAGAGCTGGAGGACATGCTGATCCGCGCCGATCTCGGCGCCGACACCGCGGCGAAGATCGCCGATGCCTTGCGCACCGGCCGCTACGACAAGGAGATCACCGACGCCGAGGTCAAGGCGGTGCTGGCGCAAGAGATCACCAGGACGCTGGCGCCGGTCGCCCGGCCGCTTGCCATCGACCCGGCGCGAAAGCCCCACGTCGTGCTCGTCGTCGGCGTCAACGGCACCGGCAAGACCACCACCATCGGCAAGCTTGCGGCAAAGCTCCGCGCCGAGGGCAGGTCGGTGGTGCTCGCCGCCGGCGATACCTTCCGTGCCGCGGCCATCGAGCAGCTCAAGATCTGGGGCGAGCGCACCGGTGCAACGGTCGTTTCGGGAGCCCCGAACGCCGACGCCGCCGGCCTCGTCTATGACGCGCTGGAGACCGCGCGCGACGAAGGCGCCGACGTGCTCCTCATCGACACCGCCGGGCGCCTGCACAACAAGGACGCGCTGATGGCCGAGCTCGAAAAGGTCATCCGCGTCATCCGCAAGGTCGATCCGAGCGCGCCGCATTCGGTGCTGCTGACGCTCGACGCCACCACCGGCCAGAACGCCGTCAGCCAGGTCGACATCTTCGGCAAGCGAGCCGGCGTCACCGGCCTGGTCATGACCAAGCTCGACGGCACCGCGCGCGGCGGCATCCTCGTGGCGATTGCCGCGCAATACGGCCTGCCGGTGCACTTCATCGGCGTCGGCGAAGGCGTCGACGATCTCGAACCCTTCGCGGCGGAGGATTTTGCCCGCGCGCTCGCCGGCCTGTAGAGGAAGGACACGATCATGAGCGACGGCGCCATCAACCTCGCGGAAAAGCTCTCGACCTTCAGCGACATCTTCGCCCCGCGGACGCTGGCCGAATATAACGGCCACGACATCATGGTCGCCAAGCTCAAGGGACCCTATGTCTGGCACAAGCACGACGACACCGACGACTTCTTCCTGGTGCTCAAGGGCCGGCTTGCCATCGAGCTGCGTGACCGCACGGTGACGCTCGGCCCCGGCGAGATGTTCATCGTACCCAAGGGCGTCGAGCACCGGCCCGTCGCCGATGAGGAGGTCCACATCCTCCTCATCGAGCCGACCGGCACGCCCAATTCCGGCGACCCCGCCACCGCCGCCCCGCGCCGGCTGGCATGACGTTCTCAAGGACCGATCGATGGCATTCGAACACGCCCCCAACGAACCGCACACGGCCGAAGAGAAGAAGCTCAATCCCTGGCTCAAGCTGGTGCTCGAGCTGGGGCCGCTGCTCATCTTCTTCTTCGCCAATGCGCGCGGCGAGAAGCTCGCCGAGACCTGGCCGCTGATCGGCGCCCTCGGCGGGCCGATCTTCTTCGCCACCGCCAGCTTCATCGTGACGACCGTGCTGGCGCTCGCCATCTCCTATGCACTCACCCGCCGCCTGCCGCTGATGCCCTTCGTCACGGCCATCGTCGTCGTTGTCTTCGGCTCCCTGACGCTGTGGCTGCACGACGCCACCTTCATCAAGATGAAGCCGACGATCATCTACGTGCTGTTCGGCGGGGTGCTGCTCGGCGGCCTCCTCTTCGGCCGCTCGCTGCTCGGCTACGTCTTCGACGCCATGTTCAAGCTGTCGGACGAGGGCTGGCGCAAGCTCACCTTCCGCTGGGGTGTGTTCTTCCTTGCGCTCGCCGTGCTCAACGAGATCGTCTGGCGCAGCGTTTCTACCGACACCTGGGTTGCCTTCAAGGTCTTCGGCTTCCTGCCGCTCACCTTCGTCTTCGCCCTGGCGCAGATGCCGCTCATTAACAAGCACACGATCGCCGAAGAGACCGACAAGTCCTGAACGCGGTCAGGTCCCGGCGCCCTTGCTCAGCATCCTGGCGATTTCCGGCATGAGGTCCTTGGCCACCGCCTCTTCGGTCAGCGGGCCGATATATTTCTTGGCGATGATGCCATCGGGCCCCACCAGATAGGTCTCCGGCACGCCGTAGGCGCCCCAGTCGATGAAGGTGCGCCCGGACGCATCGACGCCGATGGCCGCATAGGGATTGCCCTGGTCGTTGAGCAAAGCCAGCGCGTTTTCCGGCTTGTCCTTGTAGTCGATGCCGACCAGCCGGATACGCGCGTCCTTGGCGATCATCTCCAGCACCGGGTGCTCCTGCCGGCAGGGCACGCACCAGGAAGCGAAGATGTTGACCAGCGTCAGGTGACCGTCGAGATCGGCGCGGCTGAGGCCCGGCACGCTCGACCCGGCGAGCGCCGGCAGGGAGAAGTCCGGCGCCGGCTTGCCGATCAGCACCGAGGGCACGACGTCCGGCCCGTCACGCGATTCCAGCCGCAGCAGGAAGATCATCGCCAGCCCCGCGAACAGGGCCAGCGGCAGCAGCATGACCGGCCGGAAGCGCGGCCGCGGAGCGGACGCCGGGGTCGGCTTTGTCTCGCCGGCCTCGCTCATGGCTTCCCCGTCTCGGAGCGGCGGCGGATGCCGCGGGCTTCCAGCTCAGCCAGCCGGCGCCGCTGCAGCCGGCCGTCGAGGATGATCCAGCCGATCATGGCGACGACCACGACCACGGTCACCAGATAGGCGGCGATGATGAAACCGGCATGATCCCACATGCCGCTCAGCCTCCGGCCCCGGAGGCGGCGGCGATCTCCAGCGTGCGCACGCGCCGGCGCAGGATCTCGTTGCGGATGGCCATGGCAAGCAACGCTGCGAACATCAGCGTCATCGCGCCCATCATCACGAAGAGCGGCACCAGCATGGTGATGTCGATGGTCGGCCCGCCTGCCAGGAAGATGCTCTCGCCCTGGTGCAGCGTGTTCCACCACTCGACGGAAAACTTGATGATCGGCAGGTTGATGGTGCCGACCAGGGTCAGCACCGCCGCCGCCCGCGCCGCGCGGCCGGGATCCGGCATCGCCTGCCACAGTGCGATCAGGCCGAGATACATCAGAAGCAACACCAGTTCCGATGTCAGCCGCGCGTCCCACACCCACCAGGTGCCCCACATCGGCTTGCCCCACAGCGAGCCGGTAACCAGCGCGATGAAGGTGAAGGCGGCGCCGAGCGGCGCCGCGCTCTTCGCCGTCACATCGGCCAGCGGATGGCGCCACACCAGCGTGCCGAGCGCCGCCACCGCCATTACCCCATAGGCGAGCATCGACAGCCAGGCCGCCGGCACGTGGATGAACATGATGCGCACCGTCTCGCCCTGCTGGTAGTCCGGCGGCGCCTCGAAGAAGGAAAGGTAGAGCCCGACGGCGAGCAGCAGCAGCGCCGCCCCCCACAGGAGCGGCAGCGCCCGGCCGGAATAGCCGAGGAAACGGGTCGGATTGGCGAGGTCGACGATGGCCATGGCGTGGTTCTAGAGCTTTTCCCGGTCAGATAGAACCATTCCGACAAAGCGAATTTGCGGCAAAAGGGCTCCGGGGCGGATGACGGCGTCTGCAAGCATGGCACCGATACGGGCGCGGCGATGCGTGCCACAGGAGCGCCATGCTACGATGCCTATTGCGTGTGCGGCGGCCCTCGATCATGAGACCCGCCCAACCTGAGGAGTGCCCCAATGCGTCCTGTGAGCGCCGCTCTGTTCGTTCTTGCCCTTCTCTCCGCTGTCAACGTGGCCGCCGCGGCGCCGACCGACGACATCATCCGCCAGAAGATCGTCGGAAGCTGGGGCAAGTCGGTGACCTGCCCGGACGGCCACCTCACCTTCAACGCCGACGGCAGCTTCATATCGGCCGGCGCGAACGCCGACGAGGCCGTCAACGGCACTTATGCCATCGACAAGGGCCGGCTCACCGGCCAGACCGGCGACACCGAGATGCCGGTGATGCTCGTCGATTTCGACGGAGAGACGCTGTTGCTCGACGACGGCGGCGGCAATCCCGAACGCCTCGACCGCTGCCAGGCGGCGCAGTAGCACCTACTCCATCCCCACGCGCAGCGCGGCGGCGCCGGCCACCGGCGCCACCACCGCGCTGATCAGCGACAGCGCCGCCAGCATGACGAGCGGCGGCATCAGCGGCGTCGGGCCGATCACCGCGGCATAGGCGGCGCTCACCCCGAAGATCAGCACGGGGATGGTGAAAGGCAGCACCAGCACGGCGACCAGTAGGCCGCCGCGGCCGAGCGCCGTCATCAGCGCCGCACCGATGGCGCCGATCAGCGTCAGCGCCGGAGAGCCGATGAGCAGCGTCAGCGTCGTCACGCCGAGCGCCTTGGGCTCCATGCCGAGCAACAGCCCCAACACCGGGCTCACCACCACCAGCGGCAGGGCGGTGGCCAGCCACGCCCCGGCACACTTGGCCAGTACCGTCACTTCCAGCGGCAGGCCGGACAGCGCCAGGAGGTCGAGCGTGCCGTCCTCCTTGTCCTCGCCGAACAGCCGGTCGAGGCCGAGCAGCATTGCCAGCAGCGCCCCGATCCACAGCATCGCCGGCCCGATCCGCGCCAGCAGCTTGAGGTCCGGTCCGACCCCGAAGGGCACCACAGTCACCACCGCCACGAAGAAGACCAGCCCGACGAAGGCTGCGCCGCCGCTTTTCAGCGACAGCCGCGCGGTCTGACCGGCGATCGTCGCGAAGCCCGCGATCATGCCGCCCTCAGGGCAAGCGTCGCTGTCGGCTTGAGCGGCAGGTCGCGATGGGTGGCGGCGATCGCCAGGCCGCCGCCGGAAAGATGGTCGGCGATCAGCCGGCCAAGGCCGGCCTCGGCGGCCGCGTCGAGCGCCGTCGCCGGCTCGTCGAGAAGCCACAGCGGCCGCCGCGCCACCAGCAGCCGGGCGAGCGCCACGCGCCGTCGCTGGCCGGCCGACAGCACCGCGGCATGCAGGTCGCCGAGCGGTTCGAGGCCGACCGCATCGAGGGCCGCATCGATGTCGCCGCCACCCCACAACCGTCGCCAGAAATCGAGGTTCTGGCGCACCGTCAGGCCCGGCTTCAGGGCATCGAGATGGCCGAGATAGTGGGCATTCTCGCCGATGCTCGGCGTGTCCGGCTGGGTCGGGTCGTCCCCCGCCAGCCTCACCGTCCCGGCGGCGGGCTTGAGCAGCCCGGCGATCAGCCTGAGCAGCGTCGACTTGCCGGCGCCGTTCGGACCGGTAACGGCAAGCAATTCACCGGCACCGAGGACGAAGGAGAGGTCGGCAAAGACCGGGCGCCCGCCGCGCACCGCTGCCAGTCCCGTCGCGGTCAGGCGCATGGCCAATCCCGCCGCACGCCCGCGCGCAGGACGTCCCATGCCGTCCCGGCGCAAACCCGCTTGAACCCGGCGCCCGCCGCCCCATGATCGTCTGGCATCACCATGCGAGATTCACTATAAGGCCCGCGACCCGCGCCGTCGCCTGCGGAACCGGTTCGGTCTGCCGCATTCTCCCGTCGCCGTTTCGGGGCGCTTTGCTAATCGGATCAAGGAGTATCAGGACGTGGCCACGTCGCTCGACAGCTTCAAATCGCGGCGCACCCTCACCGTCGGGGGCGCAGCTTACGAATACTACAGCCTGCCCGACGCCGAGAAGAACGGCCTGGCCGGCATTGCCCGCCTGCCCTTCTCGCTGAAGGTGCTGCTCGAAAACCTGCTGCGCCACGAAGACGGGCGCACGGTCACCGCCGACGACATCCGCGCCATGGCCGCGTGGCTCACCACCCGCACCAGCGACCGCGAGATCGCCTTCCGCCCGGCCCGCGTGCTCATGCAGGACTTCACCGGGGTCCCGGCGGTGGTCGATCTCGCCGCCATGCGCGACGCCATGGTTGCCCTCGGCGGCGATCCGGCGCGCATCAACCCGCTGGTGCCGGTCGATCTGGTCATCGACCACTCGGTCATGGTCGACCAGTTCGGCAATGCGCTCGCCTTCCAGATGAACGTCGCGCGCGAATACGAGCGCAACGGCGAGCGCTACCAGTTCCTGCGCTGGGGCCAGTCCGCCTTCCGCAATTTCCGCGTGGTGCCGCCGGGCACCGGCATCTGCCACCAGGTCAATCTCGAATATCTCGCCCAGACCGTGTGGACCGGTGAGGACGACGGCCGCGCCGTCGCCTATCCCGATACGCTGGTCGGCACCGACAGCCACACCACCATGGTCAACGGCCTCGCCGTCCTCGGCTGGGGCGTCGGCGGTATCGAGGCCGAGGCGGCCATGCTCGGCCAGCCGATCTCCATGCTCATCCCCGAGGTCATCGGCTTCCACATGAGCGGCCGCCTGCCCGAGGGCGTCACCGCCACCGATCTGGTGCTCACCGTCACCCAGATGCTGCGCCGGAAGGGCGTCGTCGGCAAATTCGTCGAGTTCTATGGCGACGGCCTCTCCACCCTGTCGCTCGAGGACCAGGCAACCATCGCCAACATGGCCCCGGAATACGGCGCCACCTGCGGCTTCTTCCCGGTCGACAAGGACACGCTGGCCTATCTCAAGGCGACCGGCCGCGATGCCGACCGCATCGCGCTGGTCGAGGCCTATGCCAGGGCGCAGGGCATGTTCCGCCAGGACGGCACGCCCGATCCGATGTTTACCGACACCCTGTCGCTCGACCTCGCCACCGTCGTTCCCTCCATCGCCGGGCCGAAGCGCCCGCAGGACCGCGTCGAGCTCGCCCATGCCGACACCGCCTTCGAGGCGGCGCTCGCCGACATCCGCGACGTCAACAAGGGCGACGCGGCTTCCGACATGGACGAGGAGGGCGGCGGCTCGGTGCCCGAGCTCTATCGCTCGGCCAAGGTCGACGACAAGGACTACAAGCTCACCGATGGCGACGTGGTCATCGCCGCCATCACCTCATGCACCAACACCTCCAATCCGAGCGTGCTCATCGCCGCCGGTCTGGTGGCGAAGAACGCCCACGAGAAGGGGCTCACAGCCAAGCCGTGGGTGAAGACCTCGCTCGCCCCCGGCTCGCAAGTGGTCACCGAATATCTCGCCAAGGCCGGCCTGCAGGAGCACCTCGACGCGCTCGGCTTCAATCTCGTCGGCTACGGCTGCACCACCTGCATCGGCAATTCCGGCCCGCTGCCGGAAGCGATCTCCGAGGCCATCGGCGCCAAGGAGCTGGTCGTCGCCTCGGTGCTTTCCGGCAACCGCAACTTCGAGGGCCGCGTCAATCCCGACACGCGCGCCAACTACCTCGCCTCGCCACCGCTGGTCGTCACCTATGCGCTGACCGGCACCCTGCGCGTCAACGTCACCACCGATCCCATCGGCACCGGCAAGGACGGCGCGCCGGTCTATCTCAAGGACATCTGGCCGACCTCGAAGGAGGTGGCGGAGCTCGTCCGCACCGCCGTCAGCGAGGACATGTTCCGCGACCGCTACGCCGATGTCTTCAAGGGCGACGAGCAGTGGCGCAAGATTTCGGTCACCGGCGGCCAGACCTACGCCTGGTCGGACACCTCGACCTATGTGCAGAACCCGCCCTATTTCGAGGGCATCGCCATGACGCCGGAGCCGGTCGAGGACATCGTCGGGGCGCGCGTGCTCGGCCTCTTCCTCGATTCGATCACCACCGACCACATCTCGCCCGCCGGCTCGATCAAGCGCGACGGCCCGGCCGGCGCCTATCTGACGTCGCATCAGGTGCGGCCGGTTGAGTTCAACTCCTACGGTTCGCGCCGCGGCAATCATCAGGTGATGATGCGCGGCACCTTCGCCAACATCCGCATCAAGAACCAGATGGTGCCGGGGGTGGAGGGCGGCGTCACCGTCCACCAACCCTCCGGCGATGAGCTGTCCATCTACGACGCCGCCATGCGCTACGCGCAAGAGAAGGTGCCGCTGGTCATCTTCGCCGGCAAGGAATACGGCACCGGCTCGTCGCGCGACTGGGCGGCCAAGGGCACGCGCCTGCTCGGCGTGCGCGCCGTCATCGCCGAGAGCTTCGAGCGCATCCACCGCTCCAATCTGGTCGGCATGGGCGTCCTGCCGCTGGTCTTCGCCGACGGCACCACGTGGAAGTCGCTGGGCCTCAAGGGCGACGAGACGGTGACCATCCACGGTCTGGCCGAGGGGCTCGAGCCGCGCCAGACGCTCACCGCCGAGATCGCCTACAGCGACGGGCGCACGACTGAAGTGCCGCTCACCTGCCGCATCGATACGCTCGACGAGCTGGAGTATTTCTGCAACGGCGGCATCCTGCACTACGTGCTGCGCCAGCTCGCCGCCTGAGCGTAGGCTCTTGGGATCACGGGCGCGCGCCAGAGCAATTCCAGGAAAAGTGGGAACCACTTTTCCGTCCGGGATTGCGCCAAGACAAGGATGATTGAGCGGATCACCGATTCCGTGAAACGGTGTTCCGCTCTTGCGCGCGCCCGCTGTCACCCGAACGTGACTCGAACTTGACCCACCCCGGCCATAGGTTGACGTTGGGCGGCTTGGACTGCCGGAGTTTCCGACGGCCCGCCAGAGTCACGCATGCAGGTTCCATGAAAACGACGATCTCCGCCATTGCCCTCGGTGGCTTCTTTGCCGGTCTGTTGTTCGCCGCCGTCCCGGCTCAGGCCGAGATCAAGGGGGTCGTCGAGCTGTTCACCAGCCAGGGCTGTTCCTCCTGCCCGCCGGCCGACAAGCTGCTCGGGCAATATGCCGAGCGCACGGACCTGCTGGCGCTGTCCTACAACGTCGACTACTGGGACTATCTCGGCTGGAAGGACACGCTGGCCAGCCCCGACAACAGCGAACGCCAGCGCAATTACATGCGGGCGCAGGGTGGCGTTGGGGTTTCTACGCCGCAGGTGGTGATCGACGGCCGCGCCAACATGACCAGTCCAAATCTCAAGGACAAGATCGACACGGCGCTGGCCAAATATCCCGACGGCCTGCCGGTTCATCTGTCGCTGTCCTCGACTGGCGACGCCATCACCGTCAACATCGACGCGGTCGACCCGGCCATCAAGGCCGGCATGCCACACGCCACGCTATGGCTGGTGATGTACGATCGCGCGGTCAACGTGCCGATCCGCACCGGCGAGAACACCGGCAAGACGATCACCTATACCAATGTGGTGCGCAAGCTCCGCCCGATCGCCATGTGGAAGGGCGAGGCCAAGTCGTTCGACCTGCCCAAGAGCGAGGTCAAGCGCGCCGACGTCAACCGCTGCGCCGTACTCCTCCAGGCCGAAACCAAGGACGGCCTGCCCGGACCGATTCTCGGCGCCGCGACCATCGACATGACCGGGACGTAGCGCCGCTCGCGCTTGATGTGGTGAATGGCAAGTGGTGAGTGGTGAATGGCAGGCGGACGAGCGTCACCGCCTATTCACCATTCACTATTCACCATTCACGCTCTACCCCAGGCTCTTCTCGATCAGCCGGGCGATGCGCGTCGCGTGATCGGCCGGGTCGTCCGGCGGCTCGCCGTCGAGAATCTTCGCCTCGCCGTAGAGGATCACCGCCGCATCGTCGAGGACCGCCGCGTCGCTGCCCGCCGACGCCTTGCCGGCGAGCGCCTTGACCAGCCCGTGGGTCGGGTTCAGTTCGAGCACCGGCGCGGTGTGCTTCTTGAGTTCGCCGGCACGCGACAGGATCTTCTCGAGCTGCCGGTCGGGAGCCATTTCCGGCGCCACCAGACAGACCGCGCTCGCCGCCAGCCGCTTCGACACCCTGACCTCGCTGACCTTGTCGCCGAGCGTCTGCTTGAAGCGCGCGGCCAGCGTCGCCACGGCGCTCTCCGGCGCCGCCTCGTCCTCGCTCACGCCTTCCGCCAGCGGGATCGTCTCGAGGTCTGCGGCGCCCTGCGTCACCGACTGGAAGGGCTTGCCGTCGAAGCCCAGCGCGGTGCGCACCCAGAAGGCATCGACCGGGTCGGAAAGCAGCAACACCTCGACCCCGTGGCGGGCGAAGCCTTCGAGCTGCGGGCTCGCCTGGATCGCCGCCTGGTCGTCGCCGAGTGCATAGTAGATCGCCGTCTGGTTGAGCCGCATGGCCGCCACATAGTCCGCCAGGCTGCGCCATTGTGTGCCGCCGGTGGTCGTCTTGAAGCGGGTGATCTTGTAGAGCGCGTCGCGCCGTTCGGCGTCCTCGTAAAGCCCCTCCTTGAGGACGGCGCCGAAGGCTTCCCAAACCTTTTCGAAGGTCTCCTTGTCCTCGCTCGCCAGCTTGTCGAGCTCGCTCAGGATGCGCGAGGTCACCGCCTTGCCGATCGCTGCCAGCACCGGATTGGTCTGCAGCATCTCGCGCGACAGGTTGAGCGGCAGATCCTCCGAATCGATCACGCCGCGCACGAAGCGCAGCCACGCCGGCAGGATGTCGGCCTCGTCGGTGATGAACACCCGGCGGACATAGAGCTTGATGCGTCCCTTGCGCTCCGGATTGAACAGGTCGAACGGCTTCATCGACGGCACGAAAACGAGCACCGAATATTCGCTGCGCCCCTCGGCCCGGAAATGCACGGTCAGCGCCGGCTCGTCGTACTGGCCGCTGACATGGCCGTAGAACTCGGCGTATTCCTCCTTGCCGACCTGCGCTTTCGGCTTGCGCCACACGGCGCTGCCGTCGGCCAGTGTCTTTTGCGCCTGACCATCGCCGACCTTCAGTTCGATCGGCACCGGCACATGCGCCGAATAGGCCGCCACCACCCGCTCGATGGTCGCTGCTTCCGCATAGTCCCTGGCGTCGTCGAGAAGCTTCAGCACCACGCGCGTGCCGCGCGCCGGCGCCTCGTCGAGGGAAGCGGCTTCGACGCTGTAGCTGCCCTTGCCGTCCGAGCGCCACCGCCAGGCGTGCTCTCCGCCGGCCCGGCGCGACACGACCTCGACCTCTTCCGCCACCATGAAGGCGGAATAGAAGCCGACGCCGAACTGGCCGATGAGCGCGCTTCTGTCGCCGTTCTCCGGCAGGCTTTCGAGAAAGGCGCGGGTGCCGGAGCGCGCGATCGTGCCGAGATTGTCGATCAGCTCCTCGCGGCCCATGCCGATGCCGTTGTCCTCGACCGTGAGCGTGCCGGCGGCCTTGTCGGCGGCCAGCACGATGCGGAACGGTGCCTCGTCGGCCGCAAGCTCCGGCTCGGACAGAGCCAGCGTGCGCAGCCGCTCGCAGGCGTCGGCGGCGTTGGAGATCAGTTCGCGCAGGAAGACGTCGCGGTTGGAATAGACCGAATGCACCATCATGTGCAGAAGGCGGGAGACTTCCGCCTCGAAGGCTCGGGTCGTCGGCCCAGTGCCGCCGGTCGCTGTTTCGCCCTCGGCCATATCGTTTTCCTCAAGGATTTGACGGCTGTTCGAGGGAGATATCGCCGCTGGCGGCGCGGCTTTCAAGCCTTCGCCGGTCTTCGTCGCGGTGCCTGCGGTCAAGCGCAAAAACAAATTGGCCGGCACGAGGCCGGCCAATGTTGCCGCATTGAACACAAACACTAGGCCAGGGATTCGGCCCGACAAGAAACCCCGGGGGGCTGGGGGGCTGAGAAACTACCGCGGTCTCCGCCGAGCCGAACCGTCTGAGGCAACGATGGAATCATCGCCTGCCAACGTGTTCGACCGGCGGCGGAAAAAGGGCAAAATCATGAATTTGCACAGGCCCGGATCATCCGGCAAAACCGCCGTCCGTCCTCCCAAACGCCGGGATTCTCCGACTCTTGCCTTGCCTCGAAATCGGGGCAATCATGACAGTGGAACGGAATAAGTAGTTATGGGCTTGACGGGGGCTCGGCGCTAGGGTAGAACAAGGCATTCGGGAGGGAATGCCATGAACCTGCTCACCATTTTCAGCCGTTTCCCTGATCAGGAAGCCTGCATCGAATATCTAGAAAAGGTGCGTTGGGGCGACGAGCCAAGCTGCCCCCTCTGCGGCGCGACCACGGTGGCGCGTAAGTCCGACAGTGGCCGCATTGGGCGCTGGAACTGTCACGGTTGCCGGGCAAGCTTCAACGTCCTTTCCGCCACCATCTTTGAGAAGACCCGTCTTCCCCTGCAGAAGTGGTTTCTGGCAATCGGCATCCTCGTTAACGCGAAAAAGAGCGTTTCGAGCTTTCAATTGGCGCGCGATCTCGACATGAACCAGAAGTCTGCTTGGTACATGCAGCAGCGCATCCGTGCCGCCATGATGACAGAAGAACGCGATCTGTTGCAGGGCATCGTTGAGGCTGACGAGACCTACGTAGGCGGCAAGCCACGCAAAGGCAATCGGCGCGACGACGACAAGCCCAACAAGCGCGGACGCGGCACGAAGAAAATCCCGGTCATCGGCGCAATCGAGCGCGGCGGACGCGTCGTTGCGCGTGTGGCTGACGATCTATCTGGTAAGGGCATTGTTCGCTTCCTTCGCGACACTATCGACCCGCGCGGCTCGCTTTTGATCACTGACGAGTTGTCGGCGTACAACGCGGCCCGCGACTTCAATCGGGCAGTCATCAATCACAGCGAAGCCTACGCGGATGGCGAGACGCACACGAACTCAATCGAGGGCTTCTGGTCGCTCTTGAAGAGGGCTTGGTACGGCTCGCATCATCACTACAGCCACCGCTACATGCCGCTGTTCATTGCAGAGGCTTGCTGGAAGCATAATCAGCGGAAGGACGCCGATGCCTTCGGCACGTTCATGCGCGGGTGCTTCGCATGAATAAGCTCTACTACGGCGACTGCCTCACCGTCATGCAGCAGTTGCCACTAGGGAGTGTCGATCTTGTTTATCTCGACCCGCCCTTCAATTCGGATCGGGACTACAACGCGATTTACAAAGACGAAACCGGGCGGCCGCTCCCGGATCAAATCGAAGCCTTCAACGATCTTTGGGAGCTTGATGACGATCGCTTGCGCGCGATCCAAATGATGCCCGTCCTTATGCGCGAAGCTGGCATTGAGGACCATGTTGCCGAGCTGTGGCGCATTTGGATGAATGCACTACGGAACACCCAGCCAAGATTGCTCGCCTACCTTTCCTACATGACCGAGCGATTGCTGGTTTTGCGCGGCCTTGTGAAGCCGACCGGTTCAATCTACCTACACTGCGACCCGACCGCTTCGCACTACATCAAAGTCCTTATGGACGGGATATTTGGGCACAAGAATTTCCGCAACGAAATCGTCTGGAAACGGGCGAATGCGCACAACGATCCGAAAGGTTATGGACGCATCGCGGACTCGATCCTGTTTTACACCAAGTCGGATAAATACGTTTGGAACACCCAATATACTCCCTATCGGGAAGAATATTACGACAGTCATTTCAAGAAAGATGACAGCGGGCGCTTCTATCGAACCGTTCCGCTTGACGCTCCCCGACATGGAGCCGGAAGCCCGTCACTGCTCTACGAATGGAAGGGCAAGAGCCCCGCCTCTTCGCGTACCTGGGCAATCAAGATTGAGAAGATGCAGGAATATGAACAGCAAGGGCGCTTGCGCTACACGCGCACAGGAACGCCAACGCTGTTGCAGTACGCGGATGAAATGCAGGGCGTGCCATTGCAGAGCATTTGGACCGACATTCCTCCCGTAAATCCGCAAGCCAAGGAACGTCTCGGATACTCTACGCAAAAGCCGGTCGCATTGATGACGCGGATCATTCAAGCATCATCCAAGGAAGGCGACACGGTTCTAGATCCATTTTGCGGATGCGCCACGACCATCGAAGCGGCCCACCTGCTGAAGCGGAAATGGATCGGTATCGACATCGCGATTCACGCCATTAAGCGGGTTGCCAAGGTCCGGCTGGAAGACCGCCTAGGTCTTCGCGAGGGCGTCGACTTCAAGATCGAAGGCGTGCCTAAGAACTTGGAAGGCGCGCTGGACCTTTGGGAGCGCGACAAGCATCACTTCCAGAAATGGGCAATCGAGCAGATCGACGGCTTTGTCACGTCACGGAAGACCGCTGACGGGGGGATCGATGGTCGGCTCTACTTCTCCCTGCCCAGCGACCGGGATTTGAAAAGCATGGTCTTGGAAGTGAAGGGTGGCCGCAATGTGGACATTTCCGTTGTCCGCAGTCTCAGGGGCACCTTGGAACGTGAGGGCGCGCTTATGGCCGGCCTTATCGTGATGCACGACCTTGGGCCGCGCAAAACCAACAACTTCAAGAAAGAGATGCAGGAAGCCGGCGACATGAACGTCCTTGGCGTCCAGTACCCCAAGATGCAGATTTTGACGGTGGCAGAAATACTAGCTGGCAAACGCTTCCTGACGCCCTCGGTGGCGCGCGGTAAGGTGGTTGCCCAGCCGAGCCTCCCCCTCGGTTAAAATGCCAATAAGCCCATAACTACTTATACCGCAGTGGAATGACGCGAGAGACACCATGAGCGAGACAGAAGAAAAAGAGCCGTCCGGCGGCCGGGCGAACCTCATCGCCCTCGCCGCCAGGTCACCGGCCCCACACGCAGGGCCCGTCAGTTTCAACCGCCAGGAACTCAACCAGATATTGGACGTCTATGGGCGCAAGGTCGCCGACGGCGAATGGCGCGACTACGCAATCGACCACGGCAGGGACCAGGCTGTGTTCTCGATCTTCCGCCGCACCGCGGAAGTCCCCCTCTACAGGATCGTCAAGCAGCCCCGCCTGGCACGCCGCCAGGGCATCTGGTCCCTGGTCACCGCGACCGGCCTGATCGTCAAGCGCGGCCACGACCTCGCCAATGTGCTGAGAGTCATCGACCGGCGCCTGAAGATCGTCGCCTGACCGGCGCCGCCCGCTCTACCGCGTCGGCGGGATTGCCGCGCCGCTCCCCAGCGCCCGCTGCATGATCACCGTGTCGAGCCAGCGGTTGTGCTTGAAGCCGACATCCTTGAGCGTGCCGATCAGCTCGAACCCGGCCGCCTTGTGCAGCCAGATCGATGCCTCATTGGCCGAATCGCCAATGACCGCCACCATCTGGCGGAGGCTGAGCGCCGTGGCATCGTCGATCAGCCGGCGCAGGAGCGCCCCGCCAATACCCTGCCCGCGGGCTTCCACCGCCAGATAGACCGAATCCTCCACCGTGTGGCGATAGGCCGGCCGGTCGCGATAGGGCCCGACATAGCCGAAGCCGAGCACCGTGCCGGCCCGTTCGGCGGCAAGATAGGGAAAGCCGCCCGCGGAGAGGCGCGCGAAGCGCGCCGTCATCTCCGCTTCGTCCGGCGGCACCACCTCGAAGCTCGCCGTGCCGCCGGCCACTGCCTCGGCGTAGATTTCGGTAATTGCTGCCAGATCGGCCGTCGTCGCCGGCCGGATGACGATGTCGCTCATCGTTGCCGCCCTCACGAAAGCAAAAGGGCGCGGCCGAACCGCGCCCTTTCCATCAGTCCATTGTCAGGCCCGCCTAGTTGCGGCCCTGGCCGAACAGCCGGAGCAGCATCAGGAACAGGTTGACGAAATCGAGGTAGAGGCGGAGCGCGCCCATGATCGCCTTGCGGCCCGCCACCGCGCCGTCGTCGCCGACATAGTAGATTTCCTTGATCTTCTGGGTGTCGTAGGCGGTGAGCCCGGTGAAGATCAGCACGCCGATCACCGAGATGGCGAACTGCAGCGCGGTCGAATGCCAGAAGATGCCGACGATCGAGGCGAGGATGATGCCGATCAGGCCCATGAACAGGAACGAGCCCATGCCGGTCAGGTCGCGCTTGGTGGTGTAGCCCCACAGGCTCATCGCGCCGAAGGTGCCGGCGGTGATGATGAACACCTGGGTGATGCTGGTCGTGGTGTAGAGCGCGAAGATCGAGCCCAGCGATACGCCGAGCAGCGCCGCATAGGCCCAGAAGGTCGCCTGGGCGGCGCCGACGCTCATCTTGCTGATGCGGAAGGACAGGAAGAAGACGAGGCCGAGCGGCGCCAGCACCAGCACCCACATCAGCGGGGAGCCGAACAGGGCCTGGCCGACGGCCGTCAGCGCCAGCCGCCCGCCGACTTCGGTGAACGAGACTGCAAAGGTGCCGTAGGCGGCGATGCCGGTGAGCACCAGGCCAATCGCCATGTAGTTGTAAACACGGATCATATGCGCCCGGAGGCCGGCATCGATCGCGCTGTCAGCACCGCGCGCGACGGTCGCGCCGAACCGGGGCTGGTTGTCGTAATTCGCCATCGAAAGGTCCCTTCTTCGTTACAACTCGGCGCGGCCCGCGAGGGCCCTGGCGCGCGTGCGGTCAATATGGGCTGCGGCTTCAGCCTAAACAAGTACCATGACAGGAGCTTAATGATTGGTGAGCGGCCGAAAACCGCGCAAAAAAGACGTCTCATCCCCTTTACAGACCGGCCGCAAAGCAGCGAGTCTTCCCCGGACGACAGCCAGCCGGGAGATTCGCAAGATGCCGCGCCTCTTCACCGGAGTGGAAATCCCTCTCGGGATTGCGGAACGCCTGTCCTTTCTGCGCGGCGGCCTGCCCGGTGCCCGCTGGATCAGCACCGAGAACTACCATCTCACCCTGCGCTTCATGGGCGATATCGACATGATCGCGGCGGAAGCGATCGCCGAGGCTCTGGCGCGGGTGCGGCGCACCGCATTCTCGCTGCGCATTACCGGCGTGGGGACGCTCGGCACGCGCAAGCCGCACGCCATCGTGGCGCGCATCGAACCGTCGCCGCCGCTGACCGAGCTTCAGGCCGAGCACGAGCGCCTGATGCAGCGCATCGGCCTGCCGCCGGAGGGCCGCAAGTTCACGCCGCACATCACGCTCGCCCGCCTGCGCCATGCCAGCACCCGCGACATCGCCGACTATCTGACGCTGCGCGGCGGCTTCTCCACCGGGCCGGTCGAGGTCGATCGCTTCGTGCTGTTTTCCTCGCGCGATTCGGTCGGCGGCGGGCCCTATATCGTCGAGGAAGCCTACCCGCTGATCCCGGCGGGCGGCGACATGGCGCGCCTGTCAGCCTGAGGGGCCTCAACCCGTCGCGCTCCCCGGCTTGCGCCGGCGGGCCGGCGGCCCCATCTTTTCCGGCGTCCGTGACGCGGAGGGATAACCGATGACCAAGGTGCTGTACGGCGAGATTCTGGGGCCGGAAGACGAAGCCCACGCTGAGCAGCGGGTGCGCAGCCGGTTCTGGGCGACCTTCCGCCGGGCTGCCCGCTATATCCCCTTCGCCGAGGACCTGGTCGCTGCCTATTACTGCGCCTTCGACCCGGCCACGCCGACGCGCGTGCGCGCTGTTCTCATCGGGGCGCTGGCCTATTTTGTGCTACCGCTGGACGTCATTCCCGATTTCATCGCCGGCATCGGCTTCACCGACGACATAACCGTGCTTGTTGCGGCGATCGCCACCGTCGGCGCCCACATCACCCCGACCCATCGCGCCGCCGCCCGGGCGGCGCTCGACGAAAAGCAGCACTGACACGCCGCCTGGCCAGATTCTCGTCCGATTTCGCCATTTTAGTTGGGGCCTCACATTGCGCGCCGGAAATTCAGCGTTTGCGGATTGCCCCGTGCTTCACGAAATAGTAACTCCCGTGCGGGAAGTTTAATAAATGATTAGCGAATCTGGTGAACCGGTGACCGGGGCGATGTCCCGGCGTTCCCGCGAGAGGCTGATGAATTTACGCATCCTGCTCCTGACCGGCGCACTTGTCGCGTCGACAAGCCTGGCCGCCGCACAGGCGCCGACCTCCATCGGCGCCTTCAAGGCCTGGAATGCCTACGTATCGACCGAGGGCGACGCCAAGACCTGCTTTGCCGCCACCCAGCCGCAGAGCTCGAAATACTCGCGTTCGATCTCGAGCCGTGGCGACACCTTCTTCATGATCACCACGATTCCGTCGAAGAGCATCACGAACGAGGCGAGTACGATCATCGGCTTCCCGTTCAAGGCCGGCAGCGACGTCACCACCAACGTCGACGGCACCGATTTCAAGATGTTCTTCAACGACGCCGCCGGCGAGACCTCCTGGGCGGTGCCGGATCAGGAGCCGGCGCTCATCGCGGCGATGAAGAAGGGCACCAAGATGACCGTGACGAGCACGTCGAGCCGCGGCACCAGCGTCACCGACTTCTATTCGCTGTCGGGTGTCACGGCCGCCCTCGACGCCATCGCCAAGGAGTGCCAGTAGCGGCATCCGCTCGGCGGTTTCGCGCCGCCGCCGGCTCAGGCGTCTTCGGTCTCGCTGCCCATCGCCAGGATCGCATCGGCGAGTTCCAGCGTGCGCCGCGCTGTGCGCTCGTGCAGGCGCTCCACCATCTGCCCGTCGACCGTGATGACGCCCTTGCCGGCATTCTCCTCCGCCGCAAAGGCTTCGATCACCCTGCGCGACCAGGCGAGATCCTGCTGCGACGGCCCGAAGGCGGCATTGGCGACCGGCACCTGGTTGGGGTGGATGACGGTCTTGCCGTCCATGCCGAGGTCGCATCCCTGCCGGCATTCCTCGGCGAGCCCCTGCACGTCGTCGAGATCGTTGAAGGTGCCGTCGAGCACGGCGAGACCGTGGGCGCGCGCCGCCACCACCACCTGGGCAA
Source organism: uncultured Alphaproteobacteria bacterium (assembly GCA_963732845.1). Taxonomy (GTDB): domain Bacteria; phylum Pseudomonadota; class Alphaproteobacteria; order Rhizobiales; family Kaistiaceae; genus CAVSRC01. The sequence continues at coordinate 127,312 of CAVTBE010000021.1, read as the reverse complement.
TATGCGGCAGCATCGCCGCACGCCCCGGCCGGATGGTGGCGCCGAGTGCGGCGGCCAGATCGTTGGTGCCGACCACATAGCAGGTGACCGCCGGTGCCGGCATGGCGGCGATCGCCGCCATGGCGCTGGCATTGAGCACGGCCGCTGGCGTCTCGATCATCGCCCACAGGTTCACCGTCTTGGGCGCGTGCGCCGCCGCCAGCGCCGCCCGCGTGCGGCGGATGTCGTCGGTGCGCGACAGCTTCGGCACCAGGATGGCGTCGGGCCTTGCCGATGCCATGGCGGCGATGTCGCGGGCAATCCACGGGGTGTCGAGGCCATTGATGCGCACCACGATCTCGCGCCGCCCGGTGGTCAGCTCGGTAACCATGGCGGCGATGGCGTCGCGCGCCGTGTTCTTGCGGTCCGGCGCCACCGAATCCTCAAGGTCGAGGATCAGCACGTCGGCCGCGATGCTCCTGCATTTTTCGAGCGCCCGCGCATTCGCCCCCGGGATGAACAGCGCACTACGCCGCGGACGCAAATCTCCCGCCATCCGAATTCCTCTCTCAGTCCCCGCACGGTGAGACTAGTCCCACCGCCGCCTTTGCTCCACTGCCAAGATGTCAGCTAGATGACGGGGTGGATCAGGAAGAAGGACCGGCCCGTGCCGAAACCCACTGTCGTCGTCGTCAACAGCCTGGTCGCCCGCGGCGGAGTCGGCGGCCGCGCAAGCGTCTTTGCGCTCGAACGGTTGGGCTTCCCGGTGATCTTCGTTCCGACGGTGGTGCTCTCCTGGCACCCCGGCCATGGCCGCGCCACCCGCATGGCGCCGGACCCCGCCACCTTCGCGGCCCTCATCGCCGACCTCGCCGGCGCCGACTGGCTCGCCGATGTCGGCGCGGTGCTGACCGGCTATTTCGGCGAGGCCGGGCAGGTGGCCTCCGCCGCACGCCTCGTCGCCGCGGTCAAGGCAGCCAACCCGGCCGCGATCCACCTCTGCGACCCCAATATCGGCGATACCGGCGGCCTCTTTCAGCCGGAGGCGCTGGCCGCCGCCATCCGCGACCGCCTGCTGCCGCTTTCCGACATCGCCACGCCCAACCGCTTCGAGGCCGACTGGCTGGGCGCCGGCATCGGCACCGACGCCGCGCGGCTCCACCGGCCGCCGGAGGTGGTCGTGACTTCGGCGGCAACGCACACCGACACCATCGAGACATGGCTCACCACGCCCGCGGCGAACTTTCGGATCACCCATCGCTGGCTGCCCGACAACACCGTGCACGGCACCGGCGACCTCTTCGCCGCCCTCTATCTCGGCCATCGCCTGGATGGCGCCGCGCCACAGGACGCCACCGCCCGCGCATCGGCCGCCGTGTGCCATCTGGTCGAGGCCGCCGAGCGCGACGGCCTCGACGAACTGCCGCTGGCCGCCTGCCAGGACGCGATCGGCGCCCCGGCCACCGGCGTCACCATCGCCGATTTCCCGGACGACTGATTACGGCTCGCGCCGGAACACGCCGAAGCGGAAGCCGAGATAGGACGCCGCCGTCGCGATCCCCGTGCTCACCACCAGCGCGGCAAACGGCCATGTTGCCGGCCAAGCGAGCAGAATCCCCGCATAGATCAGGTAGTTCAGCGCATTGGCGCCGCCGGCGACGGTGACGAAGCGGGCGAACTCGCCAAGGCTGGGCGGCGCCGCGACGGCAAAGGTCACGCGCCGGTGCATGGCCCAGGCGAACACCATGGCGCAGCCGATGGAAATCAACCGGCTGACGAACGGGCTGAGCCCGACGAAATGGATGAGCCCGGTATTGATGGCGGCATCGACCAGGAAGGCGCTGCCGCCGGAGAAGATGAAGCCGCCCCAGTGGCGGAACGAACGATAGTCGAGCGGACGCCCGTCCCCGGTCATCTCAGCCGGCCTCGGCCGGACCGCCCGATGCGGCCCAGGGAAAGCCGGCCACGTCGCGGGCCGTCACATGCCAGATGAGATCGGGCAGGCCGTCATGACCGGAGAGGAAGGCGTGCTCCTCCGGGCGCCGCGCAGCAATCTCGTCGTCGGCGCCCAGTTCGTCGTCGGCCAGTCCCGGATGACACATGATCATTGGCCGCGGTCCGGCCGCGATCAGGAAGCCGGCGAACTCCGTCGCATAGGGAACCGCCCCGAAGCGCGAATAGCCGGAGAAGCCGCGATTGGTGGGAAAGCCCGCCGCTTCCACCTGTCCGCCGAAGCCGTAGGAAAGCATCAGTGCCCTCAACGCCTTGCTGACCGCGCCCCCGCGCTTCAGGATCGCCGAGACCCGGTCGGCCGGATCGCGGACCAGCGGGCCGCCGGCCGGAAAGCGCCGCTTCAGCACATCCAGCAGCGCCTCGCGAATGCCCGGCAGGGCATGCACGTGGTGATGACCGTCAACGAAATCCGGCGGCACGCCGGCCGCCGCCTCGAAGCGGTCGAGCTGACGCTCGATCTCGTCGGCGATCTCCTGTCTGTCGATCGCGCGGCTGACCGCCCGGCCGATCACCCTGTCGGGCGGCGGCAGGTCGCCGGTCGGCGCCAGTTTCGGCATGGCGCCCAATGGTGCCCCGAAGGTGAGGTTGAGGTGCAGCCCGACTGCGAAGCGGTCGCGCAGGGCCACCGCCGCAGCCGCCATGTCCGGCCAGTACCGCATGTTGACCATGGCGCTGGTCGCCGACAGCCGGCCGGCTTCGGCCAGTTTCAGGATGCCGTCCGAGACGCCCCGGGTCATGCCGTAGTCGTCGCCGTTGAGGATGATCGGCGCCATCATGCCGGCTTTCGCAGCGGGCGCGACACGGGCGCGGTCTTCGCGCCGTCACCGGTGCCGATCTCCTCGGCGATCACATAGAGCGGCCGCGCCTTCACCTCCTCGTAGATGCGCGCCAGATACTCGCCGATGACGCCGAGCGAGACGAGCTGCACCCCGGCGAAGAACATGATCGACACGATCAGCGACGGGTAGCCGGGCACGTCGACCCCGACGAAGAGGCTGCGCAGGAGGAAATAGATGCCATAGGCGAGCGCCGCCAGCGAGATCATCGCGCCGATATAGGACCACACCTTCAGCGGCAGGGTGGAAAAGGAAACGAAGCCGTCGAGGGCGAAGCTGGCCAGGCGCAGGAAGCTGAAGCGCGATCCCCCTGCCTGCCGCTCGCCGTAATCGAACGGGATGGAGGCTTGCTTGAAGCCGATCCAGGCGTAGAGGCCCTTGGAGAATCGCGTGCGCTCGTCGAGGCGGTTGAAGGCGTCGACCGCCTTGCGGTCGAGGAGCAGGAAATCGACCATGCCGACCGGCAGCGGCGTGCGCGTGATCCGGTTGAAGACCGAATGGAAGATCCGCGAGATGCCGCGCCGGAAGGCGCTGTCGTAGCGGCGGGTCTCGCGCTTGCCGAAAACGATCTTGCCGCCCTTGCGCCATTCGGCGACGAAGTCCGGGATCATGCTCGGCGGTTGCTGCAGGTCGGCATCCATGATCACCACCGCATCGCCCTCGGCGTGGCGCAGCCCGGCGGCAAGCGCGATCTCCTTGCCGAAGTTGCGGCTGAAGGAGATGGCGGTAAAGCGCCGATCGGCGGCGTTGAGGTCGCGGATGCGCTGCAGTGTCCCGTCGGTCGAGCCGTCGTCGACGAACAGAACCGACCAGGCGAAGTCGCGCCCGTCGAGGCACCTGGCGAGTTCCGCCACGAGCGCGTCGAGACCCTCGGCTTCGTTGAGGACCGGGATGACGACGGTAATCTTGGGGGAGGTCACCGGGCGCTCTGCATTCATGGTGGCACAGCCATAGCGCGGTTCATGCCGTTCCCCAAGCCGGCTCGTCAGCCATCGTCAACCGGCCGCGGTCCCGCGCGTTCACCCCGCCTGCACCCACCCCCGACCGCCCGCCGCCCCCTTGTGAGGTCCCTAACAACGGCCGGCGCCAAGGGCTCCTATCTCTTGGTCACGAGAGGACGGCATGGCCGCCCGGAGGCGAAGGAGGAGAAGAAAAGTTTCAGGAACAGGCTGCGGCTGCGGTTTCGTCGCCCACGACGAACAGGGTTACGTCCTCCCTCCCCGCAACCCCTTGCAGTCGCAAGCCCAGCCGCCGCCGGTCGCCCCCCGGCGGCGGCACCTTTTTGGCCGCTTGACAGCGCCAACGGATGTCTATAACCAATACATTATATATGTGATTGGTTATGGACATGACGCCGGCCGAACTCGATACCACCTTCAGCGCGCTCGCCGACCCCACACGGCGGGCAATTCTCGCCCGGCTGATGGACGGCGAGGCCACGGTCATGGAGCTGGCCGAGCCATTTGCCATGAGCCAGCCGGCGGTCTCCCGCCATCTGAAGGTGCTGGAGCAGGCCGGCCTCATTTCGCGCAGCCGCGAGGCGCAGAAGCGGCCATGCCGGCTCGAGGTGGAACGCCTCGCCGAAGCCACCGGCTGGCTCGAGCCCTTCCGCCGGCGCGCCGAAGCCACCTACCGCCGCCTCGATGCGCTCCTTGAAGATCTGCAAGCCAGCGATACGCAAACCGGGGAAACCGGCCAATGACAGGCATCACGCCATTTCTGTGGTTCGACTCGCAAGCCGAAGAGGCGGCGAATTTCTACGTCTCGATCTTCGAGGATTCGGCCATCACCTCCGTCAGCCGCTATGGCGAGGAAGGCAAGGAGGTCCACGGGCGGCCGCCCGGCTCGGCCATGACCGTGTCCTTCCGCCTGCGTGGGACGCCCTACATGGCGCTGAACGGCGGACCGACCGTCCAGTTCAGCGAGGCGATCTCCTTCATGGTCCACTGCGCCACGCAGGATGAGGTCGATCGCTTCTGGGAGAAGCTCGGCGAAGCCGGCAGGCCCGGCCGCTGCGGCTGGCTCAAGGACAGGTTCGGCGTCTCCTGGCAGATCGTGCCGGACGCCCTCGGCAAGCTGCTCCAGAGCGAGGATCGCGCCGCGGCCGGCCGCGCCATGAACGCCATGCTCAAGATGGGCAAGATCGACGTGGCCGCGCTCGAGCGCGCCTTTGCCGGCTGAGCGCGCGCCCATGCCCCACGAACTCGCCGTCGCGACGCCGAACGATTTTGACGTGGTGTGCACGCGCATCTTCGATGCGCCCGCAGCCCTCGTCTTCGATTGCCACACCAGGCCGGCACTGGTCCGCCGCTGGCTGCTCGGGCCGCCCGGCTGGTCGATGCCGGTCTGCGAGATCGACCTCAGGGTCGGCGGCCGCTTCCGCTATGTCTGGCGCAACGACGAAAGCGGCAAGGAATTCAGCCTTGTCGGCAGCTATCGCGAGATCGCCGCGCCGGTCCGCCTCGTCTGCACCGAAGCCTTCGAAGGCGAAGACATGGCCGAGGCGCTGACGACGACCGTCTTCGCGGAGAAAGACGGCCGCACCACCATGACACTGACCATCAGCTATGCCTCGCGCGCGGTCCGCGATGCGGCGCTGGCCACCGGCATGACCGGCGGCATGGCGCAGAGCTACGAGCGGCTGGACGGCGTGCTCGGCGAGGCGCCGGCCTGACCGGCCGGGCGGTCAGTCTGCGGCGGGCACCGCCTGGAAGACGGCGAGCACCCGCCCGCTTCCACCGAGAAGCTCCAGCCGGTCGCCGCTGACCTGCCAGCGCGCCACCAGCGGCAGCGCGTCGAGGATCGCCCGCTCCTGCTCCCATACTGTCGCGCAATACATGCGCGTCGTGGCGACCTGGCCGAAGCTCAGATAGGCGCCATCGACCACATAGCCGCCGGCGAAGCGGTTGCAGCCGGTGGTGCCGGCGAGCCGCCCGTCTGCGTCGAGAAGGATGAACGGCTCGCGCCGGCTGAGATCGGCCGCCACGCCATCCACCGACACCAGCCGCCAGTGGGTGCCGGCCAGGCTGGCATCGGCGGCGCCCGCTGAGACGGCACCGAACGCAGCGACAAGGACCGCAAGCGTCGCGATCCGCATGAGGGATTGGAGGATGGATTTCGCCAGCATGGCACGCAGTCTCCGCTTGTTCTCGGCACCCTCCACGGGGCCGAGAACAACCCGAAGATTACGGCGAGACGCGGGCTGCCGCCTGTCAGCTCACGTTCTGCAGGAGCAAGGTCTCGACCGGGCGGAACCGGACCAGCCGCACGGCGTCGAGACGGGCCGAGCCGGGGCGCCAGTGCCGGCGCACAATCGCCAAGGCCTGTTCCAGTCCGTTGCCGTCGCTCTCCTTCTCCATCGCCAGCGTGACATGCGGCACCCACTGCGATGGCCGGTAATGCTGCCAGCACTCCCCCGACCAGTTCGCCGCGGCCTCGTGGAAGCCACGATGGAGCGCCAGCAGTGCATCGGTCACCACCGGCGCGACGTAAAGAACGCCGCTCGGCCGAGTGAAGACGCCAAGCCCGGCGAACATGATCGGGACTGCGTGCATCGTCGCCGCGAAGCGCTCCAGTCCGGCGGCGAACGACTCCTCGTCCAGCGTGTCGTAGATCGCCAACGACAGGTGATGGACATCGCCGATGTCGCGAACGGTCTCGATGCCCGGGACGCGGCCGAGAAAATGCGCCAGCGCCTCGAGCGCCGCATTCGTCCCGGCGTCGAGATCGAGCTGCACCGTATAGGGCAAGACGTCCTCCGGCCGTCGGGCGCCTAGGCAGCCTCGCGCTTCGGCTGGATCAGCTTGCGGTTGACCAGGACCTCGGCGATCTGCACGGCGTTCAGCGCCGCGCCCTTGCGCAGGTTGTCCGAGACCACCCACATCACCAGGCCGTTGTCGACCGTCGGGTCCTCGCGGATGCGGCTGATATAGGTGGCGTCCTCGCCGGCTGCCTCGTGCGGCGTCACGTAGCCGCCGGGCTCGCGCTTGTCGACCACCAGGCAGCCCGGCGCCTCGCGCAGGATGTCGCGCGCTTCGTCTGCGGTGATCGGGTTGTCGAACTCGATCGTCACCGCCTCGGAATGGCTGATGAACACCGGCACGCGCACGCAGGTCGCTACCAGCTTGATCTTCGGATCGAGGATCTTCTTGGTCTCGGCCACCATCTTCCATTCTTCCTTGGTGAAGCCGTCGTCCATGAAGACGTCGATATGCGGAATCACGTTGAAGGCGATGCGCTTGGGGAACTTCTTGGCCTCGACCGGATCGGAGACGAAGATGGCGCGGGTCTGGGTGAACAGCTCGTCCATCGCTTCCTTGCCGGCACCGGAGACCGACTGATAGGTCGACACCACCACGCGCCTGATATGCGCCCGGTCGTGCAGCGGCTTCAGCGCCACGACCAGTTGCGCCGTCGAGCAGTTCGGGTTGGCGATGATGTTCTTTTTTGAAAAGCCGGTGATGGCGTCGGCGTTCACTTCCGGCACGATCAGCGGCACGTCGGGATCGGTGCGCCAGGCCGAGGAATTATCGATGACGACGCAGCCTTGTGCCCCGATCTTCGGCGACCATTCCTTCGACACCGACCCGCCCGCCGACATCAGGCAGATGTCGGTGTCGGAGAAATCGTAGGTGTCGAGCGCCTTCACCTTCAGCGTGTGGTCGCCATAGGACACCTCGGTGCCCTGGCTGCGCCGTGAGGCGAGCGCCACCACTTCGTCCGCCGGGAAGCCGCGCTCGGCGAGCACCCCCAGCATTTCGCGGCCGACATTGCCGGTGGCCCCGGCGACCGCAACCTTGTAGCCCATGATCTCGAACTCCCGCTCCTCTCCCCTGGCGCCCGCGTGCCTTGGCAGCACCCGGTTTCTCATCCCGCGGCCTGGCCGGGGAGAGCGTGTCGAGCCAGGTGCGAGCGTCAGGTGGTTTTGGTAGTTTTCCCAGTCGTTTTGGGCGTAGATAGCCGCTCGCCGGCGAAGCGTACCGGGACAGTCAGGAACGCGGCAATGGCAAGGTGCGTGATCATGCGATCGCCCGCCGAAAAACCGCGCCCCTTCTACGCGAAAGACCCATGAAGTCAACGGACAAGCGTGTCAGGCGTCTCGCTGCCGCAGTGCTCATCGCCCTTGTCGCGGGGCCGGCGACCGCCGGCGAGCGCATGAGCGGTGCCGAGATCGAGGCCACGCTCGGCGGCGCCACGTTCGACGGCGTCTACTTCGACGGCAACTATTTCACCGAGGCCTATCACGAGGACGGCACCATCCGCTATTGGGACGCCGTGGCCGCCGACAGCGGCGAGTGGTCGGTCGAGGACGGCCAGTTCTGCACCTTCTACGAGGGCCAGGACGGCGCCTGCTTCACCGTCGAACGCGACGGCACCAATTGCTTCACCTTTTTCGAGAAGGATCCCGACACCGGCGTCATCGACCCAAAGAAATGGACGTCGCGCGGCTGGATCCGCGGCCGTGACAACACCTGCCCCGATGCCCCCGAGGCCGGACTTTGAGCCAAAACCTAGCGAAAACGCCCCGATGCCCGCGACGAATCCTTGTCCACGCCGGCTCCGGCCGGGTGCCACCATTGACTTATCCACAGTCGGGACTATAGATTGCGAATAGTTCGCATTCTCAGAATTAGTATTTGTCCAGTAAGCGCCATGCGTGCCGCCCGGCCCCGGGTCCAGCGCGGGCTGGCGGCAACAGCCGCAGGAAGGATGAACTTGTGGCTGACGCCGCCAGACGGGGTATGACCGCACGCACGATCGACGGCACCCGCTCGGTGCTGGTCGGCGAGCGTCGCGGTGCGTTTGCCGCGCGCGTGTTTGTCGGCCCCGCCGTGATTGCCTCGATCGCCTACATGGACCCCGGCAATTTCGCCACCAACATCCAGGGCGGCGCCAAGTTCGGCTACACGCTGCTCTGGGTGGTGCTCACCGCCAATCTGATCGCGATGCTGTTCCAGGCGCTCTCCGCCAAGCTCGGCATCGTTACCGGCACCAACCTTGCCGAGATGTGCCGCCAGCAGTTCCCCAGACCGGTCGTCTTGGGGATGTGGGCGATCAGCGAAGTGGCGGCCATGGCGACCGACCTCGCCGAGTTCCTCGGCGGCGCCATCGGCCTGGCCCTGCTCTTCAACATGCCGCTGATCTACGGCATGGGCGTCACGGCGATCGTCACCTACGGCATCCTGATGTTCGATCGCGGCGGCTTCCGCCCGATGGAGCTGATCATCGGCGCCCTTGTCGTGATCATCGGCGCCTGCTATCTGATCGAGCTGTTCATCGCGCCCATCGACTGGGGCGCGGCGGCCTATCACACGGTCGTGCCGGGCCTGCCCAATGCCGAAGCCCTGATGATCTCGGTCGGCATCATCGGTGCCACCGTCATGCCGCACGCGGTCTACCTGCATTCCGGCCTCACCCAGGCGCGCGTGCCGGTCAACAGCAGCGAGGAGCGGCGCAAGGTGCTGCGCTTCTCCAATATCGAGGTGGTCATCGCGCTCGCCATCGCCGGCATGGTCAACATGGCGATGGTGATGATGGCGTCCGCCGCCTTCCACGCCGGACACAGCGACGTCGCCGAGATCGAGACTGCCTATCACACGCTGACGCCGCTGCTCGGCGGTGCCGCCGCCGCCGTCTTCCTCGTCTCGCTGATCGCCTCGGGCACGTCCAGCTCGGTCGTCGGCACCATGGCCGGGCAGATGATCATGCAGGGCTTCGTCAATTTCCGCATCCCCATCTGGGTGCGCCGCCTGGTGACGATGATCCCCGCCTTCATCGTCGTCGGCCTCGGCGTCAACGCCACCAAGGCCCTGGTCGTCAGTCAGGTGGTCCTGAGCATCGCCCTGCCGGTGCCGATGATCGCGCTCGTCCTCTTCACCGCCCGCAGCGACATCATGGGCCAGTTCCGCAACCGGCGTCTGACCACCGTCGCCGCCGTGGCCGGCGCGACGATCGTGCTGACACTCAATGTCATCCTGATCGTGCAGACCTTCGGCGTTCCGATCCCCGGCCTGCCCGCCGGCTGAGGCTGCCGCCGCCCGATGTCAGGCGGCCTTGCGCGCCCCGGTCCGCTGCTCGAATTCTTCGATCGCCTCGGGCGCCACCTGGCGCAGCCCTTCGAAGGTCTTCTTGCCCGGTATCAGTTCGATGTGCAGCGGGCGCCGACTGGCGGGATGGTTGACGTGCAGCAGGTAGGTCGGCTGGTTGCGCCGCCTGACCGCGACATACATGCGCCAGCCGGTCAACTGGTCGAGCGATGTCGCCAGCCGCTGGAAGCCCCACGGCCGCCATTGCGTCACCACCGCCTGCCGGCTGCCGAAATCGGCCTCGAGACGCACGATCTGATCGCGTGATTCGCTCAGCAGGCGATAGAGGCCATAGGCCGCCGCCGCCAGGAATCCGAAGCCGAACAGAAGGCCGGTCTCGTCCGACGACCCGGTTTGGGCGCGGACGATCTCGACAATTCCCCAGATGACGGCAGCGACGAGAACCGCCACCGAAATCCAGCTGCGCAGCACGAAGCCGCGATCGTCGAAGACAGGGTTCATCTCGGGCGCGCTCATGATGCCTTGCCGAGTTCTTCGACGACCGCCTTGCCCATCGCTTCGGTGCCCACCTTCTCCGTGCCCGGTGTCCAGAGGTCGCCGGTCCGCAAGCCTCGGTCGAGCACCGCCGAGATCGCCGTCTCCAGCCGGCCGGCCGCTTCCGTCAAGCCGAAGGAATAGCGCAGCGCCATGGCGAAGCTCGCCAGCATGGCGATCGGATTGGCGAGCCCCTTGCCGGCAATGTCCGGCGCCGAGCCGTGCACCGGCTCGTAGAGCGCCCGCCGTTTTCCTGTCGCCGGATCGGGCGCGCCCAGCGAGGCCGAGGGCAGCATGCCGAGCGAGCCGGTCAGCATCGCGGCCACGTCGGACAGAATGTCGCCGAAGAGATTGTCGGTGACGATCACGTCGAACTGCTTGGGCACCCGCACCAGCTGCATGCCGCCGGCGTCGGCCAACATGTGCGCCAGCGTCACGTCGCTGTAGCCGGCCTTGTGGGTGGCGGTGACCACCTCCTTCCACAACACGCCGGACTTCATGACGTTGTGCTTTTCCATCGAGGTGACCTTGTTGCCCCGCGTGCGCGCCAGATCGAAGGCGACCCGCGCGATGCGCTCGATCTCGTAGGTCTCGTAGACCTGAGTATCGACGGCGCGCTTCTGGCCGTTGCCAAGGTCGGTGATCTCCTTGGGCTCGCCGAAATAGACGCCGCCGGTGAGCTCGCGCACGATGAGGATGTCGAGCCCCTCGACCAGCTCGCGCTTGAGCGAGGAGGCGTCGGCGAGCGCCGGATAGACGATCGCCGGCCTGAGATTGGCAAACAGCGCGAGGTCCTTGCGCAGGCGCAGCAACCCCGCCTCCGGGCGCACTTCATAGGGAACGCCGTCCCATTTCGGCCCGCCGACCGCGCCGAAGATCACCGAATCGGCGGCGAGCGCCTTTTCCATCGCCTTCTCGGAGATCGCCGCGCCGTGCGCGTCATAGGCCGCCCCGCCGACCAGGTCCTCCTCATAGTCGAAGCTGTCGCCGCCGGCAGCGTTGAACCAGGCGATGACGCGCCGGACCTCGGCCATGACTTCCGGGCCGATGCCGTCGCCGGGCAGGAGGAGAAGGTTGTAGGTGGTCATCGACGGCTCCGCGGGACGAAAAAGACGAAAGGCGCCCTGCTGGTTAGCCGCGCCCGGCCCGTCCCGCAAGTCCGGTCACCGTCGCAGGTCAGCCAGGGATCGCCAGCCCGCGGCTTTCCGCCGACAGGCGCCAGCCGGCAACGTCGCCCAGCATCACCTCGGCCGCCGCCCGCACCCGCGCCCGCAGGCTGTGCAGGTTCGGTTCCTCTCCGTCGATCCGCTTCACGATTGCCGCCAGACCGCGACGGGTGCGCTCCGAGCGTCGGCTGATGCCGGCGAAATCGCCGATCACGCGGATGCCGTAGGTGGCCGTCGCCAGCGCCGGCAGGCCGGCGGTCAGCGCCGCCACGACGATCCCGAAATCCTCGGCCGGGCCTCCGCCGTGGCCGCCATGCGCCTCCCCTCCGCTGGCGGCCATTTCCGGCAGCTTGACCGCGAGATAGGCGAGCGCCACCGCGATCGTCAGGACGAAGCAGAAAAGTCCCGCCCGCTCCAGCCGGTGCTCGAGCCCGTGCATGCGTTTCGCCGTCGCCGCGTGATAGGCACACTGATCGTTGAGGAGCCCGGTCGCTGCCGCACGGGCGGCGTCCAATCCCGCGCCGGCCAGCCGCCCATGGCGCAGCCCCTGCGCCCGCACGACGGCACGCGCGTACCAGCCCGTCCACGTCGGCTCGGCACCGGCCGCAGCCGCCGGCCGCAGACCCACCACCCACAGAAGCAGCGCCACGCGCAGCCGTTCGGCCAGCTCCCGGCCCTCGAACCAGCGCCGGTGCCACTGCCGCCTGAGGCCGAGCCCGGTATTGAACACCACCGTCACGATGAGGAGGATCTCGATCACCACCAGCACCGGCTTCCAGTCGTGGCGGACGATGGAGACCGCCGCGCAGGCGACGGCAAGGGCACCGAAGACGAAATTGAGGATGAAGGCGCCGCGAAAGATCTGGGCGAGCAGCGAGCCGACGAAGTCGGCCCAGCCAAAGGCGCCGACGATCAGTGCCGGCCGCGCCGCGGGCGGCGCATCGGAGCCGACCGCCGGTGCCAGCCCTTCCTCCCGTTCCGCCAGCTCCGCCGGCCGCGGCGGGCGTACATGCCGGCCCGACAGGCGCTGGATGCCGAACAGCGCCATCAGCAGCGGAAAGCCGACGACCAGCGTGCCCACCGGGGCACCTTCCGCGAAATAGCGCGTGAGGCCCGCCGCCTCGTCGTCGTGGTGACGATAGCCTCCGGCGCCTTTTCCCGGTGCGGCGGGCGGACGCAGCAGGGCATCGACCAGAAGCGGCAGCCCGCTGGCCAGATCGTCCGCCGGCATGTCCGACATCCGGCCCGTCGGCACGATCGTCTCGTCGAGGCCGTGCCAGCGCAGATGCGGCGGTGCCACACCATTGGCATCGATGATGATCAGCGGCTTTCCGTCGCGGGCCGCGCCCTCGACCGTATCGGTGGTGCCGCCGCGCCCGCCCGAGGGTCCGCCGTCCCACACCGCGATCAGCACGTCCGACTGATCGACCACCGTATAGGCGGCCGCCTCGTAGGCGCTGGCTTCCGCCGCGCGGCTCCCCGGCAGCTCGAGCACCGCCCGCGCCTGGCCGACGAGCGCGCGGAATTCATCGCGCGACGCGGCTTCGGCAAAATCCTTCTCGAATTCCTGCCTGTCGAAGGGCAGCACGGCATCGAGGACGAAGGCCGTTGTGTCGTCGGCCTCGGCCACCCGCGCCATGAGCACCCGCGCCGCGATCCGGTCGGCGCCCTCGGCCAGCGAATCGGCCAGCGACAGCACCGCCTTGCCGGAGAAGACCGCGGCGTAGTCGTCGAGCGCCCGCCGCATCGCTGCCGCGATGCCGTCGATCACCGCCGCGATATCGGCGGCCACACGATCGCGCGCTTCCGGCGGCAGCCGGTTGGGCCGGTGACCGACGATCCCGACCGCCAGCGCCACAGGCGGTTTCGGCGGATGATGGTTCAAGGGGTGCTCTCCGTCATCGGGGTGTCGGCGGGGGGCAGGGCTGGAAGGATCAGAAGACCTTGTAACGCTCGTCTTCCTCCTCACCGCGCGGCGGACCGGGATCGTCCGGCGCCCGCGGCATCAGCTCCTCCTCAATGACCTTTGCTGCGGCCGGCTTGGCGTCCGTCGGTTTGACGTCCGCCGGCTTCGCCTCGAGCGGCTTGGCCGCTTCCGGCTTGACCGCGACCGGCTCGGCCTTGGCCGGCCTGGCTTCTGCAGGCGCGCTCTCGGCCGGCACCGGCTTCGCCGGAGGCGGCGTCTCCGCGGCCGGCGCTGCCGTCAACGCCTTCGCCTCGACCGTCAGCGGCGCATCGGCTGCCGCCGCCCAGGCCTCGATCTCCATCTGGCGCTCGGTCGGCAGGCGATCCGGCGGCACCTTCCATTCGAACGCATTGACACGCCCGGAGACCGGCGACACCGGCGCCCATTCGGCAAAGACGCGCCCGTCGGCGATCCACGCCGGATCGCGCGGAGCGGCGAGCGCCCGGGCGAGCCAGCCGCGCACCCGGCCCTGATCGCCGTGCTCGCCCTCCTCGATCTCCGCCATGAGCAGGCAGGCGCCTTCGCTCGGCTGCGATGCGGTCTGCCCGGAGAGTGCCTCGCGCGCCGCCGACCAGTCACGGGCATCGATGGCGGCGCGGGCGACGGCCATGGCGCCTTCCACGTGGTTGGCCCGCATGTCGGCCAGCTTGCGTACACGCTTTAGCCGGTCGCGCACCGAATCGCCGGTACGCACCACCGCATAGGCCGCGGCGATATCGGGATGCGGCACCGCCTTCCACGCCGCCTCCAGGATGCGCGAGGCGCGCCTGAAATCGCCGTTGCGGGTGAGCAGCCGCGCCGCGGTGACCGATGCCGGCACCAGGTCGGGGGCGAGGCGATGCGCCTCCATCGCCAGGGTGCGCGCCTCGTCCGGCTGGCCCGCCTCCATCTCCATCGCGCGGCCGGTCAGCAGGACCGCACGCAGGCGCTGCGCGCTTGTCCGGTCGACGGTGCCGGCTTCGGCATTGGCGGCCAGCGTCGTCAGCGCCCCCTGCCACTCGCCGGCCTGACACTGATAGTCGAACAGCGCCGTCCCCGCCCAGGCGACCCGCGGCGACAGCCGCATCGCCTCCTCGGCAAAATGGCGCGCGGCGCCGTGCTCGCCCGCCCGCCGCGCCTCGACGAAAAGACCGTGCAGGCCGAGCACCCGCGTCTCGGCGGTCTCCGACAGGGCCGTGAAGGCGGAGCGCGCCGCCTTGACGTCGCCGGCGATCTGCGCCGCCTGTGCCGACAGCAGCAGCGCCAGCGGTTCCTGTTTGCCGAGCAGGTTCTGCAATTCGCGCGCCGCCCGCTGCGCCGCGCGCTTGTCGCCGGCACCGACGGCGATCATGCCGCGCGACAGCGCCCGGTAGCCGCGGTCGCGGCGGCGGGCACCAAAGAAATTGCCTACCGCCTGCGGCATGCGTAGCACCGCCCGCAAGAGCGACCAGAGAATCGCGATCAGCGCAATCAGCACGCCGGCGGCGACCACCGCGACCATCACCGAGGTGCGGATCTCGTAGCCCTGCCAGTCGATCAGCAGCGCGCCCGGCCGCTCCGCCAGCCAGACGAAGCCGGCAGCCAGCAGAAACACAACGACGATGTAGAGAAGGACGCGGATCATGTCGGTGCGTTGCCCCCGGCCGGCTTGATGCTCTCGGCGATCCTGGCGATCAGCCCGTCGATGGTGACGCGGTCCTGAGCCGCAGCCGCCCATGCGGCGGAGGCGTCCTTGCCGGCCGCGGGCAGGCTGTCGCGTTCGCTGAGCGCCTTGGCGAAATCGCCTGCCTCGACCGCTGCGCGCATGCGCGAGACGACTGCCACCGCATCGTCGCCGGCCACCGGCCCGGCCGGCCGCACCGTCACCAGCGAGCCGAGCCTGGCCATGATCCGCGCGAACCAGCCGGCATTCGGGTCGGCCTGGGCGGTCGCTTCGACGATCGCATCGCCGACCTGGCCGAACCGGGCCGCCAGCGTCGCCTTGGTCGCTACGCCCTTTTCGGCGAAGGGCTTCAGCGCGGCGACGTCGTCGGCCGGCAAGCCAAGCGCCGCGGCCAGGTCGAGATCGGTCGCAAACGGCACGCCCTCGTCGACCGCCCGTCTCAGCGCCACCACCGCGATGGCGCGGGCAGCCAGCGTGCTGTCGCCCGGCGCGGCCGAAAGCTTGCCTTCGAGCGCGGCGATTCGCCCGTCGAGCGCCTTGAGGCTCGCCTGGGCCAGATCGATGCGGCTGTTGAGCGCCGCCACCGCCGCCGAGCCCACACTGCCGCCGTTGCCGGTGCTCCCGCCGGCTTCGAGGCGCGCCACCCGATCGGCCAGCGCCGCCAGCTCGTCATGGGTAACGCCGGCCGGCAGACCGTCGACCGTCTTGGAGAGGGCGGCCAGCTTGTTTTCGACAATCGTCAGGTCGCCTCGCGTTGCCAGCGCGCCCATCTGCTTCTGCAGTTGCGCGACCTGCCCGTCGAGGCCGTCGACGGCGGACTTGGACGGCAGGTTCTGGGTGATCATCTCGACCGCCGAGACCCGCCGCTCGAGCGCCGTCACCGCCTCGCTGGCCGTCTTTGCCTCGTCCGCCGCCTGCAGGGCCACCGAGCGTCCCGACGAGGGGACGAGGCCGATCGCCTGCAACACGACGAGCAGGATCAGCGCCACGATGCCGCCCGCCACTCCTGCCAGCACCGCGCGCGGCCAGCCCTCGTCGCTGCCGATGATGCTGGCGCCGGACAGCCATGTCGGGCGCGGCGGCCTGGGCTCGGCCGCCTCGGGTTCCGCCGCAGGCTCGGCCGCGGGCTCAGCCTGTTCCGGCGCCGGCGGCGCTGCCGCCTGCGCAGCCTCGGCTTCGGCCGGTTCGGCCGTTTCCTCGGGCGCCTCGGCCATGTCGGCCGCAACCCGCTCGGCGGTCAGATCGATGGTGACCGGTGGGCGCTGGCGGCGGCTCTTGCGTCCGGCACCGCCCGGTTTGTCGTCCCGTGCTCCGTCGTCTTCGGCGGCCATGTTCGTCCTCGTCGCATTCCGGCGGTCGTTGACCTTAACATACAGCCTAATCGCGCCGCGGCCACGCCGGCGAACGGTCTCACCGCGGCGGAATCAATTCCAGCAGGCTGGTCTCGTCGGGCGCCGGCGCAACATACAGCGCGTCGGCAAGGCCCTTGAGCGGCCCGGCCACGTGTTCCGACAGGGCAAAGGCATGCGCCAGCCGGACAGGCATGCCGCCGACGAGGTCGCGGAAGGTCTCGGCGGTGCGCCGCGAATAGAACAGCGCCCCGTCGATGGCGCCGGCCTGCAGGGCGTCGCGCAGCGCCGGGCTCAGCTTCGTCGCCCGCTCGGCGCGATAGGCTTCCACCATCTGCAGGTCGTAGCCGGCTTCTTCCAGTTGCTCGGCCAGACCGCCACCGAGATCCCGCGCCGCCGCGTAGATCACCGGCCCGCGATCGGCCGGCAGCGCCGCGCCGATCACGCCGACCAGCGCCACTCCCTCGCCCCTGCCGTCCGTCACATGGGTGAAGCCGGCCGCCCGCGCTTCCGTCCCCGTCGCCTCGCCGACCGCGAACAGCGGCACGTCGTGCCATGCCGCCGCCTGCCGCCATGTCGCCAGCGCTCGCACCCCGTTGCGGCTGGTGACGATCAGCCCGGCCGGCTGCGGCAATTCGCCCGGCGGCGCCGCCAGCACGATGGTGAGCAGCGATTCGATGGTGACGCTGTGGCCAAGGCCTTCGAGCCGCCGCGCAGTGGCGGTCGCTTCGGGCTCGGGTCGGGTCACCAGGAGGCGCATGACATCACACGGCAAAGAAATCCGGGCCGCCGAGGCCGGCAAGCTCTTCGCCGGCGTCGGCACCGAGCGCCTTAGCCTCGGCAACGCGCCCACGGCGCTCAACCGTGTGGGCCGCGCTGCCGTCCGGCTTCACGATGATCCCGCGGAAATGCAGCGTATCGGCCTCGATCTCGGCAAGGCCGCCGATCGGCGTGCGGCAGGAACCGTCGAGCACCGCGAGAAAGGCGCGCTCGCAGAACAGAGCGATCGTCGTGGTGCCGTCGCCGATCCGAAAGATTGGATCGAGCACAGGCGCATCCTCGCGGCGCGCGGTGATGGCGACGGTCCCCTGCCCCGGCGCCGGCAGCCAATCGTCCGCTTCGAGAATGCTGGTGGCGCGGTCGGCGAGGCCGAGCCGCGTCAGCCCGGCCATCGCCAGCATGGTGGCATCCGCCTCGCCGGCCTCGAGCTTGCGCAAACGCGTTTCCACATTGCCGCGCATGGGGACGATCTTGAGGTCCGGCCTCAGCCTCAGCGCCAGTGCCGCGCGGCGCAGCGAAGCGGTGCCGACGACCGCGCCCTGCGGCAGATCGCGGAGATGCCTGGCCCGCGGCGACAGGAAGGCGTCGCGATGGTCGGCGCGCTTCAGGCAAGCGGCGATGACGATGCCGTCGGGTAGCGCCGTCGGCAGGTCCTTGGCCGAATGGACGGCGAAATCGATAGCGCCGGAGAGGAGCGCCGCGTCGATCTCCTTGGTGAACAGCCCCTTGCCGCCGGCTTCGGCCAGCGGCCGGTCGGTGATGCGGTCGCCGGTGGTGCGGATCGGCACCACTGCGACCTGACGTCCGAGCGCGGCCAGCGCGGCGCGCACCATCTCCGCCTGGGCAAGCGCCAGCGGGCTGCCGCGCGTGCCAAGCTTCAGGGTACGGGTCTCGGCGGATTGCAACTCTGGTGTCCGGGGTGTTAGGGGGCTGAAAGGCGGTCCACTCTATTGACCGATCCGGCCCTGACAAGCGAGGGCCGACAATAGCGAAATCCATGGCGGTTTGGTGATGATCGTTCTCGGCATCGAGACCAGTTGCGACGAGACCGCCGCGGCGGTGGTCGCCCGCGCCGAGGACGGAACCGGCAGCATCCTCTCCGATATCGTGCTCTCCCAGGTCGACGACCATGCCGCCTTCGGCGGCGTCGTGCCGGAGATCGCCGCCCGCGCCCATGTCGAGGTGCTCGACGATGTGGTGCGCGCCGCGCTCGCCCAGGCCGGCCGAGGCTTTACCGAAATCGACGCTGTCGCCGCTACCGCCGGTCCTGGCCTCATCGGCGGCGTCCTGGTCGGCCTGACCACCGCCAAAGCCATCGCGCTGGCCGCCAACAAGCCGCTCGTCGCCGTCAATCATCTCGAAGGCCACGCACTGACCGCCCGCCTCACCGACGGCGTCGCCTTTCCCTACCTGCTGCTGCTCGTCTCCGGTGGCCACAGCCAGTTCCTCGCCGTCGAGGATGTCGGCCGCTATCGCCGCCTCGGCTCGACCATCGACGATGCGCTCGGCGAGGCCTTCGACAAGGCAGCCAAGCTCCTCGGCCTGCCCTATCCCGGCGGCCCGGCGGTGGAAGCGGCGGCGAGGACCGGCGACCCGGCGCGCTTTGCCCTGCCCCGCCCGCTCATCGACCGGCCGGGCGCCGATTTCTCCTTTTCCGGCCTCAAGACCGCCGTGCGCCTGGCCGCCGAAGGCGCCGCGCCGCTATCCGACCAGGACGTCGCCGATCTCTGTGCCTCCTTCCAGGCGGCCGTCACCGACATCGTTGCCAACCGCGCCGCCCATGCCATGCACGCCTTCGCCGCCGATCACGCCGGCCCGCATGTTCTGGTCGCCGCCGGCGGCGTCGCCGCCAATCAGGCGCTGCGCGCGGCGCTGCGCGCCGCGGCCGCAGGGCATGGTTTCCGCGTCGTGGTACCGCCGGTGCGACTCTGCTCCGATAATGGCGTTATGATCGCCTGGGCAGGGGCCGAGCGCCTCGCCCGCGGCCTCGTCGATCCGCTCGATGTTGCCGCGCGTCCGCGCTGGCCGCTCGACGATCTGGCTGCGCCCAAGCTCGGCGCCGGAGCCAAGGGAGCCCGCGCATGATCGAATCCATCGGCGTCATCGGTGGCGGTGCCTGGGGCACCGCGCTCGCCCTCACCGCCGCCCGTGCCGGCCGCACGGTGCGCCTGTGGGCGCGCGACCACGACACGGTTGCGGCCATCGACGAGCGCCACGAGAACCCGCGCTATTTGCCCGGCATCAGCCTTGCCCATGTGCCGGCGACCGATTCGCTCGCCGTGGCGCTGCGCGCCGACGCCATCGTGCTGGCCGTGCCCGCCCAGTCGACCCGCACCGTCGCCGCCGCCGCCGCGCCCTATCTCCCGGCCGGCACGCCGCTCATCGTCGCCGCCAAGGGTCTCGAGCGCGACACCGGCAAGCGTCTTTCCGAGGTGATCGCCGAAGTCGCCCCGGAGACGCGCCCCGCCGTGCTCTCCGGCCCCAGCTTTGCCGCCGACGTCGCCCGCGGCCTGCCCACCGCCGTCACCATCGCTGCCGCGGACGAAGCGCTGGCACTCACCCTCTGCCATGCGCTCGCCGGCCCCAGCTTCCGCCCCTATGCCGAGACCGACATGGCCGGCGTCGAGATCGGCGGCGCGGTCAAGAACGTGCTGGCCATCGCCGCCGGCATCGTCGCCGGGCGCGAACTGGGCGCCAGCGCGCTGGCCGCGCTTACCGCCCGCGCCTTCGCCGAGCTTCGCCGCCTCGGCGAGGCGATGGGCGCCCGGCCCGACACGCTGATGGGTCTCTCCGGCCTCGGCGATCTGGTGCTCACCTGCACCAGCCCGCAGTCGCGCAATTTCTCCTACGGCCTCCATCTCGGTCGCGGCGGCGATCCGAATGCACCCCATGCGCTCGCCGAAGGCATCGCCACCGCCGCGGTCGCCCGCGACCGCGCCCGGGAGAACGCCATTTCGACACCGATCGTCGACGCCGTCGCCGCCATCATCGAGCATGCGATCACCGTCAACGAGGCCATCGACAACCTCATGTCGCGGCCGCTGAAACGCGAAGCCGACTGATCAGCGCGTGTTCCGGGCGACGATGCAGGCGCCACCGGCCGCATGCAGGTCGCGACAGAGGGCCTCCGCCTCTTCGCGCGTCTCGGCCGGAAGGCGGATCGCGGTGAAGGGCGCCCGCCCGCGCCCCGCCATTGCCGCGCGCAGGATGAGCGGCGCCCGGTCGCCCAGGATCTTGGGGAAACGGCGCTGCAAGGCGGCATAGCTCGACAGCGCCCGACTTTGCGAGAAGTTGCCGGCGACCTGCACACCCCACGGCGCCCACGGCGCCGATTCGGGGCTGGCCGGCACCGCCGCGGCCCCGGCCCCCTTGGCCAGCAGCGCCGCGATTTTGGCGCAGGTCGTCGTCTCGGCTACAACGGCAGCCGGCGCTACCGCGGCAAGGCCCGCCGCATCGTCCGCCAGATCGGCCTTCCAGTCCTCCGCCGCGCGCCCGGTGATGAAGACGACATAGTCCCGCGTCTCCCATGGCAGTCCGCCGTCGCCGGTCATCCAGTCCGACACCCGCTTTTCGCCGGCATTGTAGGCCGCCGCGGCCAGGCCGAGATTGCCGAAGGCGGCGCTGAGATCGCTGAGATAGGCCGCCGAAGCGGCGATCGCCGCCCGCGGCTCGAACGGGTCGGCAAGGCCGCGCAGCGCCGCCGTCCCCGGCATGAACTGGGCGATTCCCTGCGCCCCCTTGGGGCTCACCGCGTCGGCGGCGAAACGGCTTTCCCGCCACACCAGGCGCGTGAAGAAGTCGACCGGCAGGTCGTTCGCCGCCGCCGCCGCGTCGATCAGGTCGCAGACCGTCTCTTCCGCCTCCGCCGCCTGGTCCGGCACGTCCGGCACCGTGGGCGCGACCTGCGCCAGGGCAACGCCGCCCGCACCGGCGAGCAGGACCGCCAGGAGTGCGATGCCGGGCGCCAGCCTCGTCATGCCAGCCTCGCTCACCATCCGCCGATTGCATCCGCCTCGGTCTTCATCGGGCAGATGGCGAAAGCATGCTCCCGTTCGGCGTCGCTGACGATCCCTCTGTCGCTTGGCAACAGTGGACGCTTCGCCTGTCACTTCGTAACCTCTCCGCACGACCGCAGGAGACGATCGCCATGGCCTATTGGCTGTTCAAGTCCGAGCCCGAGACCTGGTCCTGGGACATGCAGGTGAAGACGGGCAAGGCCGGCCAGGAATGGGACGGCGTGCGCAATTTCACCGCCCGCAACAACATGCGCGCCATGAAGACCGGCGATCGCGGCTTCTTCTACCACTCCGGCGAGGAGAAGGCGGTGGTCGGTATCGTCGAGGTGGTCAAGCAAGCCCACCCCGATTCGACCGACAGCGAGGGCAGGTGGGAATGCGTCGACATCGCCGCGATCGAGCCGTTGCCCAAGCCCGTGACGCTCGCCGCCGTCAAGGCCGACACGGCGCTTGTCGACATGGCGCTGGTCAAGCTCTCCCGCCTCTCGGTCCAGCCGGTCACCACGGCCGAGTGGAAGCGGGTGTGCAAGCTCGGCGGCCTTTGAACACATCGTAACCAACCGGCCACCCGCGGAAGGGCCGATTAACGACCCGCGGCGAATCTCCGCGCGGCTTTTGCGCGGATATGCTAGCAATTCCGCGCGGCGCCGGTTGCGTGGAGTATGGTCTTGCGTTCGCCTTGTGTGTTTGCGTTCGCCGCCGTTGCGGCTCTCGCCGGCTCTTTTCCCGCCCTTGCTGCCTGTAGCGATCCCGACGCCATCGGCGTCTCGCGGACCCTTGTCGTCGACACCAGTCAGGCGCTCGCCGTCGGCACCATCCAGTATCGCACCGATCTGCCGCTGGCCGACAACGAGGTCGTCCTCACCTTCGACGACGGTCCGCTGCCCGGCACCACCGAGCGCGTTCTCGATGCGCTCAGCGATGCCTGCACCCACGCCACCTTCTTCACCGTCGGCCGCATGGCCAGGGCCTATCCCGATCTTGCCCGCCGTGAGGCGGCCGACGACAACACGGTCGGCACCCACACCTGGCGCCACCCCATATCCCTGGCCAAGCTCCCGGTCGCCGCCGCTACCCGCGAGATCGATCGCGGCATCGCCGCCGTCACAGCCGTCCTCGGGTCTGCGCCGGCGCCGTTCTTCCGCTTTCCCGGCCTCAGCTAGACGCGGGCGCTGCGCTCCCGGCTTGCCGCCAGAGGCATTGCCGTCTTCAGCGCCGACGTCGTCGGTGACGACTGGCGCGGCATTTCGGCCGACGCCATCCGCCGCAGGGTGCTCATGCGCCTGAAGCTGCATCACGGCGGCATCGTGCTCCTGCACGACACCAAGCGCGCCACGGCCAGCATGCTGCCGCAGCTCCTCAAGGACATGAAGGCCGCCGGCTATCGCATCGTCCACATCGTGCCGGCGGCGCCGACCGCGCCCATCGCTCTCGGCCAGCCCCAGCCCTCCGCGCCACCATCGGCCGGCAACCAGGCAGCCCTTGCGCCCCCCGCGGGACTTTACAAGCAGTAAATCCACCATGGATTTCTTCAAGCCCTGTCATAGCTTGACAATTGTGAAGGGTACCCGGGCGCGGTGCGGCGCCGAAACATCGTAAGGCTTGCATCACCCCGGCCCCCCGCGCTTATAAAAGGTCTAAATCCGGCCGAAGCCGGATGACGTCTTATCGGGAGGAAGGGCATGTCCGAGGTAACCGTCCATCCGGTTCCGGCCGAATGGAAGCAGCGCGCCTATATCGACAACGACAAGTATCTGGAGATGTACAAGCGCTCCGTCGACGACCCGGAAGGGTTCTGGCGCGAGCACGGCCAGCGCATCGACTGGATCAAGCCCTTCACCAAGGTGAAGAACACCACCTACGCGGCGCCCAACGTCTCCATCAAATGGTTCGAGGACGGCACCCTCAACGTCTCGGCCAACTGCCTCGACCGGCATCTGGCCACCCGCGGCGACCAGGTCGCCATCATCTGGGAGCCGGACGATCCCAAGGCCGAGGTGCGCACCCTCACCTACAAGGAACTCCATCGCGAGGTCTGCGTCTTCGCCAACGTCCTCAAGAAGATGGGCGTCAAGAAGGGCGACCGCGTCACCATCTACCTGCCGATGATCCCCGAGACGGCGGTGGCGATGCTCGCCTGCACCCGCATCGGCGCCGTCCATTCGGTCGTCTTCGCCGGCTTCTCGCCAGACAGCCTCGGCGGCCGCATCGACGACTGCCGCTCCTCGCTGGTCATCACCGCCGA
The DNA here is from genome assembly GCA_963732845.1 of uncultured Alphaproteobacteria bacterium. GTDB lineage: Bacteria > Pseudomonadota > Alphaproteobacteria > Rhizobiales > Kaistiaceae > CAVSRC01. Next base: position 103,740 of record CAVTBE010000021.1, on the reverse strand, counting down.
CGAGGGCCTGCGCGGCGGCCGCAAGGTGCCGCTCAAGCACAACACCGACGAAGCGCTGATGCGCTCGCTCGGTGACGAGAAGGTCATCGTCATCCGCCACACCGGCGACGAGGTCGCCATGCAATCCGGGCGCGACTTCTGGTACCACGATCTCGCCGCGGCCGTGTCCACCGACTGCCCAGTGGAGGAGATGAGCGCCGAGGATCCGCTGTTCATCCTCTACACCTCAGGCTCCACCGGCAAGCCGAAGGGCGTGCTCCACACCACCGGCGGCTATCTCGTGTGGACTTCGCTCACCCACCAGCTCGTCTTCGACTATCACGACGGCGACATCTACTGGTGCGCCGCCGATGTCGGCTGGGTCACCGGCCACAGCTACATCGTCTACGGACCGCTCGCCAATGGCGCCACCACCCTCATGTTCGAGGGCGTGCCCAACTGGCCGACGCCTTCGCGCGTCTGGGAGGTGGTCGACAAGCACAAGGTCAACATCATCTACACCGCCCCCACCGCGCTGCGCGCGCTGATGGGCGCCGGCGACGACTATGTGAAGAAGACCTCGCGCGCCTCGCTCAAGCTGCTCGGCACGGTCGGCGAGCCGATCAACCCGGAAGCCTGGGAGTGGTACTGGAAGGTGGTCGGCGAAGGCCGCTGCCCGATCGTCGATACCTGGTGGCAGACCGAGACCGGCGGCATGATGATCACCCCGCTGCCCGGTGCCACCGACCTCAAGGCGGGCTCGGCGACGCGTCCCTTCTTCGGCGTCAAGCCGGCGCTGGTCGAGGCCGACGGCACGCCGATCGACGGGCCGGGCGCCGGCAACCTGATCATCACCGATTCATGGCCGGGCCAGATGCGCACCGTCTATGGCGACCACAGGCGCTTCGTCGACACCTACTTCATGGCCTATCCCGGCAACTACTTCACCGGCGACGGCTGCCGCCGCGACGAGGACGGCTATTACTGGATCACCGGCCGCGTCGACGACGTCATCAACGTCTCCGGCCACCGCCTCGGCACCGCCGAGATCGAATCGGCGCTGGTCGCCCATGAGAAGGTGTCGGAGGCAGCCGTGGTCGGCTATCCCCACCCGATCAAGGGCCAGAGCATCTACGCCTACATCACGCTGATGCATGGCCAGACGCCGTCCGACGATCTGCGCAAGGAACTGATCCAGTGGGTGCGCCACGAGATCGGGACCTTCGCCTCGCCGGAACTCATCCAGTTCTCGCCCGGCCTGCCCAAGACCCGCTCGGGCAAGATCATGCGCCGCATCCTGCGCAAGATCGCCGAGGACGATTTCTCCAATCTCGGCGACACCACGACGCTGGCCGATCCGTCCGTCATCGACGATCTGATCGCCAACCGGCAGAACAAGCACGAACAGGCATAGCCTGACACGATGGCGGGCGGTCGTTCGGACCGCCTGCCTGACTGCTTCTGCCGCTAGTGGCGGAAGTGGCGCATGCCGGTGACGACCATGGCCAGGCCGCGTTCGTCGGCGGCCTTGATCACTTCCTCGTCACGCATGGAGCCGCCGGGCTGGATGACGGCGGTGCAGCCGGCCTCGGCCGCGGCGATCAGACCGTCGGCAAAGGGGAAGAAGGCGTCCGAGGCGCAGACCGCCCCCTTGGCGAGCGAATGGCCGAGTTCGGCCATCGTGCCGGCTTGCTCCGCCTTGCGCGCCGCGATCATGGCCGAATCGACCCGGCTCATCTGGCCGGCGCCGACGCCGGCGGTGGCGCCGTCCTTGACGTAGACGATGGCGTTCGACTTGACGTATTTGGCGACGCGCCAGCCGAACAGCATGTCGGCGATCTCGGTCGGCGTCGGCGCCCGCTTTGACACGACCTTGAGGTCGGCCTCGGCCACCATGCCCCAATCGCGGTCCTGCACCAGCAGGCCGGCGGCGACCGAGCGCACGGTGAGCGCATGGGAGCGCGGGTCGGGCAGTCCGTCGGCGACGAGCAGGCGCAGGTTCTTCTTGGCGGCGAGGATGGAAGCGGCCTCCTCCGAGATGCCCGGAGCAATGACGACCTCGGCGAAGACCTTGACGATCTCGCGGGCGGCGTCCGCATCGAGCGGCCGGTTGAGCGCCACGATGCCGCCATAGGCGGAGACCGGATCGGTGCGCAGCGCCTTCTTGTAAGCCTCGGCCAGCGACGCGCCGGTGGCGACGCCACAGGGATTGGCGTGCTTGATGATGGCGACGGCGGCCGAAGCATCCGGATCGAACTCGGCGACCAGCTCGTAGGCGGCGTCGGTATCGTTGATGTTGTTGAAGGAGAGCTGCTTGCCCTGAAGCTGCCGGGCGGTGGCGACCCCCGGCCGACTGTCGCCGGTGCGGTAGAGGCCGGCCATCTGGTGCGGGTTCTCGCCATAGCGCAGCGCCTCCGACAGGCGGCCGGCGAAGCTCCGCCATTGCGGCAGCGGGTCGTCCAGGGTTGCGGCGAACCAGCCGGAGATGGCGGTGTCGTAGGCGGCGGTGCGGGCGAAGGCCTTGGCCGCCAGCCGGCGGCGCAGCTCCAGCGTGGTGGCGCCGTCATTGGCGTCGAGCGCGGCGGTGACGGCGGCATAGTCGGCCGGATCGACGACCACGGCGACGTAGCCGTGGTTCTTGGCGGCGGCGCGGATCATGGCCGGACCGCCGATATCGACGTTCTCGACCACCGTGCGTTCGTCGGCGCCAGAGGCGACCGTCTCCTCGAAGGGATAGAGGTTGGACACCAGCAGGTCGATGCCGCCGATTTCGTGCGCCGTCATGGCGGCGGCATGGCCGGCGTCGTCGCGCACGCCGAGCAGGCCGCCATGGATCGCCGGATGCAGCGTCTTCACCCGCCCGTCCATGATCTCGGGAAAGCCGGTGACGTCGCTGACGTCGCGCGAGACGATGCCGGCGGCGGTCAGCGCGGCGCGGGTACCGCCGGTGGAGATCAGCTCGACGCCGCGGCGGGCGAGCATGTGTGCCAGCTCGACCAGGTCGGTCTTGTCATAGACGGAGAGAAGCGCGCGCCGCAGCGGCACGCGGTCGGGAAGAGGCGTGGATGCCGGTTTAATGGCCATGGCGGATGTCCGGGCGGTTCGTCAGTTCAAGGCGGGGGGTTTGCGGACGCCGCATATCACGGAATGTTCTCCGGACAAATCGTCCCGAGGTCGCGGGGCAATGCCGACGCCTCACTAGCGGCGGTTGCGGCCGCCAGGCGGGGCGATCAGCCGCTGGCGCCGGTTGCCGAAGCCGGTGCGGTGCAGCCGCCAGTTCACACACGGGATCGCGCTGGATGCGGCCATAGATGACCAGCTGATCGGTCTGCCGGTTGCCGCGGATATCGGACATCAGGATGCTCTCCTCGATGACCAGCTCGCCGGCATCCGCCTCGAACTCCCACATCTCGCCATTGGCCAGTTCGAGCTGCACGGCGTGGGCGACCGGTGTGGCGCGCACATTGACATGGAGGTGGAAGCGGATGGCGTAGGTGTCCTTGCCGCCGCGCGAGACGGGCTTACCGGTGGGCGAGACGAAGGTATCGACCCCCTCCAGCCGATCGCCCTGGTCGGAGAGGCTGAGATGGCGCTCGTGGACGATGCGATAGCGCTCGACGTAGCCGTTGTGGCGCATGGACAGCGCCGTCGCGCCGGGAACGTCGAGGCGCTCCACGTCGATGCGCGACGGACCCGAGACGATCGCCTCGCCGAGCCAGTCGCCGATCGCGGTGCGGGTCAGGAAGCGACAGGATGAGGTGTCGTTGACGGTGGCGGTGGAATGCGCCGCGGTGGTGCGCGCCAGGCGCTTGAGCGAGGTGGCGTTGGGCGAGGGCACACCGCAATTCACGATCAGGCGCTGGTGGCCGACACTCATCTCGAAGGACAGGCAGCCGGCATGGGCAACGGTCGAATATTCGATCGGCGGCGGGCGGCCGACATCGACGATGAGCGTGGTGGTGCCGGCGTCGATGCGCTGATAGCCGCTGCGCGGCGCGCTCGTCGGTAGCGCCGCGCGCGAATCGTCATAGGCGAGCACGGTGGCAAGCTGGTCGGTGGCGGTGTCACCGATGCCGTTGAAATGGGCGAAGCTGCCGTCGCCCTGCCGGAAGAAGCGCAGCATCGGCATCATGCGGTCGATGGCCGAGACCAGGATGCGCGAGGGCTGGCTGCCGCGCGCGGCGAAGGCCTGGCGCAGCGGCAGGAGATCGATCATGGCGGCGAGGATGGCGCCGGGATTACGGCTGACATGGCCGCCGTCAGGCAGGATCTGGTTGACCAGCTCAAGGTCGAGGCGGCGGGCCGCCTGCTTGAGGAAGCGCGGCTGGTCGGACATGGACAGCGCCGCAGCGGCCAGCGCGATCATCACGCGCAGGCGCGGCAGGCCGGGCACGCCGTCATAGGCGACGCGGCGCAGATGGCGCACCTGACGGGTGAGCGAGCGCAGGAAGCGGCGGTAGAAGACATAGTCGCAGCCGTCGAGGATGAGCGGCGTCTGCGACAGCCAGGCGCTGATGCGCAGCGCCATGACATCCGGGTCCCAGGCGATCGGCTCGTGGCGGCCGGAGAAGCGGATCCACTCGTCGATGAGGCTGCGCGCATTGGAGCGCGACAGGTTCATGTCGGTGGCGCGCAGGTGGCGCAGCCAGTTGAAGGAATGGAGCTGGCGCGACCATTCCTCGTTGGGCGGCTCGGCATCGAAGACCGAGAAGCCCTCGACGTCGACGCCGTCGCCGAAGAAGACCCAGCGGCCGCCATAGATGTCGAGCGCCACCGTCGGGTCGGCGGTCCTCAGATCGATCGGAGCGATGAGCAGGCGTTCGGGCACCGCGCCGGCATAGCGCCAGCGATAGAGGAGGCTGGCGTGAAAGCGGTAGGAGAGGGTGCGGATGACGGCGCCGGCGGCAAATCGCATCTGCCGACCTTGACCGGACGCCGATCCGATCGCCATCGCTGTGCTTCTCCCTCTTCGAAACCGGCCGGCGCTCCGCCCGAATCGCTGCCGCCGGACTATCGCCCTTTTCCGGCCTTTCGGGCAAACGGATCAAGGCTACGCACCCTTTGCCAGACGCATGATGAAAAAGCCGTCCATGCCCGGCGGAACGCCGCTCCCGGCATCGTGGCAGGGCAATGTCCTGACCGTGCCGGCGGGCGGTGACCAAGGCTTGCAGGCCGCCGATCTCGGCTGCGGTGACCGGCTTCAGCGTCAGGTCGTTGCGGCCTGCCGCGCCGGAAAGCTGGGCTTCGCCCTCCTCCGGCTCGAGCGAGCAGGTGCAGTAGACGAGCGTGCCGCCGGGCTTCAGCATGGCGGCGGCGCGATCGATGAGCGCGCCTGGACCTCGGCCAGCTTGGCAACGTCCTCCGGGGCTTTCAGCCAGGCGACGTCCGGGTGGCGGCGGATGGTGCCGGTCGTCGAGCACGGCGCATCGAGGAGCACGGCATCGAAGGGCTCGGCCGGCTGCCAGTCGAGGATGTCGGCGGCCACCGTCTCGGCGGAGAGCTGCAGGCGGGCGAGATTGGCGGCAAGCCGCTTCAGCCGGTTGGCGGAGATGTCGACCGCGGTCACCGTCGGCGCCGGCCGCGGCAAGTTCCGCCGTCTTGCCGCCGGGCGCGGCGCAGAGATCGGCGACGCGCTTGCCGGCGACATCGCCGAGCAGGCGGGCGGGCAGCGCGGCGGCCATGTCCTGCACCCACCAGGCGCCCTCGGCGAAGCCGGCGAGCGGTTCGATCGGCGCCGGCATCGGCGAGGCGCACGGAGCCGGTGGCGGTGACGCCGCCGCCGAGCTTTTCCGCCCAGCCGGCGGGATCGCTCTTCACCGAGAGGTCGAGCGGCGGCTCGCTGTGGTGCGCGGCGGCGATGGCGCGCGCGGTCTCCTCGCCATAGGCGGCGACCCAGCGCGCCCACAGCCAGTCGGGCGTGTCGACGGAGGCAGTCGAGCGCGGCGAGCAGCGGTTCGCGCTCGCGCGTCAACGCGGCGCAGCACGGCGTTGGCAAGGCCCTTCAGGTGGCGCGCCTTGGGATCGGCGGCGATCCGGTCGATGGCCAGCGACACGGCGGCGTGGTCGGCGACCTGCATGAACAGGATCTGCGCCGCGGCGATTTCGAGGGTGTGGAAGAAATCGCGCGAGCGCGGCGGCTTGCGCTCGATCAGCCGGTCGAGGAGGGCACGGATGGTGCCGTGACGGCGGAGCGCCGTCGAGGCGATGGCGCGCGCCAGCCGCCGGTCGCGATCCGGGAGGCGCGGCGAAGGCGCGGTCGCTGTCGAGCAGCGCATCGAGCGGCTGCCGACGGTCGAGCACGCCGGCGAGCAGGCCGGCGGCGGCGTCGCGGGCGGCGGCACCGGCGGGCTCTCTCTGGCGGGTGGATTGATTCATCGGGTCAGTCGGTTAAGCCACCAATCCGGTCGGTACAAGCTTTATCCCCACGGGCCCCGCGGACGGCCGGTGGTGCCGACCCTGGGAACCGCAACCGAGGGGCGGGTCGACAGCCCCGGACGAGGTTGCGGCGGCCGGTAGCCGGATTCCCGCGCCATCGCCATCAGCGCCGCGATCCGGTTCTCGGTCGCCGGATGGGTGGAGAACAGGTTGTCCATGCGCTGGCCGGAGAGCGGATTGACGATGAACAGATGCGCCGCCGCCGGGTTCTGCTCGGCCGTCCGATTGGGGATGCGCTGGGCGGCGTTGGAGATCTTCGCCGAGCGCCGAGGCGAGCGCCTCCGGCTGGCCGCTGATCTCGGCGCCGGCGCGGTCGGCGGAGTATTCGCGCGTGCGGCTGATCGCCATCTGCACGATCATCGCGGCGATCGGCGCCACCAGCGCGGCGATGAGCACGCCGACGAAGCCGAGCGGATTGTTGCGGTTGCCCCCGAAGCCGCCGAAGAACAGGCCGAAATTGGCGAGCATGGAGACGGCGCCGGCGAGCGTGGCGGTGATCGTCATGGTCAGCGTGTCGCGATTGCGCACATGGCCGAGTTCGTGCGCCATGACGCCGGCGATCTCGTCGCGCGACAGCATCTGCAGGAGCCCGGTGGTGGCGCAGACGGCGGCATGGTCCGGGTCGCGGCCGGTGGCGAAGGCGTTGGGCTGCGGGTTGTCGGCGATATAGACGCGCGGCATCGGCAGGTTGGCGCGGCCGGCCAGCTCGCGGACGAGGCCGTAGAACTCCGGGGCGCTCCGCTCGTCCACCTCGCGGGCGCGGTTCATCGACAGCACCAGCTTGTCGGCGTTCCAGTAGGAGAAGAAGTTCATGCCGGCGGCGACGACGAAGGCGATCATGGCGCCGCCCGAGCCGCCGATCAGGAAGCCGACCCCGACGAAGATGGCGGTCATTGCCGCCAGAAGCATGCCGGTACGAAGCGTATTCATGGGACTGCCGTCGTTTCTCCGTGTCGCCCTCTTCAGGTCCGCTACATGTCGGGAGGCGCCTGCCAACGCGCAAGGGATTGGCGGGCAGGTCGCAGCCGATGCGGAGCGGCAGGCCGCCCGCTCTGCGCGCATGCGGCATCACTGCAACCTATGATATATTTCCAATGGCACTTCGATTGTTGCGCGATCTGGCGTATCAGGAATATATTCCTCGTGATTCGCGAAGGGCGGCGGCATGTCGGGCGTTCAAAAGATCTTGATTCCGGGGCTACTGCCCTGGCGCTTGCCGCAGGGTCTGCCGGGGCCGCGGCAAAGGAGCGTCTGGCTGGGCCGTTCGTCGCCACTGTCAAGGACGTGATCGACGGGGACACGTTGACCGTCGAAGTGCCGGTCTGGCTCGGCATGGCGCTGACCACCAGCGTGCGGCTGAGGGGCATCGACGCGCCCGAGCTGCACGGCCGTTGCCCGCGCGAGAAGGACCGCGCGGCCGCGGCGCGGCGGCGGCTGGCCGAGGAGACGACGCCGCAGGTGATGCTGCGCAATGTGACCGGCGACAAGTATTACGGTCGCGTCGAGGCGGATGTGACGACGGTGCCGGACGGGCTGAGCTTGAGCGCGGCGATGCTCAAGAGCGGTCTGGTGCGCCCCTATGACGGCGGCAAACGCGGCGACTGGTGCGGGTTGGCCAGCCTCGGCGGGTAGGCTTGGCGCGCCAACGCACGTTACGCGCCGGCGCTCTCCTCAAGCGCTGCCGCCATGTCGGCGAAGACGCCTTCCCAGTCGCCACGGTTCTTCTGGCGGAAGAGCCGCATGGTCGGGTACCAGGGCAAATCGGCGCGGTCGAGCAGCCAGCGCCAGTCGGGATCGTCGGAAAGCGCCAGCCACACGCGCACCCCCAGTGCGCCGGCCAGATGCGCAACGGCCGTGTCCGACGACACCACCAGGTCGAGCGCCGCCATCGCCGCCGCGATCTCCGATATCCCGTCCGGATTGGCAGTGATCGTCTCGCCGAGCTGCTCGACCGCCATCCCTTCGGGCAGAGCATCGAGCTGGTCGAGCCCGTGGACCGCCTGCAGGCTGATCAGCCGGACGTCCGGCAGCGCCGCCAGCGGTGCGAAGTGTCGGAGCGGCACCGAGCGGCGATGGTCGGCGCCATAGCGCGGATTGCCCTGCCAGACGACGCCGATGCGCGTCCCAGCGTCGCCGATGCGCTCGCGCCACCAGGCCACCCGTTCGGGCTCCGGCGCCAGATAGGGCACGGCGGCCGGAATGCTGTCGATGGTCGTCCCCAGGACGCGCGGCAGGCTGAGCAACGGGATCTGATAGTCGAAGCCGCCGACGGCGCTCGGCCGGTCGAACCATTCCACCGGCGCCGGCAGCGAGCGCGCCAGATTGAGGAGCGCCGGCTGCACCAGAGCCTTCACCGTCGCCCCGGCCTCAGAGAGGCTCGCCAGGAAGCGGGCAAACTGGATCGTGTCGCCGATCCCCTGCTCGGAAAAGACCAGGATCGTCTTGCCTTTGAGGTCCTCGCCGGCCCAGCGCGGCGCCTGCCTCTCGAAGGCTGCCTGCTTGCTGTCGAAGGTGCCGGCGCGGAACTCGTAGGCCTCCCAGCCATGGGCGAAATCGCCCGTGCCGAGATAGTATTGCGACAGCGCCTGACGGATCTGCACGTCCTGTGGATGTCGGCGGGCCGCTTCCGCGCCAGCGGCAATGGCCGCGTCGCGCCGCCCGAGCCGCCACAGCGCCGCGGCCTTGACGATCTCCGCCTTGCTGCCGCCGAGCCCGCGCTTTATCAGCCCCTCGGCCAGATCGAGCGCCTCTGCCGGGCGCTCCAGCTCGATCAGGATCTGGCCGCGCACCACCGTTGCCTCGACGTCGGCCGGCCGCGCCGCCAGGATGCGGTCGATGCCGGCAAGCGCCGCGTCATATCGCCGGAGCGAGGTGAGCGCCGAGACCCGTCCGAGCGCCGCCGCGCCATTGCCCGGCTCAAGGCCGAGCACCCGTTCGAAATCTGCCAGCGACGCCGCGTGGTCTTGGCGCTCCATGTGGACATAGGCGCGCTTCAGCGCCGCTTCGGCGAGGTTGGGCTTGAGCGCCAGCACGCGGTCGAAGGCCTGACCGGCCTCGTCGTTGCGACCGAGGAGCTTCAGCACGGTGCCGCTGTTCATCAGCGCATTGAGATGGCCGGGCGCTGCACTGAGCGCCGCCCGGAAGGCGGCGAGTGCATCCTCCAGCCGGCCGAGTTCCTGCAGGGCGACGCCACGATTGGAATGCGCATCGGCGAAGGCCGGCGCCAGCGCCACCGCCCGGTCGAAACAGCCGAGCGCCGGCCCGGCAGCGCCGGTCTGCATCAACAGCGTGCCGAGCACGTTGCACCCGGCCGGATGGGCCATCGCGGCGCGGTCGCGCTGCAGACTCTCTACCGCTTCGCGCAGCCGTCCCGCCTGGGCGAGCCCGGCCGCCCGCGCGATCGCCGCTTCCACCGCGGCCCGGTCTCTATCCGCAGCACCCCGCTTCATGGCTGCACCTTGCTTGCGGCTTCCGCGCCGAGCGCCGCGGCGATCCGCGCGAAGACGCCCGTCCAGTCCCGCGGCTGGCTCTGCTGGAACAATCGCATGGTCGGGTACCAGGGCGAATCGGTGCGATCGACCATCCAGCGCCAGTCCGGCTGATCGCGCAGCGCCACCCAGACCGGCCGCCCGAGGGCGCCGGCGAGGTGGGCCGGCGCCGAATCCGACACGATGATCAGGTCGAGATTGGCCATCACCGCCGCCATCTCGCGGAAGCCGTCGGGATTGGCCACCAGCTCCTCGCCGAGTGTCTCCACCACCATGCCGTCCGGCAGGCCCTGCAACTGGTCGAGACCGTAGACCGCCTGCACGCTGATCAGCCGCACGCCAGGCACCTCCGCCAGCGGCGCGAAATGCTTGAGCGGGATCGAGCGGAACTGGTCGCTGCCATATTCGGCATTGCCCTGCCAGCTGATGCCGACCTTGAACCCCTCGCCGCCGAGACGCGCCGCCCATTTGGCGACCCGCTCCGGGTCGGCGACGAGATAAGGCACGTCGCGGGGGATTTCCGCCTCGCTATGCGTCCGGAAGATCGCCGGCAGGCTCATCAGCGGCGCCTGATAGTCGAAGCCGGAGCGCATGCCGATGGCGCTGGCCACATCCATGTCGGGGAAGTTCGCTGCAAACAGCCGGCGGAGCGACTCGTGCACCACCATCGACACCCGCGCTCCGCGTGCCGCAACCAGCGGCGCATAGCGCACAAACTGGATGGCATCGCCCGCCCCCTGCTCCGCATAGAGCAGCACACGTCTGCCGCTGATGTCCTCGCCCTGCCACTTCGACGCCAGCTTGAGCAGGTCCGGCCGGGCGACCGTGCCGACCTTCAGCCGCCACTCGTGCTCGGCCCAGCCCGTTTCGTAATCGCCCCAGGCGAGAAACAGGAGGCCGCGATGGTAGCGCACGACCATGTTGTCCGGATCGGCCGCAATGGCGCTGTCATAGGCGGCGAGCGCGTCCTTGAGCCGGCCGACATTGTAATAGGCGACCGCCCGCGTGTGGTGCAGAGACGCGCCGGATGCGCCGAGGCGTTCGGCAAGATCGAGCGCCTTCCACGTCTCGTCGAAGCAGCCGAGCTGACCGAGCGCCATGCCGCGCACCACATGCGCCTCGGCGGTCTTCGGCGCGACCGCGATGGCCGCGTCCGCCACGGCGAGCGCTTCGGCAAAACGCCTCAGCTTCGCCAGGGCGTGGGCGCGGCTGATATGGGCGCCGGCATCCGCCGGGTCGCGGGCGAGGATCGCCTCGACGATGGCGAGCCCCTCCTCGCCACGATCGGCCTCGCGCAGGATGACCGCTTTCACCAGCAGGGCGCCGCGGTTCTCCGGATCGCTCGCCAGAGCCTTGTCGATTTCCGTCAGCGCTTCCGCCACCTGGTTGAGCCGGCCATGGGCGTCGGCAGCGCCGATATGCGCCGCGGCGTAGCCCGGGCGGAGCGCCAGCGCCCGGCGGAAGTCGGCGAGCGCTTCGACCGCCTTGCCGCTGTCGACCCGCGCCATGCCGCGATTGACCAGCGCCTCCGGATAGGCCGGCTGCACCGTCAGCGCCCGGTCGTAGGCGGCGATCGCCTCTTCCGCCCGGCCGAGGTCGCGCAGAATGTTGCCGCGGTTGAAATGCGCCGTCGCATAGGTCGGCCTCAGCGCCAGCGCCCTGTCCTCGGCGGCCAGCGCATCGCTGAGCCGGCCGAGTTCCTGCAGCGCCACGCCGCGGTTGCAGTGAGCCTCGGGGAAGGCGGGAACCAGGCGAACCGCCGCGTCGAACTCGCGCAGCGCGTCGCGCGGCCGCCCCTCTCTCAGGCGGATATCGCCCATGATGTTGCGGCCGACCGGGTTCTTCAGCGCCGCGCCGCCGGCGGATATGAGCGCCGCCGCCGCATCGAGTCGCCCGGCCTGGATATGCGCCACGGCCGCGCTCAGCGCATCGGCGAGCCCGCCTGCCGCCGCGTGTCCGGGTCTATGGAGATCCTTGTTCATGCGGCCGGCAAACTAGAGCCTTGCCCGGCCGGATGGAACCGGCTTCAGAACAGAATCACTTTGTTGGGAAGCGCGTTCAGGTTGCCCGGCAGCGGCGGGACGTGCCGGGCCAGAGCCGCAAGCCTCGTCGTGATGGCGCGTTCCGTCTCGGCCGGAATGATGTCGGCCTTTTCCACGGCCCGGCCGGTCAGCGCCGGGAAAACCGGCGCCGCCATGCCGAGGGAGGTGAAAGCGCCGAGCAGGAGCGCGACCGTCAGGCCGACGATCGCCGGCAGCCACAACGCGATCGAAAAGCGCGGCGGCGGCCGCCGCGGCGGCTGGCTAGAGTCTTCCATGGCCATATCAACCCATTGGACTTCGCCTCGGGTGATTTTGTCTTCGCCGTTCATTTGCCGCCCTCGTCGTCGTCACTTGGTCACCGGCGTCGCGTTGGGGATGCCCTCGGCGCCGATGTAGACGGCAAGGATGCGCACCGGTACGTCGCCTTTGTTGGTGCCGTTGTGCGGCCAGTTCATCGCTTCCATCAGGCTGTCGCCGGCCTTGTAGATGCGCGTGCCCTTGTCGCCGTAATCGACGTCAAGCGCGCCATCGAGCACATAAGCAAAGAGCGGCACGGCATGCTCGTGCCAGCCGGTTTCGCCGCCCGGCGGGACGGTGACGATAACGGCGGTCACCTTGGCCGTTCCCTGCGGATAGACGAAAGGCTGGCCGATGATCGTCTCGCCAGTGGCAAGCAGAGGCGTAACTTGGGTCTGCTGGGAATAGCCCTGCTCGGCTGAGGCCGACACGACGGGCAGGAGGGCAATGAAGGCAAGCATAACGATGCGCAGCATGGGGGCGCCTCCGGGGCACGATGGCTGACGTGGACAGCCTCGCAGATAGCACCGCCGGCCCTGCGGCCTTGTTAAGATTTCCGCAAAAAGGCCATGCAGTTGCCGTCGCCGCCTTATTTCCGCACGACGCAGCATAGGAATTCCGCGCTCGCACCGTATATATTCAAGAATACGAATTTAAACAGACACCGAACCCATACTGGAGCCACCCAAATGACTGCGTTTTCCCGCCTGGCCGGCGCCGCCGCCCTCACCTTCGTCCTGATCGGCAGCGCCAATGCCGCGCCGGTTGCCGATTTCGAGACGGCGATGCGCGGCGCCTATGCCGATTATCGTGGTGCCCTCTTCCAGACCAACGCCAACCAGCCGGACACCGCCGTCAAGGCGGTCGACGCCTTCCGCCAGAAGTGGTCGGCGCTCGCCGCGGCGAACACCGAAGCCCCGCCGCAATACGCCGACGATCCCGCCTATGCCGACACGCTCACCAAGGTCGGCGCAATCGCCGACAAGGCAGCGCAAGAGGTTGCCGCCGGCAAGCTGCCGGAAGCGCATGAAACGCTGGAGGCGATCCGCTTCGAGGTCGGCGGCCTGCACGAGCGCAACGGCGTCGTCGGCTTCTCCGACCGCATGAATGCCTACCACGCCAAGATGGAAGACGTTCTCGGCAAGGACTACAGCGGCTTCGACGCGGCCGGGCTCGGAATCTTGCGCGAGGACGCCGCGGTGCTTGCCTATCTCGCCGCCGACATCAAGGCGCATCCGCCGGTGGAAGCCTCCGATCCCGCCTATGGCAAGCTGCTCGACGGCATGACGGCGAGCGTCACCGCCCTTTCCGACGCGGCCCGCAATGGTGACGCGGCGGCGGCGAAGGCCGCGCTGGGCAACCTGAAGGTGCCCTATTCCAAGCTCTTCCTGAAGTTCGGCTAGGGGCGGCGACACGGGCCTCGTCCTGAGGTGGCTGCGAAGGCAGCCCTCGAAAAACGGGGCCTTGGCCCACAGGGGCGACGAGCGCGCAGTCCGGCTGCCTTCGGTGCCGGGCCGCGCTGCAATGATGGTCACCCGGCGCGGTGGACGAAGCGCCCCCCGCCTACAGCCCGTGACTCCGGTCACAGGCCGTGTGGCCCCTGCCGCTTCCTGCTGCTAGATTGGCGGTCGGTAAACCGACCACGGAGGCCACCATGACCGGCTGGATCGTCCTCGCCATCGTCGTCGTGATCGCGATCTACGCGGTCATGCTCTACAACCGCATGGTCAGCCTGCGGCAGACCGTCAATCAGGCTTGGTCGGACATCTCGGTCCAGCTCAAGCAGCGCCACGATCTCGTGCCCAACCTGGTCGAGACGGTGAAGGGCTACGCGGCGCACGAGCGCGGCACCTTCGAGGCCGTCACCCAGGCGCGCAATGCCGCCGTCGCCGCATCCAGCCCCGAGGCCCAGGCCAAGGCCGAGAACATGCTGACCGGTGCGCTGCGCCAGCTCTTCGCCGTCGCCGAGGCCTATCCCGACCTCAAGGCCAACCAGAACTTCCTGCAGCTCCAGTCGGACCTCTCCGACCTCGAGAACAAGATCGCCGCCGCCCGGCGCTTCTTCAACAACGCCGTGCAGGAGTTCAACACCGCCATCCAGTCCTTCCCGATGGTCCTCATCGCCGGCTCGATGGGCTTTACCCAGCGCACCTTCTTCGAGGTCGACGAAGGCGAGCGCGCTGCGGTCGAAACCGCGCCTCAGGTGAAGTTCTGATTCGGCGGGCCCGGCGCATCCGCCGGGCCCCTGACCGGGGATCAGGCCCGTGCTCGGCGCCTACGGCCTCAAGACCTACATCTGGAACAACCGGCTGAAGTCGCTGGTTCTGCTCGCCGGCTTCCCCTTCCTGCTGCTCCTCATCTGCTTCGCCTTCGCGCTGGTCATCGCCGCGATGAACGAACCCAGCGTCGGCCAGGGCATCCGGGATGCCATCGACCTCACGCCGTCGCTCATCCCCGTCGCCTTCGGCGGCGCCATCGCCTGGTTCGTCATCGCCTGGTTCGCCAACCAGGGCATCATCGACCTGGTCACCGGTGCGCGGGCGGTCGACCGCAAGGCCGAGCCGCGCCTCTACAACCTGCTCGAAAACCTCTGTATCAGCCGCGGCATCACCACGCCGCGCCTGAGGATCATCGAGACCGATGCGCGCAACGCCTTCGCCAGCGGCGTGCGCAAGAACCAGTACTCGATCACCGTCACCCGCGGCCTGATGGACGCCCTCGACGACGCCGAGCTGGAGGCCGTGCTCGGCCACGAGCTCACCCATATCGAGAACCGCGACGTCCAGCTGCTGGTCATATCCGCCGTTTTCGTCGGCATCATCTCGCTGGTCGGCGATCTCCTCATCCGCGCCCCGCGCGCCCTTCTCTGGTCGACGTCGAGCAGCAGCGGCGGTTCAGGCGGTAGCGGCTGGAGCTGGGGCGGCAGCGGGGGCTCTTCGCGCAGTCGCGGCCGCAGTGGCGGTAGCGGAAGTGGTGGCGGCGGTGCCGTCATCATCCTCATTCTCATTGCCGTCGCCATCTTCCTCATCGCCCGTGTGCTTGCCATCGCGCTGAGCTTCGCCGTGTCGCGCAAGCGCGAATTCCTCGCCGATGCCGGCTCCGTCGAGCTCACCAAGGACCCCGACGCCATGATCTCGGCGTTGCGCAAGATCGCCGGTCATTCGGAGATTCACGCGCCCGCCCAGGTGCAGGAGATGTTTCTCGACCATCCGCGCCAGTCCGGCCTCGGCGGCCTGTTCTCCACCCATCCGCCGATCGAGGCGCGCATCGCCGAGCTGGTGAAATTTGCCGGTGGCCACGACCCCGGCCCCATCGCCGAAGCGCAGCCGGAACCGCCCGCCGCCGAGGCGCCGCAAATCCCGCCGGCCGCTGCCGGCGAGGCAGTCCATCCCTGGGGCGAGGTGCCACCGCCCGGCCCGTGGAGCGAGCCGCGCGGCTGACCCGCCGCCGCGTTCAGTAGGGGTTCTTCGGCGCGCGGTCGTCCGACAGGCTGCCGCGCGTGCGCTTGGTCAGGTTCTCGATGGCATCGGCCAGGTGCACCTCGGCGATGTTGTAGTCGCCGCGCGCCACGCGCAGCTTGTGCGCCTCCAGCATCACCTCGCCCCACGACACCCCCTCCGGCGGGAAGAAGCGATAGGAGGCGAGTTCGATCAGCAGCCCGAGGGGATCGCGGAAATAGATCGAATCCATGAAGCCGCGATCTTTGACCCCGCTATGGGCGATGCCGCGCTCGTCGAGCCGCTGGACCGCCTGGACGAATGTCGCCCGCGAGACCGCAAAGGCGATGTGGTGGACGGCGCCGATGTCGCGGGCGGTCGGCGTCGGGTCCGGTTTGCGGCTTTCGCTGGTGAAGATGGTGATCAGCCGGCCGTCGCCGGGGTCGAAATAGAGATGGCTCTCGTCGGGAGCGTCGAGATTGGGCTGCTCGAAGACGAAGGGCATGCCGAGCACGCCTTCCCAGAAATCGATGGAGGTCTGCCGGTCGGCGCCGACCAGCGTGATGTGGTGAACCGCCTGGCTTTGCAGTTTTTGCAAGTGCGAACCTCCATTTCCCCGCGAATAGGCTAGATATAGAGCGAAAGGTGCCACCAATCGACAAACCCGCCGGCGGCAGTCCGGCGAGGGAGGGGCGTTGTGCCACCAGCAGCAGGCAAGACAATGGATTCAATGGATACAATACCGATTATCGTCATGGGCGTCGCCGGCAGCGGCAAGACATCCGTCGGCGAGGCGCTGGCCAAGCGCCTTGGCCTGCCGTTTCGCGACGCCGACGAATTTCACCCCAAGGCCAATATCGAAAAGATGTCGGCCGGCATCCCGCTCACCGACGCGGATCGCTGGCCCTGGCTCGATGCCATCGGCAAGGCACTCGGCGACGCCGACGGCCGGCTGATCGTCGCCTGTTCGGCGCTCAGGCGTGCCTATCGGGAGCGCCTCACCGGCACCGCCGGACGGCCGGTGATCTTCCTCTGGCTCGACGGCTCCAAGGCAACGATCGCCGCACGCATGCAGCGCCGCCAGCACCATTTCATGCCGCCGAGCCTGCTCGACAGCCAGTTTGCCACGCTTGAGCGGCCCGCACCGGACGAACTCGCCGTGCGCGTATCGGTGGAGCCGCCGCGCGACAAGGTTGTCGAGGCGGCACTGGCCGCGTTGCCGGCCGCCCGCGAGCGCGCCCTCATGCTTTCCGACCGGTAAACTTCTGGGCAACCTTTCGCTGTCGGAATGGTCGTACCGGCACCTGAGTGATTCGCCGGCAGGACATCCGCGAATGGCAGAGATTATCCAGTTTCCGTTGCGCCGCTTCGAACCCGACGATGAGGAGGCGCTCGACATCGATTTGCTGACCGCCGTCGACGTCGCCATCCGTGACCTGCGCGACATCGCCCGGGCGCTCGGCGAAGACGCCGTGCGCGAGCAGGCCGAAGATTGCCGGCGCATGCTCGAACGCGCCTTTCACACGGCCCATTGACCATGACGAGACGACCAACCGACCCCCGCAAAGCCGCCGAAGCCGTCTTTCAGGCCAAGGCACCGCCTCTGCCCGAGCCCGCGGCCAAGCCGTCGGCCCTGCCCGGAGCCAAGGAGCAGGTGACGCTCCGCCTCGACCGCGACGTGCTCGACCACTTCCAGGAAGACGGCCCCGGCTGGCTGGAGCGCATCAACGCAGCGCTGCGCAAGGCCGCCGGCCTCTGAACCTCACTTTCGGTCTCAGTCCAAGGACACGGGAAGCCTCATTCTGAGGTGGCTGCCGCAGGCAGCCCTCGAAGGATGGGCCCCATGGTTCGCGGCTCGCTCCGCTCGCACCTCACCATGAGGCAGCAAGGCGCGGAGCCCCAGTAATCTCCGACGATCGCGAAAGACCGGAGCGCCGGCGGATACTCGGCTCCCACCTTCGCGGCAGCCTGATGCCTCAGATGCACCGCCCGCCATCGACCAGCAGCGCGACGCCGGTCACCATGCTGGCCTCGTCCGAGCACAGGTAACAGGCGGCATTGCCGATATCCTCCGGCGTCGAGAAGCGGCCGATGGGGATGGTCGCCAGGAACCTGGCGCGGATTTCCGGCGTGTCCTCGCCCATGAAGGTCTTGAGCAGCGGCGTCTCGCCGGCGACCGGGTTGATGGCGTTGACCCGGATCCTGGCCGGCGCCAGCTCGACCGCCATCGATTGGCTCGCCGTGATCATCCAGCCCTTGCTGGCGTTGTACCAGGTGAGCCGCGGCCGTGGGCTGACGCCGGCGGTCGAGGCGATGTTGAGGATGGCACCGCCGCCCGCCGCCTTCATCCGCGGCACCACATGGCGGGCGGTGAGATAGACCGACTTCGCGTTGACCGCGAAGAGCCGGTCGAATTCGTCCTCCGGCAGCCCTTCCAGCGGCTGCGGCTTGTGGCCGATGCCGGCGTTGTTGACCAGGATGTCGATGCGACCGAGCCGTTCCATCGCGCCCGTGACCATCGCCCCGACCGAGGCGTCGTCCGAAACGTCGACGGTCGCCGCCGACGCCATCGGCCCCATCTCCGCCGCCAACGCCTGCGCGCCATCGCCGTTCACGTCGGCGATGAGCACCCGCGCGCCCTCGGCCACGAATTTCCTCACGATGCCGGCGCCGAAGCCCGACGCCCCGCCGGTGACGATGGCGGTCTTGCCCTCAAGACGCATGGCTGGCCTCCTTCCGCTTCTTGCTGGTCATGGTGCGGCGGCCCGGGCGTGGCGGGCGGCGAGCGCCCGCTCCAGATCCGGCGTCGCCGCGATCAGTTCCGCCGTATAGGGATGGCGTGGATCGGTGAAGACCCGCTCGGTCTCGCCGTGCTCGACGATTCGGCCCTCGCGCATGATGAGGACCCGGTCGGTGATGGCGCGCACCACCATCAGGTCATGCGCGATGAACAGGTAGGAGACGGCGAACCGGTCGCCGAGATCGGCGAGCAGGTCGAGGATCTGCGCCCGGATCGACACGTCGAGCGACGACACCGCCTCGTCGAGGATGATCAGCGACGGCCGCGTGATCAGTGCCCGGGCGATCGCCAGGCGCTGGCGCTGGCCGCCGGAGAATTCGTGCGGGTATTTGTCGCCGTCGGCCGGCGTCAGGCCCACCGCGACGAGCGCTTCGTCGACCCGCTTGCGCCGCTCCGCCACGGACGGTTTGGCACGATCGAGATGAAACGGCTCGGCGATCAGCCGGGCCACGCGATAGCGCGGATCGAGGCTCCCATAGGGGTCCTGGAAGACCGCCTGCACATGGCGGCGGAGGTCGCGCCGCGCCGTGCCGTGGCTCGCCAGGAAGTCGCTGCCGTCCAGCGTGACGACGCCGGCGCTGGGCTTCGTCAGCGCCAGGATCACGCGGGCGAGCGTCGACTTGCCCGAACCCGATTCGCCGACGAGACCGAGGTTTTCGCCGCGCCGAATTGTCAGGCTGACATCGTCCACCGCCCGGAAATGATGCGGCTTGGCGAAGAGCGCCCGTCGCGGCAGGCGATAGTCGTGGACGACGTTGTCGACATCGAGGATCGGCGTCTGGTGCCCTTCGTCCGGATGCAGCCGCCGGGTCCTTTGCGAGCGATAGGTGGAGGCCGCAAACAGCATGCGCGAATAGGGGTTCTGCAGGCCGCGGAAGAGGCCGACCGTCTCGCCCTGCTCGACCACTTCGCCGTCCCGCATGATGGCGATGCGGTCGGCCATGTCGGCGACCACGGCAAGGTCGTGGCTGATGAGGATAAGGCCGACGTCGTCCTCAGCCACCAGCCGGCGTAGGAGGTCGAGGATGAGCGCCTGCGTGGTCACATCGACGGCGGTGGTCGGCTCATCGGCGATCAACAGCTTTGGCTTGAGCACCGTCGCCATGGCGATCACCACGCGCTGGCGCTGGCCGCCGGAAAGCTCGTGCGGATAGGTATCGAGCGAAAATCGCGCCGTCGGCAGGCCGACGCGGTCGAGCGCCTCGCGGGCCATCTCGGCGGCCTCGGCCGGCGATGCGCGGCGGTGCACGCGCACCGTCTCGGCGACCTGCACGCCGATCGTCTTGACCGGGTTGAGCGCGCTCATCGGCTCCTGGAACACCATCGCCAGCGTCCGCCCGCGATGACCGCACATCGCACGTTCGTCGAGCGCCGTCAGATCGCCTCCGTCGAAAGTCACCGTGCCGCCGGCGACCGCCTGCGCCGGCAAGAGGCGCATGACGGAGAGCGCCGCCATCGACTTGCCCGAGCCTGATTCCCCGACCAGCCCCAGCACCTCGCCGCGGGCGAGGCCGAACGACACGCCCTTGAGGATCGGCGCGGGGCCGATCGAAACGGTCAAGTTGTCGACGGCGAGCAGGCTCATCGCTGCCGCCGCCATCTCGGGTCGAGCAGGTCGCGCAGGCCGTCGCCGAGCAGGTTGAGGCCGAGCACGGCCACAACGATGGCCAGGCCCGGCAGGATCGCCAGGCGCGGCGCCAGCGCGATCATGGTCTGCGCGTCGGCGAGCATCCGGCCCCAGCTCGTCGCCGGCGGCTGCGTGCCCAGCCCGACATAGGAAAGCGCCGCCTCCGCCAGGATGCCCAGCGAAAGCTGGATGGTCGCCTGCACCACCAGGACGTTGAGGAGGTTGGGCAGGATGTGCTCGATCGAGATCAGCCACGGCCCCTTGCCGGCGACGCGCGCCGCCAGCACGTAGTCGCGCGTCCACAGCGACAGCGCCGCGCCGCGCGTCAGCCGGGCGAAGACCGGCACGTTGAAGATGCCGATGGCGAGGATCGCGTTGACCGCGCCCGGCCCGAGCAGCGCCGTGATCATGATGGCCAGCAGCAGCGCCGGAAAGGCGAAGACCAGATCGTTGACCCGCATCACCACTTCGTCGAGCCAGCCGCCGCGCGCCGCCGCCGTGAGCCCAAGCGGCACGCCCAGCCCCAGGCCGACGCCGACGGCGATCAGCGCCACGGCCATCGAATTGCGGGCGCCCTCCATCAGCATGGAGAGCACGTCGCGGCCGAAGTGATCGGTCCCCAGCCAATGCAGCGCGGACGGCGTCTGCAACTTGTCGGGAATCGAGATCGCCGCCGGGTCGTAGGGCGTCCACACCAGCGAGGCGAGCGCCACCGCCACCATGACGAGCGTGATGACGCCGCCGACCACCATGCTGCCATGCAGCCGCCGGCCCTCCGCGGGCGGCGCCGGCGCGACGTCGAGCGGCGGCGCACTCATGCCCGCTGCCTTCGCAGCCGCGGGTCGATCGCCGCATAGGCGAGATCGACCGCGAAGGTGACGATGACCACCGCGGCGACGAGCAGGAGCACCACGCTCTTCACCACGATCAGGTCGCGCTGGCCGATGGCCTGGAAGACGAGGCGGCCGAGGCCGGGCAGATAGAAGACGTTCTCGATGATGATGGCGCCGGCGAGCAGGAAGGAGAACTGCAGGCCGATGATGGTCATCACCGGGATGAGCGCGTTGCGCAGGGCATGGCGGCGCACCGCTTGGGCCTCGGTAAGACCCTTGGCACGGGCGGTACGCATGAAGTCCTCATGCAGCGTGTCGAGCAGCGCCGAGCGCATGACCCGCGCCAGGATCGAGGCCTGCGGCAGGGCGAGCGCGATCGCCGGCAGAGTGAGCGCCTTCAGCCCGGCCAGGAGCCCGGCGTTCCAGCCCGGAAAGCCGCCGGCCGAGAACCAGTGCAGCCCCAGCGAGAAGGCCAGCACCAGCAGCATGGCGAACCAGAAGTTGGGCACCGCGATGCCGAGCTGGGTCGCCCCCATGATGACGAGATCGGCCGGCTTGTTGCGCCGTGTCGCCGCGACGATGCCGACCGGAAAGGCGATGACCGCGGCCAGTGCCAGCGCCATCAGCGCCAGCGGCAGGCTCACCCACAGGCGCTGGGTGAGCAGCTCGGCCACCGGCACCCGGTAGGTATAGCTGATGCCGAAATCGCCGTGGACGAAGCCGGCGATCCAGGTCAGGTAGCGTTGTGCGAGCGGCTGGTCGAGGCCGAGCTGATGGCTGAGCGCCGCCGACCGTGGCCGGGTCGGCGTTGAGCCCCAGCATGAACGAGGCCGGGTCGCCCGGCAGCACCTCCATCACCAGAAAGATGACGATGCTGGCGGCGACCAGCGTCGCGACAAGGGAAGCCGCCCGCGTTGCGACGTAGGATGCCATGCGATCGCGCCGTCACGGAACGGAGCCGGCGGAGCGCCGGCTCCCGTTCGTGTCCCTCAATCCTCCCAGAAGACCTTGGTCAGGTCGTTTGCCTGGATGGGCGTGTTCGCCCACAGCCCCTCGATCTTCGCATTCCACACGCCGAGCTTGGCCAGTTCGAACAGGAACACGTTCACCGCATCGTCGGCGATCTTTCTCTGGATGTCACCAACCAGCGCATTGCGCTCGGCCGGGTCGGTCGCCAGGTTGAGCTTGTCCATCAGCGCCTTCACCGCGTCCGAGTGGTAGTCGAAATAATAGTCGTCGCGGGCATAGATGGCGTAGTCCGCCGGCTCGGTATGCGACACGATGGTGAGGTCGTAGTCCTTCTGCTTGAAGACGTCGGACAGCCACTGGGCCCATTCGACCGGGATGATCTCGGCGTCGACGCCGACCGCCTTCAGTTGCTGCGCGATGATCTCGCCGCCGCGGCGGGCATAACTCGGCGGCGGCAGCTTCAGCGTCACCTTGAAGCCGTCGGGATAGCCGGCCTCCTTCAGGAGTTCCTTCGCCTTCTCCGGGTCGTAGGGATACATGCCGGTCAGATCGACATAGCCGGGATCGGCCGGCGAATAGTGGCTGCCGATCGGCGTGCCGTAGCCGAACATGGCGCCGTCGATGATCGCCTTGCGGTCGATGGCATAGGACATCGCCTGGCGCACCTTGAGGTCGTTGAACGGCTTCTTGCCGTTGTTCATGGCAAGGATCGTCTCGCCCTCGGTGGTGCCGACCACCACCGTGAAGCGCGGATCGGCCTTGAACTGGGCCAGCGTCTCCGGCGCCGGGAAATTGGGGAAGGCATCGACGTCGCCGGCCATCATCGCGGCGAAGGCCGCCGTCGGGTCGGAGATGAACTTGAAGGTCGCCTTGTCGAGCCTGGCCGGCGTCCCCCAGTAGTCCGGGTTCTTTGCGAGATCGACATGGTCGCCCTTGACCCAGTCGACGAACTTGAACGGCCCGGTGCCGATCGGATGGGTGGCGTTGTCGCGGCGCTGTTGGGCGCCACGATCTCCGCGTCGCCCCAGCCGAGATTGTAGAGGAAGTTGCCCTCCGGGTGCTTGAGCGTGACCTTGACCGTCAGCGGATCGACTGCTTCGACCGTGTCGATGGCGGCGAAGAGCTGCTTCTGCCCGTTGGTGCTGCCCGGCGCCGTGGTGCGGTCGAGCGAGAACTTGACCACGTCGGCCGTCAGCGGCGTGCCGTCGTGGAACTTCACCCCGTCGTGGAGATGGAAGGTGTAGGTCAGCCCGTCCGCCGAGATGTCCCAGGACTGGGCGAGATCGGGCTGCACGGCGCCCGTCTCGTCGATGCGGGTGAGGCCCTCGAAGATGTTGGCGTAGGTCACCTCGTCGGTCGCCGCGGCGTTGCCCGAGGTCGGATCGAGCCCCGGCGGTTCGAGCACCATGCCGATGGTGATGTCGGTGCGCGCGGCCAGCGCCGCGCCGGGCGCCAGACCCGCCGCGACAAGAGCGGCCAGCGCCGCCAGCCTGAGTGCCTTCATTCTGGTTCTCCCTGTCCCTGATGCGGTCCGAGCACCGGCCGGCGGGCCGTCATGCATGCCCGTAGAGAAGATGGTGCGTGGCCAGCGCCATGATCTTGGCCGAATCCACCATGTCGTCGATGACGACATATTCGTCCGGCTGGTGGGCGAGATCGAGGATGCCGGGCCCATAGGCGATGCAATTCTTGATCCGGCCGATGCGGTCGATGTGCTTCTGGTCGTAGGTGCCGGGCGAGACCACATAGTCCGGGTCGCGGCCGAGCACCGCGGCGATCGCCGCCGAGACCGAGCGCACCACCGGCGCGTCGCGGTCGGTCATGCTCGGGATCACGTCCCACAGGTCGCGGAATTCGTAGCGGAACCTGTCGCGCGTTTCGGCGAGACGGTCGAGGATGGCGCGCACCTCGTCCTTCACCTCCGCCAGGTCCTCCTCGATCAGGAAGCGCCGGTCGATGACCATGCGGCAGGAATCGGCGACGCAGGCCGAGGGGAAGCCGGAATAGTCCTCGCCGATGCCGCCGTGGATCGAATTGATGTTGACGGTCGACTGGCGCGCCCCGTCCGGCACCACCGGCATGGCGTGCGCCGGGAGGCCAGCGCCGGATAGAGCTCCTCCTCGAAGGCGTCGAGCACCGCGCCCATGTGGCGGATGGCGCTGTCGCCGAGAAACGGCATGGAGCCATGGGCGATGCGCCCCTTGGTCTCGATCTCCGCCCACCACACGCCGCGATGGCCGAGGCAGACCCGGTCCTTGTTGAGCGGCTCGGGAATGATGACGTGGTCGATGCGCGGCCGCGCCATGATCCCCTTGTCGGCGAGATAGGCGACGCCGCCATAGCCGCCCGATTCCTCGTCCGCCGTTCCGGAGATCTCGATGGCGCCGGGATGGTCGGGATAGAGCGCCAGGAAGGTCTCCACCGCCACGATCGCCGTCGCCAGCCCGCCTTTCATGTCGCAGGCGCCGCGGCCGTAGACGCGCCCGTCGCGCACCGCGCCGCCGAACGGGTCGAAGCTCCAGCCGGCGCCGGCCTCGACCACGTCGATATGGCCGTTGAAATGGACGCAAGCACCCGGCGCTGCGGCCCTCGCGCCGGGCGATCACGTTCCAGCGCGGATAGCGGTCGCTGTCTCCGGGGGTTCCCTCGGCGCGGACGAAGGTCGACCTCGAAGCCGAGCGGCGCGAGCCGCCGGGCGATGACCTCACAGCAGTCGCGATAGGCATCGCCGGGCGGGTTGACCGAGGGAATGCGGATCAGTTGCGAGGTCAGCGCCACCAGATTCGTCGCGGCGGTCCTCGACCTGACGCCCGATTGCCTCCAGCACTTGGTCGCCCTCCGTGAGCGAGCCTTAGCCTCCAGGCGAGCCTCGACATTGCCGCCGCCGCTGTCAATCGCTTCCGGAGACCCGGCATCTCCGATACGGCGAAAGAGGCCGGCAAATGCCGGCACGGCGCACGATTGCGGAGAGGGCAACGTCAGGTCTTGCAGAAGGCGCGGTAGAGCGAGCCGATGATCTCGCCCACTTCCGGCCGGGCGATCGAATAGTAGACGTTCTTGCCGTCGCGATGCGCTTCGACCAGCTCGTCGGCACGCAGGCGCGCGAGCTGCTGCGACACGAAGGGCTGGCGCAGTTGCAGCTTCTGCTCCAGTTCGCCGACGCTTTTGCGGCCGTCGAGCAGCAGGCACAGGATGACCAGCCGCGTCTCGTGCGACATCGCCTTGAGGAATTCGCTGGCGTTCTGCGCGCTGCCGAGCATGCGGTCGAGGCCGTCCGGCGGGATCGCCTCGTCTTCGTCTGTGGTCGCTGCCATCTGCGTGAGCATGTTTGTTCAAGTCCCCGGCGCGCTGCGAAATGGTTCTTAGGCACAGCCGAAAACAATGTCCAACGAACGGCAACACTGTGGCGGCAGCCACCGGCCACCGCGGGCTGCGACGCCTTGTCATGGCGAGAATCGCGCTATATCGGCCCGCCGCCCCTGTCAAGAGCCCAAAACCGGCCCGAACACACATTCACGATTCTGAAAATAAAGCCGATTTGGGGAATATTCTTATCCAATTCAGCCGTCGGGGCAAATATTCCGAATCGCGAAAATCGCTGCAACGCCTCGCCTGGCGCATTCGTCGCTTTCGCCGGCTCGGCTGCCTCGGCGATCTCCAGCGGCTCGGCCGCGGCGAATCGGCGTCGTTCTCCGCAAGCCGGACGTCGACCGCCCGTCTTCTCGCTGCCGTCGGCAGGCCGTCCCGCTCGGCCCCACCGAAGCCGGTGAACTGGTAGCCGAGGTAGCGCTTGGCGTCGATCACGTCGTAGCCGAGCTGCAGGCTGCAGCTTCTTGCGCAGCTTGCTGACATGCCCCTCGACGACGACCTCGTCGACGCTGTCCTCGAACACGCCGTAGACGGCGTTGAAGATCTGCGTCTTGGTCACCCGGCGATGGGCGTTCTTGGCGAGGAATTCGAGGATGTGGCGCTCGCGCCGCGGCAGCGACAGCGGCTGCCGTCGATCTCGATGTCGCGGCCGTCGAAGAAGATCTTGAGGCGCTCGCAGCTCACCTGCCGGTATTTGTGGTTCACCCGCCGCCAGATCGCTTCCGAGCGCGCGATCAGCTCCTTCACATGGACCGGCTTGCGCACCACGTCGTCGATGCCGGCGGTGAACAGCTCGAGGGTGGAATCGAGCCAGCGGACTTCCGACAGTGCGATGATCGGGGCGTCGGTGCGGCTTCTGATGAGCCGCGGCAGCGTCGGCCGGTCTTCGCATTCGCCGAGCAGGACCGACTGCACCGAATCGATGTCATCCGGAGATGCCGAGAACAGCCATTCGCGAAATTCGAGAGGTTGCAGGCCGAGGCTGGCAACTCCTTCCCCGCGGAATGAGGCGGCGTAAGCTTCGGTCACCTCGTCCCGTTGATCGACGACGACATGCATGAATGCCCCCAGAAGAATATCGAGTTCCTGGCCGGCCCGCTCCGCCAAAGAGCATCGGGCATCGGCCGCAATCGGCCGCCCGACAGCAACGAAACTCTTGGAAATCCGGGAAGATTGCCGGCTACGCGACGCAACGCTTCAACGCCACGATTCTGGGGCAAATATGGTAAACCAATTGCTAACAAAGCCGCTTGCGGGCGCCGAAAGACTTTTCCGCAGCCTCAGGCCGCAGCCAGCACGGTCTCGATCTTGGCCTTCAGGGTCTGCGAATCGAACGGCTTCAGCACGTATCCGGACGCACCGGCATCGTTCGCCGCCTTGAGGTTGTCGGGCGAGCCTTCGCCGCTCACCAGGATGATCGGCGTCCCCTTCAGGGTATCGTCGGCGCGCGCCTGCCTGACCAGCTCCAGTCCGTTGACCGGCGCCATGTACCAGTCGGTAATGACCAGCCCGTATTTGCGCTCGCGCATCTTGGTGAGCGCCTCTTCGCCGTCGCCGGCCGTATCGATTTCGGCAAAGCCGGCCCGGCGCAGAAGGTTGCGCATGATGCGCAGCACCGTCTGATAGTCGTCCACCACCAATACCGGCATCGAATAGTCGATTGACATGACCTTCGCCCGCCCCTTTGGCATCCACTGCCGGAGAGACTAGCGCAGGCGGA
Source organism: uncultured Alphaproteobacteria bacterium (assembly GCA_963732845.1). Classification (GTDB taxonomy): domain Bacteria; phylum Pseudomonadota; class Alphaproteobacteria; order Rhizobiales; family Kaistiaceae; genus CAVSRC01. The sequence continues at coordinate 76,744 of CAVTBE010000021.1, read as the reverse complement.
TAAAGGAACCGCGAGAGTCGACCTTCAAATGACGCGCCGCCGAAAGCAAGCGCTAACCATCCGGCTGCCGGTCCGCCCGCCTATTGGCAGAAGTCGCGCGCCTCGTCCGTCCACGTCCCGAACCCGGTCGCCACCATGTTGGTGATCACCGTGCAGACATATTTCTTCTGCGCCGGATTGTTGTTCGGCCCGGCGTGGTAGCGCGCCACGGCCAGCGTCCAGCTGCCCTCCTGCCGGCGCAGCGTCTTCAGGAAGCGGGCGGCGTAGTCGACATTGGCGTGCGGGTCGAACATGCGCCTCGAGCGAAGCGAATTCGCGGCCGTGGAAATAGTGGTTGATCTGCATGCAGCCGATGTCGATCAGCTTGATCCCGGCCGCCTGCGCCGCGTCGAAGCGGCGGACCGCATCGTCGAGGCTGGTGGCGAAATAGGCCGCGCCGGCGATGTTCATGGCCAGCGGCTGCAGCGATTCCTTGCGGCCCGACTCGGTGAGGCCGACCGCATAGAGCACGCCCGAGCGGCACCTCGTATTTGGCCGCGGCCGCGCGCATCTCGCCCTCGCACGGATTCGCCGCTGCCGCCAGCGCCTGCAGCGCTAGACGTAAAGGCGATCAGGGCCGCGATAACGATCCTGGCGATGGGCATCCTGAGTGTCCTGGTCGGGAAGGGCGAAGCCATCGGCATCGCGCGCCGCCTGCGGGCGCTGGTCCGGCGTCGCCGCACGCTCGCCGCCGGCCGCGTGCCCCGACGATGCGCCGGTGCCCGCCCCGCCGGCCGGCTGCTGGCCGGACGGCGCGCGGTATCGCCGAGACGCGGCCCGGCCGCATCGCGCTTGTCGATCTGAACCTGCTGGGCCTCGTAGCCGGCGCGATGCAGCACCTCGCGCAGCGATGCGTCGTCGCGTGCCAGCGCATCGGCCGTCTCCGGACGATCGGCCTTGAGCTGGATGCTGACCGCATTGCCTTTCAGGCTGATGCGCAGATCGACCTGCCCGTATTCGCGCATGTCGAGATTGAGCGTCGATGGTCCTGACCGGCTCCGCCGTCGCGACCGCCATCGTATGCGGTGTCGAGCGGAGGGGGCGCCGCCGCCGCTCCGCGCCGCATCGAGTGCATTGACGATGCCCGACGCCACGCCGGCCGCGAGCGGCGCCGCCGGCGCCACCGCCGAAGCCGCCGTGCCGGTCGCCGGATTGCCGCCGGAGGGCGGCGCGCCGTTGACCGGCTGCCGCTTGTCCGCGGCATTCCCGGGCGGGGTCGTCGAAGCCTGCGACCGGTGGTCGTCCTTGTTCGATTTGCTGCCCTCGTTCTGCCCGGCGGCATCCGGCGTCCGTGTCTGGTCTGTCGGGGCGATGGCCTGAAGGGCGGACGGGGCCTTCGCCGTGGCGGGCGAGGCGCCTTGCGCTGCCGACATCAGCGGCTGCCGGCTTTGGCGCTGTTGCACGCCGTCGAGCGCCTCGGCCGACCCGGCCGCATCCTCGGCCGCGCCCGGCGCCGCAGGCGTGGCTGCGGCATCGCCGGCGGCACCATCGGTCGGCAGGACCGCCTTCGTCGCACCACCGGCGCTCACCGGCGCCGGATGGCGCTCATAAGAGGCAACCTGGACGTCGATCGGCCGATTGCCGCCATGCGCCGGGGCGCTCTGCCGTTCCCCTTGCGGCTTGCCTGCCGCCTTGTCGCTCTGCGGCCGCTGATCGCGGGCGGCAGCCGCCGCCAGCGCCGCCGCCGTATCGCCGCGCGCCCAGTAGCGCACCGGTGCGGAATCGCCTTGCCGTTCGGCCGCCACCGGTTTCGACGCCGATGGTGAGACGACTGCGGATCCGTCTTCGCTCTTCCCGTGCGGCGCCGAAGCGCCGCCGCTCGTCGCGCCGGTCGCATCCTTCACCGGCTTGCCGGCATCGCCGGGCGGGGTTTGCCGCGCCGCAGCGGCATTGTCCAGCGCGCCTGCCGTCTGTCTGGCTTTGCCATTGTCAGTCGGAGCGGCGGCCTTTCCATCATCCGCAGGCTTTGTTCCGGCGGTTGCCGGCGACATCGCAACCGTGGCGCCGCCCACTCCGGTCGTGTTCGGATTCGCCAATTCTCCGTCGCCATCGCCGGCGCTATCCGTCCGCCCGGCATCGCGTCTGGCCGGTCGGCCGACATCCACATCGCCGGCGTCGCGCCGCCGTCCGCTACCTTTGGCTTCGTCCGGTGTTTCGACAACGCTCGCCTTGCTCGGCGCGGCCGGCGTTCCGTCGCCATCGTCTGGCCGACTCGTCTGTCCGGCATCCTGACGGAGCGGCCGGTTGGTGCCGGCATCCGCATCGGCGGTCTCGCCTTCGGTCGGCGGTGCATGGCCGTTGCCGGCGCGGTGCGGTTGTCCCCCACCCCGCCGAAGGGCGACGTCAGCGGGCGCATCCTCGCCCTGATGCTGACGGCGGTCCGGTTTCCCGTCGGCCGGCGGCAAACCATCCGCGGTATCGGCCGACCGACCCTTGCCCGCTTCTTCGGCCGTTACCTCCGGCGTTGCATCCCACGCCACCTGCCCACCATCCGGGCGCCTGCGTGCGTCGCGCGGCGTCGCCCCGGCCTCCGCGGCATCGGCGTTGGCCGGCGCCTCCTCCCTGCCCGTGCGCGGGTCGAATTGCGGCCCGCGATCGGCATTCGTCTTTCGCCCGACCTCGGCGAACAGCGCGCCGAAATCGTCCCCTCCCGCGCCGGCATCGTTGGCACGCCGCCCGGTCGTGCCGGTCCGTTCGGTCCCGGTATCCACCGGTATGTTGAGCATCACGTTCATTTGGCGGTAGCGACCAGTTCTGCTGTTGCATCGAGCGCGGCACGCGCCTTCTTGATGATCGGCGCGTCTTCGACGAGGGCGCCGTCGCCGAGCGGCGCGGCGGCGGATACGTTGATCGTGCTGAGGTCGGTGCCCGACACGACTCCGTCCAGCGTCGCGCGCACCGCGTCGTAGAAAACCAGATCGGAGGCGGACAGATGGCTGCGCTCGAGGCTCTCGATTTCGCTTGCCCCCTTGTCCGCCATCTGCGGAATCGCGGCCAGCGCCGCGGCGTGATAGAGCTTCGCCCGCGCCTCCTGCTCCGAGCCCGCCAGCGCCAGCCCGCTCGCCCGCTCGGCGGCCAGCTTGGCGGCCGTGGCGCGGCCGTTGACAGCCGAGGCCAGCGCCACCGTCAGATAGAGGTCGCAGCGCGACTCCGGCTCGACCATCGCCAGCATGTCGTCCAGTTCGGAGAAGTGGTCTTCGCTGTCGAGCGACGCCATGTGGCTGAGGGCGGCGGCGAACCGCACGCGGAAACTGCCCGCATAGACCGAGTGACGGAAGCGGTCGAGATACTGGCGGGCGAGCGAACGGACGGCGTCCTCGTTGCGCTGCCGGTCGGCGAGCAGCAACTGCCGGCGGATTGCGGCTTCCTCGACCAGCGTGCCCGGCGCCATCAGCCGGGCGACCGCCAGCAGCTGCATCGCCTTGTCGGGATCGTGCCGCACGGCAAGCGCCGACTGTGCAATGGCGACCTGCCCGGCCATGCTCGCTGGCAGGCTGGTCGGTTCGATATCGGCGAGCAGCGGCGCGGCGGCCTCCGCTTTGCCGCTGGCGTAGTCGAGCACGCCTTCGATCAACCGCCGATCGACGGCCGGTGGCGGATCGAGGCCGACGAGCGTCTTCAGGATCTCCGGCTGATCCGCCGCTCAGCACATAGGTCACCGCGGCCGCCGCATTGCGATTGTCCTGCCACATGGCCGGGTCGGCACCCATGAAGGCCTTGTCGATCTGGATCATCAGGGCGCGCTGCGCCGCGATCGCCTGCACGTCGCCCTGGGCCATGCGATCCTGCAGCGACTGCAGGGTGCGCACGAGTTCGAAGGGCGCCGTGCCGAGAAGCGGCACCGCCGCCAGGGCCGCCTCATCCTTGGCGGCGCTGCGCGGCCCATCGCCCTTGGGCCCTTCGAGCATCTCCGGCACCGCCACTTTCGGTGCCGGCGCGGTCGGCTCGTCGATGAGGTATTCCGATGGATCGCCGAGCAGACCGTCGGAGCGCTGCACGGTGGTGATCTGTCTCTCCACCTTCGGCTTCTTGTCTGCGTCCGGGCTCTCGGCCGGCTTCGCCGTCTGGGCGCCAGCGGCCGGCTTGTGGGCGTCCGGTTGCGCCGTCTCGTCCGGCGGCGGCTCCCCGATGGAGCCGGTCACGGTCTGGTCGACGACGGGCGTCGCCAGCGCCACCGACCGTGTCAGGGCGGGCGCCGCGCCCGTCTCGGCCATTGTTGCCACAGGGGCGTAGGGCGGACGCAGACGCGGCAGCGGCGGCACCGCCATGGCGACGGTGCGCGTGCGCGTCACCAGCCCGCCAGCCTCGTCCGGCTTCGCCGCCGGCGGCAACAGGTTGATCGGCGCCGCTGTCGCCGCCGGCGCGGCCGAACGCTGCTCGGCTTCGGCCGAGGCCGAGCACAGCAGCGCCACCGCCGCGCAGGCGAGAACCAGCCGGCGGGTCGTCATGGCCCCTTCACCAGGATTTCGATGCGGCGGTTTTCCGCCGCAAAAGGATCAGCCTCGTTCTTCAGCGCGCGGTCGGCATGGCCCTCGATTGCCATGATCCGCGACGCGTCGAGCCCGCCACGCAGCAGCGTGTAATAGGCCATCTGCGCCCGCGCCGTCGAAAGCCGCCAGTTGTCGTAGTCCGCCGAATGGAACGGCCGGCCGTCGGTATGGCCGCGGATGATGATCTGGCCCGGCTGCTTGGCCAGCACCTTGGCGATGCGTTCGAGCATCACGACGGTCTTGGGGTCCGGCACTGCCGAGCCGAGCGCGAACATGGCGTAATCGGCATCGTCGGTGAGGCTGATGGTGACACCCTCATCGGTCGCCTCGACCGCGAGATCGGGCGAGGCCTTGTCGGCCATCATTTGCGCGACGGAATCCTTGATGTCCCTGGCGATCTCCGTCGACCGCGCGATGGTCGCCGCGGCGACGTTCCTCTCCCCGCCGGCTTCCGCTTCCGGTTTTTCCGCTGCCATCGCGGCCGCCTTGTCAGGCGCCGCGGCCTGCGGCGGCGTCACCGCCGGCTTCGCCGATGGTGCGGCAATCGCCGCTGGTGGCGCGGGCGGCGCCAGAGCGGCCGCGTCCGGCTTGCCCGTCCCCGGCACCGGTGCCGCTTTGCCCGCCCCGCCGACCTGATCCGCCCGCGCGGCGGGCAGCGGCACCATCTGCCAGTAGGACGGATCGAACGGATCACGGTCGACCTCGCCGCCCGGCATGCCCGCGGCCCGCGGGTCGCCGGTTATGGCGTCGACGGTCGTCGGCTGCGTATTGACGTATTGCTGCTCCAGCTTGGCCAGCACCGCATAGGGGTCCGCGAACGCCACGCGGTCGTTTCCGCCATTGGCGGGCTTGAGCGCGGCGGCAGCCGCGCCGATCCTCTTGAGCGCATCGGCAGCGGTTTCGCCGCTCTTGGTCTTCAGGTTCTTGTCGCTGGCGCCGCTGACCTCCGCCAGCTTCGCCGCCACTTCCGCCGCCGCGTTGAGCGCCGCCGCGGCCGCTTCGGGATCACCGCCTTGGCCGGCTTGGCGTCGGCGTGCCCGGACGTCAGGTCGATCAGGTCGAGGCTTGCTCCCGGCACGGTCAGCTGGCTGTGCCCCTTCTCGGTGGGCTTGTCCTTGTTGTCGACCTTGTTGAGCCCCTTCATCTCGCTGGAGCCCTGCGACATGTGAATCGGATTGAAGTACTGGGCGATGCCCTTGCGCATCTGGTCGTCGGTGACGCTGATCAGCCACATGATCAGGAAGAAGGCCATCATCGCCGTCATGAAGTCGGCATGGGCGACCTTCCACGCCGAGCTGTGATGGGCGTGCTCTTCCTCCTCGTGCCGGCGGACGATAATCAGTTCGTGGGTCGCGGCATCAGCCATTGTCGGCCGCTCCCACTTCCGCCATCAGCCGGTCCATCCAGGCCGCGATGTTCGTCTCCACCACGGTCTCGTCGATGGTCATCGAGATTTCCGCCGCATCGCTGTCGGCGCGCTCGACCGGCACGCCCAGAGGCGCGATGGCTGCCGCCACCCGTTCCGTCAGCGCGGCCGACCCGGCGATCCTGATCCGCGTGGCGGTGCCGCCGGCGATGAGGGCGGCCACGGTTTCGGTCAGCTCGCCGACGGCGCGCTCGCGCACCGCATGGTCGAGGAAGCGCATGAGCACGGTGCCGACCTGGAGGCCGATGCGCTCCTCGATGGCTTCCAGGCCCGCGCCCGCCTGCCTTGCAAGCGTCTCGCCGATCGACGCCAGGATCTCGGTTTCGCGCTCCGCCAGACGCTGTTCGAACGCCGCAAGGTCGGCCGCGCGGCTGGCCTCGAACGCGCTCTGCGCCGCCGCCAGCGCCTCCGCTATCGCCGCGTTCTGGGCCGCCATCCGGTCTTCGACGGGCGCCGGCGCCGGTTTCTCGTTGAGCGGACGGAACCCGGCGGGAGCGATTTCCGCCGCCGAACCGCTGGCAAAACGCGGCAAACGGATCGCCGCTGCCGTTACCGTCATGCCGCCTCGTCCTGCTGCAGCCATTGCCGCAGGATGGCGGCGGCCTGCGCCTCGTCATACTCGACGATCTGTTCCAGCCGCTTCTGCGGCGAGCGGTTCATGCGCTTGGTGACGTCCTCGATCAGATTGACGTTTTCGTCGCCGTCCGCCGCCATCGTCACGGGCGGGACCGACGTGCCGAGCGCCGGTGCCTGGGTCCCCTCGACCGCCGCAACCTCCATCGCCGTCACCGCGTTCGGCGACTGTGCGACGATCATGCGGATCGCCGGCCGGAAGCCGAACAGGACGACGACCGCGACCACCACGACCAGCGCCAGCGAATTGAACAGGCTTCCCGCCTGCGCCATCAGGACGCTCATGAAGCCGGGCGCCGGCGCCGCCTCGGTGAGATCGTTGACGAAGTCGACGGAGGCCACCTTGAGCTGGTCGCCGCGATCCTTGCTGAGGCCGGAGGCCGCCGAGACGAGCTGCTCGATGTCCATCATCTGGTGCTCGACCGGCAGGGCATCGGGACCCTGCTTGGCGACCTCGTCCAGCCGGTTCTTGTTGACCAGCACGGCGATCGACAGCTTCTCGATCTGGAAACCGTCATGCGCGGTCTCGATCGTGCGCGAGGACACCTCGTAGTTAGTCGTCTCTTCGCGACGGTCGTTGGTCTCGTTCGAGTTCTTGCCGGGGGTACCGCCACTGGTGTTGGCCTGGTCGGGCAGGTTCTGCTGCACCGATGTGGCGGCGTCGCTCGACGTGTTCTGCGCCAGCGCGTTCTCGCGCACCATGCGCACCGACCGCTCCACCCGCGACGACGGGTCGTAGATCACTTCGTTGGTGGTCGAGCGGTCGAGGTTCAGCCGCGCCACGACGCTCACCTGGAAATTGCCGATACCGAGATAGGGTGTCAGCGTGCGCCGCACCTTGTCCTCGATCTCGCGGTTCACCGTCTGCTCGACGATCGCCATCTTGCCGGCCGAGGCGCTTTCGATGTCGTCGCCGGAAGCGAGCAGCGTGCCCTCGGTATTGAGCACGGTTACGTTGTCGACCTTGAGCCCCGGTACGGCGGCAGCGACCAGATGGCGGATCGCCTGGGCCGGACTGGCGTCGGTCGGCATTGCGGTGCGGATGACCACCGACGCCGAGGCGCCCTGCTGCTGGCTGCGCAGCGAGCTGGTATCAGGCAGCACCAGGTGCACCCGCGCCGCCTTGATGCCGTCCATGCCCTGGATGGTCCGCGCCAGCTCCCCTTCCAGGGCGCGCGTCTTGGTGACGTTCTGCATGAACGAGGTGAGGCCGAACGATCCCACCTTGTCGAACAGGTCGTAGCCGGAATTGGCGCTTTCCGGCAGCCCCTTCTCGGCGAGCAGCATGCGGGCGTGCGCCGTGTCGCCGTAGTTGACGGTGACCGTCTCGCCGTCGGCGGCGACGTCGAAATCGATGCCGGCCTCCTTGAGGGCCCCGCCGATGCGCGCCACATCGTCGCGGCTCAGGCCGGTATAGAGGGTTTCCTGCGGCGGGCGGCCGAGATAGTAGGCACCGACCCCCAGCACGACCATGATCGCCACGCCGATGAAGGCCAGAGCGATGAGCCGCCGGGCACCGAGGCCGACGATGCTGGTCCACAGACGTTCCAAGGCTTCCCGCCTCATCGGCGCCGCACTCCTTCTTTTTCTTTCCGCGCCTCGTTCCACCGGCCGGTGCGAGCCGCTGGCGAACGCGCCCTGAAGGGCGGCAGTGACGACACCGGCTCCTGGCTAATTTCGAGGGTCAACCTTGTGCGAAGGTTGCACGGAAAAAGCGAAGGGGCCGCGTCCCGAAGGACGCGGCCCCTGACACAACGAAATCGCTAAGCTTTGGGTTCCGTATCGCTCCTAGCGGAACAGCGTCAGGATGTTCTGCGTGCTGGCGTTGGCGATCGACAGCGACTGGACGGCCAGTTGCTGCTGGGTCTGCAACGCCTTCAGCTTGGTCGATTCCTCTTCCATGTTCGCATCGACCAGAGCGCCGACGGCAGTCGTGTTGGCGTCCTGCAGGGCCTTCACGAAGTTCTGCTGCGAGGTGACGCGGTTCTGATAGGCGCCAACCGACGAGGCGGCGTCGGTCACCTGCGACAGGGCGGCGTCGACGACCCGCAGATAGCCCTCGATGGTCGAGCTGTCGGCGCTGGAGATGTCGATATCGGCGACGCTGGTCGCACCGGCACTGGCAGCAGAGGTGGTCAGCGCGGTGGCCTTGAGGCCGAGGTCGGTAACGTCGAGCGAGGATGTACCGACGGCGGTCGCACCGCTGATGTCGAAGTCATCGAGCGAGGAGAAAACCACATGGTCGGACCCGTCGACGCTGGCGGTAATGCCGGAGATGTTGGAGTCGGCCAGCGCCTGATTGAGGACGGCGGCGAGGTCGGCGTTACTGCGGACGCTCGTGTCACTCAGGCCGGCCGCAGCGAGCGTCGCCTGGTTGATATTGACCGTCACGGCCGCGCCGCCATTCTGCGACACGGTGAAGGAGACGTTGTCGTCGGCGTTGGCGAAATCGACCAGAGCCGTCTCGACCGTCGCCGCCGTGCCGCTGTCGGCGGTGTAGGTGTTGAGGTCGATGGTCTTGTCGAGGATGCCGAACTGGGTCGAGCCGTTGCCGTAGAGACGCATCGCAGTGATGTCGACGTCGATCGAGCCGATCGACAGCTGGTTGCTCGAATCGCGCGACAGCGACGACACGATGGTCCTGGAGAAGTCGGTGCTCGAACCGGTGCTCAGCCAGTTCTGGCCGGAGAAGGAGGCCCCGTCGGCGACCGACTTGAGCTGCGCCTGGATCGACGTGATCGTCTGCTGGATCTTGGACTTGTCGACGTTCTCGCCGGTGGCCGTTGTCAGCTGCTCCTTGAGATCGTTGAGCGAGGTCTTGGCCGCGTCGAGGCCGGTATAGGCGGTGGACAGGGTCGACGCGCCGAGGCCGAGCGAGTTGTTGACCGCGCCGAGCGCGCCGTTGTCCGACTTGATGGTGGTGGCGATCGACCAGTAGGCCGCGTTGTCGGCGGCGGTGTTGACGCGCAGGCCGGTCGAGACGCGGTTGTTGGTCTGGTCGAGGCTTGAATTGATGCTCCGCAGGGTCTGCAGAGCGACCATGGCGGAACTATTGGTCAAGAGTGAGGTCATGACGAACCCTTTTGATGTGCCGTTGTCGAGGACATACCGGGCTTTCACCGGTATGGCGGGACGGCCTCATGCCTTTGGATTCACCGGACCACGGACACATGTGCCCGCGCAGCCCCAGTCCCAACTCGCCATAGCGCCAATATAGACAGGCGAATCTTACGACTTGGTTTCCGTCGGCCCCGTTAAAAATACGATTGGACGAGACCGCCGACGAGCAGGTTCCAGCCGTCGATGAGGACGAAGAACAGGATCTTGAACGGCAGCGCCAGGATGGCCGGCGGCATCATCATCATGCCCATGGACATCACCAGCGTGCCGACGACGATGTCGATGATCAGGAACGGCAGCACGATGAGGAAGCCGATTTCGAAGGCCCGTCTCAGCTCCGACACCATGAAGGCAGGGATCAGCACCCTGAGGTCCACCTTGTCCGGCGGCAGGGCCTCCTCGGCGGCCATCGCAGCGGCGCCGGGCGCCACGGCCGCCAGCGAAGGGGCGGAACCGGGCGCCGCATCGGCCGCGCCATGGATGCGGGTCGCGTCGAGATCTTCGAACAGTTTCAAATCCTTGGGGCGCACCTGGCCGGCCATGAAGGTGCGGAACGGGTCGGTGATCTTGGTGTAGGCGTCCTGCTCGCTGATCTGGTTGTTGAGCAGCGGCTGCACGCCATCCTGCCAGGCGCGGTCGAAGGTCGGCGACATGACGTAGAAGGTCATGAACAGCGACAGGCTGATCAGCACCAGATTGGCCGGCGTGCTCTGCATGCCGAGGCCGGAGCGCAGGAACGACAGCGCGATGACGAAGCGGGTGAAGCTCGTCACCATGATCAGCAGCCCCGGCGCCACCGACAGGATCGTCAGCACCACGACCAGCTGAACGATGCGTCCCGAGACGCTGGTGCCGTCCGCCGGGATGAGCGTGTCGAACAGGTTCGTCTGGGCCTGGGCATGTGCGCTCGCCGCCACCAGCAGCATCGGTGCGCCGGTGAGCAGCGTCCGCGCCAGCCGCGCGGTCAGTCGTGACGCCATCGCGGAACGCCTCATCCGGCCCTCACTGGATGACCAGTGTCTGGATCACCAACTCGCTGACACGCCCGTTCGTGCGCACCGCCGCACGTTCGTCGAGGTCTTCCAGGAGGTGCTGCAGTGCACTCGGCCCCTCGAGCTGGGCGATATTGACCGTGCGCAGATAGGCCAGCATGTCCTGGCGGAGTTCGGCGCCGGTCACCTCGGGGTTCTCCAGCGCGCCGTTCTTGAACACCATCGAGGCTTCCAGCCGCACCCAGGTATCCGACGGCGAGGCGAGGTTGGTGACCACCGCGTCCAGCGGTTTGACCACCGTGTCGCCGCTGTACTTCATGGTGATGACGTGCTGGTCCGCCTCCGGCTTGGCGGCGGCATCGCGCTGGGCGATGGTCGTCTCGATGGTCGAAGCAGTCTTGAGGCCGAAGAGGATGCCGCCACCGGCCGCCGCCACGGTGATGGCCAGTGCGCTGATCGCAATGCCCAGCCAGGCCGGCCTCTTCGAGCCCTTGGCGGCAAGCTCGGCCTTCTTCAGCTCGACCGAGGAGTCGTCGTTGACGTCGGCCAGATCCTCGTCGTCATCGTCCTCGTCCGGCACTTGCGGCTCGGCCGGCTTCTTCTTCTTTCCGAACAGGCCGGCCATCTACTGCATCTCGCTGAGCTTGCCGCGGCCGCCATAGGAGATGCGTGCCTCGGCGATCTTGTTGTAGGGAACCATGTTGTTGTCGGCGATGTCGTAGGGCCGCACGATGCCGGCGATGGTCAGCACGCGCACTTCGCGATTGACGCGCACTTCCTGCGATCCGCTGACCAACAGGTTGCCCTCGGGCAGCACCTCGGTGACCACCGCCGCGATCGACAGGTGCAGTTTCTCCGAGCGGTCGATCGATCCCGCGCCCTGCGCCGCCGCGGCCGCGCTGCCACTGATGTCGGCCGAGGCCTTGCCCGCCTTGTCGGCCATGCCGAAACCGCCCCAGCCGAGATCGAGACCGAACGCCCCCTTGGCGCTGGCCTGTTTCGAGCGGCCGCTGGCGTTGTCGAACTGCGCCTTGTCGTTGATGTCGATGGTGACGGTGACGATGTCGCCGACCTTGCGGGCCCGCATGTCCTGGAACAGGCCCTGATTCCTCTGACCCCACAGCGAGTGCGGCGCATGAACATCGGGCTCGGCGAAGGCCTGCGGCAGGGCGGCACGCTTTACGGTCAGGCCCTGGCCGACGACCGAAAGCGGTGGATTTCCGCCGGTGGTCGAGGTGATCGGCTGCGTCTGGCAGCCGGCCATGAAGACCGGGATGACCAGAACTGCCAGGAAACGGTTCACGAGCTTCCGCCTTGTCTTGTCCCGCCGGCTTCGGGTAGTCCGGCCATGACGTTGGTCAGGTGAGCGGCGGTCACCGCGTCCATCTCGTTGAGGATGGCGCTGGCGGTGCGCGGCTGCAGCTTCGACAGGATGGCGGCGGCGGCCTCCTCGCCCATGACGGCGAACTGCTGCGCGGCGGCGTCCGGGCGCATCTGCGAATAGATGGCCACGACGCTTGCATCGGCGCGGCTGAGGAAATCCTGGCGGGTCGCGACCCATTTCTCGTAGTCCGCCCGCTTGGCTTCCAGCGCCGCGATGCGGTCGTCGAGCGCCTTGGTCATGGCGGCAAGCGATTCGGCCTGACGCGCATAGCGCGCATCGGCCGCCTGGTTGGCGATGTTCCGGCAATAGGCGTCGGCGTTGACGGCGTCGGGATCGGCCGCCGCCACCGGCTGCTTCTGGTCGGCCGCCGCCTGTTCCGCGGCAACCGCCGGCCCCGTCGCGGTCAAGCCGGCCAGCGCCGTCAGGCCCGCCGCCAGCAGTACCGCGTGGATCGTCTTCATTGCACAACCAGCTCCGCCTGCAATGCTCCGGCCGTCTTGATCGCCTGCAGGATGGCGATGACGTCGGTCGGTTTCATTCCGATTTGGTTGAGGCCGGCGACGAGCTGTTCGAGGCTGGCGCCGCCGACCATGGCGATGTGCGCGTTCGGTTCGGTCGTCGTCACGTTGGTGCGCGGCAGCACCGTGGTCTTGCCCTGCGAGAGCGCCGGTGGCTGCGAGGCAAAGGGGGTCTCGGAGACGCGCACCGTCAACGTTCCGTGAGTCACCGCCACGGTCGATATCTGCACGTCCTGGCCGATGACCACGGTTCCGGTGCGCTCGTTGATGACCACGCGCGCCGGTGCGTCGGGCGAGACCAGCAGTTCGCCGACCTCCGCCATGAAACGGGTGGCGCTGATTTCATTCGGTCGCGCCAGTACGATCGAGCGCATGTCGCGCTCATGCGCGACCGCGTGGCCGAAGCGGCTCTGCGCATAGGCATTGATCACGTCGGCGACCTGCGTGGCGGTTGCGAAATCGGCATTGAAAAGCTCGACGACGAGCTGACGCGTGGCCTCGAACGTGCCGGGGATGGCACGTTCGACTACGGCGCCATTGGGGATGCGTCCGCCGGTCGCCACGCCTTCCGTCACGCTCGCCGCATAGCCGGCGGCGACGAAGCCCGAGCCGGAGATCGGGCCCTGTGCCACGGCATAGACCTGCCCGTCGGCGCCGGTCAGCGGTGTCATCAGCAGGGTGCCGCCCTTCAGCGAGGTCGCGTCGCCGATCGACGAGACGTCGATGTCGATGCGCGTGCCCGACGAGGCGTAGGGCGGCAGGCTGGCGGTGACCATGACGCCGGCGACATTGCGGATGCGCATCTGGCCGCTGCTCACGTTGATGCCGATGCGGTCGAGCATCGACTGCAGGGCGTGCTCGGTGAACGGCGCGTTGCGCATCGAATCGCCGGTTGCCTGCAGGCCGACTACCAGGCCGTAGCCGATGAGCTGGTTCTCACGCGCCGCCTGGATGGTGGAGATGTCTTTGATGCGTGTCGCCTGCGCGCCCGAGGCGATCAGCACGGCGGCCGCGGCGATGAGCAGGAGGCGCTTCATCTGGCGTCGACACGCACGCTGCCGTCGGCGGCGACGGTGGCGACGACCACCTTGCCGCTGTCGATGTTGCGGACCTGGATCATGTCGTTGAGCGCACCCGACTGCAGGGCGAGCACCGATGCGGTGATCGTCAGCGGGCCCTGGGTGAAGCGGATGGCGACGATCTTGCCCTTCTGCACGAGGTCCGGCTCGCCGACCGTGTTGCGCACGATCAGCCGCCCCGGCAGGAGCGTGCGCCGGGCGACCTTGCCGACCAGCTCGTTGCGCGATGCGATCACCGGAAAGTTGTCCACGGTTCCGGCCGGGAAGGTGCCGGTGCCGAGCATGTCGGCGGCGATCGTGTCGCCCGGATAGATCGTCACCGCGGGCACCGGCAGCGTCTCGGGCGGCGCCGCGGCGGCAACGCCTGCCGCCAGACAGCCGACGAGCCCGACGAGCCCTGCCAGGCTCACCGCTGCGCGCGAGAGGAAACGGCGGATGGTCATGTCACCGGTCACTTGATGCCTTGGGAGACTTGCTGTTGCATTTCGTCGGCCGCCTGGATGACCTTGGAGTTCATCTCGTAGGCGCGCTGCGCCGAGATCAGCTCGGTGATCTCGCGTACGGGATCGACGTTCGACTGTTCGAGATAGCCCTGATGGATCGAGCCGAAGCCGGGATCGCCGGCGACACCCTCGATCGGCGAGCCCGAAGCCGTGGTCTCGCGGTAGAGATTGTTGCCGAGCGGCTGCAGGCCGCCGTCATTGGCGAAATCGACGAGCGACAGCTGGCCGAGAAGCTGCGGCGTGTCGTTGACGGTTGCGTAGACCTCGCCCGATTCGTTGATGGTGATGGCGGTAGCATCGCTCGGGATGGTCATCGACGGATTGACGACATAGCCGTCGCCGGTGACCACCTGGCCGCTTCCGTTCTTGTTGAACGAGCCGGCGCGGGTATAGAGCGTCTCGCCGCTCGGCCCCGTGATCTGGAACCATCCGCGCCCGTTGATGGCCACGTCGAGCGGGTTCGAGGTCTGTGCCAGCGATCCCTGGATGTGGAGATTGCGCACCCCGACCGTACGCACGCCGAGGCCGATCTGGGCGCCCTCCGGCACCACCTCCTCGCCGCCACGGTTGGGCACGCCCTCGGCCCGGTCGGTCTGGTAGATGAGATCGGAGAATTCCGCCCGCGCGCGCTTGAACGCGGTGGTGTTGATATTGGCGATGTTGTTGGCGATCACCTCAACATTGGTCTGTTGAGCCGACATGCCGGTTGCCGCAATGGCCAGGGCGCGCATGGATGCTACTCCTTTACCTAAATGCTCATCCGGCTGATTTCCTGATAGGCGGAAACCAGCTTGTCGCGGACCGCGATAGCCGTCTGCAGCGCCTGCTCGGCATTGAGCATGGCGTCGACCACCGACTGCACCGAACGGCTGCCGGTGATGCCACCGATGGCGGCCGATTCGCCGGCCTTGAGGGCATCGGCCGTGTTGGTGGCGACATCGGAAAGCACCTTGCCGAAATCGGCCCCGCCCGCCGCCGTCGGCGACGGCGCCGCCGGCCGGGTGACATCGGCGGTGCTGGTGACCGACCGCAATCCGGAGAGCGCACTGATCATCTTCAGCTGTTCCTCAACAGGTCGAGAATCTCGGAGGTCATCGTTCGGGTCGCCTTGACCATCTGCAGATTGGCCTCGTACGACCGGCTCGCCTCGCGCATGTCGGCCATTTCGACCAGCATGTTGACATTCGGCAACTTGACGTTGCCGTCCTGGTCGGCGACCGGGTTGCTGGGATCGTGCTCGACACGGAACGGCGACTGGTCGGTGCCGATCTGCTTGACCTCGACGGTCGCGGCGCCGATCAGCTGATCGAATTCGCTGGCGAAGACGACGGTCTTGCGCCGGTAGGGATCGGCCCCCGGCGTCTTGCCCACCGACTGGGCATTGGCGAGGTTTTCCGATACCACACGCAGGCGCACCGACTGGGCTTCCAGTCCGGCCCCGGCGATGCTGGTGGCGGCGCGCAGCGGATCGATCATCACACCGACCTCACGGCAGTCAACAGCATGCGGTGGAATGCTTTCACGATGCTGGTGTCGAGCGCGAAGGCGCGGTTGGTTTCGTCGGCCTTCATCAGTTGCTGGTCGATGGCGACCGGCTCGTCGGTCGGCCTGAACGTCCAGTCGCGCTGGGCCGCGTCGCCCGATTCGCCCGAGGCGCTGAGATGGCCGGGCGCGGTGCGCGCCAGGGTCACCTGCGCCGTGTCGTCGAGAACGACCGAGAACGGAGCGACGTCGACGGCGGTGTAGCCCTGCGTGTTGGCGTTGGCGATGTTGCTGGTCAACGCGGCCTGGCGCACCGTTGCCCAACGCTCATGCTGGGAAGCGAGAGTGAACAAGTAGACCGGCTGCACCGACTCCTCCTGGGTTTTCACAAGGAAAATCGGACAACAACCTTGCCTGAAGCTGGCGGATTGCCTGTCTAGCTGACGCGCGCGTCGGCTACCGTCGCGGCGAACAGGCGGAGATTGTCGCGCGTCGTGCCCGGCCCGCCGGCGAAATGGACGGCATTGAGGTCGATGGCCACGTGGTCGCCACCGAAGATGACGTTGAAAAATGCCGTCAGCCGCTCGTCGCGCAGCTCCATGGCGATCGACACCGACGGCGCCTCGCCCCAGTCGAAGTCGACCTGGGCGTCGCTGGCGTAGAACAGGCGCCCCGGCTTGATGCGATGCTCGGTCGACGAACCGATGATGTCGTCGAGATTGGCGTGATGATGATTGCAGATGTAGGAGACCATCACGCCGCCATTGACCATGGCAAGTTCGGCCAGGAACTCCTTGAGGCCGTCGGCCAGCATGGCCTCGCAGGCAAGCAGTTCGGCGCGGCTGGCCTGGTGGGGAAAATATGCGCTCTGCTCATCGGCGTGCATCGGCCAACCTCGAATAGATGTGGTGCAGGATCTTCGCGACCGCGCGGTAGAATTCCGGTGGAATCCACTGCCCGACCTCGGCTGCGTCATAGAGTGCCCGCGCCAGCGGCCTGTCCTCGACGATGGGGACCGAATGCTTGCTGGCGATTTCGCGGATCTTGAGGGCGATCAGATCGGCGCCCTTGGCCACGACCAGCGGCGCGCCGCCCTTGGTGCGGTCGTAGTGGAGCGCAACGGCGTAGTGCGTCGGGTTGGCGATGACCACCGTTGCCTTCGGCACCGACGCAATCATGCGGCGGCGGGCGCGGTCGCGCGCCAGCGAGCGCCGCTTCGACTTGAGCAGCGGGTCGCCTTCGCTGTCCTTCATCTCGTCCTTGAGCTCCTGGCGGGTCATGCGCAGCTCCGACCGCCAGTGGAAGCGCGACCACAGGATGTCGCCGGCGACCATGACGGCGATCGCCACGCACACCACCGAGACCAGCTTGAGCACCAGCGACAGGACCAGCCCCGGCAGTGCCGAAGGATCCATGAACAGGGCGCTGGTGACCGCCTTCTGCTCGCCTGAGAGCATGACGGCGCAGACCGCGCCAATGGCGCCGAACTTGAACAGCGATTTGGCGAATTCCATCACACCGGCGCCGCTGAAGATGCGCTTCCAGCCTCCCGCCGGCGACACCCGCGACCATTTCGGCTTGATCTGTTCGAGCGCCAGCGTCGGCGCGTGCTGGAAGAAGGCGGCGGCGAGCCCGGCGAGCATCAGCATGAAGACGATCGGGGCGAGGAACTTGGTCAATTCGCCCATGACCGCCCACAGCAGGCGGTTGACGTCGGGACCGCTGTCGAGGAGGAAGCCGCCGGGATTGTCGAGCATCAGCGACATGGTCTCGGTGAGGTTCACCACGCCCGCGCCGATCAGCAGGCCGGCGGCGACGAGGATGCCGAGCAGCGAGGCGAAGGTCGACATCTCGCGCGATCGGGGAACGTTTCCCTTCTCGATCGCGTCGGCGATCTTCTTTTCTGTCGGTTCCTCTGTCTTCGACTCTTTGTCGTTGCGCTCGGACATCGCCGCCGGATCCGCCTAGCCTAGCTAATCAGCTCTTCTTCTTCGTTGCGGATCTCGATCTCGCCGCGCGCCGCATGATCGAGCGCAAGGTCGACGATTGCGCGGCGCGCCGCGATGACCTCGCGCGCCGGCACGGCCTGGCCGTTGTTGAGTTCCTGTTCGATCATCTTGCGCACGCGCGACGACAGCGACGACAGGATGACCTCGCGGTATTCGTTCGCCGTTCCCTTGAGCGCCAGCGCCACCTTGTCCGCCGGCACCATGTCGAACAGCGTGCCGCGCGCCCGCTGCGACAGCTTGGCGAGGTCCTCGAAGGTAAAGAGCTGGTTCTTCAGCGCCTCGGCGGTCTTCGGCTGGGTCGATGCCAGGCTCTCCAGGATCGCGTCGACCTGGTCGCTGTCCAGCTTGTTGATGATGTCGGCGATATGCGCGTTGCTCTGTCCGCCGGCGAGCTGCGCCAGCTTGCCGCTGAACTCGTTCCGCATGATGCGATCGAACAAGCGCATCGCCTCGTCGCCGACCGGCTTGACCGACAGCATGCGGCGGATCAGCCCGTCGCGCCGTTGCGCCGGCAGCAGTGCAATCACCTTGGCGGCGGTCGCCGACTTGATCTTCGACAGGATGAGCGCCGCGGTCTGCGGATGCTCGCTCGAAATATAGGCGGCGAGCGCGCTTTCGCTGACCGCCGAGATACGGTCCCAGGTCGAGTGGTCGGGCTTGCCCGCCACCTCGCCCATGATCTCCTCGATCTGCTCCTTGGTCAGCACGCCGTCGAGCATGCGCTGCACCTCGGCCGGCGACGTCACCAGGCTGGTGCCGAGCGCGAACTGGGTGGCGAAGTCCTCGATCAGCGAGCCCAGCTGCGGCGCCGACACCGGCCTCAGTTCCGACGCCGAGCGCGTGATCTGGCGGATCTCGTCCGCCTCGAAATGCTTCATCAGCCGCGCCGACAGCGACTTGCCCATGGTGAGCAGGATCGCCGCGACGCGATCCGACCCGGGCATGCCCTTGGCCGCCGACGGCCGGTTCTGGATCTGGATGGCCATGGCGTTGCGCCGCTTCAGCTCGAGGACTTCGCCTTCGGCATGCCGGCGATCTCGGTCAGCGAAATGCCGAACCGCGAATTGTCCTCCTCCAGCACGACGACCTCGCCGCGCGCCACCACCCGGCCGTTGACCACCACGTCGACGACCTCGCCGATGCGGTGATCGAGGGGAACGATGGCGCCGCGATTGAGCTTCATCAGGTTGGCCACCGGCATGACCGCCGTGCCGAGGATCGCCTGCACGGTGACCGGAATGCGCATGATCGCGTCGAGATTGCCGCCGGCGGCGCGCTCGTCGTCGTCGTCGATCGCCGCTGTCGCGGCAGCGTCCGCCCTCGCCGCAAACATCGCCTCTTCTGCCGCCGACGCCTTTGCCGGGTTGCCTTCCATCGCTGACTTCCTTTCGCGGTTCGCGCGCGTTCTGGTCTTCGTCTCTAGCCGGCCAATCTTGCCGCAAGCAGGATTCGCCGCTCGACGGCAATCAGCCGGCGAGCACGTCGTTGATGAATTCGCGCTGCTCATCGAAGGCTTCGTCGATGCACAGCGTGTAGTAGCCGTCGTTCTGGCCGAGATAGGCCCAGAACAACGGTTGCTCGGCGCTTTCCACCTTGATGCGGCTGGTCGCGGTCGCCTCCAGCTTGAGGATCTGCCCGACCTTGAGGTCGGCGACGTCGCCGAGATCGAGTGCGTGGGTCTCGGCGATGGCGCGGATGGTCACCGAGGCGCGCCGGACCTCCGCGCCCATCTGCCGCGACCACACCGAATCGACCGGCTCGCTTCCTGCCGGCACGATCCGCGCCAGCGCCTGGCGCAAGGGCATGAGCGCGCTTTGCGGGATGATGATGAACATTTCGCCGCCGCGATTGATCGCCTGCAGGATGAATTTCGCCACCACCGCTTGGTGATTGCGCCGGCCGACGCCGGCGAAGTCCATGCGCGTCTCGGTGCGCTCCAGGCGGAAGCGGGGATTGGAGATGCCGGCGAAGGCGCCCTGCAATGCGGTGCCGACCTCCTCGAAGACGAACTGGGCGATCTGGACTTCGACGCTGGAGAGGTTGCGCTCCTCCTCCAGCGGCGGCTCGGATCCGTCGCCGCCGAGCAGTGTCTCGACGACCGAGAAGACGAAATCGCGATCGAAGCCGACGATCACCGGCGCGTCCCAGCCGACCGCGTAGAACAGGCCAGTGACGGCGCGCATCTCGTAATCGTCGAGCGTATCGCCGATGCGCGCCGTGGTCAGCTCGTTGAGGGTGACGTGCGGCAGCGCCGAGGTGAGATAGCGCAGCCGTTCCGCCAGATGGGCACCGACCTTGTCGAGGATCACCGGCAGGAGCGGCAGCTGGTCGATGGACAGGTTCGACGCCTTGAGCAGCAGGTCGCGGAAGCCGGCCTGCGGCCTCTCGGCGGTTGCGTCGGTCATCTCGGCAACGGTCATCGGCTAGGCTGCCTGTTTCTGGGCCACCGACGGCGGCGTGGTGGCGATCGCTTCGTTTTCGACATCGTCGATGGTCGGCCGCTCGCCCGACGAGATCGTCTTGCGCCCGTGTTCCAGGGCGATCTGCGGCAGCGCTCCGTTCATGAAGGCGATGATCGTCTGCTTGACGATGATGTAGGACTCCATCTGCTTCTCGCGGGTCGTCTTGATGAGCTGGGCCAGCGGCGAGACGATGGCATAGGACCAGAAGATGCCGGTGAGCGTGCCGATGAGGGCCGCGCCGATGTGTTCGCCGAGGACCTCCGGCGATTCGCTGAGGGCCCCCATCGCGATGACGATGCCGAGTACCGCCGCGACGATGCCCAGCGCCGGCAGCGTCTCGGAGATCGCCGTCATCGACGCGTGCGGCTTCACCTTGTGTTTGCGGATGGTGCTGATCTCCTGCTCCATCAGCGCCTCGATCTCGTGCGAGCGGGCGTTGCCGATGATGGTCAGCCGCACATAGTCGCAGATGAACTGGGTCAGCTCCTTGTCCTTGACAATGTTGGGGAAGTGCTGGAACAGCGGCGAATCCTGCGGATTGTCGATATGCGCCTCGACCTCGGCGCGCGGCCGCGTCCTCAAGTCGCGCAGGAGCGCGAAGAGAAGGCTCAAGAGCTCCAGGAAATCCTTGCGCTTGGGTACCTTGTTGGTGATCGCCTCGATGGCGCCATTGATGGTGTCCTTGATGGTGGCGAACGGGTTGCCCATCACGAAGACGCCGGCGGCGATGCCGCCGATGATGAGGAACTCGAAGGGTTGCCACAGGACGAAGATGTGGCCGCCTTCGCCGATAAAGCCGCCCATCAGCGCTCCGACGCCCATCACAAGACCGAGTATCAGGTTCAAGGCACGCGACTCCCGGACTGAATCAGGTTGTTTCCGCTTCTTCGGGAATCGCGCGCAAAGCTTGCGCGAGGCTGAGTTGCGCCGGCGATCGCGCAACGGTCAGGCTCGCGCAAGCCTCGCCGGCTAGATCAGAGGCTCCGGCCGGAGACCACCACCATCATGCAAACGACGCTGTCGACCTATCGCATGATCTCGCGCGATATCGACCGCTCGCTCGCCGCCACCGCCTCGCAGCAGTCGGTCGCGACGGCGACGGAGTACTACAAGAGCCACATCGGCGACGTGAAATCGATCGACGATTTCCTCAAGGATACGCGTCTCTTCAATTACGCCATGAAGGCGTTCGGTCTGGAGGACATGGCCTATGCCAAGGGCCTCATGCGCAAGGTCCTGACCGAAGGCGTGAGCGATTCCACGAGCTTTGCCAACAAGCTGGCCGACGACCGCTTCGTCCAGTTCGCCGAGACCTTCAACTTCGCCGAGCTCGGCGAGACGACGACGCAGACGACCGCCGTGCAGCAGACCGTCGTCGACAAGTACACGCGCCAAACGCTGGAGGTCAACGCCGGCCAGGACAACGAGGCGGTTCGCCTAGCGCTCTACTTCCAGCGCGAGGCCCCCACCATCAAATCGGTCTACGGCCTGCTCGCCGACGAGGCCCTGTGGACGGTGGTCCAGACCGCCTTCGGCTTTCCCGATTCCATGGCCAACGCCGATATCGAGCTTCAGGCCAAGGCCGTTTCCCAGCAGGTCGACATTGCCGATCTCAGCGATCCGACCAAGCTCGAGAAGCTGATCACCCGCTTCGCCGCCGCCTGGGATGCCGAGAACGTCACCACTTCGGACCCGATCCTCGCTTTGTACAATACCGGCAGCCAGGCGAGCGTCGATTTCGACCTGCTCTACACGCTGACCTCGCTCAAGCACGGGGGCTCGTAGCGTCGTGTCGAGCGGAACCTATGTCGCGATTTCCGCCCAGATCGCGATGGAGCGTCGCCTCG
Source organism: uncultured Alphaproteobacteria bacterium (assembly GCA_963732845.1). Taxonomy (GTDB): domain Bacteria; phylum Pseudomonadota; class Alphaproteobacteria; order Rhizobiales; family Kaistiaceae; genus CAVSRC01. The sequence goes on along the minus strand of CAVTBE010000021.1, from coordinate 54,760 downwards.
ACGCGATCGCCAGCAACATCGCCAACGTCAACACCGCCGGCTATCGCGCCGTCGGCGTGCGCTTCTCCGCCGAAATGGCGCAGATCGGCCAGACGCAGGTCGATTTCGCCTCGCAAGGCCAAGCCTATGTCGTGCGCAACCAGGGCCCGATCACCCATACCGGCGACAGCCTCGACGTCGCCATCGACGGCGACGGCTGGTTCGGCCTCGATACGCCGAACGGCACCGTCTATACGCGCGACGGCCGCCTTCACATGAATGCCAACGGCGATCTGCAATCCGTCAACGGCTACAGCGTCCTCGACAGCGGCGGCGCGCCGATCACCCTCGATCCCTCCGGCGGGCCGGTGGAGATCGCCGAGAACGGCGGCATCAGCCAGGGCGGCAGGCGCCTTGGCGTGATCGGACTCTTCACCATCCCGACCGACGCCACGCTCACCCGCCACGACAATTCGGCCGTGATCAGCGACAAACAGGTCGATCCCGTCATCGACATGACCGCCAACAGCATTCGTCAGGGCTATGTCGAGGGCTCGAACGTCAATCCGATCGTCGAGATGACCCGCCTGATCGAGGCCTCGCGCGCGTTCGACCAGGCCACCGCCGCGCTCAGCCAGAACGACGAAGTGAACCAGGAAGCCATCAAGACGCTGGCGCCGGGATAGAAAGGCGCTGACTGATGGCAACGACGCTCTCCCGTCTCGCCGCCACCGTGGCGGCTGCAGAGACCGAGGTGCCCTTCGTGCATGTCGGCGGCCGCGTCTCCGAGATCGCTCCCGGCCATTTCCGCATCCGGGGAATCTCGGTCGTCGCCAAGCTCGGCGACCGCGTGCGCCTCAATGTCGGCAGCCGCTCGACCATCTGCGAGGTGGTCCGCGTCGGCGAGGCCGACGCCATCGTCAAGCCGTTCGTGTCGCATTTTCCCGTCGGTACCGGCATGGTCGGCCGCCTGATCGGCACCATGCATCTCAACCCGGCGCCGGACTGGAAAGGCCGCGTCGTCAACGCGCTCGGCGAGCCGATCGACGACCGCGGCCGGCTTTCGCGCGGCGAAACCCCGGTCCCCATCGATCGCGCGCCGCCCGCCGCCATGACCCGGGCGCGCGTGCGCCAACCGCTGAAGACCGGCGTGCGCGTCATCGACCTCTTCACGCCGCTGTGCCAGGGCCAGCGCGTCGGCATCTTTGCCGGTTCCGGCGTCGGCAAATCGACGATCCTGTCCATGATCGCCCAGGCCGCGGCCTTCGATACCGTCGTTCTAGCGCTGGTCGGCGAGCGCGGCCGCGAGGTCCGCGAGTTCCTCGAAGGACCGCTCGCCGCCAACCGCGGCCGCGCGATCGCGGTCGTTTCGACCGGCGACGAGAGCCCGATGATGCGGCGCCTGGCGCTGCCCGCGGCCATGGCGATCGCCGAATATTTCCGCGACCGCGGCGAGCAGGTCCTGCTCATCGCCAATTCGGTCACCCGCTACGCCCACGCCGCCCGCGACGTCGCCATGGCGGCCGGCGAGCCGGCCGTGGCCCGTGGCTATACGCCAAGCGTTTTCAGTGACTTGCCTAAGATCCTCGAGCGCGCCGGGCCGGGCGTCGAAGGCGCTGGCGCGATCACCGGCATCTTCGCCGTCCTGGTCGACGGCGACGACCACAACGATCCCGTCGCCGACGCCATCCGCGGCACGCTCGACGGCCATGTCGTTCTCGACCGCGCCATTGCCGACCAGGGCCGCTATCCCGCCGTCAACGTGCTGGGTTCGATCTCGCGCCTGGCGCAGCTCTGCTGGACGAGCGAGCAGCGCAATCTGGTAAGCCAGCTCAAGACCATGATCGCCCGCTTCGAAGACACCCGCGACCTGAGGCTGATGGGCGGCTACCACCCCGGCAACGACATCGAGCTCGACCGCGCCGTGGTGATGGTGCCGCGCGTCTACGACGCGCTCCGCCAGGAGCCCTCGGCGCAGCCCAGCCTCGACGTCTTTTCCGAGCTTGCCCAAGTGCTTCGCCCCTGACCCTGAAGCACAGCCCCGCGCAAGCCAGAACGCGTAGGCTGCGCTCCGCTCGACCCCGTACGACGAGGAACCACCGATGAGTCTTTACAGCGCCCTGCGCACTGGCGTGTCCGGCATGAACGCCCAATCGACCAAGCTGTCGACGATTTCGGACAACATCGCCAACTCAGGCACGACAGGCTACAAGGCCGGCAACACGGTCTTCTCCGCGTTGGTCCTCGAAAGCAGCGCCGGCACGTACAATTCCGGTGCCGTGGCCACCAACATCCGCCACTCGATCTCCCAGCAGGGATCGCTGGCCTACACCACTTCGTCCACCGACCTGGCCATCCAGGGCAACGGCTTCCTGGTCGTCGCCAACGCCAACGGCGAGCCTTATCTCACCCGCGCCGGCGCCTTCACCACCGACGCCTCCACCGGCAACTTGGTCAACAGCGGCGGCTATACGCTGCTCGGCTACCCGATCAAGGACGGTGACACTTCGGCGGTCCTCAACGGCACGGCCAATCTCGAGCCGGTGAGCGTGACCGACAGGAACCTCAAGGCGGTCGCCTCGACGGAAGGCACCTTCAGCGTCAACCTGCCCTCCGACGACGAGGCCGTGACCGGCGACACGCCCGCCGACAACCTCCCCACCTCCACCTATTCGGTCAAGACGTCGATCGTCGCCTACGACAAGGTCGGCCACGAGGTGACCCTCGACGTCTACATGACCAAGACCGCAAGCAGCCCCGATCAGTGGCAAGTCGCGGTCTACAATGCGGCCGACGCCGACTCCGGTGGCGGCTTCCCCTATTCCTCCGGGCCGCTCGCCACCCAGACGCTGTCCTTCGATTCCGACGGCCAGCTGACCAGCTCCTCGACGATGAGCATCCCGGTTCCGGGCGGCGAAACCCTCTCGCTCGACCTCACCGGCACCACCTCCCTGGCGACCGACTTCACGCCCCAGAACGTGACGGTCAACGGCAATGCGCCGAGCGCCATTTCCGGCGTCGACATCGACAAGGACGGCATCGTCTATGCCACCTACGAAAACGGCTCGCGGGTGGCGATCTATCGCATTCCGCTGGCCACGGTGGCCAGCCCGGACAATCTGCAGGTGGTTGCCGGCGACGCCTATCGCGTCACCACCGGTTCTGGCGACATGCAGATCGGCTTCCCCACCGAGGGCGGCCGCGGCGGCATCGTCTCCGGCGCGCTCGAGCAGTCGAACGTCGACATGGCCTCCGAGCTGACCGACATGATCGTCGCCCAGCGCGACTATACCGCCAACTCCAAGATCGTTCAGACCAGTTCGGAACTGCTTGACGTTCTGATGAACCTCAAGCGCTAGCTTCAGGCATGATCGGCCCATGAGGACGATGACGTGAGCCTCACGGTCGCCCTGAACACCGCCCGCCAGGCGCTGCAGACGACGGCGACGCAAATCGCCGTCTCCAGCAGCAATGTCGCCAATGCGGATGACCCGACCCGTTCGCGCAAGATCGCGGTTCCGGTCATCGATCCGACGGGGTCCTCGCACGTCGCCACCATCACACGGGCGACGAACGATTCGATCCTGACCCAGTATCTCGGCGCCAGTTCGAACGCGGCCGCATCGCAGGCCCTGCTCGACGGTCTCAACCGCCTCCAGGATACCGTCGGCGACACCGCCGACGGCACCTCGCCGGCAGCCAAGATCGCCGCGCTGTCCACCGCCCTGCAGACCTATGCCAACGCCCCCTCCGACTCCAGCCTCGGACAGGCGGCGGTCAGCGCGGCGCAATCGGTCGCCAGCGCCCTCAACAACGCCAGCCAGACCGTCACCGCGGTGCGCAACGACGCCGACGCCGCCATGGCCGCGTCGGTCGACAAGCTCAATTCCCTGCTCACCCAGTTCCAGACGCTGAACCAGCGGGCCGTCGCCGAGACCCAGACCGGCCAGGACGCCACCGACGCGCTCGATCAGCGCGATGCCCTGCTCGACCAGATCAGCCAGGAGATCGGCATCACGGTCGTGCGTCGCGGCGACAACGACATGGCGGTCTATACCGACAGCGGCGTCGTCCTCTTCGACAAGACCGCCCGCTCGGTCTCCATGGCGACGTCCTCGACGCTGTCGCCGGGCACCACCGGCAATCCGGTCCTCGTCGACGGCGTCCCGGTCACCGGCGCCAATGCGCCCATGCCGATCTCCTCCGGCGCGCTTGCCGGGCTGGCCACGCTGCGCGACGAGACGGCGCCGACCTATCAGGCGCAACTCGACGAGATGGCCCGCGGGCTGGTCGAAAGCTTCGCCGAAAGCGATCAGTCCGGCGCCGGCGGTGCCGACCGCGCCGGCCTTTTCACCTGGTCCGGCGGACCGGCGATCCCGACCAGCGGAACGCTGTCCTCCGGCATCGCCGGCACGCTCAAGGTCAATTCGGCGGTCGTTCCCGCGCAAGGCGGCAGCATCGCCAAGCTGCGCGACGGCGGCATCAACGGCGCCAGCTACACGTACAATACCACCGGCGCCGCCGGCTATTCCGACCGCCTCTCCGGCCTCATCGACCAGCTCAGCGCGGCGCGCAGCTTCAGCGGAACCTCGGGGCTCGAGGCCTCCGCCAGCCTCACCGATTTCTCCACCGCCTCGGTCGGGTGGCTGGAGGACCAGCGCCAGAGCACGTCCGACACCGCCGATTACCAAAGCGCCCTGCTGACCCGCGTGCAGACGGCGCTGTCCAACGCCGTCGGCGTCAACCTCGACGACGAATATGCCCAGCAGCTTCGGCTCGAACAGAGCTATCAGGCCTCCTCGAAGCTGATCAACGTCGTCAATTCCCTCTTCCAGGCCTTGCTCGACGCGGTCGCCTGATCATGCGCACCTCACTCATCTCCACCGCATCGCTGGTCGGCGCACCGCGGACCAGCATTGCGCAGATGCAGCGCGATCTGGTGCGCCTGAACCAGGAGGTCGTCACATCGCGCATGGCTGACGTCGGACTGACCCTAGGAGCACGGACCTCGCAAAGCGTCTCCCTCCACATCGACAGCAACGCCATTGGCTCCCTGATCGTCAGCAACGGCACCATCGCCGCGCGCCTCCAGCAGCAGCAAAGCGCGCTCGACACCATGCGCAGCGGCGCCGACGACTTCATGCAGACCCTGATCACCGCGCAGACCTCGGGCAAGGACGGCAGCCTCGTTCAGGCCGCCCAGTCGGCGCTGTCGGGTTTGACGCAGGCCATCAACGTCTCCGACGGCCACGACTATCTCTTCGCCGGCATCAATTCGTCGACCGCACCGCTTGCTGATTACGACAGCGGCCCCGGCGCCGCCGTGACCGCCGCCTTCACCGCCAAGTTCGGCTTCCCACCCGACGACCCCGCCGCCGCCGACATCACCGGCGCCGAGATGAGCGATTTCCTCGACAACGAGTTCGACGCGCTCTTCGCCGATCCGGCCTGGGGCGCCACCTGGTCTTCCGCCACCGATCAGACAATCCGCAGCCGCATCGACACCGCCACGTCGGTTTCCACCTCGGTCAGCGCCAATGAGCCAGCCATGCGCAAGCTTGCTGAGGCTTATACTCTGGTCGGCTACCTCGGATACGACGGTCTTTCAAGCGATGCACAGAAGGCGATCACCGACAAGGCAAACAGTCTCGTTGGCGATGGCAATGATGGACTGGTCGCGATCCAGGGCAGCCTTGGCGGAGTGCAGAATCAGGTCACCGAGGCCAACGACCGGCTGACGGCTCAGCAATCGATTCTGCAGACCCACATCGATTCGCTCGAAGGCGTCGACGCGACGGAGGCCAAGGTGAAGATCGATACGCTGACGACGCAGATCGAGATGTCCTACTCGCTGACGGCAAAACTGCTGCAGATGAGCCTGTTGAACTACGCGTAACCGGTACGGAACCAAACAGATGTACAAGATGTCCTATGCTGAAATCATGGAAAGCGGTGCGCACGCGGCACGCGAGCGCGAGAAGGCGGCACTCGACCGCGCCATCGCGCTGCTCACCGCGGCTGAAGCCAAGGCAACCGAGGCGACCGAGGCGACCGATGTCGCCGACGCGGTCGTCTATGTCCAGAAGCTGTGGACGTTCTTCATCGAAAACCTCAGCGATCCGCGCAACGAGCTCAACGACGCCCTCAAGCGCGACCTGATCGCCATCGGCGTATGGGCCGTGGCCGAATCGGACCGCATCCTGGCCAATCCGTCGAAGAGCTTCTCGGCCCTGATCGACGTCAACAAGATGATCCGCGACGGCCTGGCATGAGCGGCCATATCCAGATCTCGCTGAAAGCCGGCGAGCGCATCTACATCAACGGCGCGGTCGTGCGCGCCGATCGCAAGGTGACGCTGCAGCTTCTCAACGACGTCGTCTTCATTCTGGAGAGCCACGTGATGCAGGCCGAGGAGACGACCTCGCCGCTGCGCCAGCTCTATTTCGTCGTCCAGGCGCTGCTCATGGACCCGAGGAACGCCGAAGCCACGCGCAATCTTTTCAATCAGATGCACGCATCCACCATGGTGTCCTTCACCAACCAGGCGATTCGCGCCGAATTGGCCGCCATCGCCCGGATGGTGGACGAAGGCTCAGCGTTCGATGCGCTGAAGCGGCTGCGCGCGCTGTTCCCGAGCGAGGATGCCATCCTCGACGGCTCGCCCGCCACCCACCAGACGCGCGCCGCCTGACCGGAGGAAGATCCCATGACCACCGTTTCGTCCGTCTCCAACACGAGCACCACCGACACCACCCAGAAGAGCGGCTCCGGTGACTCGACGCAGAAGTCCGCCAATGCCGGCGATCTCGACTACCAGGCCTTCCTCAAGCTGTTCATGGCGCAACTGAACAACCAAGACCCGACCGCCCCGATGGATTCGAGCCAGTTTGTCGCGCAGCTCGCCTCCTTCGCCCAGGTCGAGCAGGCCTATCTGACCAACAGCAAGCTCGATTCGCTGCTGACGGCTCAGTCGCTCAACATCGGTGACTCCGCCATCGGCCACACCGTTACCTCGGGCGACGGCGAAACCTCCGGCGTCGTCAAGTCGGTCAAGATCACCAGCGACGGCCCCGTCGCCACCCTCGACAACGGCGACACGCTGACGCTCGGCGACGGCGTGACCATCGAGTGACGCCATGAACGAAGCCGACGCCATCGAGCTGGTCTATGGCGCCATCTGGACCATAATCGTCGCCGCCGGGCCGGCGGTGCTCGCCGCCATGATCGTCGGCGTCGCCATCGCGCTGTTCCAGGCGCTCACCCAGATTCAGGAAATGACGCTGACCTTCATTCCCAAGATCATCGTCATCCTGCTGGTCACGGCGCTCACCGGCTCCTTCATCGGCAGTCAGATCTTCGCCTTCGCCACCGTCGCCTACGGCCACATCGCCACCGGCTTCTGAGGCGGCTTCTGCCGTCGTCGGGTGCGCGCCAAAACCCATCTTCGCGCAAGCCCCGGCTGACAGATTGGCGCCATGAGCGCCATAGACAGCAGCAAGACTCTCGATCACGCGCCGGCCGAACGGCATTCGCTTCGCGACGTCGGCTTCGCCGCGGGCATTCTCGCCATTCTGGCGGTCCTCTTCGTCCCCATCCCGTCCTCCCTGATCGATTTCGGCCTGGCGCTTTCGATCGCCTTCTCGATCCTGATCCTGATGGTCTCCCTGTGGATTCAGAAGCCGCTCGATTTCTCCGCCTTCCCGACCGTGCTCCTCATCAGCACGATCCTGCGCATGTCGCTCGGCATCGCCACCACGCGTCTGATCCTGTCGCAGGGCGGCGAGGGCGTTTACGCCGCCGGCCACATCATCCAGGGTTTCTCGCGCTTCGTCATGAGCGGCGACTTCGTCATCGGCATCGTCGTCTTCCTCATCCTGGTGACCGTCAATTTCGTGGTCATCACCAAGGGCGCCACGCGCATCGCCGAGGTCGGCGCCCGCTTCACGCTGGATGCCATCCCCGGCAAGCAGATGGCCATCGACGCCGACCTGTCGGCCGGTCTGATCGACGACAAGGAGGCCCATCGCCGGCGCCGCGAGCTGGAGGATGAAAGCTCTTTCTTCGGCTCCATGGACGGCGCCTCCAAGTTCGTGCGCGGCGAGGCCATCGCCAGTCTGATCATCATCGCCGTCAACATCTTCGGCGGCATCGTCATCGGCGTCACCCGCCACGGCATGGCGCTGTCCGCGGCCGCCGACGTCTTCACTCGCCTGTCGGTCGGCGACGGTCTGGTCTCCCAGATTCCGGCATTAGTCGTCTCGCTGGCCGCCGGCCTGCTGGTCTCCAAGGGCGGCACCCGCGGCCGGGCGGAGACCGCGGTCCTCAACCAGTTGAGCGCTTATCCGCGGGCGCTTCTGGTCGCCGCCGCTCTGATGTTCCTGCTTGGTGTCATGCCCGGCCTGCCCTTGATTCCCTTCTTCTTTCTGGGCGGGGGGCTGGCCGCGACCGCGCTCACCATCACCCGCCGCGCCGATGCCGTCCGCCAGGCGGACGTTCAGGCCATCCGCTCGGAGGAGGCCCGCGCCCGCGCTGAAGCCAAGAGCTCGATCAAGGAAGCGCTGAAGACCGACGAGATCGAAATTTCCGTCGGCATGCATCTCGCCAGCCAGATCCTGCGTGTCCCCCAGGAGATCGCCGAGCGTGTCGGCGTCATGCGCCGCAAGTTCGCCCTGCAATACGGCCTCGTGGTTCCCGAGATCCGCGTCGGCGAGAGCCTGTCGGTTCCCTCCAAGGGCTACCAGATCAAGATCCACGGCACGGCGGTGTCGACCCAGGAGCTGCGCATCGGCGAACTTCTCGTCGTCGTCGGCGAAGGCGCCCCGCCCGACGTGCCCGGCGAGATCGTGCGCGAGCCGGCCTTCGGCCTGAAGGCCATGTGGATTCCGCAGTCTTATGATGCCGAGGTGCGTCGCGAGGGCTTCGTCGGCGTCAACAACCTGTCGGTGATGCTGACCCACATCAGCGAGGTGGTCCGCAACAACCTGCCGCAGCTCCTGTCCTACAAGGACACGCGCATCCTGCTCGACCGTCTCGACACGGAATACAAGCGGCTGCTGGAGGAAATCTGCCCGGCGCAGATCACCTATTCCGGCCTGCAGGCGGTACTCAAGGCGCTGCTCGCCGAGCGCGTCTCCATCCGCAACCTGCACATCATCCTGGAAGCGATCGCCGAGATCGTGGCGCATACCCGCCGGCCCGAGCAGATTGCCGAGCATGTGCGCATCCGCATCGCCCAGCAGATCTGTGGCGACCTTGCCGACGGCGGCACGCTGAGCGTGCTGCGCCTCGGCAACCGCTGGGACCTCGCCTTCCACCAGAGCCTCAAGCGCGACGCCAAGGGCGAGGTCGTCGAGTTCGACATCGACCCGCGCCTGGTCGAACAGTTCGCCACCGAGGCCTCCGAGGTCATCCGCCGCCACATGGCCGAGAACCCGCGCTTCGTTCTGGTCACCGCACCCGACGCCCGCCCCTATCTCCGCATGATCGTCGAGCGCATGTTCCCGTCGCTTGCCGTGCTCTCCCATGCCGAGATCGCCCGCGGCGTCGAGATCCGTTCCCTCGGAACCATTTCGTGATCGGAATCGGACCCGATACCGTCGTCTCCGCCTTCGCGATCTTCTGTCGTGTCGGCGCCTGCCTGATGATCGCGCCCGGCTTCTCCAACAGCCAAGTGCCGGTGCGCATCCGCCTCTATCTCGCCATCGCCGTATCGCTGGCCCTGGCGCCGATGCTGATGGCGGACATCCGGCCACTGGTCGCCGACGCCGGCGTTCCCGCCCTGCTCGGCGTGCTCTTCGGCGAGCTCGCCCGCGGGCTGCTGATCGGCCTCATCGCCCGCCTGCTGTTCATGGCGCTGCAGCTGATCACGGTCGGCATCACCCAGCTCATCGGGCTCAGTGCCATGCCCGGCGCCTCCATGCCCGACGAGCAGGCGCCGGCGCTCGCCAATCTGTTCTCGATCGCCGCCGCCACCCTCATGTTCGTCGCCGGCCTGCATGCCCAGCTCCTTCGCGGCCTGGTCGATTCGTACATCGCGCTGCCGCCCGGCGCCGGCTTCAACGCCCAGCCGGCGCTCGCCGAAATCGCCGACAAGGGCGGCACCGCCTTCCTTATCGCGCTGCGCATCGGCGGTCCGTTCATCGCCTATTCGGTGCTGGTCAACTTCGCCATCGGCGTCACCAGCAAGCTGGCACCGCAGATCCCGGTCTTCTTCGTCGCCACGCCCTTCGTCATGCTCGGCGGTCTCTTCCTGCTGCTGTTCAGCCTGCACGACATGCTGAGCTACTTCGTGGCGGCCTTCGACAGCTGGCTGGCGGGATACTAGGAGCGGCCTCATGCGCAACCGGCTGAAGAAGATCGAGCGGGTGCTTGCCGTCCAGGAACAGCTTCACCGTCTGGCGCAATGGAAGATGGCGGCGCTCGACCGCGAGAAGGCGGAAAACGCCCGCGGTCAGGCCGGCCTGCTTTCGGCGCTTAACGACGACAGCCTGCTGCAGGGGCTGTTCATCGAGGCGATGACCCGCCGCCTGAAGGCTCTTTCCCGCGAGGCGGAGCGGCTGGAACGCGCCCGCCGCGTGGTCGAGGAACATCTGTCGGAGCAGGCGCTCAAACTGAAGCGCACCGAGCGGATGACCGACCGCGTCCGCCGCGAGCACCAGACCGGCCGCGACAAGCGCGTGTTTCAGGACCTCCTGGAGACGCTCTCCAAGGCCCGCGACGCAAGCTTCCCGTAAGCTACGCCCGGCATCCTGCACGGACGGATCAAAAGGGACCTTCCGCAACTGGCATGTCGATCAGCCCGGTCACCGATATCGTGCTTGACGTCGCCCGCGCCGCCGACCCGGCGCGCTACAAGCGCGCCGTCGCCAGGCTCGATGCGGCGAAGGCTGCCGGCTTTGTCGATTCGCTGGCGGCCGCCGGGCCCGCGCGGCCTCCCGCACCGGCCGCACTGCCGCCGCCCCCGCCGCGGCCCGTCGCGAAGGCCGGCGATGCGGCGACCGACAAGACCGCGGCCACCTATCGCCAGTTCGAGGCCATGGCGCTCGCCAATATGCTGCAGGCGGCGATCCCGAGCAGCGCCGGCTTCTTCGGCAAGGGAGTCGCCGGAGAGACCTGGAAGTCGATGCTGATCGATCAGATCGCCAACCAGATGGCCAAAGGCGGCGGCGTCGGCATCGCCGAGCAGCTCGCGCGCTCGGCGGACCTGGCCGGCGCCGTGCGCATTGCCGCGGCCAGCCACCACACCGCCGCCAAGACGAAAACCTGAACCGAGAGGCAAACCATGTCTGGTGAACACGCGCCGAAGCCAGCCACCGGCCACGCGCCGGAAATCGACATCGGCAGCTACCTGCCGAACCGTGCGGCGCCGAAGCCGCAGCTGCAGCCGCGCTCGACGCCTGCGGCGATCACCGCCATGCACGCCGCGCTCGGTCGCCTCGAGGAGATCGTCGCCACGGAGATTGCCGCGCTGGTCGGCAGCGCCGCCGCCGATTTCGCCGACATCAACCGGCGCAAGAGCCAGAGCCTTCTCGAGATCACCCGCCTGGCGCGTGCCGTGCCCGTCGGCAGCGAGAGCGAGCTGGCGCCGCGCCTGAAGAAGCTCGGCACCGCGCTCGCCACCGACCACCGCCTGCTCGGCCTGCACCTTGCCGCCAGCCGCCAGCTTTCCGACCTGATGATCAACGTCCTGCACGAAGCGGAGTCGGACGGCACCTATGGCGAGACCTACCCGCGGCGGTCTGCCTAGGACGGACGGATAATGCTGAAGACAATCGGGCTCGGTATCTGGGCCATCGTCGTCGCGCTGGTCGCTGGCTACATGGCCGCGACCTGGAACACCGGTGCGACCGTCGACGTGGTGCGTGCCGAAGCCAAGCCGTCCGGCCTCGAGACCATACACCCGGCGGCGATCACCGTTCCCATGATCTCCGACGACCAGTTGCGCGGCTATGTCGTCGCCAAGGTCGCGTTCACGGCCGAGGCGGAAGCGCTGCGCATTGCGCCCACCGACCCCCTGCCCTTCGTCGTCGATGAGGCGTTCCGCCACATCTACACCGACGGCAAGGTCGAGTTCGACCATCTGGCCAAATACAACCTCGACAAGATCACCGGCGACATCAAGGACGCGGTCAACAAGCGCCTGGGCACCGACCTGATCAAGGACGTTCTGGTCGAGGAGCTGAACTACGTCGACCGCGAACAGCTGAAGCGGCAGACCGCCCAGCAGTAGACGGCGCCGGCCGGCTACGATGCGGCTTGCGACATGGCCGCGCCCAGCGACTGGATGAACGCCTCGCTCGACAGGGTCGCACCCGAAACGATATCGACATTGGCGCTCTGCGCGGTGATCACCTCGTTGCGCAGCATCGGCAGCGCCTGGCGGTTGATGAAGATCGATGTCTGCCGGTCGTTGGGGTATTGCAGCACCCGGATCGACGCCAGCCGGCCGCCCTTGATGATCGCCTGGATCTGCATGAGACCGTAATAGGCATCGACCACCGGGCCGGTATAGGCACCGTCGCGGTATTGCCCCTGGCCTCCCGCGGACGCCGACGCCGCCGCCGGCGTCGACAGATCGAAATGCGCGATGACCGTCCCGCTGGTGGCATGTACGTCGAATTGCTTGCCGTTCTTGTCGATCGTGTAGCACTGCTCGGCACCGTTGCCCCATTTCGAGCAGTAGCCGTTGCTCGACAGGCGCCATGTCCCGTGCGCGCCGGTCTTCTGCCCCTTGGGCACGGCGACCGCGCTCCCGTCGGTATTGAAGGTGAACCAGTAGGCCGAGCGTCCGCTCGCGCTGACCGCGCTGAAGGTGTTGCCGGTGCCGAAGGTGCTCTTGATCGCGCTCGGCGAAAGCGGGCTGCCGGCAGCAACTGCCGACGCGGTTCCCGCCGCCATGACGATCGCAGCCGTTGTGAATCGTGAGGCGCGCATGAGGCTTGCATCCCAGGTTGGTTGGCTCTGGCGCAAACCCTAGGCCGCCTTGTCTTACACCACGCTGACAACCTCGGCCGCTTCGCTGACAGGCTCCGGCGCCCGCGCGCCGATGTCACTGGCAGGCCGCGGTTCCTGCCCCAGATACCGCATCGGCGACATCCGAAATCAGGAGAGCACGATGAAATCTCCCATTCTCGTCTGCTTGCTCGCCACCTCGGCGATGGCAGTCACCCCGGCGCTCGCCGCCAGCACGACGGCGACAAGTCCGGCCCCCGCTGCGACCAGGACGGTCGTGACCCCGGCCCCGGCGGCCGATATCGCCATGCTCCAGGTCAAGCAGAGCAGCACGTTCGGCAAGTACCTCGCCGACGGCAACGGCCGCCCGCTCTACATGTTCAGCGCCGACACCAGGGCGAAGGACGACGTCCTGGCGAAGAGCGCCTGCTCCGGCGCCTGCGCCGTTGCCTGGCCGCCGGCCACGATCAAGAACATGCCGAAGTCCAGCGGCGGCATCGACACGTCCGAGATTTCCACCATCGCCCGTGCCGACGGGACCAAGCAGCTCACCTATGATGGCTGGCCGCTCTACCTGTTCGTCCACGACCAGGGCGCCGCGACGCCGAAAGGCCAGGCGATCCAGAAGTTCGGAGGCGCGTGGCATCTCGTCACCCCGAGCGGTGCGATGGACCGGATGGGCACCGGCTGAGCGGACGACCGACGCTCTGATCGCTTCCACTGTGGCGGCCGACGGGGACCGTGCGGCCCCCCTCGGCCGCCGGCCGCCCGCTTCGCATCGACACGCGCCGTGCATCATGACGCACTGGACTTGGGGCCCCCGGCGGTGACAAATCCCCGGACGATCATTCCCGCCGTCCAGGAGCTTCCCAAAAATGAATGGTGCCGAGAGCTTGGTCCGCACGCTTCTGGCTGCGGGTGTCGACACCTGTTTCGCCAATCCCGGCACCAGCGAGATGCATTTCGTCGCGGCCCTCGACCGGGTGCCCGGCATGCGCTGCATCCTCGGCCTGTTCGAGGGCGTCGCGACCGGCGCCGCCGACGGCTACGCCCGCCTCGCCGGCAAGCCGGCGGCGAGCCTGCTCCACTGCGGTCCCGGCCTCGCCAACGGCCTCGCCAACCTGCATAACGCCCGCCGCGCTCATGTGCCCCTGGTCAACATCACCGGCGATCAGGCGACCTATCACAAGCCGCTCGAGCCCCTGCTCGCAGCCGACACCGAAGGCTTCGCCCGCGGCGTTTCCGGCTGGGTGCGCACCGCCACGACGCCGGCCGAGGTCGGCAGCCTCGCGGCCGAAGCCGTGCAGGCGGCACGCACGCCGCCCGGTCAGGTGGCCACCCTGATCCTGCCCTCCGACGCCTCGTGGAGCGACGGCGGCGTCGCCGCCGCGCCGCTTCCCGTCCCCGCGGTGAAGGCGGTCGACGACGCCACGCTGGCGGCGGTGGCGCGCGCGCTCCGCTCCGGCGAGCCGGCGGTCATCGTGCTCGGCGGCGCCGCGCTCATGGCCGATGCGCTTGCCGATGCGCATCGTATCGCCGGCAAGACCGGCGCCGGGCTGTTCTGCGAGACCTTCAACACGCGCATCGAACGCGGCCGCGGCCGCCACCCGGTCGACCGCGTGCCCTACCAGATCGATGCCGCGCTTGCCGCCTTCGACGGCGTTCGTCATGTCATCGTGGTCGGCGCCGCCGATCCGGTCTCCTTCTTCGCCTATCCCGGCAGGCGCGGGCAGCTGCGCGCGCCCGACGCCACCCTCCACCTGCTCGCCCGCCCCGACGAAGACGGGCCCGGGGCGCTCGCCCGCCTTGCCGAAGCGTTGAACGCGCCGGCCGTTCCGCCGCCCGACCCCGGCCCCAGGCCGGAGCCGGCGAAGGGTGCGGTCACCTCCGCGGCGGTCGCCCAGACCCTTTCGGCGCTCATGCCGGAGAACGCCGTCGTCGTCGATGAATCGATCACCTACGGCTTCGGCTTCTTTCCCGGCACGCTTGCCGCCGCGCCGCACGATTGGCTGCAGCTCACCGGCGGCGCCATCGGCGACGGCCTGCCGCTGTCGACCGGCGCTGCCGTCGGCGCGCCCGGTCGCCGTGTCATCAACCTCCAGGCCGACGGCTCGGCGCTCTACACCGTGCAGGCGCTGTGGACGCAGGCGCGCGAGAACCTGGCCGTCACCACCGTGATCCTCGCCAATCGCCGCTACGCCATTCTGCAGGACGAATTGCGGCAGGTCGGCGCGACCCCCGGAGAGGCCTCGCGCACCCTGTTCGATCTCGGCAATCCCGATCTCGACTGGGTAGCCATCGGCAAGGGCTTCGGCGTCGACAGCGCCCGCGCCGAGACCATGGAGGATTTCGCCTCCCTCATGAGCCATGCCAACGGCACGTCGTCCCCGTTCCTGATCGAACTGATGGTGCCGTAGAGCCTTGTCCAGGCTAAATTGGCCGAAATGTCGACTGGATCGATGGCGTGATGGATATCGGCGACTGGCCCAATCTGGTGGCCATGTTTGTGGGCCAGGCTGAAAAGCACGGGGTCCGGCCGTTTCTGTGGGAAAAGATCGACGGCACCTATCAGCCGCTGAGCTGGCAGGAGACGGCCGCTCAGGTCGCGGCGCTGGCGGCGGCGCTGCAGGCCTATGGCCTCGCCAAAGGCGACCGGGTCATCCTGTTGTCCCAAAACTCGCCGCGCTGGGCGATCGCCGACCTCGCCATCATGGCGGCCGGCGGCGTCAGCGTCCCCACCTACACCACCAACACGGCGAGCGATCACGCCCACATCCTGAGCGACAGCGGCGCCACCATGGCGATCGTCTCGACCGCGGCGCTGGCGCAGCCCTTCTTCCAGGCAGCCCGCAAGGCGAAAGGCCTCAAGCGCGTGATCGCCATGGAAGACCTCGGCGACATCGACAAGGGCCGCATCGCCCTCGCCACATGGCAGGACGCCCTGGCGTCGGGCGCGGCCGGCGCTGATGCCATCCTGCCGGCGGCGACCGGGATTGCCGGCGACGCACTCGCCTGCCTCATCTACACCTCCGGCACCGGCGGCCAACCCAAGGGCGTGATGCTCTCCCACCGCGCCATCATCACCAATTGCGTCGGCGCCGCCGATGTGCTGGCCGAGCTCGGCCTCGACGACGAGGTCTTCCTGTCGTTCCTGCCGCTCTGCCACGCCTACGAGCATTCAGCCGGCCTGATGTTCCCGATCTCGCTCGGTGCCCAGATCTTTTTCGCCGAGCGCACCGACACCCTGACGACGAATCTGCTCGAGGCGCGGCCGACGATCATGACCGCCGTGCCGCGGCTCTTCGAGATCATGCGCGAGCGCATCCTGCGCAACGTGGCGCGGCAGAGCCACGTGCAGGCGCGATTGTTCTGGACGGCGGTCGAGCTCGGCCGCAAGCGCTACGAAAGCCGCGACACCATGACCCGGCGCGAGCGGCTGGTGGATTGGGTCGTCGACCGGCTGGTCCGCGAAAAGATCCGCGCCCGCTTCGGCGGCCGGCTGAAGGCACTGGTCTCCGGCGGCGCGCCGCTCAGCTACGACGTCGGCGTCTTCTTCACCGCCCTCGGCCTGCGGCTCCTGCAGGGCTACGGCCAGACCGAGACTGCGCCGGTGGTCGCCGTCAACCGGCCCAGCCGCGTCAAGCTGCGCACGGTCGGCCCGCCGATGAAGCATGTCGAGGTGCGCATCGCCGATGACGGCGAGATCCTGGTGCGCGGACCGCTGCTCATGGACGGCTACTGGAAGCAGCCGAAGCTCACCGCCGAGACCATGCGCGACGGCTGGCTGCATACCGGCGATATCGGCGTCCTCGACCATGACGGCTATCTTCAGATCACCGACCGCAAGAAGGACATCATCGTCAATTCCGCCGGCGACACGATCGCGCCGCAGCGCATCGAAGGCGTGCTGACGCTGGAGCCGGAAATCGCCTTCGCCGTCGCCGTCGGCGACAACCGCCCCCACATTGGCGCGATCATCGTCCCCGACCAGGATTTTCTTGCCGAATGGGCCAAGGAGAACGGCGCCCCATCCGAACTTTCCCAGCTGGCGGAGGACAAGGGCTTTCAGCGCGCCATCGGCCAGGCCGTCGAGCGGGCCAACAGCAATCTTTCGGTGATCGAGAAGGTCAAGCACTTCGTCATCGCCGACCAGCCCTTCACGGTCGAGAACGGCATGATGACCCCGACCCTGAAGACGCGCCGCCATGCGATCCTGCGGCGCTGGGGCGCCTCGCTCGATCAGATGTACTGACGCATCTCAGGGTGATGCCCGACGACCGCAGGCCACCAGCGGTGGCCAAGTCCGAAATGTGATTGCCTGCCCCGGCAACCTGCATGGCAGCAGGCCCCCGGGGCAGGCATGGTCTTCGCGTCCTGGCGGTCTCTGTCCTATGCCGGCAACGTCCCACACCAGTGAACGGTGACGCCGAGATTGCGGGCGAGCGCCGCCTTGGTCAGCGCGGCTTCGGTGGCGCCGGCCTCGTCCTTGCCATAGGCGACGTGGATGTGGTTGGCCTTGTGACGTCCCATCATCTGGGTCTGCGAGACGCCGCGCAGCCGCCCGTGCATGATCGGCCATTCCTTGGTGGTGCCGTCGAGCCGCCGGCGCGTCTCCGACTCGTCCAGCGCGAGCACATCGGCAAGACCGATGTCGAGCTGCAATTTGCCCTCGGCGACGTAGAAGCGCGACCAGACCACGACACCGGGCTTGGCGACCCCGCTCAGCGTGCTGCCGCCGAAGGGGAAGTACATCGCCGGCTGGCGGAAGCCCTGCGAGCCGGCATAGCCACCGGCATGATGGGCCGCCGGCGCGGCACCGGAGATCTCGAACACCCAGATGAAGCCGTCCTGCTTGCCGGTCGCATCGACATCGCCCCAGCGCAGGTCATGCAGCGTGTTCTCCGCCGGCTGGCCGAGCGCGCGGTGCACCTGATCGGTCAGCAGCCCGTCGATGGCGGCGCATTCGTCCACCTCGTTGAAATGGGTGATCGCCTTGCCCGGGCGGATGGGCTGGCCCGCCTCGTTCTTCACCTCGGGGCGGTCGTCGTTATTGAGCAGGCCCTCGGCAAGGTCGGAGGCCGGCAACAGGTCCTTGAGGCCCTGCTGGTACTGGATGCCGACGGCATCGCAGGAGAAGCGGTCGGCAAAGCGGGCCGCAGCCGCATACATCTTCAACTGCGTCCTCACCTGCGCGCGGGTCAGTTCGCTCGCCTCGTCGCTGCCGAAGGCGAATTTCATGCCCTTTTTCTCAAGCCACGCGAGGGCTTCGTCGGCATAGGCATCGGGAATCTGCGTCGTCTCGTAATAGAGCGCCGACTGCGACAGCCGCTCCTTGAAGATGCCGAGCGGGTTGAGCAGGTGATCGGGCACGATGGCGTTGAACATGCCCATGCAGCCTTCGTCGAAGACGCCCATGATGCGCTTCTTGGTCAGCATGTCTCCGGCGATGTCGGCGGCGATCTTCTCGAGCCGCTCGGGGATGGTGAGCGCGGCGAGTTCGGTGACGTGGCTCTGGTCGTGGGTGACCTGATTGCCTTCCATCCAGGACTTGAGTGCGGCATTGAAATAGTCGTCGGTGAAGTCGGTGCTCCACAGGGTCGAATAGGATACGCCGGCCTTGGTCAGCGAACCGTTGAGGTTGAGCATGCCGACGAGGCCCGGCCATTGCCCCGACCAGTTGGCAACCGTCAGGATCGGTCCCTTGTGGTGGATGAGGCCGGGCAGCACGTGGTGCGAGTACTGCCAAACGGCCTCCGCAACGATGACCGGCGCGTCGGCCGGGATGCGGGTGAAGGCGTCCATGCCCTCGCGCTGGTTCGACAGGAAGCCGTGGCCACGTTTGGCATCGACCGGGTGGGCGCGCTTGAGCGTGACGCCGAGCCGCCGCACCGCCTGATCCAGCTGGGCTTCCAAGGCTTGCTGCGCCGGCCAACAGACCTTGTTGGCGCTTTCGCGCAGGTCGCCGCTGGCGAACAGGTAGACGGTCTCAAAGGCCATTTTAATCTCCTCGCATGATGGCGCGGTATCTGGCGAAGTCCGCGCTCGTTTTCTGGAACATACGACACTTGGCGGCGTCGGACGCCGTCATCTCTCTGCCGTGCGGCACAACGGTACTGGCGGCATCGGACATGGCGTTCATAGCACCGAAAAGGCCGGGGAAAAGGCCGGCGATAACGCCGACCGGCAAGGCCGGGCTGCTGAGCAGGTCTTCCGCCGCCTCATTTGCATTCGCGGGACCCTCCCAGGTCCTGAATTTCGGCCGGCCGCGCCGCCAGCGTCCTGCCGCCGTCAGCGCAAGGGGGCGCAGCTTTCCCCGACCACCAGTGCCGGCTGGAAGACCACGTTACGTCCCGGCCCGTCGAAGCCGCCGTCGATGCGGTCGATGAGCATGCGCAGGGCTTCCTTGGTCATCTCGACATCGGGATGCTCGGTCCGGGTCAGCCGGGGCTTGAGGCCGCCGACACCGGAAATCGTATCGGTCGAGGCGATCGACACGTCCTCCGGGCAGCGCAGGTTGAGATCGGCGAGCGCCCGCATCACCCCGAGCGCCATAAGGCCGTTAGCAACATAGAGAGCCGTCGGACGGTCCGACTGGCGCAGAAGTTCAAGGGCAACAGAATAGGCGACATCCTCACGGAATTCACCGGAGCGGATGTCACACTCGCGCGGTTTCAGCCCGCGTTCGCTCATCGCCTGGAGCATGCCCTCGTGGCGGCCGCTGGCCGTCGACAGCTGCATGCGGCCGGTAATCGATCCGATGCGCGTGTGCCCGAGATCGAGCAGATAGCCCGTTGCCTGCCGGCCGGCGGCGACATTGTCGATGGACACGGTGTCGATGTCCTGATGATCGACGGAGCGGCCGAGCAGCACGATGGGGCAGCCGACCGAAAGATCGCGCCGCCGGTAATTGTTGTGCGAGCCCACCGGCACGACAACCGCACCATCGCAGCCGATCTGGCGGATGCGCTCGAGCGTGCGCTCTTCGGCATCCGGCTTTTCGTCGCTATTGAAGATGACGAGGGAATAGCCCCAGGCGGAAATGGCCGCCTCGGCGGCGCACACGATGCGCGAATAGAAGGGATTGGCGAGGTCTGCAACCACC
Source organism: uncultured Alphaproteobacteria bacterium (assembly GCA_963732845.1). Classification (GTDB taxonomy): domain Bacteria; phylum Pseudomonadota; class Alphaproteobacteria; order Rhizobiales; family Kaistiaceae; genus CAVSRC01. The sequence continues at coordinate 34,728 of CAVTBE010000021.1, read as the reverse complement.
AGTGCGATGAGCTGGGTGCGCCCCCGCCTCAGGTTGCGGGCGACCTGCGACGGTTTGTAGCTCAGCACGTGGATCGCCTGCGCCACCCGCGCCTTCAGGTCCGGGCTCACATAGGCCAACTCGTTGATCACCGCGGAAACGGTTGCGGTTGATACGCCTGCCTTTTTCGCCACGTCGCGAATGGTCGCCATTGTCGATATGCCAAACCGATTAGCCGTAATTAGGTCACCTAGAATGACCCTTTCGCGCGGAAATTCAATGAAAAATGCTTGCGCTCCCCGTGATCTTCCGCAAATATAGCGAAACGGTTCGCTGCCGCCATGGTCCGGGCGACGACCGGCAAGGGAGAGTGAGAAGGGAGAGCGGAATGAAGAACAAAACACTGAAAAGCCTGTCTCGCGGCGTCATTGCCGCAACGCTCGTGATGGCCGCGGCGTCGGCCTTTGCGCAGGACAAGCCGCTGATCGGCATCGTCTCGATCAGCGCCACCGAAGCCAACAACGCCCGCTACATCCAGGGTGCCACCAAGGCTGCCGACGAACTCGGCTACCAGATCAATGTGATCGACGCTGCCGGCAGCGCCGACCAGGCCAACTCGGCCATCCAGAATTTTGCCCAGCTCGGCGCCTACGCCATCGTCGACATGGTGTTCCCGTGGTCGTCGATCGGCGCCGGCCTTGCCGCCGCCGGCAGCGCCAATATCCCGGTCGTCACCTGGGGTGGCGGGCTCGGCAGCACGGTTGCCGCGACCAACGGCTCCGGCGGACCGATGGTCGTCCCGGTCGATGATCTCATGATCAAGAACATGGATGGCAAGGGTTCGCTGCTCGAGCTCACCTATCACACCGGCGAGGTGTGCCGGAACCGCGAGGTCGAGCTCGACAAGGCGCTCGAAGCCTATCCGGACATCAAGGTGACGAAGAACGAAGTGCGCATCCCGGGCTATTTCGAAGACGGTGCGCAATACGCCAATGCGTGGCTGGCCAGCCATCCTGCCGGAAACGAGAATCTGGCGATCTGGGGCTGCTGGGACGATCCGGCCATCGGCGCCATCGGTGCGCTGCGCACGCAGGGCCGCACCGACGTCAAGGTCTACGGCGTCAACGGCAACGCCCAGGCTCTTGAGAACATCAAGAACGGTTTCATGACCGCTACCGCCTGGCAGGACAGCTTCACCGAGGGCTACAATATGGTGAAGATGCTCAAGGAGATCAAAGACGCCGGTGCGTCCTGGCAGCCCAAGGCGGTCGAAGTCCCGGCCGTGCTGGTCACCAAGGACAACATCGACGATTTCCTGGCCAAGCATCCGGACGCGATCCAGTAGGGTCCGGTCGACCGCAATTTGAACCAGACGCAAGTGTCGTCAGGCCGTGTTGAAGCAAGTGAATGCGCCTGAACTGCAGGGAGCGGGGACGCCAGGTGTTCCCCCGCTCCTTGCGGCCAAGAACATCGTCAAATCCTTCGGCGGAGCGCAGGCCCTCAAAGGTGTGTCGCTCGATATCCTGCCCGGAGAAGTGCATGGTCTGGTCGGCGCCAACGGCGCCGGCAAGTCGACGCTGATCAAGATTTTTGCCGGACTGGTCGACCGGGACTCCGGCGTCATCGAAGTCGACGGGAAGCCGGTCTCGATCGAGACGCCGCACCAGTCGACGGCCTTGGGGATGAGCTTCATCCACCAGGAACTCTCGTTTGTCCCCGGCATGTCCGTTCTGCAGAACATCATGCTGGGCATCCCCAAGCGCTCGCGCTTCGGCATGGTCGACTGGCGCACCATTGCGCGCGAGGTCGCCCCGATCGCCGAGCGTGTCGGCGTCACCGCGCCGCTCGGTGCCAATGTCAAAGGCCTGTCCACGGCCGAAAACTGGCTGATCAACATTTGCCGTGCCCTGGTTCGCAAGGCACGCCTGATCGTGATGGACGAGCCCACCGCCTCCCTGTCCGAAAGCGAAAGCGAGCGGCTGTTCGCCATCGTCCGCGACCTGTCCGCGTCGGGGGTGTCGGTGCTTTACGTGTCGCACCGGCTGCAGGAAATCCTGACCCTTTGCGACCGTGTCACGGTTTTCCGCGACGGGCGGTCGACGCAGCTGTTCGAAAAGGCGGAACTCACCCGCCAGGGACTGGTCGAGGCGATCGTCGGCGGCGTACCGGCTGCCGAACAGTTGTCCCAGCGCTCGTTCGAAGGGCACAGGTCCGTGCTCCAGGTCAAAGGACTGACCCGCTCCCCGAAAGTCGAGAACGTGAGCTTCGATCTGCACGAGGGCGAGGTTCTCGGCCTCGGCGGATTGGTGGGCGCGGGCCGCACCGAGCTGGTCCGGCTGATCTATGGCGCCGACCGTCCCGATGGCGGCGGCATGACGCTGGACGACCGGCCGTATGCTCCCTCCTCGCCCAATGCGGCGGTCAAGGCCGGGCTCGGTCTGGTGCCCGAGGAACGGCGCACCGAGGCGCTGATCCTGACCAAGAGCATTGCCTTCAACCTGAGCCTCGCCAATCTCAAACGCATCGTCATGAGCCCGGCGGTGCCGCTGATCAGCGGACGCGCCCGCGCGGCACTGGCCCAGGAGGTTGTCGAGGAGCTGGCGATCAAGACGCAGGATGTCACGACGCAGGTCGGAAGACTGAGCGGCGGCAACCAGCAGAAGGTCGCCATCGGCCGTTGGCTGAAGCGCATGCCGCGTGTGCTCATCCTCGACGAACCCACCCGCGGCGTCGATATCGGTGCGCGCGCCGAAATCCACCGCATGATCCGCGAGCTTGCCGGCAAGGGCATGGCCGTGCTTGTCGTCTCGTCCGAGCCCGAGGAACTGCCCGAAGTCTGCGACCGGGTGCTGGTGATGGCGGAGGGGCGGATCGTATCCGAATTCAGCGGTGCGGATGTGACGCGCCGCGCCATCGTGGCGGCCAGTTACGCCGAACACAGGAAACTCGCTCCGGAGGAGCCAGCATGACCGACATCGCAATCGGCAGCCGACGCCTGACACCGCAAACCAAGGCGGCGCTGGGGATCTTCGCCCGCTACGGCACCATTATCGGTCTGGCGGTGATGATCGCTGCGTTTTCATTTCTGTCGCCGCGCGCCTTCCCGACCCTGGGCAACTTCACCAATGTGCTCAATCAGGCCTCGCTGGCCATGATCATCGCCGGCGGCCTGACGCTGGCCGTCATTGTCGGCGAACTCGACCTGTCGATCGGCATGGCCGCCAGCCTGCACGGCATCCTCGTCACCGGCCTGATCGTTCACGACAAGATTCCCATTCCGCTTGCCATCCTGATCGTCCTGGCGCTCGGCGGCCTCATCGGCTTCGTCAACGGCTTCATCGTCACCAAGATGCGGGTCAATTCGGTGATCGCCACGCTCGGCGTCGGAACGATCCTTACCGGCTTCGCCTTCGCCTATTCCTCGGGCGTGCCGATCGTGGCCGGCGTCCCCGAAGCTTTCCTCCAGCTTTCTCTGGGGCGCTGGCTGTTCGGCATTCCCAACAACATCGTTGCCATGGCCGTGGTTCTGGGCGGGCTCTGGGTGGTCGTGGAGCGCACCGCCGTAGGGCAGGAGATCCAGGCGGTCGGCGGCAATGCTGCCGCGGCGCGCCTTGCCGGCATCAATGTCGACCGTATCAAGACGCTCGGCTTCATCATCTCCGGCATGTGCGCCGCGCTGACTGGCATCCTGCTTGCCTCGCGGCTGGGCAGCGGCACCACCAGCGCCGCCGACTCCTACCTGCTGACCGCCTTTGCCGCGGTCTTCCTCGGATCGGCGACGCTCCGCGATGGCGAGTTCCACGTTTTCGGTACGCTGGTCGGGGCGCTGATCATCGCCATCGGCTTCAATGGCCTCAACATCTTCGGCGCGCCGACCTTCAGCCAGTACATGTTCCAGGGCTCGATCCTGATCGTCGCCGTGGCCCTGTCGAGCCTTGGCCGTCTCGTCGCCGAAAGCTAGGAGGAACCCAAATGTCCGCTATCTGGGATCTCTACGTCATCGAATATGCCCGCTCGAAGGAGCAGCCCTGGGTCGATCTGATCAGCGGCATGTACAAGGATGGCGTCGTCGACCTGCCGTTCTCGTTCATGCTGGCCATGCAGGGCGAGCACAAGGTACTCATCGACACCGGCTTCATGCAGGACGAACACAGCTCCGGCTTCTCCCGCAAGTTCGGCATTCCCAACTGGATTTCGCCGGTGCGCATGCTCGGCGAACTCGCCGTGAAGCCGGAGGAGATCACCGACATCGTCATCACCCATGCTCATTTCGACCACATGGGCTCGATCGGCCAGTATCCCAACGCCAACATCTTCATCCAGAAGAGCGAGCTGCTGACCTGGTACGAGGCCATCGCCCTGCCCAAGCGCTTCGGCTACATGACCGCGATCATCGATCCGGACAACCTCAGGACGGCTCTCGAAGCCTCGATCGAACACCGGGTCACCCTGGTCGACGGCGACAAGGACAACATCCTGCCCGGCATTCACGCCCGTCTCGGCCCCGGCCACACCCCCGGGCATCAGTTCGTCACCCTCGAGACGGCGCGCGGGCGCCTGGTGATCTCGGGGGACTGCGTCTATTCGCGGCGCCAGTTCAGCGGCGTCAACAATGACGGCGTCTATGCGCCGCTCAACAATGCCACCGGCTGCGTCTGGGATCAGCTCAAGACCCTCGACAAGGTCGAAACCGAGATCGGCCACGACCAGAAGCGGCTGATCCTGATCCACGATTCCGACCGCTGGGAAGGCCTGCCGGTCGTCAAGGAAATCGAAGGCTACAAGATCGTCAAGGCCGCATAGGCCCGGGCCCGCAGCCGACCACAGGCCGTCGCATGATGGCAGGGGAGCGGGCGGGCTGCCGCTCCCTCCCGACGCACTGACACCATCGGCACAGTCTAGACAACGCCGCTCGCTACCCGGCTGCCACGCGCATGCGCTCCGTGTGGGGGCCACGCCGCGGCGGCGCTTGCGGAAAGCGCGCGTCGGCGCCTGATGGCGAAGCCGTCGCTGCCCCTTGCGGCCCGCGACCCCTCGGGCCGAATGGCCTTCCGTGATCAGAGGACCGCGTCCCCGGCATTGTCTGGGCCTCGAACAAAATGCTCGAATCGACAGCTTGCATCCGCTAAGGACGGTACACACACAAAGGTTCTGTCGAGACTCCCCACCGTGAACGAGCATCCGGCCAGATTTGTGCGAAAGACCAAATTCCGGCTGACTCTCGAAAAGTCTGCTTCATCACGCGAGCACTCCGGCCGCATACAGCAATCGCTGCTGTCCTCGTCGGTGGTTGGCTCGGCGAATCGCGGCCGCGTCATCCAGGCCCTTTTCGACCTCGGGCCCACAAGCCGCGCTGAACTGGCCCGCGCGGCCGGCGTCAACCGCACGACGATCTCGGGCATCGTCCAGCCTTTGATCGACCAGGATCTTCTCGTCGAAATGGATCCGGAACCGTCCAGTCGTGGCGGGGGCAAACCGCCGCGTCCGCTCTGGTTCTCGCCCAAGGCACAGCCGATCTGCGGCGTGCTCCTCATGCCTGAGGCCGTGCATGCCTGCGTGGTGACGCTGGAGGGCGCCGTCCAGGCCGAATGCCGCATTGCGCTCCCCGACGGCGAAGGGCCCGTGGGTCCGATCGTCGCCACCGTGATTGACTGCGTCCGCCGCGCCCTGAAGGCAGCCAAGCGCAAGCCGCTTGGCATCGGCGTCGCCGTCGGCGGCATGGTCGACACCGACCACGGCGCGATCGTCGCGGTCAACCTGGCGCCCGCCCTCAGTGGCTATCCGCTCGCCGCCGAACTCAACAAGCGCTTCCGCCTGCCGGTGCGCCTCGATCACCACCCGCGCGCCCTCCTGCTTGGCGACCGCTGGTTTGGCAAGGGGCGTGACGTACCGCAATTCGCCGTCGTCTATACCGGCGAGGTCCTCGGCGGCGCCCTCTATTTCGACGGACATATTTACCGCGGCGCCGCCGGTGCCGGTGGCGAGCTGGGCCATACCTTCGTGCAGGTGGACGGCGAGGTCTGCCGCTGCGGACGGCGTGGTTGCTGGGACACCATTGCCACGCTCGGATGGCTGCGCCGCGAGGCCCGACGCATCGGGCTTGCCGAGGCCGACAGCATGGACTCCGGCCGCCTGGTAGAACTGGCGGATGGCGGAACGACGGCGGCGGCTGAGCTTCTCGACCGCTACGCCCGCAACATCGCCATCGGCATCGCCAATCTGCAGCAGACGCTGGCGCCCAATGTCTACATCCTGCACGGCGACGTCGTGCTCGGCGGCCAGCGCATGATCGACGCCATCGCCGCCCAGGTGCGCCGCCTCGTACCGGCCCGTCCGGGCAGCGATATCGAATTGATCGCCGGTGATGCAGGCAACCGGACAGCACTGCTCGGCGCCGCCGGTCTGGTGCTCTCCGACCTGTTGCAGGTCTCGATCTAGCCGGGCCCTAGCTAGGCCGTTTCTTTCGCGGCCTGCAGGCCCGGATAGTCCTGGAACCAGGGCTTCACCTGCTCGAAGCGCCGCGCCATGGCCAGCACCGTTTCGTCGGCGTGGCGGCGGCCGATGATCTGCAGACCGACGGGCAGACCCTCCGGCGTCAGCCCGGCCGGCACCGAGATCGCCGGATGACCGGTGAAATTGAGCGGATAGGTCATGCACCAGCCGATCAATGGCTCGACCGGCTCGCCGTTGATCTCGACCGGGCCGATCGTGTTGCCATCAGTCGCGTTCTTCACCGGCGGGACGGCCAGCGTCGGCGAGACGATCAGGTCGTAGCGCTCGAACACATCCTCCAGGCCGTCGAGAACGCCGGTGCGCAGCATGTCGTCGAGGGCGTGGTCGACGGCGGAAATGTTGTGCGCGCTCACCAGCATCTCGCGGAACTGAGGTGTCAGGACGGCGCCATGCTCGCCAACCAGGTCGATGCCCTCCTGCTTCCAGTGATGGGCAATCGCCGCGTAGTGAACCGAGATGATGCGCACCCACAGATGGGCGAGCACGTCATGATCGGCCCCGAGATCGAGCTCGACCTCGTCAATCGCCGCTCCGCTGTCACGCAGTGCGCCCACCGCCGTCTCCACCACGGCGGCGACGCGCGGATCGACAGGGAAGTTGCCGAGGCGCCGGCTATAGGCGATGCGCAGGCCCTCCGCCGATGTGTTGGCGCCGGCGACATAATCGACCCCATCGTCGGGAAGCGTCAGCGGGTCACGCGGATGGGGGCCCGCCATGACCGAGATCATCAGCGCGGCATCGGCGACGGTGCGGGCGAGCGGCCCGATGTGGACCAGCGGATGGCCCCAGAGGAACCCGTCCGGCCGTGTTACCGAAGGGACGCGGCCGAAGGAGGGCTTGAATCCAACGGTGCCGCTAAACGCGGCCGGGATGCGTACCGAGCCACCGCCGTCGGTCCCCTGGGCGAGTGCCGCCATGCCGTCGGCGACCGCGGCAGCGCTGCCCCCGGACGAACCGCCGGAATTGTAGCCGATCGCCCAGGGTGTGCTGGTCGGGCCGAAGCGCAGATTGTCGGTGATGCCCTTGTGACCGAATTCCGGCGTGTTGGTCTTGCCCAGCGCGATGGCGCCGGCGGCGAGCAGCCGTTCGACCGCGATGGCGCTCTGTTTCGGCACACGATTGTGGACTGCCCGCGAGCCCATCGAGGTTGGCACGCCGGCGAGGTCGTCGAGATCCTTGATGCCGACCGGAACGCCATGCAGCGGCCCCAGCGTCTTGCCCGACATCACCGCCGCCTCTGCCGCTTTCGCCGCATCCATCGCCTGCTCGGCGAGCACCAGCGTATAGGCGTTGACGAGCGGGTTGCGCGCCTCGATGCGTCGCAGATAGGCCTCCGTCACCTCGACCGGCGAAACCTCGCGCCGCCGGATGCGGCCGGCAAGCTCGGCGGCAGGAAGGAAGCACAGTTGCGTGGTATCGTCGGACGTCGGCATGGATGGGTTCCGCGGGTTGATCATTTTATGAAGACGGGGTTGAGCGCGCCGCCGGTTCCGTTGGTGACGCGCACCGGGCTGGCGCAGTAGAAGCCCTCGTAGCGCCGGTCCTCGGCGCAATCGGCTGCGAGATCGTCGAGCCACATCATTTCCATGAAGGCGATGCCGAGATTGCGCATCAGCGCCGCATGGAGCACCAGCATGATGCCCGTCTCGCGTTCGTAGGTGGTTTCGTTGGCCAGTGTGTCGGTGGCAAAGGCCGGGATCTGCATCTTGTCGAACCAATGCACGAGGTCCGGCGAGAAGGTCAGGCCCGGCTCCCAGTAGCCCTCTGCGATCCGCTCGTCCCCGCGCAGCAGGGCACCGACCCAGCCGGTGCGGATGATGAGGATCGAGCGCGGGGCGATGTCGACGCCCTGCGCCCTGGCGCAGGCCACCAGGTCACGATGGTCGATCGTCTCGGCGCGACCGAGCCACGGCTTGCCGCGCAGCCGCGCCACGTCGAGCAGCACCGCCCGACCGACGATGCCGCGCCTGGCGATCGGTTCGATGCTGGCGCGCTTCATGCCGCCATTGGTGCTGTCGGCCGGGAAGCCGTTCCACAGCGTGTCGTCGAACCACATGTGGCCCAGTGCATCGCAATGGGTGCCGGCCTGGGCGAAGCCGCTGACGTAGTCGTCGGCAAATTCGAGCCCGCCGGGCATGGCGTGCCAGTGGCCGGCGGCAAAGCCCGCCTTGTCGGCAACCATGTAGTGACGCGCCGCCCAGCGGCCCGGGAAGACCGGATCGCCCGATGGCAGGGCGATCGGAACGCCGAGCGTGAAGGTGCGATGCTCGCGCACCGCGGCCATGCCCGCCCGGATCTCGTCGGCGCCCAGATAGTTGAGCGCACCGACCTCGTCTTCCGCGCCCCAGCGACCCCAGTTCCTGGGCATGTCGGCGAGCAGCCGGGTCAGCGTCTTCTTGTCGGAAGCGCTCATGCGCTCACCGATTCAACGCGCTCTACGGGGGCCACCGAGGGCTCCTTGGCGCCGGTGATGTAGGCGACCACCTCCTCGGGATTCGTGTCGGCGCTCATCATATCCGCCACCTTGCGGCCGCGGCGCATGACCACCACGCGGTTACACACCCGCCAGAGGTGCTCGAGATTATGGGTCACCATGATGATGGTGATGCCGCGTTCGCTGAGCCGGCTGATGAGGCCGAGGACCTCCTGCGACTCGCGCACACCCAGCGCCGCCGTCGGTTCGTCCAGAAGCAGCAGCTTGCTGCCCCAGAAGGCGCCGCGCGCAATGGCAACCATCTGGCGCTGGCCGCCGGACATGCGATCAACCGGCTTTGTCTTGACGCCGGGAATGTCGATATGCAGTTCCTCGAGCTTGCGCATGGCGGTCACCGCCATCGCCTTGCGCCGGGTCAGGCGGAAAAGGGCCGGACCGACGCCGATCGCCTCCTCGCGGCCGAGGAAGAAGTTCTCGGCGGCGCTGAAGGTACCGATCAGCGACAGGTCCTGATAGACCGTCTCGATGCCCAGCCGCTGCGCCTGAGCCGGTGGCATCAGCGTCACCGGTTTGCCGTCGAGCAGGACCTCGCCGGAGGTCTGTTCATGCGCGCCGGAGAGGATCTTGATAAGCGTCGATTTGCCGGCGCCATTGTCGCCGACCAGACCGAGGATGTCGCCCTTCTCGACTTCGATGGAGACATCATCGAGCGCTTCGATGCCGCCGAAGCTCTTGCTGATGTTACGCAGGCTGACGAGTGCCATGGCCGCCCCCTACCCTAGCCGCGGCCGTAACGGCGGCCGATGCCGCCAAGCGCTACGGCAACCACCAGCAGGCCGCCGGCAAACAGGAACTGGGTGAAGATCGGCGCGCCGATCATCGCCAGGCCGTTGTTGCCGATGGCGACGGTGAGCACGCCGATGAGCGTGCCGAGAATGTGGAACTGGCCTTCGCGCAAAGCCGCCGAGCCGAGGAACGCCGCCGAGAAAGAGGTGAGCATGAAACCGTCGCCGGCCGTCACCTGCCCGGAGCCGAGATTGGAGGCCATGAGCACACCGCCAATGGCGGCACAGGTGCTGGCAATGGCAAAGGCGACGATACGGCTGCGGTCGACAGCGACGCCGGCGCGGCGGGCGGATTCGGGGCTGACGCCGATGGCGTGGATATGCCGGCCCTGGACCGTGCGGTTCAGGATGACCCACAGCACGATGAGGATGGCCGCCATGATCCAGACGAGATGCGGAATCCCCCACAGGCGGCCGATCGCAATGTCGGTGAATTCGCGGTGCTGCCTGAGCTGGAGCGGCGCGCCGCCCGAATAGGCGTAGTTGAGACCGACGACCACGGTGCCGGTGCCGAGAGTGGCGATGAAGGCGTTGACGCCGATCTTGGAGACGATGATGCCGTTGACGATGCCGATCAGCGTGCCGATGCCGACGACGACCAGGATCGCCAGGGGAATGGGAAGCTGTCCGGCGCTCAGGATACCGACGACCAGCAGGCCGCAGAAGCTCGCGACATAGCCGATCGACAGGTCGAAATCGCCGGCCACCAGCGGCACCGTGAGGCCCGCCGCGACGATCGTGCCGATCGCCATGTCATTGAATATGTTCCGGAAGTTGCCAACCGTCGCGAACGTACCCGGCTGCAGCACCGAGAACACGGCAAGCATCACCATAAGCACGATGATCGTGCCGTAGGTGCCGAGCAGCCACATGAACCCTGCATGCCACTGGCTGCTATGCGTCGCTTGGGGCGAAGCCCCGGTGGAGCGGCGGCCAAACGCTGCCACCTTGCCGAGCAGGGACTGGTCGACGGTCATGCCTCGCTTCCTCAAGCCTGATCACGGGCCGGCCGGGCATGCCCGGCCGGCCGTCTGCCACCCAGGTTACTGCGGATTGTCCTTCATGAACTGGTCGACATTGTCCTTGGTAACGATCGTGTAGCCAGGAATGAACGACTTGGGCTCCCACGACTTGCCGGCTGCCAGGATGTCGGGAATCTGGTCGACGAGCATCTTGCCGGCCGAAGTCAGATCGACGCCGAGCGACGCGGTCATCGTGCCGTCCTTGATTGCCTGAACGGCCGGCGCAGTGGCGTTGAACGAATAGACGGCCACATCCGTCCGCCCGTTCTGCTTCAGCGCGGCAATCGCGCCCATGGCGTTGTCGTCATAGCAGTTGAAGATCGCGAACGGCCCTTGCGCATTGGCGTTGGCGCCCAGCCAGGCATTGGTAGCCGCCTGGGACGACTCGGCCGCGCCGGGGATCGTGATCTCATGCGTGGTCGCCTTGATGTTCGGGTTGCCGGCGACCGCTGCATCGAAGGCGTCGGCACGCTCCCGGCACGGAATGCCGGGGTGATAGGTCAGGGCCAGCATCGTGCCCTTGTTGCCCGCATCCTTCATCATCAGGTCGATGAGCGGCTGGGCGGCGCCCGTGGACGCTGACAGCGCGATGCCCGGCGCCATGCCGCCGCCGGCCGACAGGACGGGAATGCCGGCCTCTTCCGCGGCGGCGAGACCCGCCGCAAGGCCGGTCGAATCAAAGACCGTGACGATGATGGCGCTGACCTTCTTGGTCACCAGTTGTTTGATGGCGACGATCGCCTGCGAAGGCTGGCCGTTGGCGTTGAGGAGCTCGACATCCCAACCCTTGGACTTCGCCTCCTGCTGCATCGTGTCGATCATCTGGTTGGTGTCGATGTCGGAAGTGGAGAAGGTCACGATGCCGATGGTCAGCTTGTCCTCGGCCATGGCCCCCGTCGCCGCCAGCAGGGTCAGCAGCACGGCTGCCCCTAGTGGATCGACTCTAGCGCTTGGTTCCCGCGTCTGACGGCAGCGAGGACACGGTCGGGATCGGCGGTCCAGACGAAGGGCTTGGGCTCGGCATTTGTTTCCTCGACAAAGCGGTTGATGGCGGCCTGAAGGTCGACGACGGATCGGAAGACGCCGCGCTTCAGTCGGCGCCGCGTCAGTTTGGCGAAGAAGCCCTCGACAGCATTCAGCCAGGAGGCCGAGGTCGGCGTGAAGTGGAAGGTCCAGCGAGGATGGCTGGCGAGCCAGGCATGGACCTTGGGGTGCTTGTGGGTGGCATAGTTGTCGACGATGGCATGGATCAGCTTGCCGGCCGGCACTTCCGCCTCGACGGTGTTGAGGAAGCGGATGAACTCCTGATGGCGATGGCGCTGCATGTTGCGGCCGATGACGGTGCCGTCGAGCACGTTGAGCGCGGCGAACAGCGTCGTGGTGCCATTCCTTTTGTAGTCGTGGGTCATGGTTCCGGCCCGACCCTTCTTCATCGGCAAGCCCGGCTGCGTGCGGTCGAGCGCCTGGATCTGGCTCTTCTCGTCAACCGAAAGGACGACAGCGTGGGCAGGCGGGTCGACATAGAGCCCGACGATATCGCGAAGCTTGTCGGCGAACCGGACGTCGTTCGACAGCTTGAAGGTGCGGATGCGGTGCGGGGCAAGTTGATGCGCTTCGAGGATGCGCTGAACCGAGCGCAGGCTGACATCCGCCGCCTTGGCTAGCATCCGTCCGGTCCAGTGGGTGGTCTCGCCCGGCGGCGGGCCGAGCGCCAGATCGATGACGCGCTGAACCGTCTCCGCCGGCAGCGGCGCCTTGCCGGGCGGCCTCGTCTTGTCGCGCAGGAGCCCGTCGACGCCCTCCCGCATAAAGCGCTCCTGCCAGCGCCAAACGACGGGTTTGGCCTTGCCGGACCGCCGCATCACCTCGAAGGTGCCGCAGCCGTCGGCGGTGGCCAGGATGATCTTGGCCCGCCAGACGTGCTTCTGCGGCGAACTGCGATGCGCGATGATCGCCTCAAGCCGACGGCGATCTTCCGATGTGACGATGACGACTATCCCTGCTCTCATGCCGAGAGCTTGAACTGCTTCGCCCAACTTGGGAATTGTCCGAAGGAATTAGACCACTAGTCTGATCAAGTTCTGCACGTTCGTTGCTCCCTTGTGAGTCCTGGAAAACTCGCCAAATTGCATGCAAGGCAGTTTGTTCGCGCGATGCGCAAACTATTCAGTGCACATCCGCCGTCCGCGCGCAATGGCGAAAATGCCCCAGCCGATCGGAGCTGTCTGCGCTTCGTCCTTGATGTTTTGCTCAGCCGCCTGAGGGAGGGCAGACGATGGTCGTCGAGCGCATGGCCGCAGCCGCACCCGACGACCACACAGAGACATGGAGCAGGTCTCCGGGCAAGCGACGCAGCGGCGCGGACCTTGTCAGCCGCGATAGCCGAACTGCTGCGGCAGCCAGAGCACGATTTCTGGAAAAAGAACCATCAGAACGAGCGAGGCGATCAGGACGAAGAGGAACGGCCAGATCTCGCGGATGATGTCGCGTAGCGGGATCCCGGTGATGCCGTTGATGACGAACAGCAGCACCCCATAGGGCGGTGTTGCCAGGCCGATCATGATGTTGACGACGATGACGACGCCGAAATGGACCAGATCGATGCCAAGCGCCCGCGCCGTCGGCAGGAAGATCGGCACGACGATGAGGAGAAGCGTAGTGGCGTCGAACAGGCAGCCGAGGGCAAGGAAGACAACGTTGGTCCCGATGAGGAAGGCTTCCGGCGAGAGATTCAGCGCAGTCAGCTGCGTGGCGACCAGATCGGGAATGTTCTCGCTCGCCACCAGATAGTTGAAGACGAGGGCGGAAGCGATGATCAGCCCGACGATGCCGGTCGAACGGGCGGCGTCCAGCACGAGGCCGAAGAAATCGCGCCAGGAAAGCGCGCGATAGACGAAGACGGCGAGCACCAGGGCGTAGGCGGCGGCAATTGAGGCGGCTTCGGTTGGCGTCGTGGCGCCGCCATAGATTCCGGCAAGCAGGATCACCGGCAGCATGAGCGCGGGAAAAGCGCGCACGGTGAGGCGTGGCATGTCGCGTAGCGGCACGGCCTCGTCGCGCGGGAAGTCGCGCCGGTGTGCCGTCCACACATTCAGGACCATCAGAGCCGCACCCAGGACGAGGCCTGGAATGACACCGCCGAGAAAGAGGTAGCCGACCGAGGTGTCGGAGACCAGCGCGTAGAGCACCATCGGAATCGACGGCGGGATGATCGGTCCGATGACGGCGGAGGCCGCCGTCAGAGCGGCGGCGTAGCCCGCAGGATAGCGGCCTTCCTTGCGCATCATGTCGATGATGATGCGGCCGATGCCGGCGGCGTCGGCGATGGCCGAACCGGACATGCCCGAGAAGATCAGGCTGGCGACGACGTTGACCTGGGCAAGGCCGCCGCGAAAGCGGCCGACAACCGCCAGGCAGAAGGCAAGCAGCCGGTCGCTGACCGTTCCGGCATTCATGAAATTAGCCGCGACGATGAACAGCGGCACCGCCAGCAGGACGAAGGAATCGAACAGGCCGTTGAGGGCCTGTTCCGCCACCAGCCCGACGTCCTGGCCGCTGATGAACAGATAGCCGATCGCCCCGATCAGCGTGGCAAAGGCAATCGGCACGCCGATGGCAGAAAGGAGGAGAAGAGCACCGATCGCGAAGAGAAAGGCACCGCTCATCGGACTATTCCACCGCCGGTGCCTGCTCGTGCCCGGTGGGCGCGTCGCCGGTCTCCCGGCGCCAGTTGCGCCCGAGAAGCCGGATCAGTGAAGCAATGCTGCGGGCAATCACAGCAAGAAAGAACAGAATCCAGACCGAATAGACATAGTCGAAGCGGATTCGGGTGACCGGCGTGACGTCGATCTTCATGAAGGTGATGAAGGAGAGCATGGCGGGAAAACCGGCGATGAAGCCTCCGCCGATCGCGAGGACTCCGAGGATCGCCATCACGCGCCGCGCCGGTGGCCTGACGCCTTCATAGATCATGCTGAAAGCGACGTGGTCGCGTTCGCGCAGCAGGAAGGCGGCCGTCCAGAAGATTACCCAGATGTAGAAGATGACGCAGGCTTCCGATGTCCAGCCCAGCGGATGGTTGATCACGTAGCGCATGAACACCTGAAGCAGAAAGGCGCCGAACATGGCGACGAACAAGCCGACCGCCACGAATTCGGCGCCCTTCCGCAGGTAATGCAGAATCTGCGTCATTGCCCCGCGGGCTCAGTTCACCGCATTGACGCGATCGACGATGCCCGCCGGCCAGTCCTTGGCGAAATCCGACTTCAGGTACATGTCCTGAACGTGCGTGCGGAACGCATCGACGTCCGGCGCGTAGACCTTGAGGCCCTGATCCTTGAAGAACTGGACCAGCTGCGCTTCGTCCTTGATGCGGTTTTCGTTGTTGTAGGCGGTGGCCGCCATGGCAGCATCGGTCACCTTCGTCTGCTGGTCGGCGGAAAGCTTGTCCCAGGTGAGCTTGGAGATCGACAGGAAGATGGCGTCGACCAGATGGTCGGTCAGCACGATCTGGTTGGTGACCTCATAGAACTTGGCGGCCTTGTCGGTCGGCAGCGGGTTGTCCTGGCCGTCGATGGCGCCGGTCTGCAGGCCCGTATAGACCTCGCCGAAGGCCATCGGAGTCGGGTTGGCGCCCAGCGCCGTTCCGAGGAACTGCCAGGCGTCCGAGCCGGGCATGCGCAGCTTCACACCGGCGAGATCGGCCGGCGTCGTGATCTTCTTGTCGCCGCGCAGATCGAGCTCGCGGGTGCCGAGATAGCCGACGTCGAGGATGTGGATCCCCATCTGGTCCTCGACCATCTTGTAGAATTCCTTGCCGATATCACCGCGGAAGACTTTCTGCTGGTGGTCGGGGCTGCGGATCAGATAACCGGCCGTGAAGACCGACCAGGCCGCAATCTGCTTGGAAATGTCCTGGGCGGAGATCATCGCCATATCGAGATTGCCGCGCTGCATGGCGGCCGGCTCGGTGCCCTGCTTGAAGAGCGTGGCGTTGAGGTGGATCTCGACGTTGAATTCGCCCGGCGCGCTCTTGTCGAGCGTGTCCTTGAAGACGGTGAGCATTTTCGCGTGCCAGTCGGATTCGACCGCCGGCGTGGAGATGCGCAGCTTGATCGGGGCGGCGAGCGCCGGCGCGGTGGCGACCATGGCGACGGCGGCGGCGAGCGCCAGGACGGCACGTCTTGTGCGATTCTGCTTCATGGAAGTTCCTCCCAAATTGGCGACCGACACAATCCTCCTCCGGATTCCGCCCATATGCCAACGTTTTGTCGGGCGGCTGGCGTGCCGTTCGGCCGCAATCACGCTTGTTGAACACGCGCTGACATGTTAGCCTAACTACCACTGACAAACAAGCATCGTCGGATGCGGCACGACACAGGATTACCAATGATGGCCCAACGGCGGGAGTTTGGCATCGCGGCGGCGCTGACAACGCCGTTTGCCGGAGATTCGATCGACGTCGAGCGGCTCTGCCGCCACGCGATCGAGTCGCTTGAGCGTGGCTGCGCCAAGATCACCCTGTTCGGCACGACCGGCGAAGGCCCCTCGGTCAGCCTCGGCGAGCGCCGTCCGGTCCTCGAGGCGCTGAGAGCCCGTGGTGTCGGCGGCGACAAGCTGGTGTTCGGCATCACCGCCACGGCCGTCGACGATGCGCTGGCCGCGGCGCGTCTTGCCGACGAATTCGATATCCCGTCGCTGCTGGTGACACCGCCCTATTACTACAAGGACGTGAGCCCGTCGTCGGTGCGCGATTGGTTCACCGCTTTCCTGGCAGCGCTGCCGGAAGCCGGGCCGGGGGTGATCCTCTACAATATTCCGCAGCTGACCGGCGTCGCCATACCGGCGGACGTTGTCGCCGCGCTGACGGCGCAGTTCCCGGACCGCGTCTTCGGCGTCAAGGATTCGTCCGGCGACTGGGCCAATGCCGA
Organism: uncultured Alphaproteobacteria bacterium; assembly: GCA_963732845.1. GTDB lineage: Bacteria > Pseudomonadota > Alphaproteobacteria > Rhizobiales > Kaistiaceae > CAVSRC01. The sequence goes on along the minus strand of CAVTBE010000021.1, from coordinate 18,005 downwards.
GCGCCTGCTGACTCGTTTTCCCGATCTCGCCATCCTGATCGGTGACGAGCGTCTGCTCGAACGCGCCGTCGCGCTTGGCGCCGCGGGCTCGATCAGTGGCGTCGCCAATTTCCGGTCCGATCTGCTCAACGCGATCATGGCCGGTGCGCCGGCCGACGACGGGCTGGGGCCGCTGGTGGAGGCGATCCTGCGTTTCCCGGCCACTTCGGCGGTCAAGGCACTGGTCGCCCACGTCACCGGCGAGGCGACCTGGCGCGCCGTCCGGCCGCCGCTCAGCGCCTTGACCGAGGTCGAGGCATCCGGCTTGTCGGCAACCTATGACCGGCTGTTCGTTCGAATGGTGGCATGAGAGCGGCGACGAAAACACGACCCAGCAAGCCGCGCCCCGCCACAGCGCGGGGCTCGCCGGCACCGGCGTTGAAGCTTCGCGAAAAGGCTTATCAGAACTTCACCGAGCGATTGCTCGCCCAGGATATCCACCCGGGACAATTCGTCAGCCAGCGCGAACTCGTCGGCATCACCGGCATGTCGCTCGGCGCGATCCGCGAGCTGATTCCCCGGCTCGAGGCCGATGGGCTCATCAAGACCGTGCCCCAGCGCGGCATGCAGATTGCCCATGTCGACCTCAGCCTGATCCGCAACGCCTTCCAGTTTCGCCTGATCCTGGAAAGGGAGGCGGCGGTGCATTTCGCCGAGACGGCGACCGACGAAGAGATGGCGGCTCTGCATGAGATGCATCTGGCCATCCTCACCGAGGCGAAGCGCGGCGTGACGCCGGAGCTTCTGCGGCGCGCCCAGCAGATGGACTGGGATCTCCACGACCTGATGATCGACCGGCTCGGCAACGAGATCATCTCCAATGCCTATCGGGTGAACTCGATCAAGATCCGGCTGATCATCTTCGAGCGCGTGCGCATGTTGCCCGAACTGGTCGTGTCGGTGATGAACGAACATCTGCCGATTATCGAGGCGTTGCGGCGTCGCGATTCCGCCGGCACGATCGCCGCGCTCGAAGCGCACATCGGCAGCGCCAGATCCCGGGCGCTTCAGATCTAGAACCGTCCGGCCCGAACCCCGCAGCCCGCCGGTAGCCACCGGCTCTGCGAGACGCCGTCGGTGCATCGTCCGCCAGCAGCAGCCCACGCGCGCCAGGCGCGATGGACGGTACAACCCGCGTCACCCCTCACGCACGCAATCGCACAACGTCACTCGCATGCTCTAGCGCGTGGGTGATTTCGCTCGCCTCCTGCGGGCGTCCGAACAGGAAACCCTGCACCTCATCGACACCCAGAGAACTGAGCAACGCGACCTGCGCAGAATTCTCGACGCCCTCGGCGTTGAGGCGCAGCCCCAGGTCGGTCGCAAGCCGGGCGACGGCGCGCACGATCGCCGCCGAGCTTGCGTTCTCCGGCAGCTCCGCCACGAATGACTTGTCCAGCTTGATCTTCGTGATCGGGAAGTTCTGGATATAGCTGAGGGACGAGTATCCGGTCCCAAAGTCGTCGAGGGCAATGCCGACTCCGATTTCGCGCAATTCTGCGAGAGCGCTGTAGACGGCGTTGCTCGGCTGCATGAACAGCGACTCGGTGATCTCCAGATCGAGCCGTGATGCGTCCAAGCCCGTCCGTTTCAACACGTTCGAAACGGAATTGGCGATCTCGCCACGCGCGAATTGCGCCGAAGAGACGTTGACCGCCAGCCGCATCTGCGGCGACCAGCCGGCCGCTTCAGCGCAGGCAGTTTCCAGGACCCATCGACCGAGTCCATCGATGAGCCCGGTGGTCTCTGCAATGGGAATGAACTCTTCCGGCGAGACCAGCCCTCGCGTCGGGTGACGCCAGCGCACCAGCGCCTCGACCCCAATCATGCGATTGGTGCGGAGCTCGATCTGAGGCTGGTACCAGACCTCGAATTCTCCGCGCTCAAGGGCCTGTCCGAGTTCGAATTCAAGACGCTGCTGCTGCATGAACGATTGCAGCATCGTCCGGTCAAACACCACGAAGCCGCTGCCACCGCTCGACTTGGCGCGGTACAAGGCCATATCGGCTCGCTTGAGGATATCGTCCGGACCTTTGTCGCGTGCATCCGCCAATGCGACGCCGGCGCTGGCGCCGACCAGTGCCTGGCGACCATCCACGTCCAGGGGCTTGCTGCTCGCGGCCACGATGTTGGTCGCAAACGCGACAGCGTCGTCGCCTGCCTTCAAACCGGAAAAGAGGGCCGCATATTCGTCGCCGCCGAGGCGCGCAACGATTGCATCGTGTGGAAGCAGGTTGGCAGCCCGCGCAGCGACACCACGCAGGACGAGGTCTCCGATATGGTGACCGAGCGTGTCATTTATGGTCTTGAATCGGTCAAGATCGAAGCAAACCACCGCACTGGTGCGCAGCCTGGTGTCGTTGGCTGTGAACACCTCTTCCAGGCGTTCGATCAACTGGTGGCGATTGGGCAGCTGGGTAAGTGAATCGAACCGGGCCATATGGGCGATCTTCGCCTCGGTCGCTTTCTGCTCCGTGATGTCGGTAAAGGTCAGGCAGACGACACGGTGCTCGATCTCGGCACTCCCGTTGTTGTCCGGCTCACTCTCAACCTCGGAGATGGTCGCGACGTATTCGATCACGCGAATTTCGCCATCACCACGGCGGAGCGAAACGACGCTTGGACGCCGAACACAGCGTTCGAAGCCGGTGGCGAGTACCGCGTCAACTGCGGCCATGAGTTGCGGCGGCAGGGCCGTGCGCGCTTTCGATCCCACAAGATTCTTTCGGTGACCGAGTAGTTCCGAGGCGCTCCGGCTTGCCGCCCGGATCGTGCCCGTCTCGTCGACAACCACGATGCCCGCGAAGTTGTCCGCGACGACCTTGGTGAGCAGGGCTTCGGCGTTGCTGGCCCGCACGCGCCACATGGTCTGAAGCAGCTGCCGGATGTCGATTTCGCTCACCAATGCGATAACGGCGAAGATCGCAAAGGCCAACAGCCAAGGGGCGGTAATCACGACCAGCGGGTGGCTCGCCTGGAGTAACGCCGCGGACGCTTCGACAGCCGCGGCAGCCGCAAAGAGCCCTCCGACCAGGTATTGCCACTTCGCGCGGCCGATGAAAAACGCCGCGATGGCGATGAGGATCAAACCCGCAAGTGTGACGGCCGTATTTGTCTCGTGCAGCACACGTCCTTGCATCAATGTCTCGGTCGCGACTGCCTGAAGCGCGGCGCCGGAAATCGTTCCGGCAACCGGCACCTGGAAGAAATCGCGAAGTTCGACCGCCTGAGCGCCAACGATCACCTTCTTGCCAGCAATGCGTTTCGCATCGGCCGCGCCGCGCAAGACATCGATCAGAGAAATTCTATCGATGGCCCTTGCATCGATGCTGAAATCGATCTGGAAGGCCTCTCCCGCCTCACCCAGCCCACCGGCAAGGACTGCGGGCATGGACGGAACTGGATCGCCGTCGACGATCAATCCGTAGCTGAAGGACCTGACCTGACCATCCGGATCGGGGCGGACATTGACGCTGGCGAGCCATGCGTTGCCGCCGAACTGGCGCAGCGGTTGATTGAAAGTGGAAGCAGCATTGGTCGCGCCGCTCAGCTTTTGTGCGAACGCGGCAAGAATGACGTTGCCGCCGCTGCGCTTCAGCGCCGCACTGAGCGCCGCGTCGTCGGCAGCAACCGACGGAGCGCTGAAGTCCACATCGATTGCGATTTCACCGGCATGCAGCGCCACAAGCTTGTCGATCAGCTGCGCAAAGACCGTGCGCCGCCAGAGCCAAACTCCCATCGCGGCAATGCTCTTGGCATCGATATCGACGACGACGACGACGCCGGTCGGTGCCCGGCCGTGCATTGCCATGCGGGCGGCGGTCTGCTGATCTTCGATCGGCCGCAGCACGCCACTCCACTCGGCGGCCAGCGGGACAAGGACGACAAGAGCAGCGGCAATTGTGCGGCGAAGCATGTTTGTCTATCCGCGCAGGCGATGGTGAAGCGTTGGCCGCAGCCCGAACCGATTGGCTCAGCCGAACCTTCCCCTGAAATATGCAAGGCCCAACGCGAGCGCGATTGACAGCCCGAAGATGCTCGCCAACGCTTGCGGGCTGAAGCCTTCCCCGTTTTCCCCGCCAAACCACGTGCGGAAGAAACTGCGCTCTGCCTTGGGGGGAGACGGGCGCGGCAACGTGATGACGTTGTCCGCAGACGTGCCACCACCACCGCTGCTGATGTCGCCGCCGGAATCTCCGCCGCCGGGACCGCCCGAGCCGGCGACTGCCACTGCCCCGAGGGCGCCGTCGTTTCGTGCGGTGACGGGCGTGAGGCCGGGTGTCGAATTGCCCGAATTCTCCAGCGCAGCAACCTGAAGAACGTGGACGGCCTCGGGGGAAAGACCCTTGACGAGCGGCGCACGCGGATTGCCCGACCGGATGACCGCGCGGGGCCCTGAGCCGGAAACCGTCAGTTGTGCGTCCTGTCCTCTGACTTGAGCCATTTGTCCGGCAGGGGTGTCAACGGTTTTGCCGGTCGCCAGGGCGTGGACCTCGACCAGACCACGGTCCACCGCAACCGCCCCGCCCTGGTCATCGACACGCACGGTAAATTTGGTGCCCTTGACGACCGCGGCCAGATACGGCGTCTCCACGGCAAAATGCTTCACCTTCTGCCGATCCACATCAAATGTGATTTCCCCCGCTCTCTCGAGGACTGTCGTGATGCCATTGCTGTCGCCATCCGGAAGGGTAACGACCGTATTGGGTCCGATCAGCATCGTCTGGGTCCCCCGAGCCAGAAAGACGCGAGCGCCCTCGCCAGTCATGACGGTCGCTCCGCCGGGGACGTCTGTGGTCGGTCCAAGCGAAACGAGTTGCGCCGTATCGGATCCGACCCACACGGAACCGCTCGAATGCGCGATGTGCCAGGGGTCGGCCGCGGCGCCGCCGACCAGGATCAAGGTTGAGAGAACGGCGGCGAAAACAACGCGAGTCACGGAGCTGAACACCCTGCCCTCCTGCGAGCGTCCCAAGACTAGTCACAAAGTCCTACCAAGAGATCGCTCAAAACTTACAAACAAGCCTGCAGGCATTTAGCTAAAATTTTCGCAATCGCGCCGCATGGCCCTCCTGTCGGATCTCAGCCGTCAATGGCGGCATTTGGTGACTGTAACCACACGGTAACCCTGGGGAATATTGCGGCTGCAAATCAGGCTCGCCGCATCGGCTTTTCGTCACATCACCGCCCACGCACGCATCCCGTTGGTCGGTGAAAGTGATTACCGCGTCGAATGGACCGGCAATTCACTCCCCCGCGTCAACTGGACAGGGCGGTCTCCATCAGGCGCATGGCAAGGGCGCCATCGGCGGCCGTTGGGGCCGCGACTTTCTCCCCGCGCGACGCGGCAGTGAAATCGGCGAACAGGGCGTAGTACCCCTTGTGATCCTCATTGGCCGCGACCGTCAGGTTCGGTTCCCACAGGAGCGTATCCTCAGAATCAATGAGGCGCGCGGCCGGGTCTGCAACCTTGAACGGTGGGGCGCGGTAGTAGCGCACCTCGTGCACGTTTCGGACCTCGACTCTGCGATGGTCGCCCATCACCTGCCACCATTCCATCGGCGTGCCACGCGACTGATGCGTGCCGAGCACCAGCGTGCCAATGCCCCCCGAGGCGAACCGGAAATCGATGTGCAACAACAGCTTGCCGGGGGCTAGTTCATGGCGGCGGGCACTGACCTCGGCAACTTCACCCATCAAATACGGCAATAAATCAAAATAGTGCACGCAGTGGTGGAGGTAGAAAGAAGTATAGTCGGTGCTGCCAGAGAAATAAGTTGGGGCCGTCATGTATTCGCCGAGAAAAGATACAGGTACGCCGAACTCCTGGCTTTTAATGATATTGGAAGCTATTCTGTTTGCGGTCGAGTAACGCTTCATGAACCCGACGATAACCGGCACGTCGGCCGTCTTGGCCGCATTGGCGAGCCGCTCGGCTTCGGCGGCGCTGAGCGCCGGCGGTTTCTCGACGAAGACGGGCAGCCGTCGCGCGATGGCGGCGAGACCGATCTCGGCGTGCGCGGCAGGTCCGGCGGCGACCACAATCGCGTCGAGATCGTTGCGGGCGAGAACCGCGCGCCAATCGCGTGTGCGGTCCGCAGCAGCGATGCCGAAGCGTTCGGCGGTCGCCGTCAGGCGCCCCTCGTCGATATCGCAAAGCGCGGTGATCCTGGTATCGAAGCGGATGATCTGGGGGAGCAGCATCTCATTGGCGTGCGTGCCGCAGCCGATCCATCCGATGCGCAACTTGCTCAAGTCCGCCTCCCCGCAAAATCCAGCGCGGCGCGAAGATGGGCGACGCTCGACCTGAGATCGGCATCCTCGTCGCGCATCGGCGCCCGCCACTGCGCCAGCGGCACTCCGGGACGCTCGTCGTCGCGACGGAAAGGCTCCAGCGTGATCGGACCGGCATAGCCGATAGCGGCAAGCGCCCTGGCCACTTCCGGCCAGTCGATATGTCCTGACCCGACGAAGCCGCGGTTGTTCTCGTTGGCCTGGAAATGGACGACCCGGCGACCCGCCCGGCGGATCGCGTCGGGAATCGAGGCGTCCTCCATGTTCATGTGGAAGGTGTCCAGCAACACACCGACGGCCGGCGAATCCACCGCCTCCGCCAATGCCAGGGCGTGGCCCGTGGTATTGGCGATGTCGGTTTCGAAGCGGTTGAGCGGCTCGATCGCGAGCTTCACATTGGCGTCCGCGGCGACTGCCCCGGCCTGCTTCAATCCGTCGACCACCTGATCGATCCGCTTGATACGGTCGCCCTCCGCCACCGGTGCCGGCGCGCGCCCGGCGAACACCAGCGGCGCACCGTAGAGCGGGCCGCCGACGATCGTGGCGCCAAGCGCCGTCGCCACCCGAACGCATTCGCCGAGATAGCGAACGCCTGCCTCATGCGCGGCGCGATCTGCGCTGGCCAGGTCGCGGCTGAGGTTGACCCGGGCCGCAAGCACCACGCCAAGGCCGCTGTCCGCCAGAGCCCTGCCGGTCTCGCCGAGATCGAGTTCGTCGGGCTCGGGCACCAACAACTCGATGAAGTCGCAGCCCGCCGCTTTGATCCGGGGGAAGGTCGCGAAATGCTCTCGCCGGAACGGACGAGCGTAGAACATGGAAATGATGCCGATGGGATTGGAAGTCATGCCTTTACCGCTCCGGTGGTGAGCCCGCTCACCAACCGCCTTTGCACTATGAGGAATAGGATCGTGACCGGGATCGCGACGACTGTTCCGCCGGCCGTGAGCAAGCCCCACTGGACGGTGAATTCACCGATGAACAGCTGCAGCGCCACCGTGACCGTGCGGACGTTGTCGCCAGACAGCATCATGGCGAACAGATACTCGTTCCAGGAGGTGACGAAGATGTAGATCGCGGTGGTGACCACTCCCGGCATGATCAGCGGCAGCAGCACCAGGCCGATGGTCTGGGGGCGCGAGGCGCCATCGATCTCAGCGGCTTCGTCCAGGTCAGCGGGGATCGTGTTCAGGTAGCTGGTCAGCATCCACACCGCGAAAGGAATCGCGAAGGTCGAGTGGCCAACGATGATTCCAAAGAAGGTGTCGAGCAGGCCAAGGCTCCGCATCAGCACGAACAAGGGGATGATGAGCAGCACGATCGGAAACATGTTGATGACCAGAAACTGGGTCATCAGCAGCCGTCTTCCGCGGAAGCGGAAGCGCGAAAATGCGTAGGCCGCCGGCAAGCTGGCGGACAGGCCGACGATCACCGCGCCGAAAGCGATGATCAGGCTGTTCAGCAGATTCTTGGCAAAGCTCGTGTGTTCCAGCAGCGTTGCATAGTGCTCGAACGTCACATGGCTCGGCAAATAGCGCAGCGGAAAAGCGATGATGTCGGAGTCGGGCTTGATCGACGTCAGGACCATCCAGACGTAGGGCGCCAGCGCGAAGGCAACGATCACCAGGATCGGGATCTCGATCTCGACAACGCGACGCAGTCGGCTACGGCGGTCGATCATCGTTCGAGGTCCCCGGCCGCGCGTCGCACGTATGTATAGACGACCGCCAGCAACAGCACCGTCAGGATCAGCGACAGCGCCGCGCCATAGCCGAACTCCATGCTCGTGTAAGCCTTGAGGAAGGCGTAGAGCGGCAACGTGTAGCTGGCGTATCCCGGACCGCCGCCGGTCATCACCAGGATGACGTCCAGCGAATTCGCCACCCAGATGGTCCGCAACAGGAGGACGGTGGCGATGACTTCGGCGATCGCCGGCAGAACCACGGCACCCAGCCGCTGGAACGCGTTGGCTCCGTCCATTTCGGCGGCTTCGAGCTGGTCGCGCGAAACCGTTTGCAGCCCGGCGAGAATCGAAACCGCGAAGAACGGGAACCCCTGCCAGATCAGCGCCATCATGACGGCCGGCAGCGTCGTATCGGCGCGGGCCAGCCAGGCGATCGGCTCGTGGATCAACCCGATGCGCAGCAGGACGTCATTGATCACGCCGAGATTGTAGTCGTACATCCAGCTCCACATCAGACCGATGATGACGCTGGGCAGAGCCCACGGGATCACGACCAGCGCCCGTGCCAGACCGCGCCACCAGAAGCTCTGGTTGAGCAGCAACGCCGTCCCCAGCCCGAGCAGAAATTGCAGGCCGACGACAAAGACGATCCATATGACCGAGTTCCCCAGCGACAGCCAGAACACCGGATCGTGGAGCGCGCGCGCGAAGTTGCCCAACCAGATGAATGGAACATTGGTCGGCCGATACAGAACGAAGTCGTGAAGGCTCATCCAGGTGGTTTGCAGCACCGGATAGAGAATGATCGCCGCCTCGACGAGCAAGGCGGGCGCCAGGAAGGCAAATGGCAGCAAATGTCGGCGCGTGCTGGCGGCGGATGACGTCACCGGCAACCTCATGGAAAGGGAGGAGAGCCGGCCACAAGCGGCCGGCTCGCCAACGTGGTGGATAGGTCAACCGTGATAAAGGGTCTCGATTGCCTGCATCATCGCATCCGGCGTGATCTGACCGAGCAGCGCCTGCTGCATGTTGGTCGGCCAGACGGAACCGGTGAAATCGGCAGTCTTGGGGAAGTCCGGCAGAACGCCTGCCATCGGCAAGGACGCGGTGCTCGCCTCGACGAAACGCGGCTGGTGGGTGGTGTCGAGCTTGGCGCCGGAGGCGGTCACCGAAAGCTGCCCGGTCAGCTGCGTGAAGGCGGCATTGTTCTCGCCGGTCGACAAGAAGCTGATCCATTTGAACGCGGCTTCCTTTTCCTTGGAAGCTGCGAACACAGCGTTCGAACTCGTCACCATAGAGCGTCCAGCCCTTGCCGTCCGGACCACGCGGCACCGGCACCGCCGATACCTTGTCGCCGAGCGCCTTGACCATGTCGTTGGACGAGCCAACGTGATGGATGGCCATGGCGGTGCGACCCGACTGGAAATTCGTCGTAATCTGCTTGAAGCCGTCGGTTGGCGCTGAAGGCGGGATGACCTTGGCCTCGGTGCCGAACCCGACGTAGAAGCGGTTGGCCTTGAGCGCGGCATCCGAGATCATGCCGCCCTTCGAGAAATTGGCGCCGCCGCCCAGGACGAACGGCCCCCAATTATCAAAGCCGCCGCCGCCGCCCCGCATGCCGAAACCGAAGACGCCGTCCTTGGTCAACGCCTTCGCCGCCGTCAGGAACTCGTCGAAGGTCGTCGGCGGTTTGAGCCCGGCGGCCGCAAACAGGTCGACGCGGTAATAGAGATAGATCACCACGAACTGCAGAGGCAGGTAGTACTGATGGCCGTCGCTCGCCTTGTTGACCGACCAGATGCTGTCGGAGATGTCCGTGCGGGCGTCCCAGGAAGCGATCATGTTTTCGATCGGCTCCAATGCCTGCATCTCGAGCAGGCGCGCCTGGTTGTTGAGCTTGACCATGGCGCAGTCCGGCGCGTTGCCCGCAACGACGCTTGCAAACAAGCGGGTGTAATAGTCGTTGCCGCCGCCCCACGGGATGTTCTCTGCCGCGATCTTGATGTCCGGATTGGCGGCTTCAAACTTGGCGATGAGATCGGCAGGCGAGGCTTGCGGGTTGTCAAAATGGTACCACCAGCGAACGGTGGCGGGTGCGGCGAGCGCCGGCCTGGCGAACATGCCGGCGAGCGTGGCGGCCCCTGTCAGCTTGAGAAAGGTTCTGCGTTCCATCTTGTCTTCCTCCCATCGTCGTTGTTTGCGAGCACTCGCCCAAGAAAGGCACCGGCCGACGCAAGGGCGCGTTGCGCGGCAGGCAGTTTCGGCGCCCGGCCGAGAAAGCCGTGGATGACGCCGGGTACGGTCTCGAGTTCATGGCGGACACCTGCGGCCGAAAGCGCTTCGGCGAGTGCCAGCGTGTCGTCGCGGAGCGGGTCGAGGCCAGCGGCGACGAGGTAGAGTGACGGCAGCCCTTCGAGGACCGCGCTGAGGGGCGCGGCCAACGCCGGCGGCGTGCCGTTGCTGTTGCCCAGGAAGTTTCGCCAGTACCAGTTCATGCGTTCGGTCGTCAGGCCGAATTCGCCATTCCCGAACAGCCGGTGGCTGGCGCTGTCAGACTGAGGTGTGACGCAGCCGTAGAAAAGTGCCGCCCCGGCGATGTCCGCCGTGCCGGTATCGCGGAGCAAGAGAAGGGCGCCGAGCGCAAGGTTCGCCCCCGCCGAGTCGCCGGCCAGCGCGATGCGGGATGTATCCACCGCGCTGCCGAGTGCGCCGTTCCGGACGTCCGTCAGCACGGCGTGCACATCGTCGAGCGGAGCAGGAAACGGATGTTCCGGCGCCAACCGGTAGTCGAAGCCCAGCACGGCGGCGCCCGATGTCAGCGCCAGATGGCGCATTTCGACTTCATGCGAATCCACCGACCCGAAGGTCCAGCCGCCGCCATGAACGAACACGATCAGCGGCAGACGGCCTTCGGTCGATCGAAAGAGCCGCGCGCGGATCGGGCCGGCGGGGCCGGCCAGCGTCAGCTCATCGACATGGCGAACCGCCGGGGCCAGATCGCGCCATGGCGCGACGCCGCCATTCCAGACGTTTCGTGCTTCGCCAATCGGCATCGCCGCGTAGTCAACCGGCGGTGCCGCCCGCATCGCCTCGAGGATCGGCAGCATGTCGGGATCGATGGGAACGCTCATGATGCGGCCCGCACCGATTGGATTTCCACGATCGTGTCGATGTGCCGTCCGAGCGCGTCGGCGAGCCCTTGGCCATCGCGCGCCGCCAGCAATTCGTAAAGCGCGTTGTGACGGGCGGCGGTGTCGACAAGCGGCCGGCGGTGGCGCGGCTCCCAAAGCTTCTGCCGATGCGAATGGAGAATGCAGCGCACCAGGATCTGTTCCAGCGCCTGCAGTTTGGCGAGCCGGAAGATCTCGAGATGAAACGCCGTATCGAGCTCGATGAGGCCGTACTCGTCACCCGCCCGTGCCGCATCGATCATGCGCGCCTTGAAAGTGCTCAAGCGCTCCAGCGCCCGCGCATCGACGGACTGGACCGCGCGCGGTGCCGCCCGCACCTCGATGCGGCGCCGAAGCGCGAGGATTTCGATGGCTTCCTCGGGATTGAGCGAGGTGACCACTGTGCCGCGATGACCGTTGCGCAGGACGAGTCCGTCCTCCTGCAGCCGCATCAGCGCTTCGCGCACAGGACCCTGACTGCAACCCAGGTCAGCAGCGAGACCGAGCTCGGTGAGGGCTACGCCCGGCCGCAGCTCGTTGAGAACGATGCGACGTTTGACGGCAGCGTAGATGGCATCCCGCGGACGCATTTCCAGCAAACTCCCCCTCCATTATCATTATCAATAATTGGCTCTTTCGTGTGAGGCAAGCGCCATTCCCCGATTGGCCCAGCGCAGGGCGCCGGCAATATCGGCGCCGTCGCGGCGACAGGGGACGACCGGGTCGCAGTTCGGTGAGCGGCTGCTTGCCGGAATAGGCCCGCGCTCTGAAGCGCTCCTGCCGCCTTTGGCAGGCGAAGTCTGCTTGAGGACCCCGCCTTGGATGTGGCCGATGCCTGAGTTTGCAGCCCACCGCTTTGCGGGGCATAAGCAGACAGGCTCTCTCGGAAAGCCGGCTTAAGTCGGGGAACAAGGCAGTTGCTCTGCAAAGGCGACCATCGCAGGATGCGTTATTCGGCTGGTCCAGCGATGATCGACGGCAAGCAATCGACGAGGTTCCGGGTCGACATGTGAGGATCCGGTGATGGAACGCAGACGCATTGGTGCCGCCGATTCCGATCGAGAAATCCAAGAATTGGATACGACGCGCGCACGCGTTGCATGGTATTACTTTGTTGCCGGGCTGACTCAGCAAGAGATCGCCAAGAAACTCAACTTTGCACGCACGCGCGTAAACAGGATCGTCGGACAGCTCCGCGCCGACGGGGCGGTGCGCACGGAAATAAAGCTTTCGCTCATCGATTGCGTCGAGCTCGAGGATAAGCTGCAGAAAAAGTACGGACTTGTGTCCGTACGTGTGGTGCCGCACCTCGATGACGAACAAGACCAGCAGCGCGCGATCGGCAAGGCTGCCGGCGAAGTCCTCGATGAACTATTGACCGACGGCGTCGGCCTCGGCGTTGGCTGGGGACGCACGCTGGCCGCGGCGTTACCAAGCCTGACACCGAGACGTTTCAGAAATGCCTGGGTTGCCACCCTCATGGGTGGGCTGACCCACGGCCTCGGCACGACCACGTTCGAGCTCGCCACCGCCTTTGCGCGGACGCTTGGATCCGAGTGCTCCGAGCAGGTCACCAACGGCACCGCAGGCCCTCAGGCCGTAGAGTGTCGTCATCATGTTGCGCTCCAACGCGTTGGTCCCCACGAATAGGGGCGGACGTACTTCGCCGGCATCAGCCGGGCATCGTGACCAAGCGAGATCGGTTCCCTCCGGGTCAGGCCGTAGACCGCGCGCAAGACACAAGCAGCGCGCGACCGCAGTGTCATTGGGCAAGTAGAGCAGATCCTCATATCGAAATGCAGGGTCGAACCAAGGTGCCAAGATCAGGGCATCGTCGACTCCCAACGAAGCGAGACTAGGTTCCCGACGTTGGCGATGATGCTCGCCCCGAACGCTGAGCAATTGGCGCAGTCGTCTATTTGGCCCACCGTCCGAGTGCCTGCGCCGTCATGCTGGAAGCGTGACTCCCTGTCGGCGCCGAACGGTATCGTGTTCGACGCCCAAGCCCCGATTACAGAGGGCACTCCGCCAGAGATGTGCGGGTCCCCTTGCCAGATCCATCAATGTGGAGCAAAATTACCAAAATCCGTATGCGAGGTTCCGGTTTTGAAAGAGCTGTTTGAGCCCGTCAGCTGCCAGGTCGACCTAGACAGCGGCAACATGACCAATGGAACCGGCCGCTACACCAAACGCTTTCGCGATCTCGAAGGGCTTTACGCAGACCCTGCCGCCTTTGCCGGCATGCAGGCCGAGTGGGCAGATCGCGTCGTCTACAACGTCGGTGAATTCCGCCCGCGGGAGGTTACCGGCGATGTCATCTTCGGCGTCACACGCATGGTGCCCGGCAAGGTCGGTGACGAGTTCTTCCTGACGCGCGGCCACATCCACAGAAACGCGGACAGGCCCGAACTCTACTACGGCCAGAAGGGCCGCGGCGTGATGCTGCTGGAATCGCCGGAAGGCGAGGTCCGCGCCGTGCCGATCGGGCCGATGACGGCGTGCTACGTACCACCCTTCTGGATTCACCGGTCGGTCAATGTCGGCGACGACGAGCTGGTGATGATCTTCTGCTACCCGGCCGATGCCGGCCAGGACTACGGCATCATCGAGCGGTCCGGCGGCATGCGCGCGCGCATCGTCGACGACGGCAGCGGCGGGTGGATGCAGGTCGACAATCCCGACTGGTGCCCGCGCAGCGCGGCGGCGCGAGCGGTTCTTTATCGCCACACCATGCCGCCGGCAAAAAGCCCGTCGGTGACGACGAAGCCGCAGGGCGCCATGACGTGAGGAGGATGGGCGGGACGGGCGGCGATTGGCGGTCCGCACCTGTCCCGGCGCAAAGGAAGCTTGCTAGATTTGGCCCACCATCTGCAACATGTGGACGCCGTCGACCCATTCGGCAGGTTTCGCGCCAGAGCGACAAAGCCTGTAGTGATCGAGCACTGAATGCCTCCCAAGCCGCGAATTTCCAGCCCCCTCAATGCCAGCGACAATGTGCTCGAAGTGGCGCGCAAGAAGCGCAACGAACTGAGGAAATCCGATCGCAAGGTATGCGATGTGGTGCTCGCCGATCCGAAGCGGATGCTCAATGCGACGGTGGCGGAGACGGCCGAATGGGCCGGCGTGAGCCAACCTACGGTCATCCGGTTCTGTACCTCGATCGGTTGCCAGGGCTATCAGGATTTCAAGCTCCGTCTTGCACAGAGCCTGGCGCTCGGAACCCCGGCCACGCATTCGGTGATCCTGGAAACCGACTCCCCCGCCGAAGTGGCCGAAAAGATCTTCGACTACACGATCACCAGCCTCGACTGGGTGCGCCGCCACATGGACGTTGCGTCGATCAGCGAGGCCATCGATGTCCTCGAGAAGGCCAATCGCATCGAGTTCTTCGGCTTCGGCGCATCGGGCATCGTGGCCCGCGATGCCCAGCAGAAGTTTCCGATGTTCGGTGTCCCCTGCGGGGCGGAAAACGATTCGCATCAACAGATCATGGTGGTCTCGCAGCTCGGGCCCGGTGATGTCGTCGTCGTGATTTCGAATACGGGCGCGACGCGGTCGATCGTCGAGGCGGCGGCCACGGCGCGGGCACGCGGCTGCACGGTCATCGGCATCGTCGGCATGAAGGGACCGCTCGTCGACCAGTGCGATATCGTCATTCTGGTCGAGACGCTGGAAAACACGAACATCTACACGCCGACGATCTCGCGCATCGCCGCGCTCGCCGTGATCGACACGCTGTCTACCGCGGTTGCGCTGAGGCGCGGCGCCGACCACATCGAACGCTTCACCGAGATGAAGCGGCAGTTGCGTTATCTGCGGACGACCGAACGCATTTGATCCGGGCCGGCGCCGGGCGTGCCGACCGGCAGTCGCGACGCAGCCGACGGCCCACCCTTGCCCCGCGACGAATTGTCGGAAGGCGCCTCCGCAGCGCGAGAATATTTGACTATTTCTGTAGTTTTGCGACATTTCGGCCAGTGTCTCGTTGTCGTCAGGATTCTCCCATGACCTCTCTCGCCCCGCCGCCGCGTGCCGCCGCCCTCACACCGCGCGATCTCGCCGCGTTGATCGACATCAGCGCCGTGCAGGCGTTCAGCACGGAGGCGGACGTCCGCGAGCTTGCCGAGATCGCGACGGCGGAAGGTTTCATTGCGGCGCATGTCCTGCCGAATTTCGTGCCGCTCCTGCGTTCGCTCATTCCGCAAGGTTGTGGAACCATGGTCGGCGGACCAATCGGTTTCCCTTCCGGTGGACATGCCACCCGCATCAAGGTCGCGGAGGCGATCGCACTGGCGGCCGACGGCGCCGAAGAACTGGACATGATGATCAATGTCGGACGCCTGAAGTCGGGCGACCTCGACTATGTGGCGGCCGACATCCGGGCGGTCGTCGAGGCCATTGCTCCGGTACCGCTCAAGGTCATACTGGAAATGGCCCACCTGACCGACGCCGAAATCCGAAGGGGGTCGGCCATCGTTGCCGAAAGTGGCGCAGCCTTCGTGAAGACCGGGACCGGCTGGACTGCGAGTGCAACCACGGTGGAGAGGCTGCGCATCATCATCGAGACTGTCGCTGGCGCCGTCCAAGTGAAGGCATCGGGCGGCATCCGTGACCTCGGCACGATCGCCGACATGCTCCGCCTCGGCGTTACGCGCTTCGGCATCAACACCAGGGTCGCCGTCAACCTTGTGCGCCAGTGCGCTGTGCTTCCCGGTGGGCGTCTCACCGTAGACGCGACTGCTGCCTGACCCGGTTGTCAACGGCGATGTCGGTGTCTGTCATAGCGCTGGATCTGGGGACGGGAGGGGCGAAGGCCGGCGTGTTCCGCGAGGACGGCATTTGCGTCGCCGAGCAGGTCGTCACCTACGAGACTTTCTATCCCTCCTCCCTCCGCCATGAGCAGCGCCCGCAGGACTGGTGGACAGCGACCAAGGAAAGCATCAGGGCTCTGCTCGCCGCGCCGGGTGTCGATGTCGGTTCGATCAAGGCGATTGCCCTTTCCGGTCACAGCCTCGGCTGTATCCCGCTCGACGACCATGACGAGCCGCTTGAGGAGAACGTGCCGATCTGGTCTGACGGCAGGGCCGAAGCGGAGGCAGACGCCTTCTTTGCTTCGGTCGATCGCGTTGCCTGGTACCAGACCACCGGCAATGGCTTTCCGGCGCCGCTCTATACGCTGTTCAAGATCCTCTGGCTGCGTAATCACAAGCCGGAGGTCTTCGCGCGAACGCGGACCATCATCGGCAGCAAGGACTACATCAATCTCCGCCTGACCGGCCGCGTCCTGACCGACCAGTCCTACGCGTCCGGCCTCGGCGCCTACGACCTTAGGGCACGGCGCTATTCGCCCGAACTTCTCGCCGCGGCCGGACTGGACGCCGGATTGCTGCCGCAGATCGTGGCGTCGACCGATATCGTCGGGGAAGTGCTCCCCGACGTCGCCCGTGCGCTTGGTCTGCCGCAGGGGGTCAAGGTCGTGGCCGGCGGCGTCGACAACAGCTGCATGGCGCTTGGTGCCTCTACCTTCGAGGAGGGCGATCCATTCATCGCGATGGGATCGTCGAGCTGGCTCAACGTTTCTTCCGCCGAGCCGCTGCTCGACAATTTCGTCAAGCCGTATGTCTTCGACCATGTGGTGCCTGGCATGTACCTGTCGGCAACCTCGATCTTTTCCTCCGGCACCAGCCTCTCATGGGTTCGCGACAGGCTGATGCACGACATCGTGCAGCAGGCCGAAGCCGATGGCCGCGACTCCTATGATGCCATCATGGATCTCGCGCTGTCGGCGCCGCGCGGCGCGCGCGGGCTGTTGTTCGTGCCGACCCTTGGTGGCGGCACCTCATTCGAGGGCGGCCCGGCTGTGCGCGGCGGCTTCGTCGGCCTCGGGCTCCAGCACGGTCGGGCGGAAATCATGCGCGCGACGTTCGAAGGCATTGCGCTGGCATTGCGCGTTGCCCTGGATGAGTTGAGGCGCATGCGGCCGCTGCGCGACGAGATCGTCATGGTTGGTGGCGGCGCCCGCAGCGCGGCATGGCGGCAGATGTTCGCCGACATCTTCGGCTGCACCGTCCTCAAGACGGCGATCGACCAGCAGGCCGCTGCGCTGGGCGCGGCCGCTCTCGCCTTTGTCGGCACGGGAGCCTGGCCGGAATTCTCGCCGCTGCGCGCACTCACCGCCAAGACCGAAAAGACCGTGCCGGACCCGACGACGGCACCGGTCTATGAAGCGGCGCTGAAAGCTTTCCGCCTTGCGGCGCGGCAGCAGCATGAGCTCTCGGGGACGATCTCGGCTCTCAGGGACATATCAACGTGAGTTAGGCTGGCTTGAGGTTGGCCAGATCGACGGTGTCGGGCCAGCGGCCTGCCGCACGGTCCTGCCTCACGCTGGATGCGCCTCAACCACCAGAACATCCAGCAGATTGCCCACCGCACGCGCGGCCGCGCGTTCCACTGAAGCGGTGGTGAAGCCGCCGATGTGGCTCGTCATGATCACGCGCGGATGCGCCAGAAGAGGCGAGGGCGACGGCGGCTCGGTGTCGAACACATCGGTCGCATAGGCCGCCACCTGCCGGCTCTCGAGAGCCGCCAGCATCGCGTCGGCGTCGACCAGGCCGGCACGCGCGGTATTCACCACGACGGCGCCCTCGGCCAGTCGCGCAATCTGCGCGGCGCCGATCAGCGGCCTGCCGTCAGACGGCATCGGCGCGTGCAAGCTGAGGACCCGCGCCCCGTCGAGCACCGCGCCGAGCTCCCCACGACGGAAGTTCGCATGAGCCATGACATCCGGCGAAGGAACGGATCGTGGCCGCGCACACGGGCGC
>CAVTBE010000020.1:0-173662 GCA_963732845.1 uncultured Alphaproteobacteria bacterium | reverse complement strand
CTAGCCACGCTCGAATACAGCGTAGGTGAACCTTTGGACGGTGCCCTTGGGGGTAACGTGGCGCTCGGGCGTCTCAGATAGGAAGCGGAAGTCGGGGCCGAGGCGTTTGGCCATGATCTCGCCGCTGTAGCGCTGGACGGGGAGGCCACTACATCTTTCCGGACCGTCGAGCGCGAAGGTGGCGATGATGGCGGTTGCGCCGGTGGGGAGCGCGTTGCTCAAGGCCCGGATGTAGGCGTTCTGGGCGTCGCATTCCGTGAGGAAATGGAAAACCGCGCGGTCGTGCCAAACGTCCCAGGTCCGTTGCGGCGACCAACGTGTGATGTCGGCGACTACCCAGGTGACGTGATCGGCGGCCTCGCCGAGGCGCATCTGCGCTTTCTTGACAGCAACCGCTGAAGCATCGAGGCCCGTGAGGTCGCTGTAGCCCGCCTTGGCGAGTTCGCGGAGAAGAACCCCACTGCCACAGCCAACGTCCACGATCGCGGCCGAGTGGTCAGGGGCGGCGGCACCGATGAGTTCCAGGCTCCTGATGGGTCGTTCCTGGTACCAGCTCATTTCGTCGTCGGATTTGGTGCCGTAGACACCGTCCCAGTGGAGGTGTGTTTCGCTCATCGGGTGGCTATTGGTTCTCATCGTTCTGCCGGGTCATATACACCTGTTATTCGGGCGCGTTGGAGGCCCCACCCAGCCGTAGCGAAGACCCGAAAGGTATTGCGTCAACGCCTCGCGATCCTCCTCGCTCAGGGTGGCGGCGATAGTGTTCGTGACGGTACCGGACCGGCTGCCATTCGCGAAGGCGGCAAGCTGCGCGGTCAGAGACGAGATGCGCCATTAGCGCCGAATTCGGTTTGCAAAATCGCCGTAGGCCATTGACTAGTAACCCCCCAAACACGCCGTGTTTGCGGAAAAACGTATTGAAATCAACGATCTGGACCAGACTACGAATTTGGGGGTCAGGGGTTCGAATCCCTTCGGGCGCGCCAATCTTTTCAATAAGTTAAGCGAACAATGCGGCGCTGTTGAATTGACCAGTAAGCACATAGTAAGCACACCCTCGCTGGTATTGGCACTGCACCCGGCGCCATTTCGGTTGACCACCGTGCTGACCTCGCCGAAACGGTCTCGCCGCGAGGGCGATTCTGCGACGCCCGCGGGGGACCAACCGAAGGTTTGGTCCTTTTCGAGAGATAAGAGCGCCGTAGGTCAGTGCGAGGTAGCTGATGCATCAATCGGAACTCCAAGCGCTTGTCGAGGAGGTCAATCGGCTTCGAATGTTGACCCCCGGATCGGCGCGCATTTTTTGGACGCCGATCCCCCGCTTCAGTGGGGCGAATTTGCACGCCGAGTAACACCCAACTCGGGTTCTTCGCGCTCCCCCCTTGCGCAAGTCCGATCTTGGATTTAAACGTTTAACTGTTAATCGATTAGCAGCGTTGGGAGGCGCTGGGGCGATGGCGAGACCGAAGCCGTCGATTTGCGATGTAGCCGCGCTTGCGGGCGTGTCCACCGCGACGGTTTCAAACGTCTTCAGTGGCCGCAAGCCGGTCAACGACGACCGCAAGGTCCGCGTGCTCGATGCGGCCAGACAGCTTGGCTATCAGATCGATCCGGTCGCGTCCCATCTCCGCTCGGGGCGGGCACGGATCATCGCCGTTCTCGTGCCCGACCTGACGGACACGTTCTTCGCGACGATCGTTTCGCATCTTGAGACGAAGGCGTCGGAGGAGCGCTATGACGTGATCGTGGCGAGTTCCCACGACAAACCTTCCGTCGAATCGTCGCGGCTGAGGGCGCTGTTGTCGTGGCGTCCGGCAGGTCTGATTCTGGCGCCGTGTTCAGCGGACCTGCCATCCGATCTTCCGGAAATGGCGGATGGCATTCCGACCGTCCTCGTGGACCGCATCGACATAACGGCCGCCTTCACCGACACGGTGACGATCGACAATTTTGAGGCAGGCCAGATCGCGGCCAACCATCTTGTCCAGAAGGGGCATCGCGACATCGCCATTGCCGTCTCCGACCTCGGCTATGCGCCCATCAGGGAGCGCACGGAAGGGGCCTCGAGAACGATCGCCGCGTGTACCGGACAGAAGCCGCAGGTCATCACGCTGGGATCCAACGCTGCCGAAGGGACCCGCATCTTTTCCAACTGGATCGCGCACAACGCCCTGCCGAGCGCTGTCTTTGCCCTCACCAACGTCACGACGTTGAGCGTGCTTTCGGCACTCGTCGAGCATCGCGTGCAGATTCCGGAGGGCATATCGATCGTGGCGTTCGACGACCATCCGTGGATGGCGGCGCGCAACGTCGGGCTGACCGCCATCCGCCAGCCTGCGGAGGAATTTGCGGCCATCGCATGGAAACGGCTGCGGCTGCGCATGGTGAGCGAAGCAGCCGTGAAGATCGAGCCGACCGTGCTGAGGGCGAGCCTCATCGTGCGTGAGTTCGGTCAGGGACATGACCGCCGTCAAGTCGCGGCCATCGAAGAAGGCGACGAGCCGGAGGCCGCCCAATCCCTCACAGCCAGGAAGAGGCGAGAAGCCGGCTTTGCGCAGTCGTGTCCGACAGCCAACAGAAAGAGGATTTTGAAATGGGCAACGAACTACGGGGGAAAGTCGCGGCGGTCACTGGCGCAGCCTCGGGCATTGGCCTCGCGTGCGCCCGGGCAATGCTAAATGCAGGAGCCAAGGTTGTGCTCGTCGACCGCGCCGCCGATCGTTTGGAGAGTGTGTGCAAGGAACTCGGGTCCGAGGCCATGCCCCTTGTCGTCGACCTGACCGAACCGGAGAGCGTCGCCGGCATGATGCCGAAGATCCTCGCCGCAGCCGGCACGCTCGACATTTTTCACGCCAATGCCGGGGCCTATGTGGGCGGTGACGTTCTCGAGGCTGATCCTGATGTCTGGGACCGGGTCCTCAACCTCAACGTCAATGCCGCGTTCCGGTCCGTTCATGCGGTCCTGCCCCACATGGTGGAGAAGAAGTCAGGCGACATCATCCTCACCAGTTCGATCGCCGGGCTGGTCCCGGTTGTCTGGGAGCCGGTCTACACCGCATCGAAATTCGCGGTGCAGGCTTTCGTGCACACGGTGAGACGTCAGATCTCGCGCCACGGCGTCCGCATCGGGGCGGTCGCGCCGGGTCCCGTGGTCACCGCGCTTCTCGATGACTGGCCCAAGGCCAAGATGGACGAGGCCCTCGCCAACGGCAGCCTGATGCAGCCCGAGGAAGTGGCCGATGCGGTCATGTTCATGCTCACCCGGCCGCGGAATGTGGCGATACGCGACCTGGTCATCCTGCCCCTGACCGTCGATCTGTAGGCGACGCCTGTGACGAAGGACATGGGGACCCACGCGCTCCCAACCCGGGAAAAGACGAATCCAGATCTCCTGGATGCGATGTCGTCGATGGCGGCAACGGGTCAGACCTGTGCACCCGCCACCGGGAGGATCGCCCCGTATCGCGCGCCTCGCTTCGCGGCATTCGAACGGCTGCAAGTGGCTGGGCGGCCGCGCTTCAAAATCACAAAAGATATCAATGTAACAGCCCAAACGCACATTTCGGAATTGATTTCTAACAAGCAGGTGTTATTTTTGCCCCTGCCGGCTCGGAGTCCAGCACTCCGCGGAAGTGACAAGACTGGCAGCTGCTCATTGTCGCCGGGCGGGCTATTGCGATCTCCGCGCGCGGCGACGCGTGTCTTCCCGCGAGCGAGACAGAGGCAGCATGGTCTGTCGGGGAGGGAAGGCATCATGAAGGTCGCGGTAGCAGGTGACAGCGCCGGTGAGGAGCTCGCACACATTCTTGCCGAACACCTCAAACGGCGCTGCGAGGCATTTGATCTGTCGCGTGCCGGGGACGAGGCGGACCCGTTCTACGCCAACATGGCCGACCGCGTGGCCACGGCCGTACTCGCCGGAACCTATGATCGCGCGATCCTCATTTGCGGCACCGGCATCGGCGTTAGCATCAGCGCGAACAAGGTGCGCGGCATCCGCGCGGCGCTGACGCACGACACCTATTCGGCCCGCCGCGCCGCCCTGTCCAACAACGCCCAGATCATCACAATGGGCGCCCGCGTTGTCGGCACCGAACTCGCCAAGACCATCGCCGACGCCTACCTCGACGTCGCCTTCAGCTTCGATCCCAACGGCCCCTCGGGCGGCAACGTTCGGGCGATCGAAGCCGTCGACGCCAAGTATGCATTCAACATCGGCCCGAACTCCGCGCGGGATTTGCCAGGCGAGGAGAATGCGGCAGAGCAAGAGGGCTCCAGGAGGTAACGAATGAACAGAATTTTCAATGACCCGGACGGCGTGGTCGAAGATGCTGTCCTCGGCTATGTGAAGGCCCATCAGGACCTGGTTGCCGCGACCGATAACCCCCGGGTCATCAAGGTCAAATCGGCGCCGCGCGCCGGCAAGGTTGGTGTCGTCACCGGCGGCGGGTCGGGACACGAGCCGGCTTTTCTCGGCTATGTAGGCGATAATCTGGTCGACGCCGTAGCGATCGGCGAGATCTTCTCCTCTCCCACTGCCCAGGCGTTCCACGACGCGTTCAAGGCGTGCGACGGCGGCGCCGGCGTCGCCTGCCTCTACGGCAATTATGCCGGCGACAACATGAACGTCAAAGTGGCGATCAAGATGGCGGCCAAGAACGGCCTTACCGTCAAGACCGTGGTCGCCAATGATGATGTCGCGTCCGCGCCCAAGGACGAGATCGCCAAACGCCGTGGTGTTGCGGGCGAGATCCTGATGTGGAAGGTCGGCGGGGCACGCGCTGCCGAAGGCGGCAGCCTCGACGAGGTGATCGCCGCCGCTCAGAAAGCGATCGACAATACTCGCTCGATCGGCATCGGCCTCTCCCCCTGCACCATCGTAGCGGTCGGCCATCCAAACTTTTCGATCAAGGACGGCGAGATGGAGGTCGGCATCGGCCACCACGGCGAGCCCGGCGTCACGGTGATGGAGACGAAACCCGCTGCCGACATGGCCGACATGATGCTCGATTATGTGCTGCCCGATCTGCCGTTTGCCGAAGGCGACAAGGTCGCTGTGCTGCTCTCTGGGCTCGGTGCGACGCCGATCATGGAGCTCTACATTCTCTACAAGCGCATCGCCGAGGTGCTCGGCCAGCGCAAGCTCGACATCCGCCACACCTATGTCGGCAACTACTTCACCTCTCTGGAAATGATGGGCGTCACATTGACGATGATGCGCCTCGACGACGAGCTCGACCGGCTGTTGGCCTATCCGGCGACCTCGATCGGCCTGACCAACGTGAAGGGATGAGGCCATGCCCCTTGCAGTCGGCGAAGCCGGCTTCGTCGTCACCGATATGATCGACGCCATCGTCGCCAATCGCGACCATCTTAGTGAGATCGATGGCAAGATCGGCGACGGCGATCATGGCGTCAACATGGCCAAGGGTTTCAAGATGTGTCAGCGGGCGCTGGGCGATCCGGTTCCCGGGCTGAAGGAAAGCCTCGCCATTCTCGGCGATACGCTAATGGCCGGCATCGGCGGCTCGATGGGGCCGCTTTACGGCACCTTCTTCATCGAGATGGCCGATTCACTGGACGGCGTGACGGCGCTCGACGCCGAGGTATTCGGCAAGATGATCCGTAGCGGCATGGACGGCGTCCTCGACATCGGCGGCGCCAAGCCGGGCGACAAGACGTTGCTCGACACGCTGGTGCCGGCGGTCGCGGCCTACGACAGCGCGCTCAAGGCCGGCAAGCCGTTCACTGCCTGCCTCGACGACATGACCGAAGCCGCCCGGCGGGGGCGCGATTCCACCGTCGACATGGTCGCCAAGGTCGGACGGGCCAGTCGCCTCGGCGAGCGTTCGCGTGGTGTCCTGGACGCAGGTTCGACATCCTGCTGCGTGATCCTGGAGACCATGGCCAAGAGCATCGGCCCGAAGGTCGCGTGAACAAGCGCTGCGCCCACCGGCAACGATGGCGCGGCCAGGAGCAAACAAAGGCTTGAGTTGAGCCGGCAACAAGAGGTGGAATTTCACATAGGCGGCGGAGTACCGGCAACAAGCGACAACAGCAACCACGCTACCCGCCCTCACCTTCCCAAGGAGTAGAACGATGAACGTCGTAGACAAGGCAAAGATCGTTAAACACGACCACTCCATCTCGCTCGGCGTGATTCCGAAGACGATGGACGCCGTGGTCGCTTATGCGCCGGGCGATTACCGCTTCGAGACCGTCGAAACGCCGCGCGCCGGCCCTGATGAGATCATCATCAAGGTCGAAGGCTGCGGCATCTGCGCCGGCGACATCAAGAGCTGGGACGGCGCTCCGTCTTTCTGGGGCGACAAGGACCAGCCCGCCTACATCAAGGCGCCGATGATCCCGGGTCACGAGTTCATCGGTGTCGCCGTCGAACTCGGCGAGAACGTCGCCGCGGCCGGTGAGTTCAAGCTGGGCGACCGGCTGGCCTCCGAGCAGATCGTGCCCTGCGAGAAATGCCGGTTCTGCAAGAGCGGCGAATACTGGATGTGCGAGAAGCACGACGTCTACGGTTTCCAGAACAACGTCAATGGCGGCATGGCCACCTATATGCGCTTCCCCAAGGAGTCGCGCACCCACAAGGTTCCGCACGAGATTCCGTTCGAGAAGGCAGTGCTGACCGAGCCCTATGCGTGTTCGGCGCACGCGGTCCAGCGTGCCAAGGTCGACTTCAACGATGTGGTGGTGCTCGCCGGCGCCGGCACGCTCGGTCTCGGCATGGTCGGTGCGCTGCGGCTCAAGAACCCCAAGAAGCTGATCGTTCTCGACACCAAGCCCGAGCGGCTCGCGCTCGCCAAGAAATTCGGTGCCGATCTGGTGTTCAACCCGCTCAAGGACGACGTCGAAAAGATCGTCAAGGACATGACCGACGGTTACGGCTGCGACGTCTATATCGAGGCGACCGGCCATCCGGATGCCGTCCTGCAGGGCCTGAAGATGATCCGCAAGCTCGGCCGCTTCGTCGAGTTCAGCGTGTTCAGCCATGACGTCACGGTCGACTGGTCGATCATCAGCGACCGCAAGGAACTCGACCTTCTCGGTGCCCACCTCAGCCCATACATCTATCCGTGGGTCATCGAGGCGATCGGCGACGGCCGCCTGCCGACCGAGGGCGTGGTCACACACATCCTGCCGCTCAAGGAGTACGATAAGGGCTTCAAGATGATGAAGGCGGGCGACAAGTCGCTGAAGATCGTGCTGAAGCCATAAGCCTCTGCCGGCAGCAGGCGCGACCGTCATGGGTCGCGCTGCCCTGGTGAATGCACATGAGGACCCGCCGTCCGGTACCGCCGCGGCGGGTCCTTCTTTCTGCTTCCTCGCTTTCAGAGGCGGGCTACCTCCATGAGTTCACCGGTCTGTCGTGTGGTATAGCCCCCTCCAGCGGTAGTGTACCGCTGCGATAGTATCGACCGCACCGCGGTGACCAACGCGCGACAACGCCGGCATTCGCGCACCATCCGGTTGTCACCTGCCGCGTGAGGTCAAGGTGTCACGACGTGCAGATGGACGCCGCTCTTGCGCAACGATTCTTCGTCCGCCGCCGAGATGCCGCTGTCCGTGATCACCTCGTCGAATTCGGTGAGCGAGGCGAGCCGGATCAGGGCGGTCTTCCCGAACTTGGAGCTGTCGATCAACAGGACCTTCCTGTCAGCAGCGCTCATCAACGCTCGCTTGACCTTCACCACCTCCTCCTGCTGGTGATAGGCAACGGTGCCGAGGACGGTCGATGTCGACATGAAGAGAATATTGGCACGTAGGGAGCCGACGGTCTGCTCACAGAAATAGCCGAAGAACGCGTTGAAACGCGCATTGTAATGGCCGCCGAGACAAATGGTCTCGATGCCGTGGGCATCCTTCAAAGTTTCGATGACGGACAAGCTGCTGCTGATGACCGTAAGCGGTTTGCACGACGCGATATGCGCCGCCAAGTGAACCACCGTCGTCGAATCATCCAAGATGACCGCCTGGCCAGGCTCCACCAGCTCGACCGCGGCGCGTGCCAAGGCGTTCTTTTCGGCGTCGGCGAGACGCGACCGGTACAAGATCGTGCTGTCCGCGAGATTGGACGAGTGGACCGTGACGCCCCCGTGGACGCGTCGGACAACGCCTTGTTCCTCGAGGACCTTGAGATCGCGGTGCACGGTCATGCGGCTGACACCGAAATGGTCGGCCAGTTCGTCCACCTGCGCCGAGCCGACGGGCAGCAGATAGTCGAGCAGCGCCTTTCGCCGCCCAACCGGCCCCCAAGAGGGTCTCAGGCTCTGGATTTTGTCATCTTCTATCGCCAATTCGTGTCGTCCTGTTTGCTCGCCAAGAGTCGGTCAAACATGGTCGTTTCCCGGCGAAAATATCCCTCGTTGCGAAGACACTTCTCAATACAGATAACAACCATACGCCTGCTTCCCGAAAAAAATAACACCCGAGCACAACATAATTGACGCGCGGCGAGCCCCAGCGTCTGCATCCCTTTCTGTGGCGAGCCGCCGCGGCCCGAGTGCCGCCTTTGCCCGTCCGTTCTCCCCGTCATGTGCCGAACACGCTCTGTCGCCAAGGTTTATGATCTTCGACAAAGCTCCAAAAGGCTGATCTGCCGTGCTCAGCTCGGCGAATGGTGACGTCGACCGCCGCCGCGTCGGCGTCCGGTCGACGACGCGACCTCGCCGACAGTTCTCTGCGTGGCCATCATTACCAGCGCAAGCGATGTTACGAACGAAACAAGCCGCGTGATATTTTCCTTGACTTTGCACCCGTTTCATCCACGATTATGATCAAACTCGAACAATGTTCCGCGAGGAGAATGTCCTGCGCAGGAGTGGGGAGGTTTTCGGGCAAAGGCTCACGAGGATGGCAGATAAGCTCAGCGAACTCGCTCGCCACACGATCATCGTCGCCGATACAGGTGACATCGCCCAGATCAAGGCGCTGGGCGCCCAGGATTGCACGACCAATCCGAGCCTCATACTCAAGGCCGCTAGCAAGCCGGAATACGCCGCGTTGATGGACGACGCCGTCGGTTACGCCAGCACGCACGAAAGGACACCTCGGGCACAGCTTGATCTGGCGCTCGACAAGCTGGCCGTCAATTTCGGCACCGAACTCTCGCGCATCGTGCCGGGCTATGTCTCCACCGAGGTCGATGCGCGCCTGTCCTTCGACACCGCCGCCACGATCAAGCGAGCCGAGCGGCTGATCGCGCTCTACCGGGAGGCCGGTGTCGATCCCAAGCGCATCCTGATCAAGATCGCTGCCACTTGGGAGGGCGTCCGGGCGGCCTCGGCGCTCAAGGACAAGGGCATCGCCTGCAATCTGACCCTGATCTTCAGCAAGGCCCAGGCGGCGCTCTGTGGTGAAGCGGGCGTGTTCCTGATCTCGCCCTTCGTTGGCCGAATCACCGATTGGTACAAGGCCCACGGTGCCGTCGTCACCTCGGCCGAGGACGATCCCGGCGTTCGTTCGGTCCGCGAGATCTACGATTATTTCCGCGCCTTTGGCTACAAGACCATCGTCATGGGGGCCTCGTTCCGCAACACGGACCAGATCCTTGGGCTGGCAGGCTGCGATCGCCTTACCATCGGCCCGAGCCTTCTCGATGAACTGCGCAGCATGGGCGGTGAGGTGGTTCGCCAGCTGGGCGACCGGCTACCGTCGTCCAAGATTGAGCGCCTCGCGCTCGATGAGGTCAGCTTCCGCTGGCAGCTCAACGAAGACGCCATGGCGACGGAGAAGCTCGCCGAGGGCATTCGCTCATTCGCCCAGGATACCGAGGCATTGTGCGGCCTGCTCAGCGCCAAGCTGGCGGCCTCGTTGGAGCCGGCACAGTGACAAGGCTCGACCGGACGCGACGGGGCAGTGGATTTCGCCGCGGCGGAAGCGACGGGACAATTGGCGGCGTTGAAACAGCCCAAGTCCGCCTTGGCCAAGCCACCGGACGGTTTCATCAGGCGGGACGGTCCAATTCGATCCGTTTGCGCTTGAGGAGAACTGCAGGACGAACATCAACGATCCGAGGCCGCGCATTTGATGGGAGCAGGACCCCGGCAGTCACACCCCGTCGGATCGTCGTGGCCAGCGCGAATTTGCGCCAATCTGGTTGGCTAGATCACCAAAAAGTATCAGCATCGAGTTCAGATTGAGGTGGTGCCTCCTGGCACTGCTAAATTAGTTTAATTCTGGACAGGACCCAAGTGAGAGTAGGTGAAGAGGCTGTAAGGGGAGAAAAATCAAACTTGGTAGGGGAGGGAGTCGGATGGAGCCAGATCTCGAGGTTGTTCATATTTCTCAAAGCAATTCCTTCGCTGCCTGGTCTCACGGATATCCGTTTCGGACCGTGCGGTGGCATTTTCATCCGGAATACGAAGTTCATCTGGTGGTTGCCACCAGCGGGCGCTATTTCGTCGGTGATTTCATTGGCGAGTTCGAGCCGGGCAATTTGATCCTCGCGGGTCCCAACCTGCCGCACAATTGGATTTCTGATGTGCCCGTCGGGCGAACGGTGCCCGTGCGCGGCCAGATCATTCAGTTCACCGAGGACTTCATCAGCAACCTGATGCCCGTGGTCCCAGAGACCTCGGAGTTTCGGGACATGCTCGTCGCCAGCAGGCGCGGACTGCTGTTCGGCAAGGAGACGGTTGAGGAAGTCGCTCCTCCGATGGGCGAGTTGATGACCGCGCGCGGCGCGCGCCGGGTCGAATTGTTCCTCGGTATCATGGGAGCGCTCAATCGCTCGAAGTGTGTCGAGCCGCTGGCCAGCGCCTCATACGTCCCTGATCCGTCCGGATACATGTCGACCGGCATCAACAAGGTGCTCGCCTACCTGCGCGAACACTTGACTGAGAATTTCCGTGAAGCGGGGCTTGCCCAGATCGCCGGTCTCACGCCCAGCGCCTTCTCGCGCTCGTTCAGGCGCCACACCGGCATGACGCCGATCCAATACATCAGCAGGCTGCGCATCAACCTCGCCTGTCAGCTCCTGAGCGACACCTCAATGTCGATCACGAAGATCTGCTACGAGTTGGGGTTCAACAACCTTTCGAATTTCAACCGTCAGTTCCTCAATCAGAAGGGCGTGCCGCCCACCGCGTTCCGCAAACTGATGTCGGAAAACGGACGCGTGGAGATCGCGGCATAGGAGTACGCGCCGCAACGGGAAGGACCTGTCTGCGGCCGTGCAATTCCCGGCACGAAGGTCAGGACGAACGCGTGATCCGGCCGTTCGCTTCTTCGAGCGATCAGCCTTCAATCATCCAGACGCCAGCTTTCGACGACGCAGACTGGGGAGACGGTCCGTCGAAAACCGTCTCCCTGTTGTCCGAGGTCCCGGTCTGGCCCCTTTGGTCTAGCCGCCCACGAAGACCGGCACCGTCAACGAAGACGCCTGCCTCGCATTCTAGATGTCGAAATTGGTGGGCAGAACGATCATGTCGCGAATGGTCACATTCCGCGGGCGGGTGAGCATGAACATGACCGCGTCGGAAACCTCGGTGGGCTCCATCAGGCTGCCTGAATCCTTGGCTTTCTGCAGTCTCTCGGCGGGCCAATCGGCAAGAAGCGCGCTGACGACGGGGCCGGGCGAAACCTGGGCGACACGGATCCCGTGCTTGAAGACCTGACGACGCACCGTCTGCACGAAGCAGGTTACCGCCCATTTGGACGAGGAATAGACCGGTTCCCACGGAATCGGGAAATGGCCCGCAACCGAGGCGGTGACGATGATGTCGCCGGTGCCGCGTTCGATCATGTGCGGCAGCACGTCGTGCACGTTCTTGACCACCGCATTGACGTTGAGACTGTACAGGCGGTCGATACTGGCTGTGTCGGCATCCACCAGATCGCCGCCAATGTAGGTGCCGGCATTTGCGAGGAGGATGTCGAGCTGGCCGGCCTTCTCCAGTGTCTTTGGCAGGAGAGTTGCGCAACTCTCAGGCGATATCAGGTCGATGATCAGCGGGATCGCCGCATCTCCGTGCTTCTCGCAGATCTTCTTCACCGCGGCTTCGTCGCGGTCCACGAACACCACGCGTGCGCCTTCTGCGATCAGCGCCTCCGCGCACGCCAGTCCGATGCCCGATGCCGCGCCGGTAACCGCGGCGACCTTGCCGCTCAATTGGTTGGCCATCTAGTTTCTCCTTTTTGGCGACGCCCCGCAGTGCGGGACGCATGGTTCCTTTCCGTCCGCTTCGGCGTGTGATTCAGCCGCCATCCGCCAACAAGACCGATCCGATCACGCAGCGCGCGGGTGAACACGGGAAGAAGAAGCAATTGATGGCTTTCAGGGGGGCGCTGCTGACAACGCCCGAGATCGAGCCAACATTGCGGATCGTTCCAAATGCTGTGAGTCCCGTCGCCGGGAAAGCCTGCGCCGGCCTGGCCGACGCCGCGGTCACCGCCCTTGATCGGGGCGGCCTTCCCGTCGATGCGAAACTGGGCCAAGCGTACGCTGCTCATCCCTGAAAGCGGTTCCTATCTGGTCGTGTCCTGCTTGCCGCCTGGGCAGCCGGCCGCCTGATAGGCCTGCAGGCACTGCGCGTCGAAACTGCCGACATTGTCGTTGTCGGCGATCGCTTCGAGCCCGTCCATGCGCACGCACTGATCGATGAAGAGCTCGGACGCGTCGCTTGCGGACGGTCCGACCGGGCTAAGCGGTTCCAGAAATCTCGCGCCCGCCGCGGTTGCCGCGATTCCTACGGAGAACCTCGCCCCCAAAGACCGCAGAGCCTGGCGAATCCGAAACAAGTGAAGCAAGTAACGAGGGCCCCGTACTCATGCTCGGCCTGACCTCCCCGGCATGCTGTTCGGCGACCTCCATGTTGACGTAGCAGGGGCCGGCGCATGCAAATTCGGTTGTGGTCTTAGCTCAATTTGTCATCCGTCACAACATATCGACGAGAGGTTGATCAAAAAAGAGTCGGAGCGGGACTGTTGTCGCGTCGGACGGCGGGTCCCCTGCAAACGTTCGTTCTCCAACGAAAAGAAATGCTGATGCATGATGCAGGCCGCGCCGAAAGCAGCGCCATGAGCCTGGTCTTCGCTCATCATAATCTCGGGCGAACGAAGGCCTTCGACCTTCATTTCCCTGATATGAGCGGCCACGCGCGCTGCAACCAACGGGTACAATTCGGCCATCGCCCCACCAAGCACGATGCGG
This sequence comes from uncultured Alphaproteobacteria bacterium, assembly GCA_963732845.1. Classification (GTDB taxonomy): domain Bacteria; phylum Pseudomonadota; class Alphaproteobacteria; order Rhizobiales; family Kaistiaceae; genus CAVSRC01. Next base: position 160,494 of record CAVTBE010000020.1, on the reverse strand, counting down.
TCGGGATCGATCAGGCAAGAGACCTGCACGACCGCGAAGGCCAGGGCCTGCGCCCAGTCTTCGGCGATTGTGACGGCATCGGGCACGCGGTCACGCACGTCCGTGAGGAAGTCCTCCAGACCGACGTCCTCCCGGTTCGTGCTCGACCGATAGAGCGCGAGCGTGCGCCCCAATCCGATGGCCTGTTCCAGATTGCGTTCGTCGCGTCCGGGCATCTTGAGATGCCCGACCTCGCCGGCGAGGCCACCTCCGCCGCGAAACAGCCTGCCATCAGCGGCAATTCCACCGCCTACGCCGCTCTCGATGATAAAGAACACGGCCACCCCGGACTGTGCCTTGCTTTGCGAATAGATCGCCCCGATCGCGAAAGCTTTCGCGTCATTCTCGGCCAGAACCGGTACGTTGATCGGCAACGCGTCCTTGGCCAAGTCGATCAGGTTGATGTCCTTCCAGCCCAGAACCGGAGTAGCGCTGGTGTTCCCTTGCGCATCCACCCGTGCAAGCGCGGTCAAACCGAATCCTTCGCACAGATTGAGCCGTTCCCGCGGCACATCGCGGAAGGCCTGGCGCACGGCACAGGCAATCGCTTCTGCGGCCGGAACCGAGTTTCCGTCAAACGGCTCCGTCGCACTGCGGACGATGTTGGCGGCGAGATCGATCTCAACAGTGGTGATGTGCTCCGCTCCAATCTCTGCTCCCAAGAAGAACGCCGCTTCTGGAACGAGCTCGAGAAGAGTCCCGGGACGCCCGGCGCGCGAATGCCCGGAGCGTTTTGGCTTGTTTCCCTCATAGACCTCGCGGACGAAGCCCGCCGCCGTCAGTTCCGCGATAATATTACCGGACGACGAACGGTTTAGGCCCATCTTCCTGGCGAGGTCGGCACGACTTAGACGCTCAAAGCGATGCAGCGCATGAAGGGCTGCAACGGCGTTTCTCTTGCGTATGCGGCGCGGCGCACCTGTCCGCGGAATTGATTGCTGCACGATAGCCTCATCCACCTTGCGCGACGCATATCCGATATTTGGCCAAAGAACAACAAAATTTCATCGGGAGGGCCAAGATCCGATATGTATGATGCGGAGGGCCTCGTCGGCGTTATGCCCTCTAAAGAGTGACATAACTCATTGAATAAAAACAATATTCTTACTATCAATGACGCTACTCAGCGCGGGCTCCCGGAAAAGGCGGGTGCCAAATTTGCATCAGGTCTCAACAAACGTTGCGCACCAAGGCTTTTTGCGATACGAATGCCAATGTCGAGTTACGTCAGTTGGTTCGACTGGGAGGAGTAACTATGAGCGCCGTCGTCAAATCAAGCGTCCTTGAGTTGACGATCCGTGATAATACCATATGGATCGCTTCTGATCTCCACGGATTTAGTATTGCGGAAGATTAGGGAACGCGGCTCAACCATTGTTCAGTAGCTGCGACCGCCCGGTCGTTTGCGCTGGAACGCGAGCTACTGAAGAAAAAGGTTAGCCGTCGTCGAGAGCGACGAGATGGGCAGCCGAGCTAGGAGTTGGCTGTACATGCTGGGCGCATGCTGGCCTAGCGAGAGAAGTGTGCGCTGGGCACGCACATTGGAGGAGATCCCGGTCTGACGAAGCGACGACCGCGGAGGAAGCACGTTCAACGAACGGAGGATCGTTCAATGCATGACAAGGAAAGAAGTCTCATAAACGCCTTTGTGGCGGGCAAGATGAGTCGGCGTGAGCTGATGAGTGGTGCCGCGAAGCTTGGCCTGGTGGCCGGCGCCGGCAACATGCTCCTGAGCGAGTCGGTGACCTCGGCGATGGCCGCGAACTTCGACTGGCAGGCTCACAAGGGCAAGACCATCAACCTACTGCTCAACAAGCACCCCTATACCGACGCGATGATCGCCGATCTCGATGCCTTCAAGAAATTGACGGGCATGGAGGTCAAGTACGACGTCTTCCCGGAGGATGTCTATTTCGACAAGGTGACCGCGGCGCTGTCGTCCAAATCGAGCCAGTACGACTGCTTCATGACTGGCGCCTACCAGACATGGCAGTACGGCCCCGCCGGATGGCTGGTTGATCTGAACGAGTACATCAGCTCCGCCAACACCTCGCCGGATTGGGACAAGGCCGATTTGGTGCCGACCATTCTTGCGTCGGATTCGTGGTCCGGTAAGCCCGGCGATCCGCTCGGCGGTCCCGGGGCGAAGCAGTGGGCCCTGCCTTGGGCGTTCGAGCTGAACTCGGTCAGCTACAACAAGCGCATGTTCGACGCCAACAAGATCGATCTCCCGAAGGATCTGCCGGCCCTCATGGATGCGGCCGCGAAGATCCAGAAGGACACCGACGCCTACGGCATCGCCGTGCGCGGATCGCGGTCCTGGGCGACGATCCACCCCGGCTTCCTGTCGGGCTACACCAGCTATGGCGGCAAGGACTTCGTCATGAAAGACGGCCACCTGAAGGCCGCCATGAACAGCCCCGAGGCCAAGGAATTCACCAAGCTCTGGGTGAAGATGATCCAGGACTCCGGGCCGAAGAACTGGGCAACCTACACCTGGTACCAAGTCGGTAACGACCTCGGTGCCGGTGCCACCGGCATGATCTTCGACGCCGACATCCTTGGCTATTTCCAGAACACCGGCGATACCAAGGAAAAGGGCAACATCGGCTTCCACGCCTTCGCTGCCAAGCCGGGCGCAACCGAGCCGACCCCGAACGTCTGGATCTGGTCGCTTGCCATGTCGAGCTTCTCCCAGCAGAAGGATGCCGCGTGGTACTGGCTGCAGTGGGCAACGTCGAAGGAGCATGACCTCTTCGGCGCGGTCAAGATGCAGGCGGTCGACCCGGCACGCCAGTCCGTGTGGGACGATGCCGGCTTCAAGGCGAAGATGGCCAGCAGTGTCGGCTATCTTGAACAGTTCCAGGCTTCGGCGCCGGGTTCGAAGATCTACTTCACGCCGCAGCCCCTGTTCTTCAATGTGACCACCGACTGGGCGGCAGCGCTGCAGCGGATGGTCGCCAACCAGGTGCCGGTTGACGAGGGTCTCGACCAACTCGTTGCAAGCATCGACAAGCAGATGGAACAGGCCGGGCTGTAACTCTCCCGAGGCCTGAAGGCGGTCCGGGACTTGATCCCGGACCGCCGCCCCGACCGCAAATCTGCCTGGCACAACGAGGGGCGCTGACTAACGGCGGTGTCCCGTGCCAATCCGAGCCCGCTGTCATGAACAAAAAAATCCTGCCCTACCTGCTGAGCCTGCCAGCCCTGATCGTGTGTGTCGGGATCATCATCCCCTTCCTGACGTCGATCTATTATTCGCTGCAGCGCTACAATCTGGCGCTGCCTTATCTCCGGGGCTTCATCTGGTTCGATAACTACATCAACCTGTTCACCAGCCATGAGTTCTGGAACACCGTCGTGATCTCCCTGATCTATACGGTGGCCACGGTCGGCATCGAGCTGCTGCTCGGGCTCGGTATTGCATTGCTTCTGCGCGTCCCCACGCGCTTCAACAACGTCGCGGCGATCCTGCTGCTGCTGCCGCTCATGACGGCACCGGCCATTGCCTCGCTGATGTGGAAGCTGATGACCAATCCCGGCTTCGGCATCTTCAGCTATCTCATCGGCCTAGTCGGTCTTACCAATTTCCGCTGGGCATCAAGCCCGACGACGGCGCTGTTCACCGTCATCCTCGTCGACATTTGGGTCTACACGCCCTTCATCATGGTGCTTCTGGTTGCCGGCTTGCGCGCCTTGCCGAAGCAGCCCTTCGAGGCAGCTGAACTCGACGGCGTGCCGCGCAGTTTCGTGTTCTTCCGCATCACCCTGCCGATGCTGATGCCGTATGTCATTACGGCGAGCCTCTTCCGGATGCTCGATTCCATTCAGCAGTTCGACATCATCTACGCCATGACCCAGGGCGGCCCGGGCGACTCGACTCTTGCGTTCCAGGTATCGGCTTATCTGGAGTTCTTCCAGTACACGAATGTCGGACGGTCCGCGGCCATCCTGATGGTGCTGTGGGCGATCACATTCTTCATCTCGAACATTTTCGTCAAAAACTGGCTTAAGCTGCGCGAACGCGCCGCGGGCATTGCATAGGGGCGAAGCTGATGACCAGCATGTCGCTGTTTGAGGTAATCGTCCGGCGGATCCTGATCGCGCTGGTGCTCCTCTTCTTCCTGTTCCCGATCTTTTGGATCGTGCTGATGTCGTTCCAGACGAACGAACAGATCCTGCGAATCCCGCCGAGCCTGTTCTTCAAACCGACGTTCAGCAACTACACGGCGCTGGTTTCCGGCGAGCTGGTTACGGCCGTGGGCACGTTGAAGCTCACCTTCATGCAGAACCTGTGGAACTCGGCGTTTCTTTCCGTCTCGTCGGTAATCCTGGCGCTCATCCTTGGCGTACCGGCGGCCTATGCCTTCGCACGGTTCAAGTTCCGGCTGGGCGAGGACATCGCCTTCACACTCCTTTCCTTCCGCTTCGCGCCGCCGCTGCTCGTTCTCCTGCCGCTGTCCCTCTACTTCACCGATATGGGCCTGAACGACACCTATATCGGCCTGATCTGGGTCTACCAACTGATCGCACTGCCGCTGATCCTGTGGATCGTGCGCGGCTATTTCGAGGACATCAGCCCCGATATCGAACATGCCTATCGCATCGACGGCCATTCGTGGGCTGGCTCCTTCTTCAAGATTGCCATTCCGCTGGCATTGCCGGGCATCGCCGCCGCGGGCCTGCTCGCCTTCATCTTCTGCTGGAACAACTTCATCTTCGCATTGATCCTCGCTTCTGCCGACAAGCAGCCGGTGACGGTCGGTGCACTGGCGTTCGTAACGGCTGCAGGCATTTCATACGGCCAGATCGCGGCCGCCATCGTGCTGTCGATCCTGCCGACGCTGCTCTTGGCGCTCTATGCGCAGCGCTACCTCGTCGAGGGCCTGTCGTTGGGCGCCGTGAAAGGATAACAGACCGATGGCAACCCTCGAACTCGACAGGATTTCGAAATCCTTCAAGACGGGTGACGTGCTCAGCGACGTCTCGCTGACGACGGGCGACGGCGAGACCGTCGTCATCTTCGGACCATCCGGCACGGGCAAGACGGTACTCCTGCGACTGATTGCAGGGATCGAAGAGCCCGACAAAGGCGATATCCGCATCGACGGCAAATCGCTGGTCGGCATGGCATCCGATGCGCGCGGCGTGGGCATGGCGTTTCAGAATTTCGCGCTCTATCCGCACATGCCTGCCTACGACAATATCTCGTCGCCGCTTGCCGCGCGCGGCATGCCAAAAGAACGGCTGGACGAGAAGGTGCATTCGATCGCAAAGCTCCTGAAGATCGATCACGTGCTCACGCACGTGCCGAAGGCGCTGTCGAACGGTCAGAAGCAGCGCACTGCGCTGGCGCGTGCATTGGTGGCGGGACCGCAGGTGCTGCTGCTCGACGATCCGCTGCGCAATGTCGACGCGAAGCTGCGCTACGAAATGCGGCTCGAGCTGCCGCGCCTGCTTTCGGAGTTCAAGTCGACCACGCTCTACGTGACGCAGGATTACAAGGAGGCGATGGCACTGGGCGACCGGATTGCCGTGCTGTCTGGCGGCGGCCTGGCTCAGATCGCCACGCCCGAGGATATCTATCTCAGGCCGGCGAATGTGGAGATCGCCAAGCTTTTCGGTGATCCCACGATCAACCTGCTGTCCACCAAGATCGAGATGAACGGCAAGGGCCCAAGCGTCCGGCTTGCGGATTTGATTATTCCCCTGGATGCCCACTACGAGCGGTTCCCGGGACGGAAGGTACGCATTGGCATCCGGCCCGAGGACATCACGATTGACCGCGAGGCGCGCGAAGGCGCCCTCAAGATCGAGGTGGTGGCGGTGACCCCGCTCAACGAGCGGGTCGTGACGCTGTTCCAGCTGGCCGACGGCACCGAATGCTTTGCGTCAGCGCCGGACATCCACTCCTCAACAACAACCCGTCGTCACGGATTGGCCTACGCAACCATCAAGACTGAAAACATTTTGGTCTTCGATCACGACCAGGGCCACCGTATCGAAGCAAAGGCGGAGTAATACCTAGAATGGCTGGCAGTCTGATCCTGGATCACGTCGACAAGTACTACGGACCGATATCCGCAGGAATCCACGCCGTAAAGGACTTCTCCATGACTGTAGAGGACGGCGAGATCGTCGCCCTGCTCGGCTCTTCGGGGTGCGGCAAGACAACGATCCTGCGCATGATCGCCGGTTTCGAGACCGTGACCGAAGGCGAAATGCGACTCAACGACCGGCGAATCCAGGAACTCACTCCGGCCAAGCGCAACGTGGCGATGGCCTTCGAGGGCTATTCGCTCTATCCGCCCCTGACCGTGCGCGACAACGTCGCCTTCGCGCTCAAAGGCGCGCGGCTGCAGCGCAGCGAAGTCGACAAGCGCGTCGATGAGATGGCCAACTTGCTGGAGATCGGTCCGATCCTCAATCGCTATCCGGTCTCCCTGTCCGGCGGCCAGCAGCAGCGTGCCTCTCTCGCGCGGGCGTTGATCCGCAAGGCGGACCTGTACCTGCTGGACGAGCCGATGTCGCAGCTCGAGCCGCAATTGCGTGCCGTGTTGCGCGGTCGCATCAAGAACTTCCTGATCCAGCACGGCATGACCGCGATGTTCGTGACACACGACCAGACCGAAGCCAACGCGCTGGCGGACCGGATCGCGGTCATGGAGGACGGGGTGCTTGAGCAGATCGCTTCGCCTTCCGAGCTGAAGGACCGACCGTCCAACCTGTTCGTCGCTTCGTTCATGGGCGAGCCCCCGATGAACGTGTACGATGCAGCCGTCGAGCAGAACGGCGGCGGCATGCGCGTCGTCGTTCGCGGACCGGACGGCGGCGAGGCGTTTGGCGTCAACATTCCGGCGGCAAGCACCGACGTGCAGGGCGCACTCTCGGCCGGACAGAAACTGCATTTGGGCGTGCGGCCGCAGAGCATCGCGATCGGACACGGTGAAGATCAGGCACTCGTGCTGTCGAACCAATGGCTCGGCGACCAGACCCATCTGGTCATCGATGCCGGCGGGCACCAGATGGTCATCGTCTCCTACACGCCGGTCCACGAGAAGAACGGTGAGAAGATATCGTTCTTGATCGCACCGGAAAAAGTCCACCTTTTCGACTTTGACAACGGCAACGCCATCACGCACGGAATTGAACTCGCCCGGTAGTCCAAATGCAGTCCGCACGCGGTGCATCTCGAGCCGCTGGCTTTGGACCTGTCGGTTGTGCCTTGTGAGAGCCCACCACCGTTTGTGTCGCGCGATGCACGGCTTGGCGCGCTGGCCAAATTTGCCCTGAAGCTTATCGCGGTGTACGCACCCCGCCGTTCCAGTCACGCGATTTCCGTGGCTTCTTTGACTTGGGAAGGTGAGCGTGCCCCGGGGGCTCTGACGATCCCGCTCGAATGGCTCGCCGTTGTGGCGACAGAGATACCAGCGCGCCCGGACCCGCGGCAGGAGGACCATGACGACAACCCGGGCGGTGATCTTCGACCTGGATGGCTGCCTGGTGGACAGCGAGACGCTCGCGCTGGAAGCGCTCGCTGCCGAAATGCGTGCGCTTGGCATTGCCGACGCGACCTGGAGGGAGTTACGCGAGGACTTCCTGGGCGTTACGCTGCCTGTGGTCTGCCGCTACGTGGCAGGGCGGTTGGGCCGCCCTTGCCCGTCCGACTATGCGGAGAACTTCTACCGCCGCCTCTACGCCGCCTATGCGGTTGGCTTGCCGGTTATCGATGGCGTGATCGAACTTCTCGACCGGCTGCAGACTGCAGGGCTCGCACTCGGCATTGCCACAGGAGGTTCGGTGGAGCGAATGCAGCGCAGCCTCGAATGTACCGGTTTGGCGGAATACTTCACCGGTCACGCCTTCAGTGCCGATGAGGTCGCGCGCGGCAAGCCTGCACCGGATCTGGTGCTCCATGTGGCGCGCAAGATCGGGGCCGCGCCCGAAGACTGTGTGGTCGTCGACGACTCGCCCCATGGCATTCTGGGAGCCGTCGCGGCGGAAATGCGCGCCATCGGTTTCGTGGGGGGCAGTCATCTCGACGGCATCCGCGACTGGCAGGCCGAACGCCTGCGTAACGCCGGGGCGGAAGTCGTCGTGTGGAACGCCTGGGACTTGTACGACGCGATCTGCAGCCGGATGGAATGCAGAGACGGCAGAGGCGCAGCATCGGCGCCGGAACGGTCCGGCGGTCCGCTCCCGCAAAGCTGAAATCGGGCGACGACCGGGCCGGCACGATTCCGGCGGAAGACCTGAGGCAAAGCGGGAACGGTTCTCTCCCGCTCGGTCGTCGGAGGAAAAAGGTTGCCCGGGACTGAAGACCCGGGCAACCCCAGTACGGGAGGTTGAAAGTCTTTCGTGACCGGCCCCGGTCGTCTCGCACACGGCAAACTGCCGTGCACCTCGCAAGGCTTGGGTCCATCAACTCTTCGTCGGCAAGAGCCGTCGAGAATTGTGGATCGAGTAGACTGCCAAATGCGCGGGGCATCTACTGATGGGCAACCAAGTTTGTGATACGTTTTTGCCCAGACTGGCCCTCCGGTATCGGATCGGTATCTGGTGTTGAGGACGGCCAAGCTTACCTTGCCGTCGCCGACGGACATGCCGTCACGGCATCCCCAAAGGACGGCATGACCATCGCCTTTGTCGCGGTCGATTGCTGATACGTTGCCTTGGGTGAATGCCACCAGGCCGTGGCAAGGCGCGCGAGGCCAGCCTCAATGTCGTTTCCCTGAGCCCGTCAGGCTGGCATTCCCGCTTCCTTCATGCGGGCCTCCATCCACTGCCGGGCGGCGATCATCTCGGCCACCGGCTCGGCAGCCTTTTCTGTCCACATCTCGATCAGGAACGTTCCGCGATAGCCCAGCTCCTGCAATGTCCGGAAGATGCCGACGAAGTCGACGCAGCCCTCGCCGAAGGGGACCTCGCGAAACTGCCCTGGTGAGGTCGGCGTCACTGGCAGCGTTTCTTTGAGATGGATCGCCGCGATCCGGTCGATCCCACGTCTCAGCTCGTCGGCAACGTCGTTGCCCCAGGCCGACAGGTTGCCCACGTCCGGATAGACAGTGAACCAAGGCGAATTGATCTGCGCGTCCCAGACCTTCCACTTGGTGATGGAATTGATGAACGGCGTGTCCATGATCTCGACGGTCAGCATCACCTGCGCTGCAGCCGCCTGCTCCACGGCCCACTGCAGGCCTTCCGCGAACCAGGCCACGGTCTCCTCGTCATGCGGCTCGTAATAGACGTCGTAACCGGCCAGCTGGATGTTTCGGATACCGATATCCTGCGCAAGCCGGATGGCGCCGAGCATCACGGTCCTCGCCCGATCGCGCACCTCCGGGTCCCGGCTGCCAAACGGAAAGCGGCGGTGTCCCGACAGGCACATGGACGGGATGCGGATGCCGCTGTCCAGAATGGCCATCGCCACCTCGCGCCGCTCGGTCCGGCTCCAATCCAGGCGCTGCAGCCGCGCATCGGTCTCGTCGATCGACATCTCGACGAAATCGAAGCCGCAGGCTTTGGCCAGGGCCAGGCGTTCGCTCCAGTTCAGGTTCGGCGGCAACGCCTTCTCGTAAATGCCGAGCGGATGCTTTCTCATCTGTCGCTTGTCCGGATTGCGGGCTCGACGGATATCACGCCGGCGAGCCGATAAAGCGGCTTATTGATCGTCCAGCCGATCCACACTAGCAATCGAACGACCGCGTTCGTGTGCAACTTCGGCTGACCGATCGGTTCGTCAATTAGCCGGCGGGACGGTATTCAGGACCTCCGCCAATTGCCGGAACCTGGCATACTTGTCCTGGTAGCGCCGCAACACCGAGGCATCGGGCTCGATCGTCGAGTTGGCCGACGCCATCGCCTTGATCGCGTCTTCAAACGAGGCGAACGCGCCCGATCCGACGGCAGCCGCCATTGCCGCTCCCTTGCAGCCGGATTCGCTCACATCGACGACCTCGACCGTCATGCCGCTGAGATCGGCAACCATCTGCGCCCACTCCTTCGAGCGCGCCGGACCGCCGGTCAGGCGCAGCGGATGATCGCTTCCGGCCAGGGCGACGATGCGCTCAAGATGCGCCTGCTGCGAAAAACAGATGCCTTCGTAGATCGCTTGGACCATGTCGGCGAAGTCGTGCGCATTGGCAAGTCCGTAGAAGCCACCCGACAGGTTGTCGCCGAGATTGGAGGCGAACAGGTAGGGGAAGAAGATGATGCTCGAGGAAGCCTTGTCGCGCGAAGCAACCATCGCGTTGGCGCGCTCATAGGGATTGCTCTCGCCGCCCATGAAGTTGCGCACGAACCATTCGAGATTCGCCGCCGAGGTCGGGCTCCCCTCATGCACGAAGTACTTGCCCGGAATGCAGTACCGTCCCCAGGTATAGGGGTAGTCGTTCTGCGGGATCCGATCGGCGACCCAGGTCACGATCGTCCAGGTTCCCATCGTTACATTGATGCGGGCCGCGTCCGAAAGGCCGGTGCACACCGCCGCCGAAACGACGTCGAAAAAGCCGCCGAACACCGGGGTTCCTTCGACCAACCCCGTCTCTTCGGCCGCCTTCCGGGATAGGCCGCCGGCGTTTTCGACCGAATCGATAACCGGCGCCAAGCTGTCGGCCATCTCTTCGATGCCGAAGAGCCGCAACAGCTCCGGGTCGTATTCGTTGCGCTCAACGTTGAAGAGGTTGCTGCCGGAAATGTTGGTGACCTCGGCATTGAACTGGCCGGTCATCCGGTAGCGGACCCAGTCGTGCGCCATCAGGATGCGATGGATCCTGCTGTAGTTGTCGGGCTCATTCTGCTTGAGCCAGGCCAGCAGGGAAACGGGGTGGCTGGGCCACACCTGCTGGAAGCCGCGCGGATAGGTCTTGTAGTCCAGGCCCTCCGCTTTCCATTGGCGTACCTGCGGCATGGCGCGGGAGTCCGACGAGACGATGCCATTGCGCACCGGTCTGCCGTCACGGTCGACCGCATAGAGCCCTTTGCCGTGGGCTGAGAAGCTTATGCCGGCGACGTCGGCCCCAGCCACTTCGCTGGTCCGCAGCACCTGGCGGATGCTGTTGCACACCATCTGCCACATCTGGTCCATGTCGCGCTCGGTCCAGCCGACCTGCGGCGAGAAGACAGGCGCCGACATCGCCGCGACGCCTTTCTCCCGCCCTTGTTCGTCGTAAACGCCGCTCTTGATGACGCTGCCGCCCACGTCGATCCCGAGAAAATAACTCATCGCAGTTTCTCCCTCTCGACGACGCGCAACCCCGCCGCCGATCTCACAGGCAGGCTATCCAATGCCTTCCCTGCTGCCGTCCGCCGTCGAACTGTCGGCCAACCTGCTCGGAAGCCGACTCATTTTCAAGATGTACTTTATCTATTTTGTATAACGCGTAGTTCCGATCGCCTCTGCCGGCCGCATATTGCGTGGATTGAAGGCCACGAACCGAAGCACACAACTGTCGGTGCAAGCGTCCCATCACTACGTCGACCGGAATATAACCCATATATATCAGCCATTACATAACATGCACGGTGTCGCATGGCGGCACGACTCATCTGGCTACTGGCGCAAACCACGGCAAAAAAGTATCAGCCTGCGACAAATTCTTGCGCCTCAGCTCAACAGTCTACTCCGCTTCAAATACGAATTGTACATGCGTCGCATCGTATATACATCAGGCGCCTTCGGCCAATCGAAGCAAATTACGAAGAACAGAATCGCGGCGCGCCAAGAAGTGTTTAAAGCGACGATTGAAGCTGAGTTTGAGGCGGACGCCTCCAAGAACCTCGCGGTTTCCAGGCTGATGGGATTTCCTGGCTCCCTCCCGTTGAATTGGGAGGGATGGAATGCGGGGTGTGCCAAATGTGTGCCAGCCGGGCTCAGAACCTGATCGCCGGATGGCTTGGTGGCTTTCCTCTTGATTGAAACGTTCTTGGCACCGCCCGATCCCTACATGGAGATGAGAAGCCTGTGGGCCTGCCCGTCCAGCGGAACGCGCACCTGCCCGTCGGGATATTGAATTGGCACGTCGTCGAGGGCGGCGTGGCGGACGCCGGTGCTGCGATGTGACGGGTTCTCGACGCGAATGTCGTATTGGGTCGATCCCAGGTTGATCGTCGCCTCGAACCCTGGCCATGCGGCCGGAATGCACGGGTCGATGCGGACCGACGCTCCCTCCCGGTGGATGCCGAGAATGCCTTCGACGCCGGCCCGATACATCCAGGCGGCCGAGCCGGTGTACCAGGTCCATCCACCCCGTCCGACATGCGGCGGGACCGAATAGACGTCGGCCGCCACGACATAGGGCTCGACCTTGTAGCGCCAGGTCTGCGCCGGCTCGCGCGAATGGTTGATCGGATTGAGCAGGGCGAACAGCGCGCCGGCCCGATCGCCGTCACCGAGCTTTGCGAATGCCAGGATGGCCCACATTGCGGCGTGGCTGTATTGCCCGCCGTTTTCGCGCAGGCCGGGCGGATAGCCTTTGATGTAGCCGGGATCGAGGCGCGTCTTGTCGAGCGGCGGCCAGAACAGAAGCGCAAGGGCATCGTCCTGGCGAATGAGCTGATCCTGCAGAGAGACCATGGCCGTTGCTGCGCGCACCGGATCGGCGCCCCCCGCCAACACCGCCCACGATTGGGCGATCGAGTCGATCCGGCATTCCTCGTTGTCCTTCGAGCCAAGCCAGGTGCCGTCGTCGAACGTCGCGCGGCGGTACCAGTGGCCGTCCCAGGCCTCGCGATCCAGCGCTTCCCGTACCGAGACTGCATGGGCACGCCAGCGGCCGGCGCGCTCGGCATCGCGGCCTTCGGCGATTGGCGCGAACATGTCGATGGTCCTGACCAGCATCCAGCCGAGCCACACGCTCTCGCCCTTGCCGCCGTCGCCGACCCGGTTCATGCCGTCGTTCCAGTCGCCCCCTCCGATGAGCGGCAGGCCGTGAACACCGGTGTGCTGGAGGTATTGATCGAGAGCGCGGGCACAGTGCTCGAACAGGGAGGCCGATTCGCCCGCATCGGAGGGCAGGAAGAAGGCGTCGCTGTCGCCGTCACGCAATGTCGGCCCATCGAGAAACGGCACCTTCGCGTCGAGAATCGCGACGTCGCCCGACGTGGCGACATATTCGGCGGTCGCATAGGCCAGCCAGGCCCGGTCGTCGGAGATGCGTGTCCGCACGCCCTGTCCGGAATAGGGCAGCCACCAGTGCTGAACGTCGCCTTCGACGAACTGACGTCCGGCGGCGCGGAGCAGATGGCCGCGAGTTTCCTCTGGGGCTGCGAATGCCAACGCCATGCCATCCTGAAGCTGGTCGCGGAACCCGTAGGCGCCGCTTGCCTGATAAAACGCCGAGCGCGCCAGGATGCGGCAGGCCAGCGTCTGATAGAGCAGCCAGCCGTTCAACAGGAAGTCCATGGTACGATCCGGGGTCTTGACCTGGACCGCCCCGAGCAATGTCCGCCAATGCTGCGTCACCTCGTCCAGAACGGCGTCGAGATCGGCCGCCCGGTAGCGGTTGACGAGGGCCGAGGCTTCTTCGGCCGAGGCGCATTGTCCGAGGAACCAGACGACTTCGGTCGACTCTCCCGCGGCAAGGTCGACGACGCACTGCAGGGCGGAACAGGGGTCGAGCCCGGCGCCGGTCGCACCGGACAACGGCGTCCGTTCGAGCAGCGCCGCCGGCGCCGCGTGCCTGCCATTGCGCCCGAGGAACGCGCTGCGATCGGCGGTCCACGCTGTCTGCCGTCCACCGAGGTCAGCGAAAGCCACACGGCCGGAGAACGCGACGCTCCAGGGATTGCGGGCCAGGAGCGCACCGGTCGCACGGTCGAGGTCGGTCACAAGGAATGGTCCGGAAGCACCGCGCGAGGTACCCAGCACCCATTCGGCATAGCCCGTCACCGACAGCTTGCGCCGCTGTCCGGAGACATTGCGCAGCGTCAGCCGCGAAATCTTGATCGGATCGTCAAGCGGGACGTATTGCAGCAATTCGAGCGAAATGCCGTTCGCCTCGTGCTCGAACCGGCTATAGCCGAAGCCGTGGCGCGCAACATAGGAGCCGTTATCCCGGACCGGCAACGCGGTCGGGCTCCACAGAACGCCCGTCACCTCGTCGCGAACGTAGAGGGCTTCGCCTGTCGGGTCGCTGACCGGGTCGTTCGACCAGGGGGTAAGCCGGTTCTCGCGGCTGTTAGCGGCCCAGGTGGAGCCACTGCCCTCGACCGACACCTGAAAGCCGAAGCCGGCATTGGCGATCACGTTGATCCACGGTGCCGGCGTCGTGCTGCCGGCATCGAACCTCGTCACGTATTCCCGGCCATCCTTGTCGAAGCCGCCGAGGCCGTTGAAGAACTCGAGGGACGGCAACGGCGGCGGCGTTGACGGTGATGAGGTCGGTTGTTCTGGTGGCCTGACGAGCGGCGGGTGGTCCGACGACCGGGTCAGCCAGGCGACCTGATCGGCAATCGGTCCCCGGCGGGCAATGAGAACGATCCGGGCCACCGACTGAAGCAGGGCACGCGCTTCGCCGCTCATCAGATCGGCACGCAGCGTGAAGACCGAGCCCTGTGCCTGCTCGTCGCCAAGACGTGGCCCCGACTGACTGCTGCGGACCGCGGTGGCGATGGCGATCTGAAGATCCTGGACGTAGGACGCCGCCCGCTCATTGACGATGACCAGGTCGGCGCCCAGGCGCTTCATCCGCCAATATTCGTGAGCCCGCAGCAGCTGGCGGACCTGGGCCATGTCCTCAACCTGGTCGATGCGCAGGAGGACAATCGGCAGGTCACCCGATACGGCGTGTGGCCAGAGACCCGATTGCGGCCCCGCTCCACGGACGATGGCTTCCGAGGATGTCCGGAAGCGCGGGTCGGAATAAAGGATCGGAGCCGCCAGGCGCTGGAAATCCGCCGCCTCCTTCGCCTCGATGTCGAGATGGCGCAGTTGCACCTGGGCCTGGGTCCAGGCGAGCGTTTTTGCCCGTTCGAACGCGCTGCGGTCGTTGTGCCGATCGATGAGATCCAGCAATTCGGCACGCGATGATGCAACCACGGTCCAGAAGGCGACCCGGGCGACCTGCCCCGGCGGGACCCTTACCCGGTGCCTCAGCGAAAAGATCGGGTCGAGGACGGCCCCGACCGTGTTCGTCAGCGGCCGGCCGCCAACAATCGCCTCGGCCGTCGCGACGGTGTGGCCACGGCCAACGAATCGCGACCGATCGCTCTCATGTTGCTGATCGGCAAGGATCTCGCCTTCGACCACGGCGAAGTGCGCCGCCCATACCGGCGCCTCGTCGCGCGAGCGGGTTCGACGTGTGGTGACCAGCGCACCGAATTCGGCAACGTACTCGGTCTCGACGAACATCTTGGCAAAGGCGGGATGGGCGTCATCGGCGGCAGGCGTCGTGAGCACCAATTCGGCGTAGGAGGTGAGTTCGATCTCGCGCGAACGGCGACCGCTGTTGGTCAGAGACACACGTCTGACCTCGCCATCGTCCTCACCCGAGACCAGCACCTCCGTCGTGGTCGTCAACGTGCCGTTGGTGTGGATGAATTCCGCGCGATCCTCGCCGAAGACGATATCGTCGTCCGTGTCGGCAGCCGCGAACGGCTGCGCGCCGGCCGACCAGACACTGCCGTTCTGGGTATCCCGCAGGAAGATGAAGGACCCCCAGTCGTCGAGGGTCGTGTCCTCCCGCCAGCGCGTCACCGCAATATCGCGCCAGCGGCTGAAACCCGCCCCTGCCGTGGTCAGCATGACCGTGTAGCGCCCGTTCGACAGCAGATGGGTTATCGGGGCGCGCCCGGCGGATGCCTTGAGACGGCGCACCGTCGGCTGAATGCCCATCGTCCCGACCGGCGTCGCTCTCGCCTCCGCCGCCTGGGGAGGCACGACGGCGACATCGCGGGGCATGCGTTCCTGGAGCAGCAGCTCGGTCGCCTGGATCATCGGTTCACGATGAAAGCGGCTGCGCATCCGTCCGTCGAGCAGGGTGTTGGCGATGGCGACGACGGTCATGCCCTGGTGGTGCGCCATGAAGGTGCGAACGATCGCAAAACGTTCGTCGTCGGGCAGGCGCGCGCGCGTGAAATCGAGCGCCTCGTAGAAACCGTAGCGACCACGCGCCCCCATGTCGGCGAGCTGGGCGAAGTTCTTCATGGCGCCACGCGGGTCGACCATGGTTGCCAGACCGGTGGCATAGGGTGCGATGACGATGTCATCGGACAGGCCCCGCTTCAGGCCGAGACCGGGAACGCCGAAGTTCGAATACTGGTAGGTGAATTCGAGATCGCGGGCATTGAAAGCCGACTCGGAGACACCCCAGGGAACGCCAAGCGACCGTCCGTAGGACTCCTGGCGCTCGACCACCAGCCGACTGGTCTGTTCGAGCAGGCTGCCGGCCGGTGCGCGCATCACCAGCGAGGGCATCAGATATTCGAACATGGATCCCGACCACGAGATCAGCGCCGATCCGTTGCCGAGCGGCGTCGCCGCGCGGCCGAGGCGAAACCAATGGCGTGTCGTGATATCGCCTTTGGCGATCGCAAACAGGCTGGCAAGGCGTGCTTCCGAGGCGAGCAGGTCGTAGCAGCTCGGGTCGAGGAGGTTGTCGGCGGGCGAATAGCCGATCGACAGCAGCTTCCGCTCGGAATCGACGAGGAACGAAAAATCCATCGCCAGCGCCATCTCGCGGGCGGTGGCCGAAAGATCCCGCAGCCGGGCCCCAAGGCCGGGTGGTGAGTTGCCGCCCTGCAGGCGATCGCTTTCGTGTTCGACCGCCGCCTTGCGCAATGCTTCGGTCCAGAACACATGATCCGGAATTCCGTCGTCGACGGGTGCCGGCAGAAGGGCATGGGCCGCATTGGCGGCCTTCTCCGTCAGCCGCTTCAGGGTGTGTGAAATAGCCTCGATCGTCTGCACGCCGGTCAACTGGCGATCAATCTCGTCGAGCATTGCGACGAGCTGCTGCGCCTGCTCGCCACTGGTGGCGAGCAGGCCGCCGACGGCGTCACGCGCCAGCGCGAGGTTGTCCGCCATGCCGCGCCGAGCCTCCGGCACGACGGGCTCGCTGATCCACTCCTCGCATGCGTTGGCGATTGCAATCAGGTGACCGGCCAGATTGCCGCTGTCGACGGATGACACATAGGCGGGATTGAGCGGGCGCAGATCGAGCGTCCCATACCAGTTGAGAAAATGCCCCTTGAAGCGCTGGAGCTTCCGCATCGATGCGAATGTCGCTTCCAGACGTTCGACGGTCTCCCTGGTTCCTGCCCAGCCGAAGTCGCGCGCGGCGATGGCGGAGAGCAGGTAAAGGCCGATGTTGGTTGGCGATGTCCGATGCGCGACGACCGGCTTTGGGATCACCTGGAAATTGTCCGGCGGCAGCATGTTGTCCGAGGCGGTGACGAACGTCTCGAAGAAGCGCCACGTCCGCCGGGCGATGAGGCGGAGATGGCGCCCCTCGGATTCGGAGAGGGCGCGGCTTGGTGCGACCGTCGGCGACCGGCTGGTACGCAAAGCCAGCACCGGCGCCGTCAACCAGAGGAATGCGATCGGAAGGGCAACCGGCCACGACGACGGCACCAGCGCCAGCGCGCCGGCCGCCACCAACAGCCCGAGCAGCGTCCCGCTGGCCATCCCTCGATAGAAGCCGAGCAGATCCAGCCGCGGGCTCGCCGCCGATTGTGCCGCCGTCGTCCATTCGAGAAGATGACGGTGGGTCACGAACAGTCGCACCATCGTTCGCGCGATCGCGTCGCCCATTCGCCAGGCCTGGTCGGGCAGGAACGCGATGGAAAGGACGGTCTGGGCGCCGGCGAGCCACAAGTCGCCGCCGAGAGCGCGAACGTGACTGGCGAGGCGAACACCTGCACGACGCGGGACGATGGCAAACAGGATCGGCAGGAACGCCGGGATCGCTATCGCGGCCAGGGCAAGCAGCGCCCCCCTGATGCCCGCAGACAGCGGCAGCAGCCAACTGACGGCGATGGTCGCCAATGTGAAGGGCGCAAACAGCGAGCGCCGCAGATTGTCCAGTAACTTGCCGCGGCCGACCGGGGGAACCGCCTGAGGTTCGGCCACCCATCCCAAGGCCCAGGGCAGGAGCTGCCAGTCGCCCCGGGTCCAGCGATGCTGTCGCCGGCCGGCGACGTCGTAGCGGGACGGAAACTCCTCGACCACCTCGACATCCGAGGCAAGGCCGGCACGCACGAAGATTCCTTCGAGGAGATCGTGGCTGAGAAGCGCGTTCTCCGGCACCCGCCCGGAAAGAGCCGACTCGAAAGCATCGACGTCGTAGATCCCCTTGCCGGTGTACGACCCCTCGCCAAAGAGGTCCTGATAAACATCCGAGACGGCCGCCGCGTAGGGATCCATGCCCCCCGGACCGGAGAAGACCCGCTGAAAGAGCGAGCCTTCGCGGCCGATCGGCAGAGAGGGTGTGACGCGCGGCTGGAGGATGCCGTAGCCATCGACGATGCGCTGCTCCGCGTGATCGAATTTCGGCCGGTTGAGCGGGTGGGCCATCTTGCCGATCAGCCGGGGGACGGCATCGCGTGGCAGCCTGGTATCGGCATCGAGCGTGACGACGTAGCGGACACCGCCCGGCACCTGCGGCGGGCAACCATTGACGGACGTGAACGTGGTGTCGGTCGCGCCGCGGAGAAGCCGGTTCAGCTCGCACAGCTTGCCCCGTTTGCGCTCCCATCCCATCCATTTCTTCTCGCCCGCGTTGAAGACGCGGCGTCGGTGCAGCAGAAGAAAGCGATTGCCGTC
The DNA here is from genome assembly GCA_963732845.1 of uncultured Alphaproteobacteria bacterium. Classification (GTDB taxonomy): domain Bacteria; phylum Pseudomonadota; class Alphaproteobacteria; order Rhizobiales; family Kaistiaceae; genus CAVSRC01. The sequence continues at coordinate 141,695 of CAVTBE010000020.1, read as the reverse complement.
GGGACCGGGCCCATGCCGATGGTTCAGGCGTTCGACCGCCGCGGCCGCAACGGCGATGAGATGCTCGTCGCCGTCCCGGTGTTCCTCGTCGGCATCGAGGCCGTCCGCCAGCAGCGCAAACGTGAGATCGCCGCCGGCGCTGCCGAGGTAGTGGACCTCCAGGCGTTCAACCTGTTCGAGGAGCTCCGCCGCGTTGGTCAGCAATGTCGGCACAACGACGAGGGTGCGCAAAGAGGGAGGAACGCCCGCCTTCAGGTCGAGCCCCGGCAAGGTGACTGCGCCGAAGGTCCAGGTGATGGCGCGGTTGACCAGGGTCGTTGCGATCTCGGTCGCGGGGAGGAAGCCGACCAGGGCGAAGAGCGCCAGCCACCCGACGCCGACGCCGGCGAGAGCCCACAATGCCAGCGCCATCACGATCACCGTGACGCCCAGGATCGTGCCGACATACCCGCCAATGCCCAAGCGAATGCTGAGGCGGCTGATCCACAGTCTGGTGGGTGCGCGGAACCCGATCGATCGTTCGAGGGCGCCCCGCCCTCCGGCGATCAGGTGATATCCCGGATCGCCGACGCGATCGGCTTCCGCCGGGTCAGTCGCCTGTGCCGCCGCCGCGTGTGCCGCCTGCAGGGCCGCGTCGGCAATATCGAGCTCCGAACGGGACGAGCCCCGGGACAACTGCTCGATTGCGCCCCGATAAATGTCACGGGTCGGGAAGTCCATCGCCGCAAAGGCGCTTGCGTCACGCAGCCGTTGATCGACGAGGCTGACGCTTTCGACCAGCTCCGCCCAATCGACGTTCGACATCAGCCGCATGCTGGTAATGATGTTGCGCACCGTGACGTTCGATGCGCCTTGCCGGCGCTGGACGTGCTGGACCATCTCCTCGATCGAGCCGCCTTGGCGTGCCAGCCGCTCTTCGAGCCAACCGAGCGCTGGCGTCGTCGTCGGATCGAGATCTCTCAGTCGTTTGGCCAATTGTCCGGCAAAGGGTTCCGACAGCGGCTCCGACGCGTGCGCGGCAGTGTTGGCCCGCAAGTCAGACTGGGCACTGTCATGCGCCAACAGCAGGTCGGCCAGTGCGTCGGCGTCTCGGCGCGCCTTCCGCCCAGCTGTCATCTGATCGGCGAGCCGCCGCAGATTTTCGACCAGCACGATGCGCAGCGTGACGATCATCGCCCACAGTTCGCCGATGGTCAGCGGCTGGACCCGCTGATAGGCGACGATGAATCGACGCAAGGATTCGGGATCGACGCGGCTGTCGGTATGGGCAACCAGGGCCCAGGAAAGGCCGAAGACCCTCGGATAGCCGGCAAACGGCCCGTCGGCCAGTTTCGGCAACTGGCGATAGTAGCCGGGCGGCAGATCGTCCCGAATCTCGCGAATCTGTTCCTGGACGAGGTGATAGTTGTCGAGGAGCCACTCGGCCGCCGGCACGACGCTTCGGCCGTCCTCCAGCTCCGCAGCGCTCGCGCGATAGGCTGCGAGCAGGACCGTGGCATTGTCGTTGAAGCGCTTGTAGAGGGACGGGACGTTTGGCGGTGTCGGTGTGACCGACTGCGCCGTCGCGAGGCTTTCCGCGTGGCGCTCGAGCCGTTCGACACCGAAGAGCTCTTCTCTTACCGGTGCAGTGTCGTTCCAGGGAGGCGCGCCGGCACCATTTCGGCGGACAAATCGAAAGATCGCGTTCATCAACGCCTTTCCCAGCGGCGTCGGCTGGCGACAGCTGCCGAATGCGCTTCGCCGCCGCCGCCATGCGAAGATTCTGCCGATCCTCTTTTCAGTCGGTCACTCAGCACCGCGGGCAGGCAAACTTGGCGGGCTGATCTCAGCGCTTCGCGGTTTCCCGCGAGATACCCATGGGGAAGAAACGAGAGGCAGGAAATCCCTTCATCGTCGATCGCCGGCCGACGGAATCCTTCCGGCTGATAGCGATCGAGGAAGTGGCGCTTGAACGGGGGCCTGAAAGTGGCCGTCGTCTCCGCTGCCCGGACGTCCCGGCCGGGGGCCCTAGCCGTTCTTCTTCGGCTTTCCGATCGAAATCGGTGTGCCCCTGGTCATCGCAACCGGAGCCGTCGCGGGCTCGGCCTTCTTCTTCGGCTTTCTGACTTCGCGGTTGCTGCGCTTCTGTCCCTTAGCCATCACGTCCTCCTGGGCAAGCCGGAGCCGCAGGTGCGGACGGCGAAAACGAGCGACCACGCCACCTCGACGAGGTACGGGCCGAACCGGCGAAATCGTGTCTTCAGGCAAGAAAAAAGACCTGGCGCGAATTTTCAACTCCGCACGACCAAGTCATATACACGTACATGTCTTGCAGACGCCTTTTATATGGGCGCCAGCCAGTCGGAAGACAAGGAGAGACCACAATTTTCGTGCTATCTATAAATGCCTAAAACAGGATATTTCACGGTCTTTTCGTCCTCGAACCTGCGTCATGACCAACCCGCGGATGGTCGCCGAGAGAATGAGCGAACCAGCCTGAACGACGTTGACCGAAGCGTGATCAATCCGACAATTCGGTCGATCGGGCGACGGCCTTTTCTCAAACGCGCTTCAGGCGCCGCGCGCTGCCGGATCGATGGGAGGCGGAGAGGCGACGGAACAACCCCGTGGCCCCGCCAGGGGGCGACCGTGCCGACGACGCGCTGGAGCTGCCTTTGATGCCGGTCAAGATTCGACACACGACGATCTATCGCTACCGTCAGCCGGTCAGCCTTGGTCCGCATCGGCTCATGCTTCGTCCGCGCGAGAGCCGCGATCTCCGGGTGATTGCGATGGATATAGCCGTCACCCCTGCCGCGCTGGTGACCTGGGCGCACGATGTTTCAGGCAATGCAATCGCCACGGCCACCTTTCAATCGATGACCGACACGCTCCGGATCGATGCGGCCAGCGAACTGGAGCTCGACGCCGTCGCCTGGCCCGTCTTCGACATCGCCGCTTCGGCCATCTCCTATCCCTTCCAGTATTCCCGCGACGAGTGGATCGACCTCGGCGCATTGGCGGTTCAGCAATACCCGGACCCGACCGGGAGGTTGCGCAATTGGGCGCAATCGTTTGTCGGCGGCAATCCGACCAACACGCTGGCCCTGTTGAAAGACCTCAGCCTCGGCATTTCAGGACACGTCGCCTACCAGAGCCGGGAGCAGGAGGGCACGCAGTCGCCTCTGCAGACCCTCGATCGCGGCTGGGGCGCCTGCCGGGACCTTGCCATTCTCCTGGTCGAAGCCGCGCGCTGCCTCGGCTTCGGCGCCAGGATCGTGTCGGGCTATCTGCACAATCCGAATGGCGGGGGCGTGGGCTCGGCGGGGGCGGGGTCGACGCACGCCTGGGCCGAGGTCTATGTGCCAGGCGCGGGCTGGATCACCTTCGACCCGACCAACCGCAGCGTCGGCAACTTCAACCTGATCCCCGTTGCGGTCGGTCGCGACATTGGACAAGTCATTCCGGTCGCCGGGAGTTACTCCGGCACCGGCGACGCGCTGCAGGAGATGTCGGTCGAGGTCGCAGTGACGTCGTCCTAGGCGGGGTGGTGCCCGCCGGACCGAAAAAGAAGAAAGGCCATCCCGAGGGACGGCCTTTCCGTATTCCGTGTCGAGAGGGTATGGACTTCCTTAGAAGTCCATACCGCCCATACCGCCAGCAGGCATCGGGGGCGCTGCTTCACCCTTCGGGTGCTCGGCGATCATGGCCTCGGTGGTGATGAGGAGGCCCGCAACCGAAGCGGCGTGCTGCAGCGCCGTGCGCATGACCTTGGTCGGGTCGATGATGCCGGCGGTGACCATGTCGACATAAGTCTCGCCCTGGGCATCGAAGCCATAGGTCTCGGACTTGTTCTCGAGCACCTTGGCCACGACGATCGAGCCCTCGACGCCGGCGTTCTCGACGATCTGGCGGATGGGGGCCTCGAGAGCACGCAGCACGATCTTGATGCCGGCCTCGACGTCAGCGTTCTCCGACGTGAGCTTCCCGACCGCCTTCTTCGTGCGCAGCAGCGCGACACCGCCGCCCGGAACGATGCCTTCCTCGACCGCCGCACGGGTGGCGTTGAGGGCGTCGTCGACGCGGTCCTTCTTCTCCTTCACCTCGACCTCGGTCGCACCGCCAACACGAATGATGGCGACGCCGCCGGCGAGCTTGGCCAGCCGCTCCTGCAGCTTCTCGCGATCGTAGTCGGAGGTGGTCTCCTCGATCTGCGCCTTGATCTGGCCGATGCGGCCCTCGATCTCCTTCTTCTTGCCGGAGCCGTCGACGATGGTCGTGTTCTCCTTGGAGATCGACACCTTCTTGGCGCGGCCGAGCATCTGGAGCGTGACGTTCTCGAGCTTGATGCCGAGGTCTTCCGAGATCACCTGGCCGCCGGTGAGGACAGCGATGTCTTCAAGCATGGCCTTGCGCCGATCGCCGAAGCCCGGCGCCTTGACCGCCGCGACCTTGAGGCCGCCGCGCAGCTTGTTGACCACCAGGGTCGCCAGCGCCTCGCCCTCGACGTCCTCGGCGATAATGAGAAGCGGCTTGGCCGTCTGCACAACTGCTTCGAGGAGCGGCAGCATCGCCTGCAGGTTGGACAGCTTCTTCTCGTGGAGCAGGATGTAGGGATCCTCGAGCTCGGTCACCATCTTCTCGGCGTTGGTGATGAAGTACGGCGACAGGTAGCCGCGATCGAACTGCATGCCCTCGACCACCTCGAGCTCGAATTCGAGGGCTTTCGATTCCTCGACCGTGATGACGCCCTCGTTGCCGACCTTCTGCATCGCCTCGGCGATCTTGTCGCCGATCATCTTGTCGCCATTGGCGGCGATCGAGCCGACCTGGGCGATCTCCTCCGAGGTCTTGATCTTCTTCGAGCGCTTTTCGAGCTCCTTGACCGCTTCGGTGACGGCCATGTCGATGCCGCGCTTGAGGTCCATCGGGTTCATGCCGGCGGCCACCGATTTGGCGCCTTCGCGGACGATGGCCTGGGCAAGGACCGTGGCGGTGGTCGTGCCGTCGCCGGAAATCTCGTTGGTCTTGGACGCGACCTCGTGCACCATCTGGGCGCCCATGTTCTCGAACTTGTCCTCAAGCTCGATTTCCTTGGCGACGGTGACGCCATCCTTGGTGATGCGGGGAGCGCCATAGCTCTTGTCGAGAATGACGTTGCGGCCCTTGGGGCCGAGCGTCACCTTGACGGCATTGGCGAGGATATCGACGCCGCGCAGCATCTTTTCGCGCGCGTCGGTGGAGAAACGTACGTCTTTGGCGGCCATGATTGAAATATTCCTTCCTTGAAAGTGGCGAGGGACGTCGAATGGAGTGTCGGGCCTTACGCCGCCTTGCGGTTGGCGGTCCTGCCTTCGACCACGCCCATGACGTCGGACTCCTTCATGATGAGGAGATCCTCGCCGTCGATCTTCACTTCGGTGCCGGACCACTTGCCGAACAGGATGCGGTCGCCGACCTTGACGTCGAGCGGGATGAGCTTGCCGGCTTCGTCACGGGCGCCCGGGCCGACGGCGATGATCTCGCCTTCCTGGGGCTTCTCCTTGGCGGTGTCCGGAATGATGATGCCACCGCCGGTCTTCGCTTCGGCTTCGATTCTGCGAACCACGACACGGTCGTGGAGAGGTCGGAACTTCATCGGTGTTTTCCTTTTTTAAGGGCGCGCCCCGACGTCCGGATTTGGTTTGGGGATGCCCGTTGGCACTCTACGGAGGAGAGTGCTAAGTGGCCTTTGATTTATGAATTCCCCGCGGCGCTGTCAAGGAATTTCCAATTTATTGTTAGTATCAATTACATAAGCGCGGCGTGAAAAACTTGGGGCCTGGAGATATTTATTTTCGCCTTGTAACAATAACTATAGCCATTACATCACAGGAGCACTGGCCTCGAATTCCTGCGCCCAAATATCCAACGGTCCGTTCCCGACGACCGATTCCTCTTCGCCGGCCCCGCGGAAGCCCGCCAGCCACGGCAAGTCGGTCACCCCGGCCGCGCCGGCGGACAGGTCCGAGCAGAAGAAGGCCGACGCGCCGGCAGAAGCATAGCCGATACGGCATTTTCGGGGGGCGCGCCGCGTTTCCCCTGAGCCCCCAGCAGGACGTCGAAAATGGACCTCGTCTTCCCCAACCCAAGCCGCAGCTACGATCCCGTTTCGCGCCGCATCCGTTTCTGGGGGCATGACGGCGCATTGGAGGTACGTTTCTTCCTGGAGGAGAACGCGATCTTCATCCTTCATCCCAGGACCAAGAACACCGAGGCGGGGATCCTCGCGGCTTTCGACGAAGCGCGGGAACACATCTTCGCCATTGCGGCCGAGGTTTACGAGCCCGGCCAGCATCGCAGCTTCTACACACTGACCGGCGACCAATTTTCACGGAGCGCAACAGCATGACGACCCGAGCAACGGTGAAGACCGTGCGATTCACACAACCGTTCCGCCTCAGCGGGGTCGACGATGTCCTGCAGCCTGGTGACTATGACGTGACCACCGACGAAGAGCAGATCGGCAGCATGAACGTACAAGGGTGGCGAAGGCTCGCCACGACGATCCAGATCGTTCGCGGCGGCGTCATGCAGAACTGTACCGTCGACCCGACCGACCTTCAGGCAAGCCTGATGCGCGACGCCGGTTTGACCGTGGGGCCCGCGGCCGGGGTCTGAGACGGCAAGGCCGGTTGCCCTTGTGTCTGCGCGTCGCCGCGTTCCGGCGACATGATTGGCGAGCATGTCTCGCTGACGCCCGGAAGGAAGAGCGATGAAGATTCCAATGGAACTCAAGCCGGCAGCATGGGGTGCCGTGGGCGGGGCGGTTGCCTTGGCCATCGTCGGATTCACATGGGGTGGTTGGGTGACGGGCGGCAGTTCCGCTCTGGCGGCCAGGCAAGGCGCCGATATCGCGGTGATTGCTGCCTTGGCCCCGATCTGTGCGCTGCAGTTCCGCGATCAGCCGGATGTCGAGAGCAAGCTTGCTGAGCTCAAGGCGCTCGGCAGCTACGCGCAGTCTAGCTTCATTGAAAAGGGCGGCTGGGCGACCATGCCAGGCAGCAAGAATCCGGTCGATGGAGTGGCCGAGTCCTGCGCCATCGTTCTGACGACCAGCACCTGAGCGCCACGGCCAGGGCTTCTGCCCCACGACGTTCTCGAGAGTCTGACCGTTGGCCGGCGGCGGGAGCCGGTGTTCACCGGGGCCGTCTTGCGGTTTGATTCCAAGGAGGAATGACGTGGACAGACAACTCTATGCGATCGGACAGATTGTCAGTGTCGCACTTCGATCGTTGTCCGGACCGCGGACGAAGGATCATTTCCGGATCGTTCGTCGCTACCTGACGAGGAACCGTGCATCCATGTACCACGTCCGCAGTGTCGTCGATCGCAGCCAAAGAATGGTGCCGGAGGACGAGTTGGCAACCGCCATGCCGAATTTGTTCGACCGTTCGAACCGCCCCAGCAAGGTGTTGCAGCTCTTTCCTCAAGCCGTGCGCTTTGATCGCGCCGCGGCGCCATGACAACGCGCACGACCGTCAGGTAGGCGACCTTCACCAGGATCCCGTCCCTGGGGACGCGCCTCCATCGCGACGGGCATGCAAGCGGCGCACGACCTTCATCCGCTGCCCTCTGAGGCCAGGACACGGCATCGCCCGCCCGACAGTGCATCAATGTGTGAGGCAGGGACGCTTGTTGTCGAAGCGCCAGCCGGGAATGAGATGCTGCATGGTCCTGGCGTCGTCGCGCGCCCCCAGGCCGTGCTTCTGGTAGAGCGCGTGCGCCTTCTCCACTTCCGCCATGTCGATCTCGACTCCGAGGCCCGGCCTGTCGGGCACGGCGACAAGCCCGCCCTCGATCCGGATCGGTTGCCTGGTCAGGCGTTGGCCGTCCTGCCAGATCCAGTGCGTGTCGATCGCCGTGATCGTGCCCGGTGCGGCCGCCGCGACATGCGTGAACATCGCCAGTGAAATGTCGAAATGATTGTTGGAGTGCGACCCCCAGGTCAGGCCCCAGTCATTGCACATCTGGGCGACCCGCACCGAGCCCTGCATGGTCCAGAAATGCGGGTCGGCGAGCGGGATGTCGACCGCATGGAGCTGGATCGCATGGCCCATCTGCCGCCAGTCGGTGGCGATCATGTTGGTCGCCGTCGGCAGCCCGGTGGCTCGCCGGAACTCCGCCATGATCTCGCGCCCGGAAAAGCCGTCCTCGGCGCCGCAGGGGTCTTCGGCATAGGCGAGAACGTCGTGCTGGTTCCTGCACAGCCGGATCGCCTCGTCGAGCGACCACGCGCCGTTGGGGTCGAGGGTGATCCGCGCCTCCGGAAACCGCCTGGCCAGCGCCGTCACCGCCGCGATTTCCTGCTCGCCGGAGAGCACCCCGCCCTTGAGCTTGAAATCCTTGAAGCCGTAGCGATCGTGCGCCGCTTCGGCGAGACGGACGACCGCGTCGGGCGTCAGCGCCTCATGATTGCGCAGGCGGAACCATTCGTTATCGGCATCCTCCTCCTCGCGATAGGGCAGGTCGGTCTTGCGGCGGTCCCCGACGTAGAAGAGATAGCCGAGGATCGGCACCGCCTGGCGCTGCTGCCCGGTGCCGAGAAGTGCGGCCACCGGCACGTTGAGGAACTGCCCGAGCAGGTCGAGCATCGCGGCCTCGACCGCGGTCACCGCATGAATCGCGATGCGCAGGTCGAAGGTCTGCAGGCCGCGTCCGGACGCATCGCGGTCGGCGAATGCGCTACGCATGGCATTGAGCACCGCATTGTAGTTGCCGATCGGTTGACCCGACACCAGCGGAATGGCGTCCTCCAGCGTCGCGCGGATCTTCTCGCCGCCGGGCACTTCGCCGACGCCGGTATGCCCGGCATTGTCCTTGAGGATCACGATGTTGCGGGTGAAGAACGGCGCATGCGCACCCGACAGATTGAGCAGCATGCTGTCCTGACCGGCTACCGGCACGACACGCATCTCCGTGACGCGTGGCGAGGACATGGAAAGGGGGCTTGTCATGATCGGACAGCCTTTCACGTGATGGGGGCAGGATTGAACAGGGTCAGGGCGTTGTGTAGGCCCCAATGTTCGGCCCAGGATTTCTTGCGGCCGCTGGCGATGTCGAGGATCAGCCGGAAAAGCTCCCAGCCGACGTCGTCGATCGTCGCTTCGCCGGTCGCGATGCGCCCGGCATTGACGTCGATGAGGTCGTGCCAGCGCTCGGCAAGCGTCGTGCGCGTCGCGACCTTGATGACCGGCACCATGGCCAGACCATAGGGCGTGCCCCGGCCGGTGCTGAAGACCTCGACGGTGCATCCCGACGCCGCCTGCAGCGTTCCGCAGATGAAGTCGCTGGCAGGCGTCGCGGCGAAAAGCAGGCCCCTGCGGGTCGCCCGTTCCCCGGGTGCCAGCACGCCGACAATGGCAGAGCTGCCCGACTTGGCGATCGAGCCCAGCGATTTTTCCACGATGTTGGCAAGCCCGCCCTTCTTGTTGCCCGGCGTCGGGTTGGCGCTGCGGTCGACCGCGCTGGCGGCGAGATAGCGGTCGTACCAGGCCATTTCGCGGATCAGCGCACGGCCAACCTCCGCTGTCGCGGCGCGCGGCGTCAGCAGATGCACGCCGTCGCGCACCTCGGTCACTTCCGAGAACATCACCGTGGCACCGGCCCGCACCAGCAGGTCGGCGGCAAAGCCAAGGGCGGGATTGGCCGTGACACCGGAGAAGGCGTCGCTGCCGCCGCATTGCAGACCGACGACCAGTTCGGAGGCCGGGCAGGGTTCCCGGCGGCGCCGATCGAGCGCCTTCAGCCGGGCCTCAGCCATCTCCATGATCGCCCCGACCATGTCGGCAAAGCCGTGATGGCGGTCGTCCTGCAGGGTGAGGATGGACGTGTCCGGTGCGCCCTTGGGCAACAGACGCTGCGGCACCAGCTTCTCGCAGCCGAGCCCCACCACCATGACCTCGCCGCCGAGGTTCGGGTTGCGGGCGAGATTCTGCAGCGTGCGGATCGGAATCGCCGCCTCCGGCGCGTTGATGGCCACGCCGCAGCCGTAGGTGTGTTCAAGCGCCACCACATCGTCGACATTGGGATAGCGCGGCAGCAGTTCGCGCTTCACCCGCTCGACAGCATGATCGAGCACGCCGGCAACGCATTGCACGCTCATGCTGATGCCGAGGATATTGCGCGTGCCGACCGATCCGTCGGGATTGCGGTAGCCGTCGAAGGCATAGCCTTCAAGCGGCGGCTGGTCTGGCGGCACGGCGGTCGCCAGCGGCAGATCGTCGAGCACCGGCGGGGAGGGCAGGCGCACCAGCGACTCCGCGATCCAGCTGCCGCGCGCGATCGGACGGAGGGCGTAGCCGATGGTCTGGCCGTAGCGGATGATGGCCGCGCCTTCTGCGATGTCGACCAGGGCGACCTTGTGACCTTCGGGGACGAATTCCCTGAGCACGAGCCCGTCGGGGAAGACCGTGCCGGCGGGCAGTCCGAAGACATTGGCGACGATCGCGAGGTTGTCGGCCTCATGCACCTTGATGGTCAGCGGTTCGTCCATCTCAGGCCTATGCTCCCCGTTCCGCGCTGCGATCAGAGATACTTGTCGCGCAGCGCCTGCGTTGCGCCGCGGAACAAGCCGAGGTCGGAGCCGACCGCGACGAAGCTTGCCCCCATTTCCATGTAGCGGCGGGCATCGGCCTCCACCGGGGCAAGGATGCCCGAGGGCTTGCCCGCGGCTTTGGCGCCGGCAAAGACCTGTGCGATCAGCGCCTGCACCTCCGGATGACCGGCCTCGCCGAGATGACCGCAGGAAGCGGCAAGGTCCGAAGGCCCGACGAACAGGCCATCCACCCCCGGCACCGAGGCGATCGCCTCGGCCGCCCCGGCACTGGCCGGCGTCTCGATCTGTACCACCACCGCGATGTTGTCGTTGACGCGCTTCTGGTAGTCCTTGACCGTGCCATAGCGATTGGAGCGCTGGGCGACCGACACGCCGCGCACGCCGGCCGGCGGATAGCGGGTTGCCGCCACTGCCGCCTTTGCCTCCTCCACCGTCTGCACGAACGGGATCAGGAAGTTGTAGAAGCCGGCATCGAGCAGTCGCTTCAGCGTCACCATATCGTTCCACGGCGGACGTACCACCGGCGCCGACGGGCTGTCTTTCAGCGCCATCAGCTGCGGGATGAGCGAGAGCACGTCGTTGGGCGCGTGCTCGGCATCGAGCAGCAGCCAATCGAAACCGGCCAGGCCGAGCACCTCCATGACGATCGGGCTGCCGAGCGCGCTCCAGCAGCCGATCAGGCGCTTGCCGGCCAGAAGGTCCTGGCGGAACTGGTTGGGCATCGGATTGTAGGCTGCCGCGTCGGGCATGGTGTCACTCCCCAGGGATCGTGGTCGCTTCGCGCTCGAGAACGAGGCTGGCGCGAAAATCGTCGGCGTTGGTCAGCCTCTCAGGCCTTTCCGCCGATTTCGAAATTAGCAAGCATTTCCAGTGCCTTCACCATGGCCGAATGATCCCAGGCCGCGCCGCCGTGGCTGGCGCAGGCATTGAAGAGCTCCTGGGCCGTCGCGGTGTTCGGCAGGCTGAGGCCGAGCGCGCGGGCAGTGCCGAGCGCCAGGTTGAGATCCTTCTGGTGGAGCGCAATGCGGAAGCCGGGATCGAAGTTGCGCTTGACCATGCGCTCGCCGTGGACTTCCAGGATGCGCGAATTGGCGAACCCGCCCATCAGCGCCTGGCGCACTTTCGCCGGGTCGGCGCCGGCCTTGGCTGCAAGGAGCAGCGCCTCGCCCACCGCCTCGATGGTCAGCGCCACGATGATCTGGTTGGCGACCTTGGTGGTCTGGCCGTCGCCATTGCCGCCGACCAGGGTGATGTTCTTGCCCATCAGTTCGAAGAGAGGCTTGACGGCGTCGAAGGCCTTCTGCGGTCCGCCGACCATGATGGTCAGCGAGGCGGCCTTGGCGCCGACATCACCGCCGGAGACGGGCGCATCGAGATAGTCGCAGCCGAGTTGGTTGATGCGTTTTGCAAAGTCCTTGGTGGCGACCGGCGAGATCGAACTCATGTCGACGACGATCTTGCCCGGCTTGAGTCCCGCGGCCACGCCATCGGGGGCGAAGAGCACGGTTTCCACGTCCGGGGTGTCGGGCACCATGATGAAGACGATGTCGGCCTGTTCGGCGACGGCCTTGTTGTCGGCACAGGCCGTTGCGCCGGCGGACGCCAGCGCTTCGGGAACCGGGCCGATCGTGTTGACGAACAATGTGTGGCCGGCCGCCTGAAGATGGCCCGCCATCGGCGTTCCCATGATCCCCAGCCCGATGAAACCGATCTTGCTCACTGTCATCTCTCCTTTTCGAAGCCCGCGTCACCGCCCGCTGCGCGCACCCGGCTCCCGGACCCTGTGCCGGGATGTCACGAGCGGCCCTGCGGCCGGCCGGGTCAGGCGGGATATGGGCGGAATCGCGATTGCGACATTCTCCGGGCCGTACCCAGACCGGACGAGCCGTCTGGCGCGTCATCCGGTCGGGGTGCGGTCCGTCGATAGCCGGCTGACTGTCGCGTCAGCCTCCCATTTCCGCCGCGATCCGTGGCGGCCGCCGCCACGCGCATACGAGTCTTTTTGTATGCGCATTCATTTCTCCTGTCAAACCAAAAACCCGTCAAGCGCAGCGAAAAAAGCGCAGAAACAAGCGATTTTTAGGTCAGAATGCATATCGCGTTGACAGCCGTGCCGGCGATATGAAATAACGCATGTATGCGCTTCCATTTGCGTCGCGCGGGGAGGATGTCACTGCGCGCCCAAGCAGGTTCAGCCTGCGCACGCCAACGGCGGCGTTGCATTTTCAAACTTGGCCTTTGTGGGAGGAGAAAGACATGAACCGACTTTTCAAGGCAATCGGCCTCGCTGCCGGGCTGTCCGTCGCTGCGAGCCTCGCCGGCGCCGCCGTCGCGGCCGAGTTGCCTCATAACCTGAGAATCGTCATCGGGTCGAAATCGACCGGCGGCGACACCTATCAGGCCAGCGAAATCGTCGCCCGGGCACTGGCGGAAGAGCTGGGCATCAATGTCAAGGTCGATGCCGTCGGCGCCAACGATGCCTTCAAATCCATCGAGCGCGACTCGCGCGGCACGACCATGATGATCTTCCACGACCAGTCCTATCTCGCCTATCTCTACGGCGTGAAGGGCTACGAGGATCTCTTCGCCAGCTACAAGATCGGTCCGACCGTGGCCATCAACCCCGGCAACGCCTACCTCGTGCCGAAGAAGTCTCCCTACATGACGCCCACGGACGTGATCGATGCCGCGGCCAACGGCACCAAGGTCCGCGTCGCCATCGAGGCAGGCGGCGTCTCCGAGATCGGCTTCTCGGCCCTCAAGAATGCCGCGCGCCTCAACAAGGCCGGCTCCGAAGCCAACATCGTTGCCGTCCACACCGGCTCGCAGTCCGACAAGAACCAGCTGCTTTTCGACGGGCAGGCCGACGTCATCAACGGCTCGGTGCAGGCCAACGAGCAGTTCACCCAGCTGCCCGAGGGCGACCAGAAGGCCATGCGCTTCATCTGGATCACGGCCCGCGAAAAGACCATCGACCAGGCGCCCGAGGCAGGCATGGGCCACACCACCCGGGCCGACCTGCTGAAATACGTCACGCCCAGTGTGCACGTCACCATGGATGGCAAGACGGACTTCGCCTTCGATAAGGAGTTCTTCTTCATCTACAACAAGGACATGGATCCGGCCCTGGTGACGGCCATGGACGATGCGCTGGGCAAGATCTTCGCCAAGGGCGAAATCCAGAAGAAGCAGACGGCCGCCTTCTTCATTCCTGATTTTCAGCCGTCCACGGAAGCCGAGGCGCAGCTGAAGGAAAAGGCCGCCAAATACGCCGAGATCATCAAGGCCATCTCCGGCAAGTGATCGCCATCGACTGGGCCGGGCCGACGCGCGTCGGCCCGGCTTTCTGCCGTCGGGACCCCGCCGGACGCAGCCATGGTATCAAGCCGGATTGTGAAATGGGCACTGAGCCCTCATGCCTGAAGACGCCCGGCGCGCTGACGGCCGTGGCGCCGGGCCTGTGCTCCATGGAGTGACAAAATGGACTTGCACTCCCTCCTGCAGGTGAAGATCGACTTCGCCACGTCGCAGAACGTCTTTCCCCACATCATCGAAGTGGTTCTGGCGATCCTGCTGGTGATCGTCGTGGCTACACGCTGGCGGAAGATCGTCGCAACGGTCTCCGGGCCGCCATGGCCGATAGGCATCGATCAGGTCCGGTTCTTCGGCACGCTGGTGCTGACCTTGATCTATTTCCTCGCCATGCCGGTCATCGGCAACCAGTTTCCCAATACCGGCCTCGGCTTCTATTTCGCCTCGATCCCCTACGTGCTGGCGATCGGCTTGCTCTACGTCCACAACCGGACAAGGCGCAAACTCATCTACGTCGTGCTCAATGCGGTGATCGCGCCGACCTTCGTCTGGTACGTGTTTTCCAATCTCTTCAACATCTCGCTGCCCTGAGCGGGGCCAGCTTCCCGGGACGAAGCGTCATGGATCTCCTGCACATCCTCACGCCGTTCTTCTTCATGCTCGTCGGGCTTGGCACGGCGATCGGCATCATCTTCGGCGCCATTCCCGGCATGACCGCGACCATGGCGGTCGCCGTCTGCCTGCCGCTGACCTATGCGCTCGACCTCAATCAGGGGCTGGCGCTGCTTCTCGGTCTTTATGTCGGCGGAATTTCCGGCGGGCTCGTCCCCGCCATCCTGCTCAACATTCCCGGCACGCCCGCTTCGATCGCGACGACCTTCGACGGCTACCCGATGAACATGAAGGGCGAAGGCGAGCGCGCGCTCAAGATCGGCATCTTCTCGTCGCTCTTCGGCGGACTGTTCAGCCTGATCGTTCTCTATCTCTTCGCCCCGGCTGCTCGCCGATTTCGCGATCAAGTTCTCCTATATCGAGAAGTTCCTGATCATCCTGTTCGCGCTGACCGTCATCGCGGCGCTGAGCGAAAGCCTGCTGATGGGGTTGTTCAGCGGCGTGCTCGGCATCCTGCTCAGCCTCGTCGGCACCTACGAGACCTCGCGCGGCGGCAACGGCGAATTCCGCCTGATGCTGCCCTTCATGCAGGATTACCTCGAAGACGGCTTCTCCCTGCTGCCGGTGCTGATCGGCATCTTCGCGCTGTCGACCGTCTTCTCGGAGGCGGCGCGCGGCATGCGCGACGGGCGAGGGCGTTTCCAGCGTCAAGCTCGGATCGGGCAAGCGGTTCTCGCTGTCGGTGTTCAAGGGGCAGATCGTCAACCTCTTCCGCTCCGCCGTCGATCGGCACCTTCGTCGGCCTGCTGCCCGGCGTCGGCGGCAGCGCCGCCTCGATCCTCTCCTATAGCCAGGCCAAGACGTTTTCGAAGAAGCCGGAAGAATTCGGCACCGGCATCCCGTCCGGCATCATCGCCTCGGAAAGCGCCAACAACGGCCTGACCGGCGGCGCGCTCATTCCCCTGCTGTCGCTCGGCATTCCCGGCGACAGCACCACGGCCGTGCTGATCGGCGCCTTCACGCTTCAGGGCATCCAGGTCGGCCCGCTGTTCATCGGCGAGCACGTACAGACCTGGAACACGATGATCATCGCGACGCTGGCCGCCAACATCTTCATGTTCCTCATCATGTTCTTCGCGATCCGCTACATCGCCAAGGTCGTGACGGTGCCCAAATACATCCTCTTTCCGATCATCCTGATCATGTGCGTGGTCGGCGCCTACACGATCAACTACGGCGTCATGTTCGACGTCTGGACGCTGCTGATCTTCGGCCTGTTCGGATATTTCGCCCCGAAGGTCGGCATCGAGGTGGCGCCGTTCATCATCGGCTTCATCCTCGGACCGAGCGCCGAGATCTATTTCGTCAAGAGCCTGAAGTCCTTCGGCGACCTCACCATCTTCTTCACCAAGAGCTGGATTGCCGTGGTTCTCTGGGTGCTTATCGCCATCTCGCTGATCTTCTCTCTGTCGACCGCGCGGGCGGAAAGGCGCGACAGGGAGCGCCGCCAATGACCGACATTGCCGGCTCGGGCCAGAAGCTCAAGAATGCTGCCGGGCGCACGAATCGCGGACACCTCGGCAGGATCTGACGTGCGGAACCGGCGGGTCAGGCGGAATATCCGGCGCCTCGACGAACAGGCAAGATGGCAGAGGAACGTCAAAAAGGCAGGAAATCCGTCGGGCGTGGGGCCGGCGCGGCAATCACCATGGAGGCGGTCGGGCGCATCGCCGGCGTCTCCCAGGTGACGGTTTCCCGCGCGCTCAATCACCCGGACAAGGTGTCTCCCGATGCCCTGCGCCGGATCCAGGAGGCGATCCGGCTCACCGGCTACGTCCCCAATCTGACGGCCGCCTCGCTTGCCTCGCGCCGCACCCGCCTGCTTGCGGCCGTCGTGCCCTCGATCACCAACATCATCTATTCGACGCTGATCCAGCGCTTCGCCGAGGCCATTCACGACGACGGCTACCAGGTGCTGCTGAGCGAGACCGGATTTTCCCAGGACGAGGAATACAGGCTGGTCGCGGCCCTGCTCAGTCGGCGCCCGGACGGGATCCTCCTGACCGGGGTTCATCATTCCGCCGAATGCCGCCGGCTTCTGCTGTCGGCCAATATCCCGACGGTCGAGGTCTGGGACATCTCCGAGACGCCGATCGACGTCAGTGTCGGGTTTTCGCATACCGAGGCCCCGAAGGCGGTTGCCGAGTTCGTCCACGCCAAGGGGTATCGCCGGGCGGCGGCCGTCGCCGCCGACGACGAACGGGCGATCCGGCGCATGGAGGCCTTTCGCGACACGCTGTTGCGGCTTGGTTTCGAAGACGTGCCGGCCATTCGACTCGACGGACGGGCAACGTTTCGTGCCGGGCGCCTGTCGCTGGCGGAATTGCTCGATGGCGGCTTCCGCAACGGCGCGATCTTCTGCAGTTCGGACCTGCTTGCGCACGGGATGCTGACCGAGGCTATGGCGCGCGGCCTGCGCGTGCCTGAGGACATTGCCGTGATCGGTTTCGGCGACCAGGATTTTGCCGAACAGACCTATCCGGCCCTGACCACGGTGCGAATCGATCGCGTTGCGCTTGGACAGAAAGCGGCGGAACTGATGCTGCGCCGGCTGAAAGGCGAGCCGGTCGAGCATCGCCGCTGGGATGTCGGCTTCGAGATTATCGAGCGCGCCAGCGCCTAGGCTAGACGACGAAGCGATGCAGTTCGTTGCGTTTGACGATCTCCGGCCTCCAGGTGCCGGTCCTGGCGATGGCGGCAGCGGTCTTGGGTCCCTGGTAGCCGGCATCGGCGAAGATGCGTTCGATGAACGGGAACAGACGTCGCGTGCGCCGGTCGAGGACGAGCAAGGCAGCATCGCGATCCTGCACGTTGGCCGGGTGAACGACGACGTTCAGCAGGAGGCCGGGCGTGTCGACGGGAATATGCCGTTTCGGCCCGTGACCTTCTTGCCCGTATCGAAGCCTTGCGGGTCGAGCGTGCGGCCCCTTTTGAGCCGCCTTGGCGCTCAGGCTTGCTTGGGTGGCTCCGAGGCCCGATCGCTCAGTCCATGCCGACGGAAAAAAGAAACCCCGGCAGAATGACGGGTTCGTCAGCAGTCTGCCCCAGGCTTTGCCGGGGGATATTTACCGCAATGGAAAATGGCAGGCGATACTGCGCGCCGGAGCTGGACTGCAGACCTCTCGGGTCCTCGACTCGGCAGCGCTCCTGTGCGCGCGGACAGCGTGGATGGAACCGGCAGCCGGACGGAATGTTGATCGGCGACGGTGGATCACCTTGCGGCAGGATGCGCTGTCGGCGCTTGCGCGGGTGCGAAGCTGGTACGGCCGCCAGCAACATTTCGCTATAGGGATGCATCGGTCCGGCGAAGAACTCGGCCTTCGGCGCGGTTTCGACGATGCGGCCGAGATACATGACCGCGATTCTGTCGGCGATATGACGCACTGTCGCCATGTCATGCGAGATGAACAGGAACGCTGTTCCTTTTTCTTCCTGCAGATCCTGCAACAGGTTGATGACCTGAGAGCGCACCGAAACGTCGAGCGCCGACACCGGTTCGTCCGCCAGGATCAGCTTCGGTTCCAGGGCAAAGGCCCGCACGATGCCGAGCCGCTGGCGTTGTCCGCCCGAGAACTGCCGGGGCCAGTTGTCGACGTGCAGGCGGCTGAGGCCGACGCGCGTCAGCAGCGCTTCGGCCCGCCGACGGCGCTCGGCGCCGAACCCAACCAGGCCGTGCACGAACAGCGGTTCGGTCACCGAGTTTCCCGCCGTCACGCGCGGATCCAGCGAGGAGTAGGGATCCTGGAAAATGAACTGCATCTCGCGGCGAACAGCCTTGAGGCGGCGTTGCGACAGGCGCGTGATATCTTGGTCGCCGAACACGATCCGGCCCGATGTCGGCTCGGTCAGGCGCAGAATCAGGCGAGCTAGGGTCGACTTGCCGCAACCCGACTCGCCCACCACGGCAAGCGTTTCGCCGGTGTGGATTTCGAGGCTCACACCGTCGACGGCGCGCACCGCACCAAAGACCTTCTCGAGTTGCTCGACGCGCAGAATGGGGCTGGTTGCGGTCATACTTCACACGCCCAGCAGGCGACGCGCCCACCGCATTCGGATCGGATCATGCGGGGACTCTCCTTGCTGCAGATCGGCATGGCCAGCGGGCAGCGCGGATGATATGCGCAACCTGCGGGAAGCTCGGACAGGTGGGGCACGGTTCCACCGATCGTGTGCAGCCTGCGCTCCAGCGGCATATCGATGTCGGGCGTCGCGTCCTGCAGTCCGCGACTGTAGGGATGGCGCGGCGCATCGAAGACCGTGTCGACCGCAGCCTCCTCGACGATAAGACCGCCATACATGACGGCGACGCGTTCAGCCAGTTCGGCGATGACGCCGAAGTCATGGGTGATGATCAGGATCGCCAGCCCCAGTTCCATTCGCAAGCGGTTCAGCAATTCGAGAATCTGCGCCTGGATGGTGACGTCCAGCGCCGTGGTGGGCTCGTCCGCGATCAACAGCTTCGGCGACGAAGCAAGCGCCATCGCGATCATCACGCGTTGCCGCATGCCACCTGAAAGCTCGTGCGGAAGGGCGTCGACCCGGATTCCGGGATCGGGAATGCCAACCAGCGCGAGTTGGTCGATCGCATGCTGGCGCGCCGCCGAGCGGCTCAGACCCAGATGTTTGCGCACCGGCGCGCCGATCTGTTCGCCCACTCGCATCACGGGGTTCAGGGCCGTCATCGGCTCCTGAAAGATCATTGCGATCTCCGCGCCGCGGATGTGTTCCATTCTCTGTTCGTCGAGGACAAGCAGGTCCTGTCCCTTGTAGAGCGCCTGTCCGGCGGTGATCTTGGCGTTGCCAGGGGCGAGCCCCAAAGCGGCGAGCGC
This sequence comes from uncultured Alphaproteobacteria bacterium, assembly GCA_963732845.1. Classification (GTDB taxonomy): domain Bacteria; phylum Pseudomonadota; class Alphaproteobacteria; order Rhizobiales; family Kaistiaceae; genus CAVSRC01. Next base: position 122,306 of record CAVTBE010000020.1, on the reverse strand, counting down.
CGTCAGGCTCTTGCCCGAACCGGATTTGCCGACCAGTCCCAGGCACTCGCCAGGGCCGATGTCGATATCGACACCTTTCAGGGCCTCAAGCGGGCCTTCGGCGGTGTCGAACGACAGGCGCAGCCCGCGAATTCGAAAGCAACGCTTCGGTCATCGCGTTGCCATGTCCGGGTCGAGCCGGTCGCGCAACGCATCGCCCAACACGTTGAACGACAGCACTGTGAGCGTGATTGCGAGGCCTGCGAACAGGGCGGGTAGCGGGGATCCGAAGAGGTTCGACACGCCCATTCGCACGATATTCCCCCAGGAGGGAGCGGGAGGTTGCGCGCCGAGGCCGATGAAGCTGAGCGTCGCCTCCAGTCGAATTGCGGTACCCACCCAGATCGTCGCCATCACGATCAACGGCCCGGAGATGTTGGGCAGCACATGTCGAACAATCGTGCCGACGCTGCCGCGCCCCATCGCGATGGCCGCGTCCACATAGGCTTCCCGGCGAACCGACAGCGTCGAGGCACGCGACAGCCGGATGTAGGAAGGAATCAGCGCGAAGGCGATGGCCAGCGACAGGTTCTCCAGGCCAGGGCCGAGCAGGGCAACGATGAGCACACCCAGGAGCAACGGATCGAACGACATCATCATGTCGGTGACGCGGGTGACGAGACGATCGGTCGGCCCGCCGAAGTAGGCAGCGGTCGTGCCCAGTCCGACGCCGATCGCGGCGGCGATGAGTGGCGACGCGACGCCGATGATCATCGACAGCCGCGCTCCTGCGATCAGTCGTGAAAGAATGTCGCGTCCCAGCCCGTCGGTGCCCAGCCAGTGGTTGGCGCTGGGACCGGCATCACGATGCAGGAAATCCTGGAGCAGCGGATCATGCGGCTGAATGTAGCTGCCGAACAGAACGACGAGCAGCAGCAGAACGAGAAAGCAAAGACTGAAAATAATGAAGATACGGTCAAGCATCAGGAAGCTCGCACGCGAGGATCGATGACGGCGTAGAGCAGATCGGTGGCAAAGTTCACAAAGACGACCAGCACCGAGAGGATGACGATGCCGCCCTGGATCAGGGTATAGTCGCGTGAGGTGACGGCACCGACGAGAAGCTGGCCGACGCCGGGGCGATTGAACACCAGCTCCAGCGCGATGGTGCCTCCCAGCGTCGCGATCACCGACAGGGAGAGCTGCGTGGTGATCGGGATCAGGGCATTTCGAAAGATGTGCTTCCAGACCACGGTGCGGTGGGACAGGCCCAGAGCACGCGCGGTTCGCACGTAGTCGAGTCCCGCCACATCGAGAACGGACGTGCGCGTCAGTCGAATGAAGCCGAACCCTTTGAGCATTCCCAGGGCCATCGCCGGAAGCGCGAGATGATAGAGATCGAATGGCGAATCGCCCCCGCCAAGCAGCGGAAACCAACCCAGCGTCAGGCCGAAGAACGTCAGGAACAGGACGCCGACATAGAAGTCGGGCAACGCCGATCCGAACAGCGAGACCACCCGCGTCGCATGGTCCGCCACCAGACCCGCACGCATCGCGGAGACGACGCCCGCGGGAATGCCGACGACGATGCCGACAATGGTCGAAGCGATGGTAAGAGCGATCGTATAGGGCAGATTCCGGGCCATCATTTCGGCCACCGAAGCATTGTTAACCAAGGATCGGCCAAGGTCGAGATGCACGAGGCCCCAGAGAAAGTCGCCGTATTGGACGAGGATCGGCTTATCGAGGCCGAGAACGTGACGGACATTGGCGATGGTCTCGGCGCCGGCCCGATCGCCGAGCATGGCGACCACCGGATCGCCGGGAAGCAGGCGCATTGCGAAAAAGACGAAGGAAAAGACCAAGAATGCAGTCAGCACCGCATCCGCGGATCGCTTGATGAGAAAGTGTACCATCTGAACATCCGGAAAGGCGATGCTCCGGACTGCCGTTGCGGGCAGTCCGGAGCAGGTTTTACTTGACCCGGCGTGCGGTGGCGTATTCGTACTGTCCGAAGCCGCTCACCGGCTTGTAGCCAAGATCGATGTCGCCTCCCATGACCGAGACGATCGGCGCGGTCTGGAGCGGGATGACCGGAACGTCGCGCTGAATTTGAAGCTGCGCCTCGTAGAGCAGTTTCAGCTGCCGATCCGTGTCAGGTTCGGCCACCGCCTGATCGACCAGCTTGTCGACGCTGCCGCCCACCTCGCCGTAATGCGAGAAGTTCCGCAACGCCGAAGGCTTGCCGACAGCCGCCGCCGAATACAGAAACTCGTTGATCACGGCCGGCGCTGACGGTGCAATGCCCGTCGACAGTTCCGCGATGGTGCCTTTGTCCTGGCGGATGTTGGCATGATAGGTCGCGTGATCCTGCACTTGCAGGTTGATGTCGACGCCCACCTTGCGCAGCATATCCTGCACCATCAGCATGTTCGTCAGGTAGTCGCTGCGCTCGGTGATGATGGCGTCGATCTTGAACCCGTCGGGATAGCCTGCTTCCGCCAGCAGAGCCTTGGCTTTCTCGGGATCGTAGAAATAGCGCAAGTCCTCCGGCACCATCTCGAGCGGGATGGCACCGTAGAAGTCCTGCGGCACGATCGTTTCGAGATCGCCGTGGAGGACGCCGAAGACTTGCCCCCAGACTTTGCGGTCGATGGCATAGGCGAGCGCCTTGCGAACCTTCACGTTGTCCAGGGGTGGCACGGTCATGTTCAAGTTCAGGAACTGCAGACTGCCGGGCAGGATGGTGACGATCTTGGCATCAGGCACCGCCTGCTGGATCTGGTCGACCCATTCCTGCGTCCGCTCACCGCCCGTCTGGTCCAGTTCGCCGCCGATGAAGGCGATGGTGGCGGCGTTGTTGTCGGGAATGTAGCGGAAGTGAAGTTCATCCATCGGCGGCCGGCCGCCGAAGTAGTCCGGGTTCGCCTTCAGCGTGACGTCCTCCTGAGGCCGATACTCGACGAACTCGAACGGACCCGAACCGACAGGGTTCAGACCGAACTTGTTGCCCAACTCCTCGACGGCCTTCTTCGGCACGATGAACCGGCCGAAACCGGGAGTGAGCGCCTCTGCGTGGAAGAAGGCATTGCCGTGCTTGAGGTTGAAGCGAACCGTCAACGGGTCGATCACGTCGATCGACGCGATGTCTTTGAAGCTGGCACCATGGACGCCGCCAAGGGCGGGATCCAGCTGGCGCTCGAACGAGAACTTGACGTCATCGGCGCTGACTTCGCCATAGCCCTTTTGCCATTTCACGCCTGGCCGCAGATGGAACGTCCAGGTCTTCTTGTCGTCGGAGATCTCCCAACTCTCGGCAAGCTGTGGCTGTAGATGATCCAGGCGCATGTCCATCGTGCCGCGCGGCGGCGCCACCAGCGAGTTGAAGATCTGCAGCGCCACGCTTTCGTCGTCGCCGGTCTTGGTCAGCGCCGGGTCGAACGAGCCGACGTCGCGGGCGCCGAGGCGCAGCTCCAGCGCATCTTGTGCCCACGCCGGCACGGCAAGCATGGCAGCGAACGCCAATGCCACGAGATTCGCGGTAAGTTTCATTGGATGCGTACTCCTCCCAGTTTCGCGGTCCATGGATGACAATGGGGTGTTGATGCGGCTCCGACCTCCTCTCCTAGTCGACCACGATGTGGTCGATCAGATTGGCCTTGACGAAATCCCAGTCGTAGGCGACGCCGAGACCGGGACCGGTCGGTACGGCAAAGCAGCCGTCTTTCTCGACGGCGTCCAACCGATCCGAATAATCGGATGCATAGACGCTGCCGACCAACTGACCACGCGACGGACCGACCATCGCAAGCTCGTAGAAGTTCGTGTTGCGGATCGCCGCCATGCAGTGCCTGTGTGCCGGGCCGTTGCCGTGGAGTTCCACATCCAGGCCGAAGGCCTCGGCCATCTGCGCGAGCTTCATCGTTCCGGTGATTCCAATGTCGAGATCCGGATCGGCCCGCACGAAGTCGGTCCCGTCGGCGACGACGATATTGGCCATCGCCTCAACCCCGCGAACATGCTCGCCGAGCAGGATCGGTGTGCGGATCATCTCGCGCAGGCGTCGATGTGCGTGGGCAGAGAGTCCACCGTCCGAGTAGGGATCTTCCAACCAGAAGAAGTCGGCTTCGTCGCAGGCTCGCCCCACCTGGATTGCGTCGGCGAAAGTCTTCAAGTGGCAGGCACTGTCGTGCATCAGCTTCATTCGCCCGCCGACGCGTCGACCGAGCGCTCGGATCGCAGCGATATCGCGGTCCGGTTGGCCGTCGGTCCAGCCATGAATCTTGAAGGCCCGATAGCCTAGGCGATAGCACTCCTCGGCGAAATCGGCGAAGGCCTCGGGCGTGGCAAGGCCGCCGCCATCGCCAGCAAACCAGGTGCTGGCGTAGGCTGGCAGCCGTTTCGAGCGGTCGCCGCCCAGAAGCGTGGTAACCGAGGCGCCGGCCGCCTTGCCGGCCAGATCCCAGAGCGCGTTGTCGAGCGCGCAGGCGCCGATTCTGTCCTCCTTGCGCAGGTAGCGGCGAGCGATCTCATAGATCTGTTCGCGGCCGAAGGCATCCATGCCCAGAAACCACTTGGCCAGGAACTTGGCGTGCAAATAGATGTCGGAGCGCCCGCCGATATATTCGCCACGATGACCGCCACGCGTCTCGACGGCGACGCCGAAGCGGGTGCGGGTGGATCGCGCCCCCGGCATGTCGATGCCGCCCGGATTGACGTCGAATGCAACGTTTTCGATGTCCTGGCGGAACAGGAAGAGCTCGACCTTGGCGATCTCCCGGTCGCGCAGGTCGGATCCGGCCGGGGCAACAGTCTGGGTCAGGTTCATCATTGCCCCCTACCGACCGTCACCTGCTTCAGGGTCATCTGTTCGATCCGTTCCCAGTCGTAGCTGACGCCGAAGCCGGGTCCATCGGGAACCGGGACTGTCCCGTCGGGGGACACGTCATTGAGCGCGTCGGAATATCCACAGGTATAGACCGGCGCGCTGAAACCGCCGCGAGACGGGCCGATCATGGCGAGTTCGTAGAAGCGCGTGTTGCGAATCGCAGCGATGCAGTGCCGTTGCGCCGGGCCGGGAGCATGGACTTGCACGTCAAGCCCCATCGCCTCGGCCAGCCGCGCCAGCTTCATCGTGCCCGTGACGCCCATGTCGAAATCAGGATCGGCTCTGACGAAATCGGTCCCATCCGCCAACACCAGGGTCGCAACCAGCTCAAGCCCCCGAACGTGCTCGCCCAGCAGGATCGGCGTGCGGATCATCTCGCGCATGCGCCGGTGAGCATGCGCCGCAAGACCGCCATCGGAATAGGGGTCCTCGTACCAGCAGAACCCGGCTTCGTCACAAGCCCGGCCAACCGCCAGGGCGGCGGCGAAGGTCCGAAACTGCATGCACTGTCGTGCATCAGCGCCATTCTGTCGCCGACACGCCGGCCCAATGCCAAGATGGCGGCGATGTCGCGCTCGATGCCGCCGTCGGTCCAGCCGTGGATCTTGAAGCCGCGATAGCCGAGGCCGTAGCATTCTTCCGCAAAGTCGGCGAACGCCTCGGCGGAGTTCAGGCCGCTTTCGGGACCGCCGCCGAACCAGCTGCTGGCATAGGCTGGAACCGCGCGCTTGGCGCCGCCCAACATCTGGCTGACGGACATGCCGAGCATCTTTCCGGCGAGATCCCACATCGCGCAGTCGACGACGCCGGCGCCCATTCGGTCTTCCTTGCGCAGTTGCCGGCGGAACTGCTCATAGGCGAGTTCGCGCGCGAAGGCATCGAGCCCGAGGATGGCCCTGGCACAGCTCGCCGCCTGGTCGAAGGAATTCGCCTGACCGCCAACATAGCTGCCGCGTGCGCCCGACTGCGTCTCGATCGTGACGCAGATCCGACGACGTTCGCTAACGGCGCCCAACAGATCGGTGCCGCCGGGTCCGACGTTGTGCATCGGGTAGGAGATCAGCCGCAGATCGACGCGAACGATACGGTCGGCGCTCAGCCCGGCCGTCGCGTCGGCCAAGTTAGCGGTGCCCGAGTCCATGATTCCCAAGTCCCCCTGAAGCCACTTATTATAAAATGTTCCAGTGGGAAGGGATCTGTCAAGCCATTCCTGCCTGCTGCTCGAACTCCTCCACCGGTGCACCCAACCCGGGGACGGCGCCACCGGTGGGGGCCGGGCTGTACTGCATGCGCTCTCTGAGGTCCTCGACCGAATGACGGATGTGGGTGGTCGCGATGGCCTTGGCCAGCGGCGCATCCCTGTCGGCGCAGGCGCGGATCAGCAGACGGTGTTCCTTGTTGATCTGATCGAGGCGACCGGCGCAGTAGCCGAACTTGTTGCGCATCGTCGCGATGAAGGCGGAATGCTGTCGCAGCAGACGCTTGGCCTCTTGGTTGGGGCGCACGTCGTAGATCCTGTCGTGAAACGCGACGTTGCCTTGCATCACGCCGGCATGCTGACGGTTGGCAATGGCGGTCTCGAACCGGTCCTGGATCTGCTCGAGTTCGGCCACGTCCTCGGCCGTGAAGAGAGGTGCGCTGAATTCCACGAGGGCCGGCTCCAGAGCTATACGGATGTCGAAGATTTCCCGGATAAATTCGGGAGTTATCGAGCGGACGCGAGCGCCCCGGTTGGGCTCGATCACAACCACCCCCTCGACTTGCAGCTGGTTCAGCGCCTCGCGGATCGGCGGGACGGAGATCTGATAGCGTTCGCACAAACCCGACAGCACGAGGTGTTCGTCGTCACCGAAGACGCCGGAAACGATGTCATCGCGCAGTGCATCCCGGACTCGGGCGTAATGCGGCTGAAACTGATGAAGTCGGGGGGGAGTCGTCAATTCACGCCGCTTCTATGTGGCATCGAAGACCGCTTCGCGTCGCCGCCCTTCCGGGCTCCCCGATGCTTGGTGCGCGTACTGTAGCGCGAGCGACAGGCTCGGTCCACGTGCCCGCCAGGCGCCGGCGCGTATCCGGTGCGTCGATTGCATCATCGGCTCATTTGGAAGGTTGACTCTTCGCACACAGATATTACAAATTATAAAAAGAATTCAAGGGACTTGGATATGACCGACGACGTTCCTGGCGTTGCCGGGCAAGGTCGATCGAACCCGACAGACGGTCAATCCCGATCCGAACCGCCTTGGCGGGTGGCCGCGGCATAGCCCCTGTCCGGCATCATGTCGAAGCGTTCCAGGGCCGCGACGGCCTCGCGGAGAATTTCAGGACCGACGAGAGTTCCGTCGCGCGTCAGGGGGCCGGGCCGCGCGCACCAGTCGGGTCCGGTCCAGCACAAATGATCGCCGATGCGGTTGGCGAGCGAGAACGGATTGTCGATTGCAGTCCGCGCAGCGATCGCAAACAGCACTTCGACTACTTCGGTCAGGCGTCTGCTGCGCCGGTCGGCGCTATCGAAATCGCCTTCATTCAGAGCGTTGGCGATGGCGCGCAAGGCGGAGGGGAATGCGTTGGCCGAGCTCAACAGCCAGCCGTCATAGCCCCCGCGTGGCAACCGATGGCGCCAATAGTCGCCTTCGGCGCCCCTAAGCTTGACGACGTCACCTGCCGGCAAGTCCGAAAGAACGATCGAGTTGGTGCCGCTGGTGTCTTTCAGATAGCGGATTTGATCTGTGCCGGCGACCAGTTCGGCGAAAGTCTCCGGCTCGATTTCACAGCGTGTCACCTGGGGAAGCTGGTAGATGGCCAAAGGCGATCGTGTCGCTGCGAGGAGAACGCGGTAATGTTGAAGGATCTGCCCCTGCATGGCCGAGGCGTCCACCGGTGGGCAAACGGTCAGACCGCAGAACTCGACGGCGAGTGGATGAGCGTCGATCCACGCCTCGATCATCCGGGCTTTGTTCACGACGCCTTCCGTCGTCTCCTCCAGGACGCCGATCATCACGCGCAGGGATAGGGATCGGAGACGCGGATCGGACAGGAGCTTCAGCCATCCGCCGAACACCTTGTCGCTCATGCCCCAACCATCGCCTGTGGTTCCGGCGATCAGGAGCTGGCGCACCGAGGGTCGCAGGTGGCCGAGTTGCGCCAGAACGCGAATCTCGTCCAAAAGACCCGGTTCGTCGGATCGGTAGTGGGTCAGAACGGGCACCCAAAGCGGATCGCCGTCGGTCGGGTTCATGTCCAATCCTTTCTGCACTGCGGCAGCAAGGTGATCGTTCGGCGCGCTCGGCGTCGCGGCACGACCAGCTTTCTCCTTTCTCAAACGTTATATTTTATTATATATTCGTGAATTGCCGCATGCAAGCGAAGCGGCAAGACCGTGTTTGCTGCGGACTGGCTTTGCCGATCGTGCTGCTGAGCACGGTCGAGCGGCTGCGGTCGAGTTGGCGGAGGAGCGCTTCGTGCGGGCCGCGAACGGCCACGCCGAATTGAGGGCAAGATTGAACCAATACATTGTGTTTCCAGTATCTTTTTCTTACTATGGACGAATCGAAAATTGGCTTGGGGGGCGATATCGAGGGATCTACTCTCCTGGCGATTGTCTTCGGCGATGACCTCGACAGGAGAGAATCCGGGCGGCGGAAAACCGCTTGACCCGCTGGCGCTGCGAGAGAGGCAGAATTGAAGCCGTACAAAAATTATAATGATGGGCTGATTGAGGATTGCTGCTGGCCTTGGCTCGATACCGTCATTAGCTCCCGGCGGTTGCCAGGGGCTTGGTCGGAATCCGATCGGGCGGCGATCCTGCGAAAGACCCGCGGCTGCGATCCGCGGCGGGCGGGCGCGGTTCGTGGCGGGCGCACTGGCGGCGCACGCCGCCGGTTCCAGCCACAGTTCATCCGGAACCGCGGCGTCCGCTCGGGTCTATGGACGCCGCGGAGCCTCTACGCTCGTCGGCGCGGTGCCGCCGATCTCGCGCGTGATCTCCGCAGCGGCGCGGTCGACCAGCGCGCCGAGTTCGGGCAAGCGCTGCAACGTCATGCGCGCCTTTGGGCCGGACACCGAAAGGGCCGCGATCGGCTCGCCATCCTTGTTGAAGACGGCCGTTGCCACGCAATGCAGACCGATCGTGTGCTCCTCGAGATCGCTGGCGTATCGGCGCATGCGGCTTTCGGCGAGATTCGCTTTCAGGCTCGCCATGGTCGTGATCGTATGCGCCGTCAGCGCCGCCAGCCCATGATAGCGCAGGGCGGACTCGACCTCGGCATCGCTCATCCACGCCATCATCGCCTTGCCCACCGCAGAGCCGTGGATCGGCACGCGCGAGCCCAGCTCGACGATCATCCGCATCACCTCCATGCATTCGACCTGGGCGATGTAGACGGCTTCACCCTGGTGCATGACGGCAAGATTGACGGTTTCGCCGACCTGTTCCATGAGCCGCTTCATGTGCGGCCGCGCGCGCGCCACCACGTCGCGGCTGGCGAGGAATCCGTTGCCGACGGAAAAGGCGGTCAGGCCGATATGCCAGAGGCCAAGTTCCGGGTCCCTGCGTACAAAGCCGGCCTGCTCCAGTGTGTTGAGCAGACGATGCGTGGTGGAGGCGGCGATTCCCACCTGCAGAGCCGCATCCGTCAGCGTCAGGCCGTTGCGTCCCGCCTCCGCGATCCGCTTGAGCAGCAGCAGCCCGCGGTTCAGCGACTGGACGGCGCCGGTCGCTTCCTTGCCGGCGGCATTCCGGCGCGCGCTGCGGATCCTGGTTGGGTTTGCATCGGCCATGGCTGCGTTCATCCTGCTGTCGTGCTCGGGCTTGCGCTCTTCGCCGCGGAAACCACGGGGGACTTCTCCAGTCCTACGCCGAACGCTCCGCCTTTCCAAAAGCGCCGGCCAAAAATCGCTGCGAAGCTTCGGCATGCCGTCTCCGCGGCGTCGGGCCGTTATGCGCAAGGCCGATGCCGCGCGCGGCGGTTCGAAGGCGACCGGCGGCGCGGCGTCCGGGCGACCTTGCGCCGCCCGATCCGCGCCGCAGATCAATCGCATAACCTGCCGCCGCAAATTTCGGAAAGCAATGATGAAATGCCGCCACGCATCTCAGAAAAGTAAGCTTATATATGGAATTATTTCAAGTCTGCGCTGCCAATTGGATATGGAAATGGTTTCCATTTTTGTTGACCGCGCTTTGCGTGCGGCCTACCGTGCCGAGGCTCAAATTCGGCAATAAAGGAGATGGTTCGATGGCTCGGATGCGCGCAGTGGATGCTGCTGTGCTGGTGATGCGCAAGGAGGGAGTTGACACGGCGTTCGGTGTGCCGGGCTCGGCGATCAACCCGCTCTATTCGGCCATGCGGAAGATCGGTGGCATCGACCACATCCTCGCCCGTCATGTCGAAGCCGCCTCGCACATGGCGGAGGGCTATACCCGGGCCGCACCGGGTAACATCGGGGTCTGCCTTGGCACTTCCGGGCCGGCCGGGACCGACATGATCACCGGTCTTTACTCCGCCGCAGCGGATTCGATCCCGATCCTGTGCATCACCGGACAGGCGCCACGGGCTCGGCTCTACAAGGAGGACTTCCAGGCGGTCGACATCGAAGCCGTTGCCAAACCCGTGGCCAAGTGGGCGGTGACCGTTCGCGAGCCCGGGCTGGTGCCGCGAAGCCTGCAGAAGGCGTTTTACCTCATGCGCTCGGGACGTCCCGGGCCGGTGCTGATTGATCTGCCGATCGACGTGCAGGTCGCGGAGATCGAATTCGATATCGACAGCTACGAGCCGCTGTCCGTCTCGCCACCGACAGCGAGCCGCGCCCAGCTCGAGAAGGTGCTCGCCATGCTCGCGGCGGCGAAGCGTCCGGTGATCATCGCCGGCGGCGGGGTGATCATCGCCGATGCCGCGGACGAACTGGTCCGCTTCGCGGAGCTGACCGGCATTCCAGTCGTACCCACGCTGATGGGCTGGGGCGCGATTGCGGACGACCATCCGCTGATGATCGGGATGGTCGGCATCCAGACGTCGCATCGCTACGGCAATGCATCCTTCCTGGAATCGGATTTCGTTCTTGCCATAGGCAATCGCTGGGCGAACCGGCACACCGGCTCGCTGGACGTCTATACGAAGGGACGCACCTTCGTGCATATCGATATCGAGCCGACGCAGATCGGCCGGGTCTTCAATCCGGACTACGGCATTGTCTCGGACGCCAAGGCCGCACTCGCCGGACTCATCGAGATTGCCCAGGAGATGAAGGCCGACCTGCCGGACCGCTCAGCTTGGGCGCGGTCCTGTTTCAAGCGCAAGCGTGACGTGGCGATGCAGCGCAAGACGCATTTCGACAATGTGCCGGTGAAGCCGCAACGCGTCTACGAGGAGATGAACCGGGCGTTCGGCAAGGCGGCCTGCTACGTCACCACGATCGGCCTGTCGCAGATCGCCGCCGCACAAATGCTCAACGTCTACAGACCGCGCCAGTGGATCAATTCGGCCCAGGCCTCGCCGCTCGGCTGGACGTTGCCGGCTGCCCTTGGAGTGGTCAAGGCGGATCCGTCACGCTTCGTTGTCGCCCTCTCCGGCGACTACGACTTCCAGTTCCTGATCGAGGAGCTCGCGGTCGGGGCACAGTTCCGGCTCCCCTACATTCATGTCGTGGTCAACAACAGCTATCTTGGCCTGATCCGCCAGTCACAGCGGGCCTTCGACATGGACTACTGCGTGCAGCTTTCCTACGAGAACGTCAACGCACCGGCAATCGGACAATACGGCGCCGATCTCGTGGCCGTCGCCGAGGCCTTCGGCTGCAAGGCGGTGCGCGTGTTCAAGCCAGAGCAGTTGCCAGAGGCCTTCGCCCAGGCGAGAAAGCTGATGACCGAATACCAGGTGCCGGTCGTCGTCGAAGTGATCCTCGAGCGGGTGACGAACATCGCCATGGGCGCCGAGATCGACGCGGTGACCGAATTCGAAGACCTCGCCGCAACGCATGCGGATGCGCCCACGACGATCGCTGCCATGGAATCGCACGCAGTCGAGCCCGCCTAGCCGGAGGGGCAGTCGCCGCCGGTGAGGGGCGCCGGTTGCCGCCGGCCGGCGAAAAACAAGGCCGGCGTGACCGGTGGTGTTGCTATGTGCAAAAGAAATCGCGTCCCGTCGGGGGATGCTCCGGGAGAAGACCATGAGCCTGAGGTGGTATGAGAAGCAGCTTCGCATGCAGCAGACGGTGCTGCGCGAGCCGGACATCGTCGACTACGACGCCGACGACGTCGTCAAGTACCTGGCAGACGTCGACGCGAACTGCCTGATCGTCAATGCGGGTGGGATCATCGACTTCTTTCGGCACGATCTGCCGACGGCCAACCCAAACCCGTTCATGACCGACCAGGACATCATCGCGGACCTGGTCGACAAATGTCATGCGAAGGACATCAAGGTCCTTGTCCGCGTCGACTTCCGCGGCGTCGACCGGCGCATCTACGACCTGCATCCCGACTGGTTCCAGTCGGACGAGCATGGCGAGCCCGTGCGCGCGGAGTATTTGGGCCAGCCGCTGCCCGAGACGCTCTACGTTCCCTGCTATCTCAGCTACTACAGGAACGAACACGCCTTCCAGTTCGCCAGCGTTCTGATGGAGCGCTACGACATTGACGGCATCTGGGAGAATTCGCCTTCCCAAAACGGCGTCTGCTACTGCCAGCGCTGTCGCACGCAGTACCGCGCCGATACGGGCGAGGATTTGCCGCGCGGCGGCGATTTCGACTCGGCAAAATACGATGCATACCGTGTCTGGAAGGGCCAGAACCTCCTCCGCCATCTCAAGGCATTCCGCGCCAAGCTGAAGGATTACGGAGAGGACAAGGCGTTCTGCGCCGAGATATTCGGTCTGTTCTATGAAAACTATCGCCGTACGAGCACCGACCTGTATCAGGTCAAGGAGGCGATGGACTTCATGGTCACGCCGCTGTTCATCGCCAATCACGAACCGCTGCACGCCCCCTCGACCCTGATCAAGTTCCTGCGGGCGCTGGACCCCGACAAGGTTCCGGTGATGCTCTACGGGCATCTCGGCACCAACAACCAGCTGCGCTACGTCTCCAACGCGCCGTCGGAGGCGAAGATCTGGACCTGGCAGGCGGTCAGTGCCGGCGGTTCGCTGTGGGACTGCACCTTCAACGGCCAGCATCCCGGCAGAACATTCGACCGACGCAACGCCTATCTCGCCGCAGAAACCAACGCCTTCATGAAGAAGCACGAGGCGCTGCTGTCTCGCCAGCGACCGCTGGCTTCGGTCAAGATCCTGTATTCGAAGCGCACGTCGGAGAAGTTCGGCAACGGCGACCGGCAGAAGGATCATTACATCAGCAGCTTCATCGGGCTGGAGCAGACGCTGCTCGATCGGCACATCCAGTACGATTTCATCCTCGACCTGCACCTGACCAGCGAGGCTCTTGCGGGAACCAAGGTGCTGATCGTTCCCAATGCCGCGATCCTGACCGACCGGGAGATTGACGTGATCCGGCGCTTTGTCGCCGATGGCGGGCAACTACTCGCCACCCATCACACATCGCTGTACGACGAGGCGGGCAACCGGCGCGATGATTTCGCGTTGGGCGATGTCTTCGGCTGCACCTTCACCGGCGTCAGCAAGGACATGTCGCTGTGGGGCTACCAGCGCGTGGCGGCCGACCATCCGCTGACGCGTGGGCTGGACAAAACGGAACTTCTGGCCAACTGGGGCGACCAGCTTCTGGTCCGGCAGCGCGAGGGAGCCACCGCGGTTGCGCCGCTGACCTATCTGCCCCGGATCTTCCCGCAGCCGCCGGAGCGCTCATGGCTGCGCTCCATGGAGACGGACTATCCGACGGTGGTGGTCAACGACTATGGCAAGGGCCAGTGCGTGTATTTCGCCTCCGATATCGATCGCAACGTCTGGGCGCACGGCCATCGCGATTTTGCCGCCGTCCTCGGTAATGCCGTCGATTACCTCGTCGGCGATGACGGCCATCTGACCAGCGACGCACCGGTCAGCGTGCAGATCGCCCTGAACGAAGTGGTCGGCTCGCCCGGACACTACCTGCTCCACCTGATCAATCTCACCTCGGCGCCGCGCCGACCGGTCGAGAGCGTGTTGCCGGTCTTCGACTTCGGGGTGCGGCTGGTGCTGCCAGGCGGCAAGTCCGCGGGGATCGAACTGCTCCGCGGCGACGGTTCGGCGATCGAGGTGCAGAACCAGCGGCGGCTGCCGGATGGCACGCTCGAAGTGCAGCTGCACTGCGACAAGCTGCAGGACTACGCCTGCGTTCTGGTTCAGACGACCGGCTAGGCTGCCGGGCAGGGGAGGCGGGCGCGCTGCGCCCGCCCGACCCCTGCCAATGCTGGCCCCGTGCCCGGCCGGCGGCGGCTCCTCGCCGAGCCGCGATTGCCGGCTACGCGGCGACCTCCGCCTCCTGGTCGGCCGGCTGCAACAGAGCCTCCAGCTCATCCAGCAGCATCATCGTCTTCACCGAATCGTGGATGTCGGGTTGCGGCATCACCGATTGCGCCAGGCTGTCGAAGAAGTGCCGGAGCTCGTTCTCATAGCCGTGATGGCTGTATCTCGGATAGAAGCCGTGGCTCGGGTTCCACACCAATGCGTCGCCGCCGTCCTCGATCCGCAAGGGAACATACTTGTCCTTCCGCGTGACCGGCGGGCGGTTGTAGATGAACCCCTTGACGTTATCGACGACGATATTGCGGCGGTCGCCGATCAGTTCGAGGCGCTCCATCGGGTAGACCTCGTCCAGCATCGAGGCCGACTGGATGACGCCGATGGCGCCCGCCTCGGAGCGGAACGAGATATTCAGTCCGACGTGCTGATCGTCGAGACGGATCCGGTCGGCGTGGGTGAGATGGATCTCCCCCAGGATAAACCGCGCCAGGTCGATGTGATGGATGACGTGGTTGAGCTTCAGCAGTGCTTCCGAGCGATAGGGCGTGGCGTGAAACTGCGAGTGGTACATGCGCACCTGGCCGAACTCGTCGCGATGGGCGACCTCTCTGGCCAATGCGTAGGCCGTCATGAAGCGGCGATTGAAGCCGACCATCAGCGCTTTGCCGCTGCGGCGCTGGGCGGCGGCGAGGGCCTGGGCCTCGGCGACCGAGTTGCACGGCGTCTTTTCCACAAACACGTGGACGCCGCCGGCCAGCGCGGCCTGCACGATCGCGGCGTTCTTGCCGTGACCGACGGCGACGACCACCGCGTCCAGATTCTCGCTAGCCAGCATGTCGCGAATGTCGGGGTAGCGGCCGGGGACGTTGTAGAAATCGGTCAGCCGCTGCAGCCTTGCCGGATCCGGGTCGCATGCCGCCACGACGTGCGCCGCGGGCGTCCATTTCAGGCTTTCCAGCAAGAACTCGTAGACGTGGTTGCCACATCCGACGATACCGACACGGAACATCTGCGACATCGATTTCTCCCATCTGCTCGACCGAGCGAGGTGTTTACTATCATAATTTCATAGTATCAATGGAGGGCGCTTCGCGCGAGGGGCTTACGGTTGCGCTGCGGCGGAAAGGTCGCGCTGACGGCTGACCGCGGCGGTGCGGCGCCGGAGACGGAGGGCCGGCCGATCGCCGGCCGGCGGTCCGCCATGGCGCGGATGCTCAGCCTCGCGATGCTCGGCGGAGGCGCACTGGGCGGCCATTTGTGGGATTCCGGGCAACGCCGGACCGGGACTGCCGGGCAAGGTCATAGGTCTGTCGGCGCTCGCCCGGTCAGAAATCGTAGCGGCTGACGCGCCAGGAATCGAGGAGCCGGTGAGACGCGCGCAGCGCTGCCTCGGGATCTCTGGCAACGATCGCGTCCAGGACGTCCTTGTGAAACGGCAGGGAGCGCCTCTGCCCTTCCATCACTTCGTCGGGGTTCGAGGTCATGCGATTGGCGAAGATCGCGACGGCGATGAGCTCAATCAGCTGGGCGTAGATCATGTTCTGGGTGGCCGCGAAGATCGCGGTGTGAAAACGAAGGTCCGCGTCGGAATTGGCGTTCACGTCGCCGATGGTGGCGACCATGTCGGCATAGGCAGAGGCCATCGCATCGACATCCTGCTGGGTGCAGCGCGCCGCCGCGCGGGCGGTCGCCTCGGGCTCGAGCACGCGCCGCAAGTCCTTGATGCAGCGCATGATATCGAGCGAGGGGACGGTTTCGTAGTGCCACACCAGGACGTCGATGTCGAGGTGATGCCAGTCGGCGCGGTCGCGCACGCGCGTGCCCACGCGCGTCTTGATTTCCACCAGCCCCTTGCTGGCCAGCGATTTCATCGCTTCGCGGATGATGGTGCGGCTGATGTTCAGCTGCTCGACGAGTTCCGGCTCGTTGGGCAACGTCGTCCCGGGTGCGAATTCGCCGCCGACGATCCGGCGGCCGAGGTCATGCACCAGATGCCCGAAGACGCCACGGCGCTGCGTCGTGCCGTGCTTGCGCACGAACTCGTCGAACGGTGACTGGGTCGCCAACGATCTCTTGGTCAGTCTTGAAGCGGGTGCCGATGCCGCATCGAGATCAGGTTCCATACGCTGTCTTTCGTCTTCATTCGGCCGGACACTCGGTCCCGCGTCCGCAGAGGGCAAACCTATCATGACCTTACGCGTAACGATTCCACAACTTGTCGACGTCGATGCGGCCGGCTTCGTTGCGCCAGATATCGACCGACGACACCACGTCCGAGCGGGTTCTCATTCCCACCAGCGCCACGTCGACGAACTTGTTCGACAGCACGAACTGGATCAGTCCCGGCGTGTAGTCGAAGGTGTTGGCCGGATTGACCATCTGGATCCAGCGCTGGAAGATGCCGGAGGTGGCGGTTCGCATGGTGATCGTCAGCATCCCCTTCTTCTTCGCCTCGAACAGGCTGCCAAAGGGCCGCGTTGGCTCGTACGGGTGCTGTAGCATGAAATTGTAGGCGATCTGGATCGCGTCAAACCCGCCCGAACCGATGAGCGCATACGCTCCGGCATTGTTGTCTTCGGTGGTGAAGCCGATCCTGTCGAACAGTCCCTCCTCGCGCATCCGACGCAGCTGGTCGAGTACGCCGCCGGAGCGCAGGATGTCGGCAACCTGTTCATCCGTATAGCTGCTCCCGTGAATCTGCAGGAGGTCGACGCGGTCGCGCCGCAGCCGCGTCAGGCTTGCCTCGATCGATGCGCGCAGCCCCCCGGGGGCATTTGCGGGAACCTTGGTGGCCAGGAAAAGCGGGCTGTCGACCTGGCTCAGCGCCTCGCCCATCAGTTCTTCCGACAGGCCGTTCCCGTAGCCCGGCGCCGTATCGAAATAGTTGACCCCGAGGCTTGCGGCGGTCCTGACGGAGGCGATTGCCTCTTCCCGGCTCGCCGCCGACTCCGCGTCGTATCGGCCGAGATAGTTGGTCAGCCCGATTGCGGCCCCGCCAAATCCCAGCTCGCTCAGGGCCAAATCCGGCTGCTGTCCGGTCTTTTTGTTCGCGTTCACGGCCTCCGCCTCACTTGACAAATCGGGCTGATTGGCCCCAATCATTGATACCATCAATAATGCGAGTCGGCTCGCGTGTCGAGTGGTCCTAAAATGCAGGGTGAAAGGGCATTTTCAAGGGGAAATGCCAGGTTGAAATGAAATCTGAATGATAGTATGAGAGGCTCATTAGGGAGGACGTAACATGGCAAAATTCAGCAATCTCTATGATCGTTTAGCGTCCCGTCGCGACGTCCTGAGATGGGCGGGGCGTTCGGCCGCCTTCGCAGGGTTCCTCGCGGCGACGCGTTCGCTGCCGGCCGTGGCGGCCGACGCGCCGGTGCTGCGCATCTGGATGGGTGAGGACTACGTTCCGGCATGGAACGCCTATCTGCCGGTGATGATCCAGAAGATCGGCGCCGAGATGGGCGTGCGGGTCGAGGTCGAGCTGACGGCGGACAACGATGTCGGCCGGGCGCGGCGGCAGACCGCCCTGGAATCGGATATTCTGCCGGATATCCTCCAGAACACCACGGTCGACGCCGCGCGCTATTATTCGCTCGGCAAGTTCCACCCGATCACCGCCGAACTTTATGAGAAGATGGCTTCGCAGGGCGGCGGCTGGCTCGATGGAATGAAGCATTTCGTGACCGCCAAGGACGGCAGCGTATACGGCATTCCGTTCTTCACGCGTCCCTGGATGATGCACTACCGCATGGATCTGCTGGACAAGGCGGGCGCGAAGGACATCCCGGAAACGCTCGACGACTTCATGGCGCTGGCTCGCGAGATCAACGATCCGGCCGGTGGCCTGTTCGGCGTCGGCATGCCGTACAATCAGGCCGACATGGATGGGCACATGGTCCCGTTCCCATGGCTGTTCAACAGCGCCTGGCAGGACGAGCAAGGCAACCTGACGGTCGACAACCCCGAAAATCTTCAGGCGCTGAAGGCGTATCTCGCCTTCTACGAAGAGGGATTGACGCCTCCCGATTCCCTGAACTGGGGCGGCATTGGCAACAACAACGCCTATCTCACCGGCATTTCGGCGATGGTCAACAACACCGGCTCGCTGTTCGCCGCTCTGCAGCGTGATCGCCCCGATCTCGCCGAGGTGACCAAGCTCGGGCCGTGGCCGCGGGCCATGGCTGGCGGCGACGCGGTCGCGACGACGATCGGCTTCTGCCTGAGCATCGTCCACAATTCGGCGAACCCGGAACTGGCCGCGCAATTCGTCGAGAAGATGCTCGATCCGGAAAACATGGGTCCGTTGATGGAGGCCGGCAGCGGCCAGGCAATGCCGGTCCGCCCGGCGCTGGCCGCAATCGATTACTTCAAGACTGATCCGGTCGTCAGCCAGATCGTCTCGCGGATCGTTCCCCACTCGCGGCCGATCACCTATCCGGGGCCGAACAACGCGCCCTATGCCGATCTGACCTCGAACAACTCTCCCTTCTTCAAGGAGATGCTGCACCGGGTCCTGGTCGATAAGATGGGCGCGGAGGAATCGTTGGCCGTGTTCGCCTCCGAAGGGGCCGCGCTGACCAAGAAATACAGCAACTAGCCCTGCTGAATTCGGAATACGCCGGGCGTCTGGCCAAGGCCGGACGCCCGGCGCGCAGCGACGCGAGGTGGAGCCGCGAGTGAACGACGTCCTAGCCAGAAGCCCAGTGTCCGTTCAGCAGCCGACCGCGGTTTCGCGCCGTCGCGGAACGAACATGAAAGGACGCGAAACGTTGTCGGGCTACGCCTTCCTGGCGCCGGCGATCCTGCTGCTCTCTTTCGTGCTGCTGTTTCCATTCGTCCAGGCGGTGATCCTCAGCTTCTACGACAAGCCGATCGGCGCCCCGGGGACCTTTTCCGGCCTGGCGAACTACATCGACACTCTGGTCGATCCCCAGTTCTGGCACTCGGCGTTGAACACGTTCTATTTCGTGTTCTTCTCGATTGTCATGAAGCTGATCATCGGCCTGACCGTGGCCATGGCGCTCAACCGGTACTTCCCGGGACGCGATATTCTGCGGGTCGTGGTGCTGATTCCGTGGGCGTTGCCGGAGATCACCTCGGCGATGGGGTTCGTCTGGCTGCTCGACGGCAATGTCGGTGCGCTCAACGCGATCCTGCGCGGATTCGGGCTGATCGAACAGAACATCTACTATCTCTCCGATCCGCACCTCGCCATGCCGACGGTAATCGCCGTCAACATCTGGCGCGGCTTTCCGTTCTTCACCCTGACGCTGCTCGCCGCTCTCCAGACAATCGACGACAAGCTTTACGAGGCGGCTGATCTCGATGGGGCGAACAGCCTGCAGAAGTTCATCCACATCACGGTGCCTTCGATCATGCCGGTGCTCACCGTGACCACACTGCTGTCCACGGTGTGGACCATGAACAGCTTCACCACGATCTTCGTGCTCACCGGCGGCGGACCGTCGAACATCACCACGACGATTCCGATCTACACCTATGGCGAGGCGTTCAGGGGCTACGCCAATCTTGGACGGGCCGCGGCGGTGTCGGTCATCGTTCTCCCGCTGATCGTGCTGATGATCGTGATGCTCGTGCGCGCCATGCGGAAGCGGCAGGAGATATCGACATGACGGGCGGAAAAACACTGGAGCGCGTCGGAAAGTTCGTGCTCCTGGCTGTCATCGCGGTTCTGATCCTGTTCCCGGTGTACTGGATGCTGAACACGTCCTTCAAACCCAACGCCGAAGTCTTCCAGAGGAATCCGACTTTCTTTCCAAACCATCCGACACTGGCGGCCTACAAGAGCCTGATGAATTCCACCGGCACGCGCGCGCCGTTCATGATGACCATCGTGAACAGCCTGATCGCGGCGGTTGGGGCTACCTTCCTGTCGGTTCTGGCCGGCACCAGCGCCGCCTATGCCCTGACCCGGCTGTCCTTCAGGGGGCGCGACACCTTTTCCGGGCTGGTGTTCGGCTGCTACGTCTTTCCCGGCGTCCTGATGTTCATCCCGATCTATCTGCAGTTCGAGCAGCTCGGCCTGCTCGACAGCTATATCGGGCTGATTCTCGCCTACCAGGTCTTCAGCATTCCGTTCGCGATCTGGATGCTGCGGTCCTATTTCATCACGATCCCCCGTTCGCTGGAGGACGCCGCGCGCATCGATGGCTGCAGTCGCCTGCAGAGCATCTTCTACGTGGTCATCCCGCTCGCCGCCCCGGGTATCGCGGCCTCGACCATCTTCACATTCACGACTTCGTGGAACGAGTTCTTGTTCGCGCAGGTGCTGATGCAGGCGCCCTCGAAGCAGACCGCCCAAGTCACTCTCTACAGCCTGATGAATGGCGACACCCTGCCGTGGAACCAGCTCATGGCGGGATCGGCGTTGATCGGTATCCCGGTGCTCATCCTGTATTTCGGAGCCCAGCGCTTCGTGAGCAGCGGCCTTACCGCCGGCGCGGTCAAATAGGGGCGGTCGGATGGAACGTGGTCTCCTGGCGGACGGCTACGCCCACATCGGTGTGCCACGGTTTCAGAGCGCCGAGATCGCCCTTGCCGCGATGGATGCCGATGGCATCGACCTGGCTGTGGTCTGCCCCTTCGAGAGTTGTCCGGACCTGCGCGAGGCACATCGGGCCTACGTCATGGCGCCGCACCGCTTCCGGATCTTCGGTCTGGCGCTTGGCGCCGGCCGGGCACAGATCGAGGCCGGGCTGCACGCCCAGTTTGATGCCGGGTTCGAGGGCATGCGCCTGGCCGTCGAGCGCGTCGTCGATGACCCGTTCATTTTGGATGTCTTTGCCGAGCGCCGGGGAATTCCGCTGGTTGTCGCAGGCCCGCACGGCCTTGCGCCGGCGGCCGGACTCCTCGTTGCGTTCCTGAATGCGCATCCGGACTGCGCCGTCATCAGCCCGCACATGGCGGGCCCGACAACGCCGGATGTCTTCGAGAACGACGCAGCCGTCCGCGCCCTGTTCCAGCATCCGCGGTTCTACGTCGCGGTTTCCCGCCAGACTCTGTTCGAAGCGCAACTCGGCCAGGCCTGGACCGAGGCGCTCATCCGGCACGTCGGCTGGCGGCGCCTGATGTGGGGCAGCGAGGTGCCGGCATTGTATTGGCGCGACGAGAACGTGGCGGATGCCGCGTCATGGATCGAGCGTTTCGGCCCTTCGGACGACGAGCTGGCCGGCTATCGTGGCAAGAACCTGCGTCGGCTTCTGCTCGGCCGGCCGCCGCGTCCGCCGCGTCCTCTGAATCTGCCCTACGAACCCTTCGACTTCGAGGTGGTGCGTCCGGCACCGATGTGGCCGCAGGGCCTGAGTGCCGACGGTCGCCTGCCGGCGCAGCTCGTCGAGGCCTGGATGGCACGGGGCGGACCGGCCGCAAGCACCCTGGGGCAGTTCGTCAGCGAACTTCTCCTGCGCGCGACGGACCGGCAACCGCCTGTCGGATGACCGCTTTCCCCCATCTCGCGGAAGAAGACAGGGACTTCTTCAACTAGGCACCGGAAAAGATCAGGAGAGAACAATGGCAGCGGTCGGGATGCGGGCGATCCGGAAAAGCTTCGGTGCCGTCGAGGTCATTCACGGTCTGGATCTGGATATCGACGACGGCGAGTTTCTCGCCCTTGTCGGGCCATCCGGCTGTGGAAAATCGACGTTGCTGCGCATGACCGCCGGCTTGGAGACGATCACGGCCGGGGAAATCTCGATCGGCGCGCGGATCATCAACGAGATCGAGCCGAAGAATCGCGACATCGCGATGGTGTTTCAGGACTACGCGCTCTACCCGCACATGAGCGTGGCCAAGAACATGTCGTTTTCGCTGCGGCTGAACCATGTGCCGAAGGAGGAGATCGCCCAGCGGGTCGATCGGGCGTCGAAAATTCTGGGACTCGACGAACTGCTGGACCGCTTTCCGCGCCAGTTGTCCGGCGGGCAGCGCCAGCGTGTTGCGATGGGACGGGCAATCGTCCGTGATCCCCTGGTGTTCCTCTTCGACGAGCCGCTCTCGAACCTCGATGCCAAGCTGCGCGTTCAGATGCGCGGCGAGATCAAGGAACTGCACCAGCGCCTGAAGACCACAACGATCTATGTGACGCACGACCAGATCGAGGCGATGACGCTTGCCGACAGGATTGTGGTGATGCAGGCGGGCGTCATCGAGCAGATTGGCACGCCACTTGAGCTCTACGATTGCCC
Organism: uncultured Alphaproteobacteria bacterium; assembly: GCA_963732845.1. Classification (GTDB taxonomy): domain Bacteria; phylum Pseudomonadota; class Alphaproteobacteria; order Rhizobiales; family Kaistiaceae; genus CAVSRC01. Next base: position 99,818 of record CAVTBE010000020.1, on the reverse strand, counting down.
GGAGAGCCAGTTCGTTGCCGGCTTCATTGGCTCGCCTCCGATGAACTTCATGAAGGGTGTCGTCCACGGCGGCGACCAGCCGGGCTTCATGACCGACGACGGAGGATTCACGCTGCAGCTTCCGTCCGATCTCCATAGTCTGAAGGTTGGCCAGAAGGCAATATTGGGGTTCCGGCCGCAGCATCTTGTGGTCGATCCCGCCGGCATCCCGGCGGATGTGGTCGTGGTCGAGCCAACCGGTTCCGAAACCCAGGTCAACACGCGCATTGCCGGCAATGCGGTGGCGGCGCTGTTTCACGACCGCGTCGACGTCAAGCCGGGACAAACCATTCACCTGCTGCCGGATGTCGCCCACCTCCATCTCTTTGATTCAGAGAGTGGCCAGCGTATCCATTGATCCATCCGGCCGTCGCGCTCTGGCGTTTGGCGGATCGCGCCGGCCGACCGACGTCAGACGCCGCGCCGGGTCGAAATTGTGCAGATGTGAGAGGAGATACCAGTGCTTCTCGGGGTTATTGCGGACGACTTCACCGGGGCGACGGATATCGCCGGTTTCCTTGTCGCCAATGGCGTCTCCACCACCCAGATCATCGGTACGCCTTCCGACGAGATGGACGTCGGTGCCGAAGCGGTCGTCATCAGCCTGAAGTCGCGATCCTGCCCGGCGCCGCAGGCTGTTGCCGACAGCCTCGCTTCGCTGGCATGGCTGCAACGGCGCGGCTGCCCGCAGGTGTTCCAGAAATACTGCTCGACCTTCGACAGCACCAGGGACGGCAATATCGGTCCGGTCGCCGACGCGCTGCTCGACGCTCTGCGAGACGACTTCACCGTGGTCTGCCCCGGTCTGCCGGTCAACGGCCGCACGGTCTACAACGGCTATCTGTTCGTCGGCGGCGTACCGCTGGCCGAGTTGGGGATGCGCCATCATCCGATCAACCCGATGACGGATAGCAGCCTGGTTCGCCTGATGCAGGAGCAGGCCGCCGGAACCTGCGCGGTCGTCACCGCGGACGCGATCGACGAGGGCGTGGCGGCAGTGCGCCGCATGATGGACCGCCATCGCCGGGCAGGACACCGCTACGCCGTACTCGACACGCTGAAGACCGCCCATCTCGACGTTCTCGGGCAGGCAGTCGCCGATCTGCCGCTGGTGACCGGTGGCTCCGGACTGGCGGCGGGGATGGCGAAGACCTGGGTGGACCGGCTCGCGGATCCGGCCCATGCCGCCGATGCCGGCCGCCCCATCGGGCGCGATGCGGTCATTCTGGCCGGGTCCTGTTCGCAGATGACCAATGCCCAGGTCGCCGCGTACAGATCCGAGGCGCCGGCCCACGCAGTCGACGTTCGCCGCTGCCTGGACGATCCGGCCTATGCCGAGACGCTGGCCGACTGGGCGCTCGCCAATCGCGGCGGCCGCTGGGCGCCGCTGGTCTACGCCACCACCGACCCGGACAGCCTGCGGGCCGTTCAGCAGGAGTTCGGGGCGACGGCGAGCACCGCCATCGAAGCGACCTTTGCGGCTCTTTCCGCCAGGCTTGCCGAGGCCGGTTTCGATCGCTTCGTCGTCGCCGGCGGCGAGACATCGGGCGCCGTCGTGCAGGCTCTCGGCATCAGGGCCCTGTCCATAGGGCCTGCGATCGCACCGGGCGTGCCGTGGGTGCGCGCCGTTGGCAAGCCTTGGTCGCTGGCCCTCAAATCGGGGAATTTCGGGCAGGAACGCTTCTTCTTCGACTGTCAGGACATGGGCTCATGAGCAACGCGTCCATTCGTGAGCGCATCTGTCAGCTTGGCAAGACGCTGTTCGACCGCCGCTTCGTCGTCGGTGGCGCCGGCAATATCTCCGTGCGCCTGCCGGAAGAGCGTTTTCTGATCACGCCGACCGGCAGCAATTTCGGACGCCTGCAGCCCGACGCCATCTCGGAAGTCGACGGCGATGGAACGCTTCACCGCGGCAGCAAGCCCTCGAAGGAGCTGCGTTTCCATCTCGCTCTCTACCGCGCCCGGCCCGAGGCCCAGGCGGTGGTTCACCTGCATTCGACCTTCCTGACGGCGCTGTCCTGCCTGACCGGTCTCGATCGCAACAACGCCCTGCGGGCTTTCTCTCCCTATTACGTGATGCGCGTCGGCAGCCTGCCGGTTGTGTCCTACTACCCTCCGGGCGACCGGAGAATTGCCGAGGAATTGGAAGATCTGGCCCGGCGCACCGATGCGCAGGCCTTCCTCCTGAGCTCGCATGGGCCGGTCGTGCTCGGCCGCTCGCTCGACGAAGCCGTCGACAATGCCGAGGAACTTGAGGAGACCGCACGGCTCTTCTTCGTCCTGCGTGGCGAGAGCATCCGATACCTCACCGACGAAGAGATTTCCGAGCTGAGGAGGAGGTAATCAATGGTGCAATTCGCTGCGAATTTGACGACCCTGTTCGGACAAGTGCCGTTCCTGGATCGCTTCGAGCGGGCCGCCGGAGCCGGTTTCAAGGCCGTCGAATGCCTGTTCCCGTATGAGCACGAGAAGCGCGACCTGGTCCGACGTCTCGAGCGCTTCGGTCTGACCCAGGTGCGCCCGGTGACTGGGCGCATGGCGATCGCGGTACGGCGGCATTGCCCGCGCGCCGCGACGAGTTCCGTGCGGCGGCGCAGACGGCCCTGGAATACGCCCGCGCAATGGGGTGCAAGCGCGTGCACGCGATGTCCGGCATCATTCCGGCTGGCGCGGATCGTGCGGAATGTCGGCGCACCTTCCTCGACAATATCCGCTATTCCGCGGAATTGGCCGCCAAGGACGGCATCATCATTGTCGTCGAACCGCTCAACGTGCGCGACATGCCGGGCTATTTCATCTCTCACCAGATGGAAGCCGTCGATCTGCTTGACGAGGTCGACCTGGAGAATGTCGGCGTGCAGCTCGACTATTATCATGCGCAGATCATGGATGGGGACCTCACCCGCCTTACCGAGAAGATGGGCTCGGCCATCGGGCACGTGCAGATCGCCTCGGTGCCGGATCGGCACGAACCCGACGAAGGAGAGGTCTTCTTCCCGCACATCTTCGAAACCCTCGACCGGATTGGCTATTCCGGCTGGATCGGCTGCGAATACAATCCGCGCGGCGATACCGAAGCCGGTCTCGGCTGGTTGCAGGCGCTGGACCGGTGACAGGACCGCGGCGCGCTGCGGCGCCAGAGGGCTCCATGAATCCGGGGCAGGGTCAGACTAGGAAAGAAACGAAACGATGAAGGTACTCGTCACGGGTGCGGCCGGCTTTCTCGGCCGGCGATTGATTACGGCTCTTCTCGATGCGGCCAATGCCGGAATTGGCGTGTCGAAGGTCATGGCCGTCGATATTGGCCCCTGCGATCTCTCGGATCCCCGCATCGAAAGCCGCACCGGTTCCATCAACGATCCGGCGTTCCTGGAGACGGTGGTCGAGCGCGACGTCGATGTCGTCTATCACCTGGCGGCCGTCCTGAGTGGCCAGGCGGAAGCCGAGTTCGACATCGGCATGCAGGTGAACGTCGATGGCACCCGGACTTTGCTGGAAGCCTGCCGAAAACAACCCGCGCGACCTCCGCGCTTCGTCTTCGGCAGCTCGCTGGCTGTGTTTGGCGGTCCCATGCCCGAGGTCGTTCCCGAAAACATGGCGCTGCAGCCGCAGTCCTCCTACGGAGCGGAAAAGGCGATCGGGGAACTGCTGGTGAGCGAGTATTCCCGCCGGGGCTTCATCGACGGGATCGTCTGCCGCCTGCCGACGATTTCGGTTCGTCCCGGCAAGCCCAACTCCGCCGCCTCGTCCTTCGTCAGCGGCATCATCCGCGAACCGGTTGCCGGCATCGAGAGCGTCTGTCCGGTGCCGCTCGACACGCGTCTGTGGATCAGTTCGCCCGATGCGGTGATTCGCAACCTGGTCCGCGCCGCGTCCCTGTCGTCGGCCGCCCTGGCAGGCCGACGTATCCTCGACCTGCCCGGACTGACGGTGACGCCGGCTCAGATGCTCGACAGTCTGGCCCGCCTCGGCGGAGCCAAGGCGCGCGCATTGGCTCGCCATCAGGAAGATGAGCGGATCAAGGACATCGTCTGCAGTTGGCCGGGGGCATTCGACGTCGGCCGTGCGCTGGCGCTCGGCTTCACCGGCGACGAGAGCGTCGATGCCATTGTGTCTCAGTACATCATGGCACAGGCGAGTTCGGCGCGTTAGCGACTGGATGGCGGCCGCGCAGGCGATTGGGTTTGGCCGGCCGAAGCCGATCGGGCGGCTGCGGCGTGAGGTGCCGAACGCCTTGCCGGTTCAGTGGGTGACGATGTCGCCGTCGACGTCCGCGTCGTAGATGAAATAATCCGGCCACATGTCGCGGAAGATGGCGGTGTCGAGCTTGAGCTTGTTGAGGTGCAGCGTCATGCACTCGACCGCCTCATCGGCGTTGCGCCGCGCGATGGCGTCGAGCACGTCGGTATGCTCGCCGACCACCCGCATCATGCGCCCCGGCTGGGGCAGGGTCAGGCGACGGTAGCGTTCGACCTGGATCTTGATCTGCTGGATCATGTTCCAGATGCCGGGCAGGCGGCCCGCCGCGGCGATTGCCGCGTGGAAGGCGTCGTCGGCCTTGTGAAAGGCTTCCTCCTGGCCGGCCTCGGCCGTTTCGCGCTGGCGCTGGACGATCGCGCGCAGCGCCATGATCTGGCTCTCGCTCGCCTTTTCGGTCGCCGCCCTCACCGTCACCGCCTCCAGCGCTCCGCGCGCGACGATCGCCTCGCGCAGGTCGGAGAACGGAATGCGGGCGACAAAGGTGCCCGACTTCGGAATCACGTCGACGAGGCGGTCGCGCGCCAGCCGCAGCACCGCCTCGCGCACCGGCGTCCGGCTGATGCCGTAGCGCTCGGTTATCTCCCGTTCGAGGATAGGCGTGCCCGGCACCAGCTTCATCGAGATGATCGCCTCGAGCAGATCGCGATAGACGAGCTGCGAGTTCTTGGGGCTGTCCGACAGGCGCGCCTGGCTGGTCATCTTCGGCGGCGCATTGCGCGCCCGCGGCTTGCGCTTCTGTTTCTTCCGGTCCGGGTTTGCCCCCGTCTGGATGCCTCGCACTGCCACCGTCTTATTCCCTGTCTGCGTCGTGAGTCTGGCTGGCGCTGCTTGTCGCATGTTGCCGCCCGCGGTGCGACCCAAACCGCAGCCTGCAGCGATGGATTGGCGCTGGCGTGCAAGGTTCGCCTCTTGCGAGCATTGCATATCTAGTATATCACATATTTCTGGTATACTAGATAATTAGCAGGTGTGAACGGGAGCTTGGTTCGCAGCTGCCTGCACGAAGGGAGGAGAGAATGATTGCCAAGACCATCAGGCTGGCGGCACTCGCTGCGGCCTTTGCCGTCGTTTCGCTGGGCGGCGCCAAGGCCGTCGATCTGAAATGGGCGCACGTCTATGCGGAGAACACCGCCTTCCACAAATGGTCGGTCTGGGCGGCCGACGAGATCAAGAAGAAGACCGACGGGCGTGTGAACATCACCGTCTATCCGGCGTCCTCGCTCGGCAACGAGTCCGACATCAACGAGGGCCTGTCGATCGGTTCGGTCGACATCATCTATACCGGCCCGAACTTTGCCGAGCGCGACTACGGTCCGATCGCGATCTCGGACTATCCGTTCATGCTCAAGAACTACGATCACTGGAAGGCCTATCGCGACAGCGATCTCTTCAAGGAGCTGAGCGCCGGCTACCAGGAAGCGACCGGCAACGAGGTCGTGGCCATCACCTGGTACGGCTATCGCCACGTCACCTCGAACTTCCCGATCCTCAAGCCCGAGGACATGAAGGGCCTCAAGATCCGCGTGCCGAACTCGCCGATGATGCAGATGTTCCCGAAGGCGGTTGGCGCCAACCCGACCCCGATCGCCTTTGCCGAGGTCTATCTGGCTCTGCAGCAGAAGGTGGTGGACGCCGAGGAGAACCCGCTGCCGACCATCCAGGCGATGAAGTTCTACGAGGTCCAGTCCAACATCAACCTGACCGGCCACATCGGCAATTCGCTGATCATCGTCGTGGCGGGCCCGGCCATGGAAAAGATCGGCGCCGATGCCGACACCGTCCGCGCCGTTCTCAAGGAAGCCGCCGCCGGCGCCGCCGACGAGACCAACCAGCAGGAGCAGGATCTGGTCAAGTGGTTCGAAGACAAGGGCATCAAGGTCAACGTCGTCGACAAGGCTCCGTTCCAGAAGGCGATGATGCCGGTGGTCACCGACCCGTCCAAGGTTCCCTACACCCTCGACCAGTACAAGCGTCTGCAGGCTCTGGCGCAGTAGATCAGGGTCTCGTTCGGGGGATGAAATGGCCCACGAATGAGGGTTCAAGCGAAGGGCGCGCCGACGGCGCGCCCGACATCGCATTTGTCGAAAAAGAGACCGACATCTCCGACATCTCGTGGGTCGATGCGCCGGGCATCGTGATGTTCTGGCTGCTGGCGGTCATCGTCTTCGCCCAGTTCTTCACCCGCTACGTGCTCAACAACTCGCTGTCGTGGACCGAGGAGACGGCCCGTTACTTCCTCATCCTCGTCTGCTTCCTCGGCTCGGTCAGCGCCATGCGCCGGGGCAGCCACATCACGCTCGAATTCGCCATCCGCGCCCTGCCGCCCCGGCATCGGCAAGGCGATGGCGATCGTCTCGCAATTCATCACCTTCGTCTTTTCGGGGCGATGACCTGGATCGGTGTCGAACTGACCCAGAAGACCCGGCAGAAGATGATCTCGCTGCCGGTGCCCAAGGCGTGGATCTACTGGATCTGCGTCGTCGCTCTCGGCGCCATGACGATCTACGCCGCCATCTGGCTGTGGCGGCGCATCCGCTCGACGCCCGCCGAGATCGTCGCGTCGACTCGAGGAACCCTCTACCTCCGACTGAAGTCCGCACTCCATGTCGATCCTCCTCATGATCCTGTTGCTGCTGTTCGCTGATGGTGATCGGCGTGCCGGTGGCGCTGGCGCTGGCGCTTGTCGTCGCTGGCCTTCGTCATCACCAACGGCATGCCGCCGATCATCGTGCTCGCCAACATGGTCAACGGCATCAATTCCTTTCCGCTGATCGCGGTGCCGTTCTTCATTCTCGCCGGCAACCTGATGAACTCGGCCGGCATCACCACGCGCATCTTCGCCTTCGCCCGCGCCACGGTCGGCTGGATGCATGGCGGCCTCGGCCACGTCAATGTCGGCGCCAGCGTGATCTTCGCCGGCATGTCGGGCGCCGCCGTCGCCGATGCCGGCGGCCTCGGCAACATCGAGATCAAGGCGATGCGCGACGCCGGCTACGACACCGATTTCGCCGTCGGCATCACCGCCGCCTCCTCGACCATCGGGCCGATCATCCCGCCATCGCTGCCGCTGGTCATCTACGGCGTCATCGCCGATACCTCGATCGGCAAGCTGTTCGCCGCCGGCATCATTCCCGGCCTGCTGATGGCGCTGTCGCTGATGGTCATGGTCGCCTTCTATGCCAAGCGCGCGGCACTATCCGCGCGACCAGGCGTTTTCCAGTCCGGCGCGCTTCGGCTCCTACCTTCATCGGTGCCTTCCTGCCGCTGATGACCCCGGTCATCATCGTCGGCGGCATCCTGTTCGGCATCTTCACGCCGACCGAGGCGGCCATCGCGGCGGTGGTCTATTCCCTGTTCCTCGGCGTCGTCGTCTACCGCACGCTCGACTGGAAGAAGCTCCTGCGCGTGTCGATGGACACCGTCGAGACGACGGCGGCGGTCATGCTGATCGTCGCCGCCTCCAGCGTCTTCGCCTGGATCCTGACCGCCAACCAGGTGGCGCCGCAGTTCTCGCACGTCCTGCTGGCGATCACCGACAACCCGGTGGCGCTGATGCTCATCATCACGCTGATCGTGCTGGTCATCGGCTGCTTCATGGAAACCATCGCCGCCATCACCATCCTCACCCCGGTCCTGCTGCCGGTCGCCGTCGGCCTCGGCATCGACCCGGTGCATTTCGGCATCATCATGATCCTCAACCTGATGATCGGGCTGCTGACGCCGCCGATCGGCATGGTGCTCTACGTGCTGTCGAAGGTGGCGGACGTGCCCTTCGAGCGCTGCGTCACGGCGACGGCGCCGTTCCTGATTCCGCTTATCGTCGTGCTGCTGCTGCTGACCTTCATTCCCGAACTGACCATGTGGCTGCCGACGCAGCTCTACAAATAGACGTCGAATCCTCCCCCCGCTGCGGCCGGACACGAAGCCCTGCCGGGCCGGATCGCCCGGTCCTGGCGGGTGATTCGGAAATCTGACGATTTCCCCAGGAAAACGCGTGACGAGCGCCGGCCGCGGCGGACGGATTTGGCTGGAATCCGCCACGAGTCCGCCCGGCAGGGCCGAAAAAAACCCGCCTGCGACTTGTCCGAAGTCAAATTGCAATATCCGAATGTATGCTCTTCTCCCCCCGAGATTGAAGCTCGCCAGCCCCGGTGACCGTGTCGGTTGCCGCCCCGAAGCGACGGATCCCAACGGTGACAAGCGGCCGCGTTTTCGCGCCGAACCTTGGGGAAAACCGCCGGCCAGGGGAGGGGAGGCTGGAGAAAGGGGACCACGCGAATGAGTGCAACGGCCGCGCCGGCAAGGCTCTTTGCCACGCTTCTCCTGTTCTGGCTCCTGCTCAACGGATCGCTTGCCATCGAAACTGTGGTGATCGGCGCGCTCATCGCCGGGTTCATGGCGCTGATGCTCTCCGCCAACCTCTCCTACCTCTCCGGCTATCGCTTCACGCCCGCCTCGCTCGCGGCCACCGTCGCCTACATCGCCTATTTCCTCCTCGAGCTGGTCAAGTCGAACCTCGCCATGGCCTCGCTCGTGCTCAAGCCCGACCTGCCGGTCCGGCCGGCGATCGTCCGCGTGCGCACCAGCCTGAAGAACCCGATCGCCCGGCTGCTTCTCGCCAATTCCATCACCCTCACGCCCGGCACGCTCTCCGTCGAGATGAAGGGCGAGTGGCTCTACGTGCACTGGGTCGTCGCCGAGTCGACCGAGGCCGAGGCCGCCACCCGCGCCATCGCGGCCGGCTTCGAACGCTATCTGGAGGTCATGTATGGCTGATCTGTTGGTGACCCTGGCCGGGGTCGCGGTCGCGGCAGCCTTTTTCCTGGCGCTCTACCGCTTCGTCGCCGGCCCGCACGCCGTCGACCGGGTCGTCGCCTTCGATGTGCTCACCATCATCTCGGTGACCGGCATCGTGCTCGCCGCGCTCGCCTCCGGCCGCGAGATCTATCTCGATGTCGCGCTGGTCTACGCGCTTCTGTCCTTCCTCGGCGTCATCGTCGCCGCCCGCTATCTCGAAGGAGGCGAGCAATGAGCGGTCTCCTGTCGCTTCTCGGCGCCCTGTCGCTGTTCATCGGAACGTTGTTCCTGCTGCTCGGCGGCCTCGGCCTGTTCCGCATGCCCGACACCTATACCCGCATCCAGGCCGGCACCAAGGCGACCACGCTCGGCACGCTGCTGACGCTCCTCGGCGCCGCGCTGCTGGTCCCCGGCTGGTCGATCAAGCTGCTCCTGATCGTCCTGTTCGTGATGTTCACCAACCCCCTGTCGAGCCAGTTCCTGGCGCGCGCCACCCACCGTGCGCGGATCGCACCGGTGGCCCACGCCGACCACTTGGCCGAAGACGGAGAAGACCTCGCATGAGCGCGCTCATCCTCCCCATGAGTATCGTTCTGGCGGTCGCCATGATCGGCATGGCGGCGGTGGCGCTGTTCGCCGCCCAGCGGGTCACCGCGGTGCTCGCCGCCGGACTGGTCAGCCTGTTCGCCTCGGTCCTCTTCCTCCTGCTTGCCGCCCCCGACGTGGCGATGACCGAGGCCGCCATCGGATCGGGGCTCACCACTTTCCTCTTCTTCTTCGTGCTGGGCCGCATGCGCCGGGAGGATCGTTCATGACCATCCGCCATGCCGTCGTCGTCGTGCTGCTGGTGCTGCTCGGCTACGCCTTCTTCGTCCTCTTCGCCGGCTACCTGCCCGACGCCAGCCTCAACCGTTCGGCGCTCTATTATGCCGAGCACACCGCCTCGGACGTCGGCGCCCAGAACATCGTCGCCGCCATCATCGTCACCTATCGCGGCCTCGACACGCTGGGCGAGGTCACGGTGCTCTTCCTCACCGCCGCGATCATCGGCCTGGCGCTTGCCCGCATCCGCGCGCCGCGCTTCACCGCCGGTTCCGGCCTGCTGCCGTCGGGCGAGTTGCTGAACACCGGCGCGCGGCTGCTGGTGCCGGTCATCCTGCTCTTCGGCGCCTATGTCTTCGTCAACGGGCACCTCACCCCCGGCGGCGGCTTCCAGGGCGGTGCAGTTCTCGCTTCCGGCGTGCTGCTCATGATCCTGGCCGATCCCGACCGGCGCTTCGACCACGCGGTCATCGCGCGTACCGAAGGCGGTACCGGCCTTCTCTACGTGCTGATCGGCCTCATCGGCGCCGCGCTGGCCGGCGGCTTCCTCGACAACCGCTTCCTGCCGCTGGGCACCTTCGGCAGCTTGCTCTCGGCCGGCGCCATCCCGCTCATCTACGTTTTGATCGGCCTCAAGGTCGGGGCGGAATTCTCCTCCATTTTAGAAAGCTTCGAAGAAACGGAGGACGCGGCATGATGATCCAGATCGCCATGGCCACTGGCTTCATCCTCATCCTCGTGGGGCTCTACGCGGCGCTCACCAATCGCGACATCATCCGCATGATCATCGGCTTCACCATCGCCGATACCGGGGTGAACGTCGTGCTCGTCGCCGTCGGCGTCCTGCCCGGTCGCGGCGCCCCCATCCTCGACACGATTTCTCCTGCCGAGGCCGCCCAGAAGATCATCGACCCCGTGCCGCAGGCCCTCGTGCTCACGGCAATCGTCATCGGGCTCGGAATCACCGCGCTGATGCTGGCCTATGCCTACCAGCTCTTCCGCATGCGCCGCAGTCTCGACATCTCCGACTTCAGTGAGCTGAAATGGTAAGCGCCCTCTTCCTCATCGTCGCAGGGCTTGGCGGCGCCTTTGCCCTCGGCTTCTTCCGCCACGAGCAGGTTCGTCAGGCCTGGCTCGCCACGGTCGTGATCCTGGCCGTCATGGCCGCGATCGCCTTCTCCTGGACGCTGGCGCTCGCCATCGGCGCGGTCACCGCCGTCGACATCACCACCGCCGGCACGCCGCCGCCCTTCGCCATCAACCTGCGCGTCGGCCTTACCGAGGCGGCGCTCCTGTCGGTCATCACCGCCGCCGGCCTGCTGTCCGCCCTTTCCATGCGCGACTCGCTGCTCGAACACGGCCAGCGGGCCATGGCGGTGTTCCTCGTGCTCATCATGGCGCTCTCCGGCCTGGTGATGACGCGCGACGTCTTCAACCTCTTCGTCTTCGTCGAGCTGATTGTCATCTCCTCGGCCGGCCTCGTGCTCCTCTCCGAGAACCGGTGCGCCGTCACCGCCGGCCTCAAATACCTGATCGTCTCGCAGGTGATCTCGATCCTCCTGCTCATCGGCACCATCTTCACCTATCACGCCAACGGCTCGCTCAATATCGACGACATCGCCGCCCAGCCGATGGCCTTCCAGGGCGCCTCGCTGGCCCTTTTCCTGGTGCTCGTCGCCCTGTTGCTCGAGCTCAAGCCGTTCCCCGCCAATGGCTGGGCGCTGGACATCTACGAGGCGGCCCATCCCGGCTTCGCCGCGCTGTTCTCCGCCGCCTCCGGCACCGCCGCGCTCTTCGCCGCCGACAAGCTCTTTACCGCCGCCGGCCCCGCCTGGCTGCCGCTGGCCACCGGCGTCGGCCTCACCACCTTCATCGGCGCCAATGTCCTGGCGCTCTCCCAGCAGAACGACCGCCGCCTGCTCGGCTACTCCTCGGTCGGCCAGATCGGCCTCGTGCTTGCCGTCATCGGCCAGCGCGACATTCTCGGCGACGGCTATCTCTTCGTCGCCGGCGGCATCCTTCTCACCCATGCGGTGGCCAAGGCGGGCCTCTTCTGGCTCTCCGATTTCGTGCGTGGCCGCACGCTGGTCGACTGGGCGGCGCTGCGCGCCAATCCCGTCCTCGTCTTCGCCTTCGCCTCCTTCGTGGCCATGCTGGTCGGCCTGCCGCCTTTCCCGGGCTTCTATGCCAAGTGGAACCTCGCCAACGCGCTCGTCGCCGCCGACCGCGTGCCGGTCTTGGCGTTGATCCTTGCCGGCGCGCTGCTCGAGGCCGGCTACATGTTCCGCTGGTTCGGCTACGCCATCAAGCGGGAGGCCGGCGCACCCCTGGACGTTGCCTTGCCGAGGACTGTGGCGGTGCTTGTCGCACTGGCCGCGGGCTGGGGCCTCGGCTTCGTCTGGGGCGCGCTTGGCGGCAACCTCAACCTGCTGACCACGATTCCGCTGCTCTTCGCGCTCGTCTTCCTGCCGCTCGACGTGCTGCCGGCGCGGGTGAAGAACGTCATCGCCATCGCCGGACTGATCGCCTGGTTCGCCTTCCGCTATCCGTCCTATGACGCGGTGCAGACGCTGTTTGCGATCATCATGATCCTCGGCGGGGCGGTGATCCTGCTCGCCTCCTTCACCGAAGACGGCCGCCGCCCGGGCTTCTACCCGTCGGCCATGCTCATGTATGCCGGCCTCGCTCTGTTGATCGACGCCAAGACCAGCTTCGCCTTCTTCGCCGCCTGGGAAGTGCTCACCGTCGGGTCCTACTTCCTCATCCTGCGCGGCAAGCTCTCCGAACCGCACGCGCTCTCCTACATCCTCTTCTCGCTCGGCGGCGCCTTCGCCCTGCTCGGCGGCTTTGCCCTTGCCGCCGGCGGCGTCCAGCCCTTCGCTCTCGAGGGACTGAAGGCCGTGCCGGCCGCGATTGCGCCTTTCGTCTTCGTCCTGCTCGCCCTCGGCTTCATGACCAAGACCGCCTCGATCGGCCTGCATATCTGGTTGCCCGGCGCCCATGCGGAAGCCGAAACCGACGTCTCGCCCATGGTCTCCGGCATCCTCCTCAAGGCCGGCCTCTTCGGCCTCTGGCTGCTGCTCACCCATATGGGCCACCAGACCCTCTACGGCGTCGATCTCACCCATGTGCTGGTGTGGATCGGGGCGCTGTCGGCTTTCATCGGCGCAGTGCTGGCGGTCTTCCAGGAAGATGCCAAGCGCCTGCTCGCCTATTCCTCCATCTCGCAGATGGGCTACGCGCTGTTCGGCCTGGGGCTGATGACCCACCTCGGCTGGCTGCTGGCCCTGATGTTCGTCATCAACCACTACCTCTACAAGTCCATGCTCTTCCTGGCGGTGGGCGGCGTCTACAAGCGCACCCACACCAAGCTCATGTACCAGATGGGCGGGCTGATCACGCTCATGCCCTTCACCTTCGTCTCGGTGCTGGTCGGCATCATCGCCATGTCGGGTGTGCCGCCGCTGTCCGGCTTCGGCGGGCGCTGGATCTTCTATCAGGCCATCCTCGACGGCGGGCAGAGGCTGCCGCTGATCCTCATCTTCATGGCCGGTCCGGTCGGCTTCCTCTACCTCTTCCGGCTGATCCATACGATGTTCCTCGGCCAGCTCAAGGACGAGCACCGCAAGCTCAAGGAAGCGCCGTTCTGGGTGATGGTGCCGCAGATGCTCTACGTCGCCTTGCTCATCGCCTTCGCCGCGCTGCCCGGCATGGCCCTGCAGCGGGTCGACGCCTATCTCGGCACGATATTCGGCGATCATCCCCTGATCTGGGGCGGCTTCGCCGGCCGTGAGATCTTCTCGCAATACGGCTACTGGAACCCGATCGCGATCTGGCTCGTCATCATCGTCATCTTCGTCAGTGTGTTCGTCGTGCTCATCGCGCTGAACCACAATGCGCAGTGGGTGAAGCAGTTCAACATCGTCTATGCCGGTGAACGGCCCTTCAAGCCGCAGACGACGCACTTCGCCTGGAATTTCTTCGCCCCCTACCGCAAGGCAATGGGGCTCATCGAGACGCCGGTCGCCACCACCTTCTGGAATGGCGTAACCGACGGCCTGGCCGGCACCGCCGAGTTCGGCCGGCGGCTCTATACCGGCAACGGCCAGACCTATGCCGTGCAGGTCCTCTTCTTCGTCGTCGCCGTCTATCTGATCGCCATGGGAGGCGTGTCATGAAGTTCGAGTGGATGCAGCTCGTCTATGCCGCAGCGACGCTGTTCATCGTCCTCAACTACGGGCTGATCATGACCGCGGTGGTGCAGAAGATCGCGGCGCGCGCCAGCGGCCGCTACGGCATTCCGGTCTGGCAGAACTACGTCGACATCTTCAAGAACGTCGCGCTGCGCTCCAAGATCACGCACGGCGTCATGTACTACCTCGGCCCGGTCTTCCGCCTGACCGGCGGCATCGGCCTGCTGCTCTTCGTGCCGACCATCTACGGCTCGAGCTGGAACCAGAACTTCTCCTATTCCGGCGACCTGATCCTGGCGCTCTATTTCGTCTTTTTCGGCACGCTCGGCATGGCGCTGGGCGCTGGCGAGTCCGGTCACCCCTATGCGGCAATCGGCGTCTCCCGCGGCCTCTCCCAGGTCACCATGGCCGAACTGCCGCTGGCGCTCGCCGTCTATGCCATGGCGCTGCACTACGGCACGCTCGACATCACCAAGATCGTCGCTGCCCAGCAAGGCTCCATCTTCAACTGGACGCTGTTCAGCGAGCCGCTGATTGTGCTGGCCGCCATGGTCTCCTTCGTCGGCACCATGATGCGCGCCCCCTTCGACGTGGTGCTGGCACCGCAGGAGATTCCGATCGGCCCGCCGACCGAGTTCCACTCCGCCTATCTGGCGCTGTTGCAGACCAACCGTTCGCTGTTCCCGGTCGCCAAGACGGTCGTCTACATGAATCTGTTCTTCGGCGGCGCGTCGAACTGGGGCGAGTTCGCGATCAAGGTCTTCGCCCTCTACATGGTCTCGGCCGTGATCGGCGTCGTCCATCCGCGCTTCCACGTCGAGCAGTCCATCCGCTTCTTCCTCAAATGGGGGCTGCCGATCGGCATCCTCGCCATCCTGACGGTGTGATCCGATGAAACACGTCGATCCCAAATTCATCAAGAACGTCGACAAGGAAATCCCGCTGCGCGAGGAGCTTCGGCCGCGCACAGTCGAAACGCCCGACGGCCAGGTGATCGAGATCGAGCCGCTCAAGGACTACTTCTGCGAGGCGGCGCCCAAGGTCCACCCGAAGGCCTATTTCAAGATCGTCGAGGACTTCTACAACTGGGCGCGGGCGGAGAGCCTGTGGATCCTCGGCTTCGGAACGGGGTGCGGCGCCATCGAGATGCGCCCGCTGATGACGCCGCGCTTCGACGCCTACCGTTTCGGCGTCCAGTGGCGGCCGACCCCGCGCCAGGCGAACCTGCTGATGATCTCCGGCTATCTCTCGGTGAAGACGCTGAAGCGCGCCATCCGCTCCTATGAGCAGATGCAGCAGCCCAAATACGTCGTCGGCCTGGGGTCGTGCACCATCAATGGCGGCATGTACTGGGACAGCTACAACACCATCAAGCGGCTCGACGATTACCTGCCCGTCGATCTCTACATCGCCGGCTGCATGCCGCGGCCTGAGGCGCTGCTCGCCGGCTTCATGGAGCTGAAGAAGATCATCCGCGCCGGCAAGGCCGAGGGCGCCAACAAGTACGCCGAGAATTTCGCCCAGTACAAGGCCAACCAGAAGGCCGTGATCAAGGACTGGGACATGCCGGACTACAGCTGGTGAACGCCATGAAAGCCCTGCTCGACCGCCTCGCCAAACGCTATCGCCTGGAGCCCCCCGAGTTCCGGCATGCCAAACTCGCCTTCGTCACGGTGCCGCGCGACGAGCTGCGCGCGCTCCTCGTCGAGCTGCGCGACATGGAGGGCTTCACCCATCTCGTCCTCTTGACTGCGGTCGACTGGATCGAGGACGGCAAGTTCCAGCTCACCTACATGATGAACAACCGCAAGGCCGACCAGACGCTGGCGCTGCGCGTCATGCTCGACCGTCGCAAGGCCACCGGCGACACCATCCACGATCTGTGGCCGACGGCGGCGACCTATCAGCGCGAGCTCAAGGAGATGTTCGGCATCGACTTCCCCGGCTCGCCGCGGGTCAACGAGGAATTCATCCTGGAAGGCTGGACCGACCTGCCGCCCTATCGCCGCGATTTCGATACGCTCGCCTATTCGCAGCAGACCTATCGCGAGCGTCCCGGCCGCGAGACCATCGATCCGCGCGAGCACATGAAGAAGCATCTCTATCCGGACGTCCACCCGGAAGGAGCGAAGTAGCATGCTCAACCTGCAGACCGACCGCTCCCAGTACCCGTCCGTCGGTCCCGACGGCAAGCTCGAGATCGATCTCGAGACCGGCAAGTATCTCAAGCTCTGGCAGGGGCCTAACCACCCCGGCATCACCGGCAACATGTCGGTCGAGTTGACCGTGTGCGGCGACGAGGTCGTCGAGGGCAAGACCCATGTCGGCTATCTCCATCGCGGCTTCGAGAAGCTGATGGAGCGGCGGACCTTCATCCAGGTCTTCCCGATCGTCTGCCGCGTCTGCGTGCCCGAGCCCGACTTCAACGAATATTGCTACGCCGCGGCGGTCGAGGATCTTGCCGGCATCGAAGTGCCTGAGATGGCCAAGTGGATCCGCACGCTGATCCTCGAGATGGGCCGCTTCAACTCCTACATGATGTACATGGGCGGACAGTCGGGCAGCCTCGGCCTCGGCATCGTCGGTCAGTGGCTGACCTATGTCCGCGACATCATGCTCGACCGCTTCGAGGAGCTGACCGGCGCCCGCATCTATCACATGTTCATCCTGCCCGGCGGCGTCCGCGGCCATCTGCCCGACGGCTTTGCCGAGCGCATGGAAGAGGTGCTGACGACCGCCGAGCGCTATCTCGACGACACCGACAAGGTCATGTTCCGCAATGCGGTCTTCAAGCGCCGCACCAAGGGCGTCGGCGTGGTCGCGCCCGAGCTGTTCGAGCCCTATGGCGTCACCGGCCCCAATGCGCGCGCCGGCGGCGTCGCCAAGGACGTGCGCAAGGACAGCCCCTATCTGGTCTACGACCAGCTCGAGCTGGAAGTGCAGACGGCTGACGTGAGCGACATCTACAACCGCGCCCATGTGCGCTTCCGCGACATCAAGCAGTCGATCTCGCTCATCCGCCAGATCCTCGCCAAAATGCCGAAGACCGGCGACGTCATGGCCAAGATCCCCAATGTGCTCCATTGGAAGATTCCGCGCGGCGAGACCTACATCAAGGGCGAATGCTCGCGCGGCGAATACGGCTACTACCTGGTGACCGACGGCTCTGGCTATCCCCGCCGCGTCAACGTGCGCGGGCCGTCCTACACCCATGCGATGGCGCTGCTCGAGCACCTGATCCCCGGCACCAACATCGCCGACGTGGCGGCGCTCATGGTCTCGCTGCACACCTATCCGCCGGAAATCGAGAGGTAACGCGGCTCATGTCCCTGCGCGATGTGCTCTCCCCCTACACGGCGTGGAAACACGCTCTCGAAACGCCGGTCACCATCAAGGACCCGCTCTACCGCGAGGCCGCCGAGCGCTATCGCGGCTTCCACCAGAACGATATCGCCAAATGCATCGGCTGCGGCTCGTGCGAGGTGATCTGCCAGAACGCCGCCATCGACATGGTGCCGGTCTCCGACCCGAAGCCCGGCGATTCGGGCCTCCGGCCGATGATCGATTACGGGCGCTGCTGCTGGTGCGCGCTCTGCGTCGACGTGTGCATGACCGGCTCGCTCACCATGTCCAACGAATACACCTGGGTGGACAGCGATCCGGACGCCTTCCGCTTCATCCCCGGCGTCGACGAGAAGTCGTGGGACAACGAGGAGAAGGGCTACAGCCGAGAGGATGTACGCCGGCTCTCGGGCATCGAGCGAGCCCCGATGGAGATGTTGTCGTCCGAAGCGCGGATCGACAATTTCGACGAGATCGTCGCCGGCTTCACCCAGGCCGAAGCCGCGATCGAGGCCGACCGCTGCGTCCAGTGCGGCCTGTGCGTCGCCACATGCCCGGCCCACATGTCGATCCCCGACTACATCGAGAAGGTGCGCGAGGGCGATTTCGAGGGCGGCCTGCAGCTCCTTTACGAGACCAATCCGTTCAGCCAGGTCTGCGGCCGCATCTGCACCCACAAGTGCGAGACCTCCTGCGCCGCGCTGCACGAGGGCGACGCCATCGCCATCCGCTGGCTCAAGCGCGCCATCACCGACAACGTGCCGCGCGAGCGCTATTTCGACCTGATCAAGAAGCCGGACGTGCCGGAGACCGGCAGGAAGGTGGCGATCGTCGGCGCCGGGCCGGGCGGCCTCACCACCGCCTTTGATCTTGCCCGCCAGGGCCACAAGGTCGTCGTCTTCGAGGCGTTGCCGAAGCCCGGCGGCATGATGCGCTACGGCATCCCCGAATACCGCCTGCCTTACGACGTGCTCGACCACGAGATTTCCGTCATCGAATCGATGGGCGTCGAGATCCGCTGCAACATGCGGGTCGGCAGCGAGATCACCCTCGACCAGCTCAAGCAGGCCTACGATGCGGTGGTGCTCACCATCGGCCTGCATCAGGGTCGCTCCACCCGCGTGCCGGGCAGCGACAAGGCGGAAGCAGCCATCGAGCTCCTGCGCCGGATCACCGCCGGCGAGGAGGTGCCCGTGCCGGAGCAGATCGCGGTGATCGGCGGCGGCAACGTCGCCATGGACATCGCCCGCTCCATGGCCCGCCTGCAGAAGAAGAAGTTCGGCAAGGTCGGCATGACCGTGACCGCGCTGGAAGATTTCGCCCATTTCCTCGCCGACCATGAGGAGGTCGAGGAAGCGCAGGAGGAGGGCTGCGTGATCTACGATGCCCGCGGGCCTCAGGAGATCGTCGTCAAGGACGGCGCGGTCGCCGGTTTGCGGACCTGGAAGTGCAAGGCGATCTTCGACGAAGAGGGCCGCTTCGCCCCGAAATACGACGAGGCCGACGAGATGGTGCACCCGGCCCAGATGGTCATCGAGGCCATCGGTCAGGCCGCCGACATCGCGCTGCTCGGCAAGGAGCTCACCGAGAAGCTGGAATGGAACCGCGGCCGCATCCGTATCGACGCCGACGGCCACACCTCCGAGCCGTGGCTCTGGGCCGCCGGCGACGCGGTCTCCGGTCCCGACGTCATCCACGCGGTGGCCGACGGACATCGCGTCGCTAGCTCCGTGGGCGCCGTGCTCGCCGCCAAGAGGGAGAGTCTGACATGAGCAGCGAAGCCAACAAGGACAAGCTGACCGGCCTGACCACCGTCAGGGAGATCATGGACACGGCCACCCAGTTCGAAGTGGTGGCGCGCGATTTCTACAAGGCGCTGGTCCCCAAGGTGTCGAAGAACCTGCGCTGGCTGGCCGAGGAACTCGCCGAAGAGGAGCAGGGTCACGTCGACCTGTTCACCAAGCTCGCCGCCGACCCCGATGTGACGGGGCACATGGAGGAGAAGATTGCGCGGCCGGTGGCCGACGGCAAGTTCTCGGACTGCGTGCAGACCCCCAATCTCGGCGAAAACCCTGACGACCAGACCGTGCTGCAATACGCGCTGCTGCGCGAGACCGCGGCGATGGAGCAATATACCGAGCTTGCCCAGAGCGCTCCCGAAGGGGCGCTCAAGACCGCCTTCGCCTTCCTTGCCAATGAAGAGGCGCAGCACAAGGAAGAACTCGAGAAGATCTACTACCAGATCGTCCATTCGGGCGGCGTCTGACCGCCGCCCTGGTCGGTCGCGGAAGCCTCGAGCCGCCCGAAGAAGGCCTCCCCCGGCGCCAGCGTCACCGTGCGCCGGCCGGCGTCCAGTCGGGCGGCAGAACCGGAATCCGCCAGCGGCGTCAGCCTGCTTGGCGCCGGCATTTCGGCCTCCGCCTTGCCGAGATTGAACAGGCAGAGGATCGCCTCGCCATCGTCGGCGCGCACGAAGGCGAGCACGTCGTCGGGCGCATCGAGGAAACGGATCGTGCCGGTCCTCAGCGCCGGATGGTCGCGGCGGAAGGCGATGAGCCGCCGGTAATGCGCCAGCACGGAAGCCTCGTCGCCGCTCTCGGCGTCGACCGCCAGCCCCAGATGCTCGGCCGGCACCGGCAGCCAGGGCTTGGCCGTCGAAAAGCCGCCATTCGGCGCTTGCCGCTCCCACACCATCGGCGTGCGGCAGCCGTCGCGGCCCTTGAATTCCGGCCAGAACGTGATGCCGTAGGGATCGACCAGATCCTCGAAACGCAGCTCGGCTTCGCCGAGGCCGAGCTCCTCGCCCTGGTAGAGGCTGACCGAGCCGCGCAGTGACAAGAGGATCGCGATCGTCAGCCGCGCCAGCCTGTCGCGGTCTCGGCCCGCGCCCCAGCGGCTGACATGGCGGATGACGTCGTGGTTGGAGAAGGCCCAGCACGCCCAGCCGTCCTTCACCATGGCCTCGAAAGCCTCGACCTTTTCGCGGAAGAAGCGCGCCGAGAAGGTCGGCCCGAGGAAATCGAAGGTGTAGCACATGTGCAGCTTGTCGCCGCCCGAGGTATAGGCGGCCATCGTCTTCAGCGCGCGCGCTCCGTCGGCAACCTCGCCGACCGTGGTGGTCGCGCCGTAGCGGTCGAGCAGCGCCCTCAGCCGCTTGAGGAAGGCGAGGTTCTCCGGCTGGCTCTTGTCGTAGAGATGTTCCTGCATGCCGTAGGGATTGGCGGCGGCAACATCGCTGTTGGCACCGGGTGCGGCCGGCGGGTTCGATTTCAGCGTCTGCGAATGGAAATAGAAGTTGGCGGTGTCGAGGCGTAACCCGTCGACGCCGCGCTTCAGCCAGAATTCGACGGTCTTCAGCAGTGCGTCCTGAACGTCGCCGTTGTGCAGGTTGAGGTCGGGCTGCTCGGTGAGGAAATTGTGGAAGTAATACTGGCGCCGCCGCGTGTCCCATTGCCACGCCGGCCCGCCGAAGATCGACAGCCAGTTGTTGGGCGGCGACCCGTCCGGCAGGGCGTCGGCCCAGACATACCAGTCGGCTTTCGGGTTCGTCCGGTCGGCGCGGCTCTCCCCGAACCAGGGGTGCTCGTCGGAGGTGTGCGACAGCACCTGGTCGATGATCACCTTGAGGCCGCGGCGATGCGCCTCCGCCACCACGGCGTCGAAATCGGCGAGCTTCCCGAAGATCGGGTCGACGTCGGTGTAGTCCGCCACGTCGTAGCCGAAATCCTTCATCGGCGAGACGAAGAAGGGCGAGATCCACACCGCATCGACGCCGAGGTCGGCGATGTAGCCGAGCCGGCGCGTGATGCCGTTAAGATCGCCGATGCCGTCGCCGTTCGAATCCTGAAAGGAGCGCGGGTAGATCTGGTAGATGACGGCGCCGCGCCACCACTCGGTGGCTGTTTTCTCGGTCATGATTGGGAAGAGCCTATCCGGGAGAGATGCAGTCGCACGCCACGTTGCTTGGCGCGCGGCCGCAGTCAAGCCGACAGGTTCACGCACCGCCTTGGCGACGCCCCTCCAAAAGCCACATATAGGGGGGTAACGGAGCCGGCAGAGGCGAATGTCAAAATGAAAACGCAGCGGCAGGTGCGGTCGTCGGGGCGCTCGGCGCTCCTTTCCGAGTTGCTGGACGCGATCTCGGCACGCGGCCGGGCGCTGTTCCGGCCGAATGAGTTCGGCGCGCTCGGCGCGCGCGGCGGCGCCGGCCTGATCGACCTCGGTGAGCAGCTCCTCTCGCGCCGCGGCGAGGCGTCGGGCATTGCCCTGGCCGAACGTCTTCTCGACGAATTCGAGGCTGCCGACACCGACGCGCGGCGCGTCTTCCTGCAGGCTTTGGCCAGCCATTTCGGCGCCGACGCGGAGGCGGTCGAGGCCGCCATCACCGCCTGGCACGAAGCTGCCGAGCCCAAGCCGCTGGCGCGGCTGCAGCGGGCGACCGAGCCCCGCCGCCAGGAGCTCATCCGCCGCATGAACTATGCGCCGGGCGGCACCGCCGCGCTCATCCGCATGCGCGAGGTGCTGATGGACGCCTGCAAGGACGATCCGGCGCTGGCGCCGGTCGACGCCGATTTCGTCCATCTCTTCTCGTCCTGGTTCAATCGCGGCTTCCTCATGCTGCGCCCGATCGACTGGGACACGCCGGCGAGCGTCCTGGAAAAGCTGATCCGCTACGAGGCGGTGCATGCCATCCACGGCTGGGACGACCTCAAGAACCGCCTCGGCCCGTCGGACCGGCGCTGCTACGGCTTCTTCCATCCGCGCCTGCCCGACGACCCGCTGATTTTCGTCGAGGTCGCGTTCACCCGCGACATCCCCGGACGCATCGCCTCGATCCTCGACACCGGGCGCGAGCCGATCGCGCCGGAGGAGGCGACCACCGCCGTCTTCTATTCGATCTCCAACACCCAGCGCGGGCTTGCCGGCGTCAGCTTCGGCAACTTCCTCATCAAGCAGGTGGTCGAGGACCTGCGCCACGAGTTTCCCGGCCTCACCACCTTCGTCACGCTCTCGCCGGCGCCGCGCTTCGCCCGCTGGCTCGATGCCGAACGCAAGTCGGCGACGGACGGCGTGCTCGGGCCGGAGGCGCGCGCCGCGCTGGCCACTCTCGACACGCCCGACTGGCAGAACGATGCCGAGCTGGTCGAGATCGTCCGCGCCCCGCTGCTTGCCGCGGCGTCCGCCTATTTCCTCGAGGCCCGCGACAGAAGCGGCCGTGTCGCCGATTCTATCGCCCGCTTCCATCTCGGCAACGGCGCCCGCCTCGAACGGCTCAACATGCTCGGCGACACCTCGGCCAAGGGCCTCGAACAGTCCTACGGGCTGATGGTCAACTATCTCTACGATCCGCGCACCATCGAGCGGAACCACGAGGCCTATGCCGAGCGCGACGAGGTCACCGCCTCGACTGCGGTGCGCCGGCTGCTGCCCGCCGGCCGCCCGGCGCCGCGCCGCGAGAAGCCGACGGCGTCCCAGCGCCGCGCCGCGGCCCGGCTGGTCGCCGCCGCGCGCACGCACGAGCCGCAATGAACCTGTTTGAACGCCTGATGGGTGGGGATCGCGATCCCGCCGCGACCGCGATCGAGACGGCGGACGGGGCCCGCCGCTCCTATGGCGACGTCGCCCGCTTGAGCGCGCACATGGCCAACCTGCTGGTGCGGCGCGGGGTGAAGCCTGGCGACCGGGTCGCCGTCCAGGTCGAGAAGTCGCTCGAAAACCTCGTCCTCTATCTTGCGACGGTGAGGGCTGGCGCCGTCTATCTGCCGCTCAACACGGCCTACACGCTGAACGAGCTTGCCTATTTCCTGGCCGATGCCGAGCCGTCGCTGGTGGTCTGCGATCCGGCCCGGCAGGAGGGCGTCGCCGCGCTGGTCGCCGACAGCGGTGCCGCGGTCGAAACGCAGGGCGCGAACGGTGAGGGGAGCCTCAGCCGGGCCGCCGCGGACGAGGCACCGGCTTTCGCCACTGTCCCGCGCGAAGACGACGATCTCGCCGCTATCCTCTACACCTCGGGCACCACCGGGCGCTCCAAGGGGGCGATGCTCACCCACGCCAACCTCGCCTCGAATGCCGAGACCCTGGCCGATGCCTGGCGCTTCACCGCCGACGACGTGCTCATCCACGCTCTGCCGATCTACCACACGCACGGTCTGTTCGTGGCCGGCAACGTCGCGCTGCTTGCCGGCGCGGCGATGATCTTCCTGGCGAAGTTCGATGCCGACGAAATCCTCCGCCTGATGCCGCGCGCCACCGCCATGATGGGCGTGCCCACCTTCTACACCCGCTTGCTGAAGCATCCCGGCCTCACCCGCGACCGGGCCGCGACCATGCGCCTCTTCACCTCGGGCTCGGCGCCGCTGCTCGCCGATACCCACCGGGAATGGGAAGCGCGCACCGGCCATGCCATCCTCGAACGCTACGGCATGACCGAAACCAGTATGAGCACGTCCAACCCTTATGACGGGGCGCGCGTGCCGGGCACGGTCGGGCCGCCGCTGCCGGGTGTTTCCGCCCGCGTCGTCGATCCCGAGTCCGGCCGCCTCCTCAATCGCAACCAGATCGGCATGATCGAGGTGAAGGGGCCGAACGTGTTCAAGGGCTATTGGCGCATGCCCGAGAAGACGGCGGCCGAGTTCCGCCCCGACGGCTTCTTCGTCACCGGCGATCTCGGCCTGATCGACGACAACGGCTATGTCGCCATCGTCGGCCGCGGCAAGGATCTGATTATTACCGGCGGCCTCAACGTCTATCCCAAGGAGGTCGAGGGCGAGATCGATGCCATTCCTGGCGTCGTGGAAAGCGCCGTGATCGGCCTGCCGCATGGCGATTTCGGCGAAGGCGTGACCGCCGTGGTGGTGCCCGCGCCCGGCGCCACCGTCGACGAGGCCGGCGTGCTCGCCGCGCTCGACGGGCGGCTCGCCCGCTTCAAGCAGCCCAGGCGCGTGCTCTTCGTCGACGATTTGCCGCGCAACACCATGGGCAAAGTGCAGAAGAACGCGCTGCGCCAGCGCTACGCCGGCCTCTACCGGCCGCCGCACCGCCTTTGAGCCGTCCGGCGATCCCGGCGAGCGGTCCCCTCATCGGCCGCGCGTCCGCTTGCCTTTGACGCGCTGCTTCACCGGCGAACCTTAAATCTTCTCCATCATAATCCGCATCAGCGCGGGTCGAAGCACCGCCGCCTAAGTTTGCCGGTGGACGACGCGAGAAGTCTCCCCCTTCTCGTCGTCCGCCGCGTCGGCTCTCAGCCGGCACCCCCAGGTCTTCGGCAGCGAAGACGCCGGTTCGGCGCGGGAACACTTGCCGGTTTTCGGCATGGCACGGGGGGAAGACCCGGCAGCGCCGGGTTCTCTTGAAGGAGCAAAACGATGAAGAAGTTCCTCTTGCCCGCCTTTGCGGTCCTGATGCTGTCTGCCTCTTCGGCGGCCTTCGCGCAGAGCGGTTCCTGGTACGTCGTGTTCCACGGCCGTTCGGACACCTGCGTCGCCGAGCACGACATCGGCATCGGCGGCCAGCAGCAGACGGTGGGCGGCCCCTATGCCAGCCAGCTTGCCGCGATCTCCGCCATCAAACAGCTCGGCGTCTGCGGCGGCGCCCGCTAGGCCCGCCCAGGGTTCACCCCGGAAACAGAGGAGGCGGCCCGCGCGGCCGCCTCCTCCCAACCAGAGGGGCCCCGAGCCCGATTCTTAAATCTTCGTCATCATAATCAGGATTAGCGCGAGCCGATTTGCCGGCGCCTAGCCTTTCTGGCGGGCGACAGGCGAGGACCCGGCCCTTGAACCGTGGTCCTCATGGATGGAAAAGAATCGATGAAGAAGATCATCCTGCCCGCGCTGGCTGTCCTGGCGATGGTCGCAGCCCCGGCCGCCTATGCGCGCTCCATGCATGCGTCCGGCGGTTGGTACGTCCTCATGGACGACAACAGCTACACCTGCTTCGCGGCCGACCGCTCGGCGACCAACGGCGAGGCGACCATCAGCGGCCCCTATGCCAGCCAGGCCAAGGCGGCCTCCGCCATGGGCGCCTCCATCCGCTGCGCGACTCCGGAGAGCATGGACTAGGGTCAGGAACTCATTGATCAGAGCCAGAAGATGACGGTTGCTGCGATGCAGATGGCGGAGAAGAAGGTGTGTGCGCATCGGTCGTAGCGGGTGGCAACGCGGCGCCAGTCCTTGAGCTTGGCGAAGAGGTTCTCGATCTTGTGGCGCTGGCGATAGAGGTCCTTGTCATAGGGGTAAGGCCGCTTGCGGCTGCGTGAGGACGGGATGCAGGGTTGGATGCCCCTGGCGGCGAGTTCTTGCCGGAACCAGGTGCTGTCATAGCCCCGGTCGGCAATCAAGCTGGTGGCCGGCGGCAGGGCGTCGAGAACCATACGCGCGCCCTTGTGGTCGCTCATCTGGCCTTCGGACAGGATCATGACGATCGGGCGCCCGTGGCCGTCGCAGACGGTGTGGAGCTTTGAGTTCAGCCCGCCTTTGGTGCGCCCGATACGACGGGGAACATCCCCTTTTTAAGAAGGCTCGCCGCGGTGCGGTGGGCCTTCAGATGGGTCGCGTCGATCATGATCCGTTCGGGTCTCGGACCCGCGCCGGCCAAGGCCACAAAGATGCGGTCGAACACGCCCATCCGGCTCCAGCGCATGAAGCGATTGTAGAGCGTCTTGTGAGGCCCATAAGCCTTTGGCGCATCCTTCCACTGAAGGCCGTTGCGGATCACGTAGACAATGCCTGAGACCACCCGCCGGTCATCGACGCGCGGGACGCCATGCGCCAGCGGAAAGAACCCAGAAATCCGCGCCATCTGGCGCTCGCTCAGCAAAAACAAATCGCTCATCACAGCCTCCTCCAACAGTGACTGTGAATCACACCTCAATCCAAATTAATAGGTCCTGAGCCTAGTCTAGACGCCGGTATCGGCCAGGGCAGAAACAAGGCGGCTGCCCTCGGCAGCCGCCTTGTTGCACGCCGCCCATCCGTGTGGAGCGGCTGCGAATGCAACGACAGAGCCTGCGGCTCGCCGCAGGCAGCGCCGGACACGCCGCGGCCCCCCGCGGCGCGGACGCGATCGTCATGCCGCGCGGCAGGACGCTGAACTCTCACAATCTCGAAAAGTTGAAGGTGGCAATGCGCCGGCTAAGCGCCATCTACTCCGTTCAATGACGTCCAGGGGGGGCGTCACCGGAGCAGAGCATGGCCTACTACCAGTTTGCGTCCTTTGCGCGCGCCGCTTCCACCGAGGGGCACGACGCCCAACCGATCGATCCGTTCCTCACGCGGCTGCTCTCGGTCAGCCCCTTGACCGCGGCGCAGGCCGAAATCGTCGCTGCCATGCAGGGGCCGCCGCTCAGCCTGCATGCCCGTGAGCAGCTCGGCCTCGTCGGCGATTCCGCCCGCTCCGCCTATGTCATCCGCGAGGGCTGGGCCTTCGCCTATACGCTGCTCGCCAATGGCGAGCGTCAGGTGCTCGGCTTTCTCCTGCCCGGCGATATCGTCGGTCTAAGCGCGCTCTTCCGCGATCGCGCCGAACGCGGCATTGAGACGATCACCGAGACCGTCGTCAGCGAGATATCGATGGAGTCGGTGCGCCGCGCGTCGCGGCAGTGGCCGGAGATCTTCGAGCTCTTCCTGCGTCTCCAGTCGGGCATCCAGTCGGCCCTGGTCGAGCAACTGGTCGATCTCGGCCGGCGCGATAGCCGCGCCCGCGTCGCCCAGCTCCTGCTCAAGCTGGAGCGCCGCCTGATGTCCATCGGCCGCGCCGGGCCGGATGGCTACTATTTTCCCGTCAGCCAGTATCTCATCGCCGACGCCGTCGGCCTCACCGCCATCCACGTCAACCGCGTACTGAGGGGCTTGCGTGAGGAGGAGAGCGTCACGGTGCGCCGCGATCGCGTCACCATCCACGACCGGTCGCGCCTGATGATGATCGCCGGCGAGGGCGAAGAGGCTGACGGCGGGGCGGAAATCGTGGCGATGAACGGAAGCCGCCACGCCAGCGAGTTTTCCGGCAACCATCGCTCCCGCTCGTCGCTCTAAAGTCTAGCCGCGGATCCCGACGCCGTCGAAGGTGGCCAGCGCGCCCGCATAGGGCTTGGCCGTCGGTGTCGCCCAGCCGCCGGTCTTCGAGGTGGCGAGCCTGAGGGCGACCAGCGTTTCGGCGAGCTTCACCGCCGCGCCGACGCCCTCGATCACCGGCACGCCGTGCTCCGCCGACAGGGTTTCGGCGAGATCGACCATGCCGGCGCAGCCGAGCACGATCGCCTCGGCGCGGTCTTCGGCGAGCGCCGCGCCGATCTCTGCCGAAATGCGCGCGCAGGCCGGACTGCCGGGCCGCTCGAGCTCGAGCACCGCAACCCCGGCGGCGCGCACCGAAGCGCAGCGGAAGGCGAGCCCGTAGCGCAGCAGATTGTGCTCCAGTACGGGGATCGAGCGCGGCAGCGTGGTCACCACGCTGAAACGGCCGGCGATCAGCGTCGCCAGGTGATAGGCGGCCTCGCCGATGCCGATCACCGGTGCTTTGGCCAGGGCGCGGGCGGCGTCGAGGCCGGTATCGTCGAAGCAGGCGATGACATGGGCATCGACGCCCGCCGCCTCGCCGTCGCGGATTTCGGCGAGCAGGCCCGGCAGGCTGAGTGCCCCGTCGAAAAAGCCCTCGATGGAGATCGGCCCGCTCGCCGAGGTCGCCGCCTCGATCTCGGTCCCCGGCGCCGCGGCCCGCTCGGCCGCCAGCGCGGCCTTGGCGGTCATCGAGGCGGTGCTGTTCGGGTTGACGAGGCGGATGCGCATGGGCGGTCAGGCGGCCTGGCGCCGGGCGGCCCTTCGGCGCAGCAGCATGATGGTCACCAGCGCCAGCAGGATGATGAGGAAGGAGAACGCCGTGGTCAGCGTGCCGAGCGCATAGAGCACCGGCGTGGTGACATTGGTAGTCATCGCGTAGATTTCGAGCGGCAGCGTATTGTAGGTGCCGGCCGCCATCAGCGTGCGGGCGAACTCGTCGTAGCTCAGCGTGAAGCCGAACAGGCCGACGCCGATCAGGCTCGGCAGGATGATCGGCACCACCACGTGGCGGAAGGTCTGCCAGGCGCTGGCACCGAGGTCGCGGGCCGCCTCCTCGTAGGATTTGTCGAAGCGGTTGAACACCGCGAACATGATCAAGAGGCCGAAGGGCAGCGTCCAGGTGAGATGCGCGCCGAAGGCGGAGGAGTACCAGGCCGGCCTGATATGGGCGATCTGGAAGCCCAGCCCGATGCCGAGGCTGATCAGGATCGACGGCACGATGAGGCTCGCCACCGTCAGGTAGAACAGGATGGTCGCACCGCGGAAGCGACGGCGGAAGGCCATGCCGGCCATCAGCGAGACCAGCACGGTCACCACCATCACCATCAGGCCGAGCGCCAGCGAGCGGCGGAAGGAGCCGCCGAAATCGCCCACCGCCTGCTTCTCGAACAGGTTGGCGAACCAGTGCACCGACACCCCGTTCATCGGGAAGGTCAGGCCGCCGTTCGGCCCCTGGAAGGAGAGGATGACGATGGTCGAGATCGGACCGTAGAGGAACAGGACGAAGAGGGCGAAGAAGGCCGACAGCAGCCAGAAGCCGGCGCCGCGGCGGTCGGAGCTACGCATGGGTTTGCCCCCCTCCTGAGGCGGACCCCACCCACCGGCCACCGAACTCGGCTTTTGCCGAGTTCGGCAACTGAATTCGTCCAAGTCGGATAAATCCGACTTGGATGGCCGGTCCCCCCTCCCCGAAACGGGGAGGGATGGAGCCCGTGGCGCCGCCGAACATTTCCAAAGCAGTCCGACAGGACTGCCGACGTTCTTTTGGTCCCAGCGGTAACCGCGCAGACAATCCCTCCCCGGAACGGGGAGGGGGGACCATGCGAAGCATGGTGGGTGGGGTAGCCGAGCGGCCCATCCCTTCAGAGCTCCTTGCGGATGTCGACCACGCGCAGGATCGCCGCCACGATGATGAGCACCGTGATCAGCAGGATCACCGCATTGGCCGCCGCCGCCGGGTATTGCAGCAGCGAGATCTGGTTGGCCATCATCAGGGCGACCGAGGCGCTCTGTCCGCCCGACATGAAGCGCACCGTGGCGAATTCGCCCATCACCAGGGTCACCACGAAGATCGAGCCGATGGCGATGCCCGGCTTGGCGAGCGGGATGATGACGTTGGTCAGCGTCTGCCAGCCGCTGGCGCCGGCGTCCTTCGCCGCTTCCACCAGCGAACGGTCGATGCGCATCAGCGTGTTGAAGATCGGCGTCACCATGAACAGCACGTAGAGATGCACCATGGCGAGCACGACGGCGAAATCGGAGAACAGCAGAAACTCGAGCGGCTCATGCACGATGCCGAGCTTGATCAGCGCCGAGTTGAGCAGGCCGTTGCGCCCCAGGAACGGAATCCACGAGATCATGCGGATGATGTTCGAGGTCAGGAACGGCACCGTGCAGATCAGGAAGAGCACAATCTGCATGCCCGCGCTGCGCACGTGGAAGGCGAGGAAATAGGCGACCGTGAAGCCGACGACCACGGTGATCGCCCACACGATCACCGCATATCTCAATGTGTTGAAATAGATCTTCCAGGTCACCGGCGAGCTCAGCGACTCCTGATAGTTGGTCAGGATGAAGGCCGGGATGATGTGGGCGAATGTGTAATCCCAGAAGCTCACCACCACGATGGTGGCGATCGGGATGAGCAGGAAGATGCCGAGGATCAGCGCCAGCGGCGCGGCTTGCAGATAGGGGGCGGCGCCGGCGAAGCGGCGGCCACCATGGCCGCCACGCATGGCCGCGGTCACCGCGTCGGCACGGGCCGGAGCCGCGCTGTCGCGCGGCTCCGGAATTGTCGTGGTTGGGGCAGCCGAGTTCGGTCACGCCGCGATGAACTCGTTCCACTTGGAGACCATGTAGCGGTCTTCGTCCATGACCGAGTTCCAGCAGGCGATATTGCCCATGCGCGCTTCAAACGAGCCACCGTCGCGCACGGCGCCGGCCTTCTCCATCACCTTGCCGTCGGGCGACAGGACATCGCCCTCAGCCGGCTTGCCTTCCATCCAGTAGCCCCACTCGTCGGCGCTCATGTACTTCTTGGCCGTAGACAGGCAGGCGGAGTAGTAGCCCTGGCGGTTGAGGTAGGCGCCGACCCAGCCGGACATGTACCAGTTGACGTATTCATAGGCGGCGTCGAGCGTGGCGCCGCTGAGATGCTTGGCCAGGCCGAGGCCGCCGCCCCAGGCGCGGGAGCCCTCCTTGAGCGGCTGGTACGCGCACGGAATGCCCTTGGCGCGCACCGCCGCCACCGCCGGCGACCACATCGACTGGATCACCACTTCGCCGGAGGCCATCAGGTTGACCGACTCGTCGAAGGTCTTCCAGAAGGCGCGGAATTGGCCGGCCTTCTTGGTCTCGATCAGGAAGGCGATCGTCTTGTCGATCTCGTCCTTCGTCATGTTGCCCTTGTCGGCGTATTTGATCTGGCCGTCGGACTCCATGATCATCGCGGCATCCATGATGCCGATCGACGGGATGTTGAGGATCGAGGTCTTGCCCTTGAACTTCGCGTCAAGCAGGTCGCGCCAGTTCTCGATCTTGCGGCCGACGAGGTCGGGGCGGTAGCCGAGCGTATCGGCGTTGTAGATGGTCGGAACCATCGTCATCCACTCGGTCGGCTCCTTGGCGAAGGTGGTCGAGTTCAGCTGAACTCGACGAAACCGACGGTGTGCGGCGCGGTACCCTGCGCGATCTTCGAATTGGGCGTCAGCTTGCCGGTGATGAACAGCGGAACGATGTCGTCGTAATAGGTCAGCTTCTTGGTATCCATCGGCTGCAGCACGCCGGCCGGGAACACCTTCTTGCAGGTGATGTATTCGACGTCGGCGATGTCGTAGCTGTCGGGCTGGGTTACCGCGCGCTGGGCGGCGGCGTCGGTATCCATCGCCGTCATTTCCAGCGTGATGCCGAGGTCCGCCTTGCACTTTTCGGCGATGGCGTTGAGGTTGGAAACGCCGGTGCCGAACTGGCGAAGGGTGATATCGGTCTTCGCCCACACCATCGGGAAGCCGGTGATCGCCCCCGATCCCGCCGCCAGGCCGGCGACCGCCGCCGCCGAGCCTTTCAGCACAGAGCGGCGGGATACGCCCGTCTTCTTCTTCACGTCCTTCATCTGCTGCTACTCCCGTGTTGGCCGACCGTCTCCAGGTCAGGCAGAGGTGGCGAGTTCGTGGATGTCCGCTGGGTCCCATCCGATCGCCGCGGATTTGCCGACCGCGAAGGGCCTGGCGAAGAAAGCGCGCTCCGGCACGACGGCCGTCAGTTCCAGGTCGTCGGCGCCCTTGAGCGCGACCAGCACGGCGGTGCCCTGATATTCCACGTCGGTCACCGTCACCGGGCGGGCGTCGCCTTCGCCGGGGGCGGGCATCAGCCGCACCCGGTCGGTGCGCACGCTGATCTTGCCGCCGGCGGTCGGCACCACGTTGTGGCCGCCCATGAAGCGGGCGACGAACTCGGTCGCCGGCGCGTTGAACACCTCCTGCGGGCTGCCCTGCTGCTCGATGCGCCCGTCGCTCATCACCACGATCAGGTCGGCGAGCGCCATCGCCTCTTCCTGGCTGTGGGTGACGTGAATGAAGGAGATGCCGAGGTCGCGCTGGAAGCGTTTCAGCTCGGCGCGCACGCGGATGCGCAGGAACGGGTCGAGCGCCGACAGCGGCTCGTCGAGCAGCAGGATCGACGGGTCGGTGACCAGCGCCCGGGCCAGCGCCACGCGCTGCTGCTGACCGCCGGAAAGCTGCCCCGGCATGCGCTCGGCATACTGGGAAAGCTCCACCAGCTTGAGCATGGCGTCGGCGCGCCCGTAGCGTTCGTCCTTCGGCCGCCCGCGCATCTTTAGCGAGAAGGCGACGTTGTCGCGGACGTTGAGATGCGGGAACAGCGCATAGCTCTGGAACATCATGGCGGTGCCGCGCGCCGCCGGCGGCCGGTCGGTAATGTTCTCGTTGGCGAGCAGCACGTCGCCGACCGACACCGTCTCGTGGCCGGCGATCATCCTCAGCGTCGAGGTCTTGCCGCAGCCCGACGGCCCGAGCAGGCAGCAATAGGTGCCCGCCTTGATCTTCAGGTCGATGTTGTCGACGGCGAGGGTGTCGCCATAGCGCTTGGTGACGGCAACCAGTTCCAGATCGGCGGCGCGGCTCATGGGCGTCCCCTGTTGACCGGGACCATGAGCGCAAAGGCTGTGCCAAGCTGCCGCAGGCGCCGGTGCCACCGGCTAGCGGATTGAATCCATGATCGTTTCAGCGCGCCGCCAGGCGCCGACGGAGGGCACGGGGCAGGGGCGGGGACGCTCGCATCTTGTGCAGAGCTGCGCAGCAGTATGCACAATTCGTATACAATTCACGATTCTGATTGGATACGTCGCGATTGTGCTATGTATCGCCGACGTGCAAGGACATGACCGTGGCCGTTTCCGATCTCGATCTTCCCGGTGCCGAATCTGCGGCCGATCGCGGTCCGGCGCTGAAGAGCGCCCGCTCGGCCAGGATCTATGCGGCCCTGCTCGCCGCCATTCTCGACCATCGCCTGCCGCCCGGCACGCACCTGCCGGAGGACGAGATCGGCGCCCTGTTCGGCGCCAGCCGCACCATCGTGCGCTCGGTGCTGCAGGCGCTGGCACACGATCGCGTCGTCACCATCGCGCCCAACCGTGGCGCCCATGTCGCCGAGCCGACGGTGGCAGAAGCGCGTCAGGTGTTCGAGG
This sequence comes from uncultured Alphaproteobacteria bacterium, assembly GCA_963732845.1. GTDB lineage: Bacteria > Pseudomonadota > Alphaproteobacteria > Rhizobiales > Kaistiaceae > CAVSRC01. The sequence goes on along the minus strand of CAVTBE010000020.1, from coordinate 66,612 downwards.
CGCGCTCGCTGATCGAGCCGCGCGTGGCGGCGCTGGCCGCCGGCCGCGCCGGGCCGGCCGATGTCGAGCACCTCAAGCGGCACCTCGCCGATGAGGATGCCGCCCTTGCGGCCGATGAGCAGAGTCGCGCCATCGCGCTCTCGGCGCACTTCCACAATTCGATTGCCGAGATCGCCGGCCAGCCGATCCTCGAGGCCTTCGTGCGCGAACTGACCTCGCGCTCCTCGCTGGTGGTGGCGCTCTACTGGCGCCGGCGCGACGCCATCTGCGAGCGCCATGCCCATCACGAGCTGGTCGCGGCCATCGGCGCCGGCGCCGGCGAGCGCGCCAGCGACCTGATGCGCAGCCACCTGGTCGACATCCTCTCCGGCCTTGACCTCAGCCCGCGGCCGCAGCGCCCGGGCGGCCTCTCCGATCTTCTCTCGGCAGGGCGCTGACCGGTTTGCCTGCACGCCGGAACGCTTGTATCCACCGGGCATGATCGGGCCCGGCGGCAGCGGCCTTCCCGTCGCATAGGCAGGCGGCTTCGGGCCTTGCGCCGGTTCGCCCAAGGCGGCATCGTTTCGGGGCTCCTGCGGACATTCCCGCGCCTCTGCCGCGCCCCGAAATCGGCGGCTGGCCGCCCATTTGCATCCAGTGTCCGGCATTGTATACACAACGCCTGAACGGTGGGGGAAAATGACCGGGATCGATCTCGATATTGGGGGGCTGCATAAATCTTATGCAGCCGGACGGACGCCAGCGGAGGTGATCGCGGAGGTCTACGCCCGCGTCGCCGCCGCCGACGATCCCGGCATCTTCATCGCGCTGGTCGACGAGACCAGGGCGCGGGTCGCTGCCGCCGCCCTGCCGCCCTTCGATCCGCTCGCGCTGCCGCTATGGGGCGTGCCGTTCGCGGTCAAGGACAATATCGACGTCGCCGACATGGAGACGACCGCCGCCTGTCCCGACTATGCCTATGTCGCCAGGGAAAACGCCGCCGTCGTGCAGCGCCTCGTCGATGCCGGCGCCATCCTCATCGGCAAGACCAATCTCGACCAGTTCGCCACTGGGCTGGTCGGCGTGCGCACGCCTTATCCGGTGCCGCGGAACGCCTGCGACCCGGGGCTGGTGCCGGGCGGCTCGTCGTCGGGCTCCGGTGTCGCGGTGGCACGTGGGCTGGTCACCTTCGCCCTCGGCACCGACACCGCCGGCTCGGGGCGCGTGCCCGCTGCCCTCAACAATATCGTCGGGCTCAAACCGTCGCGCGGGGCGCTCTCGGTGCGCGGCGTCGTGCCCGCCTGCCAGACGCTCGACTGCGTCTCGATCTTTGCCGCGACCGCCGACGATGCCTGGCGCGTGATGCAGGTGGCGGGGTCACGCGATCCCGCCGATCCGTGGTCGCGCGCGTTCTCCTTTGGCAACCCGGTCGTGCCGCCGGCGGTGCGCTTCGCGATTCCCGATCGCGCCAGCCGCGTCTTCGGCAGCCCGCAGGCGGAAGCCGCCTACGATGCCGCCTTGGCGCTCCTGCCTTCACCTCCGGTCGAGATCGATCTCGCGCCCTTCTATGCCGCCGCCGCGCTGCTCTACGAAGGTGCCTGGGTGGCCGAGCGCTATGCTGCTATCCGCGACTTCATCGAGGCGAAGCCGGAGACGCTCCATCCCGTCACCCGCGCGATCATCGCGGGCGCCACGCGGCTCTCCGCGGCGGACGCCTTCGACGGCATCTATCGCCTCGCCGAACTCGCCAATGCCACGCGCGATGTGTGGAAGGAGATCGACGTTCTCGTCGTGCCGTCGATCCCCGATGTCTGCACCCTCGACGATGTGGCGCGCGATCCCGTTGGCGCCAATTCGCGCCTCGGCACCTACACCAATTTCGTCAACCTGCTCGATCTCGCCGCCTGCGCCGTGCCCGGGCCTTATCGGCCCGACGGCCGCCCTGCCGGCGTCACGCTGATTGCGCCGGCCGGCCGCGACGCGCTGCTGGTGGCGATCGCCGAACAGCTTCACATGAAGGCCGGCGTGCCGCTCGGCGCCACGGGCAGACCGCTTCCCGCCCCGCCCGAGCGCGCTGCCGCGCCGCCGCCCGGCACCGTCGGCCTGGCGGTCATCGGCGCCCATCTCTCCGGCATGGCGCTCAATCACGAGCTCACCGAACGCGGTGCCAGCTTCGTCAAGGCGGCCGAAACCGTGCCCGCCTATCGCCTCTATGCTCTGCCCGACGGTCCGCCGCCGCGGCCGGGCATGGTGCGCGCAACCGAAGGCGGTGCGGCAATTTCGGTCGAGGTGTGGGCGTTGACGCCGGACGCCTTCGGCGATTTTATCGCCGGCGTTCCGGCCCCCTTGAGCATCGGTACGATCGGCCTTGCCGATGGCACCGAGGTCAAGGGCTTCCTGTGCGAGGCGGCCGGCACCGCGGGCGCCGAGGACATCACCCGTTTCGGCGGCTGGCGGAGTTACATCGCGTCGAAAGGGTAGGGCGGAGCGTGGTGCACGAGCCGCAGGAAATCTCCAGCAGCATCGACCGCGTCCACGGCGACGACGAGATCGCCACCGTCTCGCGGCTCGTCTGGGAGTTTTTCGATGTGTTGCGCGGGCGCTACCCGGACATGATCGAAGAGCACGATCGCTACATCGCCGAGACCGACATTGCCGGCGAGCTCGCCAACTTCCGCCGGGTCTTCATGCCACCGGCCGGCGCCTGCTTCGTCGCCCGGATCGCTGGCGAGCCGGTCGGGATGGTGATGCTGAAGTCCCACGGCGCGGGCACCGGCGAGATGAACCGCATGTATGTGCGTGAGACGGCGCGCGGCCACGGTCTCGGACGGGCCCTGTGCACGGCGCTCATCGACGAGGCCCGCCGACTTGGGCTTCGCCGCATCGTGCTCGATGCGCTCTATCGCCATCGCGAGGCCCTGCCGCTTTACGAGTCGGTCGGCTTCCGCCGCGTGGTCGATCCGCAATCTTTCGGCGGCGACGACCCGCGCTTCATCCACATGCAGCTTGATCTCGCCTGACCCGGACTCCGGCCACGCTTGACACCGGCCGAGGCTGATGAAGAGGCTCGGGAAAAATCGTCGGCGCCAGCAGCACGCGGCAGATCGACGATGCGATTGCCTCTCTGGAAATCGACCTGACGGACGAGGAAGCCGCCCGGCTCGAGGCGCCTTATGCGCCGCGTTGCGATATCCAGGGCATTTCCGACCGGCCGAATTGGCCCGGATCTCTGCACTGGTCGGCATCAGGCCGGCGGTGGCCTGAAGCCACGTCTGATCTTTCACGGCGTTTCGGTGGGAGACCAGGGCGTTTCTTGCAGTTTGGCCCGGCGGAGGCAAAGTCGCCGGGTTCCGGCAAGGCGTGCCGGTATGTGATTGCGTGGATTTCGCGTAGCGTGGGTTCGTGGGTGCTTCGGGGGCCGACTGGAGTGTCCAATGAATGATACATCGCGTCACGATGCATGGCAGGCCGGCGACAGCTATGACGCCTACATGGGGCGCTGGAGCAGGCGTGTTGCACCCCGGTTTCTGGATTGGCTGAGCGCGCCGCCTGGTCAAGCTTGGCTCGATGTCGGCTGCGGCACCGGCGCCCTGTCGGCCGCCATCCTCACCCAATGCGTCCCAGCCAGCGTGCTGTCTATCGATCCCTCGGAGGGCTTCGTGGCGGCTGCTCGCAAGAACGTGCCGGATGCGCGCGCTACGTTCCGGGTCGGCGACGCTCAGAGCCTCGGCGAGGACAGCGCCAGTCGGGACGTTGTCGTCTCCGGCCTCGTCCTGAATTTCGTTCCCGACAGGCAGAAGGCGCTTGCCGAAATGAAGCGGGTGGTCCGTCCGGGCGGTACGATCGGCTTCTACGTTTGGGATTATGCCGGCGGCGGCGTCGAGTTCATGAGTGCATTCTGGCGGGCGGCTGCGGCGCTCGATCCGGCGGCGGCGGAACTCGGCGAAGACAGGCGCTTTCCGTTCTGCACGGCGGACGGCCTGATGGGATTGGCAGGTGCCGCCGGCCTCGCCGGTGCGCTGTGCATCGCCATCGAGGTCGCGACCCGGTTCAAGGACTTTGACGATTTCTGGCATCCCTTCACCTTGGGCGCGGGTCCAGCACCGGGTTACTGCCTGAGCCTGGCTCCCGAGGCGCGGCAGCGGTTGAAGGAGCGCCTCCAAGCTGATCTTCGCTGCGATGACGACGGCAGCGTCCCGATGAAAGCCCGGGCTTGGCGATCAAGGCACGGTCAGCCTAATCTCAGCCCGGATCGTCGATGATGCTGACGTGCGCGGCGGCCACCCGCCAGCCCTCCGCCGTGCGCACCCAGCTCTGCATCTGGCGACCGACCTTGCCGGGCGCGCTATCGCGCCGGAAGAGGGTGGAGGCGACGGCGAAATCGCGGCCGTAAGTGGTGATCACCGTCTTCTCCAGTGTCCGTTCGAGGCCGGCCGGCGCGCGCGCCGCGCGGAAGGCGGCGATCGCCGCATAGCCGTAGAGGTTCTCGCCGCCGCCATAGCGGATGGTGGTCGGCGCCTTGAGGAACAGCCGGTCGAGCGCCTTGACGTCGTTCCCCACCAGCGCCGCCTCGTATTCCGCGAAAACCGCCTCCACCTCCGCCTTCACGTGCCGGTTGTCGATTTCCACCGGTCAGCCCTCCTGCCCGCGGCACGGCATTTGCTCTGTCGGGCTTGCGAATTCCCTCGGGAACAGACGTCCATGACCGTCCTCATCACCAATGCCTATATCGTGCCCGGCGCCGGCCGCGAGCCGATCCCCTCTGCCGAAATTCTCATCGAAGGCGACCATATCGCCGCCATCGGCACGGGCGTCGGCGAGGGCCGCCGCATCACCGAGACGATCGACGGCTCCGACCGCATCGTCATGCCGGGTTTCGTCAACGCCCACACCCATTCCAACGAAAGCTTCGAACAGGGCTTCTACGACGCCCTGCCGCTGGAAGTCTGGCTGCTGCACAAATACCCGCCCTTCGCCATCCAGCCTCTGCCCGAGCGCGTCCACTACCTGCGCACCATGCTGCTCGCCGTCGAGAGCATCCGCTCCGGCGTCACCACGGTACAGGACGACCTCATCAACCGCCTCGCCGAGCCGGAAGCCTTCGACGGTTCCGCCGCCGCCTACCGCGACATCGGCCTGCGCGCCGCCATCACCACCTCGATGAGCGACCGCGACATGGTCGATCCGCTGCCCTGGGCCGATACCATGCTGGCGCCGGATCTGCGCGCCGAGCTGGCGACGCTGAAGGCGAAGCCCTGGCGGGAGCACCTTGCCTTCTTCGAGCGCCACTACGCCCGCTGGAACAATGCCGGCGACGGGCGCATCCGCGTCATCCTCGGGCCGCTCGGGCCGCAATGGTGCTCCGACCGGCTGATGCAGGCGGCGACCGAGATTTCGCTCGCCCGCAACATCCCGGTCCACACCCACACGCTGGAGAGCAAGGTCCACGCCGTCCAGGGCGAGATGCTCTACGGCAAACCGATCGTCGAGCACCTTGCCGACATCGGCGTGTTGACGCCGAACTTCACCCTCAACCATGCCATCTGGCTGACCGACCGCGAGCTCGATCTGGTCGCCGAGAAGGGGTCCTGCATCACCCACAATCCGCTGTCGAACCTCAAGCTCGGCGCCGGCGTCGCCCGCGTGCCGGACATGCTGAAGCGCGGTATTCCGGTGGCGCTCGGCACCGACGGCACCTGCACCTCGGACCGCGCCGACATGCTGCGCTCGCTCAGCCTCGCGGCGGTCGTCCACCGCGTCGGTGAAATGGACTACGCCACCTGGCCGACGGCGGAGGACGCCTTCCGCATGGCGACCATGGGCGGCGCCCGCTCCACCTTGCTCCAGGACGAGATCGGCGTCCTCGATATAGGCCGCAAGGCCGACCTCGTGCTCTACGATCGCAGTGATTACGGCTTCATCCCGCTCAAGGATGCCGTCGCCCAGCTCACCTATGCCGTCAACTCGGAGGCTGTGCGCACGGTCCTGGTCGATGGCCAGGTGGTCATGCGCGAGCGCGCGCTGACGATGATCGACGAAACGGCGATCAAGGCCGAGATGCGCGAGGAGGCCGAGCGCTACCTGCGCGACCACGTGCCCGCCATGGAAGAGGCGGTCCGGCGCTTCGAGCCCTACTGGCGCGACATGCAGCTGCGAACCGGCCTCACCGACGTGCCGGCCTCGACCGCGCCGGTGCGGCTCCCCTGCGGCTGTCAGCGCGGCTTCCGCCACACCCGCGCTCCCTTCCTCGCCGAATGGGGTTGACGTTTGCCTCGTTCGGCTATCGCGCGCACGCGCCTGCCGGATTTCCGTTCGTTCCCGCGCAGGCGGGAACCCAGGCCGGACTCGCCGGGCGGTGAATCACGCCTGGATGCCCGGTCGGCGCCGGGCATGAACGGAGCGTGGGGCAAAGCCGTGCCACTCCCTATCGTTCCAGCCGCGCGCGCAGCTCCTTGAGGAACGGAATGTTCTCGTACTGGTCGGGCTGCACGCGGTCCCAGTCGACGCCCGCCGGCTGCGAAAAGGGCGTGCGCGTGTCGATCAGCTCCTTCTCGGTGGCGATGTAGTTCAGCGCCGAATCGTGCCCCATCATCGGCAGCCGCGCGTCGTCCACCACCTGGCTGGAATGCACCGTCGTGGCGATCACCGTGTCTCGCGTGAGCTTGCCGAGCTCGCGGAAGATGCCGAGTTCCAGATCGGCGAAGCCGCCGCCCTTGCCGGTGCGCCCGCCGGAGCGCGTCACCGCCACGCAGCCGACCACGACGAAATCGAGCATCTCCATCTCCTCGAATTCGACCGGATCGCCATGGGCGAGGAAGCCGCCGCTCGGCGCCGCCGTCTCGAACTCGACGCCTTTCGCCCGCAGCTTTTCCGGGTCGAGCCGCACGAAGGGAAATCCCTGGGTCAGCTCGGGCACCGGCGCATAGACGATCTTGCCTTCGTGCAGGGCGCGCAGCCGCACCGGGATCTGCGGCGGGTCGGGATTGCACTTCACCACCCGCGCCGCCTTCCATTCCGCCGTCTGCGCCAGGTTCCAGGCGGCGAGGTCGGCGCCGGCGAAATTGGGGATGCGGCTCCACACCGGGCCGACATTGACGGCGGTCTCTTCCAGCCTGCCCCAGATCGCGCTCGCGCAGCCTGTCCTTGTCGCCGTTGCGCCCGGCCCAGCGCGCCTTGTCGTCCGTCTCGCTCATGCAGAAAGTCCCTTGGCGACCGGCGCCTGCGCCGCGCCGGAAAGCTCCAGATGGCGCGCGACGCGCAGCGCCAGATCCTCGCGCCAGGCCGGCGCGATCACCTGCACGCCGATCGGCAGATCGGCGCCGTCGAGCCACACCGGCACCGCCACCACCGGCAGGCCGATGAAGCTGATCGGCTGCGTGAAGATGCCGATATTCGGTCGCGCCGGCATGGTCGACCCCGCCGAGCGTCACCGTCTTGGTGCCGGATTTCAGCGCGTGGAAACGGCGTCGCCGGCGCGAGGATGATGTCGACCTCGCTCGAACACCTCGCGCATCGCCTCGCGGAACCAGGCGCGGAAGCGCTGCGCCTGGATCACCCAGGCCGCCGGCACCATGGCGCCGGAGATCAGCCGGTCGCGCACGTCCGGATCGTAGTCGGCGGCGCGCGTGCGGAGGCGGTCGAGATGGAGCGCCGAGGATTCGGCCGTGGTGATGAGATAGGCGGCGGCGCGCGCCCGCGCCGCTTCCGGGATCTCGACCGTGCGCGTGGCGCCGAGCGCCGCGGCGACCGCGTCCACCGCGGCGAAAGCTTGCGGCTCGCCGCGCTCGCGGAAATAGCCGCCGGCAACCGCGATCCGGAGACCGTCGATGCCCTTGTCGATTTCGGCGGTGGCGTCGACGAACGGCCGCTTCACCTGTGCCGGGTCGGCCGGGTCGTCGCGCCTGCAGCGCATCGAAGAGGAGCGCCAGGTCGAGCGCCGAGCGCGCCATCGGTCCGAGATGATCGAGGCTGGCGCAGAAGGGAAAGCTGCCCGCCCGCGACAGCCGGCCGAAGGTCGGCTTGAGGCCGAACAGCCCGCAGAAGGAGGAGGGCACGCGGATCGAGCCGTTGGTGTCGGAGCCGAGCGAGGCCGCCACCATGCCGGCCGCCACCGCCGTGCCCGAGCCGCCCGACGAGCCGCCCGACATGCGGGTCGGATCGTGCGGGTTGAGCGAGGCGCCGTCATGGGCGTTCTCACCGGTGAAGTCATAGGCGTATTCGCCCATGTTGAGCCCGCCCAGCAGCACCGCGCCGGCCGCCTTCATGCGCTCGATCAGGAAGGCGTCGGCCGTCGCCGGCGGGTTGTCGCGATTGATCTTCGAGCCGGCGCGCGTCGTCACGCCTTCGATGTCGAAGAGGTTCTTGACCGCATAGGGCACGCCGGCGAGCGGCAGCGCCTTGCCCGCCGCGATCGCCGCATCCACCGCATCGGCTTCGGCCAGCGCCCGCGTCGAAGGTCGGGTCGGTGAAGGCGCCGAGCCGCCGTTGGTCGCCTCGATACGGGCGATCGCCGCCTCGGTCACGGCGCGCGCCGATACGCTGCGCGCGTTCACCGCCGCCGCGATCTCGTGCGCGGTCTGAGGTGGATGTCGGCGGTCATGCGTTTGCGACTCGCCGCGTTGGTACGGCCCTATCTCCCCCCTTGAGGGGGAGATAGCGGAGCCCGATTTTCGCCGAAGGCGGAAATCGTTGGCGAAGCTCAGAGGGGGGTGAATGACGAGGCGGTGCCTCGACCCCCCTCTTAGCTCCGCTAACGTCTCGCTCACGCGAGCCGTAAGCTTCGCTGTTCTCCCCCTCAAGGGGGGAGATGAGGAGCAAGTGGCGTCGTGTCGCCCATCCGCGTGCCGACAGAATGCTGAACCGCTCATCATGCCTCGAACACCGGCGCCGGCTCGGTGTGGTCTTCGAGCGGGAAGGAGAGCACCAGCTCGGCGATCGCCCCGTCGCCGTCATGTTGGCGACCACCGTCGGCATCCATTCGGCCGCGATTTCGATCTCCATCACCTCGGCCATATGGCGGACGTGCTTCTCGGCGTCGAACGGCGGGCTCATGCCGCCGCCTCCGCGGCGACCGCCTGTTCCAGTGCCGCCAGCGGCGCCGTCCAGCCGACGATGCCGCCCTGCGCCCGGATCATGGCCAGCGTCGCCGCCTTGAATTCGGGGAAATAGCTCTCGGTGGCATCCTCGATCAGCAGGCACGCATAGCCGCGGTCGTTGGCCTCGCGCATGGTCGTCTGCACGCAGACTTCGGTGGTCACGCCGGCAAAGACCAGATGGCTGATGCCGCGCCTGCCAAGCTCGTCGCCGAGCGGCGTGGCGTAGAACGACCCCTTGCCCGGCTTGTCGATCAGCAGTTCGCCATCGATGGGCTTCAGCGACGGGATGATGTCGTGGCCGTCCTCGCCATGGATGAGGATGCGGCCCATCGGTCCCGTATCGCCGATCCTCAAGCTCGGGTTGCCGCGCTCGCGCTTCGCCTTCGGGCAGTCGGAGAGGTCCGGCTTGTGGCCCTCGCGGGTGTGGACCACAAGCCAGCCCTCGCGGCGGAAAAGCCCGATCAGCTTCTCCACCGTTGGAACGATCGCCTGCAACAGCGTCACGTCATTGCCCAGCGTCTCGCCGAAGCCGCCTTCCTCGATGAAATCGCGCTGCATGTCGATGACGATGAGCGCCACCTTGTCGGGCGGGAACTCATAGGCGAAGGGTTGTGCGGCGACAGTGATCATGGCCGAGCTCGATAGCTGATGGTTGAGGCGATGCGACGCGCCCATCCCCCCCTTGAGGGGGAGAACAGGGCCGATTTTCGCCGAAGGCGGAAATCGTTGGCGACGAGCGGGGGGTGACGGGTCAAGCCGTGCCCCGACCCCCCCTTAGCTGCGCTAACGTCTCGCTCACGCGAGCCGTGCTTCGCTGTTCTCCCCCTCAGGGGGCAGGAGGGCCTCGCCGCACGCGATTCTGCCTTCAGTGGAGGAAAGCGCGTCGCGAACTCATGCCCATCTCTAATGCCCCGCCATGGCGCGGCCGATCGAGGTGCGGTCGGCGTCGGCCGCCGGCACCACGTAGTCGATCCTGCCGCCGGACATCACCGCGATACGGTCGGCCAGTTCGAGGATCTCGTCGAGGTCCTCCGACACCAGCAGTACCGCGGCGCCGCGATTGCGCTGCTCCATGATCTGCGAGCGGATTTCGGCGACCGAGGCGAAGTCGAGACCGAAGCAGGGATTGGCGACGATCAGCACCTCCACCGGGCTCGACAGCTCGCGCGCCAGCACCGCGCGCTGCACGTTGCCGCCCGACAGGTTCTCCATGAACTCCTCGGTCGACGGCGTCTTCACCCGATAGGCCGCGATCAGCTCACGCGCTCGGCTCCGCATCGGCCCCGGCGACAGCCACCAGCCGAGCGAGGTGATCGGCGGCTTGTCGAAGGTGCGGAAGGAGATGTTCTCGGCCACCGTCATGCGCCGCACGGCCGCGTTGCGCAGGGGTTCCTCCTGCAGGCTGAACACTTTGAAGCGGTCCATGGCGCCGCGCGTCGGCTCGAAGGGTGCCCCACGCACGAAGATGCGTCCGGTGGTCTCCTCGCGCTGGCCGGAGAGCACTTCGACCAGTTCCGACTGGCCGTTGCCCGATACCCCGGCAATGCCGACGATCTCACCGGCATGCACCTTGAGGTTCACCGCTTCGACCGCCGGCAGGCCCTGATCGTCATCGGCGAACAGACCGGCGATCTCCAGCACGACCTGCGGATCATCCGCCATCGGCTGGCGCTCGGCGCGCTCGCGGATCTTGGTGTCGCCGATCATCATGCGGCTCATGTCGTCGACGCCGAGATCGGCGACCTTGCCGGCGCCGACCAGCCGGCCGTGGCGCAGCACCGAGACCTCGTCGGCGAAGGCGGTCACCTCGCGGAACTTGTGGCTGATCATCAGGATGGTGAGGTCGCCGGCCCTCGCCATGCCGCGCAGCAGGCCCAGCACCTCGTCGGCCTCGCCCGGGGTCAGCACCGAGGTCGGCTCGTCAAGGATGAGGAAATGCTGGTCGAGATAGAGCTGCTTGAGGATTTCGAGCTTCTGCTTCTCGCCCGCCGACAGGCCGAGCACCGGCACATTGAGCGGCACCTTGAACGGCATGCGGTCGAGGAACGCCTCCAGCGCCGGCATCTCGTCGCGCCAGTGGATCACCGCCGGCGGATGGGCCCGGCTGATCACCAGGTTCTCGGCGGCGGTCAGCGAGGGCACCAGCGTGAACTGCTGATAGACCATGCCGATGCCATGGGCATGCGCCACCCGCGGATTGTGGATCTCGACCTCGTGGCCGTCGATCATCACCTGGCCGCGCGTCGGTTGGTAGAAACCCATGATGCACTTGACCAGCGTCGACTTGCCGGCGCCGTTCTCGCCGAGCAGCGCGTGCACGGTGCCCGCCTGCACCTTGATCGACACGTCGTCGAGCGCCGTCAGCGACCCGAAGATCTTGGTCATGCCGACGGTTTCGAGGCTGATCGCGCGATGGGTCTTGGCAGCGGGGGCTTGCACTGTCATGTCGAGTGCGGTGCTCATGGCAACTCCCCGGCAGGCGGAGACCGTGGCCGAGCGATCGGGAGCCCGCCATCCCTCCCCGGACCGGGGAGGGGGGACCGGCCGAAGGCCGGGGGGTGGGGTGGTTCTCGCTCACGGCAGGGCCTCGATGAAGGTGGCTGAATCAGCGACGGCGCCGAAGACGCCGCCCTGCATCTTGATCATCTTGAGCGCCGCCAGATGGTTGCCGACGTCGGTCGCCGCGCAGCAGTCGGAGATGAGCAGGCACTCGTAGCCGAGGTCGTTGGCGTCGCGCATGGTGGTGTGCACGCAGACGTCGGTGGTCACCCCGGTCAGTACGATGTTGCGGATGCCGGCGGTCTTCAGCACCAGCTCCAGGTCAGTCGCCACGAACGATCCCTTGCCCGGCTTGTCGATGATCACCTCGCCGGGCTTAGGCTGCAGTTCCGGGATGATCTCCCAGCCCGGCTCGCCGCGCACCAGGATGCGCCCGCACGGCCCCTGGTCGCCGATGCCGGCGCCGATCCGCTGCGAGCGCCAGCGCTTGTTGGCCGGCAGGTCGGAGAGGTCGGGTTTGTGGCCCTCGCGCGTATGGATGATCGGATAGCCCCTGGCGCGCATGGCGGCGAGCACCCGCTGGATCGGTTCGATCGGCGCGCGCGTCAGCGATATGTCGTAGCCCATCGAATCGACGTATCCGCCGGGCGCGCAGAAATCGACCTGCATGTCGATGACGATCAGCGCCGTGTTCTTTGCCGTCAGTTGCCGTCGAAGGGCCACGGATAGGGATCGGCCGCGACCGTACGCCCGCCCGGCACCATCGCCGCGGCAATGCGCTCGTCCATCGTCTCGATGGTCTCATGCTGTCCGCTCTCACTTGGTAATCGACAGCTCGCTCGGCGCCCCGCGGAGCGCGCGCTTGGGCGAGGTCGAGACGATCATGATGATGAGGGTGAGCACGTAGGGTGCGGCGTTGAAGAAGTAGTAGCCCTGCGTGATGCCGACCGACTGCAGCGCCGGGCCCAAGGCGCCTGCGGCGCCGAAGAGCAGCGCCGCGGCGAAGCAGGCGAGCGGGTTCCAGCGGGCGAAGATGACCAGCGCCACCGCCATCAGGCCCTGGCCGGAGGACAGGCCCTCGCTCCACGCGCCGGGATAGTAGAGCGACAGGAAGGCGCCGCCGACGCCGGCGGAGAAGCCGCCGATGGTGGTGGCGAGGAAGCGCACCCAGTCGACCGAGTAGCCCATGGCCAGCGCCGCCGGCGCCGAATCGCCGGTCATGCGCACGATCAGCCCGAAGCGGGTGTTCTTGAACGCCCACCACAGGAGCACCGACAGCGCCGCGCCGACGAAGAACAGCGGGTTCACCTGCAGCGCCGATTGCACCGCCGGGTTGTCCGACCAGGTTCCGAGCGGCAGCGAGGGCAGGCGCGGCGCCTTGGGCTGGATGAAGGGCTTGCCGAGGAAGAAGGCCAGCCCCGTGCCGAACAGCATCATGGCGATGCCGATGGCGATGTCGTTCACGCGCGGCAGCTTGCAGATGGTGCCGTGAATGGCGCCGAAGACGGAGCCGGCGATCCCGGCGGCGAACACCCCCAGCCACGGCGAGCCGGAGAGATAGGAGATGGCGTAGCCGGTCATCGCGCCGAAGACGAGCGTGCCTTCGAGACCCAGATTGATGCGCCCGGATTTCTCCGTCAGGCATTCGCCGAGGCTGACGAAGAGGAACGGCGTCGACACACGGATGGCGCCCGCGAACATGGCCAGCAGAACGATGCCGAGAGTGGATTCGTGGCTCATCGCGTGTCGTCCTTGCTGCGGAAGAAGGAGAAGCGGCCGTAGAGCGTGTCGGAGACGAGCAGCACCACGAACATCAGGCCCTGCAGCACGCTCACGGTGGCGTCGGGCAGCCCCATGCGCCGCTGGATCAGGCCGCCGGCCGCGGCGATGCCGCCGAGGAAGATCGACACCGGGATGATGGCGAGCGGGTTCTGCTTGGCCAGGAACGCAACCAGGATGCCGGTGAAGCCGTAGCCGGCGGCGATCGAGGCATTGGCGCGGCCCTGGATGGCGGCGACCTCGAAATAGCCGGCAAGCCCGGCGCAGGCGCCGGCGATGGCGCAGGAGATCACCACCAGCCGGCCGACCGGCAGGCCCTGCGCCCGTGCCGCGCGCACATTGCCGCCGGTGATGCGCGCCGCGAAGCCGAACTTGGTGCGGTTCATCAGCACCCACAGCGCGATCGCCAGCACGATGCCGACCACCAGCCCCCAATGCACCTCGGTGCCGGGGATGTTGCCGACCATGTTGGCGTCGCCGATCGGCTTGGTCGAGGGCTTGTTGGGGTTCGTCGGGTCGCGCAGGGCGCCCTCGACGAAGAAGTTCATGATCGCCACGGCGATGTAATCGAGCAGCAGGCTGGCGATGGTTTCGTTGACGCCGCGATAGTGCCTGAGCACGCCGACGAAGCCGATCCACACGCCGCCGGCGAGCAGCGCCGCCAGCACCATGATCGGCATCACCAGGATCGGCGGCGCCCAGTCGATGAAGGGGATCGCCGCGGCGGCGGCGGCGAAGCCGCCGAGCACCAGCGCGCCTTCGCCGCCGATCACCACCATGCCGAGACGGGCGGGGACGGCGACGCAGAGCGCGGTGAGGATGAGCGGTGCGGCGCGCACCAGCGTGTTCTCCCACGAGAACGCGGTGCCGAAGCCGCCGCGCCACAGCAGGGAGAAGAACTGCACCGGCGACTTGCCGAGCAGGATGAGGAAGATCGAGAAGAGGGCGGCGGCCGCCAGCACGGCCAGCGCCGGGATGACCACCGCCTCGGCCGAGCGCGCGATGCGCCCCATGATGTCGGCTGCCGGCGCGGCGCCCGGCACTGCTTCGATTTCGGTCGGCGTGGTCGCGGTCACGGGATCTCGGCGCTCCGGTGCGGTCACGATGGGCAGGCGGTGCGGTGGCCGGAGGGGAGGAAGAGCCCCGGCCGCCGCGGATGCACGGGGCTCAGGTGATCGAGCCGACGACGCCTTCGGCGAGGAAGTTGATGCTGTCGATCCACGGGTCGTAGGGCGCGTGCGCCGTGCCCGCCGGGATCACTTCCTTGCCGGTATTGTCCTTGAGCGGGCCGACGTAATAGGGCGTCTTGGCCTTCATCTCCGCCTTGGCCGCGTCGGCTGCCTTGATCGCCTCCGGCGTCGCACCGGCGCCATAGGGCGTGTTCTGGACGTAGTCGACATCGTAGCCGCCGGTCAGGAAGTTGGGCAGCGTGCCGCCCTCGGACAGCGTCTTGGCGTAGGCGTTGTAGATCGTCGACCACTTGTACTCGGCGCCGGTGATGAAGCCCTTGGGCGCCAGCGGCGCCTGCGAGGCGTTGTGGCCGCAGGTCTTCACGCCGCGGCTCTCGGCGGTCTGGATGACCACCTTGGGGCTGTCGACGTGGCAGATGATGACGTCGCAACCGGCGTCGACCAGCGCGTTGGTGGCTTCCGCCTCGCGCACGGGAAGCGACCAGTCGCCGGTGAAGATCACCTGCACTGTGGCGTCGGGGTTGGTCTTGCGGGCGCCGATGAGCACCGAGTTGATGTTGGAGAGCACCGAGGAGATTGGCTTGGCGGCGACGAAGCCGATCTTGTTCGACTTGGTGGAGAGGCCCGCCGCGACGCCGTTGATGTAGTGGCCCTGGTCGAGATAGCCGAAATAGCTGCCGGCGTTCTTCGGGTCGGTGTCCTTGTTCCACAGCGCTGCGGCGTGGCGGAACTGCACGTCCGGGTACTTCTTGGCCATGTCGACGACGAAGGGCGTGTAGTAGCCGAACGAGGTGGCGAGGATCAGCCCGGCGCCGTCGAGCTGGATCATCGATTCCATCGTCTTGGAGACGGCGTCGGTCTCCGGCACGTTCTCTTCCTCGACCACGGTAACGCCGGGCACCGTCTTCAACGCTTCCGCCGCGACCGCATGGGCCTGGTTCCAGCCGTAGTCGTCGCGCGAGCCGACATAGACGATGCCGATGGTGAGGTCCGCGGCGCGCGCCAGGCGGATCGGCATGATGCCGGAGGTGACGCCGAGCGCCCCGAGGGCTGCGCCCCCCTTCAAGAGCTTGCGGCGCGAAAGAATGAAGTGAGACATCCGGGAACCCCCTAAGAGACACGAGCAGATGGAGGGGCGCCCATCGCCCGCTCCGCCGGATGCTCTCTTGGCAACCGCCGTGCCAAACGCTGCCGCGCCGCCTGAGAAGCGCGCCTCAGCCGCCGCGCCTTGCGCGATTCGCGAATGCTGCCGAAGGGTTAGGATTTTCGTTCGCAGGCCGCCCGGCGCCGGCCGATGCCGTTGCCGGGCGGCATGGACGGGGCCGGCAGCCGGGGGACCGCTGGCGGTATTGTATGCACGAGTAGATTTTATGCTGAAGAATTAGGCGATATGCGGCACTGCCCCATTTGGCGGCGCATGTGCCTCGGCCGCCTCGTCGGCTGCCGGCGCCGCGTCCGCCTCCCTGCCGGCGGCCGGCTCGCCGCGGCGGCGCACGGCCTCCCCGGCGACTGCGTCGACCGCGGTGCGCACCACGATGATGTGGGCGCGCATCTCGGTGGCCGCCGCGTCGGCATCGCCGCGCTGGATCGCCGTCACCACCGCGTCGTGCTCGGCGTGCGATTTCGCCAGCCGTCCCAGCGTCTCGAACTGCGCCCGGCGGAAGGGGGCACAGCGGGTGCGTACGCTCAGCGCCAGCGTCGCCAGGAAGTCGTTGTGCGCGCCGCGATAGATCGCTTCGTGGAAGCGGTTGTTGAAATCCACATAGGCCTCGCGGTTGCCGGCCGAGACTAGGCGCGCGCCTTCCTCCTGCAGCGTCAGCAGGTGGCGCCGCTCAGCCGCCGTCATGGCGATCGCCGACCAGCGCGCGGTGAGCGCCTCCAGTTCGGCCATCACCGCGAACATCTCGTCGAGCTGGCGGTCGGAGAGGTTGGCGACGACCGCGCCGCGCCGCGCCCGCGCCTCCACCAGGCCGATCGCCTCCAGTTGCCGGATCGCTTCGCGGATCGGCGTGCGTGACACACCGAAGGCCGCCGCGATCGAGGTCTCGTCGAGCGCCGTGCCCGGCGCCAGCCGGCCGTGGACGATATCGTCGCCGATCGTCTGCTGGATCTGTCGTGCTTTGGTCGGTGACGCCATCTCTGGTCCGGTTTCCCGTCCGGTCGATCTTGCTCAGCCGGTCGAGGTCGCCCGGAAACTATAGGTGGCATCGAGCCGTTCGCGAAGATAATCCGCACCGCTGATCGGCGGATAGCGCGGCGGCTGCATCTCCGTCACGCAGGTCGGCAGGCAGGCGATGATCGCGTCCGGGTTGGGGTCGAGGAAGAAGGCGACCGAATAGCGGTGGCGCTCGCCGCGGTTGACCACCCGGTGCGGCGTCGACACGTAGACGTCGTTGGTCCAGCGCATCAGGCAATCGCCGATATTGCAGATGAAGGCGCCGGGGACCGTCGGCGCCGGCATCCAGTCGCCGTCGCGCCGCTTGACCTCGAGCCCGCCGGCCGAGTCGGTCAGGAGCAGCGTGATGTCGCCATAGTCGGTGTGCTCGCCGGCGCCGATCTGTCCAGCCGCGGCCGTGTCCGGTTGCGGCGGATAGTGCAGCAGGCGCAGCGTCGCCATCGGCTGGTCGAGCTTCTTGTCGAAGAAATCCGGGCCGAGGCCGAGATCGACGGAGATCGCCCGGTGCAGGTCGCGCCCCACCGACCACGCCGCATTGAAATAGTTGAGCATGATCTCGCGCCAGCCGGCGAGGTCGGGCCACATGTTGACCCCGCGGAACGGCTCGCCGGCGATGACCCGCGGGTCCTTGGGCGACAGGTCGAGGCCGATATTGAAGGCTTCCTTCAGGTCCGCCGGCTTGCTTGGATCAAGGCTCTCGCCGCGCATCCCGACATAACCGCGGTTGTGCGGCGAGCGGCTGATCGACTGCTTGCTCTTTTCCGCCTCCGGCAGGTCGAAGAAACGGGCCGATTCGCGGCAGACGGCGCTGACCAGCGACGGGTCGATACCGTGGCCGACGAGGTAGAAGAAGCCGGCGCCGCGTGCCGCGCTGCCTATTGAGGCGGCAACCGCCGCAAGGGCGTACCGCCCACCCGTGGCCAGCGGGCTCATATCGACGATCGGCAGGGGCTGAACCATGGGCTGTTCTCCGGGAAATGCGGCGATTCGGCCGCCTGCGATGCCTCCGCGCGCTGGGCGTCGCTCGCCAGAGGGAAAGCAAATTGCGCGCCAACGTCGCGGTCCGGCCGCCCCGCATATCGGGTATAGAGTGACCGCGAAGAGGGAAAGCGATGGCAAATTTCGGCTTGATTCACGGTGCCTGGCACGGCGCCTGGTGCTGGGTCCGCGTCGTGGCGGAGCTGCAGGCACTGGGCCACGAGGCGCAAACGGTCGACCTCCCGGTCGATCGCGCAGATGCAACCACGGCCGACTATGCCCGCGTCGCGGCGCAGGCCTTCGGCGGCGGCGAACCGCCGATCATCGTCGCCCATTCCATGGCCGGCCTCATCGCCCCCGTGATCGCCGACCTGACCCCCGTGCGTGGCCTCGTCTATCTGGCGGCCCTTCTGCGTCGGCCGGGCCGCAGTCTCGCCGACGATCGCGCCGACGGTCTCAACAAGGACATCAGCCCGCCGGATTTCGGCAAGGAACTCAAGCGCGACGACGCCGGCCTGACCTATTGGCCGAGCCCGCAGGCGGCCACCCGCAACCTCTTTCACGATGCCAGCGAAACCGATGCCGCCTGGGCCTTCGCCCGCTTGCGCCACCAGAAGGGCTACTGGAACGAACGCGTGCCGCAGGCCGACTGGCCGTCCGTCCCGGCCGCCTCGATCGTCTGCGCCGAGGACAGCGCCATCACCCCGGACTGGTCGCGCCGCATGGCGCGCGACTGGCTCGGGGTCGTGCCGATCGCGTTTGACGGCGGGCACTCGCCGCACATCACCCGGCCACGGGAACTGGTGGCATTGCTGGACGAACTCGCGCGAACCCTCTTCGCCGACTGAGAGTTGCGTGTCGCCGATGGCGCCTCGCCATCAGTGCCGAAGGCGCGAACGGCGCTTGCCGTTACCACGCCCTCCGCTCACGCCCGCGCCAGCGTCTCACGGGCCGTCGAGCTGGCCGAGCTGGCTGCCGCGCGTCACCACCATGCGTGCGTCGTAGCAATGCTTGCCGAACAGCGTGAGGCACACCTGGCAGGCCATGCCGTTGCCGCCGTCGAGCGGGCTGCAATTGTGGACCGCGCGCAGGCGCCAGGTCTTGAGCTGGCAGCGCAGGCCGCGATAGTCGAACCTGAGCGGTCGGTTGTTGTCCGGCAGCCACTTGCTCATCTCGCGGATATAGGCCGAGACGACGAAGGGAACCTGCACCCGGTTGGAGACGTAGCTGCCCTGGCAGCTCCCGAATATCTCGCGTTTGGCCGGGTTCTCGCCGCCTTGGCAGCGATAGACCGACATCGCCGTCACCGAGCGCGACAGCGAGACGCAGCTTACCTCCCCGGCGCGAAAAAGCTCCGCCGCCGGCGCCGGTCCGATTTGCAGAAAAGCCCCCGCCAGCAGCAGGAAAATAATCAGTTTCGCGCGCATCGTTGCCTCGATGAATCGACGGAACTGCTAGCCCGCACCATGATTACCGCGCGGCGGCGCGCCTGTCACTGCCGCCGGTTGCTTTTGGCAGCACGGCCGCATCGCGCTTGACGCTCGTTCGCGAATTTGTCCAAATGATCAAAGTCCGATGTCGGCCGTCCGGTTTCGGGGGCCGCGGGAGAAGGGGGTATCGATGGCAGGCGACAGGATTCCCGATATTGCCGCCGGTCGTTTGAAGCCGGAAGACTACCGCGCCAATTTCAGCGACCTGCATCCGCCGCTTGAGCGCCACGAGGCCTTCGTCGAGGCCGATCGCTGCTACTTCTGTTACGACGCGCCCTGCGTTGCCGCCTGTCCCACCGGCATCGACATCCCGCTCTTCATCCGCGAGATCCTCACCGACAATCCCGTCGGTGCGGCGCGCACCATCCTTCAGCAGAACATCTTCGGTGGCATGTGCGCCCGCGTCTGCCCAACCGAGACGTTGTGCGAGGAGGTCTGCGTGCGCGAGGTCGCCGAGGGCAAGCCGGTCCGCATCGGCGAATTGCAGCGTTACGCCACCGACGTGATGATCGACGCTGGCGAACACCCCTTCCAGCGCGCCCCCCTGACCGGCAAGCGCGTTGCCGTCGTCGGCGGCGGGCCCGCCGGTCTCGCCTGCGCCCATCGCCTGGCCATGTACGGCCACGACGTCGTCATCTTCGACGCCCGCCCGAAGGTCGGCGGCCTCAACGAATACGGCATCGCCGCCTACAAGGCCGTCGACGGCTTCGCTGCCCGCGAGGTCGAATTCATCATGGGGATCGGCGGCATCCAGGTCGAGACCGGCAAGGTGCTCGGCCGCGAGTTCACCCTCGGCGAGCTGAGGGAGGATTTCGACGCCATCTTCCTCGCCATCGGGCTTGGCGGCGTCAACGCGCTCGGCCTCTCCGGCGAGGACATGGCCGGCGTCGAGGACGCGGTCGACTACATCGCCGGCCTGCGCCAGACGAAGGACCTGGCCACCCTGCCGGTTGGCCGCCGCGTCGTCGTGGTTGGCGGCGGCATGACCGCCATCGACATCGCCACCCAGTCCAAGCGCCTCGGCGCCGAGCACGTCACCATCGTCTACCGCCGTGGACCGGAGCGCATGGGCGCCAGCCTCTACGAGCGCGAACTCGCCCAGACCGACGGCGTCACCATCCTGTTCAATGCGCGCCCGGTCGGCCTTACCGACGTTGCCGGCCGTGTCACCGGCATCGAATTCGAACATACGCGCGAGGAAAACGGCCGCCTCGTCACCACCGGCGAGACCTTCACGCTGGAAGCCGACATGGTCTTCAAGGCCATCGGCCAGTCCTTCGACGGCGAGTCGCTGAACGGCGCCATTGCCGGGGTAGAGCTGGAGGGCGGCCGCATCAAGGTCGATGGCGAGCGTCGCACGTCGCTGCCCGGCGTCTGGGCGGGCGGCGATTGCATCGTCGGCGGCGACGACCTCACCGTGGTGGCCGTCGCCGACGGCCGCGATGCCGCCGAGTCGATCCACCGCGCGCTCGCCGGCAGCGCCGCCGACGCGGCATAAGCCGATGGTGCGAGTGTCTCGTTTGTCCCGACGGTTGCCGCGAGTCATCTCCCCCCTTGAGGGGGAGAATGGATCGTCCCGACTTGCGAGCGCGAGCGCGAGCAGGTCGTTGGCGATCCAAGAGGGGGGTGAATGGCCCGGCGATGACCCCCTCCCGAAAACGGCTTCGCTGAAGCTCGCCGTTTTCGACCTCCCCTCAAGGGGGAGGTTCACCGCGTCATACTCGCTCGCCCGAGCGTAGGAGGTTCCGATGGCTGACCTGAGATCTGAATTCGTCGGCATCAAGTCGCCGAACCCGTTCTGGCTCGCCTCGGCGCCGCCCACCGACAAGGAATACAATGTCGTGCGCGCCTTCAAGGCAGGCTGGGGCGGCGTCGTGTGGAAGACGCTCGGCGAAGACCCGCCGGTGGTCAACGTCGCCGGCCCGCGCTACGGCGCCATCCATTCCGGCGACCGCCGCCTGATCGGCTTCAACAACATCGAGCTGATCACCGACCGCACGCTGCAGATCAATCTCGAGGAGATCAAGCGGGTCAAACGCGACTGGCCGGACCGCGCCCTGGTCGTCTCGCTGATGGTGCCCTGCGAGCAGCACAACTGGGAAGCCATTCTCAAGGCCGTCGAGGAGACCGGCTGCGACGGCGTCGAACTGAACTTCGGCTGCCCGCACGGCATGAGCGAGCGCGGCATGGGCTCGGCCGTCGGCCAGGTGCCGGAATACATCGAGATGGTCGTGCGCTGGTGCAAGGCGGCGACCCGCATGCCGGTCATCGTCAAGCTGACCCCCAACATCAACGACATCCGCTATCCCGCCCGTGCCGCCCGCAAGGGCGGCGCCGATGCGGTGTCGTTGATCAACACCATCAACTCGATCACCAATGTCGATCTCGACAATTTCGCGCCGATGCCCACCATCGACGGCAAGGGCTCGCATGGCGGCTATTGCGGCCCGGCGGTGAAGCCGATCGCGCTGTCGATGGTCTCCGAGATCGCCCGCGACGCCGAGACCCACGGCCTGCCGATCTCCGGCGTCGGTGGCATCACCACCTGGCGCGACGCCGCCGAGTTCCTGGCGCTCGGCGCCACCAATGTGCAGGTCTGCACGGCGGTGATGACCTACGGTTTCAAGATCGTCTCGGAGATGATCTCGGGCCTCTCCTTCTATCTCGACGAGAAGGGCATGACGCTCTCCGATCTCATCGGCCGCGCCGTGCCCAACGTCTCGGACTGGCAGCATCTCAACCTCAACTACGTCACCAAGGCGCGCATCAATCAGGATCTCTGCATCAAGTGCGGCCGCTGCCACATCGTCTGCGAGGACACCTCGCATCAGGCGATCACCGCCACCAGAAACGGCGAACGCTTCTTTGAGGTGGTCGACAGCGAGTGCGTCGGCTGCAATCTCTGCGTCAATGTCTGCCCGGTGGAGGACTGCATCACCATGGAGCGGATCACCGAGGGCACCGATCCGCACACCGGCGCGCCGGCTACCGGCTACCTCGCCTGGACGGACCACCCCAACAACCCCGCCTGCTTCGTCAAGCCGGCCGAGTAGGGGCGCGCACTGCCCCGGACGATTTCACCCACCTGAAGTCCGCAGCGCGGTCGCTCTGCGGATTTCGACCTCCCCGCAAGATCGAGGTTTGGTGCGAGCGGCGCCGCATATGCCCTCCCTCCCCCAAAGCGGGGAGGGTGGCCGGCAAAGCCGGCCGGGTGGGGGGCAACAAGAGGCGAGGAGCGCCGCAGGCGCGACCGGGAAGCAGGAAAATATATCTATCCCCGCCCCTCAGAGCCCATGAGATGATCGCGTCATCCGCTCCTGCAAAGGGGTCCCGTGTCGACCGGAACTTCATGGGGGGAGCGGAGCGGCGCCCCCGCTCCGGAGAGGTTTCCGACCTTTCCGCATCGGGGCGATCCCGGCGGGACCGTCGGCACTATGACCGGCCGCCCTCAGGGCTTGAACCCTGCGCAAATGCAGGGCGTAGCGCTCGCCGGGAGACGAGAGAGAAATCGCCGCGGCGGGCGCTCGGTGAGCGCCCTCAGTTTTCGCGGAGTAACCGCACGGCATTCGCCGGGCGCCCGCCACCCCCTCATGCGTCAAGAGGCGCGGAGGGCCGAAGGCCGGACAGGGAAGCAGGAAATGCTCATCACCCGGTGCCACCGGCGCGCGGGAACGAATAGCCGTAGCTCCTCCCGTTCGCTCCCGCCTGCGTGTTCGGTCCCGGGAGCCCAGGCGAGCGTCGGTGCTGCGATGACGTACGCACCGCCAGTCCTGCCTGGATGCCCGCCTTTCGCGGGCATGAACGGAATGTGTGGCAATGTCACGCCTTCCATCCGTTCCCGGCTGTACAACCGTCTTGACCCGGCGCGCGTCCTGCGCTTGCCTGCCGCGCGCTTGTTCGAGACGGGGTGGAACTGAACAATGGAACTTCGCAGACTTGCCGCGCGCACCGTAGCGGTGTGCGCGGGCCTGATGCTTGGGGCTTGTGTCGCCCAGACGCCGGCTCCGCAAACCACCAGCGTCGAGTCGGTCGCCTTTGCGCCCCCCGCCGCCAACTGGCAGTGGAGCGATGCCCCCGCCGGCCCGACCGTCACGCTCAGCACCACCGACGTCACCCCGGCGGCAGGCGCCACCCGCATGGCGTCGCTCGCTCTGGTGTGCAGCGATGCGCTGCCGGCGATCGTCGTCTCCTGGGACGCCCCCGTCGCCCGTCCCGGACAAGCCGGCCTGTCCTATCGGTTCGGCGGCCAGCCCGCGCATGACGTTGCCGCCGAGGCGCGCGATCCCGGCTCCACGGTCGTCAGCGATCCGATTGTCGTATCGCGCTTCATCGACGAGGCTGCCGTCAGCCAGCAACTCGTCGTGCGGGCCGGCGCGACTGAGGCCACCTTCACCACCACCGATGACGCCGGCAATCTCCGGCGCTTCCGCACCGCCTGCCCGGACGGCACCAACTAGAGACGGCACGACCTAGACAAGGCACCTCCCATGAACAGTTCCGCGTCGGTCAGCATTCTGTCCGAGGAAGTCCTCTCGGCCGCCTGGGGCCGTCTGACCCGCTACACCATCGCCTATACCCGTCGCGACGGCGGCACCGAGATCCAGATCCGTGAGATCTACGACCACGGCAACGGCTCCGCCGTCCTGCCGCTCGATGCCGAGCGCGGCACCGTCCTGCTCGTCCGCCAGTTCCGCCTGGCGGCGCATCTCCAGGGCGGCTCCGGTTTCCTTGTCGAGGTGTGCGCCGGCCTCAACGACGATCTCGCGCCCGAGCAGGCGGTCCGCAAGGAGGCGGAGGAAGAGCTCGGCTGCGCCTTGCGCGATCTCCGGCACGTTACCGACATCTATATGAGCGCCGGCAGTCTCTCCGAGTGCATCAGCCTGTTCATGGCGCGCTACACGCCCGCCGACCGTTTCTCCGACGGCGGCGGCGCCGAAGGCGAGGGCGAGGACATCGAGGTTCTGGAAATGCCGCTCGACGAGGCGCTGGCCATGATCGCCCGCGGCGAGATCGTCGATGCCAAGACGATCGTCCTCCTGCAGATCGCCGAGCGCGAGCGGCGCGGCGGCGATTAGGCCGCACCCGCCGGCCGTGAGACCGTTTTCACAGTCCGGCAATCTGTTTTGGGCCATATTCCTGTGGTTCGATAAAATATTGCGCGATCGGCGATGGAGGCAACGCGCCGCGCTATGGACCGCTCAAGGCTGTTCGGGCTGCTTTCCGCCACACTCGCCGCCCTCGTGGTGGCGGGGCCGGCGGCGCGTGCCCAGTACCGGCTCGAATTCAACTATTGCGACCGTCTGCAGGCCCAATACCAGGGTGCCCTGCAGCGCGCCGGCGACAGCGGCATCAGCGGCGCCCAGATGGTCCAGATCGACAAGATCAGCCGGCAACTGGCGCAGGCGCAGATGGCGGCCCAGCGCTATGGCTGCACCGGCGGCTTCCTGTTCTTCGGCCCGCGTCCGAGTGCGCAATGCCCGGCGATCATGGCGCAGGTCAACCGGCTCAGCAGCCAGCTCAGGCAGTTGCGCGGCAACAGCTTCTATTTCTTCGGCGCCTCGCCGGAAGCCGAGGTCGCCCGCCTGCGCGACGCGCTGACCAGCAACGGCTGCGGCGTGCCCACCGTCGGCGGCACGCGGACGCTCTGCGTGCGGCTTTGCGACGGCTACTATTTCCCCATCGAGTTCAACGCCTCGAGCAGCCGTTTCGATGCCGACGCTGCCGCCTGTCAGTCGATGTATGCCGCCGACGGGCAGGCCGAGCTGTTCGTCCAGTCGAGTTCCGACGACGTGGTCAACGCCACCTCGCTGTCCGGCCAGCGCTACGGCGACCAGCCCTACGCCTTCCTCTACCGGCAGTCCTATGCGCCGTCCTGCGCTGCCCAGCTGCACGCCGGCCTGTCGGCGCTGGCCCGACGCTATTTCTCGCAAGTGCCGCCGCCGCGCCAATCCCGGGTCGCGATAGCGCCGCATACGCCCTTGCCGCTGCCTCAGCAGCGCCGGCCCTTCTCGGAGGATCCCGAGACCCTTGCCAATGCCGCCGGCCACTTTACCGTCAAGCCGGTGACGCCGGCGGTGGCGGTTGCCGACGCGCCGGCCCAGTCCGTGCGCATGGTCGGTCCCGCCTACTACGCCGACATGTTCGACCTGACCAAGGCGCGCGAGAAGCAGGGATCATTGCGCTCCACCCTGTCGATCGTCAGTCCCGCCGCGGCCGCCGAGCAACCGGCGCCGGCGTCGTCCGCGAACTAGCAGGCACAGGCCGCCGCGCCCGCTGTTCTCCTTCGTCAGCCCCGCCGCCGCGGCGGAATCGGTCACGCATCAGTGAGGTTGGGCGAATCGCGCGCCCGGCGCCGAACGGCCGCCGGCGCGCCCCGCGCCGGAAGGGGTCATTTGCGCCGCAGCTTCGGCCAGAACATGCCGGCGCGTTGCCGGTAAAGGATGTGCTGCTCGGCCAGGTCCGAAGTCGCCAGTTTCCGGTCCTCGCCCCGGGCCGCGAAATAATAGATCGCCGTCATGACGAGAAGCAGCGGCAACGACAGCCAGGAGAAGGTGATCAGCGCAAAGCCGATCCAGAAGATCAGGTAGGATGTGTAGAAGGGATGACGGATGTAGCGGTACGGACCCGACATCACCAGCTCGTCCGGCAACCCGTCATCGAAGGCCATCCTGAACCTGAACTGCCGGGTCGCGACGATGGCGGCCACAAACAGACCGAATGCGCAGACCTCGATCGCCATCCCGACAAACTGCGCGCTCGGCGGCTGCGATCGGGTCCACAAAAGAGCGACAAACGCCAGGGCGGTGACCGTGGAAGCGGCCATGATCAGCTTCATCCCGGTCGGCATCCTGTCCGACTTGAAATGACCGCTCACCGCCCAGTTGAACGATTGCAGGATCGCCAGGGAAAGCACCGTCGAGACGGCATCAAGCAGCATTGGCATCATCGCCCGTCTATTCTCCTCATCACCGGGCCGGCGGCGACAAGCACAGGTTGCGACAATGAGTGGTCCGTTGAAAAGCGGGCCGGTCGTCGCAGCCCCGTCAGGCTATGCGATGATGCAGGCCGCGCGCCACCGCTTCGTCATTGGTGACGTCGTAGACGAAGTTGCGGAGCAGGGCATTGTAGATGGCCGGCTTTTGCCAGAAGGGCGCATGCCCGGCGTCCTCTATGACGTAGCAGCTGTCGCTCCACAGATTCCCGTAGGAAAGGCCGGCAACGTAACTCAGCCGCGTAAACGGTTCGTCGGCACCGTTGATCACCGCGATCGGTGCGTCGCTGGTTGCGACGGCCTGCGCCTCGTCGGCTCCCTCGCCCCGCAGGATGCTGCGTACGAAACGCGATCGAACGCGCCCGTCGGCGCGACGAAGGGCGCGCACGAATGCCGGCTCGTCCTTGGCAGCGCCAAGACACAGCGACAGGAACCGCGACGCATCCCGTTCCGTGAGTTGCTCCTTGGACGTCAGCAGAACGTCCCAATTCTTGTGGAAACCGCGCAGCATGCCGAGCGGCCCGAGGGAGATCGGCGGCGCGCCGGTGATCACCAATCCCGCCACGATTTCGCTGGTGGCGAGAAGTTCCATGGCAATGTGGGCGCCGAGCGACCAGCCCACGATGGTTGCGCGCCAGATGCCGAGTTTCTCGAGAGCCACCCGCGTGACCCCGGCAAACCCGCGCAGCGAATAGATATCATCGGCGTTCACGGCGTCGTTGGACGCCCCATGACCGGGCAGATCGATGGCGACCAGCCGGCAGGCGCGCAAGGCCTCGCTGTCGAACTGCCGGGCGAACGCATCCAGCGAAAATCCGGACCCATGCAGGAACACGACCGGGGGCCCGGAGCCTCCGCTGTCGCGGAAGGCAACGGCAAGGCCATCGACATTCACCGTGCGGACGCGCTGATGCATCGGCTTGATCTCCAAGCCGCAGTCTAGGGGGGCAATCCCTAATCAGAAGCGAATCCGGGCGATATGCCTAAAGAGGCATTGCATTGATCGGTATACCGCTAGTAACGCAAAGCCATGCCGACCGAAAAGATCATCGGATCCAGCCGGACGTCAGAGGTAACCGTGCTGGTGCCAAGGTAACCGCTCGCCGAGGTCGAGATGAAAATCTTCTTCAGATCGACAAAAAGCCCGACGTTTTTGGTAATCATCCAATCCGCACCGACCTGAAGGTTAAACCCGAACGAATCTTTCACGCTAAACGCAGCGAGCGTTCCGTCCTGCGTGTCGAATACGTGGAAGAAAGTCGGGCCGGCGCCGACATAGGGCTGAAACCCGCCGAAATTCGTGAAGTGGTACTGGCCGTTCAGCTCGATCATGCCGCCGGTCACCTTGCCGAGGCTGCCATAGGCCGCGATGGATCCTGCCGCCATGGCATCCGCCGTCGGCGGGTAGCCGCTGGACAGGGAGATCGCAAAATTGGGCGTCAGATACCAGCCGGCCTCCACGGCGAGCGTGTAGTTGGGGTCAAGGTGGACATCGGCGCCAGGGACCGTGTAGCCGTCTATGGCGATCGTCGCGGCCTCGTTGTAAGGCACCGCCGAAACGCCGAGATGCAGGAAGAACGGCGCGTCGGCCAACGACCACCGATGGTCTCCGGCAACACCCGCCGCCGTTGATAGTCCCAGCAAGGCAGTGGCAAGACCGAGGACGACGAAAGAGTTGCTCCGGCGTTTCATGGTTTCCCCGCTTTGGCGCAACAAAAAGAAACGGCACGGAAATTTGCCCCTTTTGCGCCTCATTAACCATAACTGATTCGCACAGGAAATGAATCCTCCGTCTGTGGGAACTGCGGCCGGCTGTGGGTGACCGGGGGCACGGGCTGCAGGAGTGCTGTTCAGTGCCGGGCGCCCATGATCTCCCTGAGCCGCGCTTCAACGGCGGGATAGCTCTCCGCCGTGCAGTGGGTGGCGCCGACCGGCCACCATCCCGCTGCGTCACAAGCGGCACGTCGGCGACCCAGGTCAGCGTGTCGGACTCTTCTTCAGGCATCGTGCCTCACCGGAATCGACAGGAGACGGCCCCCGCCAACGCCGACCTGCGACGGCCCTGGCGGGGAGCGCGCGCTATTTCATCGGCGCAACCACCGGCGGATTGATGAGGTCCGTCGGGTTGGCGGGATCCGTCGGCAGCCGGGTCCGGTTGCTTTCTTCGATCGCCTGTTTCCTCTGCTCCTCCTCGGGCGATGGCCGCGGCTGCGTCAGGTCAAAGAGCCTGCTGCCCGACTGGGCGCCCCAGTAGTTGAAGCAGTATTTGACCGGGTCCGGCGGCTGCGGGTCGTTCGGATTGAGTTCGCGGAACCATTGTTCCAGCTGGTTCGCCAGTTCCGAGCCGATGACCTGCGGCATCACGGCGTTCGTCACCCGCTGCTGATACGCGAAGAAGGCGGTTCCGAAGATGTGGTAAAACGGACCGGAATTGTCGCCTTCGCGCAATGTGACGAAGGTCTCGTTGAAGAACTCCGGCTTTTCCTGCACGCCGGTGACCGGGTAGTCGCCCAGGCCGGGCCGCGCCAGGGCCCGCAGCGTATTGTGCGCCAGCAACAGGGCTTGGTTTATTTTGCCGCCGGTCTGCTTCAATGCCAGATGGAACACGTCGCCGGGCGTCAGCTTCTCGCCTTCTGGCTTCGCGCTCTTCGCCGCCTTGATCGCATCGAGCAGGGCCATCTCCGTGCCGGGGCGGATCGACTTTCTGAAACGGCCGAGAGCACGCTCTTCGACCTCCAGTCGAGAGATCCTGTTGCGGAGCTCTGAGACGAACGTCAGATATTTCTGTATATCTTCGTTCGTCGGTGCATTGTATTCGTATTTATGATGGTAACGATCGATCGCCTCCTGAAGATCGTCTCTTGTTTTCTTAAGTATCTTCCGCACGTCGTCAAGCCGCACGGCTTGCGCCGCTTCGCTTTTCTCGCACTGCGGCCCGCCAAGGAAGTCCTGGCCGTGGCCGAAGAGCCACAAGCCGTATCCCTCCGCCGAGCCCATCGTGTCGTTGGTTGCCACCTCGTTGTCCGGCTGGCCGGGCGGGTGGTCCTTCCGGTAGGCGGCGATCGCGGCAAGCAGCGAGTCCGAGATCATGCCGTCGTCCCAGAGCATGCCGGTCCCCTCCCGCGCGACCTGTGGCGCGACGAGGGGGAAGGCCGCCAGGGCGGCATCGCACAGCTTCTTGTAGCGGCTGTCCGGCGGGGGCAGGGTCGCGCTCACGGCTTCCACGGCACCGATGAGCGCCTCGCGTTGCTTCGGGCCAAGACAGCCGTTCAGGATCGTCGGGCTGGCGGGGAGGTCGAACGACACGCATCCCCAGTTGCCGCCCTTGCACGGCAGGGTGTTCCGGCAGTCGCCCGACGGCTCGGGTTGATATCCGCCGGGGACCCCGAAGGCGAAGCCTTTGGAACACAGGCAGCCGAACGTCTCCCGCTGAGCGCCGGGATCGACGCCCACGTGCTGCATCAGCGACTGGAAGCGGTCGTGTCCGAGTGGCGCGATCGCTCCGAGCAGATAGTCGGTCGCGCTCTGCTGGCCCTGTCCGGAAGCCTGCACGGTCTGCTCCCCGGCCGCGTCCTGGGCGGTTGCGGCCGAGACGCCGGAAGCGACGAGCAGCGTTGTGACCGCCGCGGCGACCCACAGCTTTCTCATTTGTCCGGCTCCTCTTCTTGGGCTTCGATCGGCCCGGGAAGCCCGGCGGCAAGATCCTTCAGGAACGCGGCGGGATCGAATGCCTGCTTGTCGAGGTAGATCCACCGCTGCACCGCCGTCATGCCATCGCCCGGCAGCCACGCGCCGGTGATCCGGCGCAGCACCAGCCGGCTCGACGCGCCGGTTTCCTTCTCCGGATGGGCGTAGACGGTCATGTAGAGCCGGGAATAGTTGTGGATGTTGATATCGATGCCACGCACGACCGGTCCGCCGGGGATGCCCACCACCATCCAGCCGTCGCCGGTTTCGATCTCCAGCGTGCCGTCCCAGTTGTCGTCCATCCAGCCGGCGTCGACGGCCCGGTACCAGGCCCTGTAGCCGGAGCCGAGGCCGAGCACGTACTTCCCGGCATTCGGCCCCTCGGTGTAGCGGATGAGGCCGAGCGCAATGGTCCTGTGTTCCCACATCGCCGGCACCGGCTGGCCGGCGAACATGATCTGGAAGCCGGTCGTCTGCTTCGGGTCGACGGTGACGGCGAGCTTGTAGGAGGTGCGTTCGATGCGCTCGTCGAAATCGAGAATCGGCCTGGTCGACAACAGGCCCGCCTTGCCCCAGGGCAGGTCGCCCGGAACCTCGGCGATCATGCTGCCGTCGGCGAAGGAGACGTATTTGGCATAGTCCGGGTGATAGGCGCCGCCCGCCGGCTCCCACCCGTCGCCGGGTTCGCCGGCGAAGACGGTCGTGACCGGCAGGTCGGCCACTCCTGCGGCCGGCTTCGGCGGGGCGATCGCTGCGCCCGCCCTGCGATCGAGCACGATCTGCCGGAGCGCCATCCTGACGGCGGCGTTTGCTTCATCCGGCTGCGAATAGGCGTAGATGCGGAAGCTCTGCGACGGGGCAATCGGCGCCCAGGTCACGGTGTCATCGGGCATACCGTCCGCGACGATCCTGAGTCCCAGGGGCGTGAAGACGAAGCTCACCGTGTCCGGCGCCCTGGCCGGCAGCGCCACCTCCCACAGCGGCTCAAGTGGCGATTCGAGATGGAAGCTCGCCTTGGCGCCGGTGCCGTCCTTGTTCTGGCGCCAGTGCAACAGGGCAAAGGGCTTGCTCGGTTCATTGCCGTTGAGGCCGTGAATCGGCGTCACCGCCAACACGAATCCCGTCGTCCGCTCGGGGTCGAAGGTGAACGTCACGCGTTCCTCCGCTCCCGCGCCGAAGCGGTCGAGCCAGATGAGCGGGTCGGGGGAATAGAGCCCCGCCTTGCCCCACTCGGCCCCCTCCGGAACGTCGACAAGGAGCGCGCCGTCCTGCAGGCGGGCGTGCTTGGCGAAGTCGCCGCCGTGAGCGTTGTACCGGGTCCAGCGCCGGCCGAGCGTCCGGCCGTCGAACAGCACCACCTGCTGTTCGCCGTCGAGCATGGCGCCAGGGTCGCTCGCCGGCGCGTCGGGCACCTCCTCCAGGCTGATTCGGCGGAGCGCCAGTTTCGCCGGCAGGTTCTCCCGCGGCGCGTGCGCCAGAGCGTGGATGAGATAGCCTTCGCGCGGCACCGCGTCCGGCAGGATGCCCTGAAGCAGAATATCGTCGTTGCGGTCGACAACCACGACCGTGCCGTCGGGCCTGAGCACGATGCCGATCTGCGCCACGGCCTCGGCATCGGCCGCGACCCGCATCGCCTCGACTTGCCGGATCCACAGGATCAGGACGGATTTCCCGTCATCGTCCGTGGTCAGGCCGATCCGGACGTGGTGATAGGACCACTCCTCGTCGCCGCTCTTGGGCGGTAGCAGCGAAAAGACGAAAGCCGATGTGCGCTGGGGGTCGATCGCGAAGGTCAGCTTGGTGGCCGTCCCGGCGCCGGGTTCCGGCACCTTGACCACCGGCTCCAGCGAAGCGATGCCGGTCTTGCCCCAGCTATGACCCTCGGGAACGTCGACGACCAGCACGCCGCTCTCGATGCTGGCAAACTCCGCGAAGTTTCCGCCGGCTAGGCCCATCTCCCGCCAGCCTTCGTCGAGCGTGCCGTCGAACAGGACCGTTTCAGTCGGTGGCGTATCGGCGACGGGGGGCGCGTCGCTCCCACCCGCGTAGGCGACCGCAGCGGGGCTCTGCGGTATGGGCTTCCCGACCGAGGTGCTCGGCACGGAGCCGTCACCGGTGTCGGCCGGAGCCGCAAGCGCCGGCGGTGCGGTAACCGCCTCGGCTTTCTGGAATTGGATGACAACGAAGCCCTTGTTTCCCGCCGCGTCGTTGGTCGCCCATGTGCCCGGGTTGGAATCGTTCAGCACATAGGTCCCCGCCAGCAGGATCACGCCGGGCTCGACATACCAGTAGGCGTTTCGCACGCCTCCCTGACCGGGTTTCCCGGTGGCCTGCCACGGCCCGTAAGTGGTGCCGTCCACACTGCGGATGGCAATCGTTCCCGGTCTTTGCCCGCGGCCGTTGTTCCAGTGATAGGTCTGAATCGAGCGAACGAATATGGGTTCCGTCAGCTTGATGGTGACCGGCTTGGTAGCCCCGTTCCTGACGGCTCCCTTGTTGTCGATCGCGGCGGTCTGGATGTCGCCGACAGATACATAGGCCGGTTCCGCCGCGCCCAGTTCAACTGCCGGCTTGCCCACGCTGATGTCATCCGCCGATGTAGGCGGCACGGCGCCGACGATCGCTGCGAGAGCGACAGCCATGGCAAGTGAACAGGCATGAAGGCCACGACCGTTCATGGTCACCTCCTCGGTTATCGGAAGTCCCGCAGCTCCGGTGCGAATGCGACGCCGTGTGCCCGTAGCGCGACGAGGACGCGGCGCAGGTTGCGATCGAACGCTTCCTTGGCGATGTTGATCGCCCGGCCGTCCGCGAGCACCAGCGACACGCCGGTCGTGTCGCGGGCAAGCAGCACGGCGCCGGCTGCGCTGGGTTTGCCGAGCGCGAGCATCACCGGCGTCAGCCACCGTACCCAGTTGGGCAGCCCGCGCCTGAACGGCTTCACCTGGGTGATTGCGGAAAACGGCACGAGCTGCTCGCCGTCGCGGCGGTTGATGCGCAGACCGTCATCCTCAATCACCAGCCAGAAAGCGGCATAGCCGGCGCTGAACCACAGGATGGCGATGCTGATCAGCGCCAGCGGCCAGCTCAGCACGGCAGCCGGATGAACCAGCAGGCCGAAGTCTTCCCACAAATAGGGCTCGCCCGCCCGCGCCCAGAACGGCAGCGCAAAGAACACGGAAACAAGCAGGAAGCCGAGCAGGTCCGGTCCGTAGACGGCCGGGCCGCGCTCATAGACGAGCGCCGCCTGGGGCGGCTTGCTTGCCGGAATCACGAAATAAACGACGACCGCGCCGGCGATGAGCGCCGCAGCGCCTGTCAGTCCTACCGTCGGGAGCGCCGCCAATCCGGCACACAGAAGAATGAGTGCCGAAAGCCGGCGCAGCAACTCGCGCACGAGCTCCCCCAGATCCGGTGGGTAGCCTGGCTCAATGAAACGTCCGACAAGCCGGTCGGTCAACCGGCCTTGGCGCCGCAGGGTAAGGCAAGAAACCGCGGGATTCGGCGCCGTCCGTCCGGATCAGGCTCGCGGCGTCACGCCGTTCAGGAACAGCTGCTGCAGCGCCGCCTTGGCGCGGGTGAAGTGCTCCGGCCGGTCGATGGCGCTGCCGGTGAGGGCGCGGATCTGCATATCGAAGTCGGCATAGTGCTGGGTGGTCGCCCAGATCATGAACAGCAGGTGGTGCGGATCGACCGGCGCCAGATCACCGTTGGCGATCCACCGGCGGATGACCGCCGTCTTCTCGTCGACCAGCTTCTTCAGCCGGCCGGCGAGCACGTCGCCGAGCACCGGCGCGCCCTGGATGATTTCCATGGCGAACAGGCGCGACTCCTTCGGATTGTCGCGCGACATTTCCAGCTTGCGGTCGATGTACGAGGTGATCTCCCTGGCCGGGTCGCCGTCGCCGGAAAGCGCTTCCAGCGGCGTCAGCCACATCTCGAGCGTGCGCCTCAGCACCGCCCGGTAGATGTCCTGCTTGCGCCGGAAATAGTAGAGCAGGTTGGGCTTGGTCATCCCCGCCAGCGTGGCGATCTGGTCGACCGTGGCCCCGCGAAAGCCATAGGTGGAAAACACCTCGAGCGCCGCATTGAGGATGCGCTCTTCGTTCTCTTCCTGGATACGTGTGCGTTTGCGCGTCTGCCGCGCCCGGGCGCTGTTGGCGGGGCTCATGGACGTAGCAGGCTGTGGCAGCCAATGGCTGGTTCGGTCACGGTCTGCAAAGCTTGGCGCCTCGTCGAGCCGGCGATTGGCCAACTGCCCCCTTGAGCGGCCTCACGAAACTGAATAACGTTCCCTTGACCAAATGGTCAGGAAATCACGCCGTCTTCTCCTAGAGGAAAAGGCCCACCGGTGCAATCTGCCCGGTTCCTGTCGGGCCTGACCGACGCCATTTTGCAGGCTCGGGGGGAAGTGGCGCCGGAGGGGAATAGACGTGGCGCGCACTCAAGTCTCTACCAACAATCTCGAAGCCTTCTGGATGCCGTTCACCGCGAACCGGCAGTTCAAGAAGGCGCCGCGCATGCTGGTCAGCGCGGAAGGCATGTATTATCGCGATGCCGACGGGCACCAGGTTCTCGATGGCACCGCCGGCCTGTGGTGCGTCAATGCCGGCCACGGCCGGCCGAAGATCGTCGAGGCGGTCGCCAACCAGGTCCGCGAGCTCGACTACGCGCCGGCCTTTCAGATTGGCCATCCCAAGAGCTTCGAGCTGGCGGCGCGCCTGGTCACCTACATGCCGCCCGGCATCGACCACGTCTTCTTCACCAATTCCGGCTCCGAGTCGGTCGAGACCGGCCTCAAGATCGCGCTCGCCTATCAGCGCGTCATCGGCCAGGGCTCGCGCTTCCGCCTGATCGGCCGCGAGCGCGGCTATCACGGCGTCAATTTCGGCGGCATCTCGGTCGGCGGCATCGTCGGCAACCGCAAGATGTTCGGCACGCTGTTGACCGGCGTCGACCACATCCGCCACACCCACGATCCGGCCCGCAACGCCTTCTCGCGCGGCCAGCCGGAACACGGCGCCGAGTTCGCCGACGAGCTGGAGCGGCTGGTTACCCTGCACGACGCCTCGACCATCGCCGCGGTCATCGTCGAGCCGGTCGCCGGCTCCACCGGCGTCCTCGTTCCGCCCAAGGGCTATCTCGAGAAGCTCCGCGCCATCTGCGACAAGCACGGCATCCTGCTCATCTTCGACGAGGTCATCACCGGCTTCGGCCGCCTCGGCGTGCCCTTCGCCGTCGACTATTTCGGTGTCGTGCCGGACATCGTGCTCACCGCCAAGGGCGTCACCAACGGCACCATCCCGATGGGGGCGGTCTTCGTGAAGAAGGATATCTATGAGGCCTTCATGAACGGCCCCGAGCATCTCATCGAGTTCGCCCACGGCTACACCTATTCGGGCAATCCGGTGGCCAGCGCCGCCGGCATCGCCACCCTCGACACCTATGAGGAAGAGGGCCTGCTCAACCGCGGCGCCGAGCTCGCCGAATACTGGGCCGACCACCTGCATGGGCTGAAGGGCCTGCCGCATGTCATCGACGTGCGCAATCTCGGCCTGGTCGGGGCGATCGAGCTGGAATCGATCCCCGGCGCGCCCACCAAGCGCGCCTTCACTGCCTTCCTCGAAGCCTTCGAGAAGGGCCTCCTGATCCGCACCACCGGCGACATCATCGCCCTGTCGCCGCCGCTGATCATCTCCAAGGCCGAGATCGACCGGCTGTTCGAAGTCCTCACCGGCATCCTCAAGGGGCTCGCATAGACGATCATTTGTGCCGCCTGCAGATTTTTGGTTGTGTCTGATTAATCGGAGGGGAGCCCGTCATGGAGACGATCTCGAATATCATCGGCGGGCAGCCGACACGCTCGGCCAGCCGGCGTACGGCGCCGATCTTCAACCCGGCCACCGGCGAGCAGTCGGCCGTGCTGCCGCTGTCCACCGCCGATGAACTCGCCGCCGCGGTGGCCGCCGCCAAGGCGGCGCTGCCCGCCTGGGCCGACATGCCGCCGCTCAGGCGCGCCCGCTACATGTTCCGCTTCAAGGAGCTGCTCGACGACAATGTCGACCGCATTGCCCGGGCGATTTCCGCCGAGCACGGCAAGACCCACGCCGATGCCGTCGGCGAGGTCCAGCGCGGCATCGAGGTGGTCGAGTTCTGCTGCGGCATCCCGCATCTCTTGAAGGGCGAGTTCTCCCGCCACGTCGGCCCGGCCATCGACAGCCACACCGACCGCCAGCCGCTCGGTGTCGTTGCCGGCATAACGCCGTTCAACTTCCCGGCCATGGTGCCCATGTGGATGTATCCGGTGGCCATCGCCTGCGGCAACACCTTCATCCTCAAGCCGTCGGAGAAAGACCCCGGCGCCTCGATGGTGGCCTACGAGCTGTTCCGCGCGGCCGGCTTTCCGGATGGCGTCCTCAACATCGTCCATGGCGACAAGGAAGTCGTCGACGCCATCCTTGCCCACCCGGACGTCAAGGCGGTGTCCTTCGTCGGCTCCACCCCGATCGCCGAATACGTCTACCGCACCGGCACGGCGAACGGGAAACGTGTGCAGGCGCTGGGCGGCGCCAAGAACCACATGATCGTCATGCCCGACGCCGACATGGACAAGGCGGCCGATGCGCTGATGGGCGCCGGCTACGGCTCGGCCGGCGAGCGTTGCATGGCGGTGTCGGTTGCCGTGCCGGTCGGCGAGGAGACGGCCGACCGCCTGGTCGCCGCCCTTGCCCCGCGCGTGCGGGCGCTGAAGATCAGCCCCGCCACCGATCCCGATGCCGAGATGGGGCCGCTGGTCACCAAGGAGCACATGCTGAAGGTGCTCGGCTACATCGATCAGGGCATCACGGAAGGCGCCGAGCTGGTCGTCGACGGCCGCGACTTTAGGCTGCAGGGATACGAGGGCGGATACTTCGTCGGTGGCACGCTTTTTGATCACGTAACCCCCGAAATGCGGATCTACAAGGAAGAGATATTCGGTCCTGTGCTGTCTGTTGTGCGTTCACCGGACTACGATCACGCCGTCAATCTGATCAATGCCCACGAATTCGGCAACGGGGCCGCTATTTTCACCCGCGATGGCGACGCCGCGCGCTCCTTTGCCGACAAGGTCGAGGCCGGCATGGTCGGCGTCAACGTGCCGATCCCGGTTCCGGTCGCTTATCATTCCTTCGGCGGCTGGAAGCGTTCGCTGTTCGGCGACCACGCCATCTACGGGCCGGACGGCGTGCATTTCTACACGCGCCTCAAGACGGTCACGTCGCGCTGGCCCGAGGGCATCAAGTCGGGAGCGGTGTTCACCTTCCCGACGATGAACTGACAGGAGACCGAGAATGACGAAGTTGAAGGGCGGTCTGATCCAGATGTCGTTGAAGGGCGATACCGACATGTCGCCCGCCGAGATCAGGGAGAAGATGATTGCGGCCCACCTGCCGCTGATCGAGGAGGCGGGAAAGCAAGGCGTCCAGGTGCTCTGCTTCCAGGAGGTGTTCGACCAGCCCTATTTCTGCCCGAGCCAGGACGCCAAGTGGTACGCCGCGGTGGAGGCCGTGCCCGACGGGCCGACGGTCAAGCTCATGCAGGAGCTTGCCAAGAAGCACCGGATGGTGATCGTCGTCCCGATCTACGAGGAGGAGATGACCGGCGTCTATTACAATTGCGCCGCGGTCATCGACGCCGATGGCTCCTATCTCGGCAAGTACCGCAAGACCCACATCCCGCATGTCGGCGGCTTCTGGGAGAAGTTCTTCTTCAAGCCCGGTAGCTCCAACTGGCCGGTGTTCCAGACCGCCTATTGCAAGCTCGGCGTCTATATCTGCTACGACCGCCACTTCCCTGAAGGCTGGCGGGCGCTGGCGCTGAACGGTGCTGAATACATCGTCAACCCGTCGGCGACCGTCGCCGGCCTCTCCGAATATCTGTGGAAGCTGGAACAGCCGGCGAGCGCCGTGGCCAACGGCGTCTTCATCGGCGCCATCAACCGGGTCGGCACCGAGGCACCGTGGAATATTGGCGAGTTCTACGGCCAGAGCTATTTCGTCAATCCGCGCGGGCAGATCGAGGCGATCGCCAGCCGCGACAAGGACGAGCTGCTGGTCCACGAAATGGATTTCGACATGATCCGCGAAGTGCGCAACACTTGGCAGTTCTTCCGGGACCGCCGGCCGGAGACCTATGCGCGCCTGACCGATATCTGAGTGAGCTGATGGTCAAACCCACGGACAATCTGAAGATCAACGGCACCCGCCTGTGGGACTCCATCCACGCCATGGCCGAGATCGGCCCGGGCGTGGCCGGCGGCAACAACCGCCAGACGCTGACCGACGACGACGCCAGGGGGCGGGCGCTGTTCAAGTCGTGGTGCGAGGCGGCGGGGCTGACCATGGGCGTCGACCGGATGGGCACCATGTTCGCCCGCCGCGAGGGCACCGAGCCCAATCTCGACCCGGTCTATGTCGGCTCCCACCTCGATACCCAGCCGACCGGCGGCCGCTATGACGGCGTGCTCGGCGTGCTCTCCGGGCTGGAGCTGGTGCGCACCCTCAACGATCTCGACATCAAGACGCGCCGGCCGATCGTCGTCACCAACTGGACCAATGAGGAGGGCGCCCGCTTCGCCCCCGCCATGCTCGCCTCCGGTGTCTTCGCCGGCGTCCACACCCTCGATTACGCCTATGACCGCAAGGACCCCGAGGGCAAGGCCTTCGGCGACGAGCTGAAGCGCATCGGCTGGCTCGGCGACGAGCCGGTCGGCGCGCGCAGGATGCACGCCTATTTCGAGTATCACATCGAACAGGGGCCGATCCTCGAAGCCGAGGGCAGAGAGATCGGCGTCGTCACCCACGGCCAGGGCCTGTGGTGGCTGGAGTTCACGCTGACCGGCAAGGAGGCGCATACCGGCTCGACGCCGATGGCCATGCGTGTCAACGCCGGGCTGGCCATGGCGCGCATCCTCGAAATGGTGCAGGCGGTGGCGATGGACAATCAGCCGGGCGCCGTCGGCGGCGTCGGCCAGATGGTCTTCACGCCCAATTCGCGCAACGTGCTGCCCGGCAAGGTGGTCTTCACCGTCGATATCCGCTCGCCCGACCAGGCCAAGCTCGACGGCATGCGCGCCCGCATCGAGGCGGAGGCGCCCAAGATCTGCGCCGGACTCGGCGTCGGCTGTTCGATCGAGCCGGTCGGCCACTTCGATCCGGTCACCTTCGATCCGACATTGGTCGGGCGCGTCCGCGCCGCCGCCGAGCGGCTCGGCTACACCCACCGCGACATCGTCTCCGGCGCCGGCCACGACGCCTGCTGGATGGTGCGCGTGGCGCCCGCCACCATGGTCATGTGCCCCTGCGTCGACGGCCTGTCGCACAACGAGGCGGAGGACATTTCCAAGGAGTGGGCGGCGGCCGGCGCCGACGTTCTGCTGCACGCCGTCCTCGAGACCGCGGAGATCGTGTCGTGACCACGCCCGACAACGCCAATTTCTCGGCCGACGAGCGCACGGCGATGATCGAGGAGTTCTATCACGCCTTCAACACGCGTGACCTCGACATGTTCCTCGAACACCTGGCGCCCGGTGTCGAATTGCCCGACATCCTGACCGGTGGCGAGATCCACGGCCGCGACGAGGTGCCCGCCTTCTGCCAGAAGCAGTGGCAGGAGATCGACCCGACGGTCGAGCCGATGCGCATCAACATCGCGGCGGACGGCAGCGCTCATGTGCTCGTCGACCAGCTGATCCGCGCGCTCGACGGCGAGGTTCTGCAGAACCGGCGGGTCGAGCACATCTTCGAGTTCGAAGGCCCCTTCATCCGGCGCCTCACCGTCATCGGCCTCGCCCAGGGCGAGGTCGACCACATGCATGATGATGACGACGACGACATGGATGGCGATGAAGGTGGCGAGGGCGAAGGCGGCCCGGGTGGTGAGGGACAATGAGCGGCTTTTGCGCCCGCTCATCAGGCATGAGGAGTAGCCAATGACGACCGTGATCAAGGGCGGCACCATCGTCACCGCCGACATGACCTATGCGTCCGATGTCCTGATCGACAAGGGTGTGATCACCGCCATCGGCAAGGACCTGAAGGGCGACACCGTGCTCGACGCCAGCGGCTGCTATGTCATGCCCGGCGGCATCGATCCGCACACCCATCTCGAAATGCCCTTCATGGGCACCACC
The DNA here is from genome assembly GCA_963732845.1 of uncultured Alphaproteobacteria bacterium. GTDB lineage: Bacteria > Pseudomonadota > Alphaproteobacteria > Rhizobiales > Kaistiaceae > CAVSRC01. Next base: position 26,577 of record CAVTBE010000020.1, on the reverse strand, counting down.
GCCTACGAGGATTTCTCGTCCGGCACCCGCGCCGCCTTGACCGGCGGCACCACCATGGTGGTCGATTTCGTCCTGCCCAATCCCAACGAGTCGCTGCTCGATGCGCTCGCCACCTGGAACCAGAAGGCGGGCAAGGCGGCCAGCGACTATTCCTTCCACATGGCCATCACCTGGTGGGGCGAGCAGGTGTGGAAGGAGATGGAGGAGGTGGTCAAGAGCGGCGTCAACACCTTCAAGCACTTCATGGCCTACAAGGGCTCGCTGATGGTGAACGACGACGAGATGTACCAGTCGTTCCTGCGCTGCGCCGAGCTCGGTGCCCTGCCGCTGGTCCATGCCGAGAACGGCGACGTCGTCGCCCGTCTGCAGCAGAAGTACATGAGCGCCGGCACCACCGGGCCGGAGGGCCACGCCTATTCGCGCCCGCCCGAAGTGGAGGGCGAGGCGACCAACCGCGCCATCATGATCGCCGATGCCGCCGGCGTGCCGCTCTACGTCGTGCATGTGTCGAGCGAGGACGCCCACGAGGCCATCCGCCGGGCGCGCATGCTCGGCCGCCGCGTTTATGGCGAGCCGCTCATCCAGCATCTGACGCTCGACGAGAGCGAATACTTCAACCAGGACTGGGACTATGCCGCCCGTCGCGTCATGTCGCCGCCCTTCCGCAACAAGAAGAACCAGGATTCGCTGTGGGCCGGCCTCTCCGCCGGTTCGCTGCAGGTGGTCGCCACCGACCATTGCGCCTTCACCACCGAGCAGAAGCGCATGGGGCTGGGCGACTTCACCAAGATTCCCAACGGCACCGGCGGTCTCGAGGATCGCATGCCGATCCTGTGGACCCGCGGCGTCAGGACCGGCCGGCTGACCATGAACGAGTTCGTCGCCGTCACCTCGTCGAACAGCGCCAAGATCCTCAACGTCTATCCGCGCAAGGGCGCCATCGTCGTCGGTGCCGACGCCGATCTCGTCGTGTGGGACCCGGAGAAGTCGAAGACCATCACCGCCGCGACCCAGGCTTCGGCGATCGACTACAACGTCTTCGAGGGCTTCGAGGTGACCGGCCTGCCGCGCTTCACCCTGTCGCGCGGCGACGTCGTCTTCGCCGACGGCAAGCTCGATGTCGAGGACGGCCACGGCCGTTTCGTCGAGCGCGCGCCCAATGCCCCGGTCAACACGGCGCTGTCGTCGTGGAAGGCATTGACCACGCCGCAGCCGGTGGAACGTTCGGCCAAGAACATGCCGGCAGGCGTGTGAGAGCGAGGACCATGTCCGACAAGGATGTACCGGATGGCGAATCCCTGGCCGACATTCTGAAGCGCGGCCGCTATGTCCCGACCGGCGATCCGCCGGTGCGGCCGCAGGAGCCGCCGCCGCCGGCAGAGAGCGCCGAGGCTGACGCTGAAATTGAGGCGGCAGCAGAGCCGGAAGAGACGCCGCCGGTGCGCCTCGAAGTCGAGGTGGTCGAGCTCGAATCTGACGAGCCGTCTGCAGAAGCAGAGGCGGAGGGGGCAGGGCCGGCCATGGCACCGATGCCCGAGGCGCCTGCTGCGGCCGCCGCCGCTATGCGTCCGCCGGCGGCTGCGCCGCGCAAGCCCCTGGTCGAGCGCGAGCCCGGCTGGCTGTCCAGCTCGGCCGGCGGCAGGTCGCCGGTTTCCGGCGAGGCGGCGAGCGCCGCCTACAACCGGGCGCTGGCCGGCGAGATGCTGGCGACGGTGACCGCGGCGACCCGGTCTCCCGGTGTGCCCGAAGAGGAGTTCGGGGCGGAAGGCGAAGCGGCGTCGCCCGAGGCGGCGCCGGTCATCGACATCAAGCGCCTGGACCTCACCTTCCTCACCAATGACGGCCCGGTTGAGGCGCTGGCCGACATCAACCTGACCGTCGGCCGCGGCGAGTTCATTTCACTGATCGGCCCGTCGGGTTGTGGCAAGACCACGCTGTTGCGCGTCATCGCCGACCTTGAACGCGCCACCAACGGCACGGTCATGGTCAACGGCGTGACGGCGGAGCAGGCGCGGCTCGCCCGCGCCTATGGCTATGTCTTCCAGGCACCGGCCCTTTATCCGTGGCGCACCATCGCCAAGAATGTCGCCCTGCCGCTGGAGATCATGGGGCTCGGTGTCATCGAGCGCGAGGGCCGCATCGCCCGCAATCTCGAACTGGTCAACCTCACCGGCTTCGAGCGCAAATATCCCTGGCAGCTGTCCGGCGGCATGCAGCAGCGCGCCTCGATCGCCCGGGCGCTCGCCGTCGAGGCCGACCTCCTGCTCATGGACGAGCCCTTCGGCGCGCTCGACGAGATTGTCCGCGATCATCTCAACCAGCAGCTCCTCGAGCTGTGGGCGGCGACCAACAAGACCGTGGTCTTCGTCACCCATTCGATCCCGGAGGCCGTCTTCCTGTCCACCCGCATCGTCGTGATGACGCCGCGCCCCGGCAAGATCCACGACATCATCGACTCGACCCTGCCGCGCAATCGCAACCTCGACATCCGCGAGACGCCGGAGTTCCTCAAGATCGCGCATCGCGTCCGCCAGGGCCTGCGCGCCGGTCACTCCTATGACGACTAGAGCGGCACTTGCCGTATTCGTCCCCTCTCCCCTTGCGGGAGAGGGACAGGGAGAGGGGGCCTGGCAAGGCCGTGCCTTCACCCCTCACCCACATGGCCGTGACTACTGTTGCCTCGGGGGCGGCGCATGAGCGTGGCCAGCGGTGCCGTGACCCGGATGCCGGCGCGGCGCGGCGTCCTCGCGCGCTTCTTCGCCGGCCGCTTCGTCGCCGTCGCCATGGTGGTGCTGGCCATCGTCTTCATCTGGTATCTCGGCGCCTTCCTGCTCAATGCGCCCTTCCAGCGCGACCTCGACGAGCGCGCCGGGGTCACGCCCTCGCCGGTGGAATTCGTCGTCGAGACCTTCAGTCAGAAGAAGCCGACCCTGCCGGCGCCGCACCAGGTCGCCGTCGATACCTACAGGTCCGTCGTGCTCGCCAATCCGCTGACGCCGGCGAGCCTCCTCTATCATGCCTGGGTGACGCTCGCCTCGACGCTGGCCGGCTTCGTCTCCGGCACGCTGCTCGGCATCCTGCTCGCCGTCGGCATCGTCCACGTCAGGAGCCTCGACCGCAGCCTGATGCCCTGGGTGATCTCCTCGCAGACCATCCCCATCCTGGCGCTGGCGCCGATCCTGGTCGTGGTCGCCTTCAACCTGCTCACCGGGCAGATGCACCTGCCCACCGATTTCAGCCGCTTCATCGCCAAGGCGCTGATCTCCACCTATCTGTCCTTCTTCCCCGTCACCGTCGGCATGGTGAAGGGCCTGCGCTCGCCTGACCCCTTCCATCTCGATCTGATGCGCACCTACAGCGCCAGCCGCTGGCAGGTGTTCTGGAAGCTGCGCTGGCCCTCGTCGCTGCCCTTCCTGTTCGTGTCGATGAAGATCGCCGTTGCCGCGGCGCTGGTCGGCGCCATCGTCGCCGAGCTGCCCACCGGGGCGGTCGCCGGCATCGGCGCCAAGCTGCTGGTCGGCTCCTATTACAGCCAGTCGATCCAGATGTGGTCGGCGCTGGTCGTCGGCTCCATGCTCGCCGCGCTGCTGGTCACCGCGGTCGGCATCGCCGAGCGTCTGGTGATGTGGCGCGCGGCAGGGGGCCGCCGGTGAACCCGACCGTCAACCCGGGCGTCAACTGGCAGGGCTGGATCGCGCTGATCGCCCTGGTGGCGGCGCTCGCCTTTCCGTTGGTGACCGCCGGCGGCAATCCGGACTATCTGCTGGCCGAAGGCTCCAACGGCATCCTCGCCGCGATCATGGTCGTGGTCGCGGTTCTCGCCGGCCTCGTGCGCCGGACGACGTCGGTCGGCAATCTCGTCATGTTCGCCGGTGGCCTCGTGGCCGCCGGTCTGGCGGTCACGGCTCTCGGCGAGGTTGCCGCGCTGGCCAAGAGCGACCTCGGCCCGCTCACCAGGCTCGCCGCGTCCGGCGGCTTCTGGGCGCTGGTTCTCATCGCCTGGATGCTCGCCTGGATCGCCGTCAAGCGGCTGAGCATCACCGAGCCCGAGCGTCCCTTCGGTGGCGTGCTGCTCAAGATCTTCATTCCCGTGGTCTTCGGCGCCACCATCATCTTCCTGTGGGAGGTGGTAGTGCGCGGCCTTGCCGTGCCCTTCGTCATCCTGCCGCCGCCGAGCGCGGTGTGGGTGAAGCTGGCGACGTCGGTGCCGACGCTGTGGGTCGATTTCCGCCAGACCTTCCTCAAGTCGGTGCTCGCCGGCTACGCCATCGGCTGCCTGTCGGGCTTCGCCGTCGCCGTCATCGCCGACCGCGTGCCCTTCCTCGGCCGCGGCCTGCTGCCCATCGGCAATCTCGTCTCGGCGCTGCCGATCATCGGCGTCGCCCCGATCATGGTCATGTGGTTCGGCTTCGACTGGCAGTCCAAGGCCGCCGTGGTCGTCGCCATGACCTTCTTCCCCATGCTCATCAACACGCTCGCCGGTCTCGAAGCCGCCGAGCCGACCCAGCGCGACCTGATGCACACCTACGCCGCCGACTCCCGGCAGCAGTTCAGCATGCTGCGTCTGCCGGTGGCGCTTCCCTTCGTCTTCAATGCCCTGAAGATCAATTCCACTCTTGCGATGATCGGCGCCATCGTGGCCGAGTTCTTCGGTACGCCGATCGTCGGAATGGGTTTCCGCATCTCCACCGAAGTCGGGCGCATGAATACCGACATGGTGTGGGCGGAAATAGCGGTTGCCGCAGCGGCCGGCTCCGCGTTCTACGGCATCGTCTCGCTCATCGAGCGTGCCGCAACGTTCTGGCATCCATCGTTTCGTCAACCCTGAACGGAGAGGGCTGTACATGAGGAAGTTGCTATTGGGAGCATTCGCCGCTGCGGTCGCGCTGGCGACCGGGCCGGCGTTCGCCGCCGATTCGGTGACACTGCAGTTGAAGTGGGTCACCCAGGCCCAGTTCGGCGGCTACTACGTCGCCAAGGACAAGGGCTTCTACGCCGATGAAGGTCTCGACGTCACCATCAAGCCGGGCGGCCCGGACATCGCGCCGGAGTCGGTGATTGCCGGCGGTGGCGCCGATGTCATCGTCGACTGGATGGGTGGTGCGCTCGCCGCCCGCGACAAGGGCACCATGCTGATCAACATCGCCCAGCCCTTTGCCAAGGCGGGCATGGAACTCGTCTGCCCGAAATATACCGGCATCAAGACGCCCGAGGACTTCAAGGGCAAGACGCTGGGCGTCTGGTTCTTCGGCAACGAATATCCGTTCTATGCCTGGATGCACAAGCTCGGCCTGTCCACCGAAGGCGGCCCCGACGGCGTCACCGTGCTCAAGCAGAGCTTCGACGTGCAGCCGCTCATCCAGAAGCAGGCCGACTGCATCTCGGTCATGACCTACAACGAATACGGTCAGGTGCTCGACGCCGGCTTCAAGCCGGAAGACCTTACCGTCTTCAACTACTCGGACATGGGCGTCGACCTGCTCGAAGACGGACTCTACGTGCTTCAGGACAACCTCAAGGACCCGGCCTTCAAGGACAAGATGGTCCGCTTCGTGAGGGCCTCGATGAAGGGCTGGGACTACGCCCTGGCGCATCCGGACGAGTCGGCGCAGATCGTCGTCGACAATGGCGGCCAGGACATCGACCATCAGAAGTACATGATGGGCGAGGTCGCCAAGTTGACCGCCGGCGGCAACGGCGTGCTCAACGAGGCTGCCTATCAGCGCACCGAGCAGGCGCTGCTCGACCAGAAGATCATCGCCAACAAGCCGGAAGGCGCCTGGACCCACGAGATCACCGACGCCGCCGGCCTCGGCAAGATGTGATCTGACCCCGCACATACGCGGAAATCGGCGGGCGCCTGCGGGCGCCCGCTTCTTTTTCAGCGTCTTCGATATCGGCAACGCGTCGGTTACAATCCGCGGATAACACCGGCATCTGGCGGAAACGACCCATGACCAACGAAGAACTGCGTGCCCTCAACAAGAACCGGCAGATCCAGCAGATTGCCTGGCTGACGCGCGATCTCGAAAAGTCGATGCAGGCATGGATCGACGTGCTCCGCATCGGCCCCTGGCGCGTCTTCCGCTTCACCGACAAGACGGTCAAGAATCTCCGTATCGGCGGAAAGCTGGTCGAGGAGCCGTTCGAGTTCCGCATCGCTATCACCCATGTCGGCGACACCGAGATCGAGCTCATCCAGCCGGTGCGTGGCCCAATGATCTACCAGGAGTACCTCGACCGGCGCGGCGAGGGCCTGCACCACATCAAGGAGAAGATCGCTACGGACGATCTCCCCGGTGTCGTGGCCGACTACGAGGCGCGCGGCGTCCCGGTGACACAGACCGGCCAGTTCTTCGCCGATTTCCACTTCTATCTCGACACCGAGCCGAAGCTCGATTTCGTTTACGAGCTTGGCAACTGCCCCTATCAGGAGCTGCCGCCCGACATGGTGACCATCTATCCGCCCGAGGACTGAGGCGCCGCCGGCACCTCGGTTGAGATCGGCGCCCAGACCGTGAAAGGCTCTAGACCACATTCTCCTCGATCAGCGGCCGGCCCTCGGCGATCCGCGCGAAAGCGAGCGGCGAGAGGTCGAGGCTCTGATAGCGGCCGTGGACGATCAGCTCGGCCAGCCCGCGCCCGACGGCGGGCGCCTGTTGCAGGCCGTGGCCGGAAAAGCCGGTGGCCACATGCAGGTTGGTGAAGCCGGGCAGGGTGCCGACGATGGCGTTCTGGTCGAAGGTGTTGAAATCGTAGTGGCCGGCCCAGGCGCGCCCCGGCCTGATGCGCTCGAAGGCCGGCACCCGCTGGGCGATGATCGGCCACAGCGTCTCCTCGAAGAAGGCGGGATCGACGGTGAAATCGGTCGCCGGCGGATCGTCGTCGTCCGGCGGCGCCATGCCGCACAGATAGATCTCGCCCTCGGGGCGCACATAGGCGCCGGAGGGGTCGATGAGGAGGGGAAAGCCAGGCAGCGTCTCGCGGCAGGCGAAGGTGAATACCATGCGCTTGCGCGCCTCCACCGGCAGCGCCACCCCGGCACGTGCGGCAAGGTGCGGCGTGCCGGTGCCCGCCGCCAGCACCACAGTGCCAGCCGCGATTGCCGTTCCGTCCACCAGGCGCACGCCGGTTGCCGTCTCGCCGGCGCGCTCGATCGTCGCCACTTCGCCGGTCAGCGTGTGGACGCCGAGCGCGCGTGCCTTGCGCCTCAGCGCCTACATCAGCGCATAGCCGTCGAACCAGCCTTCGCCACTCCGCCCCCAGGTGGCAGCGGAAATGTCGCCGGCTGCGACATAGGGGAACCGCGCGGCAAGCGCCGTTGAATCGAGATGCAGGATGTCGGCGCCCATCTCGCTCTGCAGGGCGTGATTGCGCGTGAGCGTCGCCGCGCCATCCGCTGTGGCGAGGAACAGGTAGCCGCCTTCGGTCAGGCCGTTATCGGGCCGCTCGCCGTCCACCTCCAGGCGCTCGCCGACGCTGCGCAGGAAGTCGATGCCATGGAGCGAGATGGCGATGTTGATCGCAGAGGAGAACTGCTGGCGGATCGAGCCGGCCGACAGCGCCGTTGCCGCGAACGCGAAGCTCGGGTCCTTCTCGATCAGCAGAACACTGCCGCCGAACCCCGGATCGGCGGCCAGATGATAGGCGAGCGACGCCCCATGAACCGCTCCGCCGACGATGATGACGTCATGGCTCATGCGTGTTTCACCTGGCGTAGGCCCGTCTCTCATTGTCGGCGTCATGGCAGCAGACAATGCCGCTTCGCACGCGTTTTGGACAATGTCTTTGCATGCCCCCGGCGAGAGCCGATGCTATTCTTGCCGACTTGGTGAAGGAGGGCGACATGAACAGATTTGGATTGATCATTGCATTTCTGATGGGGCTTGCCTTTAGCGGCGCCGCCAATGCCGAGCCACAGTGGATGACGCTGCCGCCCACGCCCACACTGCCGACGGCGGTCGAAAGCGGCTATGCGCCGGTCAACGGCGTCAAGATCTGGTACGCGGTGTTCGGCGAGGGCGACCCGCTGATCATGCTGCACGGCGGCCTCGGCAATTCCGACTACTGGGGCAACCAGGTTCCGGAACTCGCCAAGCACTACAAGGTCATCGTTATGGACAGCCGCGGCCACGGCCGCTCCACCCGCAACCAAGAGCCCTATGGCTACGATCTGATGGCCTCCGACGTGGTTGGCCTGCTCGATTATCTGAAGATCGACAAGGCCGCGCTGGTCGGCTGGAGCGACGGGGCGATCCTCGGTCTCGACATCGCCATGCACCATCCCGAGCGGCTGTCGAAGCTCTTCGCCTTCGCCGCCAATTCCGACACCGACGGCGTTGCCGATGTCTCGGCCAGCGCGGTCTTCAACGCCTATATCGAGCGCACCTCGGGCGAATACGAGAAGCTGTCCGCGACGCCGACCGAGTTCGGCAGCTTCGTCGACCAGATCAGCCAGATGTGGGCGACGCAGCCGCACTGGACCGCCGACGACCTCAAGGCGATCACGGTGCCGACCTGGATCGTCGATGGCGACCGCGACGAGGCGATCAAGCGCGAGAACACCGAGTTCATGGCGGCGAACGTCCCCAATGCCGGCCTGCTCATCCTGCCCAATGTGAGCCACTTCGCCTTCCTGCAGGACCCCAAGCAGTTTACCGACGCCGTGCTGCACTTCATGGAAGTGACGCCCGGCCAGTGATGCCGGCGACTATTTCCGCGCATCGTCTCTGACGCGGCGCGATGCGCCGCGTCACCCGATCGGCACCAGCGGCCGGTCGATTACCTCGCGCAGCGCGAACTTGGATTCGATCCGCGCCACGCCGGGCAGGTGGCCGAGCACCTTGGCGTGCAGGTCCTGGAAGTCGTGCAGGTCGCGCGCCGCCACCCGGATGAGATAGTCGCTGGTCCCCGACATCAGGTGGCAGGACAGAACGTTCGGGCATTGCGTCAGCGCCTGCTCGAAGGCGCGCAGCGCCTCGTCGTTCTGCCGGTCGAGCGTGATCTCGACGAAGGCCGTGATGCCCAGCCCGACCGCTTCCGCGTCGATCATGGCGCGAAAGCCGGCGATCACGCCGTTGGCCTCCAGCGCCTGCAGGCGGCGCGTGCAGGCCGACGGCGACAGTCCCACCCGCGATGCCAGGTCCACCGTGGTCATGCGGCCGTTTTCGGCGAGCGCCGAGGCGATCTTGCGGTCGAAACCATCCAGTTGCACGAAATCACCTCATTATACGGCATTACCGCAACAATACGTGCGCTGAGACCTTTTGCACAAGCACAAATGCACGGAAAGCGCGCAAATTTTGCAGTATATAACTGGAATAACCAAACCCGGAGGGGGATCCCATCATGCTCGTAGGCGTCACCAGGGAAATCAAGCCGAGCGAATTCCGCGTCGGCCTCACGCCGGCCGCCGTCGGCGAATATGTGGCCCATGGCCACAAGGTTCTCGTCGAGACCGGCGCCGGAGCGGGCATCCTCGCCAGCGACAGCGACTATCGCAATGCCGGTGCCGAGATTGCCGGCGATGCGGCGACGGTCTTCGCCAAGGCCGACATGATCGTCAAGGTCAAGGAGCCGCAGCCGGTCGAATGGGTCCAGCTGCGCCCCGGCCAGATCCTCTTCACCTATCTGCATCTTGCCGCCGATACGGCCCAGACCAGAGGCCTGATCGAGTTGGGCGTCACCGCGGTCGCCTATGAGACGGTCACCGATGCGAGCGGTCATCTCCCGCTGCTCGCCCCGATGAGCGAAGTCGCCGGCCGCCTGTCGATCCAGGCCGCCGCCACCGCGCTGCAGAAGCCCAATGGCGGCCGCGGCATCCTGCTTGGCGGCGTTCCCGGCGTTGCCCCGGCCAAGGTCGTGGTCATCGGCGGCGGTGTCGTCGGCACCCACGCGGCGCGCATGGCCGTCGGCCTCGGCGCCGCCGTGTCGATCCTCGACCGCTCGCTGCCCCGCCTGCGCGAGCTCGACGACCTGTTCGTCGGCCGCGCCGTCACCCGTTACGCCACCCGCGAGGCGGTGGCCGAGGAGGTCGCTTCGGCCGATGCGGTCATCGGCGCCGTGCTGGTTCCCGGTGCCGCCGCGCCCAAGCTCGTCACCCGCAAGATGCTGGGCACCATGAAGCCCGGTGCCGTGCTCGTCGATGTCGCCATCGATCAGGGCGGCTGCTTCGAGACCTCGCATCCGACCACCCACGAGCATCCCACCTACGTCATCGACGGCATCGTCCATTATTGCGTCGCCAACATGCCGGGCGCCGTGGCGCTGACCTCCAGCCACGCGCTCAACCATGCGACGCTGCCCTTCGGCCTGGCGCTTGCCGACCACGGTCTGGCGGCGCTCGCCCGCGACCCGCACCTGCGCGACGGGCTCAACGTCCACCGCGGCCGCATCACCCACCGCGCCGTGGCCGAGAGCCTGTCGCTCGAATTCAGCGACCCGGGAGAATTGATGGCGGCCTAACCGCCACGGTTACCGACCGACTGGGGCCCGCCCGAAAGGTGCGGGCCCTTGCTTTTTTTGTGGCTTCGTTTTCCCGGCGCCCTTGCCCCGGCACCATATTCGTCTAGACAGGCGCCATGAACGCGCCCGCCGACACCGATCTTGCCGAGGCCCTGTTGCCGGTCGCCATCGCTGCCGGCCAGGCGATCCTCGCCGTCCGCCGCCGTGGCGCCCATGTCGAATGGAAGGCCGATTCCTCCCCCGTCACCGAGGCCGACCGCGCGGCCGAAGCGGTGATCACCGCCGCCCTGGGCGACATCGCCCCCGGTGTGCCGGTCATCGCCGAGGAAGCCGTCTATGAGGGTCGCGTGCCGGAAACCGGCGCCGAATTCTTCCTCGTCGATCCGCTCGACGGCACCCGCGAGTTCGTCCGCGGCGGCAACGATTTCACCGTCAATATCGGCCTCGTCCGCGATTGTGCGCCGGTCGTCGGCGTCATCCTGCTGCCCGAGAGCGGCAAGCTCTTCTGGGGCGTCGCCGGTGCCGGCGCCTGGCGCGCCCGCGCCGTGGACGGGGAGATCGTCGAACGGCAGCCGATCAGCGTGCGTGCCGCCCCGGACGGGCCGATCGCCGTGGTCGCCAGCCGCTCGCACCGTTCGCCCGAGACCGACGCCTATATCCGCCGCTACGACGTGGAAAAGCTGGTCGCCGCCGGCTCCTCGATGAAGTTCTGCGCGGTCGCCAGCGGCAAGGCCGACCTCTATCCGCGCATGGGCACCACCATGCAGTGGGATACGGCCGCCGGAGACGCCATCCTGCGCGCCGCCGGCGGCATCGTGGTCACGCTCGACGGCAGCCCGCTCGCCTACGGTCCGGCTGGCAGGTCCGGTGCCGAGGGCTATCGCAATCCGTGGTTCGTCGCCGCCGGCAGTCTCACCCCCTTGGCCGCCGCCGGCTGAAATCGGCCGGGCCCCGGCGGCAAAGCTGTTCCGCCGATGGGCGGATTTGCGCCAAATTGCGTGGGCCATGGCATGAAGATTGGCTGCTTCATGCTTGGCGGGGGCGAGCGCGCTGGCTAGGGTCCGTCCGCCCGTCAGACCTGAAAGAACCGTCCTGAGCGATGAGTGCCGCCCGCCAGTCCCATCTCAAGCGCCTCGAGGCCGAGGCGATCTTCATCATGCGCGAGGTGGTCGCCACCTTCGCGCGGCCGGTCATGCTCTATTCGATCGGCAAGGATTCCTCGGTCATGCTGCATCTGGCGCTGAAGGCCTTCTATCCGGCGCCGCCGCCGTTTCCGCTGCTCCACGTCGATACCACCTGGAAGTTCCGCGAGATGATCGCCTTCCGCGACGCCACGGCGAAGAAGTACGGCCTCGATCTGCGCGTCCACACCAACCAGCAGGGCCTCGCGGCCGGCATCAATCCGTTCGACCACGGCTCGCAGCACTACACCCAGGTGATGAAGACCGAGGCGCTCAAGCAGGCGCTTGATGCCGGCCGCTTCGACGCCGCCTTCGGCGGTGCCCGCCGCGACGAGGAGAAGAGCCGCGCCAAGGAGCGCATCTTTTCGTTCCGCTCGGCCAGCCACGCCTGGGACCCCAAGAACCAGCGCCCCGAGCTCTGGTCGCTCTACAACACGCGGGTGAAACCGGGCGAGTTCGATCCGCGTCTTCCCGCTGTCCAACTGGACCGAACTCGACGTCTGGCAGTACATCCTCACCGAGAAGATCGACATCGTGCCGCTCTATTTCGCGGCCGAACGTCCGGTGGTCAACCGCTCCGGCCAGTGGATCATGGTCGATGACGAGCGCATGCGCCTCGAACCCGGCGAGGTCCCCGAGATGCGCAAGGTGCGCTTCCGCACGCTCGGCTGCTACCCGTTGACCGCGGCCATCGAATCGGATGCCAGCGACCTCCAGTCGATCGTTGCCGAGATGCTGGTGGCGCGCACCTCGGAGCGTCAGGGCCGGCTGATCGATTTCGACCAGGCGTCCTCGATGGAAGCCAAGAAGCGCGAGGGCTATTTCTGATGGACCCCCGCTCCGCCGACGCCACCACGCTCGCCGATTTCCTTGCCACCGACGGCGACAAGGGCCTCCTGCGCTTTCTCACCTGCGGCAGCGTCGACGACGGCAAGTCGACGCTCATCGGCCGGCTGCTGCACGATTCCAAGCTCCTGTTCGAGGACCAGCTGGCGGCGCTCAAGGCCGATTCCGAGCGCTTCGGCACCACCGGCGAGGAGATCGATTACGCCCTCATCGTCGATGGCCTCTCCGCCGAGCGCGAGCAGGGCATCACCATCGATGTCGCCTACCGCTATTTCGCCACCGACCGGCGCCGCTTCATCGTCGCCGATACCCCCGGCCACGTTCAGTACACGCGCAACATGGCGACCGGCGCCTCGACCGCCGATCTCGCCGTGCTCCTGGTCGATGCCGAGAACGGCATCCTCACCCAGACCCGCCGCCACGCCTACATCGTCTCGCTGCTCGGCATCCGCCACGTCGTCCTGGCGGTGAACAAGATCGATCTCATCGGCTTCGACGAGGAGCGCTTCGTCGACATCCGCAATGAATTCGCCGAGTTCGCCCAGCCGCTCGGCTTCGAGACCCTGGTGACCATCCCGCTCTCCGCCCGCTATGGCGACAATGTCATCACGCCGAGCGTGCGCACGCCGTGGTACGGCGGCCCGACGCTGCTCGCCCATCTCGAAGAGGTCGAAGTCGCCACCGGCAGGGCGGACGCCCCCCTGCGGCTGCCGGTACAGTGGGTCAACCGGCCCAACGCCGGCTTCCGCGGCTATGCCGGCACCATCGCCTCCGGCACCGTTCGCCCCGGCGACCGTGTGGTCGTCGCGCGGACCGGGCAGACGGCGCAGGTCGATCGTCTGGTCGCCATGGGTGGCGATCTCGCGGAGGCCGCCGCCGGCGATGCGGTCACCCTCACCACCGATGTCGAGATCGATATCAGCCGCGGCGACGTGCTCTCCGCGCCCGAGCACCGGCCGGAGATTTCCGATCAGATCGCCGCCCATCTCATCTGGATGGCGGACGAGCCGCTGCTGCCCGGCCGCTCCTATCTGCTCAAGGCCGGCGCCCGCACCGTCGGCGCCGCCATCAGCGCGCTCACGCACCGGGTCGACGTCGATACCTTCCAGCCGCTGGCCGCCAAGACGATGGCGCTCAACGACATCGCCCTGTGCAATCTGGCGCTCTCCGAACCCATCGCCTTCGACGCCTACGACGACAACCGCGCCACCGGCTCCTTCATCCTCATCGACCGCTATTCCAATGCCACCGTCGCCGCCGGCATGATCCGCTTCGGGCTGCGCCGCGCCACCAACATCCACTGGCAGGCGCTCGACGTGAACCAGCAGGCGCGCAGCGAGACGCTCGGCCAGAAGCCGGTCATCCTGTGGTTCACCGGCCTCTCCGGCGCCGGCAAGTCGACCATCGCCAATCTGGTCGAGAAGAAGCTGATGCTCGCCGGCCGCCACACCTACCTGCTCGACGGCGACAACATCCGCCACGGTCTCAACCGCGACCTCGGCTTCACCGATGCCGACCGCGTCGAGAACATCCGCCGTGTCGCCGAGACCGCCAGGCTGTTCGTCGATGCCGGGCTGATCGTTCTGGTCTCCTTCATCTCGCCCTTCCGCTCCGAGCGCCGCATGGCGCGCGAGCTGGTCGGCGCCGACGAGTTCCTCGAGATCTACGTCGATGCGCCGCTCGAGGTTGCCGAGGCGCGTGACGTCAAGGGGCTCTACAAGAAGGCGCGGGCCGGCGAGATCCAGCATTTCACCGGCATCGACAGCCCTTACGAGCCGCCGCTCAATCCCGACCTGCATCTCGACACGACCAGCGCCGCGCCGGAGGAACTGGCCGACCAGATCATCGCGCGGCTCGCAGCCGGTGGTTATCTCGGCCGCGGCTGACGACGTAGCGCAGCGGAATGCGGCGGCTCACGGCTGCCCGCGGATTGCCCATCCGTCCGGGCGGCGCTCGACCGCTATTTTGCCAGCACGTCGATCCTGATCGACTTGATGTCGGCGCCGGTGCCGTCGCCGGGGACGCCCGGCTGGATCAGCAGGAGATCGCCGGTGCGGTCGGTCTTGAGCGATGGCACCCGCCAGGTCAGCGCCACCGCCTGGTAGTCCGCGCCGAGATTGGCCGTCTGCCAGTGGCTGATGGCCACGCCGCTCTGATAGGCGAAGCGCATGCCGGCGGCACCGGCGGTCTTCGACGACCGCGCCACGATGATGACGCGCACGTCGTGTCCGGCGAGCCGCGCGGCCAGTCCGGGCCCGACCAGCGCCTTCACCCCCGCCGTGTCGGCCGACGAGGCGATGCGCACCGCACCGGTGGTGGCGTCGAAGCGCACCGGATTGTCCGGCGAGGTTTCGAAGATGGTCGGGTCGCGCCCGTCGAACAGCATGAAGGTCTGGTCGATGGGCATGGTCTCGGCCGCCAGCCGCACCGCCGTTGCCGCGTCGCTGACCTCGTGGCGCGCATCGATGTCGACGGTCACGCCGCTGTCGCGGGGCACCAGCAGATAGACGCCGAGACCGCCGAGAACCAGAACGCAGACGCCGATGGCGCCGAGCAGCATGAGGATCTTGTCGCGCTCGCTGAGCGGTCGTTGCGGCCGCTTCCGCTTCCGCCGCCGCTCCCGGTCGTCGTCCGGGCCGACCTTGCGCGCCGAACCCTTCGCCGGCTTCCGGCGCGGCACGTCGCGCGGCTCGCTGCCGGGGCTCTCCCCCGCCCAGCGGTCCACCTGCCGCTGCCGACGCGCCGACCGCGGGCTATCCGTACCGTAGCCCGGCTCGTGCTCGTAAGGGTCGGGCGGCGGTTCGGGCAACGCCCGGCGGCCTGATGCCGCCGTGCGGCCGCGCGCGGGTGGCGGCCGATCGAACGCCTCCGGCTCGTCTGGCGGGTCGTCGTAGCCGTCGTCATAGGCGGGTTCCTGCGGCGGGACGCGCCGTGCTTCCTCTTGATACCGCGCCTCGCGGTGGTACTCGTAAAGCCCCGCCTCGCGCACCTGCCGGCCGAAGGCAACCGGATCGATCAGCGCCGGCAGGCGTCGCGGATTGGCGACCGGGTAATCCTCCCGCTCGCGGTCATCCGCGGCGTAGCGATGGTCGGGCGGGTCGCGCTCCCGCGTGTGAACCTCCGCTTCGTCGTAATCGGCCTCGTCGTAGTCGGCGTCGTTGTAATCCGCTTCCAGCGGCTGATCGGCATCGTCATAGTCCGCCACCGCGGCCGCCGCTGCTGCTTCGGTTTCCGCGAAGGCGGCCATGACGTCCGCCTCGATATCGCGCACCGCCACGTCGAAAGCCGCGACGCGCCGGTCGATCTCATCCTCGTCGAGCGGCGGATTGAACGACCACAGCCGTCGGATCATCGCGCGCCGCGCCTGGGCATAGATCTCGTTGCGCTCACTGCCTTCGGTGATGCCGCGATCGAGGATCGATTTTCTGAGGATGGAGTAGAAGTCGCTCATCACGCCCGGCGCTAGTCGGCAATCAGCTCAGGTCCGCCGAGGATCAGGGGATCGGTCTCCCCCACGCTCTTGTCGTCGCGGCCGGGATAGGGGAACGCGGCCAGGATGTGGCGGATGACGTTGAGCCGTGCGCGCCTCTTGTCGTTGGCGTGCACCACCGTCCACGGCGTCGTCTTGCTGTGCGTGGCCGTCAGCATCACGTCGCGCGCATGAGTGTAGTCGGGCCACTTTTCGAGGGCAGCATAGTCCACCGGAGAGAGCTTCCAGATCTTGAGGGGATTATGACGCCGCTCGTGGAAACGCTTGAGCTGCATTTCCCGGCCAATATTGAGCCAGAATTTGAACAGCACAGTGCCACCGTTGATCAGCATCTTCTCATATGCGGGCGCCTGCTTCAGGAATTCCGCTGTCTCTTCCGCAGTGCAGAATCCCATCACCTTCTCAACACCCGCTCGGTTATACCAGGACCGGTCGAATAGCACCAATTCGCCGGCCGTTGGCAGGTGCTCGGTATACCGCTGAAAATACCATTGGCCGACCTCTTTTTCCGTGGGCTTGGGCAGCGCCACGACGCGCGCGGTGCGCGGGTTCATATATTGCCGCGTGGTGAAGATGCAGCCCCCCTTGCCGGCGGCATCCCGTCCTTCGAACAGCGCCACCAGCCGGGCGCCGGTCTCGTTGATGTAGCGTTGCAGTTTGACCAGCTCGACCTGCAGAAGCGTCAGTTCCTTCTCGTAGAGCTTATCCTTGATTGTGTCGTCATAAGGGTAGCCGCCCGACTTCAGCGCCCGCTCCTCCACCCAGTCGGGCAGCTTCGGATCCTCCAGGTCGAAGCTGCCGTGGCCGGTCGAAACCACTTTCGCATCCATGTCGGGGGTAATCACCGACGGCACGTCCTGTCTCTTCTTCCCGGGCATCTTCTTCCCGTTTTTTCCTTTGCCGGCTCTTTCGTTCTTCGCCATCGGTTACGGTCCCAATAGTGTCGCGGCTTGCCGCTGTGCCCCTGAAGACCTTATATCCCTCGCTGTCGGCCGGGCGCCACGGCCGCGATTCGCTGGTTTTCTGCGGGCGGCGTGCCGCCGACCCGCTGGAACGGGGATCATCGGGAATGGTTGCCGCCAATCCGGAGGGCAAGACCGCGGACCTCGTTCTGGCCGGGGTCGCCACCAGGCTGTCCGAAAGCCGCTGGCTGATCGCCGCGGTCGGCATCCTCATGCTTATCCTGGCCCTGGCCAACATTGTCGCACCTCTCCCCGCCGGGGCGATCTTCGTGACGCTGGTCGTGCTGGTCGCCGTGCTGCCCCGGGCCCAGGTCGCGCCGCGCGTTGCCGCGGCCGCGCGCCCGGTCCTGCCCACCGCCTCGGAGGGCGGCATTCAGGCCTTGGCCAACGCCTTGCCCGACCCCTGCTTCATCCTCGACCGGCGCGGCATCGTCCGCTACGCCAATGAACGCGCCATCGAGGCTTTTGCCATCCGCGCCGGCCAGTCGCTGACCTTCCGCCTGCGCCATCCGGATCTGGTCGCCGCCTTCCATCGCGTGGCACGCGGCGGCGCGCCGGAGCGTGTCGAATTTGCCGAGCGCATCCCCACCGAGCGCTGGTTCGCCGGCTGGTTCGCCGACCTCACCGCGCCGCGCCGTCCGGCCGGCGAATTCGTCGTCCTCATTCTCGACGACCTCAGCGAGAGCCGCCGCACCGAGCGCATCCGCGTCGATTTCGTCGCCAATGCCAGCCACGAGCTGCGCACGCCGCTGGCCTCGCTCACCGGCTTCATCGAGACCCTGCAGGGCCCCGCCCGCGAGGATCCGGCGGCGCGCGACCGTTTCCTGCAGATCATGCACGAGCAGGCGACCCGCATGAGCCGCCTGGTCGAAGACCTCATGTCGCTGAGCCGCATCGAGATGAAGGCGCATGTCCGCCCGGTCAACCGTGTCGATCTCACGTCCGTGGTGCGCCACGTCGCCGACGCGCTCGAGCCGCTGGCGCAGGAGCTTGGCGTCGTCATCGAGACGGCTCTGCCCGACGACCCGGTGGAACTGACCGCCGACCGCGACCAGCTTATCCAGGTCTTCGAGAACCTCATCGAGAACGCCTGCAAATACGGCCAGTCGGGCGCGCGGGTCGTGGTGACCGTGGCGCCGGCGGAAGAGGGCAGCGGCTCTGGCCCCAGCGTCACCGTGCGCGATTTCGGCCCCGGCATCCCCGAGGAGCACGTCCCGCGCCTGACCGAGCGTTTCTACCGCGTCGATGTCGAGGATAGCCGCCGCCATCGCGGCACCGGGCTGGGGCTGGCCATCGTCAAGCACATCCTGGCCCGCCATCGCGCCCGCATGACCATCGAGAGTCGCCTCGGCGAGGGCGCCGTCTTCACCGTGACATTTCCCCCGCCGGCATTGCGCGGCGAGTCCGGTGCTTTCGACAAAGCACAATAAAAATC
Source organism: uncultured Alphaproteobacteria bacterium (assembly GCA_963732845.1). Taxonomy (GTDB): domain Bacteria; phylum Pseudomonadota; class Alphaproteobacteria; order Rhizobiales; family Kaistiaceae; genus CAVSRC01. Next base: position 8,199 of record CAVTBE010000020.1, on the reverse strand, counting down.
AATCACTTGGAATGTCGTAAAACCGTTACACGAACGTCATAGGAGGTTCGTGGGGACTGACTAGGTTCCGCGCCGACATGGACGCTCGCTCTTGGGTGGTCCGTGGTCGTCCATCCCCAAACCTCCAACAGGGAGAGGCCAGGTGAAACACTTCAACCTCGCCATCGCGGCCGGCCTTGCCGCCGCGGCGTTTTCCGTTTCCGTCGCCAGCGCTGCCGATATCACCGGTGCGGGCGCCACGTTCCCGAACCCGATCTATTCCAAGTGGGCCGAGGCCTACAAGGCGGAGACCGGGATCGGCCTGAACTACCAGTCGATCGGTTCCGGCGGCGGCATCAAGCAGATTGAAGCCAAGACCGTGACCTTCGGTGCGACCGACGCGCCGCTGAAGGCCGAAGACCTCGACAAGTACGGCCTTGCCCAGTGGCCGATGGTCATGGGCGGCATCGTTCCGGTCGTGAACCTCGAAGGCATCAAGCCGGGCGAACTCTACATCGACGGCAACACGCTCGCCGACATCTTCATGGGCAAGATCACCAAGTGGGACGATCCGGCGATTGCAGAGGCCAATCCGGGCGTCAAGCTGCCGTCTTCGGCCATCGCCGTCGTCCATCGTTCGGACGGGTCGGGCACCACCTTCAACTTCACCTATTACCTGGCTGATGTCAGCGCCGACTGGAAGGCGAACATCGGCGTGGCCACCGCGGTCGAGTGGCCGGTCGGCATCGGTGCCAAGGGCAACGAAGGCGTCGCCAACAACGTCCAGAACACCAAGGGCTCGATCGGCTACGTCGAATACGCCTATGCCATGCAGAACAAGATGACCTACGCTGGCATGGTCAACAAGGATGGCAAGCAGGTTCAGCCGACCGCCGAGGCATTCGCCGCTGCGGCCGTCAATGCCGACTGGAACGGCACGCCCGGCTACGCCGTGATCCTGGCCAACCAGCCCGGCGCCGACACCTGGCCGATGACCGCCGCCACCTTCATCCTCATGTACAAGCAGCCGGCCGATGTTGCGGCGTCTGCCGAGGCTCTGAAGTTCTTCTCCTGGGCCTATGCCAAGGGCGGCGACATGGCCAAGGCGCTGATCTACATCCCGATGCCTGAAGCCGTCGCGAAGGATGTCGAGGCGATGTGGGCCAAGGACATCGTCGGCCCCGACGGCAAGCCCGTCTACGCGGCGATGTAGTCCCCGCACTGATTGTGGCACGTGCGCCCGCCCTCCGGGGTGGGCGCACGCAGCGCCAAGGCCTTGTGGGAAAGTATTGAGTTCCGGCCCGATTTGCCATTTCCCGCGCATACTTTATGAATTCGCCGGAGATTCGGATGACCGAAATGGCCTTGCACGGCGCAAACGCAGTCAGTGGCATCGAGCAGTCCAAGCTTCGGGCGCTGCGCCGGTTCAAGTTGGGTGAAGGCGCGTTTCGCACGGCGACGTTCGCTGCCGCGGTTCTTGTGCTCATCCTGCTCGGCGGTGTCATTGTGTCGCTGGTCATCGGCGCGATGCCGGCATTCTCCAAGTTCGGTTTCGGCTTCCTCACCACCCAGTCGTGGAATCCGGTGACCGAGAAATTCGGCGCCATCGCGCCGATGTACGGCACCATCGTGACCTCCCTGATTGCCATGGTGATCGGCATTCCGGTCTCCTTCGGCATCGCCATCTTCCTCACCGAGCTCTGCCCCTATCCGCTGCGCCGGCCGATCGGCATTGCCATCGAGCTGCTCGCCGGCATCCCGTCGATCATCTACGGCATCTGGGGCCTGTTCGTCTTCGCGCCGTTCCTGCAGGCGACGGTGCAGCCGTTCCTGATCGACACGCTGGGCAACGTGCCGGGCATCGGCGCGCTCTTTGCCGGCCCGCCCTATGGCATCGGCGTGTTCACCGCCGGGCTGATCCTGGCGATCATGGTGCTGCCCTTCATCACCGCCATCACCCGCGACGTGTTCCTCACCGTCCCGCCGGTGCTCAAGGAGGCGGCCTATGGCGTCGGCTGCACGACCTGGGAGGTCGTGCGCAAGGTGGTGCTGCCCTATACCCGCGTCGGCGTCATCGGCGGCGTCATGCTCGGCCTCGGCCGCGCCCTCGGCGAGACCATGGCGGTGACCTTCGTCATCGGCAACGCCCACCGTGTCTCGGCCTCCATCCTGGCGCCCGGCACCACCATCTCGGCCTCCATCGCCAACGAGTTCAACGAGGCCGTCGGCGACCTCTACACCTCCTCGCTGATCGCTCTCGGCCTCATCCTCTTCGTCATCACCTTCTTCGTGCTGGCTGCCGCCCGCTACATGCTTATGCGGATCGAGAGGAGCCTCGGCTCATGAAGTCGATGGCCCGCTACAACCGCCGCCGTCGGCGCAACGCCATCACCATGGCGCTGTCGGTCTTCGCCACCGCGTTTGGCGCCGCCTGGCTGGTCGTCATCCTGGCGACGCTCCTGTGGAACGGCTTTTCCGGCCTGTCGCTGGAAGTCTTCACCGCCAATACGCCGCCGCCGGGCAGCGCCGGCGGTCTCGCCAATGCCATCGTCGGCAGCCTCATCCTCACGGTCATGGGCGTCGTCATCGGCACGCCGATCGGCATCCTCGCGGGCACCTACATGGCCGAATACGGCCGCTATTCGCGCCTCACCTCGATCGTGCGCTTCGTCAACGACATCCTGCTGTCGGCACCGTCCATTGTCATTGGCCTGTTCGTCTACGAGATCATGGTCGCCCGCATGGGCCACTTCTCGGGCTGGGCCGGCGGTGTGGCGCTCGCCATCCTGGTCCTGCCGGTGGTCATCCGCACCACCGAGGACATGCTCCTGCTGGTCCCCGATTCGCTGCGCGAAGCCGCCTCCGGTCTCGGCTCGCCGCGCTGGAAGCTCATCGCCGACGTGTCCTATCGCGCCGCCCGCGCCGGCATCCTCACCGGCGTGCTGCTCGCCATCGCGCGCATCACCGGCGAGACCGCGCCGCTGCTCTTCACGTCCCTCAACAACCAGTTCTGGAGCCTCGACCCGAACGCGCCGATGGCCAACCTGCCGGTCACCATCTTCCAGTTCGCCCTGTCGCCCTACGACGATTGGCAGCAGCTTGCCTGGACGGGCGCGCTGATCATCACCTTTGCCGTGCTGACGCTCAATGTCGTCGCGCGCTATCTCTCGAGCATGGGGAAGCCGTCATGAACGACACCAGTCTTTCGACGAACGGTTCGACGGCCACGCCCGAGTTTGACGTTGCCGTCCGCGCGCCGGATCCCGGCCTTGTCGGCAAGCCGAAGTCCGAGAAGATGACGGTGCGCGACCTGCACTTCTATTACGGCGATACGCTCGCCCTGAAGTCGATCAGCCTGCCGCTCTACGAGAACCACGTGACGGCCTTCATCGGCCCGTCGGGCTGCGGCAAGTCGACCCTGCTGCGTGTGTTCAACCGCATGTACGACCTCTACCCGAAGCAGCGGGCCGAGGGAGAGGTGATGTTCGACGGCGACAACATCCTGTCGCCGCAGCAGGACGTCAACCTGCTGCGCTCCAAGGTCGGCATGGTCTTCCAGAAGCCGACGCCGTTCCCGATGACCATCTTCGACAATATCGCCTTCGGCATCCAGCTCTACGAGCGCCCGCCGCGCGCCGAGCTTGCCGACCGCGTCGAGGCGGCGCTCACCAAGGCGGCGCTGTGGGACGAGGTCAAGGACAAGCTCCGCGCCAGCGGCCTCAGCCTCTCCGGCGGCCAGCAGCAGCGCCTGTGCATTGCCCGCACCGTCGCCGTCCAGCCCGAGGTCGTGCTGCTCGACGAGCCGGCTTCGGCGCTCGATCCGATCTCGACCGCCAAGATCGAAGAGCTGATCGACGAGCTCAAGAACGAGTACACGATCGCCATCGTCACCCATAACATGCAGCAGGCGGCGCGCGTCTCGGACTACACCGCCTTCATGTATCTTGGCGAGTTGGTGGAGTACGACGAGACCAACAAGATGTTCACCGCGCCGGCCGACCGGCGCACCCAGGATTACATCACCGGCCGCTTCGGCTGATCACGAGCGGAGAACGCGACCATGCCGGACAACACACCGTTGCCTAGTTCGACGAGGAACTGGGCGAACTCGCCCGCAAGATCGCCGAGATGGGCGGCCTTGCCGAGCAATATGTTGCCGACTCGGTGACCGCCCTGGTCAACCGCGACACCGCGCTTGCCCAGCGCGTCATCGCTGGCGACGAGCGCATCGACAAGCTCCAGCAGCAGGTCGAGGAGAGCGCCATCCAGATGATCGCCCGGCGCCAGCCGATGGCCCGCGACCTGCGCGAGATCATGGCGGCGATCCACATCGCCAACGATCTCGAGCGCGTCGGCGACCTCGCCAAGAACACCGCCAAGCGGGTGATGGCCATCGAGACCAATTTCGGCCCGCAGCGGCTGGTCGTCGGCGTCGAGCACATCGCCGAGATGGCGCTCGCCCAGCTCAAGGCGATCCTCGATGCCTTCGCTGCCCGCGATCTCTCCGCCGCGCTCGCCGTCTGGGAGCGCGACAACGAGATCGACGCTATGTACACCTCGCTGTTCCGCGAGCTCCTCACCTACATGATGGAGGATCCGCGCAACATCACCATGTGCACGCATCTTCTGTTCTGCGCCAAGAACGTCGAGCGCATCGGCGACCATGCCACCAACATCGCCGAGACTCTGCACTATCTGATCACCGGCGTGGTGCTGGCCGACGAACGTCCCAAGCAGGATACGTCGAGCCTCACCTCGATTGACTACAACGACACCTGAACCGGCAATGGACGATCGGGAGCTGCGGCGATGACCCCGAAGGTAATGATCGTCGAGGATGAGGAGCCGCTGTCGCTGATGCTCCGCTACAATCTCGAGGCGGAGGGCTACGCGGTCGATACGGTCGAACGCGGCGACGAGGCCGAGACGCTGCTCCGCGAGAACATTCCCGATCTCCTCCTGCTCGATTGGATGCTGCCCGGCATCTCCGGCATCGAGCTCTGCCGGCGCCTGCGCAGCCGCGAGGACACCCGCGCTTTGCCGATCATCATGCTGACCGCCCGCGGCGAGGAGTTGGAGCGCGTCCGCGGCCTCGCCACCGGCGCCGACGATTATGTCGTCAAGCCGTTCTCGGTTCCCGAGCTGATGGCCCGCGTGCGCGCCATCCTGCGCCGCTCGAAGCCGGAACTTGTCGCCTCGGTGCTCAAGGGCGGCGACATCGAGCTCGACCGCGAGACCCACCGCGTCCGCCGCAACGGCCACGAGCTGCATCTCGGCCCGACCGAATTCCGCCTGCTCGAATTCCTCATGCAGAGCCCCGGCCGCGTGTTCTCGCGCGCCCAGCTTCTCGACAGCGTCTGGGGGCGCGACGTCTTCGTCGACGAGCGCACCGTCGACGTCCATGTCGGCCGGCTGCGCAAGGCGCTCGGCCGCGGCCGCGATCCGATCCGCACCGTGCGGGGCTCCGGCTATTCCTTCGACGAGAGCTTCGCCGTCACGGCCTGAGCGACACCTCGGCGCCGCGCCCTCGCCGCGCTTGCCGTTGCGCCACCATTTGTTAGCCTGCCTTGTGCCGCAGCGCCGCGAGGGGCGGAGGGCGCTATGAGACGTGTCGTGTTGTGTCTGCTGGCGGGCTTGGTCTGGCCGGTGCCGGCGTCCCGGCGATTGCCGCCGATCCCTGGGTCGTCTCCACCGATGCGGCGCTTGCCTTGCGCGATCCCGATCGTTTCGCCTGGCATATGTTCGTCGCGCTCACCTGGCCGGCCGACCCGTCAAGCCGCCTGCCGGCCAGCGACCGGCCCTATGGCGACCCCGGTCCGGTCATGTTCGAGACCTGGGCGATGTCCGACCAGGTCTTCCTGCCGAAGGGCGCCGCGCCGCCGGCCTGGGACGATATCGACTGGTCGGACCGCACCCTGAGTACCGCCTCGGTGCCGCGCCAGATCGCCATCTTCCGCGATGTCGCCGCGGTGAAGTCGGGCAGCATCAGCGACGAGCAGGAGGAGGTCCGGCTCAACCGCCCGGCCTTCGACTACATTCGCGACAACGGCCTCTATTCGGTCGAAGGCCAGCAGTGGTTCTTCTACAACCGCCAGCCGATCGCCTTTCCGCTCGGCGCCATCGCCGTGCAGACCGTCTGGCGGCCGATCGGCGAGGAGGACAAGGCGCGCTATCAGTGGCAGGAGTTCCGCGACCCCAAGCGCAAGCGCCCCTATCTCTACGGGCTCACAGCGCTGCACATCCAGTCGAAGGTCCTGCCGCACTGGTTCTGGGCGACCTTCGAGCATGTCGACAATCCCTATCGCCCCGGCCTCTACGACGAGGGCTGGCTGACCCGTCACGCGACAGCGTCGCCTGTCCGGCGAGCGAGCTTGCGTGCAACGGGCCCCCGCCGGCTTCGGCCTGGAAGGCACGCGCTGGGAGAACTATCGCCTGCGCGGTACCCAGATCGATTATGTCGATGCCGACGGCAACCCGACGATCCTCGCCAACTCGGAGCTGGAGCTCGGCTTCCAGCAATCCTCGTCCTGCATGTCGTGCCATGTGCGCTCCACCATCGGGCCCAACCGCAACGCCCCGGCGAGCTACGTCTACAACGCCGACAACAAGGCCCATGAGCCGGCGCCGCCGGCCGCCATGCGCCTGCCGGTGTTCAAGATCGATGGCGATGGCAGGGTCACCGGCTACACCGGTCAGCCGCAGCCGGACGAATTCCTGCTGCCCGGTCAGGCGGCGGGCGGCCGCGCCCGGTTCCTGTCGCTGGATTTCGTCTGGGCGCTGATCCAGGCCAGAGCGTCAGCGGCGGCAAGTAGCCGCCGGCAGGGGCCGTCACAGCCGTCGCTGGGCCATCCGCTCACGCCGGCGCGGGCTTCCGGTCTGGTCGGAAGACCTCCTTGGCGGCAAACGACTCGTTGAGCGCTGCAGGGAAACCGGCATAGACAGCCATTTGCATCAGGATTTCGGCGATCTCGTCGCGCGATAGCCCGACATTCAGACCCGCCTCGATGTGAACCTTAAGCTGCGGCGCCGCGTTTCCCATCGCCGCCAGCGCAGCGATGGTCGCGATCTCACGGTCGCGAAGGTTCAATCCGGGACGCGAATAGATGTCACCGAAGGGGAACTCGAACAGATAGGTCGCAAAGTCGGGCGCGATGTCGGCCAGCGACGCGATGACGTTTTCGCCGGCCGCGCCGTGATCTCAGCGAGAGCGCGCTTTCCGCGTTCCAGCCGGCTTTCGCCGGCGCTCTGGTGGTGTTGTGTCATAATCCTTCATCCTCTTTCCCGTGCCGGCATAGCCGGCGATCTTGGTGTCGAGGACCGCCAGGCAGTCGTGCAGTTCGGCCAGATGTTGGCGCACGCGTTCGCGGTGCTGTTCCAGCAGTTCCCGGCGCTCCGCTTCCGTGCCGACGCCACGCTCGCGCAAGGCGGCATAGCGCAGCATCTCGCTGATCGGCATTCCGGTCGTTTTCAGCCGATCGAGGAAATCGATCCAGATGAGGACCGACGCGTCGTAATTGCGCTGCCGCGATTGGTCCCTGTCGGCATAGGGGAGCAGCCCGATCCGCTCGTAATAGCGGATCGTATGGGCAGACAGCCCCGAACGCTTCGCCAGTTCTCCAATCCTCATGCGCGCCTGCCTGTTGTCACGACGCATGGGAAGCTACCGGCTAGAGCGCACTCCAAGTCAAGAGTGCTCGGCTCGGGAGCGAAGAGGCAGGGATACGGGAGGCGCGGATCGCTTCCGCAGCATTTCGAGGTCCGTCCCCAGTTGGGGGCGGACCGCAAGTCGAATGCGCTCTCCCAGTAGCCGCTGCCGCTGCGTCGGTCACGCCGCCGGTCGACCGGCTGGTAGGCAAGGCGGCTGTGATATTCGCAATAGGGCAGGCCGTTCCACGAGCGGTGGCCGCAGAAGTGGAAACCTTCCGTGCCGGGATCGCCCTCCGGCCATTTGCACATCGTGTCGTTGAGCGCCAGCAGCGAGACCTTGAGGCTGATTGGCACGACCACGTCTTCCAGTGCCGCCGGTGCCGGCAGGCGCCGTGGCGCCGGATTGGCGTGCGTCTTCAACGCCGGTTGCCCGACACGAAATGGCGCGGCGCCGATCGGTGCGCCGATTTTGCCCTCACCTTGCGTGGACGCGGGCTGTTCGACGCCGGCTTGGCGCGCCCCGACAGAGAGAGCCGATGCACCTTGCCGATCACCGCATTGCGGGTCACGCCG
>CAVTBE010000019.1:0-101377 GCA_963732845.1 uncultured Alphaproteobacteria bacterium | reverse complement strand
AATGTAGGTCACCATCCTCGCTGAGCCGGTGGTATAAGAGACTTATGCAAATGTCGCCCGAAAACAACGCGCCGGTGATGCGCCCGTTTGGTGTGGGATCCTACAGTCCCGCAGAGGCCGGTCGTCTTCTGCGCACAGCGCCACGCAATCTCCGCCGATGGCTCTTGGGCTACAGCTACAAAGAACGCGAGGAGGGCGCCACGTGGCGCCTCTTTGGCCGGTGCAAGTTGTGGCCGATGAAGTCGAGGGGCTAGAACTCGGGTTCAGGGATCTCATCGAACTACGATTTGTTGCTGCATTCGTCAATGCGGGCGTTGGGCTCAAGGCCATCCGGAACTGCCTTGTATATGCGCGCGAGGTCGTTGCCGATGATCGGCCATTCTCAACCCGCCGGTTCAAGACGGACGGTCGAACCATATTCCTAGAGAGCATTGATCGAGGGGTGAATCTCAGCTTCTCGATTTAAAGCGCCACCAGTTTGTGCTGAAGCAGGTCATCGAACGGACATTTCGTGACCTAGACATCGCGAGTGATGTCGTGACCCGTTGGCGCCCATTTCGAGGGAAGTCCTCCATCGTAATTGATCCGGAGCGTGCCTTCGGCCAGCCCATTGCGGCGGACTATGGAGTGCCGACTGCCGTGCTGTTCGACGCGATTGAAGCCGAAGGTTCGGTGGAACGGGCGTCTATGGTGTACGACGTACCGCCGAATGTCGTGCGAGACGCCCAAGCCTTCGAGCTGTCGCTGCTGAAGAAAGCAGCGTGAAGATACTTATCGATGAGAATTTGTCACCGGCGCTGGCGCGTGCGCTGAATGCGCTCTTTGCTGGTCAGCATACAATTATTCACGTGCGGGATCGATTCGGGCCTGGCGTAGCCGATGTTGATTGGATCTCGCAGTTAGGGGCCGAGGGCGGTTGGATCATCATTTCAGGTGACCGGCGCATCACTAGAAGCCGGGTCGAATACGCTGCTTTCCGTCAGTCAAACATGATCGGGTTCTTCCTCTCCCGCGGTCTCTTCAAAGCGTCTGTCCGCAAGCAGATGGAGCGCATCCTCGCCCTCTGGGACCGCATAGAGCAGCAAGCCGGCCTCGTGGCAGGTGGCGCTATGTTCGAGCTACCGATGCGGTCGCAACGCTTGCGGCAATTCTGAAGGCAACACGGCACAGAGCAAGCCCTCAAATGAAGGGACGACGCCTCCGCCAAAAGCCGGGGCTTTGTCTATCGTCGCGCTCGAAGACCTCTGGATGACACAGCAGGCAAAGTCTCACTGTGCGATAGAGCCAGAACGCGTTGCCGATGAACATCAATGTCAAGATCGAACCGACCAATACGGCGCTCCCCCCACCCGGACGACCCGAGCCACCTCCTGAGCGCCGGGCGGAGGGCAAGGGCCACGAGGGCGGTGTCGGTCCGCGCAGCGCATTTAGGAGGCACCAATGTCTGACGGTGACATGGATCGACTTCGCGCCTCGGGGGCGGCTCCAGCGCGGGCTCGCGAGGGTCGAGGGCCGGTATGCTGGGCTAGGGTCTGCGACGCACCTGAGCAGGCCGTCCTTGATCGACTCTTCGATGTTCATCTCGCCCTCCATGCGGTCGCATGCGCGATGCTAAACGTCCCTCACCAACGGGCAGAGGGCAAGGGCCAGGAGCGCGGCGCCGAGGGTGGTCATGAACAACGCCGGTCGAACTCGCAGCATGGAGCCCCGCGCCCGGGAGCGGCTCGGCAGCGCCCGGCGGGGGTCGATGAGCGGTAGCAATGATCAACGCTGACTATGATCCGGGCGATCTCAATTCGCCCCGGCAGCTTCACTCGGCACCCAGTCAATGACGGTCAGGCGCCGCAGGCGGCGTGGATCGATCACCAGCTCGCTCTCCTGCCGACCGACGAACGGCGCGAACACCGCCTCCTTAGGGACGAAGGCTTCGGCCAGGACGGGGTCGGGCCACCGAATGTTCCTGTGGCCGCGCCAGAAAGCCTCCGCCACGGCGCGGTCCGTGGTCCAGGAGATTCCGCGTACCCGCGACCTATTGCAACCTCTGTAGATGGTCACGAGGTCCGGCAGGCTGTCGAAGAATCCGCGAGCATCCGGTTCGAGGAACTTGAGCTGCTCTCCTGGCCACTCGGCCTGGCGCCAGCGCATCTCTCTCAGCAGATCGCGCCGGTACGGCCACGTGGCGTCACAACGCGGCCACGCTTCGAGGAACGCTGGCCAGAATACCCGGCTGTCGAACCCCAGCTTCCAGTCGAGGCGGTAGAACGCGACCAGGAACGCCTCCAGCCGGCCGTCGGAGTTGACGCCGCGGCCGTAGATTTCCCTGGTGATCCACCGACGGCCTGGCTGGCCTCGCGCATCCCCTCGGGTGGCTGGCCGACGACCTCACTCATCGGACGCGCCTCCGGGATTCGGTAGAGGCCCTCTCCCTCGACCGGCGTGTTGGGCTCGACCAGGACGAAGCCCCACTTCTCCACCCGCTCACGTTCCTCAGGGGTCCGCGGCATCGCCATGTGAGTGAGTTGGCCGCTCAACAGGCCCATACTTGCCTCCCCGCGTTAGGACCGCCGATAGCTCCTTCTCGCTTAGGTTGCAACACATTACCCTGATCGTGGTTAAACTTATCGCTGGCCGCCATGTGCCCAGGCCACCTGATCCCGATGGCCCGACGGCGACGCGACAGTAAAGGCCACCTCCCTGAGCGCCCGGCAGAGGGCAAGGGCCAAGAGCTTGGTGACGAGCGAGAAGCGGCGCGCTCAGGCGACACCGCCGCGGCGGAGGGCATGGGCACCAGGCGCGGGGCATCGGTGACCAGCCGGGGCGCGGGGCGCGACCGGCCGGCGCCGAGGGTCGAGGCGGCGTGATCAGCCAAGCGCGCGGTCGTGCCTCAAGCTTTGATGCAGTAAAGGGAGCCGGATATCGTGCCGACCATCAAGAATCCATCAGCAACCGTCGGCGTTGCGGCAATGCCCCCGACGAGGGCTTGCCCCGGCACTGGTCCTGGCAAATCATATCCGCGCGGCTTCCAAATTGGCCATGGCGCTTCATCTGATGAGGAAAGGCCAATCGCCTTCGGACTCGGCGTCTCGACCGAATTCGACCACGCGATCTTCCTACGTTGAAGATCGACTTTGTGCACGATGCCATTAACGCGCGCGACGTAGAGGGAGTCACCGTCTAGTACAGGTGACGACCAATTCTGAAAAAATCCGTCGTCCAGGCGGATCTTCCATTCAGATCGGCCATTCGCGAGTGAGAACGCGTGAAGCGCATCGTCATATGAGAAGGTACATAGCACCAGATTTCGCCAAACGACGGGCTGGATTCGCGCATTCCCAACGGTCTGCCGTTGGCGCGATAGAGACTTCGGAAGTCGCGCAGCCCACACGGGTTGGCCACTCGTCAGCGAAATTGCCATGAGCGGAGGCTGTTCGCTGTAGGTGTCTCGCGCGAAGGTCACTATCAACCGATCTTCGCTCCGCACCAGAGCCGAGATTCCCCTGATGTTCAGTTCAACGTCATATTGCGCATTGCGACCTGCGTTGATCTTGAAAAATGGCTTGCACTCGGCGGCATCACCGATGCGGACCTTCCAAATCTGGCCGTCTTCCGTGCCGACGAGGAAAGCACCCTCTTCGAACGGGCGGCCCAACTGCAATGCATTTGCACGCACATTGCCAGGAACTTGTCCGAGCGTAGCAAATGCCTTGGCTACAGGATCAAACCCGATGATTTCGCCAGCGCCTGTGACGGCAACAATACGGCGCGCGCCGAGGACGGTGAGGCTGAAGGGCCTCGCATAAATCGGGGAGTGCCCGTGCCAAACCTCCAGCAGGAAACCCGTTTGCAGGTCCACGATGATGAAATCGCCATCGTCAGTACCTGCCGCCACTATATCGCCGAACACCGCAATTTGATTCACGTCTGCGCCGGTGGGGCAGAACCATGCCTCTCGTCCGTCATCGAGTCCGACGCAATAGACGCCGTCCTGCTCGTCTGCTTGTTGCCACTCACGACCTGAATTGCCGAAAACAGCCCTCCCGTCCACGACCACGATGTTGTTCCGGGAGTGGAACCGACCGATCTTGCGAGACCACCGGGTACCACTGGCTCCTCTCAACTGAGAAATGGCTTGACCGATTGCCATGTTTCAAACCCCCAAGATCGTTTGTGCGAGCCGCTGAACGAATGAAGGCAGCTCGGCCGTCGGGACAAGTTCCCAGTGAAGGTCCGTCAGCACAATCATGTCCACCCGCAGCGGGGGTACTTCGCATTGCTCCTTGAGGATCGGTATCACGAGAATTTCGTCGTCCGGTATGTAGTTCATGAGTTCCAGTGCGACTCGGAACTCATATCTAACAAAGCCCCGCTTCCTGACCGACCTATCCGAGAGGACCAAGATTATCTGATCGGCAGCCCGCATCTTCTGTTCGATGATGTCTCGCCATCGATGACCAGGCTGCAGCCCTTCGCCACGGTGCGGTGCGGGCGGCTTGTCCATCCAAGGGGCCAGGTCAGCCGCCTTCAACTCAAGGAACAGTGAGCACGCATAGTCATAGTCCTCCGAGGCGTATGATATGAAGATCATGCCGCACGTGCCCCCCGGCAACGGTAGTCTCTCCGCATTGTAGCGCATGGAGGCACAAAGCCACAGCAGACTGCGCCAGAGGCTCCGTGCTATGGGCCGCGCGTGGCGGCGATGTACAGCCCAACCAACCCGATCAACAGCGTGCCGATGATCCATCGGTGGTGAGAGACAAAATACCGCCACGTCGCCTCGGTGGCCCGCGCCGTCCAATGCCTCCGCTGCGTACTCATGACGAAGACGAGCGGGCTACTGGGATCGTTCTCGGGCGGCACATAGTCGCCGATCCACCAGCGGCGGACGGCCCGTCCGATTGTCGATACGAATCCAGTGGTGTTCATCGCGGTTTATTGGCCAGATGTTGGACAGACGCGACGCAATTACCGCTAAATGCTTGAAAAGATTGGCGCTCCCTAGGGGACTCGAACCCCTGTTTTCGCCGTGAGAGGGCGACGTCCTGGACCGCTAGACGAAGGGAGCCGCGGCAGCGCGAGACGATCGCGCGGACGCCACGATATAGCGGGCCCACCCTACCCTTGGCAAGGCACTCTCACTCGCCGGAAAGGTCCAGCCGGCCGGTCACTTTCAGCGTTGCCGCATCGATGAAGACCAGCGACGTGCCGCCGCCCGGTCGCTCATAGGTCAGGATCAGCCGCCGCCCGTCGGACGCAGTCGAAACGAAATTGGCGCCGGCGGCGAGCCCCATCTCGCTGAAGCTCAGCGTCGGCACCGCGTCGCCCGGCCGCCAGGCGGTGGGGAGCGGCGCCTTGTCTGAGCCACCGGCGATCTTGTAGAGGATCGCGGCAAAGACCACGAGGATGCCGAGCCCCAGCGTCAGGCCGGCGATCAGCATCAGCCGGCGCATTTTCGCCTGGACGCGCAGCATTGCCGGGTCGAGCGGTTTATCGTCGTCGTCGAAGGATGAACGGACCATGGTGTCGAACGGGCCTGGCAGGCAGGTTGAACGGACCGTCGCCGAAGAGGCCGGCGGGACCCGTCTCGACGCGTGGCTCGCCGGCGCGATCGAGGATCTCGGCCGCAACCGCGCCAAGAAGCTCATCGTCGACGGCCGCGTGGCGATCGGCGGACGGACGATAGTGGAGCCGAAAAGGCCGGTCAAACCGGGCGAGGTGGTCGCCATCGATCTGCCACCACCGGAGCCGGCCGGACCGGTCGCGGAGGACATCCCGCTGGCGATCGCCTACGAGGATGACGATCTCATCGTCATCGACAAACCGGCCGGGCTGGTCGTCCACCCGGCCGCCGGCCATCATGGCGGGACGCTGGTCAATGCCCTCATCGCCCATTGCGGCCAGACCCTCTCCGGCATCGGCGGCGTCGCCCGCCCGGGCATCGTCCACCGGCTCGACAAGGACACATCGGGCCTGATGGTGGTCGCCAAGACCGACCGGGCGCACAAGGGGCTGGCCGCCCAGTTCGCCGATCACGGCCGTTCGGGCCCGCTGGAGCGCGCCTATCTGGCGCTCGTCTGGGGCGTGCCCGACCGCCCGCAGGGAACGATCGATCTGCCGCTCGCCCGCTCGACCCGCAATCGCGAGAAGATCGAGGTGAAGCGCACCGGCGGCCGCCACGCGATCACCCACTATGCGGTGGAGGAGCGCTACGGACCGCAGGAACGGCCCATCGCCACCCTGGTGGAATGCGCGCTGGAGACCGGCCGTACCCACCAGATTCGCGTCCACATGGCGGCGATCGGCCATCCGGTCATCGGCGACCGCGCCTATGGCTCGGGCTTCGCCACCAAGGCGGCGCTGCTGCCGGAACCGGCGCGGAGCCTGGTTTCCGCTTTTCCCCGCCAGGCGCTGCATGCCTGGCTGCTCGGCTTCGCGCACCCGGTGACGGGGGCGGAAATGCGCTTCGAGAGCCCCCCGCCGGACGACATGGCGGATCTCATCGCAGCCTTTAAGTCCTTGTGAACAATATTTAATCGCAATTGCTGCCGGGCGGGCGTGTTTCCGCCAAAATCGACCCTATATGTTATCTACCGGACGTGCCGCTTCACGGACGACCGGAGGGATTCGCCGGAATCGGCCGGGGATCCAGGAAAACGAAAGGGGCGCATTGCACATGGCCCGTGTCGCATTGCCCGCGATTGCTGCCGGCGAATCCGGCCTCTCGCACTATCTTTCCGAAATTCGCAAGTTTCCCATGCTCGCGCCTGACGAGGAGTACATGCTCGCCAAGCGCTTCAAGGAGCATGGCGACCGCGAAGCTGCCCATCAGCTGGTCACCAGCCACCTCAGGCTCGTCGCCAAGATCGCCATGGGCTATCGCGGCTACGGCCTGCCCATCGGCGAAGTCATCTCCGAGGGCAATGTCGGCCTGATGCAGGCCGTCCGCCGCTTCGAACCGGAGAAGGGTTTCCGCCTGGCGACCTACGCCATGTGGTGGATCCGCGCCGCCATCCAGGAATACATCCTGCGTTCGTGGAGCCTGGTGAAGATGGGCACCACGGCCAACCAGAAGCGGCTGTTCTTCAATCTGCGCAAGGTCAAGGGCCAGATCCAGGCCCTCGACGACGGCGACCTGCGCCCCGAACAGGTTGAGCAGATCGCCACCAAGCTCGGCGTCACCAAGGACGACGTGGTGTCGATGAACCGGCGCCTCGGCGGCGATGCCTCGCTCAACGCGCCGCTGCGCGCCGATGGCGAGGCCAGCGGTGAATGGCAGGACTGGCTGGTCGACGAGGCTCCCAATCAGGAAGAGCGGCTGGCCGAGGACGAAGAGCTCGACAACCGCCGCCAGCTTCTGCGCAACGCCATGAGTGTGCTCAACGACCGCGAACGGCGCATCTTCGAGGCGCGCCGCCTGGCCGAGGATCCGATCACGCTGGAAGAGCTGTCGAGCGAGTTCGGCGTCAGCCGCGAGCGCGTCCGCCAGATCGAGGTGCGCGCCTTCGAGAAGGTGCAGAAGGCGGTGAAGAAGGGCGCCAAGGAACTGGAAGGCGCCCACGCCCAGATCGAGGCCGCCGGGGCCTGAGGCCCCAGCCCGTCACCACACGCCGTCCGAGCCTGCCCCCGATCAGGTCGGGGGCAGGCTCTGCGCGGCAACGAACGACCGGGCATTTCCGCTTTCTGCACGAACCGCCCCCGCAGACTGTGCCGGGTCGGTTGGTTATGCGTCGACCAGTTCGCGGTCTTCGCGCTCGGCGGCGGCAGCGGGCGACGCCCCCACATCCCCCGCCTCCAGCGAAGCCTGCAGACGGTCGAGCTTGGTGTGCAGCTCGGCGATCGAGAACTCCGCCTTGAGATTGACCTCGTAGTCGAGCGCCGCCGCCATGCGGTCCTTCGCCGCCTGCCGGTTCTGGCTCATCATGATGAT
The DNA here is from genome assembly GCA_963732845.1 of uncultured Alphaproteobacteria bacterium. Classification (GTDB taxonomy): domain Bacteria; phylum Pseudomonadota; class Alphaproteobacteria; order Rhizobiales; family Kaistiaceae; genus CAVSRC01. The sequence continues at coordinate 93,453 of CAVTBE010000019.1, read as the reverse complement.
CGGCGCCTGGAAGGCGGCGAGCAGCGACAGCATCAGGTTGAGGAACATGAACGGATAGGGGTCGAGCGCATGGTTCGCGAGAAGCACCCCGTTCAGCGCCACCCAGCCGATGAGAACGGCGGCGAAGCCGGTGATGAACCCCCACGATCCGCCGATCGCGCCGACCCGGTCAGCCAGCTTCTGGCCGAAGGTCAGATGCTCTTCGAATTCCAGATTGAGGTTGCGCGTATGCAGGCGTCGGGCGACGCGGGCGATCACCCGCCGGTCGCGCTCGGGCAACGGTCCGAGACCGCCATGCAGGAGCTGCTGCGCGAGGACGCGGATTTCGTTGTTCATGGCACACCGCCTTTCACCGGCCGCTGTCCGGCCGGTCGCGGCGTGCCGACTTAGTCGGTCAGACGCCCCACGACCGCCGGAAGCGGCACGCGCTGTCGAGTACTACTGCCGTCGCTGGGCATCGTTCTCACCGATTGCTGTTTGACGTCGCAGAGATAAGCGTTCGGCCGCAAGCGTCAAGCAAAAACGCGGGCACGGTTTTGAGCCGCGCCCGCAACACCGCTATTTCGGCACGATCGTATAGCTCGTCACCGGCGGCACCGCATCCAGGAGCCCGGCATCCTTCATGAAGGCGGCGAAGCGCGCGTAGCGCGACGGATCGAATGCCGCCGGGCGCTTGGCGAAGCGCGGCAGGGTGGCGAAGAACGACTTGCGGTTCAGTTCGTCGTCGAGGTCGGTATGCGCCTTGAGGAACATGGCGAGCGCCTCGTCCGGATGGTTGGTGAGGAAGACGGTCGCCTCCTCCACCGCCGCCAGGAAGCGCCCCAGACGCGGATCGTCCTTGAGCTTGGTGCTGGTCGCATAGATGAGTTCGTCATAGGGCGGCACGCCGTGCTCCTCCGGATAGAAGGCGATGCCCGGCTTGCCCTGCAGCGCGAGCTGGATCATCTCGACGTTGCGGTAGCCGTCGATCGCCGCATCGACCTGACCCGACATCAGCGCCGTCACCAGATTGAAATTGACGTTGACCAGCGTCACGTCGTCGGCCGTCAGCCCCGCCGACTTGAGGATGGCGCCGAGATAGGCGTCCTGCAGACCGGCGACCGAATAGCCGACCGTCCTGCCCTTGAGGTCGGCGAGCGTCTTCACCGGCCCGTCCTTGAGCACGATCAGGCAATTGAGCGGCGTTTCGATCAGCGTGCCGAAGCGCAAGAGCGGCAGGCCTTCCTTGATCTGCAGCATGAGGTCGGGCTGGTAGGTGACGGCGACATCCGCCTTGCCGGCGGCCACCAGCCGCGGCGGCGCGCTCGGATCGGCCGGAGCGACGAGATCGACGTCGAGGCCGTGACGGGCGAAATAGCCGCCCTCCTTGGCGATGACCAGCGGCGCGTGGTCGGGGTTGACGAACCAGTCGAGCAGCACGGTCAGCTTGTCGGCGGCCTCGGCTTGAAGTGGATTTAGAAGGACAAGAAGCGCGGCCAATCCCAACAGGCGAATTCATCAATTTCATTCCGTGGATTCCCTTTATTGGCTTTCCGCCGCCCATGGCGTGAGGTTGGCGGTGAGGAGATCGACGATGCCGCGCAGGATCACCGACATCGCGATGAGCAGGATGAGCGCGGCAAACATCACGTCGGTCTGCGCCCGCGCATTGGCGAGCAGCATGGCGTAGCCGAGGCCGGAGGAGGCCCCGACCCATTCGCCGATCAGCGCCCCGATCGGGGCATAGACGGCGGCAAGCCGCAGGCCGGTGACCAGCGCCGGGATCGCGCCCGGCAGGCGCATCAGCATCACCACCTGCCAGCGACGCGCTCGGTAGAGGCGCGCCAGGTCGAGCAGTTTCGGGTCGGCGCGCGACAGGCCGTCGGCGAAGGCGGAGGCGACCGGAAAGAAGATGGCGATCGTCGCCATGACGATCTTGGAGGCGATGCCGAAGCCGAACCACAGCGCCAGCAGCGGCGCGATGGCAAAGACCGGAATCGCCTGGCTGACGACCATCACCGGCAACAGCACCGGACGGGTCAGCGGCAGAAAGCTCATGACCAGTGCCAATGCCGTGCCGAGCACGGCGCCTGAGACCAGACCGATCACGGTCTCGTTCAGCGTCGTCACCGCGTGGACCTGCCAGAGGTCAGGCCGCGACCCGAGCGCTGCGAACACCCGCAGCGGCCCCGGCAGGAGGAAGGGCGGCGGCTGGAAGATCGTGACGATCGCCTGCCAGATGACGAGCAGGGCCGCGCCGACGAGAAGCGCCCTCAACGCCGTCATCGTCGTTCGCCCCGACGCACCATGATGTCACACGCCATCGACCGCTCCCGGCAATCCGGTCGGTAAGGCGAAGTTGTTTGGCGGAGAAAAGTTCCCGTCCCTTCGCCGGCATGACCCGGATCAGGTTCGAAGGGTTCGGCCTTTTGGGCCATCTCAGCTCGACGACGAGCACCCCTCGGAACGGGCGAACAATTGCAGGCTTGCCGCGCTGCGGCAAGCCTTTTTCGGCATGGCTGTTATCCGGTGCCCCAGGCGGCCATCGCCTGCGCCAGCGCCTGATCGCCGGGCGCGCCCTTCTCGAAGGTCAGGATGGCGCGCTGTCCGGTCTCGTAGACCAGCGGCAGGTCGATCCAGTCGCGGTCCTTGAGCAGCGACATGTTGCTGTCGACGTCCGCCGGCAGCGCCGACAGCGCCACCCAGAAGAGGCCGTCCTGGACCTTCGCCGTGGCACCGATCAGCGGCTGGCCGCGGGCGTCCTCGGAGGGCTTCATGACCAGCCGCGGAATGCTGGAGACGCTTCTGCCCGGGAAGGCGGCGGTCGTCGTCACCACCACCTCGATCAGGTGGCTCGCCGGCAGCGTCTTGTCGCTGTTCTTGTGGATGGTCAGCGTCACCCTGAGGCCGCGGTCCGGCACGTCCAGATTGGCGACCACAGCCGGGCCGTTGGCATTGTCGTTGACGTAGCTCCAGGTCACCGCGGCATTGATCTGGGTGACACCGTTAGCCGCCTTGGTCGCGTCGAGCGGCTCCTCATAGAGAACCGCCTTCTGCGCCACGAGGGGTGCATCGCCCGCAGGCATTGCCGCCGGCGGCTGCGGCTGAGCGGTGTCCGCGGCGGCCATGGCGGCCGCGCCACCGGCATCCGCGGGCGCATTGGCGTCCGCCGGCAGGTCACCGGCATCGCCAACGACGCGCACGCCCGGGGTCGTCGCGATGGCGTTGCCGCCGAGCAGGCGGTCGTTGCTCTTGCTCGCCGCCGCATCGTCGACCGGCGACGGAGCCGCGGGCTCCGCTGCCGGCGGCGCCGAAGCCGCCTGCTCGCTGTTGCCGGACGAACCGCCCTCGAACAACGCCATGACCTTGGAAAGCTCGCCGCGCTGCGACCAGGCCAACGCCGCCAGACCGCCGACCAGGGCCACGATCAACACCAGCAGGAGAATGATCGGCAGCCGCGACGGACGGGCAGCCCCCTCCTCCTCGAAATCGTCGTCGATATCGCGGTCGTCATCGCGCTCGCGATCGCGGCCGCGGCCACCCCGGCGGCGTCCATCCCTGATCCGCGGCGGCCTGTCGTCGCCGTCGAGCTGGGGCGTCGGCGCATAGCGCGGCAGTCCGGGCTCCTTTGCCGGCGCGTCCTTCTCCCACGGATAGTCAGGCGCCAGTCTCGGCTCGGGATCGATTTCGGCTCGCCGCACCGGACGGTACTCGGGCGGGGCATAGGGTACCGGTCCACTGGGCGGCGGCGGCGCCCGGCGCGGGTGATCGGTGACGTGGAACTCCGCCCCCAGGTCACCCAGGACCTCTTCGCGAATCGGCGCCCGCTCGACCGGCGGTGGCGGCGCGCTGCCGCGGGTTTCGGCTTCACGAATCGCCCGCCGGAAGACCTCCTGCGGCGAATTCGACGACCCCGGCTCCGGTTGCAGCAACTCCTCCACAGGCGGCTCCTGCGGCGGCGCATAGCGCGGCGGTGCGGCCTGGGATGCGGGTGGCGGCGGAGGCGGTGGTGGCGCATAGCGCGGTTGCGCGGCCTGCGGCGGCTCGGGCGCCTGCGCCTGAGGCGGCGGTTCGGGCACCTCAGGCTGCGGTGGCGGTGGCGGTGGCGGTGTCGCCGGCGCCGGCCGCCTGGTCGCCGCGCGCGGCACTGCCGCGGCACCACTGGTGGCTTCGCGCTCGGCCCGCCGAATCGCCTCTTCCAGCTCCAGACGCTGGCGTGAGATCTCCGAGGTCGGCAACGGCGGAACGATGGCCTTCAACTGGCCAATGAGCGCATTGCGCGCCTTGTCATAGACAGCGCGCCGCGTCTCCGGCGTATTCGCCTCAAGACTGGCAACCGCCCGGCTGAGTACAGCGTAATATTCGGCCATTTCCTCGCTCTGCCGACCTCTTACCCGATCGCCCTAGCCTTGAAAAGGATCATGCACAAGGATCGTATCGTCACGCTCAGGACTTGTCGAAAGTAAGGCCACAGGAACGCCAATCAGCTCTTCGACATGGCGAACGTATTTGACCGCCTGGGCGGGCAGATCATTCCATGTCCGGGCGCCCGCCGTCGAGTTCCTGCCAGCCTTCCATTATCTCGTAAACCGGTTCAACCGCCGCCTGTTCCTGCTGGGCCACCGGCAAATGGTCGAGGGATCGCCCGTTCAGGCGATAACCTACTGATATTTTTATACTTTCAAGTCCATCCAGGACGTCGAGCTTGGTCAGCGCGATGCCGTTGATGCCCGATATACAAACAACCTGGCGGACCAGAGCCGCATCGAACCAGCCGCAGCGCCGCTTGCGCCCGGTCACCGTGCCGAATTCCTTGCCGACGCTGCCCAGCCGCTCGCCCATCTCGCCCTTGTCCTCGGTCGGGAACGGTCCCTCGCCCACCCGGGTGGTGTAGGCCTTGGTGATTCCCAGCACATAGGTGCCGGCCTGGGTGCCGAGCCCCGAGCCGGTCGCCGCCTGGGCGGCCACGATGTTGGACGAGGTGACGAAGGGGTAGGTGCCGTGATCGACATCGAGGAGCACGCCCTGCGCCCCCTCGAACAGGATGCGTTTTCCGGCGCGGCGCGCCTCGTCGAGGCGCTTCCAGGCGGAGCCCATGAACGGCAGGATCTTCGGCGCTATCGCGATTAGCGCCGCGAGCAGGGCCGCCCCGTCGATCTCCTCGGCGCCGGCCCCGCGGCGCAGCGTGTTGTGATGGGCCAGCAGCCGGTCGATCTTGGCCGGCAGGCTCGCCGGATCGGCAAGATCGACGACGCGGATGGCGCGCCGGCCGACCTTGTCCTCATAAGCCGGGCCGATGCCGCGCTTGGTGGTGCCGATCGCCTGGGTGCTGTTGGCGGTCTCGCGGGCGACGTCGAGTTCGCGGTGCAGCGGCAGGATCATTGCGGCGCTGTCGGCGATGAGCAGGCTGCCCGGCGAAATGTTGACGCCCTGCCCTTTCAGCTTCTCGACTTCGGCCACGAAGGCCCACGGGTCGACCACCACGCCATTGCCGATGACCGACAGCTTGCCCGGACGCACCACCCCGGAAGGCAGCAGGCTCAGCTTGTAGGTGACGCCGTCGATGACCAGCGTGTGCCCGGCATTGTGGCCCCCCTGGAAGCGCACGACGATATCGGCGCGCTCGGAAAGCCAGTCCACGATCTTGCCCTTGCCCTCGTCGCCCCATTGAGCGCCGACGACCACTACATTCGCCATGTCCTGCCCGGTTTCCCCAAATTCCGGCTTGTGCCGGCAAAGAATCGCCCCGGTCGACATGCCGGGGCGGCCAATGGAGCGGACTATAGCCCCTGCATCGGGCTCGTGCGAGGCGAAATCACGGCACTTTCACGCTTCCGTCGGCCGGCGCCGCGGCGTTGTCGCCCGACCGCACCTCGTCTATGAAGGCGGCGGCCGCGCCCGCTCGCATGTCAGGCGGCCGGGATCCTCGTCTCCACCCAGGCCCAATCCGTGACCGCATCGCCCGTGGCCAGCCGCACCCTGTTCGACCGGCCCTATCTGCTCCTGTCACTGACATCGCTGTTCTGGGCGATCAACATCGTGCTCGGGCGCTTCATCGCCGGCACCGTCCCGCCATCCGCCCTTGCCGAGATCCGCTGGGTCGGCGCCGCGCTGGTCGCCGTGCCGTTGGCGCGCCGGCAGCTCATCCGCGACTGGCCGGCGATCCGCGGCCATTTCGGCATCATGCTGCTGCTCTCGTTCGCCGGCGTCACGGTCTACAACACGCTCGCCTATCACGGCCTGGAATACACCACCGCCCTCAATGGCTCGCTGATGCAGTCCTCGGCACCGCTGATGATCGGCCTGTGGTCGCTGATCCTGTTCCGCGACCGGCTGACGGCAGCGCAGCTCTTCGGCATCCTGGTGTCGCTCGGCGGCGTGCTCGTCATCATCGCCCACGGCGACGCCACGACGCTGACCCATCTCAAGCTCAACCCCGGCGACGTCTGGTTCCTGGTCGCCATGGTCAGCTACGCGCTCTATGCCGCCCTGCTGCGCCGGCGCCCGGCGATTCACTTCCTGTCGTTTCTGGCCTTCACCTTCGTCGCCGGCGCCATCATGCTGGCACCGGTGACGGTGGCCGAATACGTGGCCGGCCGCCGGGTCGATCCGACGCTTGCCGCCTTTGCCGTGCTTGCCTATGTGATCGTCTTCCCGTCGCTCATCGCCTATGTCTTCTTCAACCGCGGCGTCGAACTGATCGGCGCCAACCGCGCCGGCCCGTTCTTCCACCTGATCCCGGTCTTCGGCTCGGCCATCGCCATCGTCTTCCTCGGCGAACGGCCGCAGCTCTATCACGGCATCGGCTATCTGCTGATCATCACCGGCATCGCGGTGGCGCAAAGGGGGGCGCGGAAGCCCGGTTAGGCGGACATGGGATCGGCGCAGCCGGCCCCGCCCCAGACGACGACTCCGTGCCCGCTGCGGGGTAGGCACGGAGTCGCAGGACCCTGCGCCTGGGCGCAGGGGGGAGAGCCCTAGAACATCAGCCGCTTGGCCTGCACGACGCCGTCGAGCTTGCCGACCTTGGCGAGCACGTCGTCGCTCATCGCTCCGTCGATCTCGACCAGGGAGATGGCATCATCGCCGGGCGCCGCACGGCCGAGATTGAAGTTGGCGATGTTGACCTTCTCGTCGCCGAGGAGCGAGCCGAGGCGACCGATGAAGCCGGGCTTGTCCTTGTTGGTGACGTAGAGCATGTGCGGGCCGAAGCTCGCATCCATGTTGATGTTCTTGATCTGGATGAAGCGCGGCTTGCCGTCGGAGAAGACGGTGCCGGCGACCGCGCGCTCCTGCCGCTCGGTCCTCACCGTCAGGCGGATGTAGGTCTCGTAGATGCCGCGCTGGGTCTGGCGCACCTCGTTGATCTCCATGCCGCGATCGCGTGCCACGATCGGCGCGTTGACCATGTTGACCTCGTTCAGCATGGGTCTCAGAAGGCCGGCGAGCAGCGCCGCGGTCAACGCCTTGGTGTTCATCTCGGCGACATCGCCGGCATATTCGATGGTTGCGCCGAGGATGGTGGTCTCGGTGAGCTGACCGGCGAAGGAGCCGAGATTCTCCGCCAGCTTGACGAAGGGGATCAGCCGAGGCGCTTCTTCCGCGGAGATCGACGGCATGTTGAGCGCGTTGGCGACGGCGCCATTGACCAGATAGTCGGCCATCTGCTCGGCGACCTGAACCGCGACATTCTCCTGCGCTTCCGATGTGGAGGCGCCGAGATGCGGCGTGCACACCACATTGGGCAGGCCGAAGAGCGGGCTCGCGTCCGCCGGCTCCTTGACGAAGACATCGACGCCGGCACCGGCGACCTTGCCGGTCTTGATCGCCTCGGCGAGGTCCTCCTCGACGATGAGTCCGCCGCGGGCGCAGTTGATGATGCGCACGCCGTCCTTCATCTTGGCGATCGCCGCCGCATCGATGATGTTGCGGGTCTTCTCGGTCAGCGGCGTATGCAGGGTGATGAAGTCGGCGCGCTCGAACAGCTCGTCGAGATCGACCTTGTCGACGCCGAGTTGCAGGGCGCGCTCCTCGGACAGATAGGGGTCGTAGGCGACGACGCGCATCTTCAGCCCGATGGCACGCTCGGCGACGATCGAGCCGATATTGCCGCAGCCGATGATGCCCAGCGTCTTGGCGGTGATCTCGACGCCCATGAAGCGGTTCTTCTCCCATTTGCCGGCCTGGGTGGAAACATCGGCGGCGGGGATCTGCCGCGCCACGGCGAACATCATGGCGATGGCGTGCTCGGCCGTCGTGATGGAATTGCCGAAGGGCGTGTTCATCACGATGATGCCGCGCTGGGTGGCGACCGGCACGTCGACATTGTCGACGCCGATGCCGGCGCGACCGATGACGCGCAGCTTCTTGGCGGCGGCCAGCACCTTCTCGGTGACCTTGGTGGCGGAGCGGATGGCGAGCCCGTCGTAATCGCCGATTGCCGCCAGAAACTTCTCCTTGTCCTTGCCGAGATCGGGCAGGTAGTCGACGTCGATGCCACGGACCTTGAAGACCTGGATGGCGGTCTTGGACAGCTTGTCGGAAACCAGAACACGAGCGGCCATTGTTTGTCTCTCAAATTTGCCCGGCTGGCCCAGCCCCTCTCCCCTTGCGGGAGAGGGGCGCGCGGCAGCGCGGGTGAGGGGGAAATTGCTATTGAGCCGGTGGGGAAACTCCCCTCACCCGGCTCGGCCTGCGGCCTCGCCACCCTCTCCCACAGGGGGAGAGGGATTTTACGCCGCTTCCTTGAGCGCCGCCTTCTCGACCGCAAAGGCCCATTCGAGCCATTCGGTCAGGACGGCAAGATCCGACGCCTCGATCGTGGCGCCCGCCCAGATGCGGAAATGCGGCGGGGCGTCGCGATGGTAGTTGATGTCGTGGGCGACACCTTCCTTGTCGAGGCGCGCCGAGACGGCCTTGAGGAAGGCCTCCTGCTCGGCGGGCTCGCGCTTGGTGACGTCGGGATCGACGATCTTCAGCGTCACCGACGTGTTGGAGCGCGCCGCCGGGTCTTCGGCGAAAAAGTCGATCCACGGCGTCTTCGTTGCCCAGTCGGCCAGCACCTTGAAGTTGGCATCGGCGCGGCCCATCAGGCCCTTGAGGCCGCCTTCGCGCTTCGCCCAGGCGAGCGTGTCGAGATAATCCTCGACGCACAGCATCGACGGCGTGTTGATCGTCTCGCCGACGAAGATGCCTTCGATCAGCTTGCCGCCCTTGGTCATGCGGAAGATCTTGGGCAGCGGCCACGGCGGCGTGTAGGTCTCGAGCCGTTCAACGGCGCGCGGGCTGAGGATGATGACGCCATGCGCCCCCTCGCCGCCGAGCGCCTTCTGCCAGGAGAAGGTGACCACGTCGAGCTTGTCGAAGGCGAGCGGCTGGGCGAAGGCCGCCGAGGTGGCGTCGCAGATGGTGAGGCCGGCGCGGTCGGCGGCGATCCAGTCGCCGTTCGGTACGCGCACGCCGGAGGTCGTGCCGTTCCAGGTGAAGACCACGTCGTGATTGAAATCGACCTGGGTGAGATCGGGCAGATTGCCGTAATCGGCCTTGATGGTGCGCGCGTCCTTCAGCTTGAGCTGCTTGACCACGTCGGTCACCCAGCCGAGGCCGAAGGATTCCCACGCCAGCACGTCAACCGGCCGCGCGCCGAGCAACGACCACAGCGCCATCTCGACGGCACCCGTATCCGAGGCCGGAACGATGCCGATGCGGTAGTCTGCCGGCACGTCCAGCACTTCGCGGGTGAGGTCGATGGCTTGCTTGAGCTTGGCCTTGCCGATCTTGGCCCGGTGCGAGCGACCGAGCGCGGCATCGCGCAACGCATCCAGCGACCAGCCGGGACGTTTCGCGCAAGGACCAGAGGAGAAGTTGGGGTTCGCCGGCCGCACGGCGGGCGTCGCAGGTGTCGTCATCAGTCTACCCTCTCAGATAGAAGCCCCTCGTTGGGGAGGGGTGTCCCGGGGCGCGAGATACGCTGCGTCGTTGAGAGAGTCAATCGGGAAACGCGTGCGATGAACACCGCGTGAAAAGCGTGACCGGAAGATCACAGCAACAAGAGGCAAAGAGCGGGCACGAACCGCCGCGAAGACCGGAACCCGGTAGCCACCGCCTTCACAGCCCGGAACGCGCGACAGGGAAAACAAGACAAGCGGCGTGGAGGACCGGAGGTCCGGCTGGGAAGACAAAACAAGCGGCGTGGAGGACCGGAGGTCCGACTGGGAATGCAAACAAGAGGCGTGGAGCAGCGAAGCTGCGACGGGGAAAGCAAAAAAGCACCGCCCGCCGGAATGGCGGACGGCACCTTGTGCAGCGCCCCGGAGGAGGCGATCAGTACTTCACGACAGCCGGGCCGTAGTATTTCGGCACGTCAAAGGAGTAGCGCACGCCGAGCTTGAGGTCGTGCGAATAGATGTCCTTGAAGTACATCGGGTTGTCGACCGTGTTGGTCCCGTTGTAGGTCACCAGATCGCCGCTATGGGCGCTGCCCAGCGACACGAAGCTGTAGCCGAGGTCGATGGCCAGGTTGTCGGTCGCCTGGAAGCCGAGACCGGCATGGAGTGCCCAGGCGAAATTCCACTGCGATGCGGTCGCGCCATAGGCAACGCCGTTGGTCACCGTGTTCACATCGCGGAAGCCCGAGATCGTGTTGAGCGCGGCGCCGACGCCCGCACCGACATACGGCGTCACGCCGTGCCAGGTGCCGATGTCATAATAGCCGTTGACCAGGAACAGCCACTCCGACTTCTTGGCGGTGTATTCGTCGGTGCCCTGATCGCCCGTCGTGGCGAGGTTGCCGTCGGTGTCGTAGAACTGCAGGGCGCTGAAGTTGGACTTGCCGCGATACTCGCCGGTGATGTCGAAGCGCAGATTGTCGTTGTGGCGATAGCCGATGCCGAGGCCGAAGATCGGCACCGCATCGAAATTGCCGGCATCGAGGTTCTCCAGCGTCGCCGCTGTGGAGAACAGCGCGTTGTCGAGATGACCGAGGCTCTGGTTCGCCATGCCGATATCACCGCGCAGATACCAGCTACCGCCGACTTCCACTGGAGGCTGGTAGGCCGGCGGGATTTCGGGAAGATCGGCCGCCCACGCGCCTGCCGACAGCGGCAGCACGAACGCAGCGCCGACCAGCGCAGATAGACGTGTGCGACCCATGACAAATTCCTTTCCTCTACAGGTCCCCGGCGACCAGGAATGGCCGCTGATGGAAAGGAATTGTCGACTATAAATCTTAAAGCGTCGTAAACCACGTTGCTTAACCACGTTTGTTTACCTTAACGAAAGGTAAACGCCCGCGATTGTTGCTTAAATGGCACTTCCGTAGCTTTGGCCGGCCGCGTTCGGAGTTCAGAAATGCTGTCGCGGTCAAACGAAAACGGCCGCCGAAGCGGCGGCCGTTTCCCGATCTTTTCACTCTTGCGGGCGGTCAGCCCTGCGGCTGAGGTGCCATGCCGCCTTCCGGCTCGCCGGGCGAACCCTTGGGCTTGCTCTTGGTGACCGGCACCGCCGACCCCTTGGTCGAAGCCGCCTCTTCCGGCGTCTCGCGCACCGGCGGCTTGCCAGCGAGCAGATTGCGGATTTCTTCGCCGCTCAGCGTCTCGTATTCGAGCAGGCCCTGCGCCAGCTTCTCCAGCTCGTCCGAATGCTCCGACAGGATGTGCCGCGCGTCCGCCAGGCCGGTCTCGACATAGCGCCGGATCTCGCTGTCGATCTTCTGCGCCGTCTGCTCGGAGACGTTCTGCTGGCGCGACACCGAATGGCCGAGGAACACCTCTTCCTGGTTCTCGCCGTAGGAGACCGTGCCGAGTTCGTCCGACAGGCCCCAGCGGGTCACCATCATGCGCGCCAGGCGGGTCGCCTGCTCGATGTCCGACGAGGCGCCGGAGGTCACCTTCTCCTTGCCGAAGATCATCTCCTCGGCAACGCGGCCGCCCATCATGATGGCCAGACGCGAAGTCATCTGCTCGAGGCTCATCGACAGCTTGTCGCGCTCGGGCAGCTGCATGACCATGCCCATCGCCCGGCCGCGCGGAATGATCGTTGCCTTGTGCACCGGGTCGGTCGCCGGCACGTGCAGGGCGACGATGGCGTGGCCGGCCTCGTGGTAGGCGGTCAGCCGCTTCTCGTCCTCGGTCATGACCAGCGTGCGGCGCTCCGCACCCATCATCACCTTGTCCTTGGCGTCCTCGAACTCGGCCATGGTGACCAGCCGCTTGCCGCGGCGGGCGGCAAGCAACGCCGCCTCGTTGACCAGGTTCATCAGGTCGGCGCCGGAGAAGCCGGGGGTGCCGCGCGCGATCACCTTGAGATCGACGTCGGGCGCCAGCGGCACCTTGCGCACATGCACCTTGAGGATCTTTTCGCGGCCAACCACGTCCGGATTGGGCACGACGATCTGGCGGTCGAAACGGCCGGGGCGCAGCAGCGCCGGGTCGAGCACGTCGGGCCGGTTGGTGGCGGCGATCAGGATGATGCCTTCGTTGGCCTCGAAGCCGTCCATCTCGACCAGGAGCTGGTTCAGCGTCTGCTCGCGCTCGTCATTGCCGCCGCCGAGACCGGCGCCGCGATGCCGGCCGACCGCGTCGATCTCGTCGATGAAGATGATGCACGGCGCGTTCTTCTTCGCCTGCTCGAACATGTCGCGCACACGGGATGCGCCGACGCCGACGAACATCTCGACGAAGTCGGAGCCGGAGATGGTGAAGAACGGCACATTGGCTTCGCCGGCGATGGCGCGGGCGAGCAGCGTCTTGCCGGTGCCGGGCGGGCCGACCAGCAGCACGCCGCGCGGGATACGCCCGCCGAGCCGCTGGAACTTCTGCGGGTCGCGCAGGAACTCGACAATTTCCTCGAGGTCTTCCTTGGCCTCGTCGACGCCGGCGACGTCCTCGAAGGTGACGCGGCCGTGCGCCTCGGTGAGCAGCTTGGCCTTCGACTTGCCGAAGCCGAGCGCCTTGCCGCCGGTCCCCTGCATCTGGCGCATGAAGAAGATCCACACCGCCAGGATGAGGAACATCGGGAACCACGACACCAGCATGCCGAGCAGCGACTGGCCGCCCTCACTCGGCGCCTTGGCGGTGATCGACACGCCCTTGTCCTCGAGCCGCTTGACCAGCTCCGGGTCCACGGGGGCATAGGTCTGGAAGGCGGTGCCGTCGGTATAGAAGCCGCCGATCTGCTGGCCGGCGATGACGACGCTGCGCACGTGGCCCTGGTCGACCTCGCTGATGAATTGCGAATAGGCGATATCGACGCCCGCCGACCGCTGTCCGGTGTTCTGGAACAGGTTGAACAGGGCGATCAGCACGAGGCCGATGATGACCCACAGGGCGAAATTGCGGAAGTTGGCGTTCATTCGCGTCCTTTTGGGTCAACGGGGGTAAAGGTCGCCGCTCACCCTCTAAAGCGTCGGGGTTGTTTCGTAAGATAGGTACTGGGCGTTACGAAGCCAATAAGACTTTCATTAGTATCGTGCTGGAATTAGGGCATCGTGTCCGGTCGGCCGATCACAATCCGGCAGAAAGATCCGGGAAAAGCGGCGGCGTGGCCAGCCGGCGCACAAGGATTGGGCAAACCACGACGTCCAACCCCTTGGCCGTGTTGGCAAAATAGCCGAGAGCCGGCACCGCCAGCAGGCGCCCGCGACGGCTGATGGCAGGAAGCGCAGCCAGGGCACCGCGCGGCGCAAGGCCGCGGCCGGCAGCGATGGCGCGGCGCCCGTCCTCGCCGAGAGCCGCCACGGTCAGCCCGGCCGGCACCGAACGGCCGGCCCGCACCGCGAACCGGCCATCCCAGACGATGGCTGTGCCGGGCTTGAGGACGGCGGCCTCGGGCCCGTCCCGGCCGAGCTCCCGATAGACGGCGAAGGCGCCCTCCCGCTGCTCGACGACGCAGCCGGCGAGCGTCCGCTTGAATCGGCTGCCGGCCGGCGCCGTCATCAACGCGGTCAACGCCGCCAGCCGCTCGAAGCGCGGCGCATAGTCGCCGCCGCCCACGGCCAGCAACAGCCGCACCGCCACCCGCGCCTGCACCGCCGACGGCGCCGCCCGGAACGGCTCGGCGTCCAGCCGCGCCACGGCGAAATCGTCGACCGCCACCGCGGCGGCGATGAGCGCGCTCGCGGCGGCATCGATGGCGTCGGCGGCGTCCGCCAGCCGGTTTGCCGTCGCCGCCAGCGACGCCGGAGCGAGCCCCTGCGCGGCCAGTAGCGGCAGCAACCTGCGCACCCGCGCGCGGGCGAAGCGCGGATCGCTGTTCATGGCATCGACCGCCGGCTCGAGGCCGGCCGCGACGCAAGTTGCGGCGAGCCGCGCGCGCGGCACGGCGAGGAACGGCCGGGCGAGCACGATCCCGCCGGCATCGACCTGGGGCCGCATGGCGGCGAGGCCGAACACGCCGGCGCCGCGCCGCAGACGCAGCACCAGGGCTTCGGCAAGATCGTCCCGGTGATGCGCCGTGAGAAGATGGCTGGCGCCCGCGGCGCGCGCCGCATCGATGAGCAGGCGGTAGCGCGCCTTGCGTGCCTCCGCCTCGATGTTGGCGGTCGGCGCCCTGCCCTTGCGCACCAGCAGCCGGGCGGCGAGCCCGCGTGCCTCGGCCGCCGCGACCACTTTTGCGGCCTCCGGCCGCGAGCCGCGGCGCAGGCGATGATCGACGGTCAGCACCACGACGTCCGGCCTGCCGCCGCGCCGCGCGCGCCAGCGCGCCGCCGCGACCATCAGGGCAAGGGAATCGGCGCCGCCGGACACGGCCAGTGCAATCACGCGCGCCCCGACGAAGGCAGAAAACAGCGCGTCGAGTTCGGCGTCGCCTAGAGGAGCGTCTGCTGCCTCAGCATCCCGCATTGGCTTGTTCGTTGAGGACGCGCTGGCGCAGCGCGTTCGACATGTTCGGATACTGTTTCAGCGCCGCCGCGAAGGTCTGGCACGCCGCCTCGCGCTCGGGGATGCCGGCCAGCGACTTGCCGAGCAGCAGCATGGTATCGGCGGCCCGCGCGCTCTTCGGATAAAGCTTGTGGCTGTTGACGAATTCTAGCGCCGCCTCGCGATACATGCCGCGCGAGAACAGGCTCTGGCCGAGCCAATAGGTCGCGTCCGCGGCATGCTGGTCGCCCGGATAGGCATCGATGAACTGACGGAACGCCTGGTCCGCCGCCTCATACTGGCCGGAGACGAAAAGCTCGTAGGCCGCCTTGTAGTCGGCCGCCGGATCGCCGCTCGGCGGCGCCACCTGCTGCACCTGCGCCATCGGCGCCCCACCGCCGGTACCTGCCGTGCCGGAATCGCCGCGCGCCAGCGCCGACAGGTCGAGCGGCTGCTGTCCGCTGTCGCCTGCGGTCGGCGCCGGCAATGTCAGCGTGCCGAGCGGCTGCGGCGCGGCGCCGAGCTGTTGCCCGCCGGTCGCCGGTGCCGGCAGCGCTTCGGCAACCGCGGTGTCTGCCGGTGCCGGTGCCGGTGCGGCCTGCGGCGCCGCGGCGGCGCGCTGGCCGCTGCCGCCCTTGCCGCGCTCCAGCTCGCTGAAGCGGAACTCGTTGTCGGTCTGCATCTTCTGCAGCGCACTGGTCAGCTCGTCGATCTGGTGCTGCAGGGTTTCGACCTGTCCGGTCAGATTGCGGATCGTGTGTTCGAGCTGGTCGAGCCGCGCCGTGTCGGCGCCGGACTGGACCAGCGTGACGCCCGCCCCGCCGGGCTGGCGAGTGGTGTTGCCGAAACCGAACCAGCCGGCGTCGGCGCCGGGCGCCATCATCAATCCGATGGCGACCACCGCCGCCCCGATGAGCCCGCGTTGCGTCAGAGCCATGAGCAAATCTTCCTTGAATCCCATCCGTCCACCCGCGTGAAGACGCGCCGGACCGTCACCTGTGTCCTAGCATGGAACAGGGCAGTTCGGCCAAAATTGGGCACCCGCAAGCGCGGCGCGGGCGGCCCCATGATGGAGCCGCCCGCGCTGGAAACGAACCAAAGGATCGTGCGCGCCGCTACATGCCGGCGGTATTGAGCACCGTCACCGCACGCCGGTTCTGCGACCAGCAGGAGATATCGTTGCACACCGCCACCGGTCGCTCCTTGCCGTAGGAGATCGTGCGCATGCGGTTGGCGGCGATCCCGCGCGAGGTCAGGTAGTCGCGCGTCGTGGCGGCACGGCGGGCGCCGAGCGCGATGTTGTATTCGCGCGTGCCGCGCTCGTCGGCATGCCCCTCGATGATGAAGCTGTAGCGCCGGTTCTGGTTCAGCCACATGGCCTGCTTGTCGAGCGTGGCGCGCGCCGCCGTGCTGAGTTCGCTCGAATCGGTGTCGAAGAACACCCGATCGCCGACATTGACTACGAAGTCCTGCGGGCTGCCGGGCGTCGCCGAGGTCACCCCGCCGCCGCCGACGCCACCAAGACCGCCCAGATCGCCGCCCGGATTACGTGCGCATGCGGACACCAGCAAGACCAGGCCAAGCACCGCGATCGGCAAGGCTGCGCGGGCAATGCTCGGTAATTTCAGCATTTCGGTAACTCCTCGTCCACCATGACGCCGGTGTACCAATGCGTGGTTAAGCGGCCGTGCAGGAAGGTGGTTAAGTGTGGGTTAAGCAGGGGTCTTCCGGAGGCTCACGCACATCCTGTCTCATCCGGCCTCACCGACCGGAAACGCGCCACCCTGCCCGCGGCAGGCTAACCCAGGCGAGCGTGAAGGGGAACCGCTATTTCGCGGTTTTGCTTGATTCCCGCTCAGTTGATCAACGGCGACCATGCCGGGTCGGAGGCGAAGCCGTCCAGCGGGATGCGGTATTCGTTGTAGCCGGTGAGGTCGATGGTCCACAGCTGCGGCCCGCCATTGGCGCCGGGCGTATCGCGGAAGAACATGATCACCCGTCCGTTGGGCGCCCAGGTCGGCCCCTCATTGTGGAAGCCTTCGGTGAGGATGCGCTGGCCCGAGCCGTCCGGCCGGATGACGCCGATGGCGAACTGGCCCTTGTTGCGCCGGGTGAAGGCGATGAGATCGCCGCGCGGCGACCACACCGGCGTTTCGAAACTGCCTTCGCCGAAGGTGATCCGCTTCGGATTGGTGCCGTCGGCGCCCATCACATAGAGCTGCGGCGAGCCGCCACGGTCGGAGGTGAACACGATCTTCGAGCCGTCGGGCGAATAGGACGGGCTGGTGTCGATGGCGGCGTCGTCGGTCAGGCGCGTCGTGCTCTTCGAGCGCAGGTCCATCGTGTAGATGTTGGCATTGTTGCCCGGCTGCAGGCTCATGATCACCTTCTGCCCGTCGGGCGAGAAACGCGGCGCGAAGGTCATGCCGGGGAAGTCGCCGACCAGCTCGCGCTGCCCGGTCTCGATGTTGAGCAGATAGACATGCGGCTGCTCGAGGCCGCGATAGCTCATGTAGGTGATTTCCTGGGCGCTCGGATTGAAGCGCGGCGTCAGCACCAGGTCCTTGCCGTCGGTCAAATAGCGCACATTAGCGCCGTCCTGATCCATGATCGCCAGCCGCTTGACGCGATTGTCCTTCGGCCCGCTCTCGGCGACGAACACCACGCGCGTGTCGAAATAGCCCTTCTCGCCGGTGAGCCGCTGATAGATGGCGTCGGCGATGATGTGGGCGACCCGCCGCCAGTTGTCGGGCGTGGTGAAGAACTGCTGGCCGGTGATCTGCTGGGTGGCGAAGACGTCCCACAGGCGGAATTCGGCGCGCAGGCGCCCGTCCGGCTGGCGCGCGATGCCGCCGGTGACCAGCGCCTGGGCGTTGATCACCCGCCAGTCGGCGAAGCGCGGCGTCTCGTCGGGGCCGATCGCCCTCTGCACGAAGGTCGACGGATCGAGCGGCAGGAACAGGCCGGAGCGCTTGAGGTCGGAGGCGATGACGCTGGTGATGTCGGCACCGAGCTTGGCGTCGGCGCCGGCGCCGACGAAGTCCGGCAGCGCGATCGGCAGCGGCTGCACGTTGCCGCGCGTCACGTCGATCTCGATCATTGCGCTTGCCGGTCGGGCGAAGGCTACCGCCATGAGCACCACGGCGACCAGAGTGACCACCTGGCTGATGCGGCGGTGAATGGCGGCGTTCAGGGGCGTCGCTGGCATCCAGTCACTCCTCATGGCTCCCTCGGGTCTCTCAGCCGCCGCCCATTTCGATAGGATCGAACGTGATTTTGACCTGTTTCCACGATTCATACTTATCCGGCGGCAGAGTGTAAGGGGCACACCTGCGCACGGCGCGCAAGGCACTCTCCGGCGCTGCCTGCTCGTAGCGCCCGTTCGGCCGCTCCAGAATCTGCGGATCGCCGGCCACCGAGCCGTCCGGATTGAGCGACAGCATCAGGATCACGCGCACCTCGGAGGGGTCGGTCCAGCCGATCGGCGGCGACCAGCATTGGGCGAGCCGCGACCGCAGCGCGTCGAGTTCGGTCGCGGTCATCTGCGCGTCGATCGCCGACGTCGTCCCGCCCAGCGACGGCGCCGGCTTGTCGGGCTCGGCCGCCGCCTTGTCCTTGTCGAGCAGCGCCGCGATCTTGTCGGGATTGAAGGTGTCCGGCTTCTTCTGCGGCTGCTCCACCATTTTCGGCCGCGGCTTGGGCTCGGGCATGTTGTCCGGCTTGGGCTGGATCTCGGCCTTCTCCACCGGCGGCGGTTCGGGCGCCGGCGGTGGCGGCTCCTCCGGCGGTGGCGGCTCGGGTTCGGCTTTCGCTTCCGGCTGGGGCGCCGGTTGCGGCGCGGCCGGTTCGGGCGGCGGGGTATCGGCGGGCGCCGGCTCCGGCGGGGTCGGCTCCGGTGGCGTCGGCTCGGGCGGGGTCGGTGCCGGCGGAGCGACCGGGGCCGGCTCAGGCGGCTTCGGCTCGGGCGGCGGCGGTTCCGGCTCGGGCAGCGGCGGCGGCTCTTCCACCTTGGGCTTTTCGACGACCGGCTCGGGCTTGGGCTTCTCGACGACCGGCTTGGGGATCTCCCGCCCCTTGGGAATGCTGGTGACGTCGGCGATCGTGACGAAGTTTACCGGGATCGCCTCGATCTGGCTGGCGTCGAGCGGCTTCGGCGAGGGCAATGTCAGCAGGGCCCACGCCAGCAGTGCGGCGTGACCGAAGAGCGAAACTGCCAGCCCATCGCGCATGGCGGGATTAGCTATTCGGTTCCTTGAGCGAAACCAGCCCGATGTTGCGGAATCCGGCGCCGTTGATGTCGCCCATCACGCGCATGATCGTGCCGTAGCTGACCGCGCGGTCGCCACGGATGTAGATGCGCTGGTCGAGATTGCCGCCGACCGCGTCGGTCAGCTTGCTGACGAGTTCGTCGAGCGGCACCTCGGTCTCCTTGATGAACACCCGTCCGTCGCCGTCGATGGTTATGGACATCGGCTCCTTGTCGACCGCCAGCGGCTTGGCGTTGGCCTCGGGCAGGTTGACGGGCACCCCCGCCGACAGCAGCGGTGCGGTCACCATGAACACGATGAGCAGCACCAGCATCACGTCGACGAAGGGCGTGACGTTGATATCGCTCATCGGCCGCGCCCGCTGGCGCCGGCGGCCGGAACGTGAACTCAGCGATCCGATGGCCATTCCTCAGCCTCTCTCGTCGACCTGGCGCGACAGGATGGCGGAGAACTCGTCGCCAAAGCTCTCCAAGCGTTGTTCGATCTTGGCCGATTCGTTGGACAGCTTGTTATAGGCGATGACCGCGGGAATCGCGGCCAGCAGGCCGAGGGCGGTGGCCAGCAGCGCCTCGGCGATGCCCGGCGCCACCACCGCAAGCGCGGTATTCTTCGAGGCGGCAATGGCCTGGAACGAGGTCATGATGCCCCATACCGTGCCAAAGAGGCCGATAAATGGCGCCGCCGAACCGACGGTCGCCAGGAACAGCAGCCGCCGCTCGAGCCGCTCGGTCTCGCGGCTGATGGTGACATCGAGCACCTTGTCGATGCGCGTCTGCAGCCCGATGGGCGAGCGCGCCCCCGATTCGAAGCTGCGCTTCCATTCGCGCATCGCCGCCACGAACACCGAGGCCATCGCCGTCGGCGTGCGGCCGGTGAGCGAGCGGTAGAGGTCCTCCAGCGACTGCCCGGACCAGAACAGCTTCTCGAAGCGGTCCATCTGGCGGCGGACGCGCGTGTAGAGGATCGTCTTGTCGACGATGATCGCCCAGCTCCAGATCGAGGCAAGCAGTAGGCCGATAATGATCAGCTTGACGATGATATGCGCCTGCAAAAACAGGGCAATCACCGATACTTCACCACTTGTGGGAACAGCGAGAACTGCCTGCGTGACCGCGTCCGGCATAAAACCCTGACCTTTCGGATGTCGTCCCCGCCCAGCGTCTACGGCGAGACAATCCGCGACCACGGCCCTCGACGAACCCCGCCCACTCGCGCCAAATCACTGGCGGGGCTGCTATTTCCGAGGCGGGTGTCTCACCCGTAATCTTGTCAAAACGAGGGCGTGCGTCAATCCATGGGGAGCCCGAAACACAAGGAACTCCTAAGGCTGCGACAGTTAACCGACCGTTAAGCAGCGTCGCCGCCGAGAAGCACCCTGCGCACCGTGTCCGGCAGCCGCCGGGCCTGGCCGGCCCCGTTGATCATGACCACGGTCACCTCGGCCGTGACCAGCACCTCGTCGCCGCGCCTCACCGTCTGCGTCAGCATGATGCGGGCGCCGCCAAGCTCGCCGGAGCGGGTCTCGACCTCCAGCACATCGTCGATTCGCGCCGGCCGCAGATATTCCACGGCGATCCGCCGCACCGCGAAGGCGAGCGGCTCGCCGTGTTCCCCGCGGTCGAGCGCGTCATGGCCGACGCCGAGTTGGCGCAGATAGTCCGAGCGGCCGCGCTCCATGTAGCGGATGTAGGCGCCGTGGTAGACAACGCCGGAAAAATCGGTGTCCTCGAAGTAGACCCTGACCGGCAGCACGTGCCCGCCCGGGATCAACCGGCCCGCCAGATCGGGCCATTTGTCGCCTGCGTTCATTCACGCCTCGTACACTGGATTCGTCATGATCGACATCTCTATCAGACCCGTCGCCGAAGGCGACCTGCCGGCGGTCGCGGCGCTGGTCGGCGGGCTCGGCTATCCGACCGCGATCGATCAGATGCGCGCCCGCCTCGACAGGATCGCACGGCACCCCGACCACGCAACCTTCGTTGCCGTGGCGGATGGCCGCGTCGTCGGCATGGTCGGCGCCTACGTCACGCCGTCCTACGAACACGACGAGCCGACCGGCCGACTCACCGCCATGGTGGTCGACGAACAGGTGCGCGGGCGCGGCATCGGCGCACGCCTGGTCGCCGAAGCGGAAGCCTGGGTGCGCGGGCACGGCGCCAGGCTGATGATGCTCAACAGCCACAATCGCCGCGCCGGCGCCCACGCCTTCTACCGGCGCCTCGGCTATGCCGAGACCGGCAAGCGCTTCGCCAGGGAACTCTAGATCCCCTACGCCTGCTTCGCCTCCTCCGGTCCTGCGCGCGCGGCGCGCTGCTCCGCCGGACCGCCACGCGACACAAGGTTGTTCGCCGTATTGACGATGCCGACATGGGAGAAGGCCTGCGGGAAGTTGCCGAGCTGACGCTTGGTGACCGGGTCGTACTCCTCGGCCAGCAGGCCGAGATCGTTGCGCATGGCGAGCAACCGCTCGAACAGGTCCTGCGCCGCGTCGCGCTGGCCGATCATCGCCAGCGCATCGGCCATCCAGAAGCTGCATACCAGGAACGTACCCTCCGTGCCCGTCAGCCCGTCGCCGGCCTCTTCCGTGCGGTAGCGCAGGACGAGGCCGTCATGGGTCAGTTCGCGGCCGATGGCATCGACGGTCGACACGATGCGCGGGTCGTCCGGCGGCAGGAAACCGACCAACGGCATGAGCAGCAGCGAAGCATCCAGCGCATCGCTGCCATAGCTCTGCACGAAGCTCTTGCGCTTGTCGTTCCAGCCGTTGGCCAGAATATCGTCGCGAATGGCGTCGCGCAGCCGTCGCCATTCGCCCGCCGGGCCGGACAGACCGAACTCCTCCACCGCCCTGATGGCGCGGTCATAGGCGACCCAGGCCATCAGCCGGGAATGGGTGAAGTGACGCGCCCCGCCGCGCACTTCCCAGATCCCTTCGTCCGGTTTCATCCACTTCGCCGCCAGGTTGTCGAGCAGAACCTTCTGGAATTCCCAGCCGTCGTGCGATGCGTCAAGCTGATAGGTGCGCCCGACATGGAGCGCGTCGAGGATCTCGCCATAGACGTCGAGCTGCAGCTGGGCGTAGGCGGCGTTGCCGATCCTGACCGGCCGCGACCCTTCATAGCCGGCGAGCCAGTCGAGTGTCTGCTCCGTCAGCCGGCGCTCGCCGGCGAGCCCGTACATGATCTGCAATTGCTGCGGCAGGCCGGCACTGGCGCGCAGCATCCAGCGCCGCCATGCCTTCGCCTCCTCGCGATAGCCCGAGGTGAGCAGCGCATAGAGCGTCACCGTGGCATCGCGGATCCAGCAATAGCGGTAGTCCCAGTTGCGCCCGCCGCCGAGCTGTTCGGGCAGCGACGTGGTCGCCGCCGCCACGATGCCACCGCTCGGTTCGTAGGTCAGTCCCTTGAGCGTCACCAGCGAGCGCACCACCGCGCCGTGCCAGGGATGATCGGCGCCGCCATTGAACCGGCAACGGCCCGACCACTCCCGCCACCAGGCCTCGGTCTCCTGCAGCCGCGCCGGCGGATCGACCGACCGCTCGCGGGCCCGATACGAGGGGTGATAGCAGAGCGTGAAGGGCACCGTCGCGCCGGCGCCGACCACGAACGCGGCGGTGGTGCGCATGTTCTCGTTCGTCAGCGCCACGTCGGTGTGCAGCTCGATGCCGTCCGGCCCGGCCACCGCGCTGAGGCCGAAATCGCGCCGCCGCACCCACGGGATCGCCGTGCCGTAGCCGAAGCGCAGGACGAATTCCATGCGCATCGCCACGCGGCCGCGGTCGCCGCGCACCAGGCGCATCAGGTTGACGTGCTCCTCGTCGCCGCCGAGCGGCATGAAGTCGATCAGCGTCACCGCGCCGTCGGCGGTCTCGAACGTTGTCTCGAGGATGGTGGTGCCATCGCGATAGCACCGGCTGACGGTGTAGTCGCCGGCCGGCGCGATCCGCCAGTAGCCGTTGTTCTCGTCGCCGAGCAACGCCGCGAAACAGGCATCGGAATCGAAACGCGGCAGGCACAGCCAGTCGATCGAGCCGTCGCGGGCGACCAGCGCACAGGACAGCATGTTGCCGATGAAACCGTAGTCCTCGATCGGCTTGCTCATTGCGGCGATCTTCTCCCTTTGGCTTTGTCAGGTCAGCCCGAGGATATGGTCCCGCGTCAGCGGAGCGACAGGGACCGGCGACGGATTGTCGAGAATCGAACCACAGGAGTTCGGCGATCTCGGCACGCGGCGTTGCCTTGCCGGCGACCGCCACCCGATAGACCGCAGCGATCACCTCGCGCCCGGATTCGTTGGCCGCGCGTGCCCGGAACGAGCCGAGGCTCCGCACCGAGCCGGCGACGATGGCCAGCCCCAGTTCCTCGTCGAGTTCGCGCGCCAGCGCTGTCAGGTCGTCCTCGCCCGGCTCGCGCTTTCCCCCCGGCTGCATGAAGACGGCAGTACCCTGCTTGCGCACGAGCAGGTAGCGGCCGTCGTCGTCACGGATGACCGCCGCCACGATCTCGATCGGCGCGCTCACAAATCCTCGTCGTCGAAGAGCGGTATCTGCGGCCCGGCGCCCAGCCGCGGCGGCTGCAGGCCGAGATGGCGAAACGCCTGGGCGGAGAGCATGCGGCCGCGCGGCGTGCGCTGGACCAGGCCCCGCTGGATCAGGAAAGGCTCGACGATCTCCTCGATCGCGTCGCGCGGCTCCGACAGGGCCGCCGCGATCGTCTCGATGCCGACCGGACCGCCGCCAAAGCTCTCGGCAATCAGGCTGAGATAGCGCCGGTCGAGTGCGTCCAGTCCGAGCCCGTCGACTTCGAGGCGGGCGAGCGACCGGTCGGCGACCTTGGCGTCGATGGCATCGACCTTCTCGACCGTCGCGAAATCGCGCACCCGGCGCAGAAGCCGCGTGGCGATGCGCGGCGTGCCGCGCGAGCGCCGGGCGATCTCGGTGCTGCCGGCGTCGGTCAGGTTGGCGCCGAGGATGCGCGCGCCGCGCCGCACGATGTGCTCCAGCTCGGGCACCTCGTAGAAATTGAGCCGCACCGGAATGCCGAAGCGGTCGCGCAGCGGCGTGGTGAGCAGGCCCAGGCGCGTCGTCGCGCCGATCAGCGTGAACGGCGCCAGGCCGATCTTGACCGAGCGCGCCGCCGGCCCCTCGCCGATGATGAGATCGAGCTGAAAGTCCTCCAGCGCCGGATAGAGAATCTCTTCCACCGCCGGCGACAGACGATGAATCTCGTCGATGAAGAGCACGTCGCGCTCTTCCAGATTGGTGAGCAGCGCCGCCAGATCGCCTGCCTTGGCGATCACCGGCCCGGAGGTGGCGCGGAAATTGACGCCGAGCTCGCGCGCCACGATCTGCGCCAGCGTCGTCTTGCCGAGGCCCGGCGGGCCGACGAAAAGGACGTGGTCGAGCGCCTCCTGGCGCCCGCGCGCCGCCTCGATGAATACCTTCAGGTTGGCGCAGGCCTGCGCCTGGCCGACGAACTCCGACAGGTATTGCGGCCTCAGCGCCGTATCGGGCGCGTCGTCCTCGCGCAAGGCGCCGGCGATGATGCGTTCGGCGCTCATCGTGCCCCCGCCAGCATGTGTGTCAGCCACCAGCAGACCGGTGTCGCCAGCATGGTGCCGATGAAGGCGAGCGTGCTCAGCGTGCCGGTCGCCCCCTCGCTCGCCAGGAACAGGCCCCAGACGACGCCGACGATCGCGCCGAGGCCGATGGCGAGCGTCGCCGCGACCGGACGCGCCATCGCCTGACGGACGGTGATCAGCGCACCGACGATCACGACCGGCAGGGCCACGGTCAGGCAGGAATAGAAGAAGGCGCCGCCGAGATCGTGGGCGAAGTCGGGCGGGACGGCGTTGAGCCCGATGAGGGCGAGGAAGATCGCGCCGCCGCCGACGAGCGGCCCGACGAGGAGAAAGGTGACGAAGGTGGCCGCCGCGCCCGACAGCCGCCTGCCTTTCCCGGTGATGTGGTTGCCGTCCGCCACCGCGATCATCCCTGCCTCCGCCGCCCGGCAGTCGCCCTGTCTACTCCAGTTCGCCCATTGCACACATCCCGAGGGCTCACCGCGCCAGCTCCTTGAGCCCCAGGCGGATGAGCGTTTCGGCGCTCGCCCCCTCGCCCGCAGTCCGCGCCGCGACGGCCACCGCCGCGCTTGCCTGCACCTGCTGATAGCCGAGATTGACCAGCGCCGAGACGGCGTCGGCGATCGGCCTCGGCGCGCGGTGCTCGGCAAGGTCGGCCTGCAGATGCACCACCGCCGGATCGGCGCTGGAATACTCCGGCGCCTTGTCGCGCAGTTCCGCGACGATGCGCTCCGCCACCCGCTTGCCGACGCCCGGCGCCCGGACGAGCGCCGCCTTGTCCTGCAGCGCGATGGCCGTGGCGAGGTCGCCCGGCTTCAGGACGCCGAGCACGGCCAGCGCCACCCGTGCCCCCACGCCCTGCACGGTCATCAGCAGGCGGAACCACTCGCGTTCCAGATCGCCGGAGAAGCCGTAGAGGCGGATCATGTCCTCGCGCACATAGGTCTCGATCGACAATGTCGCCGCTTCGCCGACCGCCGACAGCCCCTGCAGCGTGCGCGCCGAGCAATAGACAAGGTAGCCGACACCGCCGACATCGACGATGACCCAGTCCTCGCCGTAGGAATCGATGACGCCGGTAAGCTTGCCGATCATGAGGCTCTAGTTAGCACGAATCGGAGCTTTCCATTGGCTGACAGATGGTGCGGCCCCGTCGCGTCAGGCAAACGCGGCGATGGCCCTCAGCGACTGGCGGTGATGGGCGTGGCAGATGGCAATCGCCAGCGCGTCCGCCGCATGATCGCTGTCGAAGGAGGCAAGCGGTAACAGCACCCGCACCATGGCGCGGATCTGGCCCTTCTCGGCATGGCCGGCGCCGACAATCGCCTTCTTGACGGCGTTCGGCGCGTATTCGGCGACGGCAAGCCCGAGCTGCGCTGGCGCCAGAAGGGCGATGCCGCGCGCCTGACCGAGCTTCAGCGTCGCCTGCGCGTCGCGGTTGACGAAGCTCTGCTCCACCGCCGCCTCGTCCGGCTGCCACTGGCGCAGCATGTCGGCGAGCCCGGTATGGAGGACGACCAGCCGGCTTGCCATGTCGCCCTCGACCGGCGCCTTGATGGTGCCGGCGGCGATGAAGGTCAGCGCGTTGCCCTTGATCGCCACCACGCCCCAGCCGGTGGCCCTCAGCCCCGGGTCGATGCCGACAATGCGAATCGGTGCGTTCATTGTGCCGTAAGGCGTAGCGCGCTCAGGCTCGCTCCGCCACCGCGCGACAGCCGCGAAGCTTCACCGCCCCGGTCGCCAGCGCCACGCCGGCGACCACCAGCACCACACCGCCCAGCGTCATCGGCGCGGGCACCTCGCCAAGCATCGGGATGGCGAGCACCGCCGCCACGGCCGGCGGCAGGGCGGCGATCAACGCCGCGCGCGAGGACCCCAGGATGCGCACCGCCATGCCATAGCAGGCGAGCGCCACGATGCCGGAGAGCACGCCCTGCGACAGCACCTCGCCGGCGAGCAGACCCGGCCCCGCCGCAAGCAGCACGTCACTGCCCTGCATCAGCGCGAAGGGCAACAGAATGATGGTCGACCACGCCGCGATGATGCCGGCGGCGGGAAGCGCGGCGAGACCGCTGCGATGATAGGCATGCGTATAGACCGCCCACATTGCTGCACCGACGACCACCAGACAGCGGCCCGCACCCTCGCCATGGACCACTGCCGGGCCGCCGATGGCGGCCATGGCGATCAGAACCAGCGCGAAGCCGGCAATCCGGCTGGCGCCGAAGCGCTCACGATCAATCGCGGCGGAAAACAGGGCGGCGAACATCGGCATGGTGCCGCCGAGCAGCACGCCGCTTTCGGCGGCGCTGGCGTAGTGCATGCCCGTCGCCACCAGTACGAAATACGGCGCGCCGGCGCCGGCGACCATCATGGCCATGAGGTGCACGGGCACGCCACGCGGCAGGAGGCCGAGGCGCCACCAGAAGGGAACCAGCGCCACCGCCGGAACGGCGAACCGTGTCATGCCGAGCCAAGCGGCGGGGAGATGCACCGTTGCCGCCTGCCGCGTGGTGACGATCCACAGCGACCAGATCAGGACGGTGACGGCCGCGGCGATGACCCCCGTCGCCATCTGGCGTCCCGGCTCGTCCTTCCGATCGACGCTCTGCGCCTGCATAGGTTCTGCCTCCAGCCTTGAAACAGATCCACATTTATGGCGCATGGCGCGACATTTTCTTGCAAAGATTGCGCAAAAAGAAGACTATCAGCAATTAATCGCCAACCTTGAGTAACATTCCGATGAAGAATGCCAAAAAGACACTGGACCGGATCGATCAGCGGATTCTCGCCACGCTTCAGGCGGACGGGCGGCTCTCCAATGTCGACCTCGCCGAGCGGGTCGGCCTGTCGCCCTCGCCGTGTCTGAGGCGCGTGAAGCAGCTCGAGGACGCCGGCATGATCGACGGTTACCGCGCCATCCTCAACCGCAAGGCGGTCGGCCTCGGCCTTACGGTCTTCGTCGAGATGAAGGTGGGCAAGCACAGCCGCGACAACGCCGCCATGCTGCAGGAGGCCCTGATGGCGCTGCCCGAAGTGGTGTCGTGCCACATGGTATCGGGCGTGTCGGACTTCCTGGCCGAGGTGGTCGTGCCCGACCTCGAAGCCTATGAGCGACTGATGACCGACAAGATCCTGACGCTGGCGACCGTCGAGGACGTCCGCTCCAATTTCGCCATCCGCACGATCAAGAGCAACGGCGCGCTGCCGCTCGGCCATCTCGCCTGACCCGGGGAACCAGCCGGGCGCGCCGCCCTGCGCAACCGCCTGTGACCGCAGCCACTGCGCCGGCGCCCCTTGCCTGCCAGAGTGCCGGTGCTGGGCGGCGCAACCTCGAGGCGCAAGATCATGAAGATATCGTGGATCGTTCTGGCTGCTTCCGCGGCTACCCTCACCTGTGCGTCCGCCGCGGCAGACGCCGCGGGAATCGACCTGCCGGCGCGCAAGCCCGGCCAATGGGAGATCAAGATGACGCCGAAGACGGCCGGTGCGGCCCCCACGATGATCACGCAGCTCTGCCTTGATGCCGCCAGCGACCAGGCGCTCATGCAGCAGGGCCTGGCGATGAGCCCCGGCTGCGCCACGCAGCAGTCGCGCGACGCCAACGGCAATCTGGTGTTCGATGCGGCCTGCGACAGCAATGGCCGCAAGACGCAGGCGCACAGCGTCATCAGCGGCGATTTCCAGTCGCACTACGTGATCGACATCGTCGCCGATACCGAGGGCGGCGGCCCGGGCCAGCCCAAGCATACGGAAGTGCGGCAGGAGGCGAGCTGGAAGGGTGCCTGCCAGGCCGGCATGAAGCCCGGCGATATGTTGCTGCCCGGCGGCCGCAAGGTAAACATCCTCAGCGTGCTCAAGTCCCGCGGATAAGGTATCACTGCGGATCGTCATGCCATTCGATCCCGCCTTCTTCACCTCCCCCGCCTTTCTGATGACGCTGACCTCCGCCGTGATTGCCGCGCTGGTGCGCGGCTTCACCGGCTTTGGCGCAGCGCTGATCTTCATTCCCGTCGCTAGCGCCGCCTACGGACCGACCGTGGCGGCGCCGACGCTGCTGCTCGTCGATTTCGTTCTGACCTTGCCGTTCTTCCTCGGTGCGGTCGGCCACTGCCGCTGGCCGACGGTTCTGCCAGCGGCGGCCGCCGCCATGCTCGTCTCGCCACTCGGCGCCTGGGCGCTGGCCGTCGGCGACAGCACGACGCTGCGCTGGGCGATCTCGGCGGCGACCCTGGGGCTCGTCGCCCTGTTGGCCTCCGGCTGGCGCTACCGCTCCGAGCCGACCGTGCCGGTCTCCGCCGGCGTCGGCGCCATTGCCGGTTTCCTCAGCGGCTTTGCCCAGATCGGCGGACCGCCGGTCATTGCCCTGTGGGTGAGCGGGCCGCAGCCACCCAATATCGTGCGCGCCAACATGTTCGTCTTCTTCGCGTTGATCACGGTCGCTTCGTTCGCCGCCTACTGGCTGAACGGCCTGTTCACGGCGCAGGTGCTGCGCCTGGTGGTGGCGGTGGCGCCGGCCTATGGGCTGGCGCTTTATGCCGGCTCGCACATTTTCGGCCGCACCGCCGGCGCCGGCTATCGCCCACTCGCTTATGCCGTGGTGACGCTGGCGGCGATCACCAGCCTGCCCGCCTTCGACGGCATCTGGCGGTAAGGCCGGGCATCAGCCCGCCGTCCGCACGCCGTCCCTGGCGCGCATGCGCGCGGTTTCGCCGCGCACGGCCGCAGGCGGCAGGCGCCCGAGGATCGCCAAGCGCTCGACCCAGCGCAGACTCTGGCGGGCCGGGCGGGCAAGCTCCCAGAGCTCGACGGTCACCTCCCCCTCGCGGCGGGCGACGCGAACATGGGTCTGCACGAAAGACCCGGCGAAGACCGCCGGCGCATGCAGATGCGCCTTCACCCGCTGGAGCTGGCGCAACCAGCAGCCGGAATTGGCCACGACGCCGCGCCGATTGCCGTGAACGAAGGACGTGAGCGCCGGGCGATGGGTGTGGCCCGAGACGAAGACCGCGATCCGTCCGGCAAGGTCTTCGCCGAGGGGTGGCGCCTGGCCACGCTCGAGCCGGCGCCGGATCACCGCGTCGGCCCCGCCCCCCGACGCAGGCGCTCGCCGCACGGCGCGCCGCGCGATTCTGAGCGCAATGAAGAAGAAAACCGAGGCCGCGACGACGATCACCGCGATGTCGTAAGTCACCGTGACGAAGAGACCCTGGATGGCCTTGCGACCAAAGCCCAGCCAGAAGGCGACGAACTCGAAGGCCACATAGGCGACGGCAAGCGGCACCAGCAGCCAGCGCAGCGTCATCGTCACCAGCGCATAGAACAGCTTGCTGGCCATCCACGCCGGGATTGTGTCGAGCGGAAAGACGCGATCGACATCGTGCAGCTGAAGCGCATCGGCCGCCCGCCCATGCGGCAGCCGCGGAATGATGTCGGTCACGACGTGATCGCCGAACGGCGTGTCCCACGGATCGGCGTAGTCGTGCTTGGTGTTGGCCGGATCGAACTCGTTGCCGTGTTCGCAATAGACGACCTCCGACGGATCCGCCGCGAAGGCGACGGCGTAGGAGAGCGCGATTTCGTGGATGAGGCCGGCGCCGACGAGCTCGGCGCGGATGTCCTGGTTCCACCAGACTTCGGCGTCATGATTGCCGGGCAGGTAAACGACCCTGTGCCCTGCCCCCGCCGCCAGCCGCTTGAGCGCTGCGAACAGCGCCGCATATTCCGGCCGCGCCAGCGTCAGGCCGACGCGGGTTGTCCCCGACGGGACCGAAGTGATGCGCAGGCAGTCGAAGAAATCACCCGCCAGCACCAGTTCGAGCGGACCGGGATGGGCCGCCAGATCGTCGAACAGGGCGGCAAGGTCGTCGGATGATTCGAAGATGTCGCGACCATCGTCGCCACCGATGTGACAATCCGAGACGAACACCAGCACCGTTTCATCAGAGATCACTCTGACCACTGCCGGCACTCCATCGCGGGTCATCCTCTTGCCAGCCGCCTAGGCGGCCGTCAGCTTCTCCAGCATCTCGTCGGAGACCTCGAAGTTGGAATAGACGTTCTGCACGTCGTCGTCCTCTTCGAGCAGATCGAGCAGCTTCAGCATGGTCGCTGCCTTCTCTTCGTCGAGCACCGTCGGGGTCTGCGGCTGCCACACCGCCTTGACGGTCTCCGCCTCGCCGAGCGTCGCTTCCAGCTGGCGCGCCACCTCGCCGAGGCCCTCGAAGGAACAGATGATGACGTGACCGTCCTCGTCGCTCTTGACGTCGTCGGCGCCGGCTTCGATCGCGGCTTCGAGCACCGTGTCCGCATCGCCGACGCTTGCCGGATAAGCGACCTGGCCGACGCGGCTGAACATGAAGGCGACCGACCCGGTCTCGCCGAGCGCCCCGCCGTTCTTGCTGAGATAGGCGCGCACGGCACTGGCGGTGCGGTTGCGGTTGTCGGTCAGCGCCTCGACGATCATCGCCACGCCACCCGGGCCATAGCCCTCGTAGCGCACTTCCTCGTAGTTCTCCGCGTCGCCGCCCATCGCCTTCTTGACGGCGCGTTCGATGTTGTCCTTCGGCATGTTCTCGGCGCGGGCGTTCTGGATGGCCAGACGCAGGCGCGGGTTCATGCCGGGATCGGGCGTACCGAGCTTGGCAGCAACCGTAATTTCGCGCGCCAGCTTGGAGAAGACCTTCGAGCGCCGCGCATCGGCGGCGCCCTTCTTGTGCATGATGTTCTTGAACTGTGAATGGCCGGCCATGTGCTTCCCTGGCTCGATGCAGATGGTGCGGGCCGCGCTTGCTGCGCGGTCAATGCCGCCACGAACTGGTTCGGAATGTGGGCGCGTTATAAGGCCGCGGCCGCCGGAAGGGAAGCTCCGGCGGCGGCGGTTTGCCCGGGATCAGGCGCGGAGGCGCGGGCCGGCATCGGCCACCGCCTTGTCGATGTTGGCTCCGACCTTTTCGAAGTTCTTCTGGAACATCTCGGCCAGCTTGGCGGCCGCACGGTCATAGGCATCGGCATCCGACCAGCTCGACTTCGGGGTGAGGATGTGTGTCGGGACGCCTTCGACCGAAGGCGGAATCCTGAAACCGAAGTGCTCGTCCTTGTGCAGATCGGCTATCGGGATGGCGCCGTTGAGGGCCGCATCGAGAAGGGCGCGGGTCACCTTGATCGGCATGCGCTTGCCGACGCCATATGGTCCCCCGGTCCACCCCGTATTGACCAGCCAGCAGTTCGGCCTGTGCTCGCGGATGAGACCGAGCAACAGCTGCCCGTAATCGATCGGCCGGCGCGGCATGAAGGGCGCGCCGAAGCAGGCGGAGAAGGTCGGTTCCGGTTCGCTGATGCCCTTCTCGGTGCCAGCGACCCTGGCGGTGAAGCCGGACAGGAAATAGTAGACCGCCTGCCTGGCGGTCAGCCAAGCGATCGGCGGCAGCACGCCGAAGGCATCGGCGGTGAGCATCACGATGTTGGTCGGATGACCCGCCTGTCCCGTCGGCGAGGCGTTGGGGACGTGCGACAGCGGATAAGCCGCCCGCGTGTTTTCCGTCTTGCTGATGTCGTCGAATTGCGGCTTGCGCGTCTCCGGCGCCAGCACGACGTTTTCCAGCACCGTGCCGTGGCGACTGGCGGCCGCGTAGATCTGTGGTTCGTCTTCCGCCGACAGGCCGATCACCTTGGCGTAGCAGCCGCCCTCGAAGTTGAAGACTCCGCCGGCCCCCCAGCCGTGCTCGTCGTCGCCGATGAGCGTCCGGTCGGCAGTCGCCGAAAGCGTCGTCTTGCCCGTTCCCGACAGGCCGAAGAAGACCGCCACGTCGCCACTCTCCCCCACATTGGCCGAGCAGTGCATGGGCAGCACGCCCTGCTCGGGCAGGATGTAGTTGAGGAAGGTGAAGACGGCTTTCTTGATCTCGCCGGCATAGCTGGTGCCGGCGATGAGGATCGTCCGCCCGACGAAGTCGCAGGCAATGACCGTCGAAGTGCGGATGCCATAACGCGCCGGATCGACGTCGAATCCGGGCACCGAGATGATCGTCAGACGATCGGTCGCGGCGTCACCCGTTGCCCCCTCCGGCGTGCGCAGCAGCGTGCGGATGAACAGAGAGTGCCACGCCAGCTCGGTGAACACCCGAACGTGGATCTGATGCCGCGGGTCGGCACCCGCCGCCAGATCCTGGACGAAGAGCTCCTTGTCGCGCACGTAGTCGAGCATGTCCGCCCGCAGGCGCTCGAACGCCTCGCGGGTGATCGCCGCATTGCTGTCCCAGGCCACCGTCGCCTCGGTCGCCGGCTCGCGGACGATGAACTTGTCTTTTGGCGAACGGCCGGTGTGGTGACCGGTATCGACCACCAGCGCGCCGTCGCTCGACAGCTCGGCTTCGCTGCGGGTGAGGGCCAGGTGGCGGAGCGTCTCGCTGTCGTAATTGCGTTTCAGGACGGTCGTCGATTCCAGGATCCCATCGAATCCGGCCTGACCAACACCAGCGCTCGCCTTCACCTCGTCCAGCACGACCATGTCGCCGCCCTCTGCTCTCGAACTCACCGGCGCCATGCAACAGAGATGGCCGCCCGCGCGCCGTGAGGACGATCAAGCGGAAGATGATGATCTTCCCCGCCAATTTTGATTTTTATATTTAGTAAACAACGCTTTAGCCCGAACTCCGGATGGCCTGCGACAAAAAACCGCTACCCTTTCGCGCATCCTGGTGCTCCGTCGCACCTAGCCCCAGAAGGGCGGCGACGTCTCCGACAGCACGCCACCGATGCGAAGGGGTGCCGTATTGAGCGCCAGTCCGGTGGCGTCGTCGATCTCGACGGCAAGGCCGGCGATCGTCGCCGATCCGTCGGCCGGCGAGAAGCGTTCGCCCGGCACCTTGTGCAGGAAGCGGCGCACCGGCTCCTGGTAGTTCATGCCGATGACCGACTGATAGTCGCCGCACATGCCGACATCGGTCTGGAAGGCGGTGCCGCCGGGCAGTACCCGGTAGTCGGAGGTCGGTACGTGGGTATGGGTGCCCACCACCAGCGACACGCGACCGTCGAGATGATGGCCGAGCGCCTGTTTCTCGCTCGACGCCTCGGCGTGGAAGTCGACGACGATGGCGTCCGCCTGTTCGCCCAGCGGGCAGGCGGCGATCTCGCGGTCGATCACCGCGAAGGGATCGTCGAGCGCGTCCATGAACACGCGGCCCATGGCGTTGATCACCAGGACGCGGGCGCCGCTGCGCGCCATGTAGAGGCCGCTGCCGCGGCCGGGCGTCCCCGCCGGATAGTTGGCCGGCCTCAGGAACCGCTCCTGCCGCGCGGCGAAGACCAGCGCCTCGCGCTGGTCGAAGACATGGTTGCCGGTCGTCACCACGTCGGCACCGGCACCCAGCACCTGGCGCAGGATGTCCTCGGTGATGCCGAAGCCGCCGGCGGCGTTCTCGCCGTTGACCACGACAAAATCGAGCGAATACGCGACGATCAGTGCCGGCAGGCGTTCGATCACCGCCTCGCGGCCGGCACGTCCCAGCAGATCACCTAAGAATAAAAGCCGCACAATCGCCGCCTCACTTGCTCGGACGCATATCGAGCGTCTCGTTTTCCGTCACGATCCAGTCGAGCCGCACGTCATGCGGCTCGGCCGGGATTAGCGCGACCTCCTGCGTCGCGAAAGCAATACCGACAAGCTTGGGCTTGATGCCGCGCGCGGCGAGCCCGGCCAGCGCCCGGTCGTAGTGACCCTTGCCGTGGCCAAGCCGCGTTCCCGCCCGGTCGAACGCCACCATTGGGACGATGACCAGCTCAGGTTCGACCGGCGGCTGGTCGCTCGCCGGCGCCAGCGTGCCGAAGCCGCCGGCGACAAGCGGCGCGCCGGGTTCGTAGCGCCGGAAGACCAGGGTTGTGGAATCGATGACGGCGGGCAATGCGAGCGTGATCGCCAGCGCGCCCGCCCGCTCGATGATCGGGCGCGAATCGCATTCGCTGCGGATCGGTAGATAGGCCGCCACGCTGCTCGGGGCTTCCGCCGCGATGATCGCCATCACGCGCCGGGCGATCTCCTCGGCGGCCGCCGCCCGCGCGGTCGCGGCCAGCCGGTCGCGCCGGGCGAGCGCCGCGGCCCTGAGGGCTGCCTTTGCTGGTTTGGCGGCGGAGGCAGTTGGCATCGAAGCTGGCTGGATCAGGAAGGGAGCGAGGCCGCAGTAGCCGGTGGAGTTTTCGATCCCGGAGACCTACTGACGTAGGTGGGCGCCGTGTGAATGAGCCCACGGGCTCGCTCAGGGACAGCTCCCTTTAGGATCGTAAGGCCCCGGGGATACATATCTCCTGCCGCACCCCGCAGCCTCGCCGGCTCGACATATAGGCCGACACTCCGCCTTTCGCCATAACCGACTGTCACCGCTCAGTTCGGCCCGTTGCGCTCGTCGGCGCCGGCAACCCGCTCCGCCAGCGCCTCAAGCTCGGACGCGACCGCCGCGATGGCGCTGGCAACCTCCGTCTCCATCCCGGCCTGGCGTTCGACCACGGCCGCCCGCGCTTCCTCGAGGCCCGCCACCTCGGCCCTGAGCTGCTGCAGCCGGCGCTCGGCTTCCATGTTCTGATCGGCCAGCGTGATCGCCGCCATCACCGTCAGCCGCTGGTCGCCGATCTCGCCGAATTGGACGCGCAACTGGTCGATCGATTCGTTGAGCTGCTCGGCCATGTCGACCAGATGCTCCTCCTGCCCGTCGTCGCAGGCCATGCGATAGGTCTTGCCGCTGATGGTGACGTTGACCTGGGCCATCGTCCTCTCCCCGCTTGTCAGCCGTGCCGCGCCAGGACCTCGCGGATCGATTCCATCGCCGCCACCAGGCGGCGCGAAACCTCGCGATTGGCTTCTTCCAGCCGGGCCGAGCGCGCTTCGGCGGCATCGAGCGATTGGGCCAACCGCGACCGGTCGGTGCCGAGCTGGTGCAGTTCGCCTTCTAGCGACGTCACATGATCGGTGGTTTCCAGCCGCCGGTCGATCGCCCCTTCGAGCCGCTCAAGAGCGCTGGACAGCCGTTGCAGGGCTTCGTCGATGGGCGCAGAGCCCGTCATTGCACCGCCTCGCGAAAAGGGCCCGGACCGTCTGCCTGCGCCACCTCCATTGGCAACGCGCGCGATGCCGCCGGTTCCTGGCCCCCGGGGACCGACGATCGCTCGAAGCAGCGGTTGAAGATTAGGCAGTGCCGCTCCGCCCCGTCAATGGCGCGTCATCCGGCCGTCATGCGTCGCCGCCCCGGCTGACCTGCCGCCACCATGGCCGCCACCATGATTGACTAACCGGGCACACCTGATATGTGTCTCGCGCCTTGTCCGGACCGGTCCCCGGTGCTCGGGAGCGCGACGATCCGAGCGGGCCGATTTCCGGCAGGTGTCCGCTACAGGCCGCTCCGAAATCGTCGCTACCACGCCACGGTACCGGATCAGAAGCTCATGTCCGATTTTGCGAAGCACGAACGCATGGCCAACGCAATTCGCGCCCTGGCCATGGACGCCGTTGAAAAAGCCAAGTCCGGCCACCCCGGCATGCCCATGGGCATGGCGGATGTCGCCACGGTGCTTTTCACGCGTTACCTGAAATTCGACCCTGCCGACCCGCACTGGCCCGACCGCGACCGCTTCATCCTGTCGGCCGGCCACGGCTCCATGCTGCTCTATTCGATCCTCTATCTCCTCGGCGTCGAGGACATGACGATCGACGAGATCAAGCGGTTCCGCCAGCTCGGCTCGAAGACCCCCGGCCATCCGGAGAACTTCCACACCACCGGCGTCGAGACCACCACCGGCCCGCTCGGCCAGGGCCTGGCGATGTCCGTCGGCTTCGCGCTCGCCGAGCGCATTATGGCTGCCCAGTTCGGCAACGACCTGGTCGATCACCGCACCTATGTGCTCGCCTCCGACGGCGACCTGATGGAAGGCATCAGCCACGAGGCGATCTCGATCGCTGGCCATCTCAAGCTCAATAAGCTGATCGTCCTCTTCGACGACAACGGCATCTCCATCGACGGCCCGCTGACTTTGGCCGAAACCGGCGACCAGGTGGCCCGCTTCATCGCCGCCGGCTGGAACGCGATGCGCTGCGACGGGCAGAACCCGGAAGAGGTCGCCGCCGCCATCGAAGCCGCCCAGAAGAGCGACAAGCCGACGCTGATCGCCTGCAAGACGACCATCGGCTTCGGCGCGCCCACCAAGGCCGGCAAGGCCTCGGCCCACGGTTCGCCGCTCGGCGCCGAGGAGATTGCCGGCGCCCGCAAGGCGCTGCACTGGGATTCGCCGCCCTTCGAGATTCCCGCCGACATCCGCGATTCCTGGCGCATCGCCGGCCTGCGCTCCACCCAGGCGCGCAAGGAATGGGAGAAGCGCCTCGCCGCCGCCGACAGCAACCTGCGTGGCGAGTTCGAGCGGCGCATGCGCGGCGACCTGCCGCCCGGCTTCGACGCGGCGATCACGGCTTACAAGAAGGTGATCACCGCCGACGCCCCCAAGGTGGCCACCCGCAAGGCTTCCGAGATGGCCCTCACGGTCATCAACGAGATCGTGCCCGAGACCATCGGCGGCTCGGCCGACCTGACGCCCTCCAACAACACCTTCACCAAGGGGATGAAGGACATCAAGACCGGCGACTTCGCCGGCCGCTACATGCACTGGGGGGTGCGCGAGCTTGGCATGGGCGCCGCCATGAATGGCATCGCCCTGCACGGCGGCCTGATCCCCTACGGCGGCACCTTCCTGGTCTTCTCGGACTACTGCCGCCCGGCGATCCGCCTCGCCGCCCTGATGGGCAACCGCGTCGTCTTCGTCATGACCCACGATTCGATCGGTCTCGGCGAAGACGGGCCGACGCACCAGCCGGTCGAGCAGGTGGCGGCGTTGCGCGCCATCCCCAACCTGCTGGTCTTCCGCCCGGCCGACGTCACCGAGACGCTCGAGTGCTGGCAGCTGGCGCTGGAGAGCCGCAACGCACCGAGCCTGCTGGCGCTGACCCGCCAGAACCTGCCGCTTCTGCGCACCGAGTTCGTCGAGAACAACGCCTGCGCCCGCGGCGCCTATGAGATCGCCGCCGCCGAAGGGGATGCCGAGGTGACCCTGTTCGCCTCCGGCTCGGAGGTGGAGATCGCACTGGCCGCCAAGGCGCTGATCGACGCCGCCGGCCACCCGGCGCGGGTCGTTTCGGTGCCCTGCTTCGAGCTCTTCGAAGCGGAAAGCGAGGACTACAAGGCCGAGGTCATCGGCGATGCACCGGTCAAGGTCGCCATCGAGGCGGCCGTGCGCCTGGGTTGGGACCGCTTCATCGGCCCCGACGGCATCTTCATCGGCATGCATGGCTTCGGTGCCAGCGCGCCCTATGAAGAGCTGTACAAGAAGTTCGGAATCACCGCCGAGGCCGCCGCCGAAGCGGCTTTGACCAGGGTCAAGGCGATCGCCTGATCCTCATGTTTTGTCACCGCGGCCGCAATTCTCAGCGGACGGCCGTATGCATTAAAGGAGATATGTCATGACCGTAAGGGTCGCGATTAACGGATTCGGCCGCATCGGCAGACTGGTGCTGCGCGCCATTTACGAGACGGGCCGCAAGGACATCGACATTGTGGCGATCAACGATCTTGGCCCGGTCGAGACCAACGCACATCTGCTGCGCTACGATTCGGTCCATGGCCGCTTTCCCCATGAGGTGAAGGTCAACGGCGACGTGATTTCGGTCGGCGACGAAAGCTTCAAGTGCCTTGCCGAGCGCGATCCCTCCAAGCTCCCCTGGAAGGACCTCGACATCGACATCGTGATGGAATGCACCGGCATCTTCACCTCCAAGGAGAAGGCTTCGGTCCACCTCGGTGCCGGCGCCAAGCGCGTGCTGGTGTCGACCGCCTCGGACGGTGCCGACGCGACCATCGTCTATGGCGTCAACCACCAGATCCTGACCAAGGACCACATCGTGGTCTCCAACGCCTCGTGCACGACCAACTGCCTGGCGCCGGTCGTCGACGTGGTCAACAAGACCTTCGGCATCGACCACGGCATGATGACCACCATCCACTCCTATACCGGTGATCAGCCGACCCTCGACACCCTGCACAAGGACCTCTACCGCGCCCGCGCCGCGGCCCTCAGCCAGATCCCGACCTCGACCGGCGCCGCCAAGGCGATCGGCCTGGTCATTCCGGAACTCAAGGGCAAGCTCGACGGCATCTCGATCCGCGTGCCGACCCCGAACGTGTCGCTGGTCGACGTCAAGTTCATCCTGAAGAAGAGCGTCACCAAGGAAGAGGTCAACGCCGCCTTCACCGAGGCCGCCAACGGCCGCCTGAAGGGCATCCTCAACGTCACCAACGCCCCGAACGTGTCGAGCGACTTCAACCACGATCCGGCGTCCTCGACGGTCGCCCTGCCGCAGACCAAGGTCATGCAGGGCACCATGCTGACCGTCCTCAGCTGGTACGACAACGAGTGGGGCTTCTCCAATCGCATGAGCGACACCGCCGTCGCCATGGCGAAGCTCATCTAGAGGAGCAACCCCATGAGCGCGTTTCGTACCCTTGACGGTGTCGATCTGAAGGGCAAGCGCGTCCTCATCCGCATCGACCTCAACGTTCCCATGGCGGATGGCAAGGTCGCCGACGACACCCGCATCCGCGCGAGTGCTCCGACCATCCGCGAGGTCACCGAGAAGGGCGGCAGGGCAATCCTGCTCGCCCATTTCGGCCGCCCCAAGGACGGTCCGGACCCCAAATACACGCTGAAACCGGTGGTGCCGGCGGTTGCCGCGGTTCTCGGCAAGCCGGTCGCCTTTGCCACAGACTGCGTGGGACCGGAGGCCGAGAAGGCCGTCGCCGCCATGAAGGACGGCGACGTGCTGGTGCTTGAGAACACACGCTTCCACAAGGGCGAAGAGAAGAACGACCCCGCCCTGACGGCCGAGATGGCCAAGCTTGGCGACATCTTCGTCGCCGACGCCTTCTCGCTCGCCCACCGCGCCCATTGCTCGACCGAAGGCCTGTCGAAGTTCCTGCCTACCTATGCCGGCCGGGCCATGGAGGCCGAGATCGGCGCGCTGGAAGCGGCACTCGGCAGCCCGAAGCGGCCGGTGGTCGCCATCGTCGGCGGGGCGAAGGTCTCGTCGAAGATCGACGTGCTGACCCACCTGGTCGAGAAGGTCGATGCGCTGGTCATCGGCGGCGGCATGGCGAACACATTCCTGCTCGCCAAAGGTGTCGCCATCGGCAAGTCGCTGGCCGAGCCGGATCTCGCCGATACCGCCCGCAACATCATCGAGGCCGCCGCCAAGGCCGGCTGCAGCATCGTGCTGCCGGTGGACGTGGTTGTCGCCACGGAACTGAAGGAAGGCGTCGCCACCAGGACCATTGCGGTCGCTGCGGTGCCCGCCGACGAGATGATCCTCGACGTCGGGCCGCAGTCGATCGCCATCGTCAATGAGTGGATCGACAAGGCGGCAACCCTCGTCTGGAACGGCCCGCTCGGTGCTTTCGAGGTGCCGCCCTTCGACAAGGCAACGGTCGCGGCCGCCCGTCACGCGGCGGAGCGCACCAAGGCCAACGGCCTGCTTTCGGTGGCCGGTGGCGGCGATACCGTGTCGGCGCTCAACAAGGCGGGGGTTGGCGACGATTTCTCCTTCGTCTCGACCGCCGGCGGCGCATTCCTCGAATGGATGGAGGGCAAGGCCCTTCCCGGTGTCGAGATCCTGCGCAAGCGTTGATGTCCATGCCTCGTGCCCGGGTCGGTGAGCTCGCCCGCCGACCCGATACCGGCGTCAGATCTGGCGCTGTGTCGTGAACAATCCGGGGTTTTCGGCTATAGTCATCGGCAGCCCCCAGAACAGTGGATAGACCAATGTCCGAACGTCTCGAAGACATCGCTGCCCGTCTCGTCGCCCCCGGCAAGGGCATCCTAGCTGCCGACGAGAGTTCGTCGACCATCAAGAAACGGTTCGACGTCATCGAGCTCACCTCGACCGAGGACAGCCGCCGCGACTATCGCGAGATGCTGTTCCGCAGCGAGCCGGCGATGAGCCAATACATTTCCGGCGTCATCCTCTACGACGAGACCATCCGCCAGAAGGCCAAGGACGGCACGCCGCTGACCAAACTCATCGCGGCGGCCGGCTCGATCCCCGGCATCAAGGTGGACAACGGCGCCAAGCCGCTGGCGCTCGCCCCCGGCGAGGTGATCACCGAGGGTCTCGACGGGCTGCGCAAGCGCCTTGCCGAGTACTATGAGCTCGGCGCCCGCTTCGCCAAATGGCGCGCCGTGATCGACATCGCGGCCGGCATCCCGACCGACAACTGCATTCACGCCAACGCCCACGCCCTGGCCCGCTACGCGGCGCTCTGCCAGGAAGCCAAGATCGTGCCGATCGTCGAGCCCGAAGT
Organism: uncultured Alphaproteobacteria bacterium; assembly: GCA_963732845.1. Classification (GTDB taxonomy): domain Bacteria; phylum Pseudomonadota; class Alphaproteobacteria; order Rhizobiales; family Kaistiaceae; genus CAVSRC01. The sequence goes on along the minus strand of CAVTBE010000019.1, from coordinate 52,380 downwards.
GCTCATGGACGGCGCCGAGGCGACCCATGACATCGACACCTGCTATGCGGTCACCGACAAGGTGCTGCAGGTGGTGTTCGCCGAACTGGCGCTGGCCAATGTCAGCCTGCCCGGCACCATCCTGAAGCCGAACATGGTCATCGCCGGCCAGAAGTCGGCGAAGCAGGCCTCGGCCCAGGAAGTTGCCGAGAAGACCGTGAAGCTGCTCAAGGCGCGCGTTCCGACCGAGATCGCCGGCATTGCCTTCCTCTCCGGCGGCCAGTCAGACGAGATGGCGACCGAGCATCTGTCGCTGATGAACGCCATCGGCGGCATGCCGTGGTCGCTGACCTATTCCTACGGCCGCGCCCTGCAGGCGGCGGCGATCCAGGCGTGGGGCGGCAAGCCAAGCGGCGTAGCGGCCGGTCAGGCGGCCTTCAACCATCGCGCCCGCATGAACAGCCTCGCTTCCAAGGGAACCTGGTCGGCAGCGGCCGAGAAACAGGCTGCCTAGCCCGCAAAAAACCCGAATGCGGTTGCATTGGAACCCCGGCCTCGCTCAATGTGAGGCCGGGATTTGTTGAAAGAGGTGGAGGGCAGCCCCGGGGGCGAGGTGGGCCTGTGCCATGGCGAACGACACCGCAAGCCGTTGCCGCCTGTGTCTGGTGACCCCCGCCGGGGTTGACGCCGAGACGTTCGCTCCGCTTGTCGCCGACGCTCTGTCGGGTGGCGACGTTGCTTCCCTGATCATTGCTGCCCATGCCGCCGACCCCGCCAGCCTGCAGCAGGCGGCGCAGGCCTTCGTGCCGATTGCCCAGAATGCCGGCGTCGCGGCCATCGTCCACGGCGATACGCGCATCGTCGGCCGCACCCATGCCGATGGCGTGCTCATCGACAGCGGCCTGGCCGATCTCGCCGCCGCCGTCACCGCCATGCGGCCGCAACGCATGATCGGCGCCGCCGGGATCGCCTCCCGCCACGAGGCCCTGGCCGCCGGCGAAGCCTCGCCCGATTTCCTTTTCTTCGGCCGCCTCGACGGCGATACCGGCGACGGCATCTTTCCCAAGGCGCTTGACTTGGCCGGCTGGTGGTCGGCCGTCACCGTCATCCCGGCCGTCGTCATGGGCGGCCGCAGGCTGGATTCGGTGCGCGAAGCAGCCCAAGAGGGGATCGAGTTCGTGGCCCTGTCCGGCGCCGTCTGGGACGACCCGCGGGGCGCCGGCGCCGCCGTTGCGGAGGCCTGCGAGCACCTGGCAAAGAGCAGCGAGGCGGCGACATGAGGCGCCTCATCACCGCCACCGCGGCGCTCTGCTTCGCCACCCTCCCGGCGTTTGTCCCGGCGCTGGCCCAGGACGGCCCCCTGGTGCTCACGCCGCCATCAGACACGCCGGCACCGCCATCGGACGCCCCGGCGGCGCCGGCAGCCGGTCCGGTGTCGCTGGTTCCCGCCGCCCCGGCAGCGCCGGCCGCTGTTGCCCCGCCCGTCACGGCAGGGCCCGCGCACAAGGTTCCGCCACTGCCGACCCCGCGGCCGGCTGAGGCCGGTACGCAAGCCGGGGCCGAGCAGCCGGCGCCGGGCGTGGCCGCCGGTCAACCGGCCGACGCCATGGCCCCGACCGACGCCAGCGGCCCCGCTCCGGCAGCCCTGCCCGCTGCGACGGCGAACGCTGCCCCACCTGCGACCGGCGGTGGCGACGGCGAGCCGGACCTTGCCTATGGGGCCTTCCAGCGCGGCCTCTACATCTCCGCCCGCAACATCGCCCTGCCGCGCGCCGAGGCCGGCGACACCGCCGCCGAGACGCTGCTCGGCGTGATCTACGAGGGCGGCTACGGGGTGGCGCAGAATTTCGTCGAGGCGGCGCAGTGGTACCAGCGTGCCGCCACCGGCGGCGACCGCGAGGCTGAATTTGCGCTCGGCAACATGTACCTCGAGGGGCGCGGCGTGCCGGTCGATCGCAGCAAGGCGGCCGACTATTTCGAGAGTGCCGCCGCCCACGGCCAGGTCAGCGCCATGTACAACCTCGCCCTCCTCTACATCGAGGGCAAGGCGCGGCCGCGCGACGTGGCCCGCGCCGTGGCCCTGCTCGAAAGCGCCGCGGCGACCGGCAGCGCCGACGCCGAATACGTGCTGGCCCAGTTCTACGACAAGGGCGATGGCGTCGCCGAGGACAAGGAACACGCCACGCGGCTGTTCGCCGACGCGGCCCATCAGAACCACGTTCCGGCCGAGATCGAATACGCCATCCGCCTGTTCAACGGCATCGGCACCGCCAAGGACGAGGCGGCCGCCGTCGTCTGGTTCCGGCGCGCCGCCGATCTCGGCAACCCGATCGCCCAGAACCGGCTGGCGCGCATCCTGGCCACCGGCACCGGCACCCCGGCCGATCCGGTCGAGGCCGCCAAATACCACTTCCTCGCCAGCCGCGCCGGCAAGACCGACGACTTCCTCGACAAGTTCGTCGCCGGCCTGACGCCGGAACAGCGTCAGCAGGCCATCGACGCCGCCCAGCGCTGGCCGGCAGACTGATCTGCATCATTGCCTCTTGATGCTGGCCGTGAAGTGTGGTGCGAGAGGCACACCCTCCCAACCGGAAATCCCCAGACATGGCCCGCACTGCCCTCCTCAACGTCATGGTCCAGGCCGTGCTCAAGGCCGGCCGCGGCCTCACTCGCGATTTCGGCGAGGTCGAGAACCTCCAAGTTTCGCTCAAGGGACCCGGCGATTTCGTCTCCGCCGCCGACCGCCGCGCCGACGAGGTGCTGATCGCCGAACTGCGCAAGGCGCGTCCCGCCTACGGCTTCCTGACCGAGGAGAGCGGCACCATCGCCGGCAACGACGAGACCCACCGCTGGATCATCGATCCGCTCGACGGCACCACCAATTTCCTCCACGGCATTCCCCTCTTCGCCGTCTCGCTGGCGCTCGAGCGCGAAGGCCAGCTCGTCGCCGGCGTGATCTTCAATCCGATCCTCAACGAGCTCTATGTCGCCGAAAAAGGCAGCGGCGCCTTTCTCAACGACCGCCGCCTGCGGGTGGCGGCGCGCCGCAATCTCGGCGATTGCGTCATCGCCACCGGCCTGCCGGGGATTGGCCGGCGCACGCACGACCTCGCCATCCCCGAGATCAACCGGATGATGCCCAAGCTCGCCGGCCTGCGCCGCTCGGGCTCGGCGGCGACCGACCTCGCCTGGGTGGCGTCGGGCCGCCTCGACGGCTACTGGGAGAACGGCGTCAGCCCGTGGGATATCGCGGCCGGCATCGTGATGATCCGTGAGGCTGGCGGCAAGGTCACCGACACCAAGGGCACGGCTGAGATGTTCGCCACCAACTCGGTGGTCGCCGGCAACGACGCGATCCACGCCGCCATGCTCGACAACATCACCACCGCCCGTACCGGCGCCTGACCCGGCTTTTTCGCGGTCCGCCGCGATTTTGCCGTTTCTCTGAGGTCACAAATCACGCTAAAACTCGTGCCAAGCGAAAGAGGCACCGATCTTGCGGTTTTTCCGAAGAGCGCGGACACGCGAATACGACCCGTACAAGCTGGCCAGCCCGCAGGTCTACCTGTGGCGCATGACTATCTTTCTGATCATCGCCGCCTTCATCGCACTGGCCCTCTACCGTCAGGTCTACACCGCCTACTTTGCCAATCCCGGGCTCAACAGCGTCATCATCGCGGTGCTGTTCATCGGCATCGGCCTCGCCTTCCGCCAGATCGTCCGCCTGTTCCCGGAAATCCGCTGGGTCAACACCTTCCGCGTCGCCGAGCCCGGCATCGAGGTTGAACGCCCGCCGGTCCTGCTGGCGCCGATGGCCACCCTTCTCGGCGACCGCATCGGCCGCATGGCGATTTCCACCCAGACGATGCGTTCCATCCTCGATTCGATCCAGATGCGGCTCGACGAGGATCGCGACCTGGGCCGCTACCTGACGAGCCTGTTGATCTTCCTCGGCCTGCTCGGCACCTTCTGGGGCCTCTTGCAGACGGTCGGCGCCGTCGCCGACACCATCCGCAGCCTCGACATCTCCTCGTCCAATTCCGGCGTCATCTTCGAGGATCTCAAGGCCGGCCTCGCCGCGCCGCTGAACGGCATGGGCACCGCCTTCTCATCCTCGCTGTTCGGCCTCGCCGGCTCGCTGGTGCTCGGTTTCCTCGACCTCCAGGCCGGTCAGGCGCAGAGCATGTTCTACAACGACCTCGAGGACTGGCTGTCGACGGTCACCGATCTCGACCCCGACGCCCTCGACCGCGGCGGCGCCACCACCGCCGAGGACCTGCGCGTCGCCATCGAGCGCCTCACCCGCACCATCCACGAGGACCGTATCGGCGACCATGCGACCTCGGCCGCCGCCGGCACCACGCGCGCCACCACCGCCATGGCAAACCTTGCGGAGGGCATCCAGGGGCTTGTGCAACACATGCGCAGCGAGCAGCAGGTGGTCAGGAGCTGGGTCGAGACCCAGTCCGAGCAGCAGAAGGAAGTCCAGGCCCTGCTCGAGACGATCGCCCGCGCGCTTCAGACGCCAGCTCCCGGAGAATAGACCTTGGCCCGCGCCCGCCGCATGGTCGCTCGCGCCGAATACTGGCCGAGCTTCGTCGACGTTCTGACCAACCTGCTGCTGGTCTTCATCTTCCTCCTGTCGATCTTCGCCCTGGTGCAGTTCCTGCTCAGCCGCGAGATCACCGGCAAGGACACCGTGCTCCAGCGCCTCAACGCGCAGATTGCCCAGCTCACCGAGATGCTGGCGCTCGAGAAGGCGAAGAGCAGCGATACCTCCGACACGCTCGCCGCACTGCAGGCGAGCCTCTCGGCGACCACGAGCGAGCGCGACCGGCTGCGCAACGTGCTCGACAACCAGACCGGCATCTCGACGGCCGCCGACGCCAAGATCGCCGCCCTCAACACCGATCTCGAGAACGAGCAGCAGGTGAGCCAGCGCGCCCTGTCGCAGGTCGAATTGCTCAACCAGCAGATCGCCGCGCTGCGCAACCAGATCGCCGCGCTGGAGTCGGCGCTCAACGTCTCCGAGCAGAAGGACAAGGAGAGCCAGACGCAGATCGCCGATCTCGGCCGCCGGCTCAATGTGGCGCTCGCCCAGCGCGTCCAGGAGCTGTCGCGCTACCGCTCCGACTTCTTCGGCCGCCTGCGCCAGATCCTCGGCGACCGCCCGGATATCCGCATCGTCGGCGACCGTTTCGTCTTCCAGTCCGAGGTGCTCTTCGCCACCGGCTCGGCCGATATCAACGATCAGGGCAAGGTCGAGCTCGACAAGGTGGCCAGTGCCATCGTCGACCTGATCCAGGAGATCCCCGAAGACATCCCCTGGGTCCTGCAGATCAACGGCCACACCGACAAGCAGCCGATCAGCGGCGGCGGACGCTTCAAGTCGAACTGGGAGCTGTCGGCCGCCCGCGCCATCTCGGTGGTCGAATTCTTCATCTCGCGGGGCATCCCGCCGCAGCGGCTGGTCGCCGCCGGCTATGGCGAGTTCCAGCCGCTGGAAGAGGGCGACACGCCTGATGTCTTCTCCAAGAACCGGCGCATCGAGCTGAAGCTGACCGAGCGCTAGGCCAAGCCCCCGCCGCAGACTGCGGGGGCGGCCTTGCCCCGTCGCGGCCGCTCCGCTATACCCGCGCCAACAAAGCGGTGGCGACGAGCCGGCGCCCCCGAAATTCGAGGTTTTGGGCCATGAAAAAAGAAATTCATCCGGACTATCACGACATCAAGGTCGTCATGACCGACGGGACCGAATACGTCACCCGTTCGACCTATGGCGAGCCCGGCGCGACGCTACATCTCGACATCGACCCCAAGACCCACCCGGCGTGGACCGGCGGCACCCAGCATCTGGTCGACCGCGGTGGCCGCGTGTCGCGCTTCAAGACGCGCTACAAGGGCCTCATGGGCGGCGAGAGCTGATCCCGGGGATTTATACCGGGAGGACGTCAGCCCCGGCTTCGGCCGGGGCTTTGCTTTTCTGAAACCCCTCTCGCTGCCCTATTTGCGCCCGCCGAAGGCATCGGCGATGCGACCGAGGTCGCGCGCCACCGGATTGTCCACCGCCTGAGCTTCCGGCTCCTGGCGGAGCGCCACATCCAGGCGGATCACCCTCCCCTGGAGGCGCAGCGAGCGGTCGATCAGCTCCCTCAGCTGCAGGGGCAGGTCATCCCAGCCGGGCCCGTCGGTCGCCGACGACACGCCGCCGAGCTTGACCTTGGCGCGCTCGTGCCGGGCCTGTTCGGCGCTGATATCGCCCTCGTTCACCGCCCGCTGCAGCAGGAGCCACGAGGCGAGCTGCATCAGCCGCGTGGTCAGCCGCATGGATTCGGCTGCATAGGACAGCGAGCCCGCCCGCGACAGGCGCTTCGAATCCCGGCGTCCGTCGCGATCGAGGTAGCTCGCCGTCTCCTCGACCAGCCCCATGCCCTCGCGGAACATCGCCTTGAAAGCCTCCGAGCCGGCAAGCCGACGCCCGAAGGCAACAGGTTCGCTTGCGCCCCGTCCGGCCGAATCCCTGTCTTCCATCATCTGTGCCCCGCCTGAAGCGGTCGCCTCCCACGTTCCGTCCCGTTCCGAAACCCTGAGCGTGGTTTCTGCAAATCCCGTTCCGTCAGGAGTCATCTCACTCCCGGCGGTGGCGGGCAAGGCTCGAAAGGCAGCCCAAGAAAAAAGAGCCGCACGAGGCGGCTCTTAGGAGTTTCTTTGACAGGGAGGCGTCAAGAGTGGACAGGAGCCACTCAGTCCAGATGACTGGACGGATTTCAGTTAAACTCCGTAAAGCCTAAGGAATGGTTAACAACGGGACACCAGTTGTCCTGGAAGCGGCCCGGAGAACCGCGCCGGCGTGCCAAAACGGGAGCGCTCGGCCCGTCCTTCAGAGTTTGAAAAAGGAGGCCGCCACCTCGGCGCTCGCCCGTTTGGCGGCAATCGCCGCCTCGATCCGGGCGATCTCGTCCTGCAGTAGCGCGATGCGCTCGCCCAATTCGTCGAGCGACAATGCGGACAAGTCCTCGCCGACCGCGTGCTTCAGCTTCTTCTTGGGGGCGTCTTCGTCGTCGCTGATGGCCATGGCGCCTTCTTTCCTCCCACGGCAACCCTAGTTCAGCCAACGGCAATTGTCAGCGCGCCCGGCGCCAGATACCACAGCCACGCAACCAACCAGCGGACCCGCCATGCCGTCCCTTCCCGACACCATGACCGCCATCGCCATCACGGCGCCGGGCGGCCTCGACAAGCTCGCCGTCGTCACCCGCCCGCTACCGGTGCCGGGGGACAGCCAGATCCTGGTGCGTGTGCGGGCGGCCGGCGTCAACCGCCCGGACATCCTGCAGCGCCTCGGCCGCCACCCGCCGCCGCCCGGCGCCCCGGTCGATATCCCCGGCCTCGAGATCGCCGGCGAGGTCGCCGCGCTCGGCCCCGGCGCATCCCGCTTCCGGCCCGGCGACCCGGTGACCGCGCTCGTCCCCGGCGGCGGTTACGGCGAATATTGCGCCGTCCACGAGACCAACGCGCTTCCCCTCCCCAACGGCTTCACCATGGTCGAGGCGGCAGCCATCCCCGAGACCTTCTTCACCGTCTGGCCGAACCTCTTCGACCGCGGCCGGCTCACCGCCGGCGAGACCCTGCTCGTCCACGGCGGCACGTCGGGCATCGGCACGGTGGCGATCCAGCTCGGCAAGGCCTTCGGCGCCCGCGTCATCGCCACCGCCGGCAGCGCCGACAAGTGCGCCGCCTGCCTCAAGCTCGGCGCCGACGCCGCCATCGACTACCGCACCGAGGACTTCGTCGCCCGCGTCGGCGCGATCACCGAAGGCCACGGCGCCGACGTCATCATCGACCTCGTCGGCGGCGACTACGTCGCCCGCAACTATGCCGCCGCGGCTGAAGACGGCCGCATCGTGCAGATCGGCACCCAGCACGGCAACACGGCCGAGGTCCCCATCGGGCTCATCCTCTACAAGCGGCTGACCCACACCGGCTCGGCGCTCCGCCACCGCCCGGTCGCCTTCAAGGCGGCCGTCGCCGAGGCGCTGCGCGAGCACGTCTGGCCGCTGCTGGTCACCCGCAAGGTGGCCCCGGTGATCGATTCGACCTTTCCGCTCAGCGAGGCCGCCAAAGCCCAGGAGCGCATGGAAGCCTCCCGGCACATCGGCAAGATCGTGCTGACCGTTGGCTGATTTGCCGCCTTCCCGCCCAAGCACCCCGGCCACCTGCGCAATTCCATGCCGGCGCCCCACAACCGGTTTGCGTCGGCCAGGCCGAAGCCCTATATAGAGGCCACTTCCCTCAATCTTTGTTCGAGGAAACGGTTCGCCGGGCGGTAGTTCCGGCGGAACGACCGGGAGAACCACATGACTTCAGCCATCCCCCTGATGCCCAAGGCGACCGCCGTCTGGCTGGTCGAGAACACCGCTCTGTCCTTCGAGCAGATCGCCGATTTCTGCAAGCTGCACCCGCTCGAGGTACAGGCGATCGCCGACGGCGAGGCGGCCCAGTCGATCAAGGGGCTCGACCCGATCCTCACCGGCCAGTTGAGCCGCGAGGCTATCCAGCGCGCCGAGGCCGACCCTTCCGTCCGGCTCGGCCTGGCGGCGCAGAAGGTCCGCGCCCCGGTCGCCAAGCGCAAGGGTCCGCGCTACACGCCGGTGTCGCGCCGTCAGGACCGGCCGAACGCCGTCCTCTGGCTCCTGCGCAACCATCCGGAATTGAAGGATGCCGCGATCATGCGTCTGGTCGGCACCACCAAGCCGACGATCGAGTCGATCCGCAGCCGCACCCACTGGAACGCCAACAACCTGCAGCCGATGGATCCGGTGACCCTGGGTCTCTGCTCGCAGATCGACCTCGACTTCGAGGTCGAGAAGGCCGCCAAGAACGCGCCGCCGCAGGAAGCCCCCGAAGGCGCCACGCTCTTGCCGGCGAGCGAGACGACCGCTGCCGCCGCCCTTTCTGAGGCCGCTGCCGCCGACACGCCAGCCAACGAGGAGCGCGAGGCCGATGCGGTCTTCGCCAAGCTCAAGTCGATGGTCGCGCCGGCGTCGTCGGAAGACGACGACGAGCATCAGCCGTAATCACGGCGCGCGGGTGATGCGCGCCAGGTAGTCCTCCAGCGTCTTGCCGGCTTCGCGTTCGAAGCGCTCTGCGCTCGCCTCCAGCCGCTCGGCGCGGTCGACGCGGAAGGTGCGGAAGTCGTCGCGCAGCTCGCACCAGGCGGCGAGCGTCCACACCTGCCCCCAGAAATGCAGCGCCAGCGGCCGCACCGTGCGCCGCGTGGCGCTGCCTTCCACATCGCGATAGGCGAAGCGCACCTTCAGCCGCCCGTCGATGGCCTTGCCGAAGGCATCCAGATTATCGCGTTCGGTATCCTGCAGGCGCGTGCCCGGCGCGAAGATCGGCACGCGCTGCGCGGCGCGCATGCGCTCCTCCGGCACCACCGCGGCGATCTTGATCAGCGCCTCCGCCGCCGCATCGGAGATGCGCCGGCCCGCCCACGCCTTGACCATGCGGGCGCCGACGATCAGCGCCTCGATCTCTTCCGGCAGGAACATGAGCGGCGGCAGCTGGTAGCCGGGCCTCAGCAGATAGCCGACGCCGGCCGCACCGTCGATCGGCACACCCGAAGCCTGCAGGTCGCGGATGTCCCGATAGACCGTGCGCACCGACACCTCCAGCTTTTCGGCGAGCGCCTGCGCGGTGACCAGACGATCGCCGCGCAGTTGCTGGATGATCTCGAACAGGCGGTCGGCGCGGCGCATGGAGCCGTTCCTCACGACGCGGTGTGGAGCCCCACGCGATTACCCTCGCTGTCGCAAATTTGGAAGTACGAACCCATGCCCGGCGGCAGGTCGATGCGCGGCGTCAGCAGCTTGCCCCCCGCCGCCACGACCCGCCCGGCGACCTCGTCGAGATGGCCGGTGCAGTTGATGTAGACGACCGTGCCGTTGTCCTTGCCGGCGCGCTCCGGCGCTTCCATGACGCAGCCGGAGACTTTCGGCCGGTCATAGGGAAACACGCCCATCTTCGGCCCGCCGAAGGTTTCCCGGTTGAGTTTCGTGTCGAAGATGGTCTCGTAGAACGTGGCCGCCCGTTCGAAGTCGGCCGCCGGTATCTCGAACCACACCACGACGTTGTCGTGTTCCGCGATCATGCCCATGACAGTGTCTCCCGTTTTCGCCGCACCAAGAACCGCGGCATCGGCAAGAGACTAGCGCGGTCCCACTGACAGCCCTGTGTCAGGAGCCTGGCGGGAGCGGAAGACGTGGTCGAGATAGGTGGTGACGTAGCCGGTCATGCCTGCAACGTAATCCGCCGGCGAGCGCACGATATGGATGTCGGCGAGTTCCGGGTCTGCGACCTTGGCGAAATTGTCGAGGATGCGCTGCCGGAAGGCTTTGGCCGGCTCGTCCGCCCGCACCACCCGGAACAGGGCGACGCGCGGCCCGTCGAAGACCGCCGTCCAGCCGGGTTCGACCGTGACATCGCCCGCGCCGAGCCCGGTCTCCTCGTTGAGCTCGCGCAACAGATTGCCGTCGAGATCGACCCGGTCGCCCGCGATGTCGCTCGTGTCCGGCATGCCGGAAGGAAAATAGAGATGGCCGGCATTGGCCGTATGGTCGCCCATGACGCCGAGCAGGTAGGCGCCGTCCGCCGCCACCAGTACGGCCTGGGGAAACACGTCGCGCACGAACCGGTCCCCGAACCCCCAGTCGCGCCAGGCGAGGAAGCTGGCATAGTCCGTCTCGAGATAGGTGCCGGTCATCACCCGCTCAGCGAGCGCGTGCTCATAGGCCAGCAGCACGCGCCCGTTCCACAGTGCCGGCTGCGCCGCCTGCACCTTGCCGAAGTGCTCGAGGATTTCCGCCTTGCGCGCCTCGGCGAACGGCCATGGTCGCCGCTGGAAACGGAAATCGACGCGATCGAGCGCGACGATGTCCATCGCTTCAGGCGGGGCTCTGGGGCTTCACCGGAACGGTGTAGTTCAGCGGCAGCCGCCCGCCATCGGCATAGATCGTCTGGCCGGTGATGTAGCTCGCATCGTCCGAGACGAGGAAGGCGGCGATGGCGGCGATCTCGGCCGGCTCGCCGAGACGGCCGAGCGGCGTGCGCGACAGGAGGCGCTTGCGCGCTTCCGGATCGTCCATGGCACTGGCCAGCATGTCGGTCATGATCGAGCCCGGCCCGATGGCATTGACGCGGATGCCGTGCGGCGCCAGCGCCAGTGCCATCACCCTGGTGAGCTGGTTGATGCCGCCCTTGGACACCGAGTAGGGCACCTGGTTGGCGATCGCCAGAACCGCGTTGACCGACGACATGTTGACGATGACCCCCGGCGTCCCGCCTTCGCCGATGCGCTCGACCATGTGGCGCGCCACCGCCTGGCTGCACAAGAACGCGCCCTTGAGATTGGTGCGGATCACCTTGTCGAAATCGGCCTCGTCCAGTTCGAGGAAGTCGCCGACGACGAGCACGCCGGCATTGTTGACCAGGGCATCGACACCGCCGAACCCGTCGATCGTCGCCGCGACCAGATTGTGCACGTCGAGCCGCTCGCCGACGTCGCATTCGACGAACCGCACCGCCCCGTAGGCCCCGAGCTGCTGGACGGCCTCCGAGCCCGCATCCTCGTCGATATCGGCAATGACGACCCGTGCGCCCTCGTCCAGAAAGCGCCGGGCGATCGCGTAGCCGATGCCGCGCGCCCCGCCGGTAACGATGGCGACCTTGTTCTCGAGGAGCATCGGATTCTGCCTCCGCTAGCTGGCATAATTTGGCCCAGCGTTAGCCAAAGCCGCCCGCGGTGTCCACGGTTGTACGGCGGCGTATTGAAGCATAGAGTCGCCGGGCCGTGCCGTCCGCCCGGCTTCCCCGATCCAAGCGCCTGTCAATGATCACAGATCCCTGGTTCTATGCCGCCGCGATCCCGGCGATGGTCGTCCTCGGCTTGTCCAAAGGAGGGTTCAGCGCCATCGGCCTGCTCAACGTGCCGATCCTGGCGCTGGTCATCTCGCCGGTTCAGGCGGCGGCCATCATGCTCCCCATCCTGGTGCTCAACGATATCGTCGCGGTCATCTCCTATCGTGGCTCCTACGATGCCAGGACGTTGAAGATCATGATGCCCGGCGCCATCGTCGGCATCGCCATCGGCTGGTGGACCGCCGCCTGGGTGACCGAGCACGAGATCCGGTTGATCGTCGGCGCCATCTCGGTGCTGTTCGCGCTCAACTACTGGTTCCGCCACCGCCTCAGCCAGGACCCGCACGGCCACAACCGCGTCGCCGGCGGCTTCTGGGGCATGGTCACCGGCTTCACCAGCTTCGTCAGCCATGCCGGCGGCCCGCCCTTCCAGATGTACGCGTTGCCGCTGCGCCTCACGCCGCGGGTTTTCGTCGGCACCTCGGTCATCATGTTTGCCGTGCTCAACACGGTGAAGCTGGCCCCCTATTTCCTGCTCGGCCAGTTCGACGCGACCAATCTGGAGACCTCGGCAGTGCTGCTGCCGGTCTCCATTCCGGCGACCTTCCTCGGCATCTGGCTGGTCAAGGTGCTCGACGCCGCCCTGTTCTACCGGGCGGTCTACGTCCTCATCTTCGTCGTCGGCCTCTATCTGGTCTGGGAGGGCCTGATGGCCGCCAGCTGAGCGGCACCTACAGCCACGAGGCCGATCCCACCGGACACGGCGCCTTCCCGGCACTCACCGGACGCGACCTGCTGACCGGCGAACGCTTCCGCCGCAGCAGCGACTGGTTCGCGCGCGCCAAGCCGACGGCCGCCTGGGCCGAACGCTATCTCGACCCCAACGGCTACACCCTGCCCCGCATTCCCGGCGGCAAGACGATCGTTCGGCCCGTTCTGGGGACAGGATCGCGCCTTCCGCGATGCGGCCCGCAAATACACCACTGACGATGCGGCAATTGCGATTCTTGAGAAGGCGCGCGCCATCCGAGCCGCCGACTTCGCCTCCCTGCCTCGCTACAACTCGGCGCTCGCCATGGCGCAATGCATCGCCGGAAAGGTGGACGACGCCAAGGCCACCGCCGAGCACATCGACCGCACGCTCGCCAAGTATCAGCAGATCTACGATCAGATCGGGCGCTGCGGCGATGCCGACCGTGAGGCGCTGTTCGAGAACGACGACATCAGCAAATGACGGCACCCGCTGCCGCGCGCGGCCGAATGCCGCAAGACCGGCGGTCGCGCGGCCCACACGCAAACCGGTCGCTACATCAAAATGATTTTAAATTGTTGGGGAAAACGTCTGCGCCACGGTCCTACCGACCGCGAGGCGCCGTCCGCGAAATCAAATCATCCAATGGCAGCGCCCCGCTGCCGATTCCATTGCGGTCCGCAAGACCGCTGTTGTACCGGAGATTGTCCCCGGCTAGTGCAGATGCTCGCCGGTGAGGCGGGCAATCTCGTCCTTCACATGAAGTTTTTTCCGCTTGAGCTCGCGCAGCTCAAGCGAATCGACACCCGGATGGGCAAGCGCTTCCTCAAGCTCTTTCTCGAGCATCTGGTGACGGCGTTCGAGCTCGGCCAGATGCGATTCCATAGTCATCAGTAAAGCCTCCTGTTGACTATTGATCCGACGACACGAGTTTGACACAGGAACGTCAAACTGTGAACTGCGACCGCCGTTTTGTGCATCGCACAAACGCTCAATTTGCACATCGCAACGGCACAATTTGGCATCTGGTGCTGGCACCGGCACGGATCAAGACCTCGCTTTGCGAGTGGCGCGGCAGGGGACGATCTATGGTAGCCTCGCCCCCTCGGGCGCGGGGGCTGTCTTTGTGCGTTCCGACCGATAAAAAGCGACGATGAACACCAAGGACCGCCGCCTGAGCGACGAAGAAGAGCGCGAAATCCGGCGCGAACTGGCCGAGCTTCGCCAGGAGCATCGCGACCTCGACACTGAGATCGCCACCATGATTCAGTCGGGCGCGGTCGACACGATCAGCATCCAGCGCATGAAGAAGCGCAAGCTCGCCCTCAAGGACCGCATCGCCGCCCTTGAGGATCGCCGCCTGCCCGACATCATCGCCTGATCCCCGTCGCTTCTTGCGGTGCGGGGCTTCGCGCCTATAATCCGCCGCCTCAGCGAAGCACCCAGCGGACCACAACAGAACCCATGGCGGACCCTTCCCCTCCGGTTGCCATCATCATGGGCAGCCAATCCGACTGGGCGGTGCTCTCCGAGGCCGCCGCCACACTCGATGCGCTGGGCGTCGCCCATGACGACCGCATCGTCTCGGCGCACCGCACGCCCGAGCGCATGGTCGCCTTCGCCAAGGGGGCCAAGGCGGCCGGCTACAAGGTGATCATCGCCGCCGCCGGCGGCGCCGCACACCTTCCCGGCATGGTCGCCTCGCTGACGTCTCTGCCGGTGCTCGGCGTCCCCATGGAGACCAAGGCGCTGGGCGGCCAGGACAGCCTCTATTCGATCGTCCAGATGCCGGCCGGCGTGCCGGTCGGAACGTTGGCCATCGGCCGCGCCGGCGCCATCAACGCGGCGCTGCTCGCCGCCGCCATCCTCGCCACGGCCGACGCGAGCGTGGCCGCGCGGCTCGAGACGTGGCGCGCCGAGCAGACCGCCGCCGTCGCCGATCGCCCCGCCGATGCGTGATCCGTCGGTCGTGCCCGGCATGATTGTCGGCATTCTGGGCGGCGGCCAGCTTGGCCGCATGCTGGCGGTGGCGGCGGCCGAACTCGGCCTCTCCTGCCACATCTACTGCCCCGACCCGCAAAGCCCCGCCTTCGCGGTCGCCGCGGCCCGCACCGTCGCGCCCTATGACGACGAAGCGTCGCTCGCCGATTTCGCCGCCGCGGTCGACGTCGTCACCTACGAATTCGAGAACATCCCCGCCGCGACGGTGGAATTCCTCGCCGCCCGCACGGCCGTCCTGCCGGGCACGCGCAGCCTCGCCGTGTCCCAGGACCGCCTGGCGGAGAAGCAGCTGATGACCGAGCTCGGCATCGCCGTGCCGGCCTTTGCCCCGGTGACCGCGCTCTCCGACATCTATTCGGCACTCGGCCGCACCGGCCGCCCGGCGGTCCTCAAGACCAGCCGCCTCGGCTATGACGGCAAGGGCCAGGCGGTGATCCGCGCCGGCGACGACCCGGTGTCGGCCTGGCGCGCCATCGGCGAGACGCCGGCAGTCCTGGAAGCCTTCATTCCCTTCAGCCGCGAGATCTCGGTCGTCCTCGCCCGCGGCCGCGACGGCGACATGCGCGCCTGGGACGTCACCGAGAACCGCCACAAGGCCGGCATCCTCGATACGTCGACCGTGCCAGCGAACATAACGCCGCTTGTCGCCGCCCGCGCCGTGGCGATGGCCGAGCAGATCGCCCTTGCCCTCGACCATGTCGGCGTGCTGGCGGTCGAGATGTTCGTTCTCGGCGACGGCGACGACGCCCGCCTGCTGGTCAATGAGATCGCCCCGCGCGTCCACAATTCCGGCCACTGGACCGCCGATGCCGCCCACACCTCGCAGTTCGAGCAGCATATCCGGGCGATTTGCGGCTGGCCGCTGGGCGACATCGAGCGCCACAGCGACGTGGCGATGACCAATCTCATCGGCGAGGATGTCGCCCGCTGGCGCGCGCTGGCCGAAGAGCCCGGCGCCCGCCTACACCTCTACGGCAAGGCCGAAGCCCGCCCCGGTCGCAAGATGGGCCATGTCAATCGGGTCACACCGGCTGCCAAAACTTGACGAAAACTGCGGCTGGGACCGCCGTTGCTTTTGACTGCCGGCGCCCTCTCTGGTAAAGGAAGCGCCCTGCTCGGGGTGCGCAATGCCGGCCGATGGCCACCTATTCGCCGCTCCGTGCTCGGATCAGCGACATCACTAAAGGACGTTTCGCTTGCAGGTACTCGTTCGCGACAACAATGTCGACCAGGCGCTGAAGGCCCTCAAGAAGAAGATGCAGCGTGAGGGCCTCTTCCGCGAGATGAAGCTCCGCAACTATTATGAGAAGCCCTCCGAGCGCCGGGCGCGCGAGAAGGCCGAGGCCGTCCGCCGCGCCCGCAAGCTCGCCCGCAAGCGCGCTCAGCGCGAAGGGCTGATCGCGGCTCCCAAGCCGCGCCTCGGCGCGCGCCCTTGATTCGCCGATATTCGGCGGTTTGCTGATTGCTAAGGAGCCTCGCCCGCATCGATCGCGGACCGGGCAGGTGCGGAAAGCTGGGACGCGAGGGCCGGGAACGAAAGTGCAAGCGTTGATCCCGACCGGGCAATTCCACCACGGATTGACCGCGTCCCGCCGCAGGGCGGGCGTGATCTGCGTTGCCCTTGTCGGCGCGCTTGCGCTGACCGCCTGTCAGTCGAGCCGCGGCAACTTCGGCACCGGCAACATCAGCACCTCGGCCGGCTCGGAAGTGAACATCGCCTCTCTGACGCAGGTGGTGCAGCAGAACCCCAACGACCCGGGCGCCTACAATGTCCGCGGCACGGCCTACGGCAAGGCCGGCAATCTCAAGGCGGCGATCGCCGATTTCGACAAGGCCATCCAGCTCAACCCGTCCTTCTATCAGGCCTACGCCAACCGGGCGCTTGTCGAGCGCGGGCAGGGCCGCGACGACCTCGCCTACCAGGACTACAACAAGGCCATTGCGATCAGTCCGACCTATGCGCCGGCCTATGTCGGCCGCGGCAACATGTATCGCCAGCGCAAGCAGATCGATCTTGCCCTGGCGGACTTCAACAACGCCATCCAGCTCGATCCCACCGACCCGCGCGCCTATCACAATCGCGGTCTGGTCGAGCAGGCCCAGGGCCAGCACACCGTGGCCATCGCCGATTTCTCCAAGGCGATCTCGATCGCCCCGGCAGCCGTCGAACCCTATAACGCTCGTGGCCTGTCCTATCTGGCGACCAACGACTATCGCGCCGCCCTCGACGACTTCAACGAGGTGGTCAAGCGCGACAAGGGATCCTACGAGGGCTGGACCAATCAGGGCCTCGCCCTGGAAAAGCTCGGCGAGAAGAGCAAGGCCTTCGCCGCCTTCGCCCGCGCCAGCACCCTCAACCCGCGCTATGCGCCGGCACGTGAGGGCATGCACCGCACGTCCGGGAGCAGCAGCGCCGCTGCCAGCCTCGCTTACGGCAACGGCTGAGCAGGTTACTCCGTTCATGCTGGCGCAGGCGGGCATCCCGGCGAGGCATGCCCGTCGGTGAACCCTCCCTCGGCTGCCGCCGTCGCGGGACCAGACGCAGCGTTGCGGACGGACCTGCCAATTTGCACTTTCGTCGCCCCGGCCCCGCCCGGATAAGCCGTCAGGATTCCGGCTTCCGCCGGAATGGCACGGATGCCAGCCCGCAGGCCTAACCCGCCGCAGGGGCAATCAGGCACGGACCCTGGCGGAATACGCTTCGCCATGCCGCCCGGCAGACCGTGATGAGCGCCTGTAACGAAATAGGCCCACCCCCGCGCCGGGAATGGGCCCATTCCTGTCTTTACCTGTGGGCACGGAGCGATCCGCGCCCGTCCGGGAGCGCCTACAGCGACTTGACGATACCCTCGGTCATCTTCTTGGCGTCGCCAAGCAGCATCATGGTGTTGTCGCGATAGAACAGCGGGTTGTCGATGCCGGCATAGCCCGATGCCAGCGACCGCTTGACGAACATCACCGTGCCGGCCTTCCACACCTGCAGCACCGGCATGCCGTAGATCGGCGAGGTCGGATCGTCCTCGGCCGACGGGTTGGTGACGTCGTTGGCGCCGATGACATAGGCGACATCGGTCTGCGAGAACTCGGAGTTGATGTCCTCCAGCTCGAAGACCTCGTCATAGGGCACGTTGGCTTCGGCCAGCAGCACGTTCATGTGGCCAGGCATGCGGCCGGCGACCGGGTGAATGGCGTACTTCACCTCGACGCCTTCGGCCTTGAGCTTGTCGGCCATCTCACGCAGTGCGTGCTGCGCCTGCGCCACCGCCATGCCGTAGCCGGGCACGATGATGACCTTCGACGAGTTCTTGAGGATGAAGGCCGCGTCGTCGGCCGAGCCGATCTTGGCCGGCGGATGATCGCCGCCGCCACCGGCCGCGACTTCGCCGCCGAACCCGCCCAAGATCACCGAGATGAACGAGCGGTTCATGCCGGCGCACATGATGTAGGACAGGATGGCGCCCGAGGAGCCGACCAGCGCGCCGGTGATGATCAGCGCCGTGTTGCCCAGCGTGAAGCCGATGCCTGCCGCCGCCCAGCCCGAGTAGGAGTTGAGCATCGAGATGACCACCGGCATGTCGGCGCCGCCGATCGGGATGATCATCAGCACGCCGAGAGCCAGCGAGACGAGGATGAGCAGCCAGAAGGCGAACTGGCTCTGGGTGATGAAGAACGCCACGATCAGCACCACCAGCAGGATGCCGAGGCCGCCGTTGATGATGTGACGCGACGGCAGCATGATCGGCGCGCCCGACATGCGTCCGTCGAGCTTGAGGAAGGCGATTATCGAGCCGGTGAAGGTCATGGCGCCGATGGCCGCGCCGAGCGACATCTCGATCAGGCTCTGGCCATGGACCGCACCCGGCGTGCCGATGCCGAAGGCCTCCGGCGCATAATAGGCCGCCAGGGCCACGAACACCGCCGCCAGACCGACCAGCGAGTGGAAGGCCGCGACCAGCTGCGGCATGGCCGTCATGGCGATCTTGCGGGCGATGTAGGCACCGACGCTGCCGCCGATGACCAGACCCACCAGGATGAGGCCGAGACCGCCGAGCGTCGGCGCTGCCGCCGCCAGCGTGGTGAGGATGGCAATCGCCATGCCGGCGATGCCCAGATAGTTGCCCCGGCGCGACGTCTCCGGGCTCGAAAGCCCGCGCAGCGCCTGAATGAAGAGCACTCCAGATACGAGGTAGAGGAGCGCCGTAATATTAGCGTTTAACATTGTCGCCCCTCATCACTTCTGTTTCTTCTTGTACATGGCGAGCATGCGCTGGGTGACCAGGAAGCCGCCGAATATGTTGACCGAGGCCAGCGTCAGACCGACGAAGCCGAAGCCCCGCGCCCAGGCTGCGCCCGGGCCCAGCGCTGCCGCCGCGCCCTGGACGCTGACGGCGAGCAACGCGCCCACGACGATGACCGACGAGATCGCGTTGGTGACCGACATCAGCGGCGTATGCAGCGCCGGCGTGACCGACCAGACCACGTAGTAGCCGACGAAGATGGCGAGCACGAAGATGGCCAGGCGGAAGATGAACGGGTCGATCGCCCCGCCGGTGGCCGCGTGCAGGCCGTCGCCCACCATCTGGGCGATTTGATCGGCATAGCCTTGTGCGGAAGTGGCCGCGTCGACCGCGACCTGGGAGGCGTCCTTGGCGGCCTGGGCGGCGGCCGTGGCCGCGTCCAGTGCCTGTTGTGGGGTGAGTTCACTCATTTTGATGCTCCCTCGCCGGTGAGGGCGGGATGGACGACCTTGCCGTCGCGGGTGAGGTCGGTGGCAGTGATCAGCTCATCGTCCCATTTGACGGCAAGCGTCTTGTTCTCCTTGTCGATCATCGTCTCGACAAAGGCGTAGAGGTTGCGCGAGTAGAGCGCCGAAGCGCTGGCCGGGATGCGGCCAGCGCCGTTGAGGTAGCCGACGATCTTGACGTCCGCGCCGACGGTGACGACTTCGCCCGCCTTGGCGCCCTCGACATTGCCGCCGCGCTCGACCGCAAGGTCGATCAGCACCGAGCCCGGCTTCATCGACTTGACCATGTCGGCATTCACCAGTGTGGGTGCCTGGCGGCCAGGAATGAGCGCCGTGGTGATGACGATGTCCTGCTTCTTGATGTGCTCGGCGACCAGGGCTGCCTGCTTGGCCTGATACTCGGCCGACATCGGCTTGGCGTAGCCGGCGGCGGTCTCCGCCTGCTTGAACTCCTCGTCCTCGACGGCGACGAACTTGGCGCCGAGCGATTCGACCTGTTCCTTGGCGGCGGGACGCACGTCGGTGGCCGAGACCACCGCGCCCATGCGGCGCGCCGTGGCGATGGCCTGCAGGCCGGCAACACCGGCGCCCATGACGAAGACGCGCGCCGCCGGCACCGTGCCTGCGGCAGTCATCATCATCGGCAGCGCCCGGCCGTAGTTGGAGGCCGCGTCGATCACCGCCTGGTAGCCGGCGAGGTTCGCCTGGCTGGACAGGACGTCCATCACCTGGGCGCGCGAGATGCGCGGCATGAACTCCATGGCAAAGGCAGTAACGCCGGCTTCCGCCAGCGCCTTGATTGCCTCTTCATGGCCGTAGGGGTCCAAGATGCCGACCACCAGGGTACCGGCCTTGTAGTCCTTCAGTTCGGCCCCTTCGGGGCGCCGTACCTTGAGGACGATGTCGGCATCCTTGAGGGTTTCCTTGGCGGTCTTGCCGATTGCGGCACCGGCTTCGGCGTACTCCGCGTCGAGAATGCGCGACGTCGCACCGGCACCGGCCTGCACCATAACGGTGGCACCCAGCTTGATGAATTTCTTGACGGTTTCGGGCGTCGCCGCAACCCGGGTCTCAACCTTATCGGCTTCCGCCGGCACAGCGATCTTCATGCGGAAGGTATCCTTATCAGGCGGGGCGGGAACCCCGCGATGTGCTTGGGGCCGGTCGCCTAGCGGAGGAGCCGGCTACCGGCCAGCTGGGGAGTCAAAGCAGGAACATTGCCATCAGAATGAGGAGGACAACGATCCCTGCCGCGACGTACTTAACGAGCTTCAGGAAGCTCACATAGGTGTGAAGGTGGTCAGCATAGTCTGTGCCGGTCGCGACGCCGAGTTCGACGGTGCCCTGCTCAGCCATTGCTTTTCGTCTCCTATTGCTCCGGTGAAATCCCGGCGCTTTATAGCAAACATTGTCGTGGGAGCAATCGGTCCATAGTCGCCCCGGGTGCTTCCGCGACGGTTCCTAGACTGCCGTCGATGCCAGGACATTGACGTAGATCAGGGTCGGCCCGCGCGGCGAACACCTTCAAGGAATCGCATGCGAAATGCGGCACCGAGGGATCGCACAGAACATGTGCAGGGCGAACAGGTGTTCGCTGGGCGGACGAACGGCGGACTACAGCCCCACCTGCTTCAGTGCCTTGGCCTGGCGCCTGGCGAGCGCCTCTACGTCGAAGTCGGCGATGGCCGCCTCGAAGAGCTGGTGGAAGTTCAGCTCGGCCTTGAGGTGGAGCATGACCGCGCCGAGCCCGATCGCCGCGCGCTCGAGGAAGACGAATTCGCGCGGCACGGTGACCGCCTTCTTCGGCTTCAGCCGCTGCTTGACCTCCCACGCCTCGCGCCGTCCATAGGCCTGCGGCGCCACGTCGCCGGCAATGGTGCGCACCCGGTCGTCCATCAGCGGCCCGTAGATGAAACGCGCCCACAGGGTCAGCGCGTCGACGGTCTCCTCGTCGAGGTCGCGGAAGCCCCAGTTGCGATAGGCAGCGGCGATTCCCCCGCGGTCGTTTGTGCGCAGTGCCCGGTAGAGATCGAGGACGCCGGCAACGAAGGCCGGCGGGAAGATGCGCACGCAGCCGAAGTCGAGCAGGTTGATGCCGGCGGGATGGCTTTCTTGCTTCCCGGTCGCGCCGGAGCCTGTCCTCGGGCTCGCCTCCGGCGAGACCCGGGGGGCGCTCCTCGCCTCTTGTTTGGCATTCCCGGTCGCGCCATCGGCGCTCCTCGCCTCTTGCTTTTCGAACACCGTGTAGTTGCCGAGATGCGGGTCGCCGTGGATGACGCCATAGGTGGCAAACGGCTTCCACCAGGCGGCGAACAGCGCCTTGGCGATGGCGTTGCGGTCGGCAAGGTCGTGGTCGAGATAGGTGAGCAGGCGTTTGCCGTCGAGCCAGCCCATGGTCAGCAGCCGGTCGGTGGACAGCGCCGGATAGGTCTCCGGCACGCGCACGTTGCCCTCGCCCGCCAGCATCATGCGGAAAAGCGCGGCGTGCTTCGCCTCGCGGTCGTAGTCGAGTTCCTCGCGCAGCCGCTCGCCGAGTTCCTTGGCGATCTCGGTGGTGTCGATCTCCGGGCTGAAGCGCCGCTGCAGGCCGAGCAGGATGCCGAGCTGGCCGAGATCGGCCTCGACCGCCGACTTCATGTCGGGATACTGCAGCTTACAGGCGATGAGCGTGCCGTCGGGAGCGACCGCCTTGTGCACCTGGCCGAGCGAAGCGGCGGCGGCCGGCATGCGGTCGAAGCTCCTGAAGCGCTTCTCCCAGTCCGGCCCGAGTTCCACCATCATGCGCCGCTTGACGAAGGCCGGCCCCATGGGCGGCGCCTCGGCCTGCAGCTTCTGCAGTTCGGCCGCGTAGTCCGGCGGCAACAGGTCGGGGATGGTGGCCATCATCTGCGCCACCTTCATCAGCGGCCCCTTGAGACCGCCGAGCGTGGCCGCGAGGGTGGCGGCATTGCGCGGGTCGCTGAGGTCGCGGCCGAACAGCTTGGCGCCGGCGATGCGCGCTGCCGTGCCGCCGACGCCGGCGCCGACCCGCGCATAGCGCGACAGGCGTCCGGAGAAACGGTTCTGTTCGGGGTCGTCGGGAGGGACTGCCATGGCCGCCTATGTAGGTTGCCGCCGGCGCGACGGGAAGCGGTCGCCGCGGCGCTGGATTAATCCCGCAGGCCGAAGCCTAATAGCGCGCAAGGTGGTGGTGGCGCCGTCGCCTGCCCCCGCGGATGGCGACGTGCCAGTAGATATAGCCGCCGAGGAGCGGCACGACGACGATCCACAGCGAATAGCCCCAGAGAAAATCGCCGATGCCGAGCCGGTAGGGCGGCAGCGGGTCAGGCAGCTTGCCCTGTTTCTGGAAGGCGGCGAGCATTTCGGGCGGCGGCATGTCGACGTAGTGCTTGGGAGCCGACCGCAGACCGAGGACGTAGCCGTCGTCGCTGACGAAGACGCCGAGAACGAAATAGACGTTGGACGTCTTGTGGCCGAGATAGAGCGCATCGCCGCCCGGCGTGGTCAGCGACACGTCCACGATAGGGGTGATGTGCTCGACCGACCCGAAGGGCGTCCACGCCCGCGCCTCGCCGGCGAAGGCCATGACTGCAAGAAAGAGAACGAAAACGAATCCGATGCCGCGTCTGTCCATCGCCCTCATCCGGCAGGGCGCAAGTCTCGCGAAGATTACAGCAGTGCGTGACATCGACAAGCCGAACTCCGTCCTTTCCCGCTCTAGGCGTCCATTGCTTCCAGTTCGCCGATAAGGCGATCGATGACGCCAAGGCCGCGATCCCAGAAGGCAGGATCGCTGGCATCCAGTCCGAAAGGCTTGAGCAGCTCCGTGTGGTGCTTGGTGCCGCCGGCCTTCAGCATGGCGAAGTACTTCTCCTGGAAGCCCTGCTCGGCCCCCTCGTAGACGGCATAGAGCGAGTTCACCAGGCAATCGCCGAAGGCATAGGCGTAGACATAGAAGGGCGAATGGATGAAGTGCGGGATGTAGCTCCAGAAGGTCTCGTAGCCGGGATGCAGGCGAATCGCCGGCCCGAGGCTTTCGCCCTGCACCGCCATCCACAGTTCGCCGATGCGCTCGGCGGTGAGTTCGCCCTCGCGCCGCTCGACATGCAGGCTGCGCTCGAAGCTGTAGAAGGCGATCTGGCGCACGACCGTATTGATCATGTCCTCGACCTTGGCGGCGATCATCGCCTTGCGTTCGCGCTTGTCGGTGGTGTCGGCAAGCAGCGCCCGGAAGGTCAGCATCTCGCCGAAGACGCTCGCCGTCTCGGCCAGCGTCAGCGGCGTCGGTGCCATCAGCGCGCCTTGCGGCGCGGCCAGCACCTGATGCACGCCGTGGCCGAGTTCGTGGGCCAGCGTCATCACGTCACGCACCCTGCCCTGGTAGTTGACCAGCACATAGGGATGCACCGAGGGCACCGTCGGATGGGCGAAGGCGCCCGGCGCCTTGCCCGGGCGCATCTCGGCGTCGATCCACTCCCGCTCGAAGAAGCGGTCGGCGATCTCCGCCATCTCAGGCGCGAAGGCGCCGTAGGCGCGCAGCACCTTGGCGCGCGCCTCGGCGAACGGGATCACCTGCGTCGGCCGGTCGGGCAGCGGCGCGTTGCGGTCCCAGTGGTCGAGCACCTCGCGGCCGAACCAGCGCGCCTTCAGCGCGTAGTAGCGATGCGACAGCCGCGGATAGGCCTTGCGCACCGCTTCGGTGAGCGCCGCCACCACCTCCGGCTCGACACGGTTCGACAGGTGGCGCGCATCGGCGACATCCTTGAAGCCGCGCCAGCGGTCGGAAATCTCCTTGTCCTTGGCCAGCGTGTTGGTGATGTGGGCGAAGAGGCGGATGTTCTTCTTGAAGGTCGCGGCGAGCGCCTCGGCCGCTTCCCTGCGCTTCGCCCCGTCCTCATGCTGCAGCAGGTTGAGCGTCGGCTCGATCGCAAGCTCCTGTCCCGCGACCGTGAAGCGCAGCGCCGTCATTGTCTCGTCGAAGAGTCGGTTCCAGGCGCCGTGTCCGGTCACCGACTTCTCATGGAAGAGCAGCTCCACCCGGTCTTCCAGCTGGTAGGGCTTCTCCTTGCGCACGTCCTCCAGCCACGGCCGGTAATGGCCGAGCGCCGGATCGGCCATCGCCGTCTCCAGCACGCTGTCGGCGATGCGGTTGAGCTCCAGCGGGAAGAAGAGCAGGTGCGCGCTTGTCGCGGTAATCTTCTCCTGCACGTCGCCATAGAACTTGGAGCGGGCGGGATCGCTGGTGTCGCCGGCATGCAGCAGGCCGGCGAAGGAAATGATGCGGCCGATGAGTTCGTCGAGCTTCTCGAAGGCGGCGACGGCCTGTGCCAGCGCCGCGCCGCCCGCTTCCGCCAGGGCTTCGAGCTTGCCCTTGTAGGTCTCCGCGAAAGCCGCCGCTTCGCTTTCCGATAGCTTGAGATCGCGCTCCAGCGCCGGATCGTCCATGCCGGCATAGAGATCGTCGAGGTTCCATACCGGCAGCGTGCCCGGATCCTCCGCCGTCTGGGCAGCAGGATTGGCAGATCGGGCGATTTCGATCGGGGTCATGTCGGTTTCCGCAACAGAAGGCAGGGAATGAGCGTGAGCGCCAAATAGGGCGGGGAGACGGCGTCATGCAACCGCTGAGTTGTCGCAAGCCGATCCGGTCGGCGCGCACAACGCAACCGCCAATTCCACCCATTGCCCGCTATCCCCAGCCGCGACAGATCGGGCGCCTGCGGCCCCGCCGGTTAAGAACAGATTAACTGAGCGGCCCGATCATCGCTTCCGGGACGTTCACCACAACCGTTGATTCCATTGGGATTTTGCAGTGGCGGCGATCATGATTGTGCCGCAAAGAGACAGTTTCACCCACGACCGGGAGCCTACCGCCACAGAATGTCGACCACCGTCCTCATCGTCGACGACGATCCCGTTCAGCGTCGCCTGCTTTCCGCGGCGGTGGAGCGCATGGGTCACACCGCCATCACCGTGGACGGCGGCCAGGCCGCCATCGCGCACCTTACCGGCCCCGACGGCGACCCGGTGGCGCTTGTCATCCTTGACCTCGTCATGCCCGACCTCGACGGCATGGGCGTTCTGGCCAAGCTGCGCGAGATGGACCGGCAGGTGCCGGTCATCGTGCAGACCGCCCATGGCGGCATCGACACGGTAGTCGGCGCCATGCGGGCCGGCGCAGTCGATTTCGTGGTCAAGCCGGCTTCGGCCGAACGCCTGCAGGTCTCCATCGAGAACGCGCTCAAGCTCGGCGCGCTCGAAGGCGAGATCGCGCGCATGAAGCGCAGCGCCACCGGCACGCTCACCTTCCGCGACATCATCACCCGCAGCCCGGCCATGGAGCGCGTCATCCGCCTCGGCCAGCGCGCTGCCGCCTCGCAGATCCCGATTCTCGTCGAAGGCGAATCCGGCGTCGGCAAGGAACTGATCGCCCGCGCCATCCAGGGCGCCGGCGACCGCCGCTCGAAACCCTTCGTCACGGTCAACTGCGGCGCCATTCCCGACAATCTGGTCGAAAGCATCCTGTTCGGTCACGAAAAGGGCGCCTTCACCGGCGCCGCCGAGAAGCATGTCGGCAAGTTCCGCGAAGCCCATGGCGGCACGCTGTTCCTCGACGAGGTCGGCGAGCTGCCGGCGGAGGTGCAGGTCAAGCTCTTGCGCGCCCTGCAGGACGGCGAGATCGATCCGGTCGGCGCCCGCCGGCCGCTGCGCATCGATTTCCGCCTGATCTCGGCCACCAATCGCAGCCTGATCGACCTGGTCAAGGCGGGCCTCTTCCGCGAGGACCTCTATTACCGCCTGAACGTGTTCCCGATCCGTGTGCCGCCGCTCAGGGAACGGCGTGAGGACATCCCCGAACTCGTCCGCCATTTCACCGCGCGCTTCGCCGCCGAGGAGGGCAAGACGGGGCTGCGCGGCGTCTCGGCGCCGGCCATCCATCTGCTCACCCGCCACAACTGGCCGGGCAATGTCCGCCAGCTTGAGAACGCCGTCTTCCGTGCCGTGGTGCTCGCCGACGGGCCGATGCTGACGCCCGACGAGTTCCCGCAGATCACCGCCGCCCTCGTCGA
This sequence comes from uncultured Alphaproteobacteria bacterium, assembly GCA_963732845.1. Lineage (GTDB taxonomy): Bacteria > Pseudomonadota > Alphaproteobacteria > Rhizobiales > Kaistiaceae > CAVSRC01. Next base: position 25,922 of record CAVTBE010000019.1, on the reverse strand, counting down.
TGGCACCGAGCCGCCGGAGGAAACGCCGCCGGACACCGGCGAGCCGATCGAGATCGCCCTTGCCGGCCCGGCGACCGCCGCACCGGCCGAGGGGGTCGCTACCTTGGACGAGAATGGCGACGTACGGCCGCTGGCCGAGGTCGAGGAAGCCATGATTCGCCTGGCCTTGGAGCGCTATTCCGGGCGCATGACGCTGGTTGCGCGCAAGTTGGGCATCGGCCGCTCGACGCTCTACCGCAAGCTGAAAGACCTGGGCATTTCCGACACGGTTGCGGGAATTGCGGCAGAATAGGCGGTAAATTCCGCTTGAAGTGTGACCGACGTCATTGAAATGCGCCGTTAACTTGTAGCATTCCAAATGCTGATCCGACGTCGCATCATAATGAGGCCGTTCCCATGCTCTCTCGCAAAGCATTCCCGACGCTGATCGGCGTTGCCGCCCTGCTTGCTGCGGGAGGCGCCCTGGCTCAATCGGCCAACAGCGAAGGCAAGGTCGTGCTTGCCAGCTATTACGCGATGGGCGATCGCGCCGTCGATGCGATGAGCGAATCGATTCGTGCGATCCTCATCAACGTCGCCGACCAGGGCGATTTCGTCGAGAAGAACAACCGCGGGGCGCTGACCGCCTTCTACCGCGCCCAGGGCTATGCGCCGTCGTGGATCATGGACGGCAAGCTGACCGATCGCGCCCTGGCGGTGATTGCCCGCATCAAGGCGGCCGATACCGATGGCCTCGACGCGTCCGTCTATCACCTGCCGCATGTCCAGATCGGCGTCGCCATGCCGGCCACGCTGGCTGCCCAGGCACGCGCCGAAGTGATGCTGAGTCAGGCGGTCATCAACTACGTCCACGACGCCCATTCCGGCCGTCTCGACCCCGCCGACATCAGCGAGAACCTGGACTACAAGCCGCACATCGCCGACCCGGTGGCGGCCCTGAACAAGATCTCGCTCGCCGACGACGCGCCGGCCGTGCTCGCCTCGTACAATCCGCAGCATCCCGAGTTCAAGGCGCTGCGCGAAAAGCTCGCCGAAGCCCGTGCGGCCGAGAACCACCTGCCGCCGGTCATCCCCGACGGCCCCAACCTCAAGCTCGGCGTGGTCGACCCGCGCGTGGTCATCCTGCGCCAGCGGCTGGAGATCGCGCCGCCGCCCCCGCCTGTCGTCAATCCGCAACCCGGTGCCCCGGCTGCGGCGGACTTCGTGGCCAATGCCAACCAACCGGCTGCGGCGGCGCCCGACGGCACGGCGATCACGCCGGTGTCGGCGACCACCGACGGCCCGGCCCCGGCCATCGACATGACCGCGGTCGCCGCGACCGAGAAACCGGCCGCGCCGTTTGATCCGAAAGTGTTCGACGAAACCGTCGATGCCGCCGTCAAGGCGTTCCAGCAACAGGCCGGCCTCAAGCCCGACGGCATCGTCGGCCCGGCCACGCTCGGCCGCCTCAACGCCGCCGCCGACGATCATGTCGACACGATCCTGGTCAACATGGAACGCTGGCGCTGGATGCCGGAGAACCTCGGCAAGTTCTACGTCCGGGTGAACATCCCCAACTTCAATCTCGACATCTACAAGGATTCCAAGGTCTTCTACACGACGCGCATCGTCGTCGGTCAGCCGACCAAGCAGACGCCGATCTTCTCCGACGAGATCGAATACGTCATCGTCAACCCGACATGGAACGTGCCGGCCTCGATCGCGATGAAGGAGATGCTGCCGCAGATTCAGGCCAACCCCGGCAAGGCACTCAGCGGCTACCAGGTCTTCGCCAATATCGGCGGCCGCTTCCGTGCGGTCGATCCGTATACGGTCGACTGGCGCAACGTCGACATGCGCCGCATCCAGATCAAGCAGCCGCCGGGCGAGCGCAATGCGCTGGGTTCCATCAAGTTCATGTTCCCCAACCCCTATGCTGTGTACCTGCACGACACGCCCTCGAAGAGCCTGTTCCAGAAGGACTATCGGGCGTACAGCCACGGCTGCATGCGGGTGATGAACCCGTGGGATTTTGCCGCAGCCCTGCTCACCTACGATCCGAACGTCTCGGCGGCCAGCCTCAAGAAGCTGGTCGGCGGCAAGGAGACGCAGGTGAACCTGACCCGGCACATCCCGGTTCACATCACCTATTTCACCGCCTGGGTTGACGATTCGGGCAAGCTCCAGCTGCGCTCCGACGTCTACGGCCACGACCGGCAGATGGAGAAGGCCTTCGGCCTGCCCTCCTGAAGGCGCCTCAACCAGTACCCTGCCGGAGACCCGGGGATCCTAGGGATTCTCCGGGTTTTTCCCTTGCCCAATTGCCCTTCAAATGCCACGATCCCTCTTTAGCTGGGGGTCCGGAGGGATTCCCTGGCCATTGGGCATGGCGCTTCCTGATGGTATACCGAGCGTTAACTATACGCTCGCAAAATGCGTCGCTTGGTAGCCTGTCTTCTTGGGCAGGGAACGGCGAGACGAGTTTTGTTCTGGCGGGGCAACCAGCAATCGGCAGATGAACCGCGACCGGCGGCCGGTCGGGCCAAGGCGTTGTTGACGATCGGGGCGGCGGCTCTGCTCCTCGTGGCGGCGTCGGGCACCCGCAGCTTCGCCGAGGATCGTGCCCTCAAGCTTTACAATCTCCACACCCACGAGCGCGCCACCATCGTCTACAAACGCAACGGCGTTTATGACCGCAACGGCCTGGCTGCGCTCAACGAATTCCTGCGCGACTGGCGCCAGAACAAGCCGACGCGCATGGACCCGCATCTGCTCGACCTGATCTGGCAGGTCTACAATGAGTCCGGCTCACAGGATTACATCCAGGTGGTGTGCGGCTATCGATCGCCGCCGACCAACGCCATGCTCCGCCACCGCTCGAACGGCGTCGCCAAGAACAGCATGCACATGCAGGGCAAGGCGATGGACTTCTACATCCCCGACGTGCCGCTGCCGAAGCTGCGCGCGATCGGCCTCAGGATGCAGATCGGCGGCGTCGGCTTCTATCCGACCTCCGGTTCGCCCTTCGTCCATATGGATACCGGCCGCGTGCGCCACTGGCCGCGCATGACGCGCCAGCAGCTTGTGCGCGTCTTCCCCAACGGCAACACGCTGCACATCCCCTCCGACGGCAAGCCCCTCCCCGGCTATCAGCAGGCGCTGGTGGCCTACAAGGCGCGCATGGCCGGCGAGACCCCCGACACCCGCGTCGCCAGCTTCGGCGGGTCGCCGGTCCTCCAGGACGTCAAGAGCGACACGCCCGTGGTGGTGGCCGACGCCTCCGTTGCCGACGAGGAAGCCAACGACGCCGAGGTTGCCGCCGACCTGGCGCAGCCCGCTCAGCCGGCCCAGCGCGCCGTCGGCACCGCGGTTGCCTCCTATGCCACCGCGTCGGTGCCGATGCCGCGACTGGCGCCCAGACCGGCGCAGCCGGTTGCCGTCGCCGCCCTGTCCACCACGCCTGACATCACGGCACCGGCAAGGCCGCCGCTCGACATCGCCACGCTGGCCACCGAGCCGTTGCTCAACGACGCTTTCGGCAATCCGCAGGACTGGTCGCCGCCGCAGGTTCCCGCCGCGCTCGCCGCCGCCATGGCCGAACGCGACCAGACCCGCAGGAGCGCGTCCCTGCCGATCGCACCGACCGCCGTGGTGGCAACGATCGACGTGTCGCGGCCGCTGCGTGCCGAAGCCATCACCACTGCCGTGCTACGCCGCAACGCCGACAAGGCCACCAGCGGCGACGTGCCGGGCCTGCTCGCCTATGCTCCGGCCACCTTGCCGGAAGGCCCGATCGCCACCGGCGTGCCGCTGCCCCATATCAGCCCGCTGCGGGCGTCCGCCGTGGCATCGGCACCGGCACCGCGCGAGGACAAGCCGGCGCATCCAATGATGGCGCCGCAGCTGACCATGACGGCGCTCGACACCCACAGCCTGCGCATGTGGATCGGTGTGGCTTCGACCCGGCAGAAGTCATACGCCGTCCTGACCATGCCGGACTTCACCACCCATGCCGAGCTGATGGACAAGCCTGAGGTGGCCTTTGCCGCCGGCTTCGGCCGCTACCCCTACGCCGATCTGCGCACCGACCACTTCTCCGGCGCGCTGGTCGAGCAGCCCGCCGTGGTCGACCTCAGGCACGAGTCCTTCGTCGCCTCGAATCGTTAGACTAGAGCCTCTCCGCCGCCTCATTCTGACGGCAGCAGCATCCCCAGAGCCTGCATGTAGACCTCGAGCAGGGCTTCCTGCTCCTGGCGCTCGTTCGAATCCTGCTTGCGCAGGCGCACCACCGTGCGCAGCGTCTTGGTGTCGAAGCCGTTGGCCTTGGCCTCGGCGTAGACCTCCTTGATGTCGTCGGCCAGCGCCTGTTTCTCCTCTTCGAGCCGCTCGATGCGCTCGACGATGGATTTGAGCTGGTCCTTGGCGAAGCCTGCCGGGTCGGCCATGTGGTCTTGCTCCTGCTATCGATGATGTGGCGTGAGTGGTTCTCCAAGTCGCGGTGCCCGGTCAAGCCTGCGACTGGCACATGCCGCGCCGCGCGGCTATCGTGAGCCGGTCAAGCCATACCACTCGAAACCTCATGCCAGCCTACCTCGTGACCTTCAAATTCGGCCGCAATGCGGATTTCGCGCAGCGGCTCGACGATTTCATCAGCCGCGTCACCGTTGGCGACTGGTGGGCCGAGACCGGCACCACCATCATCGTCCATTCCGACGAGCCGATCGATGTCTTCAGCGGGCGCATCACCGCACCTTCGGTCTTCGACGAGGCCAACGACATTGTCGTGGTCGTCGACCTCGACAACCGCGAGGGTCGCGCCCGCGGGCCGTTCAGCGACAGCGGCCTGTTCACCGCCGCGCCGTGGGTGGTCCGCATCTGACAGCCCGGGTGCTCAATCCTGCGGCCGGTTCTTCTCGAAAGCGGCGAGGTCTTCGGCAGGCGCCTCCTTCTGGTAGAGCGCCCGCCAGTCCTCATAGGGCATGCCGTAGACCAGTTCGCGCGCCGCTTCCTTGGTCATCGCGACGCCGGCCTCGGCTGCCGCGTCGCGATACCAGTTGGCCAGGCAGTTCCGGCAGAACCCGGCGAGGTTCATCAGGTCGATGTTCTGCACGTCGCTGCGCGTCCTGAGATGCGCGACCAGGCGCCGGAACACCGCCGCCTCCAGCGCCGTTGTGAGATTCGCGTCCGTTTCGCCGGTCATCGAGTCAATCCTTCGCGATCGCTGCCGCCATCGACCGCAAGGCCGCCGGCACGCGAGCCATAATGGCGAACCTCGTGAACGCCGGCCAGGCGGTCGAGGTCCGCGACGATCCTTGCCAGGCGCCCGGCCCATGCCTCCGTCCCGTCCCGCTCGCCGATGAGATCCTGGCGGATCTCGACAAGCCCGTGGGCAAGGCCGCGGCGCGAGCCATGGCGATACATGCAATCGTTGGCCAGCGCCCCCGAATAGGGCTCGTTGTCGCCGACCACCAGATCGCCCTCGGCCCTGAGCGCGGCGATCAGCGGTTCGGCGATGCGCGGGTCGCGGTCCCACAGCACGCCCGCGTGCCAGAGCCGCAGCGCACCGCGCCAGACCGGCGTGAAGCTGTGGATCGAGATGATGATGGGCGGCCTGCCGGCGGCCAGCGCCCGCTCGATCGCCGCATCGATCGCCGCGTGATAGGGCGCGTGGAAGCGGGCGATGCGCCGTGCCCTCTCCGCGCCGCCGACCGCGGCATTGCCGGCAATCACGGCGCCGTCGGAAAGCCGCATGATGAGGGTGGGATCGTCCTCTCCGCGATTCGGGTCGATCAGCAGCCGCGAGAAGGTCGACAGTACCGCCGGCACGCCGAGCCGCCGTGCCAGGCCGCGAGCGACCCCGGCGGCGCCCGGATCGTAGGCGATGTGGCGCCGGAACTCCGCCGCCGGCAGGCCGAGATCGCCATATTCCGGCGGCAGCTGGTTGTCGGCATGGTCGCAGACGACGAGCACGCCGGCCGCCGGGTCCCCGGCGACAAGCTCAAACGGCTGAAAGTCATCGGCCACGGAGGGGACCGGCGCGGCGGAGGCGATATCCATGCGCGTCGGATCATAGAGAGCCGGCCGGGGCCGTTCCAGTGCGCTGCCGGCCACGATCCTGCCGTCTTCCCGCATGACAAGGTTCGGCATTCCTGGACCTGCATCCGGGCTGCGGTTGGCACCTCCGGGCGGAACCTATGTGCCAACGCATGGCGCGTTGACAGGTCGAAAGGCCGCGCGTCATAAGTGCCGGAGAACGCACCAAAAATGCACAGCCCCCCGATTCTCTGACCGTGGCCAAACGAACGCGCAATCCCTCATGGCCTCGACTGGCGGTGGTTGCCGCCAGCATCGTCGGCCTGCTTGCCATTGGCGGCATTCTGTTCGTGCTTCTGCATCAGAATGGCGACGACGATGCACGTGCGCGACTCCTGACCGAGACCACCGTCACGGCCGGCGTTTCCGGCGCCGGGGCCGACAACGGTTCCGGCGGCCTGCGTCTATGCAACCGCACCGCGAGCCGGGTCGGCATTGCCATCGGCTACAAGGAGAACAAGCGCTGGTCCACCGAGGGCTGGTGGAACATTGCGCCGGATACCTGTGAAACGCTCGTCGCCGGCGCTCTGGTGTCACGCTTCTATTACGTGTATGCGGTCGACTACGATCGAGGGGGTGTTTGGGGCGGCAAGGCGCAGATGTGCACACGCGACAAGATGTTCACGATCCACGGCATTGAGGACTGCGTAGCGCGCGGCTACGAGAAGAACGGGTTCTTCGAGGTCGACACCGGCGAGCAGAAGAGCTGGACGGTTCAGTTGACCGAGCCCGATCAACTGGGAACCGGCGGCTGACATGCGGCGGACGCGGCGGACCAAGATTCTCGCCACCCTCGGCCCCGCCTCGTCTGACAAGACGATGATCACGAGGCTTTTCCGGGCGGGTGCGGATGTCTTCCGCATCAACATGAGCCATTGCAATCACGACCTCATGCGCCGGCTGGCGGCGACCATCCGCGAGGTGGAGGCCGAGGAAGGCCACCCGATTGGCGTCCTCGTCGACCTGCAGGGACCGAAGCTGCGCATCGGCAGGTTCGCCGATACGACCGTCAATCTGGTCCTCGGTCAGAGCTTCGTGCTGGACTCCAATCCCGAGCCCGGTGATGCGACGCGGGTGGAACTGCCCCACCCGGAAGTCCTCACCGCGCTCGACGTCGGCCACCGCCTGCTCCTCGATGACGGCCGCGTGTGCCTGCGCGTCACCAAGGTGGCTGAGGGGCGCGTGGTGACCACAGTTGAGGTTGGCGATCACCTGTCCGACCGCAAGGGCGTCAGCATCCCCGACACCACCATCTCCTTCGGCGCGCTGACGCCAAAGGACCGCTCCGACCTGGAAGCGGCGCTCAACACCGGCGTCGACTGGATCGCGCTCTCCTTCATCCAGCGCCCGGAAGACCTCTCGGAAGTGCGCAAGCTCGCCCGCGGCCGCGCCGGCATCCTGGCCAAGATCGAGAAGCCGCAGGCGGTCGAGCGCCTGGCGGCGATCGTCGAGCACGCCGATGCCCTCATGGTCGCCCGCGGCGACCTCGGCGTGGAAATGCCGCTGGAGCGCGTGCCCGGCATCCAGAAGCAGATCACCCGCGCCTGCCGCCGCGCCGGCAAGCCTGTGATTGTCGCCACCCAGATGCTCGAATCGATGATCGCCGCGCCAGTGCCCACCCGCGCCGAGGTGTCCGACGTCGCCACCGCCGTCTTCGAAGGCTGCGACGCGGTGATGCTGTCGGCCGAATCGGCCTCCGGCGCCTTCCCGGTCGAGGCGGTCGCCACCATGGACCGCGTCGCCACCGAGGTCGAACGCGACCCCAACTACGTCAACATCATGCGGGCGCAGCGCACCGAGCCCGAGGCGACCTCCTCGGACGCCATCTCGGCGGCGACCCGGCAGATCGCCGAGACGCTGAACCTGGCCGCCATCTGCTGCTACACGGCCTCCGGCAATACCGCGGTGCGCGCCTCGCGCGAACGACCCAACACGCCGATCCTGGCGCTGTCGCCGGTGGTTTCCACCGCCCGCCGCCTGTCGCTGGTCTGGGGGCTGCACTGCGTCTTCGGCGAAGAGCCCGACAATCTCGACGACATGGTCAACCACGCCAGCTTCATGGCCTACCGCGAGGGACTCGCCGGGCCCGGCGACCGCGTCATCATTACTGCCGGCGTTCCCTTCGGCACCCCCGGCGCCACCAACATGCTGCGCATCGCTTACGTCCCCACCAGCCCCCGGACGCCGGGCGGCCCCCGCTGAGGCACCGGGTCAGATCCCCTTGCCGAGCTTGTCCTCGAGCAGCCGCAGGCTGACGCGAACATCCTCGCGGTTGGGATTGATTGCCAGCGCCTGACGGTAGGCGTCGATCGCCTGCCGGTCCTGGCCGAGGTCTTCCATGATCCAGCCGCGGCCGGCGAGCGCCCCCCAGTGACGCGGCTCGAGCGCCAGCGTGCGGTCGATATCGGCCAGCGACTTGGCGTAGAACGAGCGATCATAGGCGCCCATCAGCCAGTAGACCGTCGCCCGCTTGTTCCAGCCCTCGGCGTAGTCCGGCTTCCTGCGGACAACGGAATCGAGATAGCCGACCGCCAGCGTATAGGCGCGGGCGTCGATCGCGGCGATGGCGTAGTCCATCAGCCGGTTGACCTCGGCATTGCCGGAATCAAGCCACAGCGCCTGGATCCTGGCCTCGACGGTGCGTGCATCGGCGTCGTCGGTCACGTCCTTGAGGGCGGCGAACAGGCTGTCGAGTTCGGCTGCCCTGGCAGACGGCGACGGCATGGGTTGCGCCGCGGCGGCGGCCGGCCGCCCGTCCGGCATCGCGCCGGCCGCCGATACCGGCGCCCGGGCAAGCAGCACTGCCGCGACAAGGGCAAGCGCGATCCGCATAACAAAGAGCCTAGGTGCGGTGCCGAGACCGGTCAAAACACACGGCCGTGACCCTGGCGCGCCTGCGGGCGCTGCCCGGACTCAGATGTCCTGCCCGGTCTTCTTTTCGAGCTGGTCGAGGACCTCGCGCGCATTGGCCAGATGCGGATCGAGCGTCAGTGCCTGTTGGAAGGCAGCGATGGCGCGCTTGTCGTCGCCCAGCAAGCGGAAGATCGACCCGAGACCGACCAGCGCCCCGAAATGGCGCGGTTCGAGCACCAGCACGTGTTCGATGTCGGAGACGGACTGGCTGTATTTGTCGGTAAGGAAATAGACCGTCGCCCGCTTGTTCCAGCCCTCCGCATAATCGGGCTTGAGCGTGACCACGCGGTCGAAGATGTCGAGCGCGCCGGCATAGTCCTTGTTGGCGATGTCCTGCACGCCCCACGACATCAGGAGATCGACTGTATCGCTGCCCGACTGCAGCCAGATGGCGATGATGGCGTCTTCGGTCTGCTGGGCGGCGGCGGCGTCGGGGGCCGACTGGAGCTTGGCGAAGAGGGCGTCGAGCTGCTCGGCACGGCTCGGCGTCGCAGCCGGCGCCGGTGTATCGGCCGTCGGCGGTGCCTCAGCGGCCGCCCACGCGGACGGGCCGGCAACAAGCGCCAGGAGGACGGCAAGCGCCGCAACAACGGTTCTCATCAGAAAAATGATAGAGCGGGCCGCGCGGCCCGTCAAAGCCGGTATGCCCGGCCGATCGCGAAGACCGAGCGGCTCAGCCCTGGCGCGCTTTGTAGCGGCGATTGGTCTTGTTGATGATGTAGACGCGCCCCTTGCGCCGCACGAGGCGGTTGCCCCGGTGGCGGGTACGAAGCGATCTCAAGGAGTTACGGATTTTCATCGGGGGCGGCCCGCGCATCTCATGAACGAAACGAGCGCGGAATTCCGCGCCCTGTCGAGTGAGCCGGGAAAATATGGAGGTGCTGCCGCCGAGTCAAGCAAGCCGCGGTCGATCTCTGGGCGAATTCCTGGGGCAAGGGTCCGGCGACCCGCCGGCGGCCGCCTTGTCCACCGGGCGATCGGCCGAAAATCTGCGATATCTAATATACTAGTTGCAGATTCCTGTTATATTTCCAGTGGCCTACATGCCGGCCTGTCGCACCCGGCCGCGCTTCTTGTGCGGGCAAGCGGATGCGGCACTCAAACGAATGGAGGCATGCCGCGTCATGCGCGAATGGGAGTGCGGTTGCGATTCGGCGCCGTCGGCAACGGCAATGTTGCCGCCCGCGCTTGTCGCACCGGGGGAATTCGGCAGGGCGCGGGCCGGCATCATCGTCCAGCATGGCGAACAAGGCTGTGCCCGCACGGGCGCAGGAAGCCTGCTCGGCCGGCCAACGTTGCACAGGCAAATGCCCCCTGCACCGGGGTGATCAAAGGTCATGAAACTGGGAGGTTCTCATATGACTGAATTCAAGCACATCAACCGCCGCCAAGTCCTGCAGGGTGCGGCCGGGCTCGGGGCCATGAGCCTGTTGCCGGGCTCAGCGCTCGCTGCCGGCTATCCGTCCCGCCCGATCACCCTGATCATCCCGTGGAGCGCGGGCGGCGGCACCGACGCCACCGGCCGGGCAATCGCGGCCGTGCTTCAGGAAGAGCTGGGCCAGCCGGTCAACGTGGTGAACCGCACCGGCGGCCAGGGCGTGGTCGGCCATGCGGCCATCGCCGCGGCCAAGCCCGACGGCTACACGCTCGGCATCATCACCGTCGAAATCAACATGCTCCACTGGCTGGGGCTGACCGAGCTGACCGGCGCCGGCTCCTACACGCCGATCGGCCTCTACAATCAGGACCCGGCGGGCTTGCAGGTGCGCGCCGACGCGCCTTACGCGACGGCCCCCGACCTGATCGCTGCGGCCAAGGCCAATCCCGGCAAGCTCAAGGGCTCCGGCACCGGCCAGGGCGGCATCTGGCAACTGGCGCTGGACGGCATGCTGACCGCGGCGGGCCTCAAGGCCAGCGACATTCCGTGGGTGCCCATGGAAGGCGCTGCGCCATCGCTCAAAGAGCTGGTGGCCGGTGGCATCGACGTCGTCACCTGCAGCCGCGTCGAGGCCCAATCCATGATCGACGCCGGCAAGGTCAAGGCGATCGCTCTGATGGCCGATGAGCGCAGCCCCAACTACCCGGATCTGCCGACCCTCAAGGAACAGGGGATCGACTGGTCGCTGACCACCTGGCGCGGCTTCGCCGGCCCCAAGGGTCTGCCCCAAGAGGTCGTCGACGTCCTGGTTCCAGCGTTCCAGAAACTGACCCAGAATCCGGCGTTCACCGAGGTTCTCGACAAGCGCGGCTTCGGCCGGGTCTACAAGGGACCGGACGACTTCACGTCCTTCCTGAAGCAGAACGACGCTTCGTTGGGCAAGGTCATGAAGGAGGCTGGGGTCATCCAGTAGACCGCGCATAATCGCCACCGCGAGCTAATGTAACATCATGCGCTTCAATGACGCGGTGTTGGGGTTCGTCATCCTGGTTTTTGGGGCCGCAGTTGCCCTTTACGCAGATCTGACGTTCCCAGCCTTGCCGGGCCAAGAATTTGGCCCGGCTTTCTTCCCCACCATCATCGGCACGGTGCTGTTCGGCTGCGGGCTGATCCTGCTGATCCAGGGCCTCGCCAAGCGCAAGACGGTGCCGCTGGTCGAGCTCGGCGAATGGGCCCGCATGCCCGGTCATGTCGCCAACTTCGTCCTCGTCTTCCTGGCCCTGCTCGTGTACGTGCTGTTCACCGACAGCGTCGGCTTCATCCCGATATCCTTTCTGATTCTCACCGTCCTGATGGTGCGGTTCGGCTGCCGTTGGTTCACCGCCGCTGGCATCGGCCTGGTGGCGACCCTGGTCATCCACACCGCGTTCTACAAGTTCCTGCTCGTCCCCCTGCCGTGGGGCATCCTGGAGCCGCTGGAATGGTGACCGACCGTGCTTGAGCACATCATCGAAGCCTTCGAGTTGGTCTTCCAGGTCCAGGTCCTGTCGGTCATCCTGATGTCCGCGGCCTTCGGGCTGTTCGTCGGATCGGTTCCCGGCCTGACGGCGACCATGGCCACCGCGCTGCTGGTGCCGGTCACCTTCTTCATGGACCCGGTGCCCTCCATCGCGGCCATCGCCACCTGCACCGCCATGGCCATCTTCGCCGGCGACATCCCGGGGGCGCTCCTGCGCATACCCGGAACCCCGGCCTCGGCCGCCTATGTCGACGAGGCCTTCGCGCTGACGCGCAAGGGCCAGGCCGAGCGGGCGCTCGGCACCGGCCTCATCTGTTCCGCCATGGGCGGCCTGTTCGGCTCCGTGGTGCTGTCCACCTCGGCCCCGGCGCTGGCGGAATTCGCCCTCAATTTCAGCACCGACGAGTTCTTCTGGCTGGCCTGCCTGGGCCTCACCTGCGCGGTGATCATCTCGAGCAATGCTCCGGTCAAGGGAATCGTCTCCTTGTTCCTCGGCCTGTTCATCGCGACCGTGGGCCTCGGCATCGTCGCCGGCTATCCCCGCTACACCTTCGGCGTCACCGAGTTGATGGGGGGCGTCAGCTTCATTCCGGCGATGATCGGCATGTTCGCCATCTCCGAGATCCTGCGCTTCACCACCGAAACCAAGCCGCTGCCGCGGATCGAGCAGCGCCGCTTCGGCAACCTGTTCGCCGGCATCGGTGAAACGCTCGGCAAGTACAAGATCAACTTCGTGCGCTCGAGCATTATCGGCACGCTGATCGGCATCCTGCCGGGTGCCGGCGGCGATATCGCCGCCTGGGTCGCTTACGCCACCAGCAAGAATTTCTCGAAGGAACCCGAGAAGTTCGGCACCGGCCACATCGAGGGCATCGTCGACGCCAGCTCGGCCAACAACGCCGCCCTCGGCGGCACCTGGGTTCCGGCCATGGTGTTCGGCATCCCGGGCGACTCGATCACCGCCATCGTCATCGGCGTCCTCTACATGAAGGGCATGAACCCGGGGCCGACCGTGTTCATCAATTCGCCGCAGCTCGTCTACGCGGTGTTTCTGTCGTTCTTCCTCGCCAATATCCTGATGGTGCCGCTGGGTTTCATGACCATCCGCCTGTCGCGGCAGATCCTCCGAGTGCCCAAACGCGTGCTGATGCCGATCATCATGATGTTCTGCATCGTCGGCTCGTTTGCCATCAACAACACGGCGTTTGGCGTCGTGATTATGCTGGTGCTGGGGTTCATCGCCTATGTGATGGAGGAGAACAACTTCCCGATCGCACCGACCATCCTGGGCATCGTGCTGGGCCCCATGCTGGAGCAGAACTTCGTCACCTCGATGATCAAGTCGAACGGCAACGTTCTCGCCCTCTTCCAGCGGCCGATCTCCGGCACCCTCGGGATCGTCACGCTGCTGGTGTGGTTCGTGCCGCTCGGCTTGTACCTGTACCGCAGGCACAAGCGGCCGGTACCAGCGCCACAAGGCGACGGGACCGCCGGAAATTAGGGATTCCGGGGCTGCAGGTCGGCACTCGGCCCGGCTGATGGCGCGGAGCCTTGCGGGGCTCCAGACGGACCAGCAGCTAGGCGAAGGGATTCAGTTGCTGATATTGCGGGTTGAGGCGCGAGAGGAGCGGCAGGACCGCCGCCCCGCGTGAGACGGCGTCCCGACCGAGTTCGGCCTTGATCAGACGTGGAATATCCGGGTTGTGCCCTCCGACCGACGGGTAAAGCGGCTGGACGCCTTCGACCAATGCGTCAATCAACCATTCCGGCGCGTTGCCGCCGAGCATGATCGTCTCGGGGTCGAAGAGGTTCTCGATCGTATTGAGGCCGATGCGCAAGGGCTCGATTCCGGCTTCGATCCAGGGTGCGATGGAGGGGTGCCGGGCATCGAACCGCTCTTCGAAGGCCGCCAGCGACTCGACCTCGATTCCCTCGGCGGCGAGATGGCGCATGGCCGAATCGACGGAGACGTAGGTCTCGAGGCAGCCGCGCTTTCCGCAAATGCAGGCATGGCCCCCCGGAATCGCCGTCGTGTGGCCGAACTCGCCGGCATTACCACTGGCGCCCCCGAAAGCGGCGCCGTTGATCATCACGCCGCTGCCCAGGCCCATGCCGACATAGACGTAGACGAAGTTGGTGAAGTAGCGGGCGACCTCGCCGAAGCGCCATTCCGCCGTGACCGCGCATTGGCCGTCATTGGCCAACGAGACGCTGAGGCCGGTCGCTTCATGCAGCAGCTTCTTGAGCACGACGCCATCCCAGCCGGGAAGCCGCGGCGGGCTCAATCCGGCAACCGCGAACGGCCCCGGCGTCGCCAGCCCGATCCCCAGCAGGCGGTCGCGCGGGATGCCGGTGGTCTCGAGCAGCTTCGTCGCCGTTTGCGCGATGTCATCAGCGGCGCGTTGCGGCGTGAGGTCTTCCAGCGCGTGATCGTCGCGGGCAAGCACCTCACCGGTGAGATCGATCGCCACCGACGCGACCTGGCCGAAATCCACATGGAAGCCGAGGGCATAGGCGCCGCCTGGATTGATCCGGATCGGCGTCGGCGGCTTGCCGACCCTGCGGCCGCTGGATTTCTCCTCGCGCACGAATTGCATGGTCAGCAATTCATCCACCAGCTCCGAGGTCGCCTGCTTGGACAGGCCGGTCACGTCGGCAATTCCGGAGCGTGCAATCGGACCGTGAATCCGGATCGCCTCGAACACGACCCAGATGTTGACCAGCTTGGTCTTGACGCTGTTGGTGGCACTTAAGATCATGAAAAGTCCCGCATTTTCGATTTCGCTAGTTAGTATGTCAGAATGACGGAAAAATTATTGACATCGCATTGGTGACTCGTCACCGTGTTGTCAAGCTCAATACCGAGCGGCCAGAGGAGAGATAAGTTGATGGCCATGGGAATTTCCCGGAGAGCATTGCTCCATGGTACTGCCGCGGCCAGTGTCGCGGCCGGGCTGTCGCGCTTCGCTGTCGGTCCGGCCTGGGCCGAAGCCACCAATATCAACGTCTTCGGGCCGCTGCCGCCCGATCCTGCACCGCCAGGCGCCGCCAAGTTCTCCGAAGACGCCTTCGCGAAATGGCAGGCGGACAACAACGCTTCCGTCAACTACGAACTCCTCGCCTGGCCGCAGCTGCACGACCGTATGGCGACCGCGTTCGCCTCCGGTTCGGCACCCTGGGACATCGTCTACATGTGCGGCTGGGTCCCGGAGCTGCTTTCCAACATCATTCCCTTTGCCGACGACCTGCCGAAGGCGCTGGTCGACGATCTGCCCAAGTCCAGCTTCGCGACGGTAACCGTTGATGGCAAGCGCTACGGCGCGGTATTCACGCTGTCGTTGCTGACCCTGTTCTACAACAAGGCGATGCTCGACAAGGCCGGCTTCACGGCGCCGCCCAAGGACTGGGACGAACTGAAGCGCGCGGCCAAGGAGCTGACCCATGACGACCAGTACGGCTTCGTCCTGAACTATGGCGACCCTGCCGGCATCGGCGGTACGGCGAGCTACTGGATGACCTATCTGCAGCAGGCCGGCGGCACCATGTACGGCGCCGACGGCATGCCGGTCTTCAACAACGACGCCGGTGTCGCCGCGCTGCAGCTCATGGTCGATCTCATGCCCTTTACCGACCCCGGCTCGATCTCCTATGCCGGCATCAACGACGCCACCAACGTGCTGCTCGCCGGCCGCGCCGCGATGATGATGAACTGGCCGTTCATGTGGAATGCCGGCAACGATCCGAACCAGTCGAAGGTCGTTGGCCAGCTCGCCAGCGCCCTGCTGCCGGCCGGCCCCGCCGGTACCGCCTCGCTCGACGGCACCGACGCCTGGACGGTGACCAAGTACAGCAAAATCCGGACAAGGCGCGCGAGCTGATCGAGTTCTACCTCGACGCCGAAGTCCAGAAGCGCCAGGTGCTCGACACCGGGTGGTTGCCGATCCGTCTTTCGGTGCTGGCCGATCCCGAGGTGCAGGCAAAGGCGCCCAATGCGGCGGTCGTTCTGGAACAGGCGAAGTATCCCTATGACAGCTTCGTCACCGCCGACTACAACGAGGTCACGGTCGCCATCGGCACCGAGGTCCAGAAGGCCCTGCAGGGCCAGAAGACCGCGGCCCAGGCGATCGCCGACGCCTCGGACCAGGTGACTGCGATCGTCAAGCGGCGGAAGAGCTAAACCCCTCGTCGCCATCAATGCAGTCCACCATCACCTTTGAGCAGCGCCGACGACGAGTTGGCCTGCTCTTTGTTCTTCCAGCCCTGGTCGTGCTGGCGGCGGTGCTTGGCTACCCCATCCTCAATTCGATCGCGCTCGCCCTGCAACGGGTGCAGCTGACCGGCGGCGAGATCCAGCACAGCTGGGTGGGCTTCGCCAATTTCCAACGTCTGCTCGCTGACGAAACGTTCCGCCATGCGGCGCTGACCACCGCCTATTTCTCCGCGGTGGAAGTGGTGGTGGTCGTGGGAGTGAGCCTCGGCGTTGCCGTCCTGCTCAACCACCCGATGGGGCGGTTCGGCTTTTACCGCATCCTGCTGATCGTGCCCTGGGCGATTGCGCCGGTCGCCAACGCGGTGCTGTGGAAATGGATCCTGCATGCCAACTACGGCGTGCTCAACGGCGTCCTCAAATCGGTCGGCCTCATCGACCACTACCACGTCTGGCTGGGCACGCCGTTTTCGGCGCTCAACTTCCTGCTTCTGGTCGATATCTGGAAGTCGATTCCCTTCGTCACGCTCCTCATGCTGGCCGGCCTGCAGCGCGTGCCGAACATGCTCTATCGCGCCGCCTACATGGATGGCGCCGGACCCTGGCAAAGCTTCCGTCATGTCACTCTGCCCACGATCCGCAGCGTGATCGCGATCGCGGTGGTGTTGCAGACCATATGGTCGCTGCGCGTGTTTGACATCGTCTTCGTGCTGACCCGGGCGGGCCGGCCGACGCAACCGCGGTGCTCAACTACCTCGCCTACCGTGTGACCTTCAATTTCCTCGATCTCGGCTACGGCTCGGCGATCGCCAACGTGATCTTCGCGATCACGGTCCTGCTGGCGATGCTCTATGTCTGGCTGCTCTGGCCGCGCCGGGTGGCGCAACCGCGATGAGCTTCGCCCGCCGCCAGCATGGAGGACCGGTCGCCCGCGCTTTCATCGCCGCCGGCCTGGCGGTCTTTGTCATCTGGTCGATGGCGCCGGTGGTCTGGCTGATCCTGTCGAGCGTGCTCCAGCAAAAGGCGCTGATCGCACAGCCGCCTGATCTGTCGCCGCACGGCTTCACTTTCGACAACTTCGTCCACGTCTTTTCGGCCGCCGCCGCGCTCGGCCGCGGCATCGTCAATTCGTCGATCGTTGCCCTGTTTTCGACGGCGGTCGCCCTAGTGCTCGGCGCACCCGCCGCCTACGCCCTGGCCCGCCTGCCGGTGCCGCGCGCCGACGCCATAGCCTTCCTCATCCTGGCGACCCAGATGCTGCCCGGCATCGCCATCGCCATCCCGCTGTTCATTGCCATCAGCCGACTGGGGCTGATCGACAACGTGCTCTCCCTCGGCTTCGTCTATCTGTCCTTCAACCTGCCGATCGTGGTCTGGATCCTGCGCGGCTTCTTCATGGGCATCCCGGTTGGCATCGAACGGGCGGCCGCGGTCGACGGCGCCGGCGTCATCGCCACGTTCTGGCACATCGTTCTGCCGATCTCGATTCCGCCGCTCACCGCGGCCGCGGTCTTCGCCTTTGTCGAAGCCTGGAACGAGTTCTTCTTCGCACTGATCCTGACCCGGCAGCACGCGCAGACCGTGCCGCTGGTGATCGCCCAGTTCGCCGGCCAGTACCAGACCGTGTTCGGGCAGATGATGGCGGCGGCGGTGATCAGCGTCACCCCGGTGATCGTGCTGGCGATCGTGTTCCGCAACCAGGTAGTCCGCGGCTTCGCCGACGGCATGACGAAAGGATGAATGGGGCGTGACGGCCGTTGAATTGCGCAGTGTCTCGAAGTCGTTCAGCCATCACCTGGTTTGCCGTGACGTCAACCTTGCGGTGGGGGAACGCGAGTTCGTGACCCTGCTCGGCTCGTCCGGCTGCGGCAAGACGACGACCCTGAACATGATCGCCGGTCTCGAAGATGCCAGCTCCGGCGACATCCTGATGAACGACCAGCGCGTCAACGATCTTTCGCCGGTGCAGCGCGACGTCGCCATGGTGTTCCAGAACTACGCGCTCTATCCGCACATGACGGTGGCGCAGAACATCGGCTTCACCCTGAAGATGCGCAAGCTACCTGTGAACGAGATCCGCGCACGGGTCGAGCGCGTGGCGCAGTCGCTGGAGCTCTCCGCCCTGCTCGACCGCCTGCCGACACAGCTTTCCGGCGGCCAGCAGCAGCGGGTTGCGATCGGCCGCGCCCTGGTGCGCGAGCCGCGGGTCTTCCTGTTCGACGAACCGTTCTCCAATCTCGACGCCGGCCTGCGCGTGCGCATGCGGGTCGAGGTCAAGGAGCTGCATCAGCGTCTCGGCGTCACCTCGATCTTCGTCACGCACGACCAGGAAGAGGCGATGTCGATTTCCGACCGCATCGCCGTCATGAACCAGGGCGTGGTCGAGCAGTTCGGCACGCCGGAGGAAATCTACAGCCGGCCCGCCACGCGCTACGTCGCCAGCTTCATCGGCAGTCCCCGCATCGAGATCTGCTCCGGCACGCTGCTGCAGGCGGCCGACGGTGTCGTCTGCCGCGTCGGTTCGGTCATGGTGCCGGTGCCCCCCCGGATGACCGCCGACAATCCGGATGTCGAAATCGGCGTGCGCCCCGAGCATGTCCGGCTCGGCGACCGCGGCTTCCCGGCCAAGGTCCGGCTGGTTCAGCCGGTCGGACCGACGACCCACGTGACGCTCGACTGGGAAGGCGGCGCGCTGACGGCGAGCCTGCCCGGCTTCATGCGGCTCGACATCGGCAGCACCGTGAAGGCCGAGTTCGATTCCGCCCACCTGCTTGTCTTTGACCGGAAAACCGGCATGCGGCTGGGGCCGCCGCACGCGCCGCGAGGAGAGGAAACACCATGAACCAGCACACCCCGTCGAACTCCGTCGCCCGCCGCGACATCGAGTTCCATCTTCACTCCCAGACCAACCCGACTCAGCTCGAGGAACGCGGCCCCCTGATCGTCGTTCGCGGCGACGGCATCCGCATCTATGACAGCGCCGGCAAGGAATATATCGACGCGATGGGCGGCCTCTGGTGCGCCTCGCTCGGCTTCAACAACAAGCGGCTGGCAGCGGCCGCCGCCAAGCAATACGCCGAGCTCGGCTTCTACCACACCTTCTTCTACCGCACCCACGAACCGGCCGTGCAGCTTGCCGAGAAGCTGATCGAGCTCACCGGCATGGTCGGTGGCAAGGCCTATTTCGCCACCTCCGGCTCGGAAGCCAACGAGACCATGGTGAAGCTCGCCTGGGTCTATCACACGGTCCACGGAAAGCCGACCAAACGGAAGGTGATTGCCCGCGATCGCGCCTTCCATGGCTCGACCATCGCGGCAGCCTCCATGTGCGGACTCGACTTCATGCATCGCGAGTTTGGCCTGCCGCTGCCCGGCTTCCTGCATACGCTGGCGCCGTATCCCTATCGCGGCATGCTCGACGGCGAGGACGAGGCGGCCTTTGTCGCGCGTCTCGCCGATGAGCTGGAGAAGCTGATCCTGCGCGAAGGGCCGGACACCATCGCCGCCTTCATCGCCGAGCCGATCTTCGCCGGAGGCGGCATCATCCCGCCGCCCAAGGGCTATTTCCCGCGCATCCAGGAAGTGCTCAAGAAGTACGATATCCTCTGCCTCGACGACGAGATCGTCTGCGGCTTCGGCCGCACCGGCAACTGGTTCGGGCGCGAGACGGTCGACATGAAGCCCGACATGATGTCGTTGGCCAAGGGCCTGTCCTCGGCCTATTTCCCGATCTCGGCGGTGGTGATGGCGCCGAAGATCTACGACGCGGTCGTTCAGTTCAATAAGGAGGGCGGCGCCTTCGGTCACGGCTTCACCAATTCCGGCCATCCCGTCGGCATCGCCATCACGCTTGAGGCGATCAAGATTTACGAGGAAATGGACGTCATCGCGCATGTCCGCAAGATGGGCGCGCGACTGCGCGCACGCTTCGAGGAGATGGGCGAGAAGTCGCCGATCGTGGGCGAGGTCCGTGGTGCGGGATTGATGCTCGGCATCGAGATCGTCGCCGACAAGAAGACCCGCCGGCCGTTCGCGCCGGCGCGCCAGGCCGGCCCGACCTTCGATCACATCGCCTATGACAACGGCTTGATCGGTCGCTGCATGGGCGACACGCTCGGCTTCTCGCCGCCGCTGATCGTCACCGAGCAGGATGTTGACGAGATCGCCGATCGCTGCGCCATCAGTCTGAAGGCGCTCGAGCAGCAGCTCGCAAAGCCGTGAGGCGGATCGGGCGGCAGCAGCGCGATCGATGAAATGGGAGTCCGCCGGGCGCGAGATTCGGCGGAGGTCATGGCGGTCGATCGGGGATAAGGCTTTCGCGAGCCGATGTCCGCGGTCGGCCGTATCTCGTGCGCCAGTGATCGTCACGCCCCACGCGGCTCGGCCAACCCCGTGCCATCGCCGGTTGCGCGTGGCGCAACCCGCATCTTTCAGGGACTAATTGAGGGACTTGGGGATGGTGGGCGGTACTGGACTCCTATAATCGGGCAAAATCAATAGGTTAGACTAAAGGTGCGGGTCAAAAGCCCTATTGAGACGCAAAGGTTATTTCCGGCGCTTCCCGCACCTTCGACCTTCGCCACACCTCAGGGTGCGTTCACATGGATGAGCGCTTAGGTTTCGATCCGATCACGCCGCGATACGAAATTTTGCAGTTGTGGGAAAAGCTTGCCCGCGCTCGGCGACCTTTCTTCCGCCCCGCCCGGCGAAGCCGCCGACCCGAGGTGACCAGGCAGCGCCGCGACTAGGATACCGATTTTCTCAGGTTTCTCAGCAGCGCTTCGGCTTCATCGATTTTCGCCAATACGTCGGCATCACCGCGCAATTTGCTGATCGTTGTCCACGGGATTGCCTTCATAGCCGTGGCGGCATCCAGCTCGCCGGCAAGTCCGGCTTTGTCTTTTCCGGCGGACGGCGTTGCGACCCGCACCATGGCCAACTCCAAAGCGCCCGCCTCGGTCAGTGACGCCGCGCGATCTCCGACACCACCACGCCCGCAACCAGCGTCTCCTCGACGATGCGCGCCTTGTCGTCCACCGACCAACGGCGACGGCCGCCGAGCCCGTTGATGATCTCGACGCGGCGCACAGGCCGCGAAGGCTCAAGAGTAAGGTCAAGTCCAGACACAAGCCGATCCTCGATCCCAATTCCGGGATCGTCAGAATCTCAGCTCATAACCCGGTCCGAAAGGTGGGGACCAAAACACCGCTCTGATGTCCGTTGTCAATGCTCTGGTCGCACGCGGCTGACCGCTCCGAAGAACGGCGAGCCGGTGATGGTCGCGCATGGGTGGAGGCGGGATCTGAAGGACGTCGGTGATCAAGCTCTGATGCGCGGGTTGGCTACCGCATTCCCGATTGTGCGTCCGGGGCGTTCCCTATCTTACGGCGGGCGTCGGCGCGAGGCCGGCCACAAAGCGTCTGACGGGAGTTCCTGAAAGCCGCGATTGTTCGTTCGAAGCCTCTCCCTCGGCCATATCACTTGGAAATAATAGTCGCGCGACCGCCCCTCCCAAATCGCCTGCGAGGTCTCTGTGGCGCACCAGATGAGTTCCACCTCGCCGCCGCCCAGAGATCATGTCCCGAGGCGTTCTCTAATCGCCTCTGTCAATGGACCTTTTTTCTCGTTGATGCAGCGCTTGCCGGGCTCAGGGTTCTCTCCGGGGTCGATCGCAAGGATCGCCGCATGTTTGCGTTGGAACGGGTGGGTCGAAGTGGTGTTCGCGGTTTCGTTGGACCGCATGCGTGGGAGCGACCTCATCCGTGCAGCGTCCCGGCAGGACGCATCTCGGATATTGCGGTGGACCTGGGAATCGAGAGCTTCTTCTCAGCCTGCGGCAGCGCCATAGCGGAATGGTTCGTTCGTCTTCCACATGGCATGCAGAATGACGGCGAGCTTGCGCGCCACGGCGACTTTCGCCTTCTTGAAGCCGGCGCCTTTTGCAATCCGCAGGCCCCATGCCTTCAGGGAAGAGAAGCCGACTTGCCGTGTCAGGATGACGTTGGCGGCTTCATAGAGGTGGGTTCGCGTGAGCTTGTCGCCGCGCTTCGAGACGCGGCCGTTTCGACTGACCTCGCCGGATTCGTAGCGCCTGGGCGTGAGGCCGAGGTAGGCGCCGGCGCTGGAGGATCGGCGGAAGCGGGAAGCATCGTCATAAGTCGAGGCGACCGACAGCGCGATCACGGCGCCGACGCCGGGAGCGGTCATGAACAGCCGGGCCATGGCATTCTGTTTCGCGGCAGCGCGAACGCGCGCGTCGAGAACCTTGATCCGCTCAATGATTGATCTGCGGGCCTCCATCATCGCTTCGACGATTGCCCTGATCTCAGGCGCGGCCGCCAGCTCGCCGGAGACGATCTCCTCCGCACGGCGGGCAAAGCCGCCGACCTTCTTCCCGAACATGATGCCGAAGGTCTTCAGAAGCCCGCGGATCTCGTTCTCGATCTTGCCCCGGATGCCGACCAGGAGGTCGCGTGCTGACAAAAGCGCCCGCACGACATACGCGCCGTGGCTCTTGATGCGGACTTCCTTGAACCACCCCGTCCGCACGATCTGAGCCAGGCCGGCAGCGTCATGGCGGTCCGTCTTGTTCGGCATCATTGACAGGGCAGCACTTGCGTGGCGCGCATCGAGACATACGATCGGCAGGCCGCGCTGCATCAGCTCATTCCAGAGCCAGACTGCCAGCGGGCCAGTCTCCATGCCGATCCGCTGAGCTCCAAAGCCCTTCCCGCCAGCCACTCCACTATGGCGTCAGGATCAGTTGGAACCTTTCCTTCCGCGATTTTCCGACCGTTCTCGTCGACCACGCAAATGGCGGTCTGTTCCATCGAGACATCCAAGGCTGCATACTTTGTCATGGCAGTTCTCCTTCCTGCGCTTCGGCGCTGACCGATTCATCGACATGGTCAGGTTGGGGAACAGCCGCCCGGAATGCGAGAGGCGCCACCCGCGATTACGCTAAGTGGTGTAGCTGAGCACGTGGCCGCCGCTGATTGCCGGCATGGCCAGGCTGGTCAGCTGGCGAGCGCCGGAAGGCTGACGACGGGATCATCGCTCACGGGTGCGATGGTTTCCAGATGCTATGGGGCGAGCGCCGGACCGTGGCAGGCTGGCGCCCTTCGAGAGAATGGAGACGCCCCATGCTACAGCAGTTTACGGGTGGCCGTGCGACCGCGGCCTTCGATCAGGATCGTACGCTCATCATAGTCGTCGAGATGAGCCGATCGACTTGGCTTGTCACCGGGGCCCTTCCCGGCGTCGAACGGCAGCCATTGAAGAAGCTCGAACCCGACCCTGATGGTCTCTACTCTTTGTTAGTTCGGTGGCGTAAGGAATGCCTCGCATCCGGACGAGAGATCGAGCGCGTCGTTGTCGCCTACGAGGCGGGACGCGACGGGTTCTGGTTGGCGCGGTGGCTGGGCAGCCGCGGTGTCGAGGCGCACGTCATCCACTCGAGCAGCGTGGCTGTGTCCCGTGATCGCCGCCGGGCGAAGACGGATCGTCTCGACGCCGCTCTCCTGCTGCGCGTACTGCTTGGGTGGCTTCGCGGTGAACCTGGCCATTGCAGGATGGCGGCGACGCCTTCAATTGAGGACGAAGACGCTAAGCGACCGACGCGCGAACGGGAGAATCTGGTCGGCGAGCGAACGCGGATCATCAACCGCATGAAAGCGTCATTCGCTCGTCTGGGTATCCGCAACCTCAATCCGGCGCTGCGCAAAGCCGTGGACCAGCTCGACGATCTGCGCACGCCGGAAGGCGGCGCTATCCCGCCGCTGGCAATGGGCGAGTTGCGCCGGGACATGGCTCGCCTGCGGTTCATCGAGGAGCAGATCAAGGAGATCGAGCGGCAGAGAATGGCGCGCTTCGACGAAGCAAACCCCCGTGAAGAGAGAGCGAATGGCATGATTCGCGCGCTCACCCGCGTTGTCGGTGTCGGTGTGGAGACTGCCGATATGCTTACCCACGAGATCTTTCTTCGCGACCTGCGGGATAGACGAGCGGTTGCCCGTTATGCCGGATTGACCGGCTCGCCGGACGAGAGCGGATCAAAGCGACGCGAGCGAGGCTTGTCGCGGGCCGGCAACCCGCGCGTTCGTCGAGGTATGGTCCAACTGGCGTGGCGCTTCTTGGTATTCCAGAAGGATTGCGCGCTCGTCCGCTGGTTCCAGGCGCGCGCCGCGGATGCGAACGGCCGCCGGCGGATGTCATTGATCGTGGCATTCGCACGCAAGCTGCTCATCGCACTTTGGCGCCTAGCAAGAGACGGAGAAGCACCGGAAGGGCTCAAGATGCGGCCTGCGTAACAAAGACGAATCTCGGGTTGGCCCGTCGACGGGCCTGACGAGTCCGAGGCAGCGGCAACCCGTTACATGACGTGGCTTTCATGCCGTTTTCCAGATGGGGACCGCCGCCCCGGAGCCAGGCGCAGATGCGAATGACGCATCATGGTTCGGGTTCGAATGAACCCACCGAATACAAGGTCGCAGCACGGCTCCGTGCGCCGCCCGCTGGCTCCCCTCGGACTCATTGATCACCGCCCATCTTCTCGGCGCCGCCGTGAAGAGGAACGGAGAATAGGCTTGACGGAGAAAGCCCCATACAAGCGTCATGTATCGGGCGCGCTGGACGGCCCATTCATCGTTCTGCTCGAGCAGGATGGCGCCGACCAGGCGAGTGATGGCGTCCTCGTTGGGGAAGATGCCGACGACCTCGGTGCGGCGCTTGATCTCGCCGTTGAGCCGCTCCAAGGGATTGGTGCTGTGCAGCTTGGCGCGATGCTGGGCGGGGAAGGTCATGTAGGCGAGCACGTCGGGCTCGGCTTCGTCCATGATCGCGGCGAGCTTGCGGCACTTTCGGCCGGATCTGGTCGGCGACGAGGCGCCACTGCCGCTTGGCCGCCTCGGCGTCGTTCTGGGCGAAGGCGGTGGCGATGAAGGCCGAGACGACGCGCCGGCCCTGGCGCCCGGCATGGGCGAGCACATTGCGCATGAAGTGGACGCGGCAGCGTTGCCAGGTGGTGCTGAGCACCTTGGCGACCGCCGCCTTGATGCCTTCGTGAGCGTCGGAGACGACCAACTTGACCCCGCGCAGGCCGCGCCGGGTGAGCTTCCTGAGGAAGGCGGTCCAGAAGGTCTCGGCCTCGGACGGGCCGATCTCGAGCCCCAGGACCTCGCGCCGGCCGTCAGCGTTGACGCCGACGGCGACGATGACGGCGACCGAGACGATGCGGCCGGCCTGGCGAACCTTCACGTAGGTGGCGTCGATCCACAGATAGGGCCAATCGCCCTCGATCGGGCGGTCGAGGAAGGCTTTGACCCGCCCGTCGATCTCCTCGCACAGCCGCGACACCTGGCTCTTGGAGATGCCGCTCATCCCCATCGCCTTGACCAGTTCGTCGACTGAACGGGTCGAGATGCCCTGGATATAGGCTTCCTGGATCACCGCCGTCAGCGCCTTCTCGGCGAGGCGACGCGGTTCGAGGAAGAAGGGGAAGTAGCTGCCCTTTCTGAGCTTCGGGATGCGCAGCTCGACACTGCCGGCGCGGGTCTGCCAGTCGCGGTCGCGATAGCCGTTGCGCTGAACCAGCCGTTCCGCGCTCTTCTCCCCATAACCAGCGCCGGTCAGGCTGGCGACCTCCATCTCCATCAGCCGCTCGGCGGCAAAGCTGATCATCTGGCGCAGCAGATCGGCGTCGGGGGTCTTCTCGATCAGCGTCTTCAGGTTCATCGTCTCGTCGGTCATCGATCGGTTCCTCGAATCAGGTTGTGTCTAGCAACCCGACCTTGACCGGCGAACCATCGATGACCACCACAAGCCGCGAGCTCGCT
>CAVTBE010000018.1:0-289704 GCA_963732845.1 uncultured Alphaproteobacteria bacterium | reverse complement strand
ATTTGACATAATAATAGAAGACTTATGGGCTTTGGCAGGACAGGACATAATTGATTTCGGTAATCCGGAATTAACTGCCCAACAGTGTATTGCAGAAGGCGCACTAAACTATAAAAACAAAAACAAAGTAGGCGGGACAAATGCAACAGGATGCTTTGAAAACGAGATATTCCAGAACGAAATACTTGATGTTGATTCACAAAACGTGATATTGAAAAAAGGAAATGTAAAAAGCGGGGACACCAAATACTGCGGCGACCCGGACAGAATTGCAGACATAACAAATGACAGAATTGAACTGGATTCAGGGATAGTTCTGCTTTTCAATATAGATAACGCAGACAAAATAAACTTAAGGATAGACAAAACAAATGCAATCTGCAGCCCAAAAAAGGTTTCAGGAACACTTTATGCAAGATTAACCAGAAGCAATCCTGCAGAAACAAAAACAGTTTCAATTTCTTATTCATTGTGCTTGGATTTAAAGGGGCTGGCTGAATGCACAGGAGAAGAAAAATTTACCCCAAAACAAAAAGAATGCAAAGACAAAACAACAGAAGAAAAAACTGTAAGCCAAAGAATACAGGGAATAACAGATGATAAAACAAAAGACAGGCAAACAAAAATCAGCTTAATAATTGAAGTGCTAAAAGAAGTCTGCACAGGATTAAATGAAAGCGAACTGGAAGAAATTGCAGGAACATTTGTTAAAGAAGAGCCTTCAGCAGAAATAAAGGCATGCCGTCATTGCGCTGCTTGTTGGCGGTCTCTTTTTTGAGCCAACACGGGACATTTCACTTTGGCTTCTTGTGCTCATCGTTGCAGCCTTCGGTGGCCTGATGATCTTTGTGACGGGCGCAAGCAAGAAGCAGGGTGAGGTTCTCAGCGCAGCCATTGCCAAAGCACGCGCATTGATCCAGGCGCATAAGGAAACGCTGGCACGGCAGCGATTGGCATTAGTGAAGCGGGATCACTATGGCGTCGTTGACGAAACCGCATGGGACAAGGAGTGGACCTATTTCGTTGGCAACGTGATCAGGCCAAGGCTCACCGACAAGGAGCGTACGGCATTTGACGTACTACAACGCGAAGGTCCGTCGATTGTTGCCGAGCTAGCCAATCCCGTAAGGGACCACGCCAAAGTCCTTGACCGCGATCTCGCGTGGTCGGACGACATGGCGCCCCTAGAGTTCGAGCAATGGTGCGAGAGAAAGTTGGCGAGCGTTGGCTGGCAGTGCAGCACCACAAAGGCTTCTGGAGATCAGGGCGCTGACGTGCTTGCGGAGAAAACCGGCACCAGGGTGGTCATTCAATGCAAGCTCTACAACAGCCCTGTCGGCAACAAGGCGGTGCAGGAAGGCGGCACAAGCAAAAATCGATGTGGTGTACTTATCGGAAGAGTGGAACAAAGCATGTGGAAACTACAAGAGCGATCTGAAGAGTATCGCGCGGACATTCACAGAACTTAGGTTCTATGGCGGGTTCCAGCGCGCCAATCAGAACGGTGACGTAGCCCGCCGGACAATCGAACAAGTTCTCAGGTTTAAACGCTGGGGCCTGTTCTGATTGGCGTCACTCTCCTGCGTGGCGCAGTACGGTTCGACGAACGAAACAACGAACGTCTCAGCCAATTCACCAGGGGAAAGAGGTTCCTTAAGGTTGTGGTATCGTGTCCCGGCTATCTTGCGGCACAAGATGCAACGGTTTCACCTCTACTTTGACGACACGGGCACCAGACAAAGTGACAAGGCGCCCGATGTGCTGCGCAAGGACGGCATGGACTGTTTTGCGCTCGGGGGGCTCCTCATAGCCGAGGATCAGATCGGCACACTGATACAGGCACACAAGAATTTCACCGAGCGATGGCCTCTAGCCCGTCTTATTCATGACGGCCCGCCTGACGGGCTGGCGGATGTAGCCTAAGCGATTGATGTGGCGTAGGATTTGGTTGTTGAAGCCAACCCTGTCCACCGCATCGAGCCGGCCACACCCGCCATGACCGACGATACGACTCTGCCGTTCTCGTTTCCAGCCGTCCGGGGCAAGAAGCTGACCGCCGCGTTCGACGGCGGGCGCCTGTCGTCGGACGGCGGCGTGATGCTGCTTGCCGAGGCGGCGCGACGGATGGGGATCGCCGGGAAGCTTGCGGCCGTGATCCCCGATCGGCGCGATCCGACGCGGGTGGTTCACCCGCTCGCCGAGATTCTGCTGGCGCGCATCCTCGCCATCGCCTGCGGCTACGAGGACGCCGACGATCTCGATGCCTTGCGCACCGACCCCGCTTTCAAGCTCGCCTGCGGGCGGCTGCCGGAGAGCGGGGCGGACCTGATGAGCCAGCCGACCGTGTCGCGCTGGGAGAACGCGCCGACTTTGCGCGACCTGGTCAGGCTCGGCCGGGTGATGGTCGACCTCTACTGTGCCAGCTACGCCACGCCGCCCGAGGCGGTCGTGCTCGACATCGACGACACGGTCGACGTGGTTCACGGCCACCAGCAGCTGTCGCTGTTCAATGCCCACTACGACGAACGCTGCTTTCTGCCGATCCACGTCTACGACACCGCGACCGGTCGTCCGGTGGCCATGATCCTGCGGCCCGGCAAGACGCCCTCCGGCGTCGAGGTGCGCGGTCACGTGCGTCGTCTGGTCCGGCGATCCGCCGGCACTGGCCGACAACCCGCATCACCATCCGCGGCGACGGGCACTATTGCCGGCCGGAGGTCATGGACTGGTGCGAGGCGCACGGCGTCGATTACGTCTTCGGCCTCACCGGAACGAAGGCGCTCGCCGCCAAGGTCGAGGAGGTCGCCGACGCCATCCGCGTCGAGCGCGCGGTCGAGGACAAGGATGCCGTTCGCGGCTTCGCCGAGACCACCCACGCCGCCAAGTCCTGGAAGCGGGAGCGCCGCGTCGTCGCCCGCATCGAGGCGACGCGCCTCGGTCTCGATATCCGCTACGTCGTCACCAACATCGCGACCGGCACGGCCGAATGGCTCTATGCCGACCTCTACTGCGCCCGCGGCCAGGCCGAGAACCTGATCAAGCTGCACAAGGCCCAGCTCGCCTCCGACCGCACCAGCTGCCGGGCCGCGACTGCCAACCAGATGCGGCTTGTCCTTCACACCGCCGCCTACTGGCTGATCCTCGCCGTGCGCGACGCCATCCCCAAGGCCCATGCCCTCGCCAAGGCCGAGTTCAACACGATCCGGCTCCGGCTCCTCAAGGTCGCCGCCCGCGTCACCGAAACCGCCAGCCGCGTGCGCATCGCCTTCGCCAGCGCCTGCCCGGACGCCGTCCTCTTCCGCCATCTGGCAGTCTCGATCAGGCCCGGCGTGCCCTGAGCCGAGGGGCGTCAGGTCCCTCGAAACCCGTTCCCATTCTCCAACGCGTTCATCAAGTTCCAGCCCACGCCGCGGTGAAAAACACGCCGCGAAGAACTGCGACCGCACTTCACGCCGCCGCAAGGCAACTACCGAAATCCAAACCCTCATGAATAAGGGCGGCTAGACGGCCCACTCCACTCCACCAAAATTCGCGGGAAGCGTGGACAATTCGCGTGGCTCGGAACAGACGCCAGCCGAGAAGCGGAATTTCTGCATGATCTAGCAGCGCGTTGACGAAGTCGCGGTCGCCTGATTCCGTCTGAGGGTCGAGATTCGGTCAGGGCTTGTGCGATGGCGATGCGGCGGGAGAGCGGGGCTCAGGGCGATCTGGTCGTGACATGGGCTGAGATGCCGCGGTCTCCGGGGCACGCCTTCTACGACAAGCTCCAGAAATTGCTGATCGAGGCGGGGTTCGACACTTTCGTCGAGGAGGTCTGTAAGCCGTATTACGCGCCGCGCATGGGCGCGCCGTCGCTTCCGCCGGGCCGCTATTTCCGCATGCACATGGTCGGGTATTTCGAAGGCATCGACAGCGAACGCGGCATTGTTTGGCGTTGCTCGGATTCCTATTCGCTGCGGGATTTCCTGCGGCTGGCGAACCGGGACAAGGTTCCCGATCACTCGTGGTTGTCGAAGACGCGCTCGCGCCTGCCGCATGAGGCGCATGAGAAAGTGTTCGGCTGGGTTTTGAACCTTGTCGCTGAGCGCGGCCTGGTGAAGGGCGAACGGATCGGCGTCGACGGTTCGACCATGGAAGCCAATGCTGCACTGCGAACCATCGTGCGCCGCGACAACGGCGAGAGCTATCGCGCGATGCTGACGCGCATGGCGCAGGAGAGCGGCGTCGAGACGCCGACGATCGACGACCTTGTCCGGCTCGACCGCAAGCGCAAGGGCAAGAAGCTCTCGAACGAAGAGTGGACGAGCACGACCGATCCGGACGCCAGGATCGCGCGAATGAAGGACGGTACGACGCGTCTGGCCTACAAGCCCGAACACGCCGTCGACCTCGACACCGGCGTCATCGTGGCGGCCCCGATCCATTCGGCCGATGAGGGCGATACGACGACGCTCGATCCCACGCTGGAGGCGGCGGCGCGCAATCTCGCCGATATCGGCCTTGCGCCGACGCCCGCGGCCTCCTGCGAGCTGGTGGCCGACAAAGGGTATCATTCACGAGGGGGGCTGAAGGACCTCGACGGCGGCGTCTGGAAGACGCGGATCGCCGAGCCGAAACCCTCGAAGGGCTATTTGCGCTGGCGCGGCGATGAAGCGGCGCGCGACGCCGTCTACGCCAATCGTGCGAGGTTGAAATCCGGCATTGGGCGGGAGGCCATGCGCCGACGCGGAGAAATGGTCGAGCGCAGCTTCGCCCATGTACTCGATCGCGGCTGCATGCGCCGCGCGTGGTTGCGTGGGCGTGAGAACGTTCACAAGCGCTACCTGATCCATGTCGCGGGGTTCAATCTCGGCGTTCTGATGCGCGCGCTGTTCGGGTGCGGGACTCCCAGAGAGGCCGCGAACGCTAAAAACGCGCTTCTGTTCGTCATTCAGACCGATGTCGCGGTCGCAATCATCATCGCCGAGATCGACCGCGAGATGGCATTGCTCGCAATCGTCGCCGCGCCAGAAACAGATTGATCAAACGGCGACTTCGTCACCGCGCTGCTAGAGACAACCATCTTGGCGCTACCAATCACCGCAATAGCCTGTGTCATTGATCGGCCCGGTTATGTGGCGCGATATCAAGACCGGTATGAGGTGCCTTGGCTTCTCTGCAAGACCGCGTTCGCAATCCTCATCGAACGAGCCGCAAAGTATGCGCAGTCGCAGGGCGGATGGTTGAAGGTCTATTTTGAAGGAGCCGGGAGGCGAGAGGATCGCGATATCTTGACCTACGCAAGATCGCTTGAAGTGGATGGGATGCCCTTCGACGGTCCTAATGCAACTGCTTACGAGGCACTCAAGCCAGCCGAATTTCAGAAATTGCTAGTTGGCCAGCCACAGCGCATCACAAAGGCGGTGCCAATGGCCCAGGTTGCAGATTTGGTCCTCTACCCTATAGCGAAGGGTGGGTACGATGAGACCTATGGGCCTTACGTGCAAATGATGGAAGCAGGGCGGATCATTGATGCGGACCTATCGGCCGAGGATCGCCCATTCCTTGGCGTCAAATACAGTTGCTTTGACCAACAAAAAAAGAAGGCCCGGGACTAACCGAGCCTTCGTTTTCGGCCTGCATACGCAGACCCCGGGGCTTGTGGCCCACAGGCCCATAATGTCCCAACCGGGGGAAAAGTTCAATCGATTTTCCGAGTTTCTCCCGGCTTTGGTTGATTTTCCGCCAATTTGAGCATCGGTACCGGTCTATATCGGGCGCTGTAGGCGTCATGCCAAGGGGTGGACCTGAAGGTCGTATCGCCACACGCGCGACCCAGCCAATCCGTCTGGAGCCTCTAGGATGCCATCCGAACCTTCGGGCTAGCTAGGCGGAAGCCGAGGCCAACCGCTAAATCGCGCTGTTTCGGGCCAACGCTCAGCAGAGCTTGCCGGTACGATTGCTGGAGAACGTCATCCCGAAGAGCTGCCTTCGACACTCTGGGGTTCGAACCACTTTCCGGCTTTCACCACCTGCACGAGGTGCCCAAACGTAAAGGCCTTCCACCGCCCAGGGTGGAGCCATTCGGTCACCGGGCCGTACAACCCTTCCAACTCATCCGGAAAATACGGCTCGATGTCGAAATCGAAGAAGTTGGTGCCAAATTGCCGATGGATATCCTCAAGCAGCTCATCGGCATCATCCCCGGAAATCCGGAGATCATGCCAAAGCCGCGTGGAAGACTCGATGGCACGGCGGTTGCCGACAAATTTGCGAATGATCGCCTTGAGAGTCTCTGCTGTGGCATCGGTCATTTCGCGGCCACCTCGGCAACATGACGGGCGTACCTGTTCGCTGCGAGTGTTCAAGTCGGGCGTCATTCGCCTGGCGCTGGCTTGTGGGCTGACGGACGGCGCCGTCGAACCACCCGGCGGCATCTGCTAGCGTGGCACGCCATGGATTCCTCCGCCTCCGTTCCACAGACAACCACGCCGGCCGCCGCCGGCCCGGCACCCGACCTCCCGGTCGCCACGCCGATGATGGCGCAGTACCTGGAGATCAAGGCGGCCAATCCGGATTGCCTGCTCTTCTACCGCATGGGCGATTTCTACGAGATGTTCTTCGCCGATGCCGAGGTCGCCTCGCGCGCCCTCGGCATCGCGCTCACCAAGCGCGGCAAGCATCTCGGCGACGACATTCCCATGTGCGGCGTGCCCATCCACGCCGCCGACCAGTATCTGCAGAAGCTGATCGCGCTCGGCCAACGCGTCGCCGTCTGCGAGCAGGTCGAGGACCCGGCCGAGGCCAGGAAGCGCGGCTCCAAGTCCGTCGTCCGCCGCAACGTCATCCGTCTGGTCACCCCCGGCACGCTCACCGAGGAGGCGCTGCTCTCCGCCGGTCGCAACAACTACCTGGCGGCCGTCGCCCGCCAGCGCGGCGGAACGGCGGAGGGCGATGCCTTCGCCCTCGCCTGGATCGACATCTCCACCGGCGAGTTCCGCGTAGCGGCGAGCGATCGCGCCCGGCTCTCCGCCGATCTCGCCCGTATCGACGCGCGCGAGGTGCTCCTTCCCAATTCGCTCCTCGCCGACGATGATCTCGCTGCCGTCTGGCGCTCGTCTTCCGCCGCGGTGACGCCGCTGTCGGCCGCCTTCTTCGACAGCGCCACGGCGAGCGAGCGGCTCACCGCCTATTTCGGCGTCGCCAGCCTCGACGGTTTCGGCGCCTTCTCCCGCGTCGAGATTGCCGCCGCCGCGGCGGCGCTCGCCTATGTCGAGAAGACCCAGCTCGGCGCCCGCCCGCCGCTCGCCGCCCCGCTGCGCGAATCCGCCGGCGACATCATGCTCATCGATGCCGCCACCCGCACCAATCTCGAACTCGCCGCGACGCTCTCCGGCGAGCGCCGCGGCAGCCTTGTCGGCGCCATCGACCGGACCGTCACCGGCGGCGGTGCCCGCCTGCTTGCCCGCCGTCTGGCCGGCCCCTCGACCGACCCGGCGGTGATCGCCGACCGGCTCGATTCGGTCGCCTGGATGCTGGCCGATGCCGGCCGCCGCGCGACGATCCGCGCGGCGCTCGCCGCCGCGCCCGACCTCTCCCGTTCGCTGTCACGCCTCAAGCTCGATCGCGGCGGTCCGCGCGATCTTGCCGCCATCGGCGCAGCCCTTGCCGCCGCCACCGACGTTCTGGCCGTGCTGGGGCAGGGGCGAGGCGAGGGGGGAGAGGAAAAAGAGTCGCTGCCGGCCGAGCTTGCCGCCGTCGCCGAGGGGCTGGCGCGCCGCCCTGAGGCGCTGCAGGCGGAGCTCGCCGCCGCCCTTGCCGACGACCTGCCGAACTGGAAGCGCGACGGCGGCTTCGTCCGGCCGGGCTGCCGCGCCGAACTCGACGAGGCGCGCCGGCTGCGTGACGAGAGCCGCCGTGTCATCGCCGGCCTGCAGGCGGGCTATGCCGCCGATACCGACATCCGTACGCTGCGCATCAAGCACAACAACGTGCTCGGCTATTTCATCGAGGTCGGCGCCGGCAACGCCGAGCGCATGTTGAGCCCGCCGCTCAACGCCCGCTTCATCCACCGCCAGACGCTGGCCAGCGCCGTGCGCTTCACCACCACCGAGCTGGCCGATCTGGAAGCCAGGATCGCCGGCGCCGCCGACCGGGCGCTGGCCATCGAACTGGCGGTCTTCGACGAGCTCACCGCCGCGATCGTCGGCGAGCAGGCAGCCCTCCAGGCGATCGCCGACGGCCTGTCCGCGCTCGATGTCGCCGCCGGCCTCGCCGTGCTTGCTGCGGCCGAAGACTACTGCCGTCCGACGGTCGACCGCTCGCTCGCCTTCGCCGTGGATGGCGGCCGCCACCCGGTCGTCGAGCAGGCGCTGAGGACCGGCGCGGAGGGCGCTTTCGTCGCCAATGATTGCGATCTCGGCGCCCGCGATGTCGACGGCGCGGCCCGCATCTGGCTGGTCACCGGCCCCAACATGGCCGGCAAGTCCACCTTCCTGCGCCAGAACGCGCTCATCGCCGTGCTCGCCCAGATCGGCTCCTATGTGCCGGCGCGCGCCGCCCATATCGGTGTCGTCGACCGCCTGTTCAGCCGCGTCGGCGCGGCGGATGATCTCGCCCGCGGCCGTTCCACCTTCATGGTCGAGATGATCGAGACCGCCGCCATCCTCAATCAGGCGGGCCCCCATGCCCTGGTCATCCTCGACGAGATCGGCCGCGGCACCGCCACCTTCGACGGCCTGTCGATCGCCTGGGCGACGGTCGAGCACCTGCACGAAGTCAACCGCTCACGCGCCCTCTTCGCCACCCACTATCACGAGCTGACGGCGCTGGCGCACCGCCTGCCCCGCCTCGACAACGTCACCGTGCGCGTCAAGGAGTGGAAGGGCGAGGTCATCTTCCTGCACGAGATCGCGCCCGGCGCCGCCGACCGCTCCTACGGCATCCAGGTCGCCCGCCTCGCCGGCCTGCCGGCCGCCGTCGTCGCCCGTGCCCGCGAGGTTCTGAAGCAGCTCGAGGCCACCGACCGCACCGCGCCGGCCCACGCCCTCATCGACGACCTGCCGCTCTTCTCCGCTGCCCGCCATGAGACGCCCCCGGCCGAGGAAGACCCGGTCGCGGCGCTCATCGATGCGCTCAGCCCCGACGAGCTCACCCCGCGCGAGGCGCTCGACGCGCTCTATCGGCTCAAGGCAACACGCCGCGAAAAAGGATCCCGAGGGGGGTCTTGACCGTCGCCCGGGCGAAGCCGATACGGAGCGCGCTTTTTTCTGGGGAGTGAAGAAGAATGGCGCCGAAGGCGGGTGAGTTTCTCTGGGGTGCGGCCAGCGCCGCCTACCAGGTCGAGGGCGGCTGGGACAAGGACGGCCGCGGCCTCTCCAAATGGGACATCTACACCAACGACTGGCACATCACCGTGCCCCAGATCGGCCGCAACGAGACCGGCAACGTCGCCATCAACGCCTATGACCACGACCAGTTGCTGAAGGACATCGCGCTTCTCAAGCAGCTTGGCGCCAACGCCTATCGCTTCTCGATTTCCTGGCCGCGCGTGCTGCCCGAAGGCGTCGGCGCCGTCAACCAGCCCGGCATCGACTACTATTCGCGCCTCGTCGACGACCTTCTCGCCGCCGGCATCAAACCGGTCATCACCCTCTACCACTGGGATTTCCCCTGGGTGCTGCACCAGAAGGGCGGCTTCCACAATCGCGACGTCGTCGGCTGGTTCACCGAATACGGCGTGACCGTCCTCAAGGCTCTGGGCGACCGCGTCGACACCTTCATCACCATGAACGAGCCGTTCATCGACGTGATGATGATGGACCTGATCGCCGAGAACGCGCGCGCCGGGCGCACGCCGACCGAGCGCATGACCGCCGAGCAGTACGGCCGCCAGATTCCGGCGCTGCACAATCTCTTCGTCGCCGCCGCCGCCACAGCCGCCGAATATCGGCGTCAGGGCTTCCGCGGCACGATCGGCCTGGCCGCGCCGCTGTCGCCGGCCAGCGCCGTCGATCCCGCCAATCCCGCCGATGTCGCGGCCGCCGCCGACTGGGAACGCTTCTTCAACCGCTGGCCGCTCGATGCCGCCATCAAGGGCATCTATGCGCCCGACGTCATGGCGACGCTGAACAGGCTCAATCCCGGCTTCACGGTCTCCGCCGCGGATCTGGCGACCCTCAAAGCCGGCGCCGTCGATTTCATCGGCGTCAATTTCTATGCGCCGAACTTCGTGCGTCACAATCCGGAGCGTCCGCTCAACGCCGAGACCGGCTACAACCCGGACGCGGTCAAGGCCCACAACGGCCCGGTGCGTCCGCAGGCGCTGCACGATCTGTTGCTTTATATCCGCGACAATTACGGCGATCCGCCCATCATGATCACCGAGAACGGCGCCGGCTTCGGCGACCGCGACGAGGTCATGGGCGACGGCGTGGTCAACGACCCGCTGCGCGCCGACTATATCCGCCGGCACATCGACGCCGTTCTGCAGGCCCGCGCCGAGGGTGCCAATGTCATCGGCTACATGGAGTGGTGCCCCTTTGACAATTTCGAGTGGTGGCGCGGCTACGACGCCCGTTTCGGCATGGTCCATGTCGATTTCGAGACCCAGAAGCGCACGCCCAAGCAGAGCTTCCATACCTACGCCGAGATCATTGCCCGCAACCGCCGCAAGCCGGCAGCCTGAGCGGCCAGCGACCGGCCGGATGGCGCCGGTTGCAGTTTCCCGCTAGGGTCCGCGCCGGCGAAACTCTCAGATCCTCGGACACCATGACCAAGGTGCTTCCCGCTTCCGAAGCCCCGATTGACGGCGAGACCCTGCAGGCCGCGCTCACCGCGCTTGTCGGCGAGCCGGGCGAATTGTCATCGGAGGCGCAAGCCGCCATCCGCAGCCACGTCAAGCAGGTGCTGGTGGAAGGCCGTGCCGAGGCCGAGAAACGGCTCTATGCCAACGGCAAGGGCTCCACCTGCGCCGCCTACCTGTCCGCCCTGCAGGACTCGATCATCCAGGCGGTCTTCGGTCTGGCCACCGACCACGTCTACCGAACCGGGACGCCAAGCGCCGCCGAGCACATGGCGGTGGTGGCGGTCGGCGGCTATGGCCGCGGCACCCTGGCGCCCGGCTCCGATGTCGATCTGCTCTTCGTGCTCCCCTACAAACAGACGCCCTGGGGCGAGAGCGTCGTCGAGTTCATCCTCTATCTGTTGTGGGATCTCGGCCTCACCGTCGGCCACGCCACGCGCAGCATCGACGAGTGCATCCGCCTGGCCCGCTCCGACATGACCATCCGCACGGCCGTGCTCGAGGCGCGCTTCATCACCGGCGAGCGCCCGCTCTACGATACGCTGGTCACCCGCTTCGACGCGCAGGTCGCCAAGAACACCGGCTCCGAATTCATCGCCTCCAAGCTCGCCGAACGCGACCATCGCCATCGTCAGCAGGGCGCCACCCGCTATCTGGTCGAGCCCAACGTCAAGGAGGGCAAGGGCGGCCTGCGCGACCTCCAGACGCTCTTCTGGATCGCCAAGTACTTCTATCGCGTCCGCGCCCGCGACGATCTGGTCAAGGCCGGTGTCTTCTCGCGCAGCGAGCTGCGCCTCTTCCGCAAGGCCGAGGATTTCCTCTGGGCGGTGCGCTGCCACCTGCATTTCCTCACCGGCCGCGAGGAGGAGCGCCTGTCCTTCGACGTCCAGCGCGAGATGGCCCGCCGCCTCGGCTACACCTCGCACCCCGGCCTCGAGGACGTCGAGCGCTTCATGAAGCACTACTTCCTGGTCGCCAAGGACGTCGGCGACCTGACCCGCATCTTCTGCGCCGCGCTCGAGGAGCATCACGGCAAGTCGGCGCCGATGCTCAACCGCCTCTTCGGGCTGCCCGCCCGCCGCCACCACAAGATCCCGGACTCGACCGATTTCATCGTCGACAACAATCGCATCAACGTCGCCGACGACAAGGTGTTCGTCCGCAACCCGGTCAATCTCATCCGCCTGTTCCATCTGGCGGACCGCTACGACCTCGCCTTCCATCCGGATTCGATGCAGCTCGTCTCGCGCTCGCTGCGCCTGATCGACGCGGCGCTGCGCGAGGATGCCGAAGCCAATCGTCTCTTCCTCGAGATCCTCGCCTCGAAGCGCAATCCGGAAGCCGTGCTGCGCCGCATGAACGAGACCGGCCTGCTCGGCAAGTTCGTTCCGGAATTCGGCAGGATCGTCGCGATGATGCAGTTCAACATGTATCATCACTACACGGTCGACGAGCACCTCATTCAGGCCGTCGGCATGCTCGCCGGCATCGAGCGCGGCGTTGGCGACGAAGCCCATTCGCTGGCGCACGAGCTGATGGCCAGCATCCAGGACCGTGAGCTTGTCTACGTCGCGATCTTCCTCCACGACATCGCCAAGGGCCGCCCCGAGGATCATTCCATCGCCGGCGCCCGCGTTGCCCGCCGGCTGTGCCCGCGCTTCGGCCTCGACAAGGCGCGCACCGAGACCGTCGCCTGGCTGATCGAGCAGCACCTCACCATGAGCAAGGTCGCCCAGTCGCGTGACCTCAACGACCGCAAGACCATCCTCGATTTCGCCCCTGTCGTGCAGTCGCTGGAGCGGCTGAAGATGCTCGCCGTACTCACCGTCGCCGACATCAAGGCGGTCGGCCCCGGCGTCTGGAACGGCTGGAAGAGCCAGCTGCTGCGCACCCTCTACTACGAGACCGAGCCGGTCATCACCGGCGGCCACAGCCAGATCAGTCGCGACAAGCGCGTCGCCGCCGCCCAGGCCGAGCTTGCCGACGGCCTTGCCGAATGGCCGGCGCGCGAGCGCACCGCCTATCTCAAGCGCCACTATTCGGCCTACTGGCTGCGCGTCGACCTGCCCCACAAGCTCGCCCACGCCGCCTTCATCCGCGAGGCCGACAAGGCGCACAGGACGCTCGCCACCGCCATCACGCCCCAGCCTGATGCCGGCATCACCGAGATCACCGTGCTCGCCCCCGATCACCCGCGCCTGCTCTCGATCATCGCCGGCGCCTGCACGGCGGCCGGCGCCGACATCGTCGACGCGCAGATCTTCACCACCTCCGACGGGCGGGCGCTGGATTCGATCTCGATCCACCGCGAGTTCGACGACGAGGCCGACGAGCAGCGCCGCGCCCGCCGCGTCGGCGACCTGATCGAGCAGGCGCTGTCCGGCGCCGTGCGCCTGCCCGAGGTGATCGCCCGCCGGACGCAGCGCCGGGCGCGCCTCGGCGCCTTCTCGCTGGAGACCTCGATCCTCGTCGCCAATTCGTGGTCGAACCGCTTCACCGTCGTCGAAGCCTCCGGGCTCGACCGTCCCGGTCTCCTCTACGACCTGACGCGCGTGCTCTCCGACCTCAATCTCAACATCACCTCGGCCCACATCGCCACCTTCGGCGAGCGCGCCGTCGACGTCTTCTATGTGACCGATCTCGTTGGCGCGAAGATCACCAACGGCAACCGGGAAGCGGCCATCCGCCGGCGTCTGCGCGCCGCCTTCGACGGCGAGACGATCAAGGTCGAGCCGCCACGCCCGCGGAAGCGCGAGCCGGCGTGAGGGCCGGGAAAGGCTCCGGCCCATGTCGCTCCTGAAAAACTTCGCTACCGTCGGCGGCGCCACCGCCACCAGCCGCGTGCTCGGCTTCGTGCGCGACATGTTCATCGCCGCCGCGCTCGGCACCGGCCCGGTCGCCGACGCCTTCTTCGTCGCCCAGCGCCTGCCCAATCTCTTCCGCCGCCTCTTCGCCGAGGGCGCCTTCGCGTCCGCCTTCGTGCCGCTCTTCACCGGCGCCCACGAAGGCGAAGGGGAAAAGGCCGCCTTCCGTTTCGCTTCCGAATCGCTGGCCGCCCTTGCCGCATTGCTGGTGGTCGTCTCGGTCCTTGCCGAAATCGGCATGGCCTGGCTGACTTTCGTGCTGGCGCCGGGCTTCGCCAGCGACCCGGAGAAGTTCGGCCTCGCCACCATGCTCGGGCGGATCGCCTTCCCCTATCTGTTCCTGATCTCGCTCACCACGCTGCTCGCCGGTGCGCTGAACGGGCTCAACCGCTTCGCCGCCGCCGCCTTCTCCCAGTCGCTCCTCAACGTGGTGCTGATCGCCACGCTGGTCTTCCTGTGGTTCACCCACGAGGTCGGCACGGTGCACGCCGGCGTGCTCCTGACCGCCTCGATCACCGCCGGCGGCATCCTCCAGCTCGCCTTTCTGGCTTACGCCTGCGCCCGCGCGGGCATCCGGCTGAACCTCCTGTGGCCGCGCTGGACCCCCGGGGTGAAGCGCCTCGCCGTGCTCGCCGGGCCCAGCGTCATTGCCGGCGGCGTCACCCAGATCAACATCGTCGTCGGCACCATCATCGCCTCGCTCGAGCCCGGTGCCGTCTCCTGGCTCTACTACGCCGACCGCCTCTACCAGCTGCCGCTCGGCATTGTCGGCATCGCCATCGGCATCGTCCTGCTGCCCGACCTGGCGCGGGCGCTGCGCGCCGGACGCGACCAGGACGCCCACCATGCGCAGAACCGCGCCATCGAGTTTGCCGCGGCGCTGACGCTGCCGGCCACTGTCGCGCTGCTCGTCATCCCCGGTCCGATCATCAACGTGCTCTTCGAGCGCGGCGCCTTCACCGCCGCCGATACCGCGGCCACGGCCCCGGCGCTTGCCGCCTATGCGGCGGGCCTGCCCGCCTTCGTCGCCATCAAGGTGCTCCAGCCCGCCTATTTTGCCCGCCATGACACCCGCACCCCCATGTGGACCGGTGCGGTCGCGATGGTTGTCAACGTCGTGGCCGCCTTCGGCCTGTTCTGGCTCTTCGGCCATGTCGGCATCGCCGCCGCCACGTCGCTGGCCGCCTGGGTCAACACGGTACTGCTGCTCGTGCCCCTCATCCGCGACGGCCGCCTGCAGATCGACCGTTCGCTGCGCCGGCGCCTGCCGCTTCTGGCGCTTGCCGCGGTCATGATGGGCGTCTGCGTCCTCATCGCCGCCTGGCTGCTCGGTCCCTGGCTGACGGTCGGGCCGATCCTGCGCCGCGGCCTCATCCTCATGGTGCTGGTCGGGCTCGGCATGGGCTTCTTCGCCCTCTTCAGCCAGCTCGCCGGCGTCGTCGATTTCCGCCGGCTCATCCGTCGCACCTGAACCGAAGCCGGCGCTTGCGCCGGGCTCCAAGCGCCGCTATGTCGGCCCCCAAACGGCGCGGCCCCACGCGCTCGCCTGCAGGAACCAGCGACAGATGACCGATTTCACCCCCCGCGTCTTTTCGGGCGTACAGCCGACCGGAAACCTCCACCTCGGCAACTATCTCGGCGCCATCAAGAATTTCGTCGCCCTGCAGCGCGATTTCGACTGCGTCTACTGCGTCGTCGACCTGCACGCCATCACCGTGCCGATGACCGTCTGGGGTGGGCCCAAGGAGCTGGCCGCCGCTACCCGCCAGGTCACCGCCGCCTTCATCGCCTCCGGCATCGACCCCAAGAAGCACATCGTCTTCAACCAGAGCCAGGTCTTTGCCCATGCCGAGCTGGCCTGGGTGCTCAACTGCGTCGCCCGCCTCGGCTGGCTCAATCGCATGACCCAGTTCAAGGAAAAGGCCGGCAAGGACCGCGAGAACGCCTCCATCGGCCTGTTCGACTATCCGGTGCTGATGGCCGCCGACATCCTCGCCTATCGCGCCACCCATGTGCCGGTCGGCGAGGACCAGAAGCAGCATCTCGAGCTGACCCGCGACATCGCCGCCAAGTTCAACAACGACTTTGCCGAATTGATCGCCGCACAAGGCTATGGCGACGCCTTCTTCCCGATCACCGAGCCGGTCATCACCGGGCCGGCGACGCGCGTCATGAGCCTGCGCGACGGCACCAAGAAGATGTCGAAGTCCGACCCCTCCGATTATTCGCGCATCAACCTCACCGACGATGCCGATACCATCGCCCAGAAGGTGAAGAAGGCGAAGACCGATCCCGAGCCGCTGCCCTCCGAAATCGGCGGCCTGAAGAATCGCCCCGAGGCCGAGAATCTGGTCGGCATCTATGCCGCGCTGGCCGGCGTCTCGTCCGAGGCGGTGCTCAAGGATCACGGCGGGGCACAGTTTTCCGCCTTCAAGCCGGCGCTGGCCGAGCTGGCGGTCGAGAAGCTCGCGCCGATTGCCGACGAGATGCGCCGCCTGATCGCCGATCCCGGCGCCATCGACGCGATCCTCAACGAGGGCGCCGAGCGCGCCCGCGCCGTCACCGAGCCGGTCATGCGCGGCGTGCGTGATATCGTCGGGTTCGTTCAGCCGCACTGATTTCAGGGCCGCCGCTCGCGCTCCGTTCCGGCCCCGTCCGCATGGTCTGACGAGCCGCTTGCCGGCCCGTCCGGCAAAATGCGAAAATCACCGTCATGGCACTGAGACGCAGAAGCACAGAGGAAGGCCACCGGCGCAAGTTCCTGGTGGTCATCGACGACACCCCCGAATGCGCCCGCGCGCTGCTCTACGCCGCCCGCCGCGCCGAGCACTCCGGCGGCGCCCTGGTGTTGCTCTATGTCATCGGCCCGGCCGCCTTCCAGCACTGGCTGGGGGTGGAGAACATCATGCGCGCCGAGGCGATGGAGCAGGCCGAGAACACGCTCGGCCGCTTTGCCGACATGGCCCGCTCCTACGGCACGGTCGAGCCGCAGCTCGTCATCCGCGAGGGCAACCGCTCCGAGGAGATCATCAATCTCATCGAGGCGGACGAAGACATCGCCATCCTGGTTCTGGCCGCCGGCACCGAAAAGGAAGGGCCGGGCCCGCTGGTCTCTGCGCTTGCCGGCAAGGCGGCGGCGACCTTCCCGATTCCGATCACCATCGTCCCCGGCCATCTCGACGACGCCGCCATCGCTTCGGTTGCCTGAGGCCCAGTCGCCGCGCCATGGTTCCGCCGCCGGGCGGATTGAAGGTTCGTCCAATGATTGAGTCGCTTCGCCTCCGCGCCTATCGTGGCCTGGCCTTCTTCATCGGCGCCATGGCGGTGTTCACCTTCCTGCCGGCTTGGACGCTGCTCTGGTGGCAGGCTTGGCTGTTCCTCGTCGTCTTCACCGCGGCGGTGCTGGCCATCACGCTTTATTTTCTGGAGCGCGATCCGGCGCTGATCGAGCGGCGGATGAACGCCGGCCCCACCGCCGAAAGCGAGGCGAGCCAGCGCATCATCCAGACCTTCGCCAGCGTCGCTTTCGTTGCCGTCTTCGTCGTCTCCGGCGTCGATCGGCACTTCGGCTGGTCGCATCTCTCTTCCGCCATGGCGCTCGCCGGCGACGCCCTGGTGCTCATCGGCCTGTTTGTCGTCTTCCTGGTCTTCCGCGAGAACAGCTACACCGCCGCCACCATAGAAGTCGGCAGCGGCCAGACGGTCGTCACCACCGGGCCCTATGCGCTCGTCCGCCATCCCATGTATGCCGGCGCGATCGTCATGCTCCTCGGCGTACCGCTGGCGCTGGGTTCCGCCTGGGCGCTTGTTCCCGTCGCCGCGCTTGCCGGGCTGATCGTCGTCCGCCTCATCGACGAGGAGCGCGTGTTGATCGCCGGCCTGCCGGGCTACGCCGAATACCGCGCCAAAACCCCGGCCCGCCTCATCCCGCATGTCTGGTAGGCGGTGCACCGCTTGATGTTGCCGGACCACGGGCCTAAATCACTGACCGTCAGTTGTTTCCCGGCCACGCCCCCTTGAAAGGCGCCCGACCATGTTCATCCAGACCGAACCCACGCCGAATCCGGCGAGTCTCAAGTTCCTGCCCGGCCGCGACGTGCTCGGCACCGGCACCGCCGAGTTCCGCAGCGCCGCCGAAGCCACCAATTCGCCGCTCGCCGAGCGTCTTTTCGCGCTCCCCAATGTCGGCGGCGTCTTCTTCGGCGCCGATTTCATCACCGTCACCAAGACCGACGGCGACTGGCCCCACATGAAGCCGGTCATCCTCGGCGCCATCATGGAGCACTTCATGTCCGGCATGCCGGTCATGAATCAGGCCCAGGCGGCGGCCGCCGATGACGACTATTCCGAGGACGACGCCGAGACCGTCTCCATCATCAAGGAGTTGCTCGAGACGCGTGTGCGTCCCGCTGTCGCTCA
Organism: uncultured Alphaproteobacteria bacterium; assembly: GCA_963732845.1. Lineage (GTDB taxonomy): Bacteria > Pseudomonadota > Alphaproteobacteria > Rhizobiales > Kaistiaceae > CAVSRC01. The sequence continues at coordinate 271,638 of CAVTBE010000018.1, read as the reverse complement.
GGATGGCGGCGACATCACCTTCCACGGCTATCGCGACGGCGTCGTCTATCTCAACATGCGCGGCGCCTGTTCCGGCTGCCCGTCCTCGACCGCCACGCTCAAGCACGGCATCGAGAACCTGCTCCGCCACTTCGTTCCCGAAGTGCAAGGGATCGAGCAGGTCGAGGCCTGAGCAAACTTACCGGCCACCGTTCCCCGGACGCGGTGCGGCGTGAAATGACGCACCGCAGATCCGGGGCCCACGCGGCTCGTTGGTCCCGGTTCTGCAGCGCATCACGTCGTGCTGCACTGCGCCCGGGACACGGCTTCCCCTCGACTCGGCGACGCCTGCCGGCTAATCCGGCGCGCATGCGCCTGCTTGCCATCGACACCGCCCTGGAAGCCTGCGCCGTCGGCATCGTCGGCGGCACTCATGACGTGCTGAAGAGCGAGGTCATCGGCCGCGGCCATGCCGAACGCCTGATGGGCATGATCGCAGCGGCGATGGAAGAAGCCGGCCTGACCTATGGCGATCTCGACCGCATCGCCGTCACCGTCGGCCCCGGCTCGTTCACCGGCTTGCGCGTCGGCATCGCCGCCGCCCGCGGCCTGGCGCTGGTCACCGGCGCCCCTGCCGTCGGCATCGGCACGCTCGCCATCCATGCCGAGACCGCCCGCCACGAGATCGGCGACATACCGGTGCTTGCCGTGCTTGCCGCCGGACGCGGCGAGATCTACGGCCAGAGCTTCGCCGCCGATGGAACGCCGCAAGGCCCGCCCGAGGCCGCGCGCGCGGAAATCTTCGCCCGGCGCATCGCCGCCAACACGCTGATCGCCGGCTCCGGTGCGGCGGCAATCGCCGAAATCCTTGGGCAGGAGGCCCGCGCCCGCACCGTCCACGAGCACTCCGCCCCCGACATCGCTGGGCTCTGCCGTCTCGCGCTGGCCGCCTCCCCCTCCGGCGAAGCGCCGCGCCCGCTTTATCTCAGGCCGCCGGACGCTAAGCCGCAGACTGCCGGCCGGATCGCCCGCCAATGATCGCCTGGGGCTGGGCGCCGCGCATCCATCTCTTTACGGTCGCGCGTAGCGAGGCCGAGACCCTGGCCGACATCCATGCCGCCGCCTTCGGCCATGCCTGGAGCGGCGAGGAATTCGCCGCCCTCCTCGGCGAGCGCACCGTCTTCGCCGTCGGCGTCCGCCGCGGTCGGCGCCTGGCCGGCTTCGTTCTGGTGCGCGTGGTTGCCGACGAGGCCGAGATCCTCACCATCGCCGTCCGCGGGGCCTTCCGCCGCCGCGGCCTCGGCCGCATGCTGATGGAGGAGGCGCTCCGCCGCCTGCACCGCGCCGGCGCGTCCGCCTGCTTCCTCGAGGTCGATCGCGGCAACGCGCCTGCCGTCGCCCTCTACCGCTCACTGGGCTTCGCCGTCGTCGGCGAGCGTCGCGACTATTACCGGAGCGGCACCGCACAGGACGGCACCGCGCTTGTCATGCGGCTGCAACTTCGCTAACGCGGAGACAATCAGGAGCGTCCGGAAGCCGCCGACCGTGAGCGAAGTAGCCAAGAGCCTTGAGGAAGTCTGCGTCGCCAAGGGCATGCGCATGACCGAGCAGCGCCGCACCATCGCGCACGTGCTCGATGCGGCCACCGACCATCCCGATGTCGAGGAACTCTACCGCCGGGCCTCGGGCATGGACCCGAAGATCTCGATTGCCACGGTCTATCGCACGGTCAAGCTGTTCGAGGATGCCGGCGTCATCGCGCGACACGATTTCGGCGCGGGACGGGCGCGCTACGAGACCATCCCCGAGGAGCATCACGACCACCTGATCGACCTGCGCACCGGCCAGGTGCTCGAGTTCCGCGACGACGAGATCGAGAAGCTGCAGCAGGCGATCGCCGAGCGCCTCGGTTTCCGCCTCGTCGATCACCGGCTGGAGCTCTACGGCGTGCCGCTCGACAAGTCGGCCAAGAAAGACAAGGGCTGAGCCGCCGGTGCGTTTCCTCGGCAGGAGCGGGCGCCGCCGTCATTCTGCGGCCATCCACCCCGCCTATTCTCTTGGGCGCCGAAAAACGCTAAGGAACGGGTACGGGGCTGCCGCCGGCTTTGACCCCCGGGCCTCGGTTAACCATCGGATTTCATGAAGAGATCGGACGCGGACCTGAAGACTGTTTTCATCAAGACCTATGGCTGCCAGATGAACGTCTACGATTCCGAGCGGATGACGGACGTTCTGGCGGGGTCCGGCTACCGGCCGGTGGACACGCCCGAGGCGGCCGATCTCATCCTCCTCAACACCTGCCATATCCGCGAAAAAGCAGCCGAGAAGGTCTATTCCGAGCTTGGCCGGTTTCGCGCGCTGAAAGACGCCGGCCGCGCCGAAGGCCGCCAGGTGCTGGTCGGGGTGGCCGGCTGCGTCGCTCAGGCCGAAGGAGCGGAGATCGTGTCGCGCGCGCCGGTGGTCGATCTCGTCGTCGGCCCGCAATCCTATCAGCGCCTGCCGGAGCTGATCGCCGCGGCCCATGCCGGCCGCCGCGTGGTCGAGACTGAGTTCGACGTCGCCGACAAGTTCGCCAGGCTGGATGGCATCGATACGCGCGCCACAGATCCCCATCCCTCCCCGCGAGGGGAGGGTGGCGGCGAAGCCGCCGGGTGGGGCGAGATCGCAACGGACCCCACCCACCGCCCTGCGGGCGGTCCCCCCTCCCCGTTCCGGGGAGGGATTGGTGCCAGCCGGCGAGTTTCGGCGTTCCTCACCGTGCAGGAAGGCTGCGACAAGTTCTGCACCTTCTGCGTCGTGCCCTATACCCGCGGTGCCGAGGTCTCGCGGCCGGTCGCCACCATCGTCGCCGAGGCCATGCGACTGGCGGAATCCGGCGTGCGCGAGCTCACTTTGCTCGGCCAGAACGTCAATGCCTGGCATGGCGAAGGCGCCGACGGGCGTGACTGGGGCCTCGGCCGGCTGCTCTTCCGCCTGGCCGAAATCCCCGGCATCGACCGCCTGCGCTACACCACCAGCCATCCCCGCGACATGGCCGACGATCTCATCGCCGCCCATCGCGATCTGGCTGCGCTGATGCCCTATCTGCATCTGCCCGTTCAGTCGGGCTCGGACCGGATTCTGGCTGCCATGAACCGGCGCCACACCGCCGCCGATTATCTGCGTCTGGTCGAGCGCGTCCGCGCCGCCAGGGCCGACATCGCGCTCGCCAGCGACTATATCGTCGGCTTTCCCGGTGAGACGGAAGATGACTTCGTCCGGACGCTCGAGATCCTCGAAGAGGCCGGCCACGTCGCCGCCTATTCGTTCAAATACAGCCCGCGCCCCGGCACGCCCGCGGCGTCTCGCCCCGATCAGGTGCCCGACGCGGTGAAGAACGAGCGCCTGCAGCGCCTGCAGCAGCGTATCGTCGCCCGTCAGGCGGCGTTCCTCGCCTCGCGCGTCGGCATCACCGCCGACATCCTGTTCGAGCGTCCCGGCCGTCATCCCGGCCAGATCGTCGGCCGTTCGCCCTGGCTCCAGCCGATCCACGTTTCCGGCGGTCCGCAACTGATCGGCACCATCGCCCGCGTGGCGATCGAATCGAGCTCCGCCAACAGCCTGTTCGGCACGCTGGCGGACGCGCCCGCCATGGAGGCCGTCTCGTGACCGCGCGCCCGACCATTCCGGTTCCCGCCGACCCGGCGCCGCCGGATCACGGCCACATCGTCGTCGCCTTCGACGACAATCGCCTGATTCCGGAGCTCTTCGGCGAATTCGACCAGAACCTCGCTTTGCTCGAGCAGCGCCTCGGCATCGATGCGGTGGCGCGCGGCAATCAGGTGACGCTGCGCGGCAATACCGAGGCGCTGACCCGCGCCCGCCTGGCGCTCGACATGCTCTATGGCCGCCTGCAGGAGGGCCACGCGCTCGCCCAGGGCGATGTCGACGGCGCCATCCGCATGGCGACCGCGGCGGAAGCCCAGCTCAGCCTGCCGACGCTGGAGCAGCCCAAGGGCCGCCTCGCCATGGCGCAGATCGCCACGCGTCGGCGCACGGTGATGGCGCGCACGCCCATGCAGGACGCCTATATGCGGGCCTTCGACCGCGCCGAGCTGACCTTCGGCATCGGCCCGGCCGGCACCGGCAAGACCTACCTCGCCGTCGCCTATGCCGCCGCCATGCTCGAGCGCGGCGCCGTCGACCGCATCATCCTGTCGCGCCCGGCGGTCGAGGCCGGCGAGCGCCTCGGCTTCCTGCCCGGCGACATGCGCGAGAAGGTCGATCCCTATCTGCGCCCGCTCTATGACGCGCTCTACGACATGATGCCCTTCGACAAGGTCGAGCGCGGCTTCCAGTCGGGCTCCATCGAGGTGGCGCCGCTCGCCTTCATGCGTGGGCGGACGCTCGCCAATGCCGTCGTCATCCTCGACGAGGCGCAGAACACCTCGTCCATGCAGATGAAGATGTTTCTCACCCGCCTCGGCGAAAACTCGCGCATGATCGTCACGGGCGATCCGTCGCAGATCGACCTGCCGCGCGGCACCGTCTCCGGTCTCAACGAGGCGGTCGATCTGCTCAAGGACGTCGCCGGCGTCGCCCAGGTGCGCTTCACCGCCGCCGATGTCGTCCGCCATCCGCTGGTTGCCCGCATCGTCGAGGCCTACGACCGGCCCGAGCGGACCCCCGGGGAGGGGATCTAGAGAAAGGCTCCAGCCCTGTCGTCCGACGCCGGCAGTCCCGACATTCTTGCCGATATCCTGATCGAGGCCGACGGCTGGCCGGCCGAGGCGGACCTTCAGGCCCTGGTCGATCGCGCGCTCGCCGCCTGCCGGACGGTGGATCTGCCGCCCATCGTCGGCGGTGCCGAGGTCTCCCTGGTCTTCACCGACGACGCCCGTATCCGCGTGCTCAACCGGCAATATCGCGGCAAGGACCAGCCGACCAACGTGCTTTCCTTTCCCGCCGCCCCCTTGGCGCCTGGCAAGCTCGGGCCGCCGCTCGGCGACATCGTCATGGCGCTGGAGACCATCGCGGCCGAATCCGGCGCGCAAAGGTTGGACTTTGCCGACCATGTCACCCATCTGATTGTTCATGGATTTCTGCACCTCATCGGCTACGACCACGAAACCGACGGCGAGGCGGCCGTGATGGAATGGCTCGAAACGGCTATACTGGCCAGCCTCGGCATCGCCGATCCTTACGCTGAACCGGCCGATTGACGGGCTGAACCCTGACCCCCGAGATGAGCGAAGCATCCAAACAGGCCTCAACTGACCCCGCCGCCGGCTCCGCCTCCGAAGGCGAGCCCGCCGACAGTACGCGCAGCCACGAAACCTGGCTCGACCGCCTGCGGGCCGCGGTCGGCCTCAGGGGCGCCGGCACGCTGCGCGACGATCTCGCCGCCGCGCTGGCCGCTCCGCAGGATGGCGGCGCCGACTTCACGCCGGAAGAGCGGGCCATGCTCGCCAACATCCTGCGGCTCCGCGACATGCGCGTCGACGACATCATGGTGCCGCGCGCCGATATCGAGTCGGTCGAGATCGACGCCTCTCTCGGCGAGCTGCTGGTCACCTTTCTCAGGTCCGGCCATTCGCGCATGCCGGTCTTCCGCGAGACCCTCGACGACCCGGTCGGCCTCGTCCACATCAAGGACCTGATGGCCCACATCGCCGATGCCGCCGGCAGGCGGGCGCCGGGGAATGGCGACAAGTCCGCCACCGGCAAACCGGACGACGGGGAACAGGCCGTCAAGCTCGATCTCGCCTGCGTCGATCTCGGCAAGACGCTCGCCAAGGCCGACCTCGTGCGCAACATCCTCTTCGTTCCGCCCTCCATGCCGGTGGCCACGCTGCTCGCCAACATGCAGGCGGCGCACATGCAGCTGGCCCTGGTCATCGACGAGTATGGCGGCACCGACGGCCTCGTCTCGCTCGAGGATGCGCTCGAAATGGTCGTCGGCGAGATCGAGGACGAGCACGACGACGCTGTCGGCCCGATGATCGTGCCCGACAAGGACGGCGGCTTCCTCGCCGATGCCCGTGCCGATCTGGAGGAGGTCGCCAAGGTCGTCGGCACCGATTTCGACGCCGGCAAACATGGCGAGGATGTCGATACCATCGGCGGCCTGGTCTTCGCGCTGGTCGGACGCATCCCCGTGCGCGGCGAACTGGTTTCGGCGCCGGGCGGCTACGAGTTCGAGGTCCTCGATGCCGATCCCCGCCGCATCAAGCGGCTCAGGATCAGCAAGCGCCCGTCCGGTCCGCGCGAGCCGCGCCGCCGCCGTCAACCGCCGCCCGATACCGCTGCGTCGGCCGGCTGAGCGGTCGCATCGCGCAACGGAATTGGTCGTCTCGCTTGACCGCGGCCCGTCGCGCCCCGACCCTCATCTCCCTGATTCGGGCGGCACGCGAGTTCGGGTGGAGCGCAACGAGAGCCTTTCACAGTCAGATGGAACCATTCCGACGGAGCGATTTTGCGACAGGATCAAGCCGGCGGGTGAAGGGCGTACCCGGGGTACGGCCGAGCCCGACGGCGACGATCATGATGCAAAAGCGCCCGTCCCTTTGGGTTTCCGGCCGGCGGGCGCCCGACGCCGGTCCCGGCTCGACCGATGCACCACATCGCCCTTCGCCGGTCTCGACGCCGGATCGCCGCGCCGGCCGAGAAACGGAATTGATCCCATCTGACTGTGAAAGGCTCTAGGGTGCGATCCTACGCCAATCTGGTCATCGTTCTGTGGGGCTGGCGCCGCTTCGCCGTCGCGTTCGCAGCCGGCGCGCTGTCGGCGCTGGCCTTCGCGCCGTTCGACGTCTTTCCGGTCCTCTGGCTGACCTTTCCGGTCTTCGTCTGGCTGATCGATGGCGCCACCGCTGACGAAGGCTCAGGCTGGCTCCGCCGCCTGCTGCCGGCGGCGATCGTCGGCTGGAGCTTCGGCTTCGGCTTTTTCCTCGCCGGCCTGTGGTGGGTCGGCGCCGCCTTCCTGGTCCAGGCGGATGTCTTCGGCTGGCTGATGCCCTTCGCCGTCGTCGTCCTGCCGGCGGGGATGGCGCTCTTCTGGGCCTTCGGCGCCGCCCTTGCCCGCCTCTTCTGGTCCGAAAGCTGGTCGCGCGTACTTGTCTTCGCCGTGGCGCTGTCGATCGCCGAATGGCTGCGCGGTCATCTCTTCACCGGTTTCCCGTGGAACGCGATCGGCTACGCGCTGACGCCGATGCCGCTGATGATGCAGTCGGCGGCGCTGGTCGGCATCTGGGGGCTGACGCTCGCCGCGTGCCTGATCTTCGCCGCGCCGGTCCTGCTGGTTGCCGAGGACGCCGCCGACCGCAAGGCGGGGCGCATCGCCTTCGCCGCCGCCGGCGTTCTGTTCGTCGCCCATCTCGGTTTCGGCGCCGTGCGTCTGGCCGGGGGACCCGATGCATCGGTTCCCGGCGTTCACCTGCGCATCCTGCAGCCCAACATCCCGCTCGGCGAACGCTGGGGGTTCGAGAAGGCCGACGAGATCATGCAGCGCTATGTCGACCTCTCCGGCGGCGGCAAGGGCGCGGCCGGGCTCGCCGGTGTCACCCATCTCGTCTGGCCCGAATCGGCATTCCCCTTCCTGCTCACCGAACGGCCGAGCGCGCTGCAAGCCATCGCCGACCTGCTGCCGCCGGGAACCACGCTCATCACCGGCGCCGCCCGCGCCGAACGTGCGGCCGATGTCGGCGCCGACGGCCTCCCGCCCATCTTCAACGCCATCTACGTCATCGGCGACAACGGCGAGATCCTCGACGCCTATGACAAGGTTCACCTCGTCCCCTTCGGCGAATACATACCCTTCGCCGGTCTGCTCCGCCGGCTGGGGCTTAGGCAACTCATCACCCTCCCCGGCGGCTTCGCGGCCGGCACGCAGCCGCGGAGCCTCACCGTGCCGGGGGCGCCGCCGGCGGCGCCGCTGGTCTGCTACGAGATCATCTTCCCCGGCGCGGCGCTGCCACCCGGCGCCCGCCCGGGGTGGATGCTGAACGTCACCGACGACGCCTGGTTCGGCGACACGCCGGGGCCCTATCAGCATTTTCTGCAAGCCCGCGTGCGCGCCGTCGAGGAAGGCCTCCCCCTGGTCCGCTCGGCCAATTCCGGCATTTCGGCCATCGTCGACGCCCATGGGCGGGTGATCGCCAGCCTCGGCCTCGGCCATATGGGGGTGGTTAACGGCGACCTACCGGTCGGTCTGCCGGCGACGCCCTATGCCCGATTCGGTGACCTTATTTTCGCCGTTTTGTTGGCCGTTTCGGCGGTTGGGGGCTTGTTAACCAAGGTTAAAAGGGGATTTGACGGACAATTGACACAAATTGCCATTGCCGGCCAATATCCCTCTCGTTGAAGGCACACGGGAGTGTGGCGGCCAGTGATGGTCGGCCGCATTGTCGATGCTGCGCGTTATGTCATGATTACCGCGCTGGGTATGGTGATGCGCACACCCGGACATAATCAAGGACCGCTTTGTGAGCGGCGATAAGGACGAAAGCCAAAAAATGGCCAACAAAAAACAGCCCAACCCGATCGACATCCATGTCGGAAGTCGGGTCCGACTCCGGCGCATGATGCTGGGCATGAGCCAGGAAAAGCTGGGCGACCAGCTCGGCATCACCTTCCAGCAGATCCAGAAATACGAGAAGGGTACCAACCGGATCGGCGCCAGCCGCCTCCAGCATATCGCCCGTGTCCTGTCCGTGCCGATCTCGTTCTTCTTCGAGGATGCACCGGCGACGCCGACGGGAGATGCGACGGGCCTCGATGAAACTTCGCCGACGAACTACGTCGTCGATTTCCTCTCCAGTTCCGAGGGAATCCAGCTCAACAAGGCGTTCGTGCGCATCAAGGACGCGCATCAACGCCGTCGGATCATCGATCTCGTCCGCGCCATGGCGGGCGACGACGACAAACCCGCCTGAGCCAGCTTCACCGGACCTTGCGCCGCTTTGCGGTCCATGCCCAGGCCCGGGTGTGGAGCGTGCGTTGTGCTGTCCGGTTCCGGGTTGGCAGCGATTGACCCCTGTCGCGTTCGCTGTCACAACACCGCCGCGAAGCCGGCCGGAGACGTCGTCCGGTTGTGAACTTTAGACTTGGGGGAGCAGCGTTTCGTGTCGCGCAGCAACTATCTCTTCACTAGCGAATCCGTTTCCGAAGGCCATCCCGACAAGGTCTGCGACCGCATCTCCGACGCCATCGTTGATGCCTATCTGGCGGCCATGCCGGAGGCGCGGGTCGCCTGCGAAACGCTGGCGACGACGAACCGCGTGGTGATCGCCGGCGAGGTGCGCGGGCCCGATTCCGTCCTCGACCAGATCGAGGATCTCACCCGCGCCGCCATCCGCGACATCGGCTACGAGCAGGAAGGCTTCCACTGGCAGAACTGCAAGGTCGAGGTGCTTCTTCACGCCCAGTCGGCCGATATCGCGCAAGGTGTCGATGCCGCCGGCAACAAGGACGAGGGCGCCGGCGACCAGGGCATCATGTTCGGCTATGCCTGCCGCGAGACACCGGAGTTGATGCCGGCGCCGATCTACTACGCCCATAAGATTCTCCACCGCATGGCCGAGGCGCGCCATTCGGGCGAGAGCCACATGCTCGGTCCCGACGCCAAGAGCCAGGTCACCGTGCGCTACGAGAACGGCAAGCCGGTCGGCGTCAGCTCGATCGTCGTCTCCACCCAGCATCTCGATGTCGGTCTCTCCTCCCACGACGTTCGTTCCATCGTCGAGCCCTATGTGCGCGAGTCGCTGCCCGACCACTGGATCGACGACAACACCGTCTGGCACATCAATCCGACCGGCAAGTTCGTCATCGGCGGCCCCGATGGCGATGCCGGCCTGACCGGCCGCAAGATCATCGTCGACACCTATGGCGGCGCGGCGCCCCACGGCGGCGGCGCCTTCTCCGGCAAGGACCCGACCAAGGTCGACCGTTCGGCCGCCTATGCCTCGCGCTATCTGGCCAAGAATGTCGTCGCGGCCGGCTTCGCCGACCGCTGCACCATCCAGCTTTCCTATGCCATCGGCATCTCCCAGCCGCTGTCGGTCTATGTCGATCTGCACGACACCGGCCGTATCGCCGAGGAGAAGCTGGAAAAGGCGATCGGCCGGATCATGGATCTTTCGCCGCGCGGCATTCGCCAGCATCTCGGCCTCAACCGCCCGATCTATGCGCGCACCGCCGCTTACGGCCATTTCGGTCGTCCGCCCGAGGACGATGGCGGCTTCTCCTGGGAGCGCACCGATCTCGGCGCCGCGATCCACGACGCACTCGACTGACGCTGGAGGGAGTCCGGCCCTTGCGTCTCAGCGGCCGGACGGACGATGAGCGAACGGCGCGACCACCTCTACGGTAGGCGCAAGGGCAAGCCCCTGTCGCCGCGCCGCTTGCGCCTCATGGCAACGCTGTTCCGCGACCGCGCCATCGATATCACCCGGCCGTCGCCCGCAAGCCTCGCCACGCTGTTCCCCGCGGCGCCACGGCGCATCGCGCTGGAGATCGGCTTCGGCGGCGGCGAGCACCTGATCGCGGCGGCGACCGCCGACCCGGACTGCGGCTTCATCGGCGTCGAGCCCTATCTCAACGGCATGGCCAGCGCCGTCGCCGCCATCGCCGATTCCGGCCTCGCCAATATTCGCCTTTTCGATGGCGATGCCGCGATGCTGCTCGACTGGCTGCCGGCCGCATCGCTCACCGCCGTCGACCTGCTCTACCCCGATCCCTGGCCGAAGAAGCGCCACTGGAAGCGCCGCTTCGTCAGCCAAGAGAATCTCGATCGCCTCGCCCGCGTGCTCCTGCCCGGCGGCGCCTTTCGCTTCGCCAGCGACATTGCCTCTTATGTCGAGTGGACGCTTTTCCACACGCTCCGCCATGCCGCCTTCGACTGGACGGCCGAGCGCGCCGACGACTGGCGCCTGCCCTTTGCCGGCTGGCCGGGCACGCGCTACGAGGCCAAGGCGATTGCCGCCGGCCGCCGGCCGACCTATCTCGCCTTCGCGCGCCGATAGTCCTGCCTTCACAAGCCGCGGGCGAGTGCTATACCCGACTCTAGGAGTTGTCTATGGCAATGATCTCGCAGAAGGCCAAATACGCGTTCAAGGCACTGTTTCGTCTCGCTGAGACGGAACCTGGCGGAGCCCTGACGATCGAGGAGATCGCCCGCGCCGACGCCATCCCGCAGAAGTTCCTCGAACACATCCTGCTCGACCTCAAGCGCAAGGGGCTGGTCGCCAGCCGGCGCGGCCGGTCCGGCGGCTACATGCTCATCAAGCGCCCCCACGAGATGACCATCGGCAGCGTGCTGAGGGCCATGGACGGGCCGATCGCCCCGTTGCCCTGCATTTCGCGCACCGCCTATCGCCGCTGCGCCGATTGCGCCGACGAGAAGGCCTGCACCGTCCGCCGCCTCTTTGCCGATACCTATTCGGCCATGCTCCTGCTCATGGACGGCACCACGCTGGCCGAGGCCATCCGACCGAGCGCCCGCCCCCGCGGCAATAAAATTCCTGAAATCGCCGATTGATTGAAATAGCCTGACCAAAAGGGCTTGAAATGGCCCCTTGTGTTTCCGTTGTAATACTCGACTAATTATGTCGAGGTAATCTGGTAAAGCCAACCCATGGGGACCTCCATGAAACGCCGAACCTTTCTCCAGACTGCAGCCGTCGCGGCATTCCTCGCCGTCTCCGGCGCCACCGCGGCGATGGCCGAGCGCACGATCCTCAACGTCTCCTACGATCCGACGCGCGAATTCTACCGCGCCTACGACGCACTCTTCGCCGCCCACTGGGCGGAAGGTCACGGCGGCGAGGTCATCAAGGTCGAGCAGTCCCATGGCGGATCGGGTGCCCAGGCCCGTGCGGTCATCGAGGGCCAGCCGGCCGACGTCGTCACCCTCGCGCTCGAGGCCGACATCGACGCCATCGCCCGCACCGGCAGGATTGCACCCGACTGGAAGACCCGCCTGCCCGACAGCTCCGCACCCTACACCTCGACCATCGTCTTCCTCGTGCGCAAGGGCAATCCGAAGGGCATCCGCGACTGGGACGATCTGGCGAGGCCCGGTGTCCAGGTGATCACGCCCAACCCGAAGACCTCCGGCGGCGCCCGCTGGAACTATCTCGCCGCCTGGGCTTACGCCGATGCGCAATTCGGCCACGACCGCGAGAAGACCGAGGATTTCGTCGCCGCGCTCTTCCATAACGTGCCGGTGCTCGATTCCGGCGCCCGCGGCTCCACCACCACTTTCGCCCAGCGCGGCATCGGCGACGTGCTTCTCTCCTGGGAGAACGAGGCCTATCTCGCACTCAAGGAACTCGGCGCCGACCGGTTCGACATCGTCGTGCCGTCGCTGTCGATCCGCGCCGTCCCGCCGGTCGCCGTGGTCGACGCCAATGTCGACGCGCACGGCACGCGCGACGTGGCCGAGGAGTATCTCCGCTATCTCTACAGCGACCCGGCGCAGAAGCTGATTGCGGCCAATTTCTATCGACCGGTGAATCCCGCTGCCGCCGACCCGCAGGACCTCGCGCGCTTTCCCGCGCTGCGGCTGGTCGACATCGACGATCCGCTCTTCGGCGGCTGGGCGAAGGCGCAGGCCGAGCATTTCGGCGATGACGGCACCTTCGACCGGATTTTCCAGAAGCGGTGATGCGCCATGAACGGCACCGCCGCACTGTCGTTCAGGAGACCAAGCGTCATCCCCGGCTTCGGCCTGACGCTCGGCCTGGCGCTCACCTGGCTCAGCCTCGTCGTCCTGCTGCCGCTGGCCGGTCTGGTGCTGAAGACCGCGAGCCTCGGCTGGTCCGACTTCCTTGACATCGCCACCGGCTCGCGCACGCTGGCCGCGCTGCGCATCTCCTTCGGCCTGTCGCTTGCCGCCGCCGGCATCAATGCCGTCTTCGGGCTCCTCGTCGCCTGGGTGCTGGTGCGCTACGACTTCCCCGGCCGCCGGCTGCTCGATGCCTTCATCGACCTGCCCTTCGCGCTCCCTACCGCGGTCGCCGGCATCTCGCTTGCCGCCATCTACGCGCCGAACGGCTGGATCGGTGCCTTGCTCGCGCCCTTCGGCTGGCAGGTTGCCTACACGCCGTGGGGCATCCTGGTGGCACTCGTCTTCGTCGGCCTGCCCTTCATCGTGCGCACCGTCCAGCCGGTTCTCGAAGATCTCGACCGCGACGCCGAGGAGGCCGCCGCGTCGCTCGGCGCCGGGCGCCTGCGCACGGTCGCGACCGTCGTCATGCCGATGCTCCTGCCCTCCCTGCTGATCGGTTTTGCCCTGGCGCTGGCGCGGGCCGTCGGCGAATACGGCTCGGTCATCTTCATCGCCGGCAACATCCCCTACGTCTCGGAGATCGCGCCGCTCCTCATCGTCATCCGCCTGCAGGAATACGACTATGCCGGGGCGACCGCGATCGCCACGATCATGCTGGCGATCGCCTTCCTCCTGCTGCTCGCCATCAACCTGCTTCAGGCGTGGACGCGGCGCCGGTTCGGCCATGTCTGAGCGCCGCGAAGCCGCTGCTGTCGTCACCGGCGAGCGCGCCGGCGTGCGCCGCGCGCTCATCGCGGCAGCGCTTCTCTTTCTGGCGCTCTTCCTTCTGCTGCCGCTGCTGGCGGTCTTCGTCGAGGCGCTCCGCGCCGGGCTGCCCGCCTATTGGGCGGCGCTCACCGAACCGGATGCGCTTGCCGCCATCCGCCTGACGCTCCTCATCGCCGCTATTTCGGTCCCCGCCAATCTCGTCTTCGGCGTCGCCGCCGCCTGGGCGATCGCCAAGTTCGAGTTTCGTGGCAAGAGCGTGCTCGTCACCCTGATCGACCTGCCTTTTTCGGTATCGCCGGTCACCGCGGGGCTGATCTACGTCCTTCTCTTCGGGGCGCAGGGCTGGTTCGGGCCTTTCCTTCAGGCGCACGGCATCCGCATCATCTTCGCGCTGCCCGGCATGGTGCTGGCGACGGTCTTCGTCACCTTCCCCTTCGTCGCCCGCGAGCTGATCCCGATCATGCAGCAGCAGGGCGGCGGGGAGGAGGAAGCCGCCGTGTCGCTCGGCGCCTCCGGCCTGCACACCTTCCTGCGCGTGACGCTGCCCAATGTGAAATGGGCGCTGCTCTACGGCGTGCTGCTGTGCAATGCCCGCGCCATGGGCGAGTTCGGCGCCGTCTCGGTGGTCTCCGGCCACGTGCGCGGACAGACCAACACCATGCCGCTGCAGGTGGAGATCCTGTACAACGAATATGCCTATGGCGCCGCCTTCGCGGTCGCCTCGCTGCTCGCTTTGCTGGCCCTGGTCACGCTTGCAGTGAAGACCGTGCTCGAATGGCGCTTCGCCGGCGAGATCGCCGCGCTCGGGCGCCGCTGAGCCGAGGGGAGGAGAGGTCATGGAAGCCATCCCTGCCGATCCGTCCCGCGGCGACGCCATCGACGTGTCGGTCGAGAATGTCGAACGGCTGTTCGGCATAACCCCCGCCTTGCACGGCGTTTCGCTCGAGATCGCTGCCGGCGAGCTGGTCGCCCTGCTCGGGCCGTCCGGCTCCGGCAAGACGACGCTGTTGCGCATCCTCGCCGGCCTCGATTTCCCCACCGCCGGCCGCGTCCTCTTCGGCGGCGCCGATGCCCTCGGCCTCACCGTGCGTGAGCGCCATGTCGGCCTGGTCTTCCAGAACTACGCGCTCTTCCGCCACATGCGCGTCTTCGACAACATCGCCTTCGGCCTCAGGGCGCGCCCGCGCGAGCGCCGGCCGGGGAAGGCCGAGATCGCCGCGCGCGTTCTTGAGCTTCTCCGCTTGGTCAAGCTCGATGGGCTCGAGCGGCGTTTCCCGGCGGAGCTGTCCGGCGGCCAGCGCCAGCGCGTGGCTCTCGCCCGGGCGTTGGCCATCGAGCCGCGCCTCTTGTTGCTCGACGAGCCCTTCGGCGCGCTCGACGCCAAGGTGCGCCGCGAACTCCGCCGCTGGCTGCGCGAGATCCACGAGGAGACCGGCCACACCACCGTCTTCGTCACCCACGACCAGGAGGAGGCGGTCGAACTCGCCGACCGCATCGTCGTCCTCAACGAGGGCCGCATCGAGCAGATCGGCACGCCCGATGCGGTCTACGATTCGCCGGCTTCTCCCTTCGTCGCCGGCTTCATCGGCGAGAGCAATGCGCTCGCCGTCACCGTCGCCGGCGGCCGCGTCGCCTTCGCCGGCGCGCCGCTCGATCTGGCGGTGTCCGGCGGCGACGGTCCGAAGACGCTGGTCTTCCGCCCGCATCATGCCGCCATCGTCGCGGCCGACCGGCCGGGGGTCCTCACCGGAACGCTTCTTTCCGAGCGCCGCCACGGCGCCTTCCGCCGCGCCGAGATCGCGCTTGCCGGCGGTCTGCACATCGAGGTCGATCTCGCCGCCGATCACCCGCGCGTCAGCCGCGGCGAGCGCATCGCGGTGCTCCCCCGCCGCTGGTGGTTATTCGATGCCACGGCCCGCCGGTGAACCGGAATCTACTTGCATTGACCGGCCGTCGCGCCTATATCGGCCTCATCTAATCTCAAACGATCGGCTTCGTTGGAGAGTGGGCCCTGCCGGACCCGCTCTTTTTTAATACCTGAAGCCGGTCGGCGGAGGGATGTGCTTGTCGGATACCGACAACGAACCGCGGATCATCGCCGAGACGGGCCTCGAGGCCCGTATCGCGCATATCGTCGAGCCCGTCGTCGAGGGGCTCGGCTACCGGCTCGTCCGCGTCCTTCTGTCGGCCATGAACGGCGCCACCCTGCAGATCATGGCCGAGAAGCCGGACGGCTCGATGACGGTGGAGGATTGCGAGATCCTGTCGCGCGACATCTCGCCGGCCCTGGATGTCGAGGACCCGATCGAGCGCGCCTACCATCTCGAAGTCTCCTCGCCGGGCATCGACCGGCCGCTGGTCCGCCGTTCGGATTTCGTGCGCTGGGCCGGCCACCAGGCGAAGATCGAGCTGGCGCGCCTGCTCAACGGTCGCAAGCGCTTCCGTGGCCGGTTGGCCGGCGTCGAAGGCGACGATGTGGTGCTCGATCTGACCCGCGATGGTGGCGCGCCCGAGCTCGTGGCGCTGCCCATTGTCGATCTTTCCGAAGCGCGTCTCGTGCTCACCGACGATCTCATCCGCGCGTCGCTGACGCGCCAGAAACATGCCGAGCCGCATGCCCATCCGGACGCCGCCGCCGAGGATGCGGCCGGCGCCCCGCAGACCCTGAATTATGAGGAACGGAGACCTTAAACCATGGCCGTCAGTGCGAACCGGCTTGAGCTCCTGCAGATCGCCGATGCGGTCGCCCGCGAAAAGGCGATCGATCGCATGATCGTGGTCACCGCCATGGAGGACGCCATCCAGAAGGCGGCGCGCTCGCGCTACGGCTCGGAGACCGACATCCGCGCCGAGATCAACCCGAAGACCGGCGAGATCAAGCTGCAGCGTCTGTTGAAGGTGGTCGACACCATCGAGAACCCGGCGACCGACATCACCATCGAGAGCGCCCGCGGCCGCAACCCCGCCGCCCAGGTCGGCGATTTCATTGCCGAGCCGCTGCCGCCGATGGATTTCGGCCGCATCGCCGCCCAGTCCGCCAAGCAGGTCATCGTCCAGAAGGTGCGCGAGGCCGAGCGCGACCGCCAGTACGATGAGTTCCGCAACCGCATCGGCGAGATCGTCTCCGGCCAGGTCAAGCGCGTCGAATACGGCAACGTCATCGTCGATCTCGGCCGCGGCGAAGGCATCGTGCGCCGCGACGAGCTGATCCCGCGCGAGACCTTCCGCTACGGCGACCGCATCCGCGCCTATATCTACGACGTGCGCCGCGAGCAGCGCGGACCGCAGATCTTCCTGTCGCGCACCCACCCGCAATTCATGGCCAAGCTCTTTGCCCAGGAGGTGCCCGAGATCTATGACGGCATCATCGAGGTGCGCTCGGTCGCCCGCGACCCCGGCAGCCGCGCCAAGATCGCCGTGATCTCACGCGATTCCTCCATCGATCCGGTCGGCGCCTGCGTCGGCATGCGCGGCAGCCGCGTCCAGGCGGTGGTCAACGAGCTGCAGGGCGAGAAGATCGACATCATCCCGTGGTCGGCAGACGCCGCCACCTTCATCGTCAATGCGCTGCAGCCGGCCGAGGTCGCCAAGGTGGTGCTCGACGAGGACGCCGAGCGCATCGAGGTGGTGGTGCCCGACGAACAGCTTTCGCTGGCCATCGGCCGCCGCGGCCAGAACGTGCGCCTCGCCTCCCAGCTCACCGGCTGGGACATCGACATCCTCACCGAGCAGGAGGAGTCGGAGCGTCGCCAGAAGGAGTTCCAGGAGCGGTCGCAGCTGTTCATCAACGCGCTCGATCTCGACGAGGTCGTCGGCCAGCTTCTCGCTTCCGAGGGCTTCGCCGACGTCGAGGAGATCGCCTTCGTCGACCAGGACGAGCTGGCCTCGATCGAGGGCTTCGACGATGAGACCGCCGTCGAATTGCAGGAGCGGGCGCGCGAACATCTCGAAAAGCTCGAGGCCGAGCAGGATGCCGAGCGCAAGGAACTCGGCGTCGAGGACGCCCTCAAGGAGGTCCCCGGCATCACCACCGCCATGCTGGTGGCGCTCGGTAAGGACGACATCAAGACGGTCGAGGATTTCGCCGGCGCCGTGCCGGACGACCTCACCGGCTATGTCGAGCGCAAGGACGGCGAGGCCAAGCGCATCCCCGGTGCGCTGGAAGGCTTCGGCCTGTCGCGCGCCGATGCCGAGGCGATGATCATGGCCGCCCGCGTCAAGGCCGGCTGGATCAGCGAAGCGGACCTCCACCGGCCCGAGGAAGGTGAGGCCGGCGAGGCCGGCGAAGCTGCCGAGGCCGGCGAGACAGGCGAAGCGGATGCGGCGGCCGAGCCCGACGCGCCGGTCGCCTGAGCCAAGGTGATGGGAGACTCCGGTGCCCGGTCGCAACGCGCCAACCGAACGGACCTGCGTCGTCACCCGGCAGACCCTGCCGGTTGAGGCGCTGATTCGCTTCGTCGTCGCGCCCGACGGCACCGTCGTTGCCGACCTGCGCCGCCGTCTTCCCGGCCGCGGCGTTTGGGTCACCGCCGATGCCGATCATGTCGCCACGGCCGAGCGCAAGGGTCTGCTGACGCGCGCCTTCGATGGTCCGGCCCGCGTCGAGCCGGGCCTGGCCGGCCGCGTCGAGGGGCTGCTCAGGGCCGCTGCGGTGGGCGCCCTGGCGCTTGCCCGCAAGGCCGGCACGCTTGTCGGCGGCTATACCAAGGTCGAGGCGGCGCTGTCGCAGGGGTCCGCGGTCGGGCTGATCCACGCCGCCGAAGCCGGTGCCGACGGCGTGGCAAAGCTCGATTCTGCCGCCCGCCGCCGCTTCGGCGAGGATGGCCTGGCGATCATCCGTTTGCTGACGGCCGAGGATTTGGATTTGGCTTTTGGCCGAACAAATGTGATACATGCTGCGCTGCTTGCCGGGCCGGCGAGCACCAATCTGTTGGCACGGATTCGCGATCTCGACCGGTTTTGTGGTAACCGGGCTCCGCACGGCGCCGGCAGCCGGCATTTCGACGCCCTTGAAGACACCAGTACCCTGCGTGCAGGACGATAGGAACGTATGAGCGAAACGACTGAAGACAAGACGATCAGCGCGCCGAAGCGCACGCTTGGCCTGAAGCGTGGCGTCGAACGGGATACCGTCCGGCAGAGCTTCTCGCATGGCCGCACCAATACGGTGACGGTGGAGCGCAAGAAGCGCCGCGTCGTCGTGCCGGGCGAGCAGAAGGCCGAGCCCGCGCCGCCTCCGCCGCCGCCTCCGCCGCGCCAGAAGAGCGAGCGTCGCAGCGCCCCGTCGCGCCCGGCACCGTCGCCCGAGCGCAACCGCAACGACGCCGATACCGGCGCCCGCGCCGGGCTCGTGCTGCGCCAGCTCTCGACCGAGGAGATCGACGCCCGCGCCCGCGCTTTGGCCGACGCCAAGGTGCATGAGGCCGAGGAGCGTCAGGCGGCCATCGATGCCGCCGCCCGCCGCGCCGCGGAAGCCGAGCGCGTCGCCAAGGAGCAGGCCGAGGCCGCCCGTCGCCAGGCCGAGGAAGAGGCCCGCCACCAGGCGGACGAGGCCGTCCGCGCCCGCGCCGAGGAGACCGCCCGCCGCCGCTTCGGCGAGGAGGAGAAGAAGCCCGCTGCCGCCAAGACGGCCGAGACGACGCCATCGTCCCGTCCGGCCCCGGTCAAGGGCCAGCGCGAGACCACCGAGACCGACGAGGACGAACGTCCGGCAGCGGCCCTGCGCGGCCGCATCAAGACGCCGCGCGCCGCCGAGCCCAAGCCCGCCAAGCGGGTCGGCGACGATCGCCGCCGCGGCAAGCTGACCGTTTCCAACGCGCTCGAAGATACCGAGCGCGCCCGTTCGCTCGCCTCCATCCGCCGGCGCCGCGAGCGCGAACGTGCCCGCATCCACGAGACCGGTCCGCGCGAGAAGATTTCGCGCGAGGTGATCATCCCCGAGACCATCAGCATCCAGGAACTCGCCAACCGCATGGCCGAGCGCGCCGTGGATGTCATCAAGATGCTCATGAAGCAGGGCCAGCTGGTCAAGGTCACCGACGTCATCGACGCCGACACCGCCCAGGTCATCGCCGAGGATATGGGACACAGCGTGCGCCGCGTTGCCGAAGCCGACGTCATCGAAGGTCTGTTCGCGGCTCCGGCCGACGCCTCGGAGCTCCAGCCGCGCTCGCCGGTGGTCACCATCATGGGCCACGTCGACCACGGCAAGACCTCGCTGCTCGACGCCATCCGCCACGCCAATGTGGTCTCCGGCGAGGCGGGCGGCATCACCCAGCACATCGGCGCCTACCAGATCGACCGTAACGGCCAGAAGATCACCTTCATCGATACTCCCGGCCACGCCGCCTTCACCGCCATGCGCTCGCGCGGCGCCAGCGTCACCGACATCGTCGTGCTGGTGGTGGCCGCCGATGACGGCGTCATGCCGCAGACCATCGAGGCCATCAATCACGCCAAGGCGGCCAAGGTTCCGATCATCGTTGCCATCAACAAGATCGACAAGCCGGACGCCGACCCGCAGCGCGTGCGCACCGAGCTGCTGCAATACGAAGTCTTCGTCGAATCCATGGGCGGCGACGTGCTCGACGTCGAGGTTTCGGCGGCCAAGGGCACCAATCTCGAAAAGCTGATCGAGACCATCCTGCTGCAGGCGGAAGTGCTCGAACTGAAGGCGAGCCCCAACCGCGCCGCCGAGGGCGCGGTCATCGAGGCCAAGCTCGACAAGGGCCGTGGTCCGGTGGCGACCATCCTGGTGCAGAGCGGCACGCTCAAGATCGGCGACATCGTCGTTGCCGGCGCCGCCTGGGGCCGCGTGCGCGCCCTGGTCAACGACCTTGGGGTGCAGATCAAGGAAGCAGGCCCCTCGATCCCGGTCGAGGTGCTCGGCTTCCAGGACGCGCCGGAGGCCGGCGACCGCCTGGCGGTGGTCGATTCGGAAGCGCGCGCCCGCGAGGTAGCCGACTACCGCATGCGCCAGAAGCGCGAGAAGGCGCTCGCCCGCTCGACGGCGGCGCGCGGCTCGCTCGAGCAGATGATGAGCCAGCTTCAGGCCGCTGGCCAGAAGATCTTCCCGCTGGTCATCAAGGGCGACGTGCAGGGCTCGGTCGAGGCCATCGCCCAGGCCCTGGAGGCGCTCGGCACCAGCGAGGTCGCCGTGCGCATCCTGCACTCCGGCGTCGGCGGCATCACCGAATCCGACGTGACGCTGGCCACGTCCTCGCAGGCCGCGATCATCGGCTTCAACGTCCGCGCCAACAAGCAGGCGCGCGAGGAGGCCGAGCGCGACGGCACCGAGATCCGCTATTACAACATCATCTACAACCTGGTGGATGACGTGAAGGCGGCGATGTCCGGCATGCTCTCACCCGAGCGGCGCGAGACCATGCTCGGCAATGCCGAAATCCTGGAGATCTTCAACATCTCCAAGGTCGGCAAGATTGCCGGCTGCCGGGTCACCGACGGCACGGTGGAACGCGGTGCCGGTGTCCGCCTGATCCGCGACAACGTCGTCGTCCACGAAGGCAAGCTGTCGACGCTCAAGCGCTTCAAGGACGAGGTGCGCGAAGTGCCGTCGGGTCAGGAATGCGGCATGGCCTTCGAGAAATACGAGGACATGCGCGTCGGCGACATCATCGAGTGCTATCGCGTCGAGGAGATCGCGCGCTCGCTCTAGGCGGCGCGCGACAATGCCGTGGCGAAACACGCGCCAGCCCGTGCGCCTTCCCAGCGCCAGCTTCGCGTCGGCGAGCTGATCCGCCATATCTTGGCGGAGATCCTGCAGCGCGGCGAGGTTCACGATCCCGAGCTCGAGGGCATGGTGGTCACCGTGCCCGAGGTGCGCATGACGCCGGACCTCAGGCTCGCCACCGCCTTCGTCATGCCGCTCGGCGGCAAGGGCGCCGATACGCTGGTGGCGACGCTCGACCGCCATCGCAAGTTCCTGCGCGGCGAGGTCGGTCATCGCGTCAACCTGCGCTTCGCGCCCGACCTCCGCTTCCGCCTCGACGAATCCTTCGAGGCGGGCGAGCGGATCGATTCGCTGTTGCGCTTGCCCGAAGTGAAGCGCGACCTCGACGGGGAATAGTGCTCGCAATGATACGACAGCGTGCGTCACGGCACTCAGCCGCCGCATTCGTCCCCTCTCCCCTTGTCGGAGAGGGACAGGGTGAGGGGGAGCTGTCGGAGCGGCAGCGCTTGGTGTCCGCTCACCCAGATCGCGTGGAGCGAAAGGTCCGTCATGTCCCGTAAGCACAAGGGCCGCGAAGTCTCCGGCTGGCTCTGCCTCGACAAGGCCGTCGGCCTCACCTCCACCGGCGCCGTCGGCTCGGTCAAGCGCCTGTTCGGCGCCGCCAAGGTCGGCCACGCCGGCACGCTCGATCCGCTCGCCTCCGGTGTCCTGCCGATCGCGCTCGGCGATGCCACCCGCACCGTCCCCTTCGTCCAGGACGGCCGCAAGGTCTATCGTTTCACCGTGCGCTGGGGCGTCGAGACCGACACCGACGATGCCGACGGCAAAGCGGTCGCGACCAGCGACGAGCGCCCCACGGCGGCGGCGATCCACGCGGCTCTCCCCCGCTTCACCGGCGAGATCATGCAGCAGCCGCCGGCCTTCTCGGCGATCAAGGTCGCCGGCCAGCGCGCCTACGATCTCGCCCGGGAGGGCGAGACGGTCGTGCTTGAGGAGCGGCCGGTCACCGTCCATCGCCTGGTTCTGGTCGAGACACCGGATCGCGACCATGCGGTCTTCGATACCGAATGCGGCAAGGGCACCTATGTGCGGTCTCTCGCCCGCGATCTCGGCCGCGTGCTGGGCTGCCTCGGCCACGTCGTGGCGCTCCGCCGCCTGGTTGTCGGCCCCTTCGACACCGATCACGCCGTCACCCTCGACGATCTGATCGCCGCGCGCGAGGCCGGTGACGCGATCGCGCTCGACCGCTTCCTGACGCCGGTCGCCACCGCACTGACCGAGCTTCCCGAAATCGCCCTTGGCTCCTCTGACGCCGCCCGTATCGGTCGTGGCCAGTCGGTGTTGTTGCGCGGCGCCACGGCGCCGCTGGCCGCGCCGGCGGCCTATGCCAGCCATGCCGGCCAGGCCATCGCCCTCGGTGAAATCTCCGAGGGTCAGTTCCATCCGACCCGCGTCTTTCGTCCCGGCTGAGCCGCGAACCCCTTATAAATCAAAGGATTGTGAGATTCGCCTTTTCGCTGGCAATCCGCCGCCCTTTCCGCCATAGTCCGCCGGCTTCGCAGGCGGGCTCGTCTCGCCGGCTAGACTTTCCGATTCCCGACCGTGCTGGACGACATCCCGGCCCTGGCCACAGGCAATCGGCTGACTCAACCCGAAAGCAAAAAGGAACCCGATGTCGATTACGCCCGAGCGCAAGCAAGAGCTCATCAAGGAATACGCCACCGTCGCCAATGATACTGGCTCGCCGGAGGTCCAGGTCGCGATCCTTTCCGAGCGGATCGCCAATCTCACCGAGCACTTCAAGGGTCACGGCAAGGACAATCATTCCCGCCGCGGCCTGCTCAAGATGGTGAGCACCCGTCGCAGTCTTCTCGACTACCTGCGGAAGACCGACGAGAAGCGTTATCAGACGCTCATCGAACGCCTCGGCCTGAGGCGCTGACGCGAAATCACGGGCGGCGGGGCGCTTTGGCTTCGCCTCGTCCGGGTATTTCGCCGAAGAAACAGGCCAGCTGAACGCGTGGCGGCATGGGGTCGCCGCGGACCGAAACGGACAGGCAAACAGGGCCATGGCAGGATCGCCAGACGCTTTCTCGTCCTGAACAAAGCAACGCCAGGAAAAGTGTTCAGTGCTTTTCCGTCCGGCGTTGCGCCAAAGGACCAGAAAGTGCCTCGCCGTCTTGCTCATGGCTCGCCTTGCGTGTCCGATGCACGAAAGGAATTGCCATGTTCGACATTAATCGTGTCGAGACCGAGTGGGCTGGTCGCAAACTCGTTCTCGAAACCGGTAAGCTTGCCCGCCAGGCCGACGGCGCCGTTCTCGCCACCTATGGCGACACCGCGGTCCTCGCCACGGTCGTCGCCGCCAAGGAAGAGCGGCCGGGCATCGACTTCTTCCCGCTCACCGTCAACTATCAGGAAAAGACCTTCGCCGCCGGCAAGATCCCCGGCGGCTTCTTCAAGCGCGAGGGCCGTCCGTCCGAGAAGGAGACGCTGACCTCCCGCCTGATCGACCGGCCCATCCGTCCGCTCTTCGCGCCCGGTTTCCGCTGCGAGACCCAGGTCGTCGCCACCGTGCTGTCGCACGATCTGGAGAACGATCCCGATATCGTCGCCATGGTCGCCGCCTCCGCGGCGCTCACCCTCTCCGGCGCCCCCTTCATGGGGCCCATCGGTGGCGCCCGCGTCGGCCTCATCAATGGCGCCTTCGTCCTCAATCCGCAGATCGACGAGATGATCGAATCGAAGCTCGATCTCGTCGTCGCCGGCACCCACGATGCGGTGCTCATGGTCGAATCGGAGGCGAGCGAGCTCTCCGAGGACGACATGCTTGGTGCCGTCATGTTCGGCCACAAGGGCTTCCAGCCGGTGATCGACCTGATCATCCAGCTCGCCGAGCGCGCCGCCAAGGA
This sequence comes from uncultured Alphaproteobacteria bacterium, assembly GCA_963732845.1. Taxonomy (GTDB): domain Bacteria; phylum Pseudomonadota; class Alphaproteobacteria; order Rhizobiales; family Kaistiaceae; genus CAVSRC01. The sequence goes on along the minus strand of CAVTBE010000018.1, from coordinate 247,523 downwards.
GCCGCGTGCGGTCAACCTTCCGGACAATTCCGCGATTTACGAGAAGGTCAAGGCCGCCGCCGAGACGAACCTGCGCGCTGCCTATGCGCTCACCGCCAAGACCGAGCGCCATGACGCCATCGAGGCGGTCAAGGCCCGGGTCGCCGCCGGGCTGGCGCCGGAAGGTGCCGAGAACGCGCCGAGCCCGCAGCTTCTTGCCGACATGTTCAAGAAGCTCGAGAAGGTGATCGTCCGCAACGACATCCTCGACAAGGGCACCCGCATCGACGGCCGTGACCTGAAGACCGTGCGTCCGATCGTGGCCGAGGTCGGCCTGCTGCCGCGCACCCACGGGTCGGCCGTGTTCACCCGTGGCGAGACCCAGGCGCTGGTCGTTGCCACGCTCGGCACCAGCGACGACGAGCAGTTCATCGACGCCTTGCAGGGAACGTACAAAGAGACGTTCATGCTGCACTACAACTTCCCGCCCTACTCGGTCGGCGAGACCGGCCGCATGGGCTCGCCCGGCCGCCGCGAAATCGGCCACGGCAAGCTCGCCTGGCGGGCGATCCGGCCCATCCTCCCCGCCCATCACGAGTTCCCCTATACGATCCGCCTCGTCTCGGAGATCACCGAATCGAACGGTTCCTCGTCGATGGCCACCGTCTGCGGCTCCTCGCTGGCGCTGATGGATGCCGGCGTGCCGCTCAAGCGGCCGGTGGCCGGCATTGCCATGGGCCTCATCAAGGAGGACGAGCGCTTCGCCGTGCTCTCCGACATCCTCGGCGATGAGGATCACCTCGGCGACATGGACTTCAAGGTCGCCGGCACCTCGGAAGGCGTCACCTCGCTGCAGATGGACATCAAGATCCAGGGCATCACCGAGGAGATCATGAAGGTCGCCCTCGGCCAGGCCAAGGACGGCCGCCTGCACATCCTCGGCGAGATGGCCAAGGCCCTGACTCAGGCCCGCGCCGAGCTCGGCGAGTACGCGCCGCGCATCGAGGTCATCAACATCCCGACCGACAAGATCCGCGAGGTCATCGGCACAGGCGGCAAGGTCATTCGCGAGATCGTCGAAAAGACCGGCGCCAAGATCAACGTCGAGGACGACGGCACGGTCAAGGTGTCCTCGGCCGACGGCAAGGCGATCACCGCCGCGCTCAACTGGATCAAGTCGATCGTCCAGGAGCCGGAGGTCGGCATGATCTATCAGGGCACCGTGGTGAAGACCGTCGATTTCGGCGCCTTCGTCAATTTCTTCGGTGCCAAGGACGGCCTCGTCCATATCTCCCAGCTCGCCGCCAACCGCGTTGCCAAGTCGACCGACGTGGTCAAGGAAGGCGACAAGGTCTGGGTCAAGCTGATGGGCTTCGACGAGCGCGGCAAAGTCCGCCTGTCGATGAAGGTCGTCGATCAGGAGACCGGCCAGGAGATCAAGCAGGAAGAGGGCGAGAAGGCCGAAGCCGCTTCCTGAGCGGTTCCGCTCTCACCGTCGCAGAGAACAGCGGCCGGCGCCTCAAAGCGCCGGCCGTTTTCTTTTCTTGCGGGAAAGGCGGCCGGGTCAGGCGATTGCGGCCAGCGGTTTCTTCGGTTCGGCGGCGGCCGTGCGGTTGCGTCCGCCGGCCTTGGCCGCATAGAGGGCGGCATCGGCCAGCTCCGCCAGGTCCTCGCCCCGGGTGATCGGGCCGCCGGGCGTCGCGGTGGCCAAGCCGATGCTGATCGTGACCGCGCCGAAGGCGCTGCCGGTATGCTCCATTCCGAGTCCGTGAACTGTCTTGCGCAACGTCTCGGCGAGCATCAACGCGCCCTCTTCCGGCGTGTCCGGGAGGATCGCCGCGAATTCCTCGCCGCCGTGGCGCGCCGCCACGTCGCCCGGCCGCCGCAGCCCGAGCTTCAGCAGGTTTCCGATCGTGCGCAGGCAGTCGTCACCGGCAGGATGCCCGTAGGTGTCGTTGTAGGCCTTGAAGCGGTCGACATCGATGAGCAGCAGGCTGAGCGGCGTGCCATTGCGGCTGTTCTGCGCGAAGGCGCGCTGCAGCGCATCGTCATAGCCGCGCCGGTTCATCAGCCCGGTGAGCCCGTCCTCGCTGGCCAGGTTGGCCAGGCGCCGGTTGAGTTCGTTCAGCGCCACCTCCGAGCGTTTCGTCTCGGTGATGTCGGCGATCACTGACAACGCGCCGCCATCGTCGGTCGGACGCGTCCGTGCCGTCAGCCAGCGCCCGTCAGCCAGGTGGATGTCGCGTTCGCCCGGCCGCGACAGGCCGTCGATCGTGCGCTGGATCCACGTCTCGATCGCCCCGCTCGGAATGTCCGACTGCTCCCCGCGTGCGATCGAGGCGCGCAGGATCGTCTCCAGCCAAACCCCCGGAACGCGCAGATCGGCGGTCTTCGGAAACATGGCGCGGTACTGGTCGTTGCACAGCACGATGCGGGCCTCGCGATCGTACATCACCAGGCCATCGGCCATGTGCTCGGTCGCGTCCTGGAGCCGGCGGCGCCCTTCGGCGATCTCGTCCTCCATATGCTTGCGCTCGGTGATGTCGTGATTGTGGGTCAACAGCCCGATGATGGCGCCCCACTGGTCGCGCAATGGAACCTTCAGCGTCGACAGCCATTGGCGTGAACCGTCTTCCCGCGTGACCACCTGTTCGATCGTCTCGGGTTCGCCCGTCGCCAGCACGCGTTCCTCGTCCGCGCGGAATCGGCGGGCGACATCCTCGGGGAAGAAGTCGAAATCGGATTTGCCGATCAGCGCCGCCACGCCCGGCACGTTCACCTGGCGCGCCGTGGCCGGATTGGCCGCGAGGAAGCGCCCCGCAAGGTCCTTGGCGTTCACCGGCTCGGGCAGGGAGTCGATGATGCCGCGATAGAAGACGTTGGCGTGGGCGGTTTCGCGGCGTCGGTCGGCTTCTATCATGACCAGTCCGGCAAGCACGATCGCCACGAATGTCATGATGGTGAGAACGGGGCCGGCCCGGGTCAGCGTCGACAGCACGATCGCGGGCGGCAGGACGAGGAAGCCGAGCGGAACGGCGAGCGACGTCGCGATCGCGAAGCCGAGGAGGTCCCGTATCGTCGCCGGCCGTCCGCGCCGAACAAAGTATCCGCCGATGCCGACAGCAGCACACGTCACGATGGAGACAATGCCGCCAGTGACGCCGGCACCGCCGAGGTGGATGCGATAGGCGGCCGCAGTCAATCCGGCGACAATGCCGATCAGCGGACTGCCAAAGAACCCGGCAAGAGCGATCAACGCGCCGCGCAGGTCGGTGAATACGCCCGGCCGGATTTCGAACGGGACTTGCATGAGCAGGATGACACCGGCCGCGGAGAGGACGGCACCGAACACCGCGCGATACCAACGGCCCTTGCCTTCGATCAGGTCGAGCCCGTGCGTCCAGACGGTGACCAGGATGGCGAGAATCGCGATATTCGGAAGCAGTTCACGCCATGAGTCACCCACGACGACAGCCCTTGTTTGCAAGCAAGACAAACGAGTCCGCCTTTCGGCGGAACGCATACAGCTGCTTGCCCCGACTATCGCCTAGCTTAATAAGCAAGCCATTAACGAACGCCGCCATATCGCTGGATCCGCCGCCACAAGCCACCGCGCCGCGCGGTGTCCACCAGCCCTCCCGACCGCCTTCTTGTGATGCGCCGCAGCGTCCAGCCCATAATCGTTCCACATCCGGCGAGCCGCCGCGGCCCTCGGCAACTGCCGAGCATTCCAAAATTCATTGAAATATCAGTCATTTGCGTGAAGCCACCAGCAGCGGAAAAGAGGTTGCGCGTCAGGCACCGGGCACCATAGTCTTGTTGCGCCGCAACAAGTCGTGCCGAAAGGCGGCCAAGTGGAGGAAAGGGTTCGGGGCTTGTCCTATTATCAGCTCTATGAACTGAACCACGCCGCCCTCGGTCCGTTCCGGGCCGCGGCCGATGCCGCCCGGCTCTATTTCAAGAACCCGATGAACCCGCTGGCGCACACGCCTTTCGGGCGCAGCGTCGCGGCGACGGCCGAGCTGTTCGAGCGCACCACCCGCCGCTACGGCAAGCCGGAATTCGGCATCGACCACGCCCGTGTCGGCGGCATCGACGTACCGGTCACCGAGCGCGTCGCCTGGGAGCGGCCGTTCTGCCGGCTCCTGCATTTCGCCAAGGCGCTGCCCTATGGCGCCAGACAGCCGAAGCTCGTCATCGTCGCGCCGCTCTCCGGCCACTACGCCACGCTGCTCCGCGGCACCGTCGCCGCCATGCTTCCCGACCACGACGTCTACATCACCGACTGGGTGGATGCGCGCATGGTGCCGCTCGCCGACGGGCCTTTCGACCTCGACGACTACATCGATTACCTGATTTCCATCCATCACGTTCTCGGCCCCGGCGTGCATGTCATGGCCGTGTGCCAGCCCTCGGTGCCGGTACTCGCGGCGGTGGCGCTGATGGAGGCAGCCGGCGACCGCAACCTGCCGGCGTCGATGACCCTGATGGGCGGGCCGATCGACACCCGCGTCAACCCGACGGCGGTCAACACGCTCGCCAACAACCACGATCTCGACTGGTTCCGCGACAACGTCATCATGAAGGTGCCCTTCCCTCATCCGGGCTTCCTGCGCGACGTCTATCCGGGCTTCCTGCAGATTTCCGGCTTCCTGTCGATGAATTTCGACCGCCACCTCGACGCCCATCGTGATTTCTACCATCACCTGATCCGCGGCGACGGCAACTCGGCGGAGAAGCACCGCGAGTTCTATGACGAGTATCTGGCGGTGATGGACCTGACCGCCGAGTTCTACCTGCAGACGGTCGATACCATCTTCCTGCGCCACGCCTTGCCCGAGGGCAGGATGATGCACCGCACCAAAAAGGTGGAGCCGGCGGCCATCACCCACGTCGCCACGCTCACCGTCGAAGGCGAGCACGACGACATCTCCGGCGTCGGCCAGACCAGGGCGGCGCACGATCTCCTCGTCAACCTGCCGGCCGACAAGCGCGCCCATCACCTGCAACTGGGGGTCGGCCACTACGGCGTTTTCAACGGCTCCCGCTTCCGCGCCGAGATCGCGCCGCGCATTGCCGATTTCATAGCCACCCACAATGGCGCCGGTCGCCCGAAAGCGGCCAATGGCCAGGCCGGTACGACCGGCAGGGGCGCCGAGGCCTCCCCAAAGGCCGCAATCGCGCCCGTCGGCGGGCCCGCCAAGAGCGCCGCCGCCGCCCGAAAATCCCGGAAGCGAAGGGTTTCCAAAACGTAAACGTCCTGAGACGGCGGAATCGGCGGTTGCGGGCCTTATCGTGAGACTCGCCCTCCGTGTATTGCATCGCTTGTCGACATGCGCCGGCCCCGCACCGGTTGCGCCGGCCGAATCCGGCCGCCTGCACAGGATTCGGGCGCCCCGGAGATGCAACTGCCGGGGTGCATCGGCGCCTGGCGTCTACCCGCCTGAGGGGAATCGGACAGGCGGCGGTTCCCCGTTTCGCCACTGTCGTCCCGCCGCGCTCCGGTCCCGGATCCGCCGCGCCGGAGATGACGGAGGTCGGCCTCCGGTCCCTGGATGCGGTGCGGCGACAGGATGCTGCGGTGCAGATGGATCGATAGGGTCACGCGGAGCCCTGCCATTCCTGTCCGCTTTGCAACGATGGCGCGAAATCGGACGCCCCCTGTCCGATTTTTCTTGAATCGCACAAAGACCCTTCCCACCTTTCCAATCGTTACGTAAGATAGACGTACGACTGACGTACGATATAGAGGACGGGACATGGTCAATCAGAATGCCCTGCGTCCGGCATGGACGCCCCTGACGATCCTGCTGATGGTCATCGGCTTCATGGCCTTCTGGCCGCTCGGCCTGGCGATGCTCGCCTACATCATCTGGGGCGACCGTATCCCCGAGGTTCGGCGCCACTTCTCCGAGATGAAGCGCGACTTCGGCGGCAGCTGCAGCCGGCATCGTGGCTACAGCAGCTACCAGAGCGGCAACGCCGCCTTCGACGATTACCGCGCGCGCGAACTGCGCCGGCTCGACGAGGAGCGTCGCAAGCTCGATGAGGAACGGCGCGAGTTCGAGGAGTTCGTGCAGAACCTGCGCCGCGCCCGCGACCAGGAAGAGTTCGATCGCTTCACGCGCGAGCGCCCCTCACGCCGGGCCGATCAGATCGATCTCTGACGGCGATCGAAAACGACAGATCCTCGGCGTTCTGGTATCGAGGAACGAACGGCGGGGCCGGAAACGGCCCCGCCGTTCTTGTGTCGGCCGCCCGCGAACAAAAAGTGAATCACTTCGTTCACCCGCCTGTGGCATGATTCCGCGAGAGCCTTGATTCGCTGCGGGTCCCCGTCGCCTCCATGCCGATTCCCGTCCGCCCTGCCGCCGCCTCCGGCCGCTTCGAGATCGCCACCGAGAGCGGCTATGTCCCGGTCGATATCCGCCGCCATCCGCGCGCGCGGAGCTACACGCTGCGCGTCGCCGGCCCCGGCCGCCCGCCTGTCCTCACCATGCCTCAGCGCGGCTCGCTGGCCGAGGCGCACCGCTTCCTCGAGCGTCACGCCGGCTGGCTGAGGCGCCAGATCGACCGCCTGCCGCCGGCGATCCCGATTGCCGATGGCTGGCCGGTGCCGCTGCGCGGCGTGCTTCACACCATCCACCACGATTCCGGCCGGCGCGGCACCGTCACCGTCGGCGCGGACGCCGATGGCCCGGCGCTCTACGTCTCCGGCGAGGCGGCCCATCTCCGCCGCCGCCTCGTCGATTTCCTCAAGCGCGAGGCCCGCCGCGATATCGCCGCGGCCGTCGCCCGCCATGCGGAGCGGCTGGGGGTTAGCCCCAAGGCCATCCGCTATCGCGATCAGATCACCCGCTGGGGTTCCTGTACCGCCGACGGGCATCTGTCCTTCTCGTGGCGGCTCGTCATGGCGCCGCCGCTGGTGCTCGATTATCTCGCCGCCCACGAGGTGGCGCATCTCAGCGAGATGAACCACTCGCGCCGCTTCTGGCAGCTGTGTCGGTCGCTGGCGCCCGAGACCGACGCCGCCCGCGCCTGGCTGGCCGCGCAAGGGCCCGCGCTTCACGCCATCGGCGCCGTCAGCGCCGACGATGAGGGCAGCCGCGCGGCGGCCTGAGCCACCACTGCTTTTGTCGGCTCATCACCCGTGATAGCCGGTCGGCAGCAGGCGCTCGGCGATGTTCTCGGCCGTCCATACGGCGCAATCCTTCGCCCAGCGCGCCAGCTCAGTGTGGCCGCGTCCGCCGGCCGAGATGGCGAGCGCCGTCTGCCGGGCCAGCGCGAAGGCGGCGACGGTCTCCGCCGATGCGCGGTCCGCGCCATAGGCCTCGGCCAGGAGGCGCAGCCGGTCGATCTGCGCCGCGCCGCCATAGTCGGGATTGCCGAGGTCGAGCCAGGTGAAGGCGGTGTAGCCGAGGTCCCACAGGCGCAGGCCCGGCCGTGCCGCGTCGAAATCGATCAGCGCCACCGGCAGCGAATCCCGGAACACGGCGTTGGTCGGGGCGAAATCGTTGTGGCAGATGACCTCGGCACCCGGCGCCCGCTTGCGCGCGAAATCGGCGGTGGCGTCGTGGAAGGTGCGCAGCAGCCGGGCCGCCGCGGCAAGCTGCGTGTCGTCGTACGGCCCGAGATCGGACGGCACGGCGCCGGGCAGGAAGCTCAGCATCTCGCGACCGGCTTCGTCGATACCGAGGAAGCGCGGCGCGCCGGCAAAGCCGCTCCGCTCCAGATGCGCCAGCAGGTCGTGCTGCAGCGAGCGGTCGCCGTTCACCGGCCGGCGCACCGTGTCGCCGATCCTGACCACGCCGGCCGTCACCCGTCCGCCGGCAAGCGGCGTCTCCTCATCCGCGCTCATGGCCGGATGCTATGCGGCCGCGCCGCGGCGCGCCATGCGCCGATCTAGCCGCCGAAGAGCTGCTGCAGGAAGCCGGTGATCGGGCCCTGGCGCCGGCGCGGGCCAACGGTGCCGGGCGGTACCGGCCCGCCCGACGGCTGGTCGATCCAGCCGCCCCGCGGCATGTTGGGACCGGCCGCCACAGGGCCGGTATTGGCGCCGGGCGTCAACGCCATCGGTGCGCCGCGCGCCTGCTCGCTGGTCATGTCGGAGGGGTAGAGCGGCCGCCCGGCATAGCGGGCATTGGCCGGATCGCCAAAATGGTAGTTGCCCGGCAGGTCGGCCACCGCCTGGCCGTCGAGCGCCGCGCTCATGAAGCGTTGCCAGGCGATCGCCGGCAGGCTGCCGCCGGTGGCGTGCTTGGTCGGCGTGTTGTCGTCATTGCCGAACCACACGCCGGTGGTCAGCGCGCCGGTGTAGCCGATGAACCAGGCGTCGCGGAAATCCTGCGATGTGCCGGTCTTGCCGGCCACCGGCCAGCCGGGAACCTGCGCCTTGGTACCGGTGCCGTCGATCACCGTCTGCGCCAGCATCGAATTCATCATGCCGACATAGGCCGGATCGACCACCATTCCCGGCCCGGTGCCGCTGCGCTGGTAGAGCACCTTGCCCTTGGCCGTGGTGATCCGCTTGATCGCGTAGGGGATGACCCCGCGCCCGCCATTGGAGAAGGGCACATAGGCGGCGGTCAGCTCCAGCGGCGTCACTTCCGAGGTGCCGAGCGCGATCGAGGGCGTCGCCATCAGCGGCGACACGATGCCGAGCCGGCGGGCGGTGGCGGCGACCGCCTGGGGGCTCACCATCTGCGTCAGCTGCGCCGAGACCGAATTCAGCGATTGGGCCAGCGCCGTGCGCAGCGTCACCGGCCCCTTGTAGTTGCGCGAATAGTTCTCCGGCTTCCACCCGGCGATCGACACCGGCTGGTCGACCATCACCGATTCGGGGATCATGCCGTCTTCCAGCGCGGTCAGGTAGACGAAGGGCTTGAAGGCCGAGCCCGGCTGGCGGTGTGCATCCACCGCCCGGTTGAAGGGGCTCTTCCTGTAGTCGCTTCCGCCGACCATCGCCTTCACCGCGCCATTGGGCGCGATCGCCACCAGCGCCGCCTGGCTGACGCGGTATTTGGCGCCGCCCTCGGCAAGCGTATCGGAGATCGCCTTGGCGGCGTCCGCCTGCATGGCGAGGTCGATGGTGGTGTCGACGATGATGTCCTGGTCGATCTGCCCGCCGACATATTGCGGCAGCTTGTCCATCACCCAGTCGGCGACGTAGCGGCCGCTGCCGCCGGCGACGTCGCGCACCGCGGTCACCGGCTGCGACATGGCCAGGCTCGCCTGCCGGCTGGTGATGTAGCCGGCCGCGTGCATGGCGGCGAGCACGGTCTGCATGCGCGCTTCGGAAGCCGCCGGATGGGTGGCGGGCGAATAGTTGGCCGGCGCCTTCAGCATGCCGGCCAGCGTCGCCGCCTCGGCCAGCGTGATGTCGCGCGCCGACTTGCCGAAATAGCGGTGCGCCGCCGCATCCACGCCATAGGCGCCGGCGCCGAGATAGACGCGGTTGAGGTAGAGGGTGAGGATCTGCTTCTTCGACAGGTGCAGCTGCAGCCACACCGCCATGATCATTTCCTGCACCTTGCGCTCGAAGGTGCGCTCCGGCTTGAGGAACAGGTTCTTGGCGAGCTGCTGGGTCAGCGTCGAGCCGCCTTCCACCACGTGGCCGGCGCGCAGGTTGACGTAGGCGGCGCGGGCAAGCCCGATCGGGTCGACGCCGAAGTTCCAGTAGAAGCGCCGGTCCTCGATGGAGATCACCGCCTCGGGCAGGAAGGGCGGCATCTGGTCGAGGGTGAGCGCCTCGCCGGCCGAATCGCCGTGGTTGGAGATGAGCGCGCCGTTGGCGGCCAGGATGCGCACGTTGGCGGCGCGCGGCGGCACCGTCCAGTCGGCCATCGGCGGCAGCTTGGAGGCGTAATAGGCGACCACCGAGCCGACCAGCCCGAGGCCGATGATGACCGCCACCGCCGACCAGTGCAGGGCCGTGCGCATGGTGCGGCCGAGGAAGCCGATCAGCGGCCCGTCGGCGCCGGTCTTCCGCCGCCTGGCCGTGCGCTTCTTCGCCGGTGCCTTTGCCCGGCTCTGGGCCTGGCTCTGGCGCCCCTTTGTGGGCTTGCCGGTCTTTCGTGCTGCTGCCACGGGCGGTCGGTGTCCTCGAGCGCGTTTCTACGCGCGTGATCCGTTGCGGCCGAGCCAAGGGGCCCGGCGCCGCCCCCGGGTCCGAGAAAGAAGCTAAATGCGGCGATTTAAGGGGCAGTTAAGGATGGAGGGCGGCGGCACTTTGTCCGCGGGCAGGCGGTGATACGCTTTCGTCATGGCCGGGCTTGTCCTATCCGGTTACGCCAATACTGTTGCTCCACCGATATAAGGGGGAAACCCACCCTCTCGGTACTGCATCAAACGCGGCAGGTTTGACTCGATTATCGAGTTGTTGCGGTTGGCTTCAAACCAGTGATATGCGGCATCCGTGAATGCCCTGCAAAACTCAACGACGCTGTAAAAATAGGCGTCGTTCATCTGACAGTTGATGAAGGCGTTCCCTCTCCCATCCGCTGGGAGGAATATTACCCGCGCCACGTTGTGCTTAAGGTCGCCAAAGCGTCCATTGTGCAGAACCCCACAGCGCATTGAATAGAGGTCGTCAGAAGTCACGAAACTGAACCGCTCGCGCGGCAAATTGCTGTCGCACCAGGCTTTGTACCTTTCGCGATCTGTTCGACCATCTGGCGCCTCTAGAGAAGCGCAGATATCAGGCAGCGCAACCGCCATGGAAATTGCCAGAAACGGCATCCCATTGGCGGCCGCTTTGTTGATTTCGTTCAAGAGCGGATAGAAAGGCGAACCCTCAGCCATCGTTGGCGGTCCATTGCGCGAAACTGGGAACGGTCATCGACGCAGAGACCTAATACAACCACCCCGATGGGTTGGCCAACAATTCAACTAACAATCCAGTCGGAGGGCGGATTAGCGCAGCGTAATCCGCCGTTTCCGGCAGCACCCGTCCGCGATGGTGGGTTACACTTTCGGCTAACCCAACCGACGGGACCTCGGCACCTCGAGCGACGGCGAGCCGTTCTTCAAGGTGCAGATCGGCGAGGCGGTTGGGCGCCCGGTGTTGTCTTTGACCCCGCGCGTGCTGCCTATGGAGCCGGCATGGTAAAACTGCTTGTGTCTGTCCTGTGCCATGTCGGGGGAGGGAGATATGAGCGGGACCGAAAGCGCAGCAGAAAACAGAGGTGGCCCGTCAGATGCCGTCGCGGCTCGTGCGGTGACACCCGGCGATATCGTTGACAGTCTCGGCGCTGCCCTCCGCGACTTTCGCGCCGCGCCGTTCTACGATCTCGTGCTCGGCGGCCTATTCGCCGTCGGCGGATGGGCGCTGATCCTTCTGCTCCTCGGACTTCATCTCCCGTTCCTGGTCTACCCGCTCGCCGCCGGCTTCGCCCTCATCGCGCCCTTCGGGGCTGCGGCCTTCTATGCGATCAGCCGCATCCTCGAGCGTGGGGAAGGGGTGACCTGGGGTGGGATCTTCCGTTCGGTGTGGCGTGCGACCAAGTCGGATCTCGGCTGGATGGCGCTGGTCACCGGCTTCTCCCTCTTCATCTGGCTCGATATCGCCGCGTTTCTCTTCTTCGGCTTCATCGGTTTCAGCAGTGCGGTCAACCCGTCCGAACTGGTCCGGGTGATCTTCACGACGCCGACCGGCCTGACATTCCTCGCCGTCGGCCATGCCGTCGGCGCAGCGATCGCTTTTGCAGTGTTCTCTTTCTCGGTCACGTCGTTTCCGATGCTCTTCGATCGTGACGTCGACTTCGTCACCGCGATGATCACAAGCGTGAAGATCGTGATCGCCAACCCGGCCGCGATGATCCTGTGGTTGGTGACCGTCGCGGCCCTCATCGGCGTCTCGCTTCTCTCCGGACTCGTCGGCCTGTTCGTCATCATGCCGATTCTCGGCCACGCTTCCTGGCACCTCTATCGGCGCGCACTGCCGGCGGCCTGATCGTCCACGGCTGCTGCCCGCCCGGCTCGTGCGGATCGCGGGGCTTCGGCCGGGCCGGTGTCGCCTATCGGCGCATCTCGGGCGGCTGCCACTCCACCGGCCCCTCGTGCCGGAAGCTGCCCCCACCCCCCTCGCCATCCCGCCGCCCGCGCGGCATAGTCCGCCCATGCCGCAAACCGATTCCGCCCCGCCCCCGCTCGGCCCCGGCGACCACGTCTTCCTGGTCGACGGCTCGTCCTTCGTCTATCGCGCCTTTTTCCAGTCGATCAACCAGGACGCCAAGTACAACTACCGCTCGGACGGGCTGCCCACCGGGGCGCTCCGCCTGTTCTGCGCCAAGCTCTACCAGTTCGTCCGCGAGGGCGCGGTCGGCATCATGCCGACGCATCTGGCCATCGTCTTCGACAAGTCGGAGGAGACCTTCCGCAAGGAGATCTACCCCGACTACAAGGGCACCCGCCGCGAGATGCCCGACGACCTCAAGCCGCAGTTTCCGCTGATGCGCGAGGCGGTGAAGGCCTTCGGGCTGGAGCCGGTGGAGATGGCGGGCTACGAGGCCGACGACATCATCGCCGCCTATGCCAAGCAAGCGAAGTCCGTTGGCGCCGAGGTGCTCATCATCTCCTCCGACAAGGACCTGATGCAGCTCGTCTCCGATACGGTGCTCTTCTACGATTTCGAATCCGGCACCCGCGGCAAGCCCGGCTACCGGCCCGAGCGGCGCATCGACCGCCAGGGCGTCATCGATTATTTCGGCGTGCCACCGGAAAAGGTCATCGACGTCCAGGCGCTGGTCGGCGACACCTCCGACAACGTTCCGGGCGTGCCGGGCATCGGCATCAAGACGGCGTCGGCGCTCATCGGCGAATTTGGCGATCTCGATACGCTTCTGGCCAATGCCAGCTCGATCAAGCAGCCCAAGCGCCGCCAGCTCCTCATCGATTTTGCCGATCAGGCGCGCATGTCGCGCGAGCTCGTCACCCTCCACGACGATGTCGACCCCGGCACGCCGCTTGCCGCCACGCGCATGCGCGATCTCGACGCGGGCAGGCTGATCGCCTTCCTCAAGGCGATCGAGCTGTCGGCGCTCACCAAGCGCATTGCCGAGGCCACTGGCGTCGATCCCAACGCGGTCGAGGCCGACCCGGCGATCCGCTCCGCCAAGCATCACGACGCCACCTTCGCTGCCCGCCTCGTGCCCCACAACGCGGACGCCCACGCCGCCGCCCCAACCGCAGAGCCGGCCGGCGTCGTCCCCTCAGCGCCGGCTGGCGTCGTCCCCTCTCCCCTCGTGGGAGAGGGACAGGGTGAGGGGGAGGGGGGTGAAGGCACGGCCACTGGCACGGCCAACGGCCACGCCCACCCGGCCGCCGCCGTCGCCGCCGGAGCGGCGGCCGCCACCGCCGTCCCCTTCGACCGTGCCCGCTACGAGACCATCACCGCCCTCGACCGCCTCGACACCTGGGTCGCCGAGGCGCGGGCGTTTGGCCGCGTCGCCATCGACAGCGCCGCCGACGGGCCGGACCCCATGCAGGCCGATCTCTGCGGCGTCAGCCTGGCGCTCGCCCCCGGCCACGCCGGCTATGTGCCGTTCGCCCACAAGACCGGCGAGGCCGATCTGCTTGGCGATAATCTGGCGGAGGGCCAGATCCCGCTGGCGGAGGCGCTCGCCCGCCTGAAGCCGCTGCTCGAAGACCCGTCGATCCTCAAGATCGCCCAGAACCTGAAATTCGATATCGTCCTCCTCGCCCGCCACGGCGTGCGCGTCGCGCCCTATGACGACACCATGCTGATGGCCTATGCGCTGGATGGCGGCCTCGGCGGCTACGACAGCGCGGCGCTGGCCGAGAAGCGCCTCGGCTACGCGTCCCAGGCGATCAAGGAACTCGTCGGCGGCGGCAGGGCGCAGCTCACCTTCGACCGGGTGCCGCTCGACCGCGCCACCGGCTTTGCCGCCGAGGGCACCGACATCGCGCTCCGCCTGTGGCTGGCGCTGAAGCCGCGGCTCGCGGCGGAGCACATGGCCACCGTCTACGAGACGCTGGAGCGGCCCATGGTGCCGGTGCTGGCGCGCATGGAGGCGCGCGGCATCACCGTCGACCGCCAGATCCTGTCGCGGCTGTCCGGCGAGTTCGCTCAGAAGCTCGGCGCCCTGGAGAGCGAGATCTATCAGTTAGCCGGCGAAGAATTCAACATCGGCTCGCCCAAGCAGCTCGGCGACATCCTCTTCGGCAGGTTCGGCCTGCCCGGCGGCAAGAAGACCAAGACCGGCGCCTGGTCGACCGGCGCCGACGTCCTCGACGAGCTGGCGGGGAGCGGCAACGTGCTCGCCGCCCGCATCCTCGACTGGCGCCAGCTTTCCAAGCTGAAATCCACCTACACCGACCTGCTGCCCGGCTTCATCCACCCCGAGACCGGCCGCGTCCACACCTCCTATGCGCTGGCGTCCACCACCACCGGCCGCCTCTCCTCGTCGGACCCGAACCTGCAGAACATCCCGGTGAGGACCGAGGAGGGCCGGCGCATCCGCACCGCCTTCGTCGCAAACAAGGGCATGAAGCTGCTCTCGGCCGACTACAGCCAGATCGAGCTCCGCGTCGTCGCCCATGTCGCCGACATCGCCCAGCTGAAGCAGGCCTTCGCCGATGGCCTCGACATCCACGCCATGACCGCTTCCGAGATGTTCGGCGTGCCCGTCGCTGGCATGCCGCCGGATGTCCGCCGCCGCGCCAAGGCGATCAATTTCGGCATCATCTACGGCATTTCCGCCTTCGGGCTGGCCAACCAGCTCGGCATTCCGCGCCAGGAAGCGGGCGAATACATCGCCAAATATTTCGAGCGCTTCCCCGGCATCAGGGACTACATGGAGGCGATGCGCAGGCAAGTCCGGGCGGACGGCTACGTCGCCACCCTCTTCGGCCGCAAGATCCATTTCGCCGCCTCCAATGCGCGCAATCCCGCCGAGCGCGCCTTCATCGACCGTGCCGCCATCAACGCCCCCATCCAGGGTTCGGCCGCCGACATCATCCGCCGCGCCATGATCCGCATGGAGCCGGCGCTGGAACAGGCGCGTCTCTCCGCCGCCATGCTGCTCCAGGTGCATGACGAGCTCATCTTCGAGGTGCCGGAGAGCGAGGTCGAGCAGACGATTCCCGTCGTCACCCGCATCATGGAGGCCGCCGCCGAGCCGGCGGTGCAGCTCTCCGTGCCGCTCCAGGTCGATGCCCGCGCCGCCGCCAACTGGGACGCCGCGCATTAGGAGTGTAAAACTTCAATGTCAGTGAAATGCCCCATTTGGGGCACAGAGGCCGAAGAATTTCCGCCCGAAAGAGCAGCAAACGCACGTGGCATCGACTCGCCGCGAGCCGGTGGGAGTTATTGGATCACTTCATCGGCGGCCATGGAACTCACGGGCCAAGTGGCGGAAGTGACTCGACTTAAGCTGACCTCGTGGCTTGTAGATCAGCGTCGTTTTGGAGAGCTCGCTCCCAAAATCAGCACAGACACTTTGAGATTAGTGCGGCAGTTGCTGCCTCTCGATGTCGAACAACGCCGGGACAGATTATTACTATTCGTGCAATCCAGGTGTCCGCTAATCCATCAATCCATCGAGTGGGATCCAATAATCACACCAGAACGTCAATTGATAACGGCAGAACTACAGGCATGGACTGAATTGGAGGAGACAAAAGAAGTCTTCACTTTGATCCGATATGCGAGAGAAGATGGGTTGCTGGAAGGAGGAAGAACGCTTCAACTCACGCTTAAGGGGCTGAATCATATCAGCAACCTGACGCATGGCAGCACGCAAGGAGATCGTTGTTTCGTTGCCATGTGGTTCGATCCAACGACCAAGCAAGCCTATCTAGAAGGCATTGCGCCTGCCGTGATTGAGGCAGGGTACGTCCCGATTAGAATTGACAAAAAGGAGCACACGAACAAGATCGACGACGAAATCATTTCTGAGATTTGTCGATCCAGATTTGTGGTCGCGGACTTCACATGCGGTTTTGTTGGCGACACTGCAGTTGCTCGCGGGGGTGTGTATTATGAGGCTGGCTTCGCCCAAGGCTTGGCTATCCCCGTAATCTGGTCCTGCCGCAACGATGTGATCGATCATGTGCATTTCGACACAAGGCAGTACAACCACATCGTCTGGGCAGGCTCGAGCGAACTCAAGACGAAATTGAGAAACAGAATTGGCGCTGTCGTTGGGGATGGGCCGCATAAGGCGCCCCAATAATCGGTAGCTGTCCCGGCCATCCACGTCGTCGCCTGTGCCCGTACCCCCCTCTCTGTCTCTCCCCCGCAAGGGGGGAGAGGACCCTCAAACTCAAGCCGTGCCTTGCAGTAGGCATGTGATGAACATGCGGAGTGCGTGAGAAGCTAAGCGTTTTGCGGCATACGCCCTCCTCCCCCTTGCGGGTCCCGCAAGGGGGAGGTTGGGCTCAGTGCTCACGGCATGTTCCCTCCCTCCCCCGCGCAGCGCGGGGAGGGTGGCGAGACCGAAGGCCGAGCCGGGTGGGGGCAAAAAGAAAGTTATCCCCGCCTCCTGAACCGCCCTCATATTGGTTTGCATCCTCGCTCAAGAGGGGCGCCGACCGGTGGCGACCTTAGGTGGAGCGGGGGTGCGGCGCCCCCGCGCTCCGGATTTGCTTATCCGGCCCTCGGGGCGTTCCCGGCGGGACCGTCGGCACTACGACCGGCCGCCCTCAGGGCTTGAACCCTGCGCAAATGCAGGGCGTAGCGCCTGCCGGGAGA
This sequence comes from uncultured Alphaproteobacteria bacterium, assembly GCA_963732845.1. Taxonomy (GTDB): domain Bacteria; phylum Pseudomonadota; class Alphaproteobacteria; order Rhizobiales; family Kaistiaceae; genus CAVSRC01. The sequence continues at coordinate 230,833 of CAVTBE010000018.1, read as the reverse complement.
CGGAGAAAAATCGCCGCGGCGGGCGCTCGGGCGAGCGCCCCAGTTTTCGCGGAATACCGCACGGCACTCGCCGGGCGCCCGCCACCCCCTCGTCTCCGACAAGAGGCGAGGACGGCCGAAGGCCGGACAGGGACGAAAGAAGTGTTCATCACCCGGTGCTGAAAGCGCGCGGGAACGGAGAACCATGCGGTGGGCTCTCCCCTTCCCCATGGGAGAGGTGGCGGCCCCTTTCCCCCGAGCGTCCTTGGTGGTTCACTCCGCGCCCATGATCGCCACCCCGGCCGACACCCTGCGAGAAACCGCGCGCCAAGCCCCATGCGGCCGATCTGGCCGCGCTCAAGCGCCGGCTCGTCGAAGACGCCCGCGCCGAGGGTTTCGGGCTCATCGGCGTTACGCGTCCGGACGCGATTCCGGATGCCGCGCCGCGCCTCCGAAAATTCCTCGCCGAAGGCCAGCACGGCACCATGGACTGGCTGGAAGCCAAGGCGGCGCGCCGCGAAAGCCCCCGCGCTCTGTGGCCGGAGGTCGGTGCCGTCGTCATGCTCGGCCTGAACTACGGGCCGGACAGCGATCCGCTGGCGACGCTGGCGAAACGCGAGCGCGCCACCGTCTCGGTCTATGCCCGCCACCGCGACTATCACGATCTCATCAAGGGCAAGCTCAAGCGCGTCGCCGGCCGCTTCGCCGCCTATGCGCAGTCCGACGTCAAGGTCTTCGTCGATACCGCGCCGCTGATGGAAAAGCCTCTGGCCGCCGCCGCCGGCCTCGGCTGGCAGGGCAAGCACACCAACCTGGTCAGCCGTGAATTCGGTTCCTGGCTGTTCCTCGGCGCCATCCTCACCGCGGCGGCACTGCCCGCCGACCCGCCCGAGAGCGACCATTGCGGCACCTGCCGCGCCTGCCTCGACATCTGCCCGACCGACGCCTTTCCGGCGCCCTACCGGCTCGACGCCCGCCGCTGCATCTCCTACCTCACCATCGAGCATGCCGGCCCCATCCCGCGCGAGTTTCGCGCGGCCATCGGCAACCGCATCTACGGCTGCGACGATTGCCTGGCCGTCTGCCCGTGGAACAAGTTCGCGCAAGCCACCCGCGAGGCGAAGCTCAAGGCCCGCGACGACCTCGCCGCCCCGCCGCTGGCCGAACTGGCGGCGCTTGACGATGCCGCCTTCCGGCAGAAATTCGCGGGCTCGCCGGTGAAGCGCATCGGACGCGACCGCTTCCTGCACAACGTGTTGATCGCGGTCGGCAATTCCGCTTCGCCCGAATTGGCGGACGCGGCGCGGGCCCATCTTGCCGATCCGGCACCGCTGGTCCGTGGCGCCGCCGTCTGGGCCCTGTCGCGTCTTTTGCCGGCTAAGGAATTCGCCGCGTTGACGGCGGAGCATCTTCCCGGCGAAGCCGACGCGGCGGTGCGCGCCGAATGGGAGGCGCCATGAGCGAGGCCCGCTTCTTCCAGGATCGGCAGGAATGGCGCGCCTGGCTTGAGCAGAACCACGCCATCGCCGACGAGCAGTGGATCGGCTTCTACAAGACCTGGTCGGACAAGGCGGGCATCACCTATCGGGAAGCCCTCGACGAGGCCCTCTGCTTCGGCTGGATCGACGGCCTGCGTCGCGGCGGCCATGCCGCCTGGTCGATCCGCTTCACCCCGCGCAAGCCGGACAGCGTGTGGAGCGCCGTGAACATGGGGCGCATCGAGGAGCTGATCGGCGAGGGTCGTGTCGCGCCGGCGGGACTTGACGCCTATCAGGGCCGCGATCCCAACAGGCAGAAGCAGTATTCCTTCGAAAACCGCGACACGGTTCTGGCGCCGGCTTACGAGCGGCGCTTCCGTGCCGAGCCCGCGGCGTGGGCGTGGTTTGAGGTCATGCCGCGCTCCTATCGCCACCCGGCCATCTGGTGGGTGATGAGCGCCAAACAGGAAGAAACCCGCGAGCGGCGCCTGGCCACGCTGATTGCCGACTCGGCCGCCGGCCGTAAGGTCAAGCATCTCAGGCGCCCCGGCGAATGAGCCCGCCGGTGCGCCTGTTCGTCTTCGGCCTCGGCTACAGCGCCGGGGCCTTCGCCCGGGCGATGGCGCCAAGCGCCGAATGGGTCGGCGGCACGGTGCGGGCGCCGGGCCGCCCGGCGGGGCAGGGGATCGCGACGATCCCCTGGGACGGTGCATCGCCGTCGCCCGCGCTCGCCGAGGCGCTGGCCGGCGCCACCTATCTCCTGGTCTCGATCCCGCCCGGAAAGGCCGATCCGGTTCTCGCCCATTTTGCCGGGGCGATCCGCGCCGCGCCGCATCTGGCATGGATCGGCCTCCTCTCCACCGTCGGCGTCTATGGCGATTATGGCGGCGCCTGGGTGAGCGAGCGCACCACCCCGCATCCGAAATCGGCCCGCGCCCATCAGCGCCTCGCTGCCGAACAGGCCTGGGGCGCGCTTGCCGGCGAACGCGGCGTGCCGCTGGCGGTCTTCCGCCTTGCCGGCATCTACGGTCCCGGCCGCAACGCGCTCGCCAATCTCAGCGAGGGCAAGGCGCACCGCATCGTCAAGCCGGGCCAGGTCTTCAACCGCATCCATGTCGACGACATCGTCCGGACGCTGGAAGCGGCGGTCGCGCAGACCGCCGCCGGCCTCTTCAACGTCGCCGACGACGAGCCGGCCCCGCCGCAGGACGTGGTCGCCTATGCGGCGGCCTTGATGGGGGTCGACCCACCGCCGGAGATTGCCTTCGCCGATGCGGCGCTTTCGCCCATGGCGCGCTCCTTCTACGAAGACAACAAGCGGGTCGCCAACCAGCGTCTCAAGTTGGAACTCGGCATGTCGTTGCGCTTCCCGACCTATCGCGAAGGCTTGAGCACGCTGTGGCGCGATGGAACCTGGCGCGCCGGCGAACCAGCGCCGTCAGGCCGCTGAGCGCACGCCACAGCCGCGCACGGACGGTCACAACGGGCTGCCAGTTCGTCCCAGCTCATCTTCTCCACCGGCGCCAGATGGGCGGCGGCGAGTCCATAAATGTCAAACATGAAATACCCCTTCAGTGCCGTAAAAACGTTATCGAAGTGGGATATTGACCTCAGTGCCGCTCTGCGCCAGCATCGTTATCGGAAGGGACATTTCAGAAATGAAACAGCCCACCGACTGGGAGGAACTGCGGCTTTTTCTGGCGGTCGCGCGCAATGCCGGGCTCAATGCCGCCGCCCGCCAGACCGGCGCCAGCGCGCCGACGCTCGGCCGGCGCATGAACGCGCTCGAACGCAGTCTCGACCGTCAGCTGTTCACGCGCAGCCAGGCGGGCTACGAGCTGACCGAAGCCGGCCAGGCGCTCTACCAGTACGCCCAGGAGATGGAGGCGGCGGCGCGCGGCATCGAGCGCTGGCGCGATGAGACGCCCCGCCGGCTGGTGCGCATCTCGGCCGGCTCGTGGACCAGCCGCTTCATTGCCCGCCACATGGACGAGGTGTGGGCCGGCGATGAAGCGCTGGCGATCGAATTGTCCACGGCTCACCAGCGCGTCGATATTCAGCGTCGCCAGGCCGATATCGGCCTGCGCAACCGCGCACCGCAGGAGCCGTATCTCGCCGGGCGCCGCATGAATGACGTCGCCTACGCCCTCTACCGGGCGCGTGGGGCGCGCGGCGATCTGCCCTGGGTTGCCGTCACCGGCGAAGCCTCGATCACCCCGACCGCGCAGTGGGTCGCCCGCAACCACTCTGCGCTGGCGCACATCACCTGCAGCGATCCCCGCGCGGTCCTCGATTGCGTTCTCGTCGGCATCGGCCAGGCAGTGCTGCCCTGTTTCGTCGGTGATGAGGAGCCGGGCCTCACGCGCGCCGGCGGTACCATCGACGAATTGCGCGAAGAGCAGTGGCTGGTGCTCAACGAGCAGGCGCGCCACGAGCCCGTCGTGCGCGGCGTCATCGACCGGCTGGCGGCGCTGCTGCCCCGGCATCGCCGCCTGTTCGCCGGGCAGTCGCCGCAGACCTAGTCTGGATTAGCCGGCCTCCGCAATCAGCCCGTCGATCGCCGCCGCCAGCCGGGCGAGGTCCTCCGGCCGCGACAGGCGGTGGTCGCCGCCCTTGACCAGGGTGAGCACCACGTCGTCGGAGGCGAAATGGGTGACCAGTTCGGTGGCGTGCGTCCACGGCACGTCGGTGTCCTCGGTGCCCTGCAGGATGTGCACCGGGCAGCCGGTCTCGATCAGCCTGTCGCCGAAGAGATGGGTGTCGCCGTCGGCGATCAGCGCCCGCGTGATCGGATAGGGCGCGTCGGAATAGTCGCTGGGCTGCAGGACGACGCCGGTCGTCTCCAGCTCCTGCCGCGCCTTTGCGTCCCAGCCGTCCCACATCAGCTTGCGCGTCATGTCGACCGCCGGGGCGATCAGCACCAGTCCTGCGAGAGGTCTTGTGCCGGCTAACCGTTCCGCCAGCAGCAGCGCGATCCAGCCGCCCATCGACGAGCCGACGGCGATCTGTGGCCCTGCGGTCATCCGGTCGAACACCGCCTCGGCCTCCGCCAGCCAGCGCGAGATGGTGCCATCCTCGAAGCGCCCGCCGGAGCGGCCGTGGCCGGAATAGTCGAAGCGGGTGCAGGCCAGCCCGCGCTCCGCGGCGTGGGCGTCGACGGCGCGCGCCTTGCTGCCCTCCATGTCGGAACGGAAGCCGCCCAGCCAGAAGAGCCCCGGCGTCCCGCCGGGGCGGCGGCGCACCGCGATCTCGCGCGGGCCGCCTCCGACCGCGCCGCTGTCACCGGCCCCGCTGTCACCGACCTTGTCACCGTTGCCGATAAGCACCATTTCAGCCATGGATTCGTTCATTGTTTTCCCTCGCGCCACCTGCCCGTTGACTTCCCCCGCGGCTTGTCCGATTCCTGTTTCGTTCGGGGAGAGCTGCGAGAGCCTTCCCGCGCACCACATTTCCTATTGAATCAACAGAGGAGACTGCTGTCATTCGCCGACCTTTCAAAGCCCCTCCGACGACCAAGGAAGGTCCCCGGACCAACGATGAGATTCGCGTCCCCCAGGTCCAGCTGATCGACAACGAAGGCGAGAATCACGGCGTGGTCCCCATCCAGCGGGCGCTGGAGCTGGCCCAGGAAGCCGGTATGGACCTCGTCGAGATCGCTCCGAATTCTGCGCCGCCCGTCGCCAAGATCCTCGACTATGGACGGTACAAGTTCCAGGCCCAGAAGAAAGCCGCCGAGGCGCGCAAGCGCCAGAAGACCATCGAGATCAAGGAGATCAAGATGCGTCCCAACATCGACACCCACGACTACGAGGTGAAGATGCGGGCGATCAGGCGCTTCTTCGATGAAGGCGACAAGGTCAAGGTGACCCTGCGCTTCCGCGGCCGCGAAATGGCGCACCAGGATATCGGTGCCCGCCTGCTCGCCCGCGTCAAGGAAGAGACCGCGGAATTCGCCAAGGTCGAGGCCGAGCCTAGGCTGGAAGGCCGCCAGATGATGATGGTGCTGGCGCCGCGCTAAGCAATGCCAGGAAAAGTGTGCAGCACTTTTCCGTCCGGCATTGCGTCAGAAAATGCGACTGCAGGGAAAAGTGTGACGCACTTTCCGTCCGGCGCTCGCCAGAGCCATAAAGTCCCCGTTCGCGCGGGGACCACGGTGATCTTGCGAAAACGGCGCCATTTGCGCCGGTGCGATGCCCTTGTGCAGCGCACCCGACACCGCTATAAACCCGCGGTTTCGCGCCGCCCGGCCTGATAAAGGGCATGCCGTGGCGGTGCCGAATGCTCCTCAAAGAGCAATCCTCAAAGTATCGAAGGAAGCAAAATGCCCAAGCTGAAGACCAAGAGCGGCGCCAAGAAGCGCTTCAAGCTCACCGCGACCGGCAAGGTGGTTCACGCCCAGATGGGCAAGCGGCACGGCATGATCAAGCGGACCAATAAGCAGATTCGCAACCTGCGCGGCACCCGCATCATGTTCAAGACCGACGGCGAGAACGTCAAAAAGTACTTTCTCCCCAACGCCTAACCCTGGACCCGTCAAGGAGTATCACCCATGTCGCGAGTGAAACGCGGCGTCACGTCGCACGCCAAGCACAAGAAAGTCCTGACCCGCGCCAAAGGCTTCTACGGCCGGCGCAAGAACACCATCCGTACCGCCAAGGCCGCCGTCGACAAGGCCGGGCAGTACGCCTACCGCGACCGCAAGAATCGCAAGCGGTCCTTCCGCGCCTTGTGGATCCAGCGCATCAACGCTGCCGTCCGCGAGCACGGCCTGACCTATGGTCGATTTATCGACGGCCTCGGCAAGGCCGGGGTCGAGATCGACCGCAAGGTCCTGGCCGAGCTTGCCGTCAGCGAGCCGGCCTCGTTCAAGACGCTGGTGGACAAGGCGTCCGGCGCTCTCGCCGCCTGACGTTTTCTTGCCTTCGGCGTCTTGCCAGTCCGGTCGCCGGCTGCCGGCGATCGGCTGTCCCACGGGCGGCGCTTGTTCTCTGCCCGGTTTTCTGTTGAAAGCGAGGCCCTGAAAGGGCCTGGGCGGATGCCGAAATGACAAAGATCGAAGCCGATATCGTCGCGCTCGAGCGCGACATTGCCGCGCGCATTGCCGAAGCCGCCGACGAGCCGGCGCTGGAGGCGGAGCGCGTCGCCGCTCTTGGCAAGAAGGGCCGCGTTTCCGAACTGATGAAGGGCCTCGGCGCCATGTCGCCGGAGGAGCGCAAGGTCATGGGACCGGCGCTGAACGGCCTCAAGGACCGGGTTGGAGAGGCGCTCGCCGCCCGCCGCGCCATCCTCAAGGAGCAGGACCTCGTCCGCCGCCTTGCCGCGGAGGCGGTCGACATCACGCTGCCGGTTCGCGCCGCGCCGCTCGAGGCCGGCCGCATCCATCCGGTCAGCCAGGTCATCGACGAGATCACCGCCATCTTCGCCGATCTCGGCTTCGTCATCGCCGAGGGGCCGGATATCGAGACCGACTACTACAATTTCACCGCGCTCAATTTCCCGCCCGACCATCCGGCGCGCGAGATGCACGACACCTTCTTCCTGCCCGAGAATGCCGACGGCGAGCGCATGGTGCTGAGGACCCACACCTCGCCGGTGCAGATCCGCACCATGGAGGCGACCAAACCGCCGATCCGCATCGTCGCGCCGGGGCGCACCTACCGGTTCGATTCCGACCAGACCCACACCCCGATGTTCCATCAGATCGAGGGCCTGGTGATCGACGAGACCAGTCACATCGGCCACCTGAAATGGGTGCTCGAGGAATTCTGCCGCACCTTCTTCGAGGTCAAGCAGGTGCAGATGCGCTTCCGCCCGAGCTTCTTCCCCTTCACCAGCCCGTCGATGGAGGTGGACATCCGCTGCCGCCGTCAGGGCAATGAGATCCGCTTCGGCGAGGGCGACGACTGGCTGGAGATCCTCGGCTGCGGCATCGTCCATCCCAACGTCATCCGCTATGGCGGCCACGACCCGGAGAAGTATCAGGGCTTCGCCTGGGGCATGGGGATCGACCGCATCGCCATGCTCAAATACGGCATGCCGGACCTGCGCGCCTTCTTCGATGCCGACGTGCGCTGGCTCAACCATTACGGCTTCCGCCCGTTCGACCTGCCGTCGCTGGCCGGAGGGCTGTCGTCATGAGCGGGCAGGTACTGATCGCGATGGAGGGTCCCCCTCCCCCCTTGCGGGGGAGGGACAGGGAGGGGGGCTCTGGCCATGCCTCACGACATGATCACGCGTCGACAACGCGGCACTGCGAAGCGTCTGCGCCGCGATCTGACCGACGCCGAACGAGCGCTTTGGCATGTCCTCCGCGCCCATCGATTCGAAGGTATCGGTTTTCGGCGGCAGATGCCGATCGGTCCCTACATCGTCGATTTCGTTGCGCACCGCATGCGGCTCGTCGTCGAGGTCGACGGTGGTCAGCACCATACGGCCGAAAGAGTGGAGGCGGACCGCAAACGCGACGAATGGTTGAATGGGCGCGGCTACCGCGTACTGCGCTTTTCCAACCTCGACGTTCTGGAGAATATCGACGGAGTGGCCGACGCTATCGCTGCGGCTCTACCCCCCTCCCAACCCTCCCCCGCAAGGGGGGAGGGCCTTGAGCCCGCGGCGCCGTCGGAGGCGACCCTGGACGGTGCAAGGCGTGGCCGCTCCGGGAGGGTTTTGTCATGAGCGCCTCTGCACTGACTTTGTCGGAGGGTTCCCTCCCCCCTTGCGGGGGAGGGACAGGGAGAGGGGCTCTGCTTGAGAGCCTGCGGGTTGCCGACGGGGAGTTGTCGTCATGAAGTTCACCCTCTCCTGGCTGAAAGAGCATCTCGACACGGCGGTGACGCTCGACGGCATTGTCGACAAGCTCACCATGATCGGGCTCGAGGTCGAGTCGGTGCACGATCCGGCCGAGCAATATTCCGCCTTCCGTCTGGCCCGCGTGCTTTCCGCCGAGAAGCACCCCAACGCCGATCGCCTGCGCGTCTGCGTCGTCGATCCCGGCGACGGGTCGAAGATCCAGGTGGTCTGCGGCGCCCCCAATGCGCGTGCCGGCATGACCGGCGTCTTCGCGCCGGCCGGCACCTACATTCCCGGCACCGGCGTCCAGCTCGAGAAAGGCGTCATCCGCGGCGTCGAGTCGAACGGCATGCTGCTGTCGGAGCGCGAGCTTGGCGTCTCCGACAACCACGAAGGCATCGTCGACCTGCCCGAGGATGCGCCGGTCGGTCAGGCCTACGCCGTCTATGCCGGCCTCGACGATCCGGTCATCGACATCGCCGTCTCGCCCAACCGGCCGGATGCGCTCGGCGTCGGCGGCATCGCCCGCGATCTGTCGGCCGCCGGCCTCGGCTATCTCATCGAACGGCCGGTGGTGCCGGTTGAAGGCGACGGTCCCTGCCCGGTCACGGTGAAGCTTGACTTCGGCGACGCGCCCGCGCTCGGCCTTGCCTTCGGCCTCAGGCTGGTGCGCGGCGTCAAGAACGGGCCGTCGCCGGCCTGGCTGCAGAAGCGCCTGCGCGCCATCGGCCTGCGCCCCATCAATGCGCTGGTCGATATCACCAACTTCATCACCTACGACCGCAACCGCCCGCTGCACGTCTTCGACGCGGCCAAGGTGAATGGCGATCTCACCGTCCGCCGCGCCCGCGATGGCGAGGAACTGCTGGCGCTCGACGGGCGTACCTATGCGCTCGACCCGACCATGTGCGTCATCGCCGACGAGAACGGCGTCGAATTGCTGGCCGGCATCATGGGCGGCGAGCTCTCCGGCTGTTCGGAGACGACCACCGACGTGCTGATCGAGTTGGCCCTGTGGGAGCCGATCAACATCGCCCAGACGGGCCGCAAGCTCGGCGTCAACAGCGATGCGCGCTATCGCAACGAGCGCGGCATCGACCCGGCCTTCAACATGCCGGGCCTCGAACTCGCCACCCGGATGGTCATGGATCTCTGCGGCGGCACGCCGAGCGAGGTCTTCCTTGCCGGTGCGATTCCCGAGCCGGTCAATGTCATCGAGTTCCCCGTCACCGAGGTCAAGCGCCTCGGCGGCATCGATCCCTCCATGGCCGAGGTGAGCGCCATCCTGACCGCCCTCGGCTTCACCGTGAAGCCGCACAAGACCGAGGGCACGCTCTCGGTCACCGTGCCGAGCTGGCGCCCGGCGACCACCATCAAGGCCGATCTGGTCGAGGAGGTGGTACGCATCATCGGCGTCGACCGCGTACCGCCGGCGCCGCTCAGCCGCGCCCCCGGCGCCCTCGAGCCGATCCTCACCCTCATCCAGACCCGGACCCGCCGGGCGAAGCGGGCGCTCGCCGCCCGCGGCCTGGTCGAGGCCGTCACCTGGTCCTTCATCGCCCATGACCGGGCGCAAGCCTTCGGCGGCGGCGACGATGCACTGGTGCTTGCCAATCCGATCGCCGCCGACATGTCCGACATGCGGCCGAGCCTCCTTCCCGGCCTCATCGCCGCAGCCCAGCGCAATGCCGATCGCGGCACCGCCGATCTTGCCCTGTTCGAGGTCGGCCAGACCTATCGCGGTGACAGGCCGGCGGACCAGGTGACCGCCGCTGCTGCCGTCCGCCGCGGCACGGCCGGCGTCAACGGCAGCGGCCGCCACTGGTCGGCGCGCGCCGAGCCGGTCTCCGTCTTCGACGCCAAGGCCGATGCGCTGACCCTCCTCGACGCCCTCGGGCTGACCGCCGACAAGGTGCAGATCAGCGCCGACGCGCCGGCGTGGTATCACCCCGGCCGCTCCGGCACGATCCGCCAGGGGCCGAAGACCGTCATCGGCACCTTCGGCGAGTTCCATCCCAGGGTGCTCGAACTCCTCGACGCGGAAGGGCCATTGGCTGGCTTCGAAGTCATTCTCGAAGCGCTGCCGACTCCGCGCCAGAAGCCGACCAAGACCAAGCCGGTGCTGAAGCTTTCCGACTTCCAGCCGGTCCGCCGCGACTTTGCCTTCGTCGTCGATCGCGACGTGACCGCGGCGAAGATCGTGCGCGCCGCCGAAGGCGCCGACCGCAAGCTGATTGCCAGCGTCTCGGTCTTCGACCTGTTCGAAGGCGCCGCCCTCGGTGAAGGCAAGAAGTCGGTGGCCATCGAGGTGACCCTGCAGCCGAGCGAGCGCACGCTCACCGATCAGGATATCGAGGCGGTGTCGGCGAAGGTCGTCGCCGAGGTCGGCAAGGCGACCGGCGGCGCATTACGGAAGTGAGGCAAGGGGAGGGGCCGTCGCCGGCCCCTCGTCCGCATCATGATTTTGGCTTGCGCTTCATCGCAGCGCGCAATGCCTGCTGCGACTCCGCGCTCCAGTAGAAGCGGCCGAATTCGGCCCGCGCCAGCGCGCGGGCGAAGCGCGCCGCCTTGTCGGGCCGTTGCGCCCGTGCCGACTGGTCGGCGTCTTTTCGGGATTTCGGATCGTCGCCTGGTTCCGCCATGTCTCTCTCCTTTCGCGGGTACCGGCACGGGCGGCGAAACGCGGACGCAATTCGCCTGTCGCACCGGTCGGCGGGAGAGAGGGGAGGCGGGGTCAGGTCATCAGGCGGCGATTCCTGGTTTGGCCAAGGACGATGGTGAGATAGCCATGCTGGCAGGCATTTTCGTGGCGAAGGAAGGAAAGCGGTGATCGGCCCCTGGCGCATCCACGGTCACGCCATCGTCTCGGCCGACGATCGCATCGCCGGCCCGGATGGGCTCACCCCGCCGTCCTTGCGCAATGAAGCCGACTGGCGGCGCTTCCAGCAGGCCCTCGATGAGGCGGCGGTCACCGTGCTCGGCCGCCTCGGCCATGAGGCCAATCCGAACGCCAAGGGGCGCAACCGGCTGGTGCTGTCGTCCTCGGCCCATGGCGTCGAGCGCCGCGCCGATGGCTGGTGGTGGAACCCGGCGGAGGCGCCGCTGGCCGACGCGCTACATCTGGCTGCCCCCGGCGGCGGCATTGTCGCCGTCCCCGGCGGGAGGCAGGTCTTCGACCTGTTCCTCGCATCCGGCTATGACGAATTTTATCTGGCCCGCGCCGAATCCGTACGTCTGGGGCCCGGCATTGCGGTCTTCTCCGCCGTCGCCGAAGGCCGCCGGGCCGCAGCCCTGCTCGCCGCCCATGGCCTGGTCGCGGCCGCGACGGAACTCATTGATCCGCAAGCGCGCGTGACGCTCACCCGCTGGCATCGGCGGCCGGCCGGCCACGCCCACGCTTGACCGGCGGCCCGCCGCTCAACCACAGTGCGATCCGAGAAGGAGGAATGGCGATGAGCGACGACGACGAACTGCACGGAACGCGCTTCTTCGATGCGGTGCTCGATGCGGCGGCCATCGATGCCCTGCATGCCGCCTCGCACCGGGTGGTGTTCCCGCGCGGCAGCGTGCTGATGCGCCAGGGCGAGGCCGGCACCTCCATGTTCACCATCGTTTCCGGCAAGGTGGTCGTCTCGGTGCGCGAGCGCGACGGCGAGCACAAGGTGGCCGAGCTTGGCCCCGACGACTATGTCGGCGAGATGTCGTTGCTCACCGGCGAGCCGCGCAGCGCCACGGTCACCGCCAGGGGCAAGGTGGTCGCGCTGGAAATCCCCAAGGCGGCGCTGCAGCCGATCCTCGCCAAGGCGCCACACCTCTGCGGCCGCTTTGCCGACATGGTCCGCGATCGCCACGCCCAACTCACCCAGCTTCACGCCGATTATGCCCGCTGGAACAGCCTCGGCAGCGATCCGGCGGAGCTTGCCGCGCGCATGACCGCCTTCTATTCGGGTTAGCCAGGCCGCTTCACGGCTTTGTCATCCTCGCGTGAATTGCCCGCCTTGGCACGCCGCTTATTTTCCGGCCGCGTCCAATTGGCAGAACGCGCGGCTGGTCCGCGACAACACAAGATCAGGAAATCTCAGCAGATGAACTTCGAGGCGTTTTTCTCGCCCTGGCGACCTTATGCCCTGTCGATCCTGCGCATCATGACGGCGCTCCTCTTCCTCGAGCACGCCACGATGAAGCTGTTCAATTTTCCGCCGGCCCCTTTCCACCCGCCGCTCTTCTCGCTTTTCGGCATTGCCGGCATGATCGAACTCGCCGGCGGCCTGCTGCTCGTCGCCGGGCTGTTCACGCGGCCGGTGGCCTTCATCCTCTCGGGCGAGATGGCGATCGCCTATTTCATGGCCCACGCCCCGCATTCCTTCTTCCCGCTCCTCAATCAGGGCGAGGCGGCGATCCTGTTCTGCTTCGTTTATCTCTATGTCGCCACCGCCGGCGCCGGCCCGTGGAGCCTCGATCGCTGGCGCGCGACCGGCAATCTCACCGCTGCATCGGCACGGGCGTGAGGCGGCGGCTCTAGAAATCGAGATCGGCGTAGTGCGCCGCGGCCGGCATGCCGCGCACCTGATCGGCGAGGATGGCGCGGAAGGATGGCCGCGACTTCACCCGCGCATACCAGGACTTCGCCGCCGCCTCTTCCTCCCACGGCACCTCGCCGAGGTAATCGACCACGGAGAACGCCGCCCCGGCAGCGAGGTCGGCTGAGGTGATGTCGCGTCCGGCCAGACAGCTCCGTCGCGCCGTCAGATAGGCGATGTAGCCGAGGTGGTAGCGGATGTTCGCCCGCGCCGCGCGGATCGCCGCCGCGTCGGGCGGGCCGCCGCCATCGGTCACCGCCATGCGCCGCTTGTAGACCTTCTCGGTCACCAGATAGCCGGTGACCTCCGCCTCCATCTTGGCGAGATACCAGTCGATCAGCCGGCGGACCTCGGCGCGCTCGCCCGGCGCCACCGGCATGAGCGTCGTGATCTCGCCGATCCGCGCCCCGCGGGTCTCGTTCAGGTATTCGCCGATCACCGTGGCGCCGGCGACCGCGGTCTCGTCGTCGTCGATCAGCACCGGCACGGTGCCCGCCGGGTTGAGCTTGAGCAGGGCCTCGCTGCGCTCCCACGGATGCTCCTCCATCAGCGTGGGAGCCTCGCCATATTCCGCCAGCAACAGGCGGACAAAACGCGAACCAGCCGAAAGCGGATAGTGGTGAAGGATCGGCATGAGATGGAAAGCACCCCGAGAAGACGCAGACGAACTACAGGCATGGCGCGAATCGGCCAACCAATCTAGGCCGGCGACCATCGGGGGTATAGAACCCGCTGCCGGCGACAAAAAGGCGATTCGGCCTGGTTTGGCGGAAGGAGACGGGGCTTCATGGACCTCAAGACGATCATCGATGCCATTGTCCTCGGCGTGCTGGAGGGCGTGACCGAGTTCATCCCGGTCTCTTCCACCGCGCACCTGCTGCTGGCGGCGCGGCTGCTCGGCTTCGAAAGCGCCGGCAAGGCCTTCGAGGTCCTCATCCAGCTCGGCGCCATCCTGGCGCTGCTCTCCGTCTATGCCGCCCGCCTCTGGCAGATCGTCACCGACCTGCCGCGCGACCGGCGCACTCAGCGCTTCGTGCTCGGCGTCGTCATCGCCTTCCTGCCGGCCGCCTTCTTCGGCGTCCTCCTCCACGGCATCATCACCGGCGTCTTCTTCCACTCGCTGGTCCTGATCTCGCTGGCGCTCCTCATCGGCGGCGTCATTCTTCTCATCATCGACCGCATGCCGCTGAAACCCCGCTATTCGGACATCGCGGACTATCCGCTCGGCCTCTGCCTCGCCATCGGCCTGTTCCAGTGTCTGGCGCTGATCCCCGGCGTGTCGCGCTCCGGCGCCACCATCGTCGGCGCTCTGCTGCTCGGCACCGACAAGCGCTCGGCGGCCGAATATTCCTTTTTCCTGGCCATGCCGACCATGGCCGGCGCCTTCGCCTACGATCTCTACAAGAACATCAACACGATCGACCTCAGCGCCGGGCTGATCATCTCTCTGGGCTTCGTCGTCGCCTTCCTGTCGGCCTTGATCGTCGTGCGCGGCTTCCTCGGCTTCGTCTCGCGCCACGGTTTCGCGCTGTTCGGCTGGTGGCGCATCGTGGTCGGCGCCATCGGCCTGGCGGTCGCCCTCGTCTTCGGCGCAAGCCTCGGCTGAGGCCTATCCGTCGGTCGGCGCGTCCAGTCGCTGCCGCAGCGCCGCCAGGCCCCAGGCGAGCCGTGCCGCCGCCCTTTCGGCGTCGTCGGCCTCGACATAGCAGCGCAGCTCCGGTGCATTGCCGGATGCGCGGAAGTGCACGGTCTCGCCATTGCCGAGCGTGAAGCGCAGGCCGTCGCTGCGGTTCACGCCGGCGACGCCGCCGAGTTCGCCGAACAGTGCTTGGGCAAAGGCCTCGTCCTCGGCAAGCCGTGTGAGCAGCGCAGCGCTGTGGCTCTGCGCGACGTCCTTCAGCCGGTCGCTGGCAACCGCCTTGAAGGCATAGCCCGCCGCCAGTTCGGACAGCGGCGTGCCGGCCGCGCGCATGCTGGCCAGCGCGGCGAGAATCGGCAGGACCGCATCGCGCGTCAGCAGGGCCGGCAGCGAGCGTGCGCCGCGCGTCACCGTCCAGCCGAGCAGGAAGCCGCCATTCGCTTCGAAGCCGGCCACCTGCGTGTCACCCGCCTGCACCATCCCGGCGATCACATAGGGCGAGCCGACCCGCGTGCGCACGACCGAGTCGAATCCGCCGTGGCTCTCCAGCGCCGAGTTGGAGGTGACCGGCGTGACCACCGTCGTCGCCCCGAGGGTACGGGCGGTCATCGTGCCGAGGAGATCGCCGCGCAGGAACACGCCCGTCTCGTCTGCGACCAGCGGGCGATCGGCATCGCCGTCGGTGGAGACGATCGCGTCGAATGCGCCGTCCGCCGCCCACGCGCGCGCCAGCGCCACGTCCTCGGGCCGCAGCGCCTCTGTGTCGACGGGCACGAAGGTCTCCGACCGCCCGAGGGCGACGGCCTTGGCGCCAAGCGCCTGCAGCAGGTCCATGAGGAGGTCGCGGGCGACGGAGGAGTGCTGGTAGACCCCGACCGTCAGTCCTGCGAGCGCCTCGGCTCCGAAGAATCCCGCAAAGACGGCGCGATAGGCGCGAAGCGCATCCGCATCCGTCGCGACCGGCCGGCGCGGCGCCAGGCTGTGCGCACCTGCCGTCGCCAATGTGCTCTGCAGGCGCGATATCTCCGCCTCGTCCGCCTTGTCGATCTCGCCGCCGGCCCGATAGAACTTCAGCCCGTTGCGGTCGTCGGGGATGTGGCTGCCGGTCACCATGATCGCCGGTCGTTTCTTCGCCATGGCGTGGGCGGCAAGCGCCGGTGTCGGCAACGCACCGCAATCGCGCGGCGTCAGGCCAGCCGCCTCGATTGCCGCGGCGCATATCCGGGCGATTTCCGGACTGCTCGGGCGCAGGTCCTGGCCGAGGAACACCGTGTCGCCCGCCGTGACTTCGCCGCGCGCGAGGAGCATGCGGGCGAAGGCCAGCGTGTAGGTGAATGCCGGCGGACCGCAAAGATCCGTGACCCGGCCACGCACGCCGCTGGTGCCGAACTTCAGATCCGACTGAATCATATGCTTGCCACCGAAACCTCGGCATCGAGCCAGGCGGTGCCGATGAACAGGACGTGATGCGAATTGACGGTCTCGATCACCAGCGCGATCTCGTTGGTGTCGTAGTTGTTCTCATGATGCGTGTCCGAGCTGACCAGCGCCGTCGAGATGGCGAAGTTGCCGACGCCGATGTTCAGGGCAAACTTGAAGCGATAGGAGAACTTGTCGCCCGGCTTGACGTCGTGGAGCACGTTCTGGGTGTAGTAGGTGTTTGTCCCGTAGACCGGGTTGCCGAGCCTGTCCTTGATCATGAAGCCAAGGACCAGTCGCGGGATCGGCGCGGTGACTTCGACATGCGCTTCCAGCGTCACCGTTTCGCCCACCTCGAAGGAGTCGCTCTCGTCGCCGGCGCTGTCGTACATGGCAAAGCGGACGACACGCGCTTCGCCGGTACCGGAAACGGTCGCCGTCTTGGCGCTCCTGTGGTCCCGGCGATGGACAATACGGTTGCCTTTCTGCCGAACAGCCAGCATGGCCGTGTAATGGTCGAGAACGACTTCCGGTTCGCCGATCATCTCGACCGCGCCGGCGTTCAACAGGATTGCGCGATCGCAAATGGTCTGGATCGCCTGCCGGTCGTGCGAAACGATAAGCAGCGTCGTGCCCAGCGCGCGGAACTCGCGAATGCGCTGAAAGCTCTTGTGCTGGAAATAAGCGTCGCCGACCGACAGCGCCTCGTCGACGATCAGCACGTCTGGCCTTCGCGCTGAAGCGACGGCAAAGGCCAGACGCATCTGCATGCCGCTCGAATAGACGCGCACCGGCTGGTCGATATACGCGCCGATCTCGGCAAAGGCTTCGATCTCGGGCATCAGGCGCCCGATTTCCTCGATGCTGAAACCGAGCAGCTGGCCGGCCATCCAGACATTCTGCCGGCCGGTAAAATCGGGATGGAAGCCCATGCCGAGCTCCAGCAGGGCCGCCACGTTGCCTTGCACTTCGACGCTGCCGGTGGTCGGCTGCGTGGTGCCGACGATCAGTTTCAGAAGCGTGCTCTTGCCGGCGCCGTTGATGCCGACGATGCCGATCGCCTCGCCCGGCTCCACGTCGAAGCTGACGTCCTGCAGCACCCAGTTGAGCCGGTGGCGGGGCTTGCTGCCGGGCAGCACCCATTCGGCGAGCCTGGCCCAGCGACCGGAATATTGCCGGTAGGCCTTGCCGAGATGACTGACGACAACCGCACTCATCACAGTTCGTCCACCATGTCGCCCGAGTTTCTGCGGAACAGCCTGAAGCCCCAGAGGCACAACAGCACGGCGAGCAGCGTCACCAGCCACAGCGACCGCCAATCCGGCCATTCGCCCTTGACCATGATGTCCTGAAAGCCCGCGATCAGACCGGCCATCGGATTGAAACTCAGGGCGAACTGGATCTTGGCCGGCAGGATGTCCTTCGCATAGACGATCGGCGTCAGCCAGAACCAGAACTGCAGGACCACGCCGAAGGCCTGGCCGATGTCGCGGAAGAACACGTTGAGCACACCCAGCGTAATGCCGACGCCGATGGCAAAAGCCGTTTCAATCAGCAGCAGCGGCAACAGGGCGATGAACGGTAGGCCCGGGAAATTGCCGCTGACCAGCAGGAACACGGTGAACAGCCCGAACACGATGGCGAAGTTGAGCAACGCGTTGATGACGACGATGACGGGCAGGGACAGCCGCGGGAAGCTGATCTTTTTCAACAGGTTGGCATTTTCGATGAAGACCGTCTGGCCGCGCCCGGCGATTTCCGCGAACAGGTTCCAGGTGAGCAGGCCGGCGCACAGATGGATGCTGTAGCCGTAGGTGCTGTCGACCCCGGGCAGCTTGGCGCGCATGACATTGGCGAAGATGACGGTGAAGATCACGATCTGGGCCAGAGGATTGATCACCGCCCAGGCAACGCCCAGCAGGGAATTTAGGTATTTGGCCTGAAATTCGCGCCTGACGCTGCCGAGGATGAAACCGCGGTAGGCCCACAGCGCCACAAGAATGCGTTCCATTTGGTCCAGCCGTTCGTTCAGTCGCTACGATGCCGATCGATAGTGATCCGGGAGACGGCCGGCAATGGTCGCCTCTCGCTGCCGGTTCGCCGAGGCCGCGCCGCCACCAAACGACCGGCAGGCGAAACTACCCCCGGCGGCGGCGATGACAAACATGAGAAGCGCGCTCTCGGCGCCCGGGCGCGGCCGTGGAGCATGGCCTACCGCCTGGCCGGCGGGGTGTGTCGGTCGATGAGCCTGGCGTAGAGATCGGCATAGGCCCGTGCCATGTCCTCGGCGCGGAAATGGGTCTCGAACCGCGCCGCCGCCGCCTTGCCCATGCGCACCCGCAAGTCTTCGTCGGCCCACAGCCGGCGCATGGCCGTCGCAAGCGCTTCGGCATCGTTCGGCGGCACGACGAAGCCGGTTTCGCCGTCGGCGTTGATGTAGCTCGTCCCGGTGCCGATCTCGCACGAGATCATGGGCTTGCCGGCGCGCGCCGCCTCGGCGAGCGCGATGCCGAACGCCTCGGTCCTCAGCGGCGAGGGAAACACGAAAGCGCTGCAGGCCTCGATAAGGGCAAGCTTATCCTGCTCGCTGACCGCGCCAAGGCTGGTCACGCTGGGGGGGCGGGCGGAAGCGACTTCGTCGCGCAGGGGACCGTCGCCGGCGATCACCACCGGCAGGCCGGTCTGTCGCGCTGCTTCGAGAAGGTCCGGAAGCCCCTTGTAGTAGCGCAGCACGCCGAGGAACAGAAAGTAGCGCGGGCCAAGATGCTTGCGCCACTCCCGCACGCGTTCGGGTGCCACGGGCGGGGCGGCGTCGAGGCCGATCGGAATCACCGATGTCTTGTCCCTGAACTGGGCCAGGACCGGACTCGACGCGAGGTAGTTCGGCGAGGTGGCGACGATGGCGTCTACCGAACGCAGGAACCGCATCATCAACGGCCGGTAGATCTGCAGCAGCGCCTTCTGGCGCACGATGTCGGACTGATAGGTCAGCACCGTCGGCTTGCCGTGCCGCGCATAGAAATGCAGCGCGTCGGCCATCGGCCAGGGAAACTGGTAGTGGATGAGGTCCGCCTCGCGCGCCAGCGCGCGGAACATGCCGAATGCCGAAATCGACAGGCTGCTGGAGGCGACATAGAGATCGAGCTTGGCCTGATGGACCGTGTGATGGCCCTCGGCGAAGGGAGCACCCCTGGGGTGGGCGCTGAGGGTGAAGACGTGGGTTTCCACCCCGAGCGGATATGTGCTTTCGGCAATCTGCCAGACGACCCGCTCGATGCCCGTGAAGCTGTCCGGAAGATAGGTCTTGAAGAGGGTCAGGACTTTCAAGGCGTACCTTTCGAAGGCCGCTTCCTCGCAGCGAAGCCCGGGCATGGGCCCCGGTCACCGTGTCCGCGGCCCGCAAATCCCGCGGCTGGCATGCCGAAGCTCCCGGCGCGGCGCGCGCGTCACGAAATCCGGCGTACGACTAGCTTGCCGACGGCGTGGCTGCAACCGGACCGTTAACCGCCAAAGAAGATAGCAAAATTCAACCACTCTCTGCTAACACACCGGGCGTACAGCGGCATGCAAAGTGGTGAATTCCGGAGATATCATGGCAAAGACGGCACTGATCACCGGCGTTACCGGCCAGGACGGCGCCTATCTGGCCGAGTTCCTGCTCGCTAAGGGGTATCAGGTTCACGGCATCAAGCGGCGCACGTCGCTGTTCAACACCGACCGCGTCGATCACCTCTTCCACGAGAAGCACGAGGGCGGCCTGCCGTTCTATCTCCATCACGGCGACATGACCGATTCCAGCAGCCTGCTGCGCGTCGTCGAGGAAGTTCAGCCCGACGAGGTCTACAACCTCGCCGCCCAGAGCCACGTTCAGGTGTCCTTCGAGGAGCCGGAATACACGGCCAACGCCGACGGCATCGGCACGCTGCGCCTGCTTGAGGCGATCCGTATCCTGGGCCTCGGCGAGAAGACCCGCTTCTACCAGGCCTCGACCTCGGAGCTTTACGGCAAGGTGATCGAGACCCCGCAGTCCGAGACGACGCCCTTCCACCCGCGCTCGCCCTATGGCGTCGCCAAGCTCTATGCCCACTGGATCACGGTCAACTACCGCGAGGCGTACGACTTCTTTGCCTGCTGCGGCATCCTGTTCAATCACGAGAGCCCGATCCGCGGCGAGACCTTCGTCACCCGCAAGATCACCCGGGCGCTCGCCCATATTTCGCTGGGCTCGCAGCCTTGCGTCTTCCTCGGCAACCTCAACGCCAAACGCGACTGGGGCCACAGCCGCGACTATGTCGAGGCGCAGTGGCTGATGCTCCAGCAGGAAGCGCCGCATGACTACGTGATCGCCACCGGCGAGCAGCACAGCGTGCGCGAATTCGTCGAGCTGGCCGCCAGGAGTCTCGGCATCGGCATCGCATGGTCGGGGGAGGGGGTCGACGAGATCGGCACGGTCGCCAGCCTCGACAAGCCGGTCGAGGGAAGCCCGCTTCAGGTCGGCGATGTGATCGTGCGGGTCGACCCGGTCTATTTCCGCCCGGCCGAGGTGGAGACGCTGCTCGGCGACGCCGCCCGCGCCCGCCAGGACCTTGGCTGGACGCCGAAGGTCAGCTTCGCCGATCTGGTCGCCGAGATGGCCCGCGCCGATCTGGTGCTCGCCCGCCGCGAGAAGCAAACCCCCGGGGGCGGCCTCAAGATCTACCGCCCGGATCTGCAAGGAGGCTGACGGCATGCCGGCACCGATCTTCGTCACCGGCGGCACCGGCATGGTCGGGCACAATGTGTGCGACCTGGCCGAGGCCCGCGGCCTTGAGGTGGTGGCGCCGCGCCACAGCGAGCTGGAGCTGCTCGATCGCGAGGCGGTGCTGGCCTATCTGCGCCGGGTCAAGCCGTCCGTCGTCATCAATGCCGCCGGCCATGTCGGCGGCATCGAGGCCAACATGCGCGAGCCGGTGCGCTTCCTCACCGACAACTGGGACATGGGGCGCAATGTCGTGCTCGGTGCCCGCGAGGCCGGCGTGACGCGGCTGATCAATCTCGGCTCGTCCTGCATGTATCCCAAAGACAGCCCGCATCTGCTCAGCGAGGAGGATGTGCTCGCCGGTCCGCTGGAGCCGACCAACGAGGCCTATGCCATCGCCAAGAGCGCGGTCCAGCGGCTGTGCGCCTATATCAGCACCGAGACGCCCAACTTCCAGTACAAGACGCTGATCCCCTGCAATCTCTACGGCCGCTACGACAGCTTCGACCCGAAGCGGTCGCATCTCGCCCCGGCGGTCATCCACAAGCTACATCATGCCAAGGTCGAGGGGCGCGACACGGTCGACATCTGGGGGGACGGCACCGCGCGGCGCGAGTTCCTCTATGCCGGCGACCTCGCCGACGCGATCCTCGCGGCAATAGACCGCTTCGACAGCCTGCCGCCGCTGCTCAACATCGGGGCGGGCGTCGACCACACCATCAACGACTATTACGAGGCCGCGGCGGACGTCATCGGCTTCACCGGCCATCTTCGTCCACGACCTGTCGAAGCCGGTCGGCATGAAGCACAAGCTGATGGATGTCAGCCGCGCCAGGGCCTGGGGCTGGACCGCCAAGACGCCGCTGAAGGAGGGCCTTGCCGAGGCCTACGAATTCTACAAGGCCCATGTGGCTGGCGTGACGTTCGACTGATCGGTCATCGGGCCGCACCGGCCTCGCTGCCGATGCGATCCGGTTTGTGCAGGGGCGAGGATGAAAGTCGCTGTAGACGGGCGAAGCCTCAGGGCCCCACTGACCGGGATCGGACGCTACACTTACCAGATGTGCGCCGCGCTGTCCGCCGAAGGCTGTCCGCTGCGGGTATACGTACCGGGCCCCCGCGGCATCGAGATTCCTCCGGGCGTGGACGTCGATTGCTCGAATGGGCTGTTGCCGCGCATGGTCTGGCTGCAGACGGTGCTCCCGGCGCGCCTCGCCAGTCACCGGGTGGATGTACTGTGGGGCCCCAGTCACAGATTGCCGGTTGCGCTCAGACGGCGAACCATCGGCGTGGTGACGATCCATGACCTGGTCTGGGTCCACGCGCCGGAGACGATGCATCTGAGAACCTATCTCGGCGAGCGCGTGCTGATGTATCCCTCGTTAGTGCGTGCGGACGCCGTGGTCGCGGTTTCCCACGCAACGGCAAAGGCGCTTGGCGAGCGCTTCGATGCGCTCGGCAAGAAGATCGTGACGATCTATCCCGGCAGCACGCAGTTGAAGGCCGGTAGGATCGACGCGGCCAGCCATCTTCCGGAGCATGGCATCGACCGCCCCTACGCGCTGTTCGTCGGCACGCTCGAACCGCGCAAGAACCTGCCGCGCCTTCTGGAAGCCTATGCCCTGCTTGCAGCGGAGGTGAGATCGCGATGCATGCTGGTCATCGCCGGCGGACCCGGCTGGCGACAGGGCAAAGAAGCGATCAAGCAGCGCATTGCCGCGCACAACCTGGAGAACGACGTCCGCATCCTCGATTACGTCACCGACCAGACCCTGGCGGAGCTTTACGCCAACAGCCGCTTCCTGGTCATGCCCTCGCTCTATGAAGGCTTCGGGCTTCCCGTACTGGAGGCCAACAGTCACGGCGTTCCCGCGCTGATCGGCAACGCCTCGGCGCTGCCCGAAGCCGGCGGCGAGGCCGCGTTTCTGGTTGACCCGCTCGACCTGCAGTCCATCAGGCACGGGCTCGAGCAGATGATCGTCGATGACGCCCTGAGGACACGGCTGGCCGCAAAGGCGATCGACAACGCGGCGCGGTTCAGTTGGCGAACGGCAGCCAGGCAAATGCTCGGGCTGTTCGATGAGCTTGTCGGGCAGAGAAGCGATGGCGCCCCGAACGCGTAATCACCCCGCCCGGACGGCGGCATCGGCCGATTGCGGACGGCGGAATCCGAACGCCGATTGAATGTGTGCCGCGACCTGTATAATAGGCGCGATCGCAGGAGAGGCGGCACGGACCGCGCGCCGGAGCGGCATGGAGTCCCGGCGACGGGTGCGCCAAGAGCGGCGCCTTGCGCCTATCCGGCCTGTCTTGCGTTCGCCGGACTGCAAGGAAGGCGCGTCTATCCGATCGGTATGACGGAAAGCAATCCCGATCGCCGTGTGGAATGAGTGGATCTTGTTGCCAAATCCCGGAAGGCGCCATCGTCAGGCGCTAGACCCACGCGGAGGAAGAATTAGCAATGACGAAAGAGACCATCTTCATTACTGGCATTCTTGGCCAGGATGGAGCGTATTTATCTAAGTCAATTCTTGAGAAGGGTCATCGGGTTGTTGGCGGCATCCGGCGCAGTTCCACTCCCAATCTGTGGAGGTTGAAGGAGCTCGGCATCCACAAGGACGTCGAATTCGTCGATCTGGAGCTTCTGGAAGACAGCAACGTCATGAATGTCATCGAGCAGCTGCGCCCGGATCGCATCTTCAATCTGGCCGCCCAAAGCTTCGTTGGCGTGTCCTTCAAGGAACCGCTGTTTACCGCCAATGTCGATGCGCTCGGCGTGCTACGCATCCTCGAAGGCATTCGCAGGGTCAATCCTCAGATCAAGTTCTATCAGGCGTCGACGTCGGAAATGTTCGGCCTGGTCCATGAGATACCCCAGACCGAGAACACGACGCTTCATCCGCGATCGCCCTATGGCGTGGCCAAGACATTCGGTCACTACATCACCCGAAACTATCGCGAGGCTTACGGCATCCATGCATCGTCGGGGATACTTTTCAATCATGAAAGCCCGCTGCGCGGTGAGGATTTCGTCACGCGGAAGATCACGTCCACCTTCGCGCGAATGCACCATGGGTCCGACGAGATCCTGAGACTCGGAAACCTCAATGCTCAGCGCGATTGGGGGCACGCCAAGGACTATGTCCGCGGCATGTGGCTCATGACCGACCAACCCAAGGCGGACGACTACGTCCTGGCGTCGGGGGTGACGACGAGCATCCGTGAGTTCCTGAGGCTCGCGGCGGCGGAACTCGGATGGGACATCGAATTCGAGGGAAGCGAACTGAATGAAACAGGCAAAGACAGGGTATCCGGGAGGGTCCTCGTCGAAGTCAGTTCGGAGTTCTATCGCGCTGCGGAGGTAGATGCGCTGCTGGGCGATGCCACCAAGGCGAGAACCGTGCTCGGATGGCAGCCGGAAATCAGTCTGAAACAGCTCGTCGAGGAAATGGTGGCGGCGGATATGCGCCGATACGGTCGTTCCGGGACGATTTGAATGCTTTATCGGTTGGCGCGTCGACCGCTGCCGCCCTGTCGAGAAATTTCGTAGGAGATCTGTGATGCCCTTGTCAGAAGTCATCAACGTGGCCCGCTACGACGATCCCGAATGGATGCGGTTCCATCACGATCTCGAGGGCTACTCCATCGACAAGCATGTCTTCCGGCATACCAGCGGCGAGATCTACCGCAAGGGTTGGGAGTGGACCCAGTGCATCTACGGGCTCTCCAGGCTTGGCGCGGTAACGCCGGAGGCGCAGGCGCTGGGCGTCGGTGCCGGCCGTGAGCCGGTCATCTTCTGGCTCGCCGAGCAGGTGAAGGAAGTGACGGCGACCGATCTTTACGGCGATGCGACGTGGAGCACCAGCAACGGCGCTGAAGCCCCGGCGGATATCGTCAACGACGCAGCGAAGTATTGCCCGCGGCCTTACCGCAAGGACCGCATCCACTTCCAGATCGCCGACGGTACGAACCTTCCCTATGCCGACCAGAGCTTCGACCTGTGCTGGTCGCTCTCGTCGATCGAGCATTTCGGCGGCCACGACGCATCGCGCCAGGCGATACGGGAAATGGCGCGCGTCACGCGCAGCGGCGGCATCGTCTGCGTCGCCACCGAATACATCCTGCTGCCCGAGCTGACGCATCCCGAGTTCTTCACCAGGAGCGAGATCGAGGAGTACCTCATCGCGGCGACGCCCGACATGGAGCTGGTCGACGGGATGTCGTGGGAGTTGCCGCCCCACGAATATCTGGTGGATCAGATCTGCTTCGCCGGCGACGGCATCCATCGGCGGCGGCGCCACGTCATCCTGAACAACGGACACCTCCAGTGGACGTCGTTCATCCTTTTCTTCCGGAAGAAGTAGGGCAGCCGCGCAGCGCCGGGCGACCGTCGCTCATCCCGACCGCGTGAGTCCGTGGCCGCTTTCGGGTTGTGAATGCCGCCGGTCGCGGGATCGCGGGAAAAACCACTAGGAGGGGTTGGTGCCGGCTGATAGATTTCTGTGTTCTCGCCTCCATGCACAAGCCGCGGAGCGGGCGATGAGCCGTTCGTTCATCTATTCAAGGTGCAGCAAGTAAAAGCCACGTTTATGTTTCGCAGAAAGCAAGTAACTGAGCGGGAGCAACCTGCGCCGGAACGCGATACCTCGAAGCCGGCACCGGATGCCTCGACTACGGAACCGGATCCGTCGAGTCCCTATGCGACAGAGGCGGACATAATGGCCTGCTTTCGCCTGCTTCTCGGGCGTCAGCCGAGTCCGGACGAGCGTCGTGCGCATCTGAGCCGGGTGGGCGCGGACCTCCGCGCCGTCGTGACAACCTTTCTCACCAGCGAAGAATTCGATCTGCGCGGATTGTTGACCAAGCAATACGAAAACACCGTCGAAGTCGTGACCGAAGACGGCTTCGACATCCTGGTCTGGCCTGACGAGCCGACGATCTGCGCCTCGATCAAGGCGAAGGCCTACGAGCCCCACACGGTAGCCGCGTTCAAGCGGATCCTTCGGCCCGGCATGTCGGTCATCGACATCGGAGCAAATGTCGGTTTCCTGACGTTGACCGCCGCCGCCCTGGTCGGTCCGTCCGGCAGTGTCCTTGCCGTCGAACCAAATCCGATGAACGTCAAGCTGATGGAAGCCAGTCGCCGCCTCAACGGGTTCGCACAGATCAAAATCCTGCCGGTTGCCGCGGGTCGCGAAGCCGGAATGCTGGCGCTCAGGACGGACGGCAGCAATGGCACGACCACGCAATTGCCCGGGAATTATGCGGCGCCGCTGGGCGCAACGATGGTGCCGGTGGTTGGCCTTGAAACCGTCTTGGGCGACCGCAAGAACGATCGCGTCGATTTCATCAAGGTCGACGTGGAAGGCGCCGAAGGGGCCGCGCTTGCCGGACTGAGCAGCATCATCGAGCGTGACCATCCCGTCATCGTCAGCGAATTCAGCCCGGAAGTGATGCCCAACCTGTCCGCGATGAGCGGGCACGAATACCTGCAGTCCTTCGTCGAGCGCGGATACAAGCTGTCGGTCCTGCACAAGGACGGCCATGTCACCGACTGCGGCGGCGACATCGATGCCGTCATGGCCGTCTTTCGCGAAATCGGAGAAGATCACATCGATCTTCTCGCGCAGTAGCGCGACAGCTCCACCGAATCCGCCACTGTCCTTAGCGGGCGCGCCTGTGTTTTCGGGCCAGCGCCGTCAGGATTCCGTCAAGGCGCGGGCCGAGGCGCGAATAGCGGTGAGCCTCGCGCCAGCGTTCGGCTTCCTGCATCACCTTGTCGTAGTCCGCCGAGCCGGCAAGCATTTCCTCTCGTATGTGCGCGATGCCGTCGGCAATCTCGGCCGGGCTGCAGCCGGGCAGATGAAAGACCGCCGCGCCGAGGTCGTGGAAAATGGGGAGCGGCGTGACGGCGACCGGCTTTCCCACCGCAAGACCGTAACGCACGGCGCCGCTCGCCGATTCAGCCGTCTGCTGATACGG
This sequence comes from uncultured Alphaproteobacteria bacterium, assembly GCA_963732845.1. Lineage (GTDB taxonomy): Bacteria > Pseudomonadota > Alphaproteobacteria > Rhizobiales > Kaistiaceae > CAVSRC01. Next base: position 204,229 of record CAVTBE010000018.1, on the reverse strand, counting down.
AAAAGCGAGAAGATCCGTACGCCTCAGGATCGCCAAGCTCTGATCGTCCGTGCGGAAAGCCGCGTCGATCGTCACGTAATCTTTCAGTCCCCTCTCCGCGACCAGCCGCCGGGCGTCGCTGATCAGCGCCGTCGACAGGTTGACCGGGTATTCGGCGTTGGCCATGTGCAGCTTGACCGGTACACCGCCCCGCTGCCGCAACAGGGCGACCGCCTCGATGAGCTCGAGGAGCCCTTTGTGCGGCAGGAAGAAGCCGTAGGAGCCGATGACGAAGCTTCGATCCTTGGCCGGCCTGCTGTCTTCGACGGCCGGAATATCCAGGATGCCATGCGGGAACAGGGCCACGTTGTCGACCAGGCCGAGCGCCTTCAGGCGGTTGAGATCCGGAACCGCATGCACCAGGATTCGGGCGCACCGCGACAGCGGATCGCGCAGCAGGGCCAGCCGCTTGCGTTTGGCCCATTCCGGGTCGCCTTCCGGGTCGGCCGTCGCATGCAACGTGACGACCACCGTCCGCCGCTGCTCGTGCAACTTGTTCAGGAACGCGCCAAACGCGTCGAACTCGTAGAACGAATTGTTGAACTGAACGACGACCGTATCGAAATCCTTGTCGCGGATGACCTCTGCGAGGCCGTCGAGATCGTCGCCGGCATTGCTGCGCCAGCAGCGGATGACGTTCTCCCCGTCGACCTGCGTCAGCTCCTGATTTGTCGGAGCGAGGATGGTGATGTCGGACGACATGTTGCGCAGGAGATGCGCCGAATAGCTGGCGATGCCGCACCGGGTGTTCCATGTCGACACCCAGGCGACCTTCGGGCGCGGCGTTGCGCCCTCGGCGGCGAATGTCCGCGCGGCCGTCACCAGCCTGTCGGCGACATGCGTCCAGCGCGAGGTCTCCAGCAGGCGTTGACGGCCGCGTGCGATCCGCATCTGCCGCTCCGCCGGGGGCGTCTCGTGGACCGCCTTCATGGTCGCGGCGAGAGGCTCCACGAACGGACGGGCCCAGGCGGAGCCGTACAGGGCGAAGTGCGAAACGGCCGGCTCGAATTCATAGTCGACCAGCCATGCCGTTTCTTCGCTGCAGAAGTCGCGCTGGCCGCCCCATGCAGTGGTGATGACCGCCAGGCCGGAGAGGATCGCCTCGGCCATCGGCAGGCCGTATCCCTCCGCCTTGCTCGGCGCGACCAGCACCTGGCACTGCTCGTAAAGCGCCTTCAGCTGGGCGTCGGTGAGATTGTCTTCGATGATCAGGACATCGGGGAAGTCCGGCTTCCCGGCTTTCGCCTCCGCCAGCCACTTGTGGATCTCGTTGTGCGGATTCGGGAACGTCTTGATCGCCAGCAGCACGTCGTCTGCGCTGGAGAAGGAGCGTCCATAGGCCTCGAGCAGCAGATCGGCGCCCTTGCGGGGAAAGCACGAGGAGACGTGGAGAAACCGGAAGGAGCGGGTCGTCGCCAGCCGGAAATCGGGGTCTCGTTCGATGCGCTCCCAGTGGTCGACGCCGCATCCCGAAACCGCGAGGCCGCATGAGACGCCGTGATCGATCAGGATCTTTTCGACATGCGACGACAGGCAGGTCACGCCGTTGAGGCAGGCACTGAAATCGTCCGCCCAGTCGCGCGGAAAGCCCGACTCTTCCCAGGCGTAGTGGTGCAGCAGGTTGAGCTTGCCGTCCATGTCGTGGACGCGCGGCGGGTAGAGGTTGCGGCTGACGACATCCGCCGCCTCCTGGCTGATCGTCCGTGCCTCGGCATGAAAGGCGGCGAGATCCGGGTTGGCCCGCAGATAGGCCTCGTTCGGTGGGAAATCGCCCGGCCCCTCGGTCGAATGGAGCGCCACGCGATGGCCCAATGCATGGAGCGCCCGCGCCGTCTCCCGGTTCAGCAGCGCCAGGCTGTAGCTGCTGTCGAACGGCCCCTCCAGCCGCCACACGAGCTGTTGTGGCAACGTCGCCGGACGCCGGAAGGGCGCCGCAGCGGCTTCATTGTGGGCGATTGCCATGGCGATGGCGGCGAGGTCGCCTTCGGAAGGCGCCCCCTTGTCTTGCGGGATGGTGCCGATCGCCGCGATGAGGGTGCGGTACAGTTTCTGTTGTGGAACGGAAACCCGCGGACGCGTGCTGGCGAGGCTCTCGATCGCGGGCATCGCCCGTTTTGCCGTGGCATCCCATGAAAACTCGCGTGCCTGCCTCAGGCCGTGTTCGGCCAGCGCCGCTCTCAGCGCCGGGTCGTTCAGGACCTTGGCGATCTTCTCCCGCATCTCCGTCACGTTGTGCGGGTCGAAAAGGGCATCCTCCCGGCCAATCACCTCCGGCAGACTGCTCGTCCTGGCGGCGATCGTCGGCGCCCCGCATTGCATCGCCTCCAGCGCGGGCAGGCCGAACCCTTCGTGCCACGAGGGAAAGACGAACAGTTCGCACAGATTGTAGAGGGCGATCAGGTCGTCGTCGCCGATGTGGTCCAGTATGACGACGCGATCCTTCTTGATCGACGATTTGGCTCGCCATCCTTCCAGCAGAAGGCGATCGGTCGGCTTGGTGCAGCCATAGACCACCAATTGGATCTGCGAGTCCTTGTCGAGACGCTCTCCAAGTCCGGCGAACGCCTGAAGCAGCTTGTCGAGGTTCTTTCGCGGCTCTCCTCCGCCCGTGGTCAGGATGAAGGGCCGCGATATGCCGAGGGAGCGGCACAGCGCCTCCGCCTCGGCTGAGGAATATTTCACCGGTACGAAGGCGTCGCTCGCCGCCGTCGAAATGTTGAAGACGCGTGAGGAGTCGAGGTTCAGCAGCGCGACGCCTTCAGCGCCGGCAGAGCCCGAAATCGACAGCCACAGGTCGCCACGCTTAAGGTGCTCGACCTTCTCGTTGTACCAGTTCCGGACCGGCTCGAAATCGGTGTAGATCTTCGGGTAGAGAAGCGGAATGAGATCATAAAGAATGAGCGCGGTGGGCGGCGAAAAGGGAAACGTCGCGACGCTGGTGATGGCGTCTTCGTTGAAGCCTTCGATCAGGCTGGTGACCAGCAGGACATCGGGCTCGAGGCCCAGCAGAAACGCCTCGCGCGCAAGCTCGCCGGCGCGCCGGCGCCAGATGTCCGTTCCGTCGCCGAATACCGCTGAGGCCGCCGCCTGCCAGATGACGATCCTGTCGTCCGCGATCAGGCCATCCAGCGCCCGCCGAACCGGCGCGATGGAATCGGGAAAAAGCCCGCTCAGCGCGATGATGATTTCATGCTCGCCCTTGTGGCGCAGCATTCCTTTGGTGAGCTCCAGGGAGTAGCGGCCAATTCCGCGCTTGGCGCTGCCCGTCTGCGCGCCCTGCAAATCGATCACAATTCGCATGGTCGCTCCCGCTACTGCCTTGTGACGGCAGTCTTCAGGTCGAGATAGATCCGGCGCGCGCGCGGCGACAGAGCAGAGGCGTTCGCAGCGTTGTCCGGCAGGACGGGGACTGTCGTCGAAGGCACGGCGAGCATCAGCTGGACGCGCCTGGCCACGCCGGGGAGAGACGCAGCACGCTCTTTGTCAGCCGCGCCAGGGCCGGCCTAGCCAGGACATAGCGCGCCGAAGCGATGGCCGCGTGGCGCGCGACCCGTCGCGGGCGAGAGCCCGGCTTGAATGTCACCCACGCCCGTCCCCCGCGCACCAGCCAGCGCAGAGCACGGCCGCTGGAGCGCAATGGCGCCGTCAAGCGCCATGACGACGAGGCGAGCATCGCGGCGACCTGATCCTCCGCCGCTTTCCTGTAGAACTGCTCGGCAATGAGCTGTTGCGTGAGCCGCGTCTCGGTCTCCGCCAGGTGTGCCTCGGCCCGCGTTCGTGCCGCATGCTCCGCCGTGAGACGATCCTCGGTCCAGATCCGGGCCTCGCGTTCGGCTGCCCCGCGTATTTGCTCGGCTTCGATTTCCCACACCAGCGCGGCACTGAATTTCGAAGTCCTGGCCAGCACGAAATCGTCGAAGAAATTCGGCGCCGGGCCGACGCGCTCGCGGAGTTCCGGATGCTCCGTACTGACGTAGAACCGGTTCAACCCATCGAAATAGGCGAACTCATAGCCGAGGGCGACAAGGTGCGGCTCCCACGCCTGATGGCTCGGAATGGTGGAGTTGGGCAGCGTGCTTTCCACAACGACGATCCACGGCCGCACCTGCGATGGCGGCCAGCCTTCGATGACGGCGGCTTCCATCCCCTCGACATCGATCTTCAGCCAGTGGATGTCGCGGTCCCTGTAGTCATCGAGCACCGACGCGAACCGTCGGCAGGCGACGCTGACCTCCCTGACCGGCGCCCCCTCGGCCGCGGACTTTCTGGCGATTTCCTCGTCGCCGGTGCTCAGTCCGCTGCCGGTGATCTCGAAGAACCGGATTTCCCCGTCTTGCTTGCCGACGGCGGCATTGATGACGTCTTCGTCGGGACGCGCCTGGCGCAGCTTCTCCGCGTAGTCTGCGCTGGGTTCGACATGGACGCCGCGCCAGCCCTGTTCGTAAAACGCAAGGCTCACCGAATCGAACACCGGGTCCTGCGCCCCGACATCGATGTAGAAGCCATGTTCAACGTGCTTCAGGGCACGCCAAAGGATCACGTCTTCGAAGTTCTGTGCGTGGGAGACGATGGTCAAAACTGAACTCGTTCCATATTGACCCGTTCGGTTTCAGGCGCTGCGCGGCAGCCGATCGTATCGTGAAAATCCGCCCCCCGGCCACCGCAATGCGCTGGCGGTCGTCTGGGAGGCGCCTCACGCCTACTCCGCCGCGGCTTCCCGGCTGCCGGCGCCGCCTTGCCCGGCGCCGCGACCGATGCCGAGATAGGTGAGGCCGACCGCCTCGACTTCCTCCGGCCGGTAGACGTTGCGCAGGTCGATGACGGCGTTGCCGCGCATCAGGCTCCTGATGCGGTCGAGGTCGAGCGCCCGGTAGGCGTCCCATTCGGTGAGGATCACCAGAGCGTCCGAGCCTTCCGCCGCGTGATAGGGACCGTCGCACCACAGGACGTCAGGAAGCTGCGTGCGGGCGATCGCCATCCCCTCCGGATCGTGGGCGCGCACCTTGGCGCCGGCTTCCTGCAGCATCGGGATGATCGTCAACGCCGGTGCATCGCGCATGTCGTCGGTGTTGGGCTTGAAGGTGACGCCGAGGACGCCCACCGTCTTGCCCTTCACGCTGCCGCCCAGCGTGGCGATGATGCGTTCCGCCATCGCCCGCTTGCGGGCGTCGTTGGCGTCGACCGTCGCCTGCACGATTGAGAGCGGCGCACCGGCGGCCTTCGCCGTCTCGAGCAGCGCCAGCGTGTCCTTGGGGAAGCACGAACCGCCATAGCCGGGGCCGGCATGCAGGAACTTCGGCCCAATGCGCCGGTCGAGCCCGATGCCCTGCGCCACGTCCTGGACGTCGGCGCCGACCCGCTCGCACAGGTCGGCGATCTCGTTGATGAAGGTGATCTTGGTCGCCAGGAACGCGTTGCTGGCGTACTTGATCAGTTCCGCCGTCTCCAGGCCCGTGGTCAGCATCGAGATTCGGTTGAGCGACAGCGGCCGGTAGATCGCCTTCATCACCTCGCGGGCGTGCTCGCTCTCCACCCCGACGATCACCCGGTCCGGGCGTTTGAAGTCGTCGATGGCCGAGCCCTCGCGCAGAAACTCCGGATTCGAGGCGACCTCGATCTGCGTCTGCCCACCTGCCTTGTGGATGCGCTCGCGCACCGCCCGGCTGGTGCCGACCGGCACCGTCGACTTGCACACCACCACGCAGCGGTGCTTCACCGCCGCGGCGATGGTGTCGGCCGCCTCGAAGACGAAGGTCAGATCGGCGAAGCCGTCGCCGCGCCGGGTCGGCGTGCCGACGGCAATGAAGATCGCGTCGGCCCCGTCGATGGCTTGCGACAGGTCGCTGGCATAAGACAGCCGGTTCGCCGCCTCGTTGCGCTTGACCAGTTCGGCCAGCCCCGGCTCGTAGATCGGCATGATCCCCTGCGCCAGCCGGTCGAGCTTGCTCTGGTCCTTGTCGACCACGATCACCTCGTGGCCGAAGTCGGAGAAGCAGGCGCCGCTCACCAGTCCGACATAGCCGGCGCCGATCATCGTGATCTTCATGGAATACGTCCTGTTCCCGGCTCGCTGGATACGAGGATGTCAACGACGCCGACCGCCTGCGCCATGATCCGGCGATGCGTTGGATCGTCGGTGGCAAGGCGGCTTCGGGCGTGGCGGCATCGCCGAGCCAGATGGGGCGCTTCGAGACGCGCTGGCTGACGGTGGCGAAGAACCTCTCGGCACTTGCCGATCTCTCCGGCCAATGGATCGACCGTGTGCACGGCCGCCGTCCACCGAGAGGCATCGTGCTCGATATCGATTCAAGCGTCAGCCCGACCCACGGCGAGCAGGAGATGAGCATCTGGAACGGCCACTTCGCCTGCACCTGCTATCATCCGCTGTTCGTGTTCAACCAGTTCGGTGATCTGGAACGCAGCGAGCTTCGTCCGGGCAACGTTCACAGCGCCGACGGCTGGCAAGATGTGCTCGACCCGGTCGTGGCCCGCTATCGCAGCAAGGTCTCGCGCCTCTATTTCCGCGCCGACGCCGCCTTCGCCAATCCCGATGTCTGAAGTCGCAGTTTGATCAATCTGCCTCTGGGGCGGCGACGATGGCGAGGAAAGCCATTTTGCGGTCGATCATCGGCGATGATGATGATTGCAACCGCGACATCGGTCTGAATGACGAACAGAAGCGCGTTTTTGGTGTTCGCGGCCTCTCTTGGAGTTCCGCCCCCCAACAGCGCGCGCATCAGAATGCCGAGATTGAACCCCGCGACGTGGATCAGGTAGCGCTTGTGAACGTTCTCACGCCCACGCAACCACGCGCGGCGCATGCCGCCGCGATCGAGCACATGGGCGAAGCTGCGTTCGACCATTTCTCCGCGTCGGCGCATGGCCTTCCGTCCAATGCCGGATTTCAACCTCGCGCGGTTGGCGTAGACGGCGTCACGCGCCGTTTCATCGCCATGCCAACGCAAATAACCCTTCGAGGGTTTCGGCTCGGCGATCCGCGTCTTCCAGACGCCGCCGTCGAGGTCCTTCAGCCCCTCTCGTGAATGATACCCTTTGTCGGCGATCAACTCGCAGGGGGCCTCGGGCGTCGGCGCGAGGCCGATATCGGCGAGATTGCGCGCCGCCGCCTCCAGCGTGGGATCGAGCGTCGTCGTATCGCCCTCGTCGGCCGGATGGATCGGGGCCGCCACGATGACGCCGGTGTCGAGGTCGACCGCGTGCTCGGGCTTGTAAGCCAGGTGCGTCGAGCCGTCCTTCATTCTGGCGATCTTGGCGTCGGGATCGGCCGTGCTCGTCCACTCTTCGTTCGAGAGCTTCTTGCCCTTGCGCTTGCGGTCGAGCCGGACGAGATCGTCGATCGTCGGCGTTTCGACGCCGCTCTCCTGCGCCATGCGCGTCAGCATCGCGCGATAGGTCTCGCCGCTGTCGCGACGCACGATGGTTCGCAGCGCAGCGTTGGCTTCCATGGTCGAACCGTCGACGCCGATCCGCTCGCCCTTCACCAGGCCGCGCTCAGCGACAAGGTTCAAAACCCAGCCGAACACTTTCTCATGCGCCTCATGCGGCAGGCGCGAGCGCGTCTTCGACAACCACGAGTGATCGGGAACCTTGTCCCGGTTCGCCAGCCGCAGGAAATCCCGCAGCGAATAGGAATCCGAGCAACGCCAAACAATGCCGCGTTCGCTGTCGATGCCTTCGAAATACCCGACCATGTGCATGCGGAAATAGCGGCCCGGCGGAAGCGACGGCGCGCCCATGCGCGGCGCGTAATACGGCTTGCAAACCTCCTCGACGAAAGCGTCGAACCCCGCCTCGATCAGCAATTTCTGGAGCTTGTCGTAGAAGGCGTGCCCCGGAGACCGCGGCATCTCAGCCCATGTCACGACCAGATCGCCCTGAGCCCCGCTCTCCCCCCGCATCGCCATCGCACAAGCCCTGTCCGAATCTCGACCCTCAGACGGAATCAGGCGACCGCGACTTCGTCAGGTGCAGGGTTGCTGGAAGGTTCTTGTCGTCGGCCCGACGATTAAGCCGGCAGGCCGCCCGGTTCTAGTGGAATTCTGCCGCATCCGGCCAGTCGGCCGACCGCGGGAACTTCGGCCGGCTATCGGGGGCCCGCCTAGGAGGCCGGCCAGATCGAGTCCGTGATGCTCGCATAGAAGGGCACGCTCAGCAGCCGGTGATATTGCGGCGCGCTGGACACGGCGATGACAAGACCGGCAATGCCGAGCACCACGATGGCCGCCTGGCGCCAGCGTACCGGATGTGCGGCGAGGAAATCGGCCGCCAGGATGGCAAGAAGCGGGAACAGCGGCACATAGTAGCGCGGGCCGTAGCAAAAGCCCGGCCCGAAGGCGAGGGCGGCAAAGACCGCTGTGCAGCCGACGACCGGCAGGACGATCTGGCGCCGGGCGGCAGCGCTGGCCGCGCCGGGCTCTCCTCCTCCGCTTTGCGGGAAAAGCGCCGCAACGCCCCAGGCCAGCGCGATCGCGGTCCACGGAACGAAGAGGATCAGCCCGTATTTCAGGTCGAAAAAGGTGTTCCACAGCGAGGAAAGGTCTTTCGCCCACATCAGCGGCAATGCGCCCGAGGCGAGCGGCCGGCCGATCGTGGCCATGTTGACGGCAACCAGCGCCAGACCGAGCCCACCCAGTGTCGCCGCCAGCACGATCGCCGCCCGCCGGTCCCGGGCAAGGAACCGCTCGGCGATCCACAACGCGCCGAACAGCACGAAGACCGGTTTCATCGCCATCGCCACCGCGACGCCAACGGCGGCAAGCACCATCCAGCCGCGGCGGAGTGCGAGATAGGCAAGGATCAGGAAAAGGCCGATCGAGGGGTCCGCATAATAGGACCGCATGTAGACGAGCCACGGGCTCGCAAAGCCGACCAGCCCGGCGGCGAGATAGGCATAGGGCTCGGCAAGGTCGGCGCTGCGCGCCGCAGCAAAGGTCAGCACCACGCCGGCGATCGCGATTACGATCGAAATGATTCCGACGAGCGCCTCGACATTGTCCGGCGTCGGTGAAAACGGCCAGGCAAGCAGGGCCATGAGCAGCGGATAGGCGACCGGATGCGCCGGGACCTGATAGAGCCCGTCCCGCGGCCCGCCGACCGCGGCATAGTCCGCAGGCGAGCACGGGTAGACGCAGCGCACCTGCGCCCCGGTCGCCGGATTGGTCAGGAAGGAGTGGCCGCCGATGTCCATGCCGCGGAAGACGCTGCCGCCGTCATTGCCGCCGGCGGCAATCTGCGCGTAATTGTTGTCGAGCCGGATGTCGTGATCGAAAAGCAGGCTGTGGATGATCGCGAGGTAGATCGGTTCGTCGCCCGAGGTGACGACGGGCCAGGAAAACTCGATGCTGTATGAAGGGCGCAGGGCGTCCTTGGGCCAGTAATTGACCATGCCCAACAGGCCATAGAGGACGACGACCGCGAACAGCGCAAAAATGCGGATAAGGCTTCGCAGCGTCACTGATGGCTTTCCCCGAAATCCGCTCGTCGCCACCTTCGGCTTAGCATACCGCCCGGTCGAATTGACCCGAATGTCGAATCGCGGCGCCGCGCTTGTCCATGACCTGCTGCACTACCCTCCGGGGCTCCGCGGACCAGATTGAGCTTGCCATACTAAGCTGTTAGGAAGAGCCGAACTGCAGGAAGCGTGGTCAAAATGAAGAAAATCCTGGTGACCGGGGGGGCTGGATTTCTCGGCTCGCATCTGTGTGACCGCCTTGTGGCCGATGGTCACGACGTGCTTTGCGCCGATAATTTATTTACCGGATCGAAGACCAACATACGCCATCTTTTCGACAACCCTAATTTCGAATTGATGCGTCACGACGTGACGTTCCCGCTCTATGTCGAGGTCGACGCAGATCTACAATCTCGCCTGCCCGGCGTCCCCCATTCACTATCAACGCGATCCCGTCCAGACGACGAAGACGAGCGTGCATGGCGCCATCAACATGCTTGGCCTCGCCAAGCGCCTGCGCGCGCGCATCCTGCAGGCCTCGACCTCCGAGGTCTATGGCGACCCCGAGATCCATCCGCAGACCGAGAGCTACTGGGGAAGGGTCAATCCGATCGGCATTCGCAGCTGTTACGACGAGGGCAAACGCTGCGCCGAGACGCTGTTCTTCGACTATCACCGGCAGGTGAAGCTCGAAATCAAGGTCATGCGCATCTTCAACACCTACGGGCCGCGCATGAACACCAATGATGGCCGCGTCGTCTCGAACTTCATCGTCCAGGCGCTGAAGGGTGAGCCGATCACCATCTACGGCGACGGTTCGCAAACCCGCAGCTTCTGCTACGTCGACGACCTGATCGACGGCATGGTGCGTCTCATGCAGACCCCGGCCGATTTCACCGGCCCGGTCAATGTCGGCAATCCCGGTGAGTTCACCATGCTGGAACTCGCCGAGCTTGTGCTGAAGCTCGTCGGCGGGAAGTCGAAGCTGACCTTCATGCCCCTGCCTCAGGACGACCCCAGGCAGCGCCAGCCCGACATCGCGCTCGCCAGGCAGGTGCTCGGCTGGGAGCCGCGCGTGTCCCTGGAAGACGGGCTCAAGGAGACGGTGGCCTATTTCAGGAGCGTCCTCTAGATGGGCGATGCCACGGTCACCCGCGCTGTGGTCACGCCGATTTATGAGGACCGCGAGGCGTCGAGCCGGCTGTTCAAGGAACTGCGCACCGTGCTCGGGCCAGATGCGTTCATCGTGGCCGTCGACGACGGGTCGGTGCGCGAGCCGGTCGATCCTGCCGCCATCACGGCGGCGGGGCTCGATGGAGTCGTCCTCCGCCTCAAACGCAACGTCGGCCATCAGCGGGCGATCGCCGTCGGGCGTCGGCTATGTCGCCAAGCACCTGCCGTCGGCGACCTGCATCGTCATGGATTCGGACGGCGAAGACGTGCCGGCGACGATTCCCGACATTCTTGCGCCACTTGCATCTGATGATGTCGACGTGGTCGTCGCCCAGAGAAAGAGCCGCGTCGAGACGCTGAAGTTCAAGCTATTCTATTTGTTGTACAAATTCCTCTTCAGGCTGATGACCGGGCGCGCCATCAGCTTCGGCAATTTCATGGCGCTCAAGCCGGCGGCGGTCAAACGGCTGTCGGCCATGCACGAGCTCGGCATTCATGTGGCAGCCTGCGTTCTGGTATCGCGAATGCGGGTGGCGCCTCGCCCGATCGACCGCGGTCCCCGCTACGCGGGAAAAAGCAAGATGAACTTCGCCGGCCTCGTCCTGCACGGCTTCCAGGCGTTCATGGTTCTCGCCGAAAATGTGCTGGTGCGGGTCGGCATCGCCTGCGCCGCCGTGGCGGTCCTGTCGCTGCTGGCCATAGCCACGTCGGTGCTGCTCAAAATCGTCGGACTGGCGACGCCCGGCTGGTTCCCGATAATGCTCGGCGTCCTGGTTCTGGTGCTGTCGCAGACCGGCCTGCTGACGCTGGTGACGCTGATGCTCACCGGCATCATCAAGGTCAACAATGTTCTGGCCAACAACTACCTGGATCTGATCGATGAAGTCCTACGCGCTGAGACCAAGATTGCTCGCGCGGGGTGAGCGCGCCGCGGAGGTGGTCCGCTTCGTGGTCAACGGCGTCTTTGCCACCGGTGTGCATTTCTCCGTTCTGACATTCGCGCTCGAGGTGATGCACATTCCGCTGGCGGCGGCCGCCAACGCCATCGCCGCCATCTTCGGCATAACGGTGTCGTTCCTCGGCAACCGCTATTTCGTCTTCCGCAACCACACCGAGACGATCTTCACCCAGGCGACGCGCTTCACCGGAGTCTATGTGACCATTGCGTTCCTTCATGCCGGAGTTCTTCTGGTGCTGACCGACTGGCTGAAGATCGATTTCCGTATCGGATTTGCTTGTGGCGACCTGTCTGCAGGTGGCGATCAGCTATCTGGGCAACCGGCGGCTGGTCTTCGCAAAATGAAGCTCTTGTCGGCACTGATCCTGACGGTCGTCTACATCGTGCTGCTGCTCGGCATCTATGTCGTTCATGCCTGGTATCTCCCCGTCCCCGTCGTCTTCTACAGCGCCATGCTCGACGCCGTCCTGGCGGCGGCGGTCATGGCCGTCGGCATGGTTGCGCTTCGCTGGGCGCGACGGACGCTGGGAGGTTTCGAGCGCCTGCTTCTTGTGGTGATCTGGCTGCTCGGCGGCTATGCTTACGCCATCTCGGTCCCCACGGTGCTCGACCGGTCGCTGTCCTTCTACATCCTGGAGAAGCTGCAGCAGCGTGGCGGCGGCATCGAGGAGTTGCACATGGCCGACGTCTTCGTGCGCGAGTACATGCCCGAATTCCGGCTGGTTGACGTGCGGCTGACGGAGCAGCTGCAATCGGGCACGATCATCATCAAGAACGGCTGTGTCATGCTGACGCCGCGCGGCCAGTTCATTGCATCGGTCAGCAGCTACATCCGGGCGCATTTGCTGCCCAAGAAGCGCTTGCTCATGGGCGCATACACCGACGCGCTGGACCACCCCTTCGAGAACAGCCCGAAGGGAAAGCAGGGCTACGAGTGTCATCAGGACTGACGGTCGTGGCGATCACGGAAGGTCCCTGACGGGCGCCATTGGAGAAGCGCATGCAGGAGCAATCCTCCTTCCTGGCGGCACCGGATCGTCGCAAGGCGTCTGCGGCGTCGGTCTATGTCGCTCCCCTGGCGCTCCTGGCTGTCGCGGCGGCGGTGTTTTTCGTTCCGCTGCTCGCCACGCGTGGCGTTCCGGGCGATCTCGGCGACGCACGATTCAACATGTATGTGCTTGAGCACATCTATCGTTGGCTGATCGGGCTCGACAGATCGCTTCTCTCGCCGCCGATGTTCTTCCCTTATCCCGACACGCTGGGCTTCAGCGACACGCACTTCGGCAGCGCGATCGTCTATGCGCTGCTCAGGGTCGCCGGTCTCGACAATCTCACGGCGTTCACGGCGTGGATCGACATCGGCTATGTCCTGACCTTCCTCGCCGCCTATTACGTTCTACTCCGGCTGGCGGTGTCGCCCTGGTTGGCGGCGATCGGTGCATTCGGATTTGCTTTCAGTCTTGCCTCAATCGCTCAGATCGGCCACGCCCAGTTGGTCTATCGGGTGGCGGCGCCCTTCGCCTTCTACTTCACTTACCGATATTCACAGAGCGGGCGGCCGAATGAACTTTACGGATCGATTGCGGCGGTCTCCCTGCAAATCCTGATCAACGTCTATCTCGGCCTCTTCACGCTGATCATCGCGGCGATACTGTTTGTGGTCGGCTTGTTCGCCGGCGACCGGAAGATTGCCCTTGGCGCTTTCCTGAAGCCGCTGCTCGTCCGCCGTAACCACCGGCCAATCGTGGTTCTCGTCACCCTGGCTCTGGCGGTCTCGGCCCTGGCCATGCTGGGGTTCTACGGATACGTGACCAAGCTGTATGGCATCACGCGGGACTGGGCTGAAATCAAGCCGATGGTGCCGCGGCTCTGGTCGTACCTGATGATGGACTATCTGCCCTATTGGGCACCGATCTCGCAGGCGCTGCCGGACGTCCCGATGCGCAGCGAACACGAGATCTTCCTGGGCGTCCCTCTCACGGCGCTTCTGCTGGTGACGATCCTCTACGTCGTCGCGCAATTCCGGTCGGCCGCTGCCGAATTGAAGGTATTCACCTACACGGTTGTCGCAACGTTTCTCCTGATGACGTTGTTCGGCCACTACACGCTTTACTGGTTCATCGGGCATACACCCGGCTTCACCGCCTTGCGGGCGGTGGCCCGCTATCAACTGGTTGCGGCCTTCCCGATCGTGGCGGCTGTCGCCTTGTTCGCCGGACAATTTGCGATGCCCAGGGGCTGGCGCGCGGCCGCAGCCGGCGTCGTGGCCTTGTGGATGGCGGTCGATGTCGCGGTGATTCACAAGTACGTGCTGTTTTCGAGCGAGCAAAGCCGGCAGAGGACCGACGCAATACTTGCGCAAGTCGATCGCAAGACACTCAATGGTGACAGCGTGCTGGTCTACGGCGTGGGAGATCTGTCGCAGTTCTGGTGGAAGCAGGCGGACGACATCCTGGCTGCGCAGGAGCTGGGCATCGCGACACTGAACGGATATTCGGGCTTTGCCGTCCCCGGCTTCAGCTACGGCTCCTGCATCGGTTTCATCAGGCAGCTGTGGTTTTTCGACCAGTGGGCGAAGCAGCGCGGAATGGCTGACCTGTCGTCGAAACGCTATCGGCCGGTCGAGGTCGGCCTGCCCAATTGCGATCTTTCGCCCGCGCATGTCCGCACATTCAGCTTCACGGATGGCCCGGCACCCAGCCCCGACGCGGCAAAGCTTATCGCGCTCAGCGACGCGCGCGCGACCCCGAAGGGTGACAAGGCGGTGGTCACGGTCACGCTCCACAACGGATCGTCCGAGACCATTCACGGATTGTCGCCGAACCCGCTGCAGCTTTCGTGGCGTTTTCCGACCGCGGGCGAATCGGTCCACGACGGCTGGGATCCCCGTGCCGAAGTCGGTCAGGACCTGGCCCCCGGGGCGACGGCACAGATTTCGTTCCTCATGGACCTGCGCGGGCACCAGGCAGGGGCTCCGCTGCAGGTGACCTTCGTTATCGAAGGCAAACTGTGGGCGCACGACGTTAGTGTGATGCCGGTCACAGTCCGCTGGAGCGGAACCGCCGAGTGAGCCGGAAGGCCCATGATTCGCAACCGGCCCCGCCAGGAATGTCTCCAACCGTCTTATTCATGACGGCCCGCCTGACGGGCTGGCGGATGTAGCCTAAGCAGTTGATGTGGCGTAGGATTAGGTTGTTGAAGCCAACCCTTCCACCGCATCGAGCCGGCCACACCCGCCATGACCGACGATACGAGTCTGCCGTTCCGGTTTCCAGCCGTCCAGGGCAAGAAGCTAACCGCCGCGTTCGACGGCGGGCGCCTATCGTCGGACGGCGGCGTGATGCTGCTTGCCGAGGCGGCGCGGCGGATGGGGATTGCCGGGAAGCTTGCGGCCGTGATCCCCGATCGGCGCGATCCGACGCGGGTGGTTCACCCGCTCGCTGAGATCCTGCTCGCCCGCATCCTCGCCATCGCCTGCGGCTACGAAGACGCCGACGATCTCGACAGCTTGCGCACTGACCCTGCCTTCAAGCTTGCCTGCGGGCGGTTGCCGGAGAGCGGTACGGACCTGATGAGCCAGCCAACCGTGTCGCGCTGGGAGAACGCGCCGACTTTGCGCGACCTCGTCAGGCTCGGCCGGGTGATGGTCGACCTCTACTGTGCCAGCTACGCCACGCCGCCCGAGGCGGTCGTGCTCGACATCGACGACACCGTCGACGTGGTTCACGGCCACCAGCAACTGTCGCTGTTCAATGCCCACTACGACGAACGCTGCTTCCTGCCGATCCACGTCTACGACACCACCACCGGTCGTCCCGTGGCCATGATTCTGCGGCCCGGCAAGACGCCCTCCGGCGTCGAGGTGCGCGGTCATGTGCGTCGCCTCGTCCGACGCATCCGCCGGCACTGGCCGACAACCCGCATCACCATCCGTGGCGACGGCCACTATTGCCGGCCGGAGGTGATGGATTGGTGCGAGGCGAACGGCGTCGATTACCTCTTCGGCCTCACCGGAACGAAGGCGCTCGCTGCCAAGGTCGAGGAGGTCGCCGACGCCATCCGCGTCGAGCGCGCGGTCGAGGACAAGGATGCCGTGCGCGGCTTCGCCGAGACCACTCACGCCGCCAAGTCCTGGAGGCGGGAGCGCCGCGTCTCAGCCCGCATCGAGGCGACGCGGCTCGGTCTCGATATCCGCTACGTCGTCACCAACATCGCGACCGGCACGGCCGAATGGCTCTACGCCGACCTCTATTGCGCCCGCGGCCAGGCCGAGAACCTGATCAAGCTGCACAAGGCCCAGCTCGCCTCCGACCGCACCAGCTGCCGGGCCGCGACTGCCAACCAGATGCGGCTTGTCCTTCATACTGCGGCCTACTGGCTGATCCTCGCCGTGCGCGACGCCATCCCCAAGGCCCATGCCCTCGCCAAGGCCGAGTTCACCACGATCCGGCTCCGGCTCCTGAAGGTCGCCGCCCGCGTCATCGAAACCGCCAGCCGCGTGCGCCTCGCCTTCGCCAGCGCCTACCCGGACGCCGTTCTCTTCCGCCATCTGGCAGTCTCGATCAGGCCAGGCGTGCCCTGAGCCGAGGGGCGTCAGGTCCCTCAAAACTCGTTCCCATTCTCCAACGCGTTCATCAAGTTCCAGCCCACGCCGCGGTGAAAAACACGCCGCGAAGAACCGCGACCGCATTCACGCCGCCGCAAGGCAACTACCGAAATCCAAACCCTCATGAATAAGGGCGGCTAATGCCACCAGTCGCAACCGGGTGCCCAACTCGGCCCCTGTCGAGGTTGCCATGGGGCGAGGACACCGCTAAATTCTGATTCGTTGCGGCTATGGGAGCCGAACGACCATTTGGGGGATGACACAAATGCGTATGCGCACTTTGTTTATGGCGGTCGCGATGGTGGCAGCCTTGCTCTTGGCTCCTATGGCGAGCTCAAGGCAGCGAGCCCCGTCTTCGCGGGCACCAACCACACGGTGCTTGACACGAGTGGCATGCAGAAGGTGACCGCTCAGGGCAGCACCTCAGAACTACGGCTACTACGGCTTGACGTACTCGTACTACTCGTACATCTATGGGCTTACCGGCTACTACTATGACTGCAGTAGCTACTATAGCTACTACGCGGCGGCCTACTATTATGCGGCGTACTACTATGCGAAGCTAGCTGCGAACCAATTCTGGTACGGCCGCCTCCTACGCCTACTAGGCGTGATGCGTGGTACGCGGCTTCTGGTCCGCGTGAATTCATGTCCGCCCTCAGATCGGTGCAGCGGCTGTTGTGTCGGTCTGAGGGTTAATTTTGCAGGCTGTCTGTCGACGGCCCCATGACGGCGAACCCGTGGTAAACCGGGCGCAGGGACGGGACGATGCGGTGCAGGTCGCGCCGGGATCGGACCTGGAAGACAGTGGTTTCTTGACGGTCTGGAGGGTCGCCATGCAATGGGCGCGGTTGGGTTTGGTGTGTGCGGCGTCGCTCGTCGTGTTGCCCGGTTCGGTATTCGCAGCCGATTCCAACGACTATGAACGCCAGATCAGCGATCTTGAAAATCGTGTTCACCAGCTCGAGACGATGATCACGGAGACTCAAGAACCAGCGGGCGCCGGCGCCGGGCGCAGGCGCAAGCGGCCGCGGCGGACGGCGAGACACCAGCGGCCGGCGACGGCCAGAAAAAAGACGCATCAGCCGGCAAGGCAAAGCAGCGGGCGCTGACCGCGGAAGACCGGACCCTGGTTCAGGATCTGTTCGTGGAGCGCGACAAGGCTGTGACACTTCAGCAGGGCCGCTGGGAACTGTCGAACGAAATTTCTTATACGCGTGTTGACGGTTCCTTCAGAAGTCGCGCGCTTTTGCGGTCCCGCCGACCATCCGCTACGGCTTTGGCAACGGCCTCGAGCTCAGCGTCGGGACTTCAGAGAACTGGACGCACCGCGAATCGCAAGCCGGCTACCAGACCATCACCGAGGACCATACCTATCCCGGCGACGTCGACGTCCAGTTGAATTGGGCCGCCCTGCATGAATCGAAAGATCTTCCCGGCTTCGTTGTCTACGGCGGCGTGGTCATCCCGACGGGCCGCTCGCCGTACGTGGACGGAACGTTTACTCCGGGAAAGAATCCGTCGTCCATATTCGGATTTATATAGTAATGCGTCGGGGCATTACGCCGTGAATGGCGGCGTTCAGGCATTCCGCACGTTTGCACCCTTCGTCCTGTTTGGTGGTTTTGGCGTGAGCTATGCTCTGCCGAGAGACTACGATGGAATGACGATCGCGCCCGGCTATTCAGTCAACTATAATCTTGGTTATACGTTTCGCGCTGAGTGAAACGACGTCGATGGGCATGACGATACTGGGCTCGTACAGGGCCGACATGACCACGGGCGGAGTCAAAGTGCCTTCGTCCGGCAACGAGCCGGTGTCGGTGCGGTTCTCCGTCCTGCAGAAGCTAGCGGAGGATTTCTTCGTGGAGCCGAGCGTTACGCTCGGTCTGACGAACGACGCGCCGAATTCGGTGATATCGCTCAACTACCAGGTTTACGTTCTAGCCAGATCTCGTGTCTTGGGCGCTCACGAACCCTCTGATGCGACAGTCCCTCCCGGGCGGAGCGGCGGCCGGCGCGGTCTCGCTTTGGCCTGCGTGCCGCTGATTTTGGTCCTGGCGGCCGGCTGTACGTCCACGTCCAAGACGGAAAAACAGCTCATCAAGCCTATGGCGTCGTATCAGGCGCTGAAATTCAAGAATGTCGTTCCGCAGGTCTTTGATTTCACCTGCGGCGCGGCGTCGCTCGCGACTCTGGTGAACGGCGTCTATGGCGAGCACTATAACGAGGCCCAGCTCCTGTTGATCCTGAGGGCCCAGTTCCCGCCCGCTGCATGGAAGGTGAAGCAGAAGCAGGGATTTTCCTTCGCGGACCTTGCCTTCGTGGCCGCCAGGATCGGCTATCAGGCGGAAGGCGCCGAAATCGGCATTGGTGAACTCGTAAAGGTCAACGGGCCGGTCATCGTCCAGTTGAACAAGGCCGACGGCAAGTTCCAGCACTTCACCGTGTTCCGCGGCGTGAAGGACGGGCTCATTCTGACAGCCGACCCGATCACCGGCCTTACCAGCTACGCGCCAGATCGGTTTGCCGAGGAATATACCGGCTTCGCCCTTGCGGTCTGGAAGGAAGGCACGCCCATACCCGAGGAATACGCGCTTCTCGTCGGCGCGAAAGACCGAAGGAATGCGCTTCGGCATTTCGGCAATGATCTGGGCGTTCGGCCGCCCAGCGTGCACACGAATTTATGACACAATCATTGCCGAGAGTTGCCGAACAAAACGGGATTCTGGTAATGCAAACGGTCCGCTCGAAGCTGGCGAAAACGGTATTTCTGGCGGCCTGTATCGCCCCCTTTGCGTTTTCCGCCGCCGCCGCGGAGAAAAGCGCATCGGCTTGCGGAACTGAACCGCCTGCCTATACGGCGGACAGAACCATCCACACGCCCGACGGCCCAATGAAGACCAAATTCTATCACAACGGGCCTTTGCAGAGAGAAGATCAGAACAAAGATGTGTACAGGATTACCGACCTGGACAAATCCGTCGTCTACACCGTCAACCTGAAGACCAAGACGGTGGAGGAGAAGGACATGCCGGACAACCAGGCGGACACGGAAAAGCTGAAGAAAGAGGCTTATTTCGATCGGAAACCGCAGGATGACGGCACGACCCTTGTCGAAAGCCGGCGTGAAGCAAAAGACGGTAAGAAAGAATGGCTTGATCGTACGGTGTGCGGCGCCGACGGGATCTTCGTGCAGCGCGAACTCAAGGTCCCTGGCCCCGACAAGAAGATGGTGATGATCAAGATCGTCCAGGAGAACATCAAGGTCGGCGATGTTCCTGCGAGCCTCTTCGAGATTCCGGACGGCCTGAAGAAAGAAATAGCGGCGGCAGCGGCGGACGCTGGTTCGCCATTCCTGCGAAGACGGACCGGAGAACAGCGCCTTGATGGTGTTTAAGCCCGGCCTTCGCCGGGGCGACCAAGGCGCCAATCAGGACGAAGCGCCGACCCGTGTCGCCCGTAATCGTCCTCGAAGCGGACGATGTCGTCCTCGCCGAGATAGTCGCCCACCTGAACCTCGATCACGGTCACCGGCGCCTCACCGGGATTGGCCATGCGGTGGATGGCGCCCCGGGAGATGTGGGTCGACTGGTTCTCCGTCAGCCGCGTCACTTCGAGCGCATCCAGCGCCGTGCCGATGGTGACGTCGGCGACACCCTCCACCACCGTCCAGTACTCGGCGCGATGGGCATGCTTCTGCAGCGACAGCCGCGCGCCGGGATTGACGACGATGCGCTTGACCTGGTGGCGCCGGCCCTGATCGAGCGACTGGTAATAGCCCCAGGGCCGGTAGTGGCGGACGAAGTCGCCGTATACGGCCTCCGGTGCGGCTTCGATGGCCCCAGCCAGCTCCTTTACCCGGTCCGCCTCCGTGCGCGAGGCGACCAGAACCGCGTCGTCGCTGGCAACCACGATGATGTCGCTGACGCCGACGACGCCGACCTTCGGCCGGGTCGTGCTGATATAACTGTCGGTGACGTCGACCAGCACGGTATCGCCGACGGTCACGTTGTCGGCGGCGTCGCGGGCACCGGCATCCCAGACCGCGGCCCAGGTGCCGAGATCGGACCAGTCGAAGCGGGCATCGGTGACGGCGGCACCGGCCGTCTGCTCCATGACGGCGCGGTCAAAGGAGATCTTCGGCGCGGCCGCGAAAGCCTCTGCGTCGAGACGGAGGACCGTGCCGTCTTCAGACGTCTTGCCGGCGGCGACAGCAGCGTGTGCCGCCGCGGCAATCTCCGGCGCGTGGGCGGCAAGCTCGGAGCGCGCCGTGTCGGCGCTCAACACGAAGATGCCGCTGTTCCAGAGATAGCCCTTGGCAACGAACTGGACGGCCCGCTCGGCGTTGGGCTTTTCGACGAACTCGGCGACGGCGTGCGCCCCGTGCATGGTGAGCGGCGCCCCCGGATGGATGTAGCCGTAGCCGGTGGCCGGCCCGGTCGGCGGCACGCCGAAGACGACGATCTTGCCGGCCTCGGCGGCTGGCAGCGCGGTCTCCACCGTGGCGCGGAAGCCGGCGTGATCGCGGATGACGTGATCAGCGGCAAGCACCAGCAGCATGGCGCCGGGTCGCTCGGCGGCGATGAAGGCGGCGGCGGCGCCGATGGCCGCGGCGGTGTCGCGCCCCTGCGGCTCGAGCAGCACCGTGGCGGACATGCCGGCTTCGGCCAGCGCAGCGGCGACGAGGTGACCATGGTCGGCGCCGGCGATCACCACTGGCGGACTGAAGAACGCCGGATCGCCGATGCGCTTGAGCGTCAGCGCGAAGGTCAATTCGCCGTCCACCAGGGGCAGGAACGGCTTGGGGCTGTCGGCGCGCGAGGCCGGCCAAAGGCGCGTACCCGCTCCGCCACACATGATAACCGGTATGATCATCCGCGCTTCCGTTTCCAGGCTGACCTCATTGCGGCTGTTCCCTAGCGTTTGAGGCCAGATTTGCCAAGAGGAGGCGGTCGCCAAAGGCGCCCACCGGCAATCATGCCGTCGTCGAGACGATCTGTGAACTTGTCGACGCGCGTCGGCCGCTCGCAGGGGGGGGCGCCTGGCGGAGCCTTGTCGCCTTCGTCACGGATCGCCTGGCCACAACCGGCGCTATAAGTGCGCGGACGAAAGGACGGTCGCCGCCGCCGAAATTTCAACCAGGACGATGACTATCACCGTTCACTTGATGGCTTTCTTTCCAGAGCTGCTCGGCAATTTCGATTGGATCGATGCCCATGTCATGCCACCAAGCCGCTTCATTGCCATAGTGGTGAAGCTCGCGGTGGTGGGCCCGACACAGCGGCACCGTGAAATCGTCACCGACCTTGCGTCCCATCGCCCGCGGTTGGGCGAAGCGGATGTGATGTGCGTCGGAAGGCGTGGCGCTGCACAGCAAACACGGTTGTGAGGCGACGTAGCGCAAATGCTCCTTGTCGCGGACGCGCGAGGGCTCGCGGAGCGGGAGGGCGCTCTTGTCGATGCGCTGCCGAAGGTCACGCACAACAGCTCCATTTGCACGTCCGGCCGCAACGATAGTCGTCGAAGGGCTATTAGGCGCGGGTGAGATCGTTACGTCGGCAGTTGTGCGGTTGGCATCGGCCGGAAGTGCTTCGCTGTCCAGCCCCGCACGGGCAGTCTCTTCGTCTGCACTGTCGCTCGGGGCACCCGACGGTTGACCGGCGGTGCGCTGCCGCTGCCGTTGGTCTGCCGCTCCGCCTGTGCCCGCGTAGAGGGCAAGTCCGAACGCCTTGCCGAAAGTCGCGAGGGCCCGCTTGGTCGCATCGGTTTCTGCCGCTTTGAGCGCATGATCGTGCGCTTCGCCGGCGGAGGCCCCGTGAGCCTCCCCGGTCCCGTGGCCGTCGCGGACGACGGTGCCTTCCGCGGTGTGGACGGTAATGTGCGCATTCCGACGATCGCGACCACCCATTCCGACGCATCGCGACCACCTATTCCGATCGATCGCGACCAGTGTGGCGCGGATGGTGAGGGCGCCGTTGGATGCTTTTGCTGATGTCAGTGTTAGCGGGCCTCGTCAAGCATTGGGTAGGTTGTTGAGGTCGGCGCCCGGCAGCGCCGTTTCCGTCTCGCCAGCCTGGATCTTGCGCATCGACGGGCCGTCGAGGGCAAGCTGGTAGGCGTTGTGAACGATGCGATCGAGGATGGCATCGGCGAAAGTCGGCTCACCGATGACCTGGTGCCAGGTGTCGGTCGGCAGTTGGCTGGTGATGAGTGTCGAGCCGCGGCCGTAGCGATCCTCGACGATCTCCATCAGGTCGCGCCGCTGATTGGCCGAGAGACGATCGGGGCCCCAGTCGTCGAGGATCAGGAGATCGGTCTTGACCAGGGTGCGGAACAGCTTGGCGAAGCGGCCATCGCCGTGCGCCAGCTCGAGATCGGCAAACAGGCGCGGCACGCGGGCGTAGTGGACGGTGTACCCGTCGCGGCACGCCTTGTGGGCCAGCGCGCATGATAACCACGACTTGCCGACGCCGCAGGGCCCGGTGACCAGCAGGTTGCGGTGCTCGGTGATCCAGCGGCCGGTGGCGAGTTGCTGGAACAGCGCCTTGTCGAGCCGGCGCGGGGTTCGGTAGTCGACGTCCTCGATCGACGCCTGGCCGTGACGCAGCCTGGCGCTGCGCAGCCGGCTCTGGAAGCGCTTGGTGTTGCGGGTTGCCGCCTCGCGGTCGAGCAACAGAGCCAGCCATTCGGCGTGCGCCAGATCGGCCGCATTGTCCTGAGCCTGGAGTTCGACGAAGGCGTCGGCCATGCCGTCGAGCTTGAGGGCTCTGAGCTGGTCGATGGTAGGATGGGTCAGCATTGGGTGTCTTCTCCTCAGTGGAAGTAACCGGGGCCACGGATGTTGTCGTGGGCTATCGCCGGCCCGTCCGTGGCGGGTGCGAGCCGTTTGCGATCGAGGTTGGTCTTCAGGATCGAGGTGACGGAGGTGTAGGAGCGGGCTCCAATCGCGAGGGCCCGGTCACAGGCAGCCTCCAGGCGCTCACCGCCAAAACTCCTGGCGTGCCGCAGGATGCCGATACAGGCGCGGAACCCCTGCTCGGGGTGCGATCGCTCGCGCAGGATGATCTCGACCAGTGCCGAGGTCTTCGGGCCGATCTCGCCGGCCTGCCGCTGGATGCGTTCCGGCGTCCAATCGGCGTAGCGCCGGTGGCTCGACGGCATGTGCTCGCGCACCGTCGTGTGCTTGCGATTGGACGACGAGCGGACATGCGCGGCGACGCGCTTGCCGCGATGGAACAGCTCGACCGTGCGCGCCGTGATCCGCGCCCACATCGTCTCGCGCAGCAGCGTGTGCGGCACCGAGTAGTAATGCTTCTCGACCTCGACGTGGTAGTCGAGGCCGACCCGGCATTGCTTCCATTCGGCGTAGACGTAGGGCTCGGCCGGAAGTCGCTTGAGGGCCGATCGCTCCAACGCCGCGAACAGGTCCCGCCGGCTCGCCCCCAGATGCCGCGTCACGCGGTTGTTGAGCTGCGCGACCAGCTCGGCGATCGCTTCGTTCAGCTCGGCCAACGAGAAGAAGCGGCGATTGCGCAGCTTGGCGATGATCCAGCGCGTCGCCACCTGCACGGCGACTTCGACCTTGGCTTTGTCACGCGGCTTGTAGGGTCGCGCCGGCACCACGGCCGTGTCGTAGTGCGCCGCCATCTCGGCGTAGGTGCGGTTCACCGCCGGCTCGTAGAAGCACGCCTTGCTGACGCCCGACTTCAGATTGTCGGACACCACCATCGCCGGAACGCCGCCGAAAAAGCCGAACGCGCGCGTGTGCGAGCCGATCCAGTCGGCGAGACCCTGCGTCCAGGTAGCCTCGGCATAGGTATAGTTGGAGGCGCCCAGGGCAGCGACGAACAGCTGCGCTGTCAGCACTTCGCCGGTCGCCCCGTCGATCACTTCCATCGTCGTGCCGGCGTAGTCGACGAACAGGCGCTCGCCGGCGACGTGGGTCTGCCGCATGGTTGCCGACAGCCGGCCTTCCCAGGCCCGATACAGCTCACAAAAGCGGCTATAGCCGTATCCTTCCGGATGCGCGCCGCGATGCTCCTCCCAGAGCAACTGCAGCGTCACGCCCGGCCGGCGCAGCTCGCGATGGACCCTCACCCAGTCGGGCTGCGGCCGCTGATCCTTGGCCGTGGTCGCCGGCGGCGGGTAGAGACGGCTCTCCAGCGCCGCGTCGGCCATGTCCGCCGGCAGCGGCCAGCCAAGGCCAACACGCCGCGCTCGACGAATACACTCACCGGCCGCCGTCGGGCTGACCCCAAGGCTCGCGGCAATCTTGCGTTTGGACATGCCGCCGGCGCTGAGCCGAAGCACGTCGCGGATCTTGTGCATGGGTAATCTCTGTCCAGGCATCCCCGGCTCCTCTCGAAAGAAGCCGAGCCAATGCCAATTCGAAGATCACCCAACGGTCCTCATCACCCCCGTCCACAGACTGGTCGCGATCGCCCGGAACAGGTGGTCGCAATCAATCGGAACGACCGGTCGCAATCAATCGGAACAGGTGGTCGCGATCACCCGGTGCGCGCAGTAATGCGCACCCGCGCTGAGTAGACCGCGGTGAAGCGGCCACGAGCCTCGCGACCAAGAATGCACTTGGCGTCGATGGTCTCGCGGTCCCAGCCATCAAAGCCGAAGATCCGGTTGGCCTCGGCCAGCGCAAACCAGCCCTCGATATAGGTGAGTTCCCTGCCATCACTGGTGCGC
This sequence comes from uncultured Alphaproteobacteria bacterium, assembly GCA_963732845.1. Classification (GTDB taxonomy): domain Bacteria; phylum Pseudomonadota; class Alphaproteobacteria; order Rhizobiales; family Kaistiaceae; genus CAVSRC01. Next base: position 179,278 of record CAVTBE010000018.1, on the reverse strand, counting down.
GACCGGATCCGCCGCGCTGGCACACCGCGGCTCAGCGCCCGGACCTGTTTGTCGGAGAAGCCCATTACCTTACCCTCACGCTGAGAACCGGCTCGGGATTGGAGAGTGCCGCCCCGGGCACGACAGCCCCGTGCTTGAGGTCGTTGATCAGGCCGACGCGGTCGAGGCGTGGCTCGCGCGGCAGCCAATACGGGTCCGGAATGACCTTTTCGTCAGTAACGACCAGAGCAGGAGAGCCTGGTCTGACGGAGAGGGTGAAGTCGGGTGCGGCGATCTTTCTGACATCGACTTCGACCATCGCATCGCGGGCGATGCGCCGCCGTTCCGAGGCTCGCTCCATCAGCCGTTGGAGGCGGTCGTGCAGCGTCTGGATGTGGCCCTTGAGACCTTCGGCCATGGCTTCATCGAGAAGGGCGGAGCGGATCACCGCTGCGACCACTTCGTGGAGGTCGGTCAGCCCTTCAAGAGTATCTGTCAGGGTCGTATCGTCGATGTCGGCCTCGAGGGCTAAGATGCGCCCTCGAATCGTTTGGTAGACGGTGATTGAATGGTTAACTCGGTCCATATCGGCATCTCCTTTGCGCCGAGCCAGCGGTGTGCTGCAACAGCCGTTGCTCACCTTGGTTCTCGTCCGTATTGTGCATTTAGCACATGTGACATTGGCACAACAAAATGGCTGTGACAAGTGCACAAATTAGGATGGCTAGAGCGGCCCTGAATTGGACGGTGCGCGAGCTGGCCGAGAGGACCGGCCTTCATCGGAATACGATTACGAATATCGAGGTCGGTCGTTTTGGTGGTGATCGGTCAACGTTGTCGCTCATAGAAGCGACCTTGAAGCGAGCTGGCATCGAGTTCATCGACGAAAACGGGGGAGGGGCTGGCGTCCGCCTCCGGAAACCACGCCACCGATCGCCAGGCGAGTGATCGGAGCTATCCCACGATAGCGTTCTAAACAGGCCGCGCCTGATTGGAGCAGAGCAACGTCGGTCGACCTCGTGAAGGGGCAATGCTCCTAGCCGAGCGCGCGCGGAAATTCTCTGAACGACGTCGAGCGCCTCTTTTTCCAAGCACTGGCTCCACATCGTTTCCGGACATATCATCCCCGCTCAGCGCTTGCGACAGCCCGCTTCTTTGGGCGCGACCTCCAATCTCATTGCAAGTTTTCTGGTACGTGGCGACGGCACGATCCCACCCGCCGGTTGGCCGGTTTGTTGTCAATGGCCGATGAAGCCGAAGAGGGCTTGCTGAACCGCACCGACCCTGGTCGGGATTCCCTAAAACCGCCGGTGGCCATCAAGCCGCGGGACCTTCCAAAGAACGCGCGACCGCCAGGCTTTTAGTGTCCCGATGAATAGAAGGGGCCTGCGTATTCGCCGCGTATTTACGCGTGGTGGTATCGTATATGCGCCATCGTGGCGGCGGCCGCCGCTCTCGGGCTCTCGGTCGTCCAGTTCTCGACCGACTACGTCTTCGATAGCGCCAAGGCAACGCCCTAAGCGGAGAGCGACTCGACCGCGTCGCTCTCGGTCTACGGCGCCTCAAAGCTGGCCGGACAGGAGGCGGTCGCCGCTGCCAAGCGCACCATGCGATCCTGCGCACCGCCCGGGCGCTAGCTGCCGGCACCGGCGCCACCGGTGTGTTTCACATGGCGTCCGGCGGCGAGACGAGCTGGTGCGGCTTCGCCACGGCGATCTTCGCGGCAAGCGCCCGCCTCGGTGGTCGTCGGTTTCTGTCGAGCCGATCGCCACCGCCGATTACCCGCCCCCCGCCCGGCGGCCGAAGAACGCGCGCCTCGATTGCGGGAAGATCGCCGGAACCTAAGGCATTCACCTGCCCGACTGGCGGACGCGCGTCAAAAGCACGGCGGCGGACGCGCTCGCAGGTCGATGAACGTGGGTTGCGCTATCGCGCGAACGGGATGAAGCGATAGCTGCGCCCGCGCCGGCAGCGGTCGGCAAGCCGCTTCGCCCGTTCGGCGAGCTTCAGCGCCAGGCGGCGGATGTCGATCGCCAAACCGTGCCGGGTTGCGAACAACGAGCCGGCACCTGCCGTATGGCGCCCGCTGGTCGAGGTCGCCGCGGCGCCGGCGTTTGCGCGATCCAGCAATGCCGCCTGCACGGCTGCGCCCGGCACCACCTGACCGATCGTCAGTGTATCGAAGACCGGTGACAAAGGATTGAACAGCCACTGGTCGAGCGGATCGGAGACGCGCTCCGTGCGGGCGAGGAGATCGGCGGCAGTGTTGTGGTGAATCGCATAGGCGGCCATGCCGCCGTGCCATGAGCGCATGCGGTGCAGCGCGCGCCGCGGCGTCAGCGCTACTGCGTCATCGTCCAGCACCACGCGGCGCTGCATCGTCTCCAGGCGGATGATGCCGGCATCGGGGTCGATCTCCTCGATCGCCGCCAGCAACGCCGGCACGTCATCCGCCAGCCTGACATCATCTTCCATCACCGCTGTCCAGCGATCCGGTCCTGCGGCGGCGATGCGCCAGGCTTCGCGATGGCTGAGGAAGATCCCCACCTCGCCGCGCCCCATCGGCTGGAAGCGAAAATCGGGATCGACGAGTGCCGACAGTTGCGCGTCCGACAGCAGACGACCATCGACTGCTGGAAGACGCGTAAAGGCCAGGCCGCAGCGCGCCGCTTCCGCGTCGAATTCGGCAAGACGCTCCGGCGAGCGGTCGAGATTGATGAGGAGCACCCGCATCCCAGAGCCTTTCCTGACCGGCTAGAGCCAGTTCCGTTTCTCGACCGGCGCGGGGCGCCCGCCGGCCCGGTCCAGTCACAAGATCGTCCTATCGGAACGGGTCCATCGGGTCGAGAACGGCTCTACACGATTCCGCCCAGGAATTCGGGGGCAACCGTGCGCCTCAGCGCCGCCTCCAGGCTCTCGTCGGGGAAGCTCGACGGCAGGGCCTGTGCCCGGTCGCGCACAATGCGCTGCTTCTCGCCGAGGAGCGCCGCGGCCTGCATCCCGAGGCCCGGCCGCACCAGCTGCCGCAGTTCGGGCAGGTCCAGGACCTCGCGCCGCGTCTCCAGCCGCGTCTTGCGCCGCGCGAAGCGGCTGTTCGGGTTCTCCTGCAGGTCGTAATTGGCAAAGCCGAGACCGGCTTTCAGGTATTTGAGGTGCCAGTAGAGGAAGCCGCAGAAGCGGCGCCGGCCCGCCGGGCGCGGTGCGCGCTCGAAACGGTGATCGTGGGTGAACACCGTGTCTTCGGTGACCTCGAAATAGCCGTGGTCGCCGGTACCGGCGAGCATGTCCTGCCTGGGGACGGCGAGGCCGCCCCTGGGATCGGCGATCAGATTGATGCCGGAGAAGCTCAGCATGTCGTCGCCGGCGCCGCCCGCCTGGCGCAGCGCCGCCACCGTCCGGCCGAGCGCAGCGGATATCGCCAGATGGTCGTCGTCGAGCTTGGTCACCGTGCGCGTCGTCGTCATGGCCAGCGCGAAGTTGGAATAGTTGACCATGCTCAGAGGCGAGTCCGGCGGCGTTGCGGCATGGCCCTCGCTGCCCGGCGGGAAGACCCGGTCGGCATAGGCATAGACACGCAGCTTGTCGCCATGGCTCTGCTCGAGGCGCGCCAGGATGGCGGGCGTGGCGTCGGTGCACGGCTGGTGGACGGCGACGATCTCGTCGAAGAAGTCGATGTGGCTGAGGATCGTGCGCTCGAGGAAATCGGCGCCGTTGCGGATGCGCATGAAGGCGCCGATGCCCGGCCGGCGCTGGCCGACCTTGAGGTCGGCGGGTCGGAACGTATAGCCGGAGACGGTTTCGGTCACGTCACTTCAACGACGGCGGTTTCGGTGCGCCGAACCTAGAGCCTTTCCCGGCCGGATAGAACCGGTCCGGCAGAGCGATTTTTCGGCGGCCCGGGCGGCCCGCACAAGCCGGCGGCAGGCTATTCCGCTGCCGATGCCGTCCCGTTCAGCGGATTGGCCGGATTCCAGCGATAGGCGAGGGTGTCGAAGCGCGGTGCGCGTGCGTCGTAGAGCAGCAGCTTGCCGGTGAGCCCGCCGTCCATGCCGACGATCTCGCGGATGACCTCCAGGGCCTGCATGGAGCCGATGACGCCGGTCAGCGCGCCGAGCACGCCGGCCTCCGCGCAGGTCGGCAATAGGCCCGCCGGCGGCGGCTCGGGGAAGAGGCAACGATAGGTCGGATTGGGATTGCCCTCGGCATCGCGCTGGTGCGGTTTCAGCGTCGTCAGCGAGCCGTCGAAGCGGCCGACCGCCGCGGTCACCAGCGTCTTTTGCGCTCGGAAGCAGGCGTCGGAGACCGCATAGCGCGTGTCGAAATTGTCGGAGCCGTCGGCGACGATGTCGTAGGCGAGGATGAGGTCGACGGCGTTTTCCGCGGTCAGCCGCAGCGCGTGGGTCTCCACCGTCACATGCGGATTGACGCGGGCGACGAAGTCGCGCGCGCTCTCCACCTTCGGCCGCCCGATGGCGGCGGTTTCGTGGATCACCTGGCGCTGCAGGTTCGACAGGCTCACCGCGTCGTCGTCGACGATGCCGATGGTGCCGACGCCGGCCGCCGCCAGATACTGGATGACGGGCGCGCCCAGGCCCCCGGCGCCCACGACCAGCACGCGCGCCGCTTTGAGCTTCTGCTGCCCCGGCCCGCCCACCTCGGCCAGTATCAGATGGCGGGCGTAGCGCTCGATTTCCTCGTCCGAAAAAGCCATGGCGACAGCCTAGCGGCCGCCTCGGCGCTTGGCGAGGGCGGCAATCGGCGGAACCAACATCCGCCGGCCGACGCTGTTGCGGCACCCCGGCGGGGGCCTCGTTCTTGCAAGGCCCGCAAAGCAAAGAGAAAGTGGCCGATCGATCTGCCCGGCGGCCGCGAGGGTTGGTGCGAATGGACATCAGGATCGGCTTCGAGATCGCCTTTGCCTGTCAGCAGCCCACGCCGATGCTGCTGACGCTCCGCGTCCACCCGATGCGGGCCGGCGATCTGCTCTCTCCCGACACCATCGCCGCCGATCCACCGCTGGCGATCACCGACTATCGCGACGATTTCGACAACATCTGCTCGCGCCTCGTCCTGCCGCCGGGACAGACCACCTTCACAGTCGACGCGATCATCCGCGACAGCGGCTTGCCCGACCCCGTGGTGCCGGATGCCCGCCAGCATCCGGTCCCCGATCTCCCCGCCAAGCACCTCATCTATCTTCTCGGCAGCCGCTACTGCGAGACCGACCGGCTGGGCGATCTCGCCTGGCAGCTTTTCGGACAGACACCGGAAGGCTGGCCGCGCGTGCAGGCGATCTGCGATTACGTCCATCAGCACATCGCTTTCGGCTACCAACATGCGCGCGCGACGCGCACCGCCGCCGACGTCTATCAGGAGCGCACCGGCGTCTGCCGCGACTTCGCGCACCTTGCGGTCGCCTTCTGCCGCTGCATGAACATCCCGGCGCGCTACGTCACCGGCTATCTCGGCGACATCGGCGTGCCGCCCGATCCGGCGCCGATGGATTTCTCGGCCTGGTTCGAGGTGTGGCTGGACGATCGCTGGTATGCCTTCGACGCGCGCCACAACATGCCGCGTATCGGCCGGGTGCCGATCGCCATCGGTCGCGACGCCTCCGACGTGGCAATCAGCAACTCCTTCGGCGTCACCAGCCTAGCCGGCTTCCGCGTATGGACCGACGAGGTGGTTGGCCACCCGCGCGAGCGGACCGGTGCGCCCGACGCATGAGGGCCACGCCTGATGGCGGAGTGCGGCAGTCTCAGTCGAACCCGTCGAACAGCGCGGTCGACAGGTAGCGTTCGGCGAAGGAGGGGATGATGAGCACGATGGTCTTGCCCTTCATCTCCGGCCGCTGGCCCACCGCGATCGCCGCCGTGATGGCCGCGCCCGACGAGATGCCGACGGGGATGCCCTCGACCCGCGCGCACAGCCGCGCCATGGCGAGCGCCTCGCCGCTGGTGACGGTCATCACCTCGTCATAGACCGTCGTATCGAGGATGCCGGGCACGAAGCCGGCGCCGATGCCCTGGATCTTGTGCGGGCCGGAGGTGCCGCCGGAGAGCACCGGGCTCTCGGCCGGTTCGACCGCGAATACCTTCAGCCCCGGCTTCTTCTGCTTGAGCACCTGACCGACGCCGGTGATGGTGCCGCCGGTGCCGACCCCGGCGACGAAGGCGTCGATCGCGCCGTTGGTGTCGTTCCAGATTTCCTCGGCCGTTGTGCGCCGGTGGATCTCTGGATTGGCCGGATTCTCGAATTGCTGCGGGATCACCGAATCGGGGATTTCCTTGGCCAGCTCCTCGGCCCGCTGCACGGCGCCGCGCATGCCCTTGGCGCCTTCGGTGAGCACCAGCTCGGCGCCGAGCAGCCTGAGCATCTTGCGCCGTTCGACAGACATGGTCTCCGGCATGGTGAGGATCAGGCGATAGCCGCGCGCCGCTGCCACAAAGGCCAGTGCGATGCCGGTATTGCCCGAAGTCGGCTCGATCAGCGTGGTGACGCCGGGCTCGATGCGACCGGCTTCCTCCAGCGCATCGACCATGGCGACGCCGATGCGGTCCTTGACGCTGGCGATGGGGTTGAAGAATTCGAGCTTGGCGACCAGGTGCGCCGGCACGTCCTTCATGGCCGCGATGCGGTCGAGGCGCACCAGCGGCGTGTCGCCGATCGTATCGGTGATCGAATCGTAGATCTTGCCGCGTCCGCGGCGGTCGTCGGCTTGTGCCATGGCGGTGGTCTCCTTCCCCTAGAGCCGTTTATGGTCAGATGGGACCAATTCCGTTTCTCGACCGGTGCGGCGATCCGGCGTCGAGACCGGCGAAGGGCGATCAAGGGGCATCGGTCAAGCTGGGATCGGCGTTGGGCGCCCGCCGGTCGGAAACCCGAAGGGACGGGCGCTTTTGCGCCATTATCCGCGCCGTCGGTCTTGACCGTACCGCCAGTACGCCCTGCGCCCGCCGGCTTGATTCTGTCGCAAAATCGCTCCGTCGGAATGGTGCCACCTGACCATAAAAGGCTCTCGGCGCACTTTACCCCGAAAAGCCGGTCGAACCGAAGCCACCGCTGCCGCGTGTGGTTTCGTCCAGTTCGGTGACCTCGACGAGGCTGACCGCCGTGACCGGCGCGACGACCAGTTGGGCGATGCGCATCCCGCGCGTGACGGCAAATGGCTCGTCGCCGTGATTGATCAGCGGCACCTTCACCTCGCCGCGATAATCGGCGTCGATGGTGCCGGGCGCATTGAGCACGGTGACACCGTGCTTGACCGCAAGGCCGGAACGCGGGCGCACCTGGCCCTCATGGCCGGGCGGCAGCGCCATGGCGAAGCCGGTCGGCACCAGCGCCCGCCCGCCGGGCGGGATGATCAGCGGCATCTCGACGGCGGCGGCGAGATCGAGGCCGGCCGAACCGGCGCTCTGTGCGCCGGGCAAGGGCAGGCCGTGGCCGCCGGGGAGGCGGAGAACGGTCACACGAAGCGGCGGGGTGGCGGCGGACATGCTGGCTCCTGTCGAGAGGCCGCCATCGTTCCCCGTGGACGCGGCGCCTGCAAGCGACAGCGGCGACAAGCCTGTGGATGAGCCGTCAGTGACGGCCAAGTTTTGCCGCGATGCGCTCGACCAGACGGCGGGCGACATCGCCCTTGGCCATGCGCGGCCAGTCCTCGGCTCCACCGCGGTCGATGAGATGCACGGCGTTCTCGGCGCCGCCCATGATGCCGGAACCCGGCGACACGTCATTGGCGAGGATCCAGTCGGCGCCCTTGGCGGCGAGCTTCTTGCGGGCATTTGCCAAAAGGTCGTCGGTCTCGGCGGCAAAGCCCACCACCAGCGCCGGCCTGAGCGTGTGGTGGCGGCCAACGGTCGCCAGAATGTCCGGGTTTTCGGTCAGCGCCAGCGCCGGCGGCCGGCCGGAGCCGTCCTTCTTGATCTTGCCTTCGGATTCCAGCGCCACGCGCCAGTCGGCGACCGCCGCCGCCATCACCGCCACATCGGCGGGCAGCGCCGCTTCCACCGCCTCCAGCATTTGCCGCGCCGTCTCCACATGGACGACCGTGACGCCCGGCGGATCAGGAATCGTCACCGGTCCCGAGACCAGCGTCACCCGCGCGCCGGCGGCAGCCGCTGCTTCGGCGATGGCGTGGCCCTGACGGCCTGAGGAGCGGTTGGCGAGATAGCGCACCGGGTCGATCGGTTCATGGGTCGGACCCGAAGTCACCAGGACATGGCGGCCGGCGAGCAGCGGCGCCATTGGCGCAAGAATGCGCTCTGCCGCCGCGACGATCTCCAGCGGCTCGGCCATGCGCCCCGTCCCCGCTTCGCCGGCTTCGGCCATCTCGCCGGCAGCGGGACCGACGAAATGGATGCCGTCGCGCTTCAGCGTCTCGACGTTGCGCTGCGTGGCGGCATGCGCCCACATGGCCGGGTTCATGGCCGGCGCCAGCAGGATCGGCGCGCGCGCCGCCAGCAGCACGGCCGTGGCGAGGTCGTTCGCCTGGCCGGTCGCCATCTTCGCCATCAGGTCGGCGGTCGCCGGCGCCACTACGATCAGCGCCGCCTCGCGCGCCAGGCGGATATGGCCGACGTCCTGCTCGTCGGTGCGGTCGAAGAGCCCGGTAAAGACAGGACCGCCGGTGAGCGCGCCGACCGAGAGCGGCGTCACGAATTCCTGCGCCGCCGCCGTCATCACGGCGCGCACGGCGTGGCCGCGCTCGGCCAGGCGGCGGATGAGGTCGAGCGCCTTGTAGGCGGCGATCCCGCCGCTGATGATGAGGAGGATGGGGGCGCGTGCAGCCGGCGCGGCGCTGCCGCGCCTTGCCGGCGATGCAGTCGCCTGCGCCGGTACGGGCGCTGCCACGGGCAGGGGGTCTCCCCCGCCGAGCGCGGCGCGCAGGATGCCGCGCATCTCCTCTTCCATGGAGACGTTGTGCTCGGCTGCCGCCAGCCGCAGGCGGCGGCGGGTGGCGACGTCGAGCCCGCGAATGGTCAAGGTCGGGACGCTTTTCACCATGGCCGCAGCCTAGCATCTGACTGCATTGACAGCAATGCTGTCAGATGGTCGCAGTCACAGTCACGCGATGTCGATGATTTCCGCCTCGCCGTCGGCGATCCGCACGGTGTCGCCCACGGCCTTGCCGACCAGAAGCCGCGCCAGCGGCGAGACGTAGGACAGCGACCCTTCCTTCGGATCGGCCTCGTCCTCGCCGACGATGCGCCAGACCTGCTCGCGGCCGTCGTCCCGTTCAAGCGTCACCGTGGCGCCGAAGCGCACGGCCGTGCTGTCGGCCGGCGGCGGGATCACCTGCGCCGTGGCGCGCCGCGCCCGCCAGTAGCGCAGGTCGCGCTCCACCGTCGCACGGGCGGCGCGGTCGCCACCCGCCGCCAGCGCCGCCGCCTGTAGCCGGGCAAGCTCGCCATCGATCTGTGCGAGGCCCGCGGGCGTCACATAGTTCGGATGGGGCGAAACCGGACGGTCGGGCAGGATCTCGTCGCCGCCGGCATCTTCCTTGACGAAAGCGCGGCTCATGGCAGCCAGCGTCCTGCCGGCAAGCCCCGCCGTCAACCCGCGCCGTCAGGCGGCGTCGCGGGAGCTGAGCGTTGGGATCTTGGAAACGTCGACCGTGCGCTCGGCGTGCCACAGGTCGTAGGCCGCCTGCATGTTGACCCACAGGCGCGGGCCGTTGCCGCACAGCTTGCCCAGACGCACCGCCACTTCCGGGGTCACCGGCGCCTTCTCGTTGACGATCGAATAGAGCAGCTGGCGCGAAATGCCGAGCGCGCGGGCGATCTCGGTCATCGGGCGGTTCAGTTCGGGCAGGGTAAATTCGCGCAGCAGCGCCCCCGGGTGAGACGGCTCGAGACTCGGGTGAGGCGGAATCGGTACGCGCTTACGCATGACAGGCTCCCGGCTGGGAAAGCGTCCCTCTAGTGATAGTCCTCGAGATCGACGGCAATCGCCGCGTCCTCTTCCCACCCGAAGGTGATGCGCCAGTTCTTGTTGACCGACAGCGCGTAGCGCTGGGGCTTTCCGCGCAGCGAATGGAAGCCAGCGCGGGCGTGCTCAAGCTCTTCCGGGCTTTCGGCCGCGTTGAGTGCGAAGAGAAGAATCTTGATCCTCTCGACAAGGTCGGGACGAAGGCCACGGCGATTTCCCTCTTCCCAGAACTGACGCAGCCCCTTGCTGCGGAATGAGGCAATCATGAAAAGAACCTTTCTTGATGGTGCGACCAGCTCCAACAAATCTCAACGCCAGCAAATGCGCGCCGGCGCCGGGTGGCTCCTTTCGAATGGCAAAGTCTCATAGAGTTCGGCGCATGTCAAGCAACGCTTGACACTTTCAGAACAGCAGCTTCACCGCGGCGAACACCGCGACCACCGCGATGACCACCAGCGCGATCCGTCCCCAGCGCCCGCTCCGCGCTTCGGATTGGCCGATTTCAGAGATCGTTTCGGGGTCGAGACGAATTCCGCCCGCCGCCATGCGGTCCATCTCGGCGGATAGCCGCTCGGCCCGTTCCGCCAGCCGCGGCAATTCGGCGGCCAGCCGGCCGAGCGCCCCGATCCCCTCCGCCGCCAGCTCCATCTGGCCGCTCGGCCCGAGAAAGCGTTCGATCCAGTCGGCGACGACAGGCTCGGCGGTAGACCACATGTCGAAATCGGGATCGAGCGTGCGGCAGACGCCTTCGACCACCACCATGGTCTTCTGCACCATCAGCAGCTCGGGTCGCGTCTGCATGTCGAAGATCTCGGTCACTTCGAAGAGCAGCGCCAGCAGCCGCGCCATGGAAATCGTGGCGGCGCTCTGCCCGTGGATCGGTTCGCCGACGGCGCGCAGCGCCTGCGCGAAATCTTCCACCGCATGGGTCTTCGGCACATAGCCGGCGGTGAAGTGCACCTCGGCGATGCGCCGGTAGTCGCGACGAATGAAGCCGTAGAGGATCTCGGCGAGATAGCGCCGCTCCGGCCTGCCGAGCCGCCCCATGATGCCGAAGTCGATGGCGACGATGTCGCCGGCGGGATCGACGAAGAAATTGCCCTGGTGCATGTCGGCGTGAAAGAAGCCGTCGCGCAGTGCCTGGCGCAGGAAGGCCTGCATCAGCCGGCGGGCAACGATCGGCAGGTCATGCCCGGCGGCACGGAGCGCCTCCGTGTCGGAAAGCTTGATGCCCTCCACCCAGTCCAGCGTCAGCACGTCGCGCGCCGTCAACTGCCATTCCACCGTCGGCACGCGGAAGCCCTGGTCGCCTGCGGTCAGCTCTGCCATCTCGGAGAGCGCGGCGGCCTCCAGGCGGAGGTCCATCTCCACCGTCACCGATCGCGCCAGCGTATCGACGACCGCCACCGGCCTCAGGCGTCGCGAGGCCGGATCGAGCTTTTCGATCAGCCGCGCCGCCGCATAGAAGGTGTCGAGGTCGTCGCGGAAACGGCGGCGGATGCCGGGGCGCAGCACTTTGACCGCCACCGTGCGGCTGCTGCCTTCCGGCGTCGCCAGCTCCGCCTTGTGGACCTGGGCGATCGAGGCGGCGGCGATCGGTGCCGAGAAGGACTGGAAGAGCGCCTCCACCGGCTTGCCCAGCGCCCGGGCGACGCTGGCGCGCGCTTCCGTATCGGAAAACGGCGCGATCTCGTCGCGCAGCTTGCCCAGCGCCTGCGAGCCCTCCTGGCCGATCAGGTCCGGGCGGGTGGCGAGGAACTGGCCGAGCTTCACATAGGACGGGCCGAGACGATTGAGCGCGGCCGTCAGCCGCTCGCCGCGGTCGGCCGCCGAAATGCCGCGCCGCTCGAACAGGCGGGCGATGCGGATCGCCGCCCGCGGCCCCGACGGCAGGTCGTGAGGATCGACGAGGCCGAACGCGCCCTCGCGCGCCAGAACATAACCGGCGCCGGCCAGCCGGAAGAGCGCGGCGAGCGTCCCCATCGGGACCTCAGATCTTCCAGCCGGAATGCATGGCGGCGATTCCACCGGAAAGGTTGCGCACGCTCACCCGGCTGAAGCCGGCATCCTCGATCATGGCGGCGAAGCGCGCCTGATTGGGGAAGCGGCGGATCGATTCCACCAGATAGCGATAAGGCTCGCCGTCGCCGACGACGAAATCGCCGATCGCCGGAATCACCTTGAAGGAGAAGAGGTCGTAGATGCGGTCGAGCCCGGCAACGTCGCAGGCGGAGAATTCCAGGCACATGAAGCGGCCGCCGGGCTTGAGCACGCGGAAGGCCTGCTCCAGGGCTCGCTGGATGCGCGGCACGTTGCGGATGCCGAAGGCGATGGTCACCGCGTCGAAGATGCCGTCTTCGAAGGGCGTCAGCTCCTCCGCATTGGCTTCGACGAAGGTCAGCCGGTCGGCGAAGCGCTTCCCCTCGGCCCGCTTGCGGCCGACCGCCAGCATCTCTCCGTTGATGTCGGAGACCGTCACCAGCGCCGAGGCGGAGCGCCCGGCGATGCGGAAGGCGATGTCACCGGTACCGCCGGCCATGTCGAGCACATGGAAGGGCACGGGAGAGCGCCGCGGCGGCGCCAGCCAGGTGACGAAGGCGTCCTTCCACAGGCGATGGACGCCCCCGGACATGAGGTCGTTCATCAGGTCGTAGCGGCTGGCGACCGCGTCGAAGACGTCGTCGACCAGGCGCTGCTTGTCGGCGGTCGGCACCTCGCGGAAACCGAAGGAGGTCCGCTCGCCGTCGCTGGAGTGCTGTTGTCGCGTCTGCATGGAGCCTCCAATAGCCCAAGCCGCGCCAAAGGGCTATCGTCGCCGCCTTTTCACGAGGGTTAACCTTGCCCGAACTGCCCGAAGTCGAGACAGTCCGCCGCGGCCTCGCCCCCGTCATGGAGGGCGCCACCTTCGTGCAGGTGGAGCAGCGCCGGCCGGATCTGCGCATTCCCTTTCCGGCCCGCTTTGCCGCGCGCCTCACCGGCCGTCGGATCGTCGCACTCGGCCGACGGGCGAAATACCTGCTTGCCGACCTCGACGACGGCACGGTGCTGGTCATGCATCTCGGCATGTCCGGCTCCTTCCGCATCGCCGCCGACGGCGCGTCCGCGGTGCAGGGCACCTATTATCATGCGCCCACCAAGCTCCGCGCCCACGACCATGTCGTCTTCCACATGTCGTCGGGCGTCAGCGTCGTCTTCAACGATCCGCGCCGCTTCGGCCTGATGGACCTGGTGCCGCGCGCCGGGCTCGGCCAATCGAAGCATTTCGCGGCGCTCGGCATTGAACCGCTCGGCAACGAAATGAGCAGCGCCGTGCTGGCGCGCCTCATGGCCGGGCGCAGCGCGCCGCTCAAGGCGGCGCTCATGGACCAGCGGCTGATCGCCGGCCTCGGCAACATCTATGTGTGCGAGGCGCTGTGGCGGGCGCGCCTGTCGCCCGACCGCAAGGCCGGGTCTCTGGCGACCGCAGCCGGCAAGCCGACGGCCATGGCCGGGCGACTGGCGGATGCCATCCGCGAGGTTCTCAACGACGCCATTGCCGCCGGCGGCTCGTCGCTCCGCGACCATATCCGCGCCACCGGCGAGCTTGGCGAATTCCAGCATGCCTTCGCGGTCTATGATCGCGAGGGCGAGCCCTGCCCGCGCGGCCGGGGCACCATCCGCCGCAAGGTCCATTCGGGCCGATCGACGTTCTATTGTCCGGTCTGCCAGCGTTGAGCGAGGGAGCGACCATGGCCTTTGACTGCATCACCGCCGAGACGCGCGACGCCACCGCCATCATCCGGCTTAACCGGCCGCAGGCGCTGAATGCGCTCAACAGCCGCCTGATCGAGGAACTCGGCCACGCCCTCGACGCCTTCGAAGCCGACGCCAAGGTCGGCGCCATCGTCGTCACCGGCTCGGAAAAGGCCTTCGCCGCCGGCGTCGACATCAAGGAGATGGCGGAGCTCACGTCGATCCAAGCCTATATGAAGAACTACGCCGCCGCGCTCGAGCGCGTGTCGCGCTGCCGCAAGCCGCTGATCGCGGCGGTTGCCGGCTATTGCCTCGGCGGCGGCTGCGAACTTGCCATGATGTGCGACATCCTCATTGCCGCCGATACGGCCAAATTCGGCCAGCCGGAGATCACGCTCGGCATCATGCCCGGCATGGGCGGCACCCAGCGCCTGCCGCGCGCCATCGGCAAGGCCAAGGCAATGGACCTCATCCTCACCGGCCGCATGATGGATGCGGCCGAGGCCGAGCGTGCCGGTCTGGTCGCCCGGGTGGTCAAGGCCGGCGACCTGATGGAGGAGGCGCTGGCCATCGCCCGCAAGATCGCCGGCTATTCCCAGCCCATCGTCATGATGGCCAAGGAGGCGGTCTCCCGCGCCTACGAGGCGCCGCTGTCGGAGGGCCTTCTGTTCGAGCGGCGGACCTTCCACGCCATGTTCGCCACCGAGGACCAGAAGGAGGGCATGGCCGCCTTCATCGAGAAACGCACGCCGCAGTTCCGCAACCGTTGACCGCCGGGCATTGCGGAGCATTTTGGCGAGCCTCTCGCGCCAGGCATTGACCGGCCGGGAGCGCCCGATTATAAGCCACGCCAACCCACGCGCGGCGGGTCTCCCGCCGGCGCTTTACGTTTTTGACAAGGCTTGAGCAGCAGATGGCCAATACCAGGTCGGCCAAGAAGGCCACCCGCAAGATCACCCGACGCACGGAGATCAACACCGCCCGCATCAGCCGCGTGCGCACCTTCGTGCGCAAGGTGGACGAGGCGGTCGCCTCCGGCGACAAGACCGCCGCGACGGCTGCCCTCAAGGCGGCCGAGCCGGAACTGATGCGCGCTGCCTCCAAGGGCGTCCTCCACCGCCATACCGCCTCGCGCAAGGTTGCGCGTCTGGCCAAGAGGGTGAAGGCAATTTCTGGTTGAACCCAGCGCCTTTCCTGCGCCTGTCCAGGCCCGGCTCAATGCCGGGCTTTTCATTTTGGCGGCTAACGCGTTGAAGCCAGCCGAAACCCAGTCAGCGGGTGAAACCACGGTTACGGTCTGTTAGCTATTTCGTTTGGGATTCAAGGCCATGTGGACAAGTAGCCACAATCGCCGGATGCGCGCCGCGGAATCGCCGGCAGACTCGCGGCACCTGCAAAAAAAGTTGAGGCTGCTATGCTTCGTCGCAGGCACACGACTCGAAAAATTGAATCAACGGCTTAAAGCGGGACACGCATGCTTCGCGGACGCTTTGGCGCCGGTGAGGGGCTGGAATGGCGGCTTTTGCCATTGCGGTCGGCGGTAAGAGGTTATACGTTCCTGCAGCAATCGGGACACATGGGCAATGTAACCGAATGTAAGTCAGGCATGCGGCGGGGCTGGGCAGATGATATTAAGTAACATCCAAATAGTATAGGCGTTGCGCTGCCAGCTGTTCTTTCTGGCTGTTTTCAGCAGTAAGCGTCAAACGAGTACTTGTCCCGACACCTCGCTCGAGGTGGGGCGTTTGTAACCTTACAATCTGGCTTAACGACGACGCGCCTGCGTAGAAGGCGCGCGTGAGAGATGCTGCATGTCGCAAATGGGCACCTATGCTGGAGATGTCAGCGTCATGGACGCCTGGCGCGACCTCGAAGCAACCGCGGATGCCATCCTGATCGACGTGCGGACGGCGGCGGAATGGGCCTTTGTCGGCCTTCCGGCGCTCACCGCGATCGACAAGGCGCCGCTGCTGGTTGCGTGGAACGAGTTTCCGTCCGGTGCGCAAATTCCCGATTTCGCCGGGCGGCTCAAGGCGGCGTTGGCTGAGGCCGAGATCGGCACGGACGCGCCGCTCTACTTTCTGTGCCGTTCGGGAGCGCGCAGCCGCAGCGCGGCGATTGTCGCCACGGCCGAGGGCTATCGGCACGCCTATAACATTGAACAGGGCTTTGAAGGGGCGCTCGGTGCAGATCGGCATCGTGCCACGTCTGGAAGCTGGAAGGCGGAGGGTCTGCCATGGGTGCAGTCATGAACACCGAGTGGGGTCGAACGACGGGCACGGCGTCGCATCCCGTTGCCGGTCCGGCGATGGCAGGATCGGTCGGCGAGCCGAAAGCGGTCGACACCAAACAGGAGGGCGCGCGCATGGCCGCGATGCTGCCGAACGTGGAACAGTGGTCGCGTGTCAAGCAGCGCCTGCGGGCCGAGCTGGGCGAGGACATTTTCAACAGCTGGTTCGCGCGGGCGACCTTCGAGGAGGCCGACGCCAGCACCGTCTATCTGTCGCTGCCGACGCGCTTCCTCAAGGCGTGGATCGTCGCGCACTACGAGGACCGCCTTCTCGCATTGTGGCAGGTCGAGAACCCGAGCGTGGCGCGTGTGGAGATTCTCGTGCGCACCGCTGCGCGCCCGAAAGCCAAGCCTCTCGTCGCGGAGACGCCGGCCGAGACCCATCCGGCTCCGGCCGTGGCCGCCCCGCCGGTGAGCGTGCCGATGGCGCCGTCCGCCGCCACCCTGCGGCGCCCACCGTCCGCCGACACCATTCTTGCCGGCTCGCCGGTCGAGCCGCGCTACAGCTTCGATACTTTCTGCGAAGGCGCCGCCAATCGCCTCGCTTTCGCGGCCGCCAGATCGGTGGTCGAGGCGTCGCCGGGCAAGCCGGCGCAGTTCAATCCGCTCTACATCCATTCCGGCGTCGGTCGCGGCAAGACGCATATCCTGCAGGCGACGACGCGCGCCGCGCGCATCGCCCAGCCCGGCTGGAAGGTGCTCTATCTCACCGCGGAGCACTTCATGTTCCGTTTCGTGGCGGCGCTGAAGAGCCAGTCGGCGATTCCCTTCAAGGAGGCGCTGCGCGATATCGACCTGCTGCTCATCGACGACATGCAGTTCCTGCAGGGCAAGACCGTGCAGCAGGAATTCTGTCACATGCTCAACACGCTGATCGACGGTGCCCGTCAGGTGGTGGTCGCCGCCGACCGGCCGCCGGCGGATCTGGAGAGCCTCGACGACCGCGTGCGCTCGCGCCTCGGTGGCGGCATCGCCTTCGAGATCGGCGCGCCCGACACGCAGCTCCGCCGCGATATCGTGCATGGGCGCTACGTCGCGGCGCAGGCGCAGAATCCCGGGCTCGACATCCCCGACATCGTGCTCGAATACGTCGCCCAGTCGGTCACCACCAACGGCCGCGACCTGGAAGGCGCGCTCAATCGCCTCGTCGCCCAGTGGCAGTTCACCCGTCAGCCGGTGACCATCGCCTCGGCCGAGATCACGTTGCGCGACCTCATCGGCCAGCGCGAACCGCGCCGGGTCAAGATCGAGGACATCCAACGCGTCGTCGCCCGCCATTACAACGTTTCCAAGGCGGACCTTCTGTCGAGCCGGCGCACGCGTACCATTGTGCGCCCCCGACAGATCGCCATGTATCTCGCCAAGATGCTCACCCCGCGGTCGCTGCCGGAAATCGGGCGGCGCTTCGGCGGACGCGATCACACGACGGTTCTTCACGCCGTGCGCAAGATCGAGGGGCTGATCGAAGGCGACATGACGCTCGCCGACGAGATCGAGCTGCTCAAGCGGATGATCGACGAATGAGGCTGCCGCCGCGGCGCTTAACCCCTTGCGAATTCGCCGTGGTCGGGCCACCTTTGTCGACCGCGGCGGAGTTCTCCGCCGGCTGAACCGCGAAGGCTAGGATTCCCATGCGCGCGACCGTCGAGCGATCGCATCTTCTCCGTTCCCTGAGTCACGTCCATCGTGTCGTCGAGCGGCGCAATACGATTCCCATCCTGTCCAACGTGCTGCTCAAGGCCGATGGCGGCCGGCTGACGCTGAAGGCGACCGACCTCGATCTGGAGATCACCGAGACGGTGCCGGCCGAGATCGATCAGGCCGGCGCCACCACCGTTCCGGCGCACATCCTGCACGACATCGTCCGCAAGTTGCCCGACGGCGCCGAGGTTTCGCTCGATTCAGGCGACGGCTCGCAGCTCACCTTGAAGTCCGGCCGCTCGCGCTTCACCCTGCAGGTGTTGCCCGAGTCCGATTTTCCCGATCTCACCACCGGCGAGTTCCCGACGCGCTTCGCGCTCGCTGCCTCGGCGATGAAGAAGCTCATCGACCGCACCCAGTTCGCCATCTCGACGGAAGAGACGCGCTACTACCTGAACGGCATCTACCTGCATGTGGTCACCGTGGCCGGCAAGCCGATGCTGCGCGCCGTCGCCACCGACGGCCATCGCTTGGCGCAGTCGCAGTTCGAGGCGCCGGCCGGCTCCGAAAAGATGGCCGGGGTCATCGTGCCGCGCAAGGCAGTGGGCGAGATCCAGAAGCTGGTCGAGGCGCCGGATGCCGCCGTCGACATCGAAGTGTCCGACACCAAGATCCGCGTCACCATCGGCGACGTGGTGCTCACCTCCAAGCTGATCGACGGCACCTTCCCGGACTATGCCCGCGTCATCCCGCAGGGCAACGACAAGGTGCTCAAGGTCGACCGCAATGAGTTCAAGGACGCCGTCGACCGCGTCTCGACCATCTCGTCGGAGCGTGGCCGCGCCGTCAAGCTCGGCCTTTCCGACGGCAAGATGGTGCTCTCGGTCAACAATCCGGATTCGGGCAGCGCGGTGGAAGAGCTCGGCGTCGATTATCCGGG
Organism: uncultured Alphaproteobacteria bacterium; assembly: GCA_963732845.1. Lineage (GTDB taxonomy): Bacteria > Pseudomonadota > Alphaproteobacteria > Rhizobiales > Kaistiaceae > CAVSRC01. The sequence goes on along the minus strand of CAVTBE010000018.1, from coordinate 160,766 downwards.
CGACGTCATGGAGATCGGCTTCAACTCGCGCTACCTGCTCGACGTCACCGATCAGCTCGAATCGGGCACGGCCGAGTTCCGCTTCGCCGATCCCGGGTCGCCGACGCTGATCCTCGACGACGGCGCCTCCGACGCGCTCTACGTGCTCATGCCCATGCGGGTGTGAGTGCGGGTTTCCTGTCGGATCCCGGCCAGGGCGGGGACTCGATCGCTACAAGTCTTTCGGTTCGGTCATCTGCGCCCAGACGATAGGCGGATTGGCTATTACAAGGGCGGAATAGCGAAGCTGACGGGTTACGCCTTCGGCCGACCCGCCCTGCGGACCGAGTGCGTCGCGTTTGAGTTGGTGCCACAAATTCCCAACCCTCCCCTTGAGGGAGGGTCAAAACCGCGAAGCGGTTTTGGGGAGGGGTCCGGGCATCTCGGTGAAGGCACCCCCTCCCGAAATTCGCTTCGCCATGCTTCGCGAATTTCGACCTCCCCTCAAGGGGGAGGTTGAACCGAGCACGCGGCTTCCCCAACGAAATAAATCTATCCCCGCCCTTCTGACCCCATGAGAAGATGTGCTCATCCTCGCTCGAATGAGGGGCGTCTACCGGTGGCGACCTTAGGCGGAGCGGGGTGCGGTGCCCCCGCGCTCCGGATTCGCAGTCCGGCCCTCGGGGCGTTCCCGGCGGGACCGTCGGCACTACGACCGGCCGCCCTCAGGGCCTAAGCCCCGCAACCCGAGAGACCGTGGAGCGCCGTAAGAGACCGAGGAGGGCGAAAGCCCGACCGGGATCGAAGAAAGCGGCGCGACAGGGATCGAGGAAAGCGGGGTGCAGCGCTCGCCGGGAGACGGAGAAAAATCGCCGCGGCGGGCGCTCGGGTAGAGTGCCCCCAGTTTTCGCGGAGTAACCGCACGGCATTCGCCGGGCGCCCGCCACCCCCTCGTCTCCGACAAGAGGCGAGGACGGCCGAAGGCCGGACAGGGACGAAAGAAGTGTTCATAGCTCGGTGCTTCTGGCACGCGAGAACGGAAGATCGTGTCCCGGCCGGATGAGGAGCGCTTGCCCGTACCCCCCTCTCTGTCTCTCCCCCGACCCAACATCGGGTCTACCCGATGTTGGCATTGAAAGCGGAGCAACTCCGATAAATCGGAGTTGCGGGGGGGAGAGGACCCTCAAACTCGGGCTGCGCTTTGCGCTAAATGACTTGCGTCTTGCTCCCCCTCCACCCTTGCGGGGGAGGGCTTTCGGCCTTGGCTTCGCAGGTGGCGAAGCCGCCGAGGAGCTTAGGCCGGAAGGGAGGGGGGTAATGCCAAGGCGCGCTGTTCCCGCCTCGCAGGCGCCTGCGACCACCGGCCGCCCGGTCGAAGCCGGGCACCACGGGAGCCGCGAAGCCCTGGCGCGATTGCCAACGGTGCGCACGGTGATACCGTTCGCGCCGGGAGGGGCGCGAACGGTGGCGATGCCGTGACGCGCCAAAGGGGAGGAATCCGACCATGATGAACGCCGCACCGGCGGACAATTTCGATGTCAGCGCCGCGATCATCGCCTTCAAGCGGGCGATGGCGCCACGCCACGATGTGCTGAAGCGCCTTTGACGACGTGCGCGGTCATGTCGCCCGCGCCGCCGAGAAGATCCAGGCGGACAGCGCCGCCGGGCGCCCGGTGGTGCCGGAACTCAGCTACGCCGACATCAGGACCGGTACGGTGTCGGATGCCACCCGCGCCGCGATCCGCCGCACGGGATGCGCCGTCGTGCGCGGCGTCTTCCCCGAGACCCAGGCCAGCGACTGGTTCGCCGAGGTCGGCCGCTACATCGACGACAACGACTACGAGCAGAAGGAGGTCGAGAAGCGCAGCCTCGACAGGTATTTTTCCGCGCTCAAGGCCGGCAGGCCGCAGATCTGCAACCTCTACTGGTCGAAGCCGCAGGTGCTGGCGCGCCAGGATGCCAAGCTCGCCGAGACGCGCGCCTTCCTCGACCGGCTGTGGACCAACTATGAAGGCATCTTCGATCCCGACCTGCAGGTGACCTATGCCGATCGCGTCCGCCGCCGCCAGCCCGGCGACACCACGCTCGGCCTGTCGCCGCACATGGACGCCGGCACCGTCGAGCGCTGGATCGATCCCGGCTATCAGGCGGTCTACGAACGCGTCTTTGCCGGCGACTGGCAGGGCTACGATCCCTTCGATGCCCGCCATCGGCTCGACACGCGCGAGATTCCCTCGCCGGCGGTCGCCAGCGTCTTCCGCACCTATCAGGGCTGGACGGCGCTGACCGCCCAAGGCCCGCGCGACGGCACGCTGCGCCTGATCCCGATCGCCGAGGGCATTTCCTATGTGCTCTTGCGTGCGCTTCAGGACGACGTCGCCGAGGACGATCTCTGCGGTGCGGCGCCCGGCCGCGCGCTCGGCATCCGCCCCGAATGGCATGCCGACATGATGGCCGGCACCGTCTCGATCCCCGAGGTCATGCCCGGCGACACGGTGTGGTGGCACACCGACATCTGCCATTCGGTCGCCGACGAGCACGCCGGGAAGGACTATGCCAGCGTCATCTACATCGGCTCGGCGCCGGACTGCGCCAAGAACCGCGCCTATCTGCCCGGCCAGAGAGAGGCTTTTCTCGACGGCCGCTCGCCGCCCGATTTCGCGCCGATGAATTTCGAGGTGGATTTCAGAGGCCGCGCCACCGAGGCGGACCTGACCGAACTGGGCCGCCGCCAGATGGGCTTCTGAGCCCGAGAGACTGCACGGCCACATCGCGGACGGGCGCCGGCGCGTTCCCGTCGCAGACGTCGTCGTCCACCCCGGCTCAGCGCATCGTTCGACCGCGGCGCACCGGCCGTGCGACCGCCGGCTGGGCGGCGGGACGGCTGTCGGAGAGCAGATCTCCGGCCGTCAGAATGACCATGGCGATCAGGTAGAGCCCGGCGATGGCGAGGAGCGGCACGATCAGCGCCGCATAGCCGATGAAATAGATAGCGACGCCCCACAGGGCGAGCACATTGGCAAGAAAGAAGAGCTTCTCGAGACCGTCGCCATACCAGGCGCTCTTCAGCATCCAGCCGAATACGGGGACGGCGAACAGCACGTTTTTCAGCATTCCTGTCCTTCCAGTGTGGGCCGCGCAGGGAGGACCACGACCCCGGCGGTCGCGGCAGCGAGACACAAATAGTAATTATTCTATGTTTGACCAGAAACCGGCCTGCCGCCAGGTGGCGGCAAAGCGTCGCGCTGGCGCTTATGCGCTCAGAGGCGCTGCGAGGTGGCCGGATCGAACAGGCTCATGCCGGTCTCGCCGAACGCCAGGAAGCAGGTCGCGCCGTGGCGGATGGCGACATGCGGTTCGACGCGCGCCGTGATCACCGCCTCGCCGATGCGCGCGGTAACGAGCTTCTCCGGTCCGGTCAGCTCGACGTCGTCGACTGCCGCCTGGACCGTGTTCGGCTCGTCGGCAGCGGTGAGCTTGACCGCTTCCGGCCTGACGCCGATCAGCACCTTGCCGTCGGCCGGAATCGCGTCCGCGATGGCAGAAGGCAGGCGGATGGTCTGCCTGCCGTCCTGGAGCGTGGCGGCCAGCGTCGCATCCGACCGCGTCACGCTCGCTGCCAGAATATTCATGGCGGGCGAGCCGACGAAGCCGGCGACGTAGAGATTGGCCGGCCGGTCGTAGATCTCTTCCGGCGTGCCCATCTGTTCGATGCGTCCGTCGCGCATGATGGCGATGCGGGTGGCGAGCGTCATCGCTTCGATCTGGTCGTGGGTAACGTAGACCACCGTGGTGCCGAGCATCTCGTGCAGGCGGCGCAGCTCGCTGCGCATCTCCATACGGAGTTTCGCATCGAGATTGGACAGCGGCTCGTCGAAGAGAAACACGGCGGGGTCGCGCACCAGCGCCCGGCCGATCGCCACGCGCTGGCGCTGGCCGCCGGAGAGCTCGCCCGGCCGGCGGTCGAGCAGCTTGCCGATCTGCAGGATCTCCGCCGCCCGGTCGACCGCCTTGGCGCGCTCCTGCGCCGCCACGCCGCGCATCTCCAGGCCGAAGCCGATGTTCCGCCGCACGCTCATGTTCGGGTAGAGCGCATAGGACTGGAACACCATGGCGATGTTGCGGTCCTTGGGATGGACGCCGACGACGGAACGCTCGCCGATGCGCACGTCGCCGGTCGTCGGCTCCAGGAGCCCGGCGACGATGTTGAGCAGCGTGGATTTGCCGCAGCCGGACGGCCCGAGCAGCACCAGGAACTCGCCATGGGCGAGCGACAGATCGATGCCCTTGAGGACCTCGACGCCTTCGAAGCGTTTGCTGACCTTGTCGATCTCAAGCGTGCTCATAGGCTGAAACCTTCGGAGATCATCGCGGCCCCGGCATAGCTGCGCGGGACGGTGGAGATGGCGGCCGACGCGGTGGCGACACCCTGGCGGAGGGCATCGGCGAAGGATTCCTCCCCGGCCGTGGCGAAGAGGAAGCCGGCATTGAAGGCATCGCCCGCCCCGATCGTGTCGATCACGGTGACGTCGAGGGCACGGACGCTGATCGTCGCGTCGGCCTTGCTCGCTCCGATGGCGCCGTTCGGTCCGCGCTTGATCACCGCCTCGGCCCGCGCATGCGGCATCAAGTCGAGCAGCCCGACGACCGCCGCCTCGACATCGCCGCTTCCGGTCACGGCGCAGGCCTCGACCTCGTTGAAGAGGGCGTAGCGGCTCTCCGCCAGCCAGGCTTGCGCGTCGGCGACCGTCTCTTCGGTCCAGCCGCCCGGCGGCCAGCCGGTGTCGAGCGCGATGTCGATGGCGTGGTCGTTCGCCCAGGCGGCGAGCGCCGGATAGTCCCGCATGACGCCGGGCAGCAGGAAGACGCCGCAGAGGAGCAGGATGCCGCCGGAGAGCGCGGTCGCGTCGAGGCAGGTCAGCACGTCGCCGCCGCCGAAGAGCGCCAGGTGCCCCCTTGTGGTGATGAAGGTGCGCTCGCCGTCCGGATGGGTGAGCCCGACCGAATAGGTGGTGCGCGCCGGCGCCACCGGCCAGCGCGCCGCGATCGCGCCGAATTCGTCCCTGAGATAGGCGCCGAACTGGTCGTTGCCGACATTGCCGGCGGCCTGGAAGGGCACGCCCAACGCCTGCCAGGCGAGCGCTGCATTGCCGGCGGCGCCGCCGGGGCGCATCTCGTCGTGATCGACAAAGACCTCGGTGCCCGGCGCCGGCCACGGCGGCAGCGTGCCCATGATCAGGTCGACATTGACGTTGCCCGCAACGGCCAGCGGTCGCATGAGCCTCACTCCGTCCGGGTGATCTTGGAGGAGCGCCGCGGCGTGCCGACATCGGCGACCCGGGCGGCCGCAAACGCCAGCATGAAACGCTGCATGGCGGGCAGGATGGCGAAGGCAGCGGCGAGGCCCGACGTCTTCGGAAGCGCGATCGCCACCACGCCGTCAATCGGTGCCGCGCCGGAGGTATCGAACAGTACCACCGGCGACCCGGCGTCGACCGCCGAGCGTGCCGCCCCGGCAATCAGCCCGGCGCCCGGCTCGTCGCTGCGCATGAGCACAGTGCCGATGCCGGGGCCGAGCATCTCCAGCGGTCCATGCCGGAACTGGCCACCTTCGAGGGCGAAAGCGGGCGAACGCGACAGTTCGGTGAGGCCGAGCGCCAGCGCCTCGGCAGCGCCGTGCAGTATCCGTCCGGAACAGACGACGGCGCCGACCCTGGCGAAGGCGTCGACCGCCGGGGTCACGTCGGGCGACGGCGGCGCCTTCAGGACGGCGAGCGCGGGCTCGGGATCGGCGCCCAGGCGGGCGAGCACCGCCAGGTGCAGCGCCAGCGTCACGGTGAGGCTGCGGGTGGCGGCGAAGGCGACTTCCGCGCCGCCGGCCGCCACCAGCGACGGCACCGTGCGCCCCAGCAGCGATCCACCGTCGAGCGTCATGCCGAAGACGGCGTCGCGGCGCGTCTCGGTGGCGAACCAGCGTTCCACCTCGGCGCTCTCGCCCGATTGCGAGGTGACGATCACCGCCCTGTCGGAAATCGGCAGCGGCGCCGTGAGCTGCTCGGAGAGGGGGAGCGCGACGGCATCGATGCCAAGCCCGCGATAGAGCGGCTCGACCATGCGCGCCACCGCGTGCGAGGCGCCCATGCCGAGCATGAGCAGCCGCCCGGACGAGGTGATCGCTTCGGCGACCGCCACCGCCCTGTCGGGGGCGGACCCGAACGACGCGATGGCGTCGTCCGCCTGGCGGGCCATTTCCTTCTCGATGGCCGCACGCGCGGCGCCGCTGTGCATGTTGGCCGCCTCGTTCATCCCTTTACCCCTCCATGGGTCAGGCCGGAGATCAGGGCCCGCTGCATGACCAGGCCGACCAGCACCGGCGGCAGAGCCGCCAGCACGCCGGCCGTGGCGATCAGGCCGTAGTCGGCGATGCGCCCGCCGGCGAGGTCGGCAATTGCCACGGTCAGCGTCTTGGCGCGCTGGTCCGAGGTGAACAGCAGCGCATAGAAGAACTCGTCCCAGGCGAGCAGGAAGGCGAACAGCGCCGTCGTCGCCACCACCGGCGCCGCCAGGGGCAGCATGATGATGCGGATGGTCTGGTCGAGACGGGCGCCGTCGATCATGGCGGCGTTCTCGATCTCGCGCGGGATCGAATCGAAGCCCGACTTCAACAGCCACGTGGTGAACGGCGCCAGGATGGTCAGATAGACCAGCGCCAGGCCATAGGTGGTGTTGAGCAGGCCGAAATAGGCAAGGCCGCGATAGAGCGGCACGGCCAGCGCCACCGGCGGCAGCATGTAGGTGGCGATCACCGCATAGAGCGACCAGCCAACGCCCTTGAAGCGCGACACCGCCCAGCCGGCGGGAACGGCCACGATGAGAGCGGCGAGCGAGCCCAGCGTAGCGACGGTCAGCGAGTTCCTGAGCGAGGCCATGAACGCCTCGCCGGTGCTGTTCACCGCCAGACGGGTCAGCGTGACATAGCGCGAGAAGTCGACGACCTTGGGCCACCAGTTGAGCGGCCGGGCGCTGAGATCGGGCGGCGAGGAGATGCTCATCAGGAACAGCCAGACGAGCGGCGCCAGGACGAAGGCGGCCAGCGCCAGAGCGGCAAGGTGGATGGCGATGGTGGCCGGAAGGCTGCGGCGTTCCATGGGCTAGACCTACGCCCTCACCGTGCTGCGCCGGATGGCGGTGATGTAGAAGGTGGCGAGCACCGTGATGATGAGCGTGACGATGAGCGCCAGCGAGGCGCCCGAGCCGGCGCGTTGGAAGGAGAAGGCCTCCTGATAGACGAGGATCGACAGGCTGCGCGTCGAGTTGGCCGGACCGCCGCGCGTCATCACCCAGATGATGTCGAAGACCTTGAAGCCTTCGATGGTGCGCAGCACCAGCGCCACCATCAGCGGGCCGGCGAGATAGGGCCACAGCACGAAGCGGAAGCGCGACCATGCGCCGGCGCCGTCGACCACCGCGGCGGCCTTGATGTCCTTGGGCACCGCCTGCAGCGCGGCCAGCCCGATGAGCGCCACCAGCGGAAAGTTCTTCCAGGCGTCCGCCAGGATGAGCGAAGCCATGGCCGACGACGGCTCGCCGAGCCATGAGCGATAGTCGCCGATGATGCCGAGCTGCATCAGCAGCGAATTGAGCGCGCCGTATTCGGGATTGTAGATCAGCCGCCACAGCGTCGCGTTGACGATCGTCGGCAGCGCCCAGGGCAGAATCATCATGGCGCGCAGCGCCGTGCGTCCCTTGAATTGCTGATCGAGAAGCAGCGCGGCGAGAACCCCCAGCACCATCTCGAGGCCGACCGAGATCAGCGCGAACGTCGCCGTGGTGCTGAGCGCGTTGCGAAACGGACTGCCGGTCAGCGCCTTCTGGAAGTTCGCCGTGCCGATGAATTCACCCGGCGTGCCGATCAGCCGCGCATTGGTGAAACTGAGCTGGATGGTGTCGGCGAGCGGCCAGCCGATGACGGCGATCATGACCGCCAGCAGCGGCGCCATCAGCAACCAGGCCCTCAGCGATGTCCAGCGGCTGCTCACCTGAACGAAATCTCCCCTATCCGGGAAGGCCCGGACGCGCCGTCCCGCTCCCGGCCGTACGATAGTCTTGAGTGTCGGCGAATTCGAAAGGGTACGACAGCCCGGTAAGGGACGGGCAGCGCCTTAGGGAAGCGCCGCCCGTCGCAGTCATGGTCTACAGCCCGGAATTCTCGGCCGCAGACTTGAGCGCCTCTTCGGGCGTTTCGGATCCCAGGACCGCCTGCTGGATCCCGACCTGGAGCGCGTTGGACAGCTCCTGATAGTTCGGGGTCGTCGGGCGCGGGAACATCAGCGGCAGCGCCGTCTTGGCCGCGGCAACCAGGCTCTCCTGGCCGGCGGTGACCGCCGGGTCGTCATAGGAGGAGGCCCAGATCGGCAGGCTCAGCTTGGCATAGGCGTCCTGCACCGGCTGCGAGGTCATGAAGACGATGTACTTCCACGCCTCGTCCGGGTTCTTGCTGGTCGACGTGATGCCGAGGCCCATCGAGCCATTGACCGCGGAAGCTTCGCTGATGCCGGCAACGCCCGGCGCCGGAACCACACCCACCTGGCCCGCGACCTTGCTTTCCTTGGGGTCGTTGGCGAGGTTGTACATGTAGGTCCAGTTGAGCGCGAAGGCAGCTTCGCCGTTCTGGAAGACGCGGCGGACGTCCTCTTCCAGGAACTCCTTGGAGTTCGGGTTGGTGATGCCATCCTTCACGGTCTGCACCATGTATTGCAGCGCCTTCAGGCCGCCATCGGTCTGGAAGACCGGCTTGCCGCTGTCGTCGAGGAACTTGCCGCCATAGGCATCGACCAGGGTCGTGTAGTCGCAGATCGCGGCCTCGGCCTGCGCCCAGCTCCAGGCGATCGGCGTATCGAGGATGCCCTTGTCCTTGATGATCTTGGCGTCGGCGGCCAGCTCGTCCCAGGTCTTGGGCGGCGCGGAAATGCCGGCCTTGGCCAGCATGTCCTTGTTGTAGAAGAGATACTTGGTGTCGAGAATCCACGGCATGCCGTAGCGCTTGCCCTGATAGGCCACCGTGGTCCAGGCACCGGGCAGGATGCCCGTGTTCATCTCGGGCGTGATGCGGTCGGTGACATCGACCAGCACCTTGTTGGTGGCGAATTCGGCCGGCCAGATCACGTCGAACAGCACGACGTCGTAGCCGCCCGACCCCTGGGCCAGGAGCGTCTTGTCGCGCAGGCCTTCATAGGGGACGAATTCCAGGTTGACCTTGATATCCGGATTGGCCTTCTCGAAGTCCGCCGTCATCGCGCGGACGTCGTTCTCGCTGTAAGCGGCCTGAGCCATGAACAGCGCATTGATCGTCGTCTCGGCCATCGCCGGCACCGCCGTCGCGATCCCGGCGATCGCGATTGCAGCTACCGACAAGCGTAGCATTGCTGACATTTGAAACCTCCTGTTCGCACCATGGACCGCCCGCACCCCGCCTTTCGGCGGGCCCTGCCGTTCCCTTCCTCAGACAGCCCAGTTGTTAAATCAATTGTTTTGACTTAACTTGCCGATCCTAGTTGAGGAGGCGTGCGAGAGTCAATCGCATGAGAAACGACGCATCCAACGGACGTCCGATTCAGGCCCGGGCCGGCACCAATCTGGGGGGCGCCAGCAGTCACAACCGGCGCGTCGTCATCGATGCGCTGCGGCTGAACGGTGCCCTGTCGCGCGCCGAGATCGCCCGCTCGACCCATCTGACGCCCCAGGCCGTCTCCAATATCGCCCAGGAGCTGCAGGCGGCGGGCCTCGTCGCCGCCGGCCATGCCATCAAGCTGGCACGCGGCCAGCCGGCGATTCCCTATCGCCTGGTGCCCAATGGCGCTCTGGCCATCGGTCTTCACATCGACCGGCACTATGCCCGCTGCGTCGCGGTCAACCTCGTCGGCGAGGCGCTGATCCGCGAGGGCCGCGCCCTGCCGCCGGGCGGTCCGCTGACCGGCGTGCCGGTGGTCCTCGACCTGCTCCGGCGGACGCTCGCCAAGATCGACAAGATCTCCGAGGATGCCACCCGCCGCATCGTCGGCCTCGGCATGGCCATGCCCGGGCCATTCGGAGTCGAGCGCGACCGCTCGGACGAGTGGATGATGGCCGAGTGGCAGGCCTATCCGCTGGTCGAGACCGTCGCCGAGGTGACCGGGCTGAAGGTCCGGCTGGTCAACGATGCGACGGCCTCGGCGATCGCTGAGCGGCTCAAGGGGGTCGCCCACGGCCTCAGCGACCTCGTCTTCATCTTCCTCGGCTACGGCCTCGGTGCCGGCATCGTCATCGACGGCGACGTCTATGAAGGCGCCCACGGCAATGCCGGCGAGATCGGCGAGATCCTCATGCGCCTGCCCGGTCCCGGCGCGACCGCATTGAACCCGACCGCGATCCCCACGCCGGTCGAGCACGATGCATCGCTGGCCTCGCTCGCCCGCGCCCTCGATGTGCCGGCCGGCAAGCAGGACATGTTCGACGCCATCGAGACGGCGCTTGCGGCGGAAGATCCGCGGCTCGCCCGCTGGACCGACGTGGCGGCACAGCAGCTGCGGCGCAGCGTGCAGATCGTCGAATTGCTGTTCGATCCGGAGACCGTCATCCTCGGCGGCGAGGCGCCGATGCGGCTGCTGGAACAGCTCCACGAGAAGATGATGCCACTCCTGCCGTCGGTCTCCGACCGGCCCAACCGCATGCGGCCGCGTCTGGTCGTCGGCACCGCCAGCCGCTGGGCCGTCGCCCTTGGCGCCGGCACCGAGCCGATCTCCCGCGCCTTCGACCCGCGCTTCTCGGCCATTCTGAAATCCGCAAAGGCGTGAGGCGGCGTTCCCGCCTATAAAGGAATTGCAAAGACCGCAGCGGAATGCGGCCATTCGATGTGCGTATGGGGAGGGATTTCCAGGTGACGGACTTGTATCAGGGCGCGCTCGAGGAGCTCGCCGACGTTTTCAGGAAGCTCGACGACAGTGCCGTCGACCATGCGGTCGACATGATCGCCAAGGCGAAGACCACGGTGGTTTTCGGCGGCGGGCGCGAGCGGCTGCAGATCATGGGCTTCGCCATGCGGCTGTTTCACATGGGGCTGCCGGTCGCGGTCGAGGGCGACATGACCACGCCGCCGGTGGGCGCCGGCGACCTGTTCGTCGTCACCTGCGGCCCCGGCGAGATTTCCACCGCGCTCGCCCTGCTCGGCGTCGCCAAGCAGGCCGGCGCCAGCGTCCTGCTGCTGACCGCCCAGCCGCAGGGACGCGCCGCGGCGCAAGCCGATTTCGTGCTGACGATCCCTGCCCAGACCATGGCGGACGACCAGGGCAGCCGCGTCTCCATTCTGCCTATGGGATCGCTCTACGAAGGCGCCCTGTTCGTCCTCTTCGAGATCATGGTGCTCAAGCTGCGCGACAAGCTCAAGATCACGCCGGAGGCGATGCGCGCCAACCACACCAATCTCGAATAGGCGATTTGCAGGTCGGGCGCGGCCGGCCTCCGCGCGACGGGATGCCGGCTACGCCATCTTGGCAGTGCGCGACAGGCGCGCCTGGATGAGCACGACGACCAGCAGGAAAGCTCCGCGGATCACGCTCTGCCAGTAGGCCGACAGCGAGATCCAGCCCATGCCGTTCTCGAAGTTGAGAACGTTGAACAGGATGCCGAGCAGCAACACGCCGGCGAGCGTCGTGATGACCGAGCCGGAGCCGCCGGTGAGCAGCGTGCCGCCGACCACGACGGCAGCGATGGCGAACAGCTCCCAGCCGACGCCCTCGATCGGCTGGCCGGCGCCGAACTGCGAGGCCAGGATGGTGCCGGCGAGGCCGGCCAGCCCGCCGCTGGCCAGATAGACGATGAACTTGGTGCGGTCGGCCCTGAGGCCCATCAGCTTGGTGGCGTCCTCGCCGCCGCCGATGGCCAGCACCGTTCGCCCGAAGCCGGTGAAATTGAGGATGATCGAGCCGAACACATAGGCGACGACGGCGACCACCGCGGGAATCGGGAAGATCCACCAGTTGCCCTGGCCGAAGGCGGTGAAGCCGCTCTTGTAGTCGACCCCGACGGTGGCATTGCCGGCCATCAGCAGCCCGGTGCCCTGGGCGGCAAGCATGGTGGCCAGCGTGGCGATGAACGGCAGGAGCCGCATCTTGGTGACCAGCACGCCGTTGACGATCCCGGCGGCGAGCCCGATGCCGACGCCGGCGGCAAGCCCCGGCACCAGGCCGTAGGGGCTCGCCAGCGCCGAGGCGACGCTCGCCATGGCGGCGACGCCCCCGACGCTGAGATCGATGCCGCCGGTCATGATGACGAAGCACATGCCCAGCGATACCAGCTCGAACATCGAGTTGTACCTGAGCACGCTCATGATGTTGTACATCGACAGGAAGCGGTCGTAGCGCAGGAATCCGAAGAGGATCAGCGCGGCGAGCGCCGACTACCACACCGTAGGTGCCGAAGGCGCGGATGAGCGAGGTGCGGCGCATCAGTTCGCCCTGTTCTGCTGCTGCAGCCACACCGCTGCGGCGATGATGGCGGCCTTGACCACGAGCGCAGCGGCGTCGGGAACCCCGTTGGCGAGCAGCGTGTAGCGCACCAGCTGGATGGTCAGCGCCCCGAGCACGGTGCCGATGATGGTTGCCCTGCCGCCGGTGAACGGCGTGCCGCCGACAGCGACCGCGGCGATGGCGTCGAGCTCGGAACCGAGGCCAACGAGGTTGGCGTCGCTCGACGAGTTGATGGCGATGACGATGAGCCCGGCGAGCCCGGCGCACAGTCCCGAGATGGCGTAGACGGCCAGCTTGATGCGCGCCACCGGCAGGCCGGACAGCTCCGACGCCTTCTCGTTGCCGCCGACCGCCAGCACCCCGCGGCCGAAGACCGTGCGTTTCAGCGCCCAGGCCGCGATCACCACGATGATCGCCATCAGGATGACCTGCGCCGGAATGCCGAACGGCCGCGACAGTCCGATCCACGAAAACTCGGGCACGCGGAAGGTCTGCAGGTTGCCGTTGGTCAGCACCTGGGCGATGCCGCGTCCGGCGATGAACAGCACCAGTGTGGCCACGATCGGCTGGATGTTGAAGCGCGCCACAAGGAAGCCGTTGAACAGGCCAAACAGCCCGACGACCGCGATCGAGACGAACATCGCTACGGCGACGGCGACATAGATGTTGCCGATGGGCACCCACTTGCCCATGAAGATGATCGGCGCCAGCGCGCCCGAGATCGCCATCAGCGAGCCGACCGAGAGGTCGATGCCGCCCGAGGCGATGACGAAGGTCATGCCGACCGCGACGATGACGATGGTGCAGACCTGCGTGAGGTTCACGTTGAGCGTCTGCAGCGAGACGAAGTTCGGCGTATGCACGAAGTTGAAGACGAGCAGGATCGCCAGCGCCAGCAGCATGCCGTAGCGGCTGAGGAACTCGACGGGATCGAAGAAACGCCGCGCTTCGCTGGCGTGCGGCTGGACAGCGTCGCTCATTCGACCGCCTCGGGCTGTTCGTGTCCATGCGCCATGGCGGCGACGATCTGATCTTCGGTGACCAGGTTGCCGTCGAGCTCGGCGACCATCACCCCGTCGCGCAGCACGAAGATGCGGTCGGCGCCTTCGGCGATCTCCTCCAGCTCCGACGAGATCATCACCACCGCCAGGCCCTGGTCGGCCAGCCCCTGGATCAGGCGCTGGATCTCGGCCTTGGCGCCGACGTCGATACCGCGCGTCGGCTCGTCGAGGATGAGCAGTTTGGGGCCCAGCGCCAGCCAGCGCGCCAGCAGCACCTTCTGCTGGTTGCCGCCGGAGAGATCACGGACACGCTGGTTGGGGCCCGAGCACTTGATGTCGAGCTGCTTGATAAAGCGGTCGACGATCTGCCGCTGCTGTGCGTCGTCGAGGATTCCGTTGCGGCTGATCGAAGGCAGCAGCGCCAGCGTCATGTTCTCGGCGACCGTCATGTCGGGGACGATGCCCTCGATCTTGCGGTCCTCAGAGCAGAAGCCCATGCCGGCGGCGATGCCGTCGGCGGGCCGGGCAGGCCGGTACAGTCGGCCGGCAACCTGCATGTCGCCTGCGCGGGCCCGGTCGGCGCCGAAGATCAGGCGTGCGGTCTCCGTGCGGCCGGCGCCGAGCAGGCCGGCGAAGCCGGCGATCTCGCCCGGATGGACCGCGAAGCTGACGTCGCGCACGGCGTGGCCGGCAGCCAGCCCCGAGGCCGAGAACAGTGGTTCACCGGTATGCGCGCGGCGCTCGCCCGAGAACGAGGTCGAGTGACCTTCGGCGGTGGCGACCTCGCGGCCGATCATGGCCGAAATCAGGTCGACCTTGCTGATGTCGGTCAGGTTGGCGACGCGCACGGTGCGGCCGTCGCGCATGATGGTGACGCGGTCGCACACGGCGTAGAGCTCGTCGAGCTTGTGGCTGACGAAGACGACCGAGATGCCCTCCGCCTTGAGCTGGCGGATGACGCCGAAGAGAATCTCCACCTCGCGTTCGTCGAGCGAGGAGGTCGGCTCGTCCATGATGACCAGGCGCGCCGAAAAGCCGATCGCCCGGGCGATGGCGACCATCTGCTGGGTGGCGGTCGAGAACGCGCCGAGCGGCCGCCCGACATTGATATGGACGTCGAAGCGGCTGAGCAGGCGCTCGGCCTCGGCGTGCATGGCGCGCCAGTCGAGCATGCCGTAGCGCGAGAACTTGCGGCCCAGGCAGATGTTCTCGGTCACCGAGCGCAGCGGGACGAGGTTGATCTCCTGGTAGATGGTGCTGATGCCGTGGCGCTGCGCCTCGTGCGGCGAGCCGACCTCGAACGGCTTGCCCTCGAACAGGACCTCGCCGCTGTCGCGCCGGTAATAGCCGGTCAGTGTCTTGATCAGCGTGGATTTGCCGGCGCCGTTCTGCCCAACCAGGGCATGAACCTCACCGCGCAAGACCTCCAGCGAAGCGTCCGCCAGCGCCGGGATGCCGGCGAAACGCTTCTGGATCATGTTCATCGCAAGAAGCGGCGGACCTGAGACGTCGGGTTCCGTCGACATGGCATGACTCCGCGGCAAGCCCTCCCCGCCGGAGCGGGGAGGGCTCATCGCATTCTAGACGAATCAGAACGCTCCCGCGAGTTTCGCGGCGGCGTCGGTGCCGTCGTAGAAATCGTCGTCGTTCTTGATGAACGGCGGGATCGTCTTGCCGTCCGCATAGTCGAGCATGGTGGCGAACGCCTTCGGCCCGAACAGCGGGCTGCATCCGCAGATGGCGCCGATCTTGCCGTCGACGATCGCCTGCACGCCGTCGTGCTCGCCGTCGATGGAGACGATCAGCACGTCCTTGCCCGGCACCTTGCCGGCCGCCTCGAGCGCCGCGATGGCACCGAGCGCCATCTCGTCGTTGTGGGCGTAGATGATGTCGGCGTCGGGATGCGCCTGCAGCAGCGTCTCGGCGACCTGACGGCCCTTGTCGCGGGCGAAGTCGCCCGACTGCGAGGCGACGATGGTGAAGCCGCCGGCGGCGTTGATGGCGTCGTCGAAGCCCTTCTTGCGATCGTTGGCCGGCGATGCACCGACGGTGCCTTCCAGCTCGATGATCTTGGAGCGGCCGTTGGCGTTCTTGACCAGCCACTCGGCGATCCGCCGGCCTTCCTCGACGAAGTCCGAGCCGATGAAGGTGACGTAGTCGACGCCCGGCTGGGCCATGGTGTGATCGACATCGCGGTCGATGAGGAACACCGGAATGCCGGCGTCACGGGCGGCCAGGATGACCGGCACCAGCGGCTTGTCCTCGCGCGGCGGCAGGAAGATCGCGTCGACGCCCTGCGCGATCATCGAGTTGACGTCCGACGCCTGCTTGGCGGACGAGCCGGCCGCGTCGGTGAAGACGAGCTGATAGCCGAGCTTCTTGGCTTCGTCCTGCATGCTCTTGGTTTCGGCCAGGCGCCACGGGTTGTTGCTCTCGGTCTGCGCGAAGCCGACCTTGTAGGTGTCCTTCTTGGCCAGTGGCGGCAGCGCCGCCAGCGCAGCACGGGTGCCGACAAGACCGACGGCCACGCCGGCGGCCGTTCCAAGTAAGAGATTACGGCGAGTAATCATCGATGCTTCTCCTCCCAGAAGGTCACGAATGATACGTGAAACGCGTGGGGTCTTTGCCCCTCGCGAACTCTATCCTTGATCAACTGATCAATCTAAGTCAACATATAAGTTATAATTATTAGTCAGCCTCGCTGACATATGTGCCGACGCCTCTTTTCGCACGGGCGACGGGCACGTAAGACAAGGCGGGGGGACCGGGAAGGGACCGAGTCGATGGATGACGTGGTGGCGAAGACCCGGGCGCGCCCGCGCCAACGGAGCCCGCGCCAGGCCAGACGCGTCACGATGACCGACATCGCGCGCGAAGCCGGCTGCTCGCAGGCAACCGTCTCGTTCGTGCTCAACCGCAACCAGAGCATCAGGATCTCTGAGCAGACACGCGTCCGCGTGATCACCGCCGCGCGCGCGCTCGGCTATGCGCCGCCGAGCCTCGCCGCACTCAAGACGGTGAATGCACCCGCCACCGACGGATCGATCGGTTTCGTCGTCGACCAGCTGTCGACCAGCCCGGAAGCGGTCGTCGCCATCGAGGGCGCCCGGCAGGCGTCCTGGGTTGCCGGTAACGTCGTCTTGATGGCGCAGACCCAGTCCGACGAGCGCATGGAGCCGCGCACCATCGAGCTGCTCGCCAGCCACGGCATCGGCGCGCTCATCTACATGACCATCTTCACCCGCGAGATCGAAGCGCCCGATTATCTCCGGCAGCTGCCCGTTCCGGTCATCCTGCTCAACTGCTACACCGCCGACGGCGCCTTCCCGGCGGTGGTGCCGAGCGAGATCGCCGGCGGGCAGCGGGCGACGCGCCACCTGATCGAGTGGGGCCACACGCGCATCGGCACGATCATGGGCGAACCGTGGATGGAGGCGGCGCAGGACCGGCTCGAAGGCTACCGCAGGGCGCTGGCCACGGCGGATATTCCGTTCGATCCGGCCCTGGTCGTCGAGGGCGACTGGTCGGCGAGCGCCGGCTACGCCGGAACCACCAAGCTGCTGGCGCTGTCCGAGCGGCCCACCGCCATCTTCTGCCAGAACGATCGCACCGCCATCGGCTGCTACGAGGCGCTCAAGGAAGCCGGCCTCAGGATTCCGGAGGACATGTCGGTCATCGGCTACGACGACGAAGAAATCGCGCGCCACCTGCATCCGCGCCTGACCTCTTCGATCCTGCCCCACCGGGCGATGGGGCAATGGGCCGTCCAGCGGCTCGACGAGCCGTTCCACGGCGGCAACCGCCGCTACCCGATCACCAAGCTCGAATGCCCGCTGGTGGCCAGGGATTCGGTGGCGGCGCCGCGCGAGCCGGTCAGTCCACCGCAAAGCCGCCGTCGACCGGGAGGCTCAGCCCGTTCAGCGACGAAGCCGCGTCGCTCAGCAGGAACAACACCGTCTCGGCCACCTCCGCAGGCGTGAGGAAGCGGCCGATCGGAATGCGGTTGCGGATCGGGTCGGCCTTGGCCGCATCGCTCCAGGCAAGCTCGCCCATGGCCGTGAGCGTGACGGTGGGGTTGACGCAGTTGACCCGGATGCCGACGCGGCCGAGTTCGTTGGCCATCACCCGGCTCATCGCGTCGAGCCCGCCCTTGCTGGCACAGTAGGCGGCGTGATCCGCCCAGCCCATCCAGGCAGCATTGCTGGAGACGTTGACGATCGCGCCGCCCAGGCCCCGCGCCATGCGGTCGCGCGCATATTCCTGTGAGACGATCAGCGGCGCCCGCGTGTTGACCGCATGGATGAGGTCGAAATCCTCGATGCGCGTCTCGACGAATGAAGAGAGGATGGAGATGCCGGCATTGTTGACCAGGAGGTCGACCGGCATCGCCCGCCGCGCTGCGGCGCGCGCCGCCTCCGGGTCGGCGAGATCGGCGACGATCGTCCGGCACCCGATTTCGCTGGCAAGCACGTCGAGGTCGTCCGCCGAGCGACTGAGCGCG
This sequence comes from uncultured Alphaproteobacteria bacterium, assembly GCA_963732845.1. GTDB lineage: Bacteria > Pseudomonadota > Alphaproteobacteria > Rhizobiales > Kaistiaceae > CAVSRC01. The sequence continues at coordinate 142,782 of CAVTBE010000018.1, read as the reverse complement.
ACCACATCGGCGCCGCGCTCGACCAGCATGGTTGCGATCGCTCTGCCGATTCCCTTGCCCGCTCCGGTCACCAGAACCGACTTGCCAGCGAAGCTCATGGGTTTCCTCCCGTCATTGCCCGGGCGCCTGCCGGATGTCGTGGCGGCGCTTCCCCGAGCGCGCATTGCAGCGCCGGGTCTCTAGCACAGCGGAGAAAGCGGCGCAGCCGTCGCGGCCCAACGCACGGTTGCCGGCGTCGCAGGCAGGGGGGCCTACTTCTTCAGGGAAGCGCGATAGTCGTGGACTTCCGCCGGCGTCATCGGCTTGGCGCGCCGGGCAGCGACCTCGGCCGGCGTGACGTCAGCGAAGCCGGCCGGGCGGACGGCGTCATTGCCGAAGTTCGCGCGGACATAGGCCACCACCGCGGCAATCTCGTCGTCGGAGAGGAAATCGAAGGACGGCATGGCACCGTCGATATGCTCGCCTTCCGCATCGATGGGGCCCTCGAGGCCGTTGAGCGCCACCACCGCCGGGAAATCCGGCGCCAGAAAAAGATCCGGATTGCCGGCAAAGGGCGGGAACTCGCCCGGCTTGCCCTTGCCGTCGGGCTGATGGCAGGCAACGCAGGTGTCCTCGTAGACCTTGGCGCCGTCGGCCGCCGCCACCGCTCCGCCGCCGCCACCGCCCGCGGGCGGCGGCTTGGGGCCGAGATAGGTGCCGAGATAGTCGAGGATCTTGGCGCGCTGGTCGTCGCTGATCCTCAGGCCGAAGCCTTTCATGTTGTCGAGGACGGCATCCCAGGCACCACGGCGAATGCCGGCCGAATCAAGCACCGACTGCAGGTCGTGGCAGGTCTGGCAGTGGCCGTACACCAGCTCGCGGCCGGGGCCTTCCGGGAGGTTGAAGCGCTCGGCGGCGGAGGCAGCCGCGCATGTCAGCGCCGTTACGAAGACAAAGAGGGGGACAGTCGCCGGTCGCACAGCGCCAAACTCCGGTGGATGCATTTGGGGACGCGTGGCGGACGAGGCGCCACCGCTCCAGGCGGCGCCTCGTTACCGTTCAGATGGAAATCTCGACGCGATCGACGCCGTTCCACTCATAGCCGCGCGGGTTCCAGCGGGTCAGACCGTCGAGCGGCTGCGTCCGGCCGAGCGCGTCGGTCGCCCGGCACATGAGCACGTTGCTCCCCGCGACAAGCGTCGCCTTGGTCGACCAGTGGTGCCACGCCCACGGGCTCTCCGGCGGCTTGATGTCCGCCGATTGCCAGCTCTTGCCGCCATCGGTGGAGACCTCGACGCTGGTGATTGCCGCCATGCCGTCGTTGAGGGCAACGCCGGTGATCTCCACCGCGCCGGCCTTGGCGCCGTCCTCGGGCAGCGGCGAGAAGATGACGCTCTTGATCTTGTGCCCGTAGGTCGGGACGCTGTTGTAGATGGTGTAGTCGTTGGCCTCGAACTGGCCCGGCTCGACCGGCCCCAGCGGCATGCGATAGCCGACCGACTGGAAGGCGCTCGGCGACTGCTCGGCGGCATAGAGCAGCACGGTCAGCATCTTGACGTTCATGTTGCCGTAATAGCCGGGGATGATCAGCCGGACCGGTCCGCCATTGGTGGCCGGGATCGGCTCGCCGTTCATCTTCAGAGCCAGGATGGCATTGTCGAGAGCCGGATCGGACAAGTGATAGCTCTTAGCGAAGTCGGAGCCTTCCGGCGTCGCCGGCTGGTCCCAGCCTTCGGCGGTCAGCCAATGGGCCGCCGGGCTCGGGACCATCTTGAGATCGTCGAGCAGCGACCGCAGCGGCACGCCTTCCCACACCACATTGCCCATGCCGCCGTTCTTCCACTGGCCACCCGCGACCTTCTCCTTGGCGGCATAGAAGCTGCGGCCGTTGCCGGCGCACTGGAGCACCGAGACGCGCGTTTCCTGCGGCCGGGCGGCGAGATCGGCGATGGTCAGCGTACGCGGCCGCTCGACCAGGCCATCGACACGGATGGTCCAGTTCTTGACCATCTCGGCAGGCGGCGGCGACGTCGTCGCGTACCAGGAGGCATCGCCCTGATGGGGATAGTGGAAGCGGTTGAAGAGGATTTCCTTAGGCGTGTGATCGTACTTGCGCAGCATGGCCAGCGGCGTCTCCATGACGCCGAGATCGGCATTGTGCACGATCAGCCCGGAGGCCTTGCCGGCGATGATCTGGGCCGAATCCGGCGTGTCCGCGAGGGCGGAGCGTATGAGCCCGGGCGACGTGCCGAGCGCCAGGCCCGCGACGCCGGCGAGCCTGCCGAACTGGCGACGCGACAGCCGTGACGTGTTCAAGGAAATGTCCATGTGTTTCCCTCCCCTTCGCCGCCCGGATCGAGGCAAAAGCCGCGAGACGCGGCAAGCGCACCCGGTGCGTGCTGGAGAGTAGAAACGTGCGGGAGGGCCCGATTATTCCCCGCCTCGGCGAATTTTATGCCTGGCAGGAGGAGCTGTGACGCTTGTTCTCGGCCAGTTGCTGCTTTGCCGCCGCGTCGAGCGGGGCGCGGACGCGCGTTGCCTTCTCGACCTCTTCGGCAATCAGAGCCAGGCGGCTTTCGTCCATTCCGACGGCGAACAGCAGGTAGCCGAGATCGCCGACGCGCCAGCCATAGGCGCGCTCGTTGCCGGCGTCGACGCGCACCGCCGTCTTCGGCATGTGGTCGTCGACGAAGGCGAACAGGCTGAGGTGACAGCCGTGATTGCCGCGATAGCCGACCTGCAGCATCCGGCCGTCGGGGCCTTCGGCGACCTTGACCAGATCGATTTCGAGCTCGGTGCTGCGCAGGTCCGGGATCACCGGAACCTGGCTGAACGTGGTCAGCGCGGTGAGCAGCACGGCCGGTGGCGTATCCGCCATGCCGCGCGCCTCCGCCGCCAGCCAGTTGCCATGAAGTGTGCGGGCCTTGGTCAGCAGATCCCGGGACAGTGTCGGCGCGCGGGCCGAGGGCACCAGCATCCACAGGGCGGTTCCGACCAATATAGTTGCTGCAATGCAGGCCGCCATGGCGCTCGGCCAGACTGTCCGCCGCTTCGGCATCAGCGCCTTGAGATCGGCCGGAGCCTCGGCTGCGGCGCCGTGGCTGACCCCCTTCAGCTTGTAGAGCGCGGCAATCTGGTTGGCGGTCGCACTGTCGCTGCCGGCGGCATCGGCCACGTCGGCGGCCGCCGCAGCGTCGAGCTCGCCATCGACATAGGCGTTGAGAGTGGTCCAGTCCGGCCTATGCATGGTCATCGTCTCTGCCCGCGAACGCGGGCCAGCGGAGTCACGTTTTCGCGGTCCATGACCGCAAGAAGGGCGCTGCGGGCGCGGGCGACCCGACTCATTATAGTGCCTTCCGCCACACCAAGCACGTCGGCGGCCTCGGCATAGGACAGGCCAACGAAATCGATCAGGGCGATGATCTCCCGTTGCGCGGCGGTGAGCCGTGTGACGGCGATCCGCACCGTTACCACGTCGATGATGCGATGATCGCCGCCCCAGCCGCATTCGGCATCGTCGGCATGGTTGTCAACCGCCGGGTCGAGCGAGACCTCCCGGCCGGACTTCCGGTAGCTGTCGATGAAGGCGTTCCTGAGAATCCGGAAAAGCCAGGCGCGGCGTGCCGGTTCGTCCGTCGGCCAGCGCTTCGCGGCGAGCGCCCTGACCGCGCATTCCTGCACCAGATCGCAGGATTCATCCCGGTCCTGGGTCAGCGCGAAGGCAAAGCCGTAAAGGCGGTTGAGATAAGGCTCGATCCAGTCACGCAAGGGCTTTTTCCCGCCTCTTGTCGCTGAACTGCGACGAAGCGCCGCAGCGTCGTCCGGCCGCGTCGCGCTGTCAAGTCGGCCGGCCGCCGACGCGCGTCCGCCGCCCCATCGGAGCCGCGATCCCCGACTTGGTGGGGCGGGACTGGCGTGAGAGAGAAGAATGGCTTCTTGCCCGGCGGGCGCCCGACGCCGATCCCGGCGCGACCGATGCCCTTGTGATCGCCCTTCGCCGCTCTCGACGACGGATCGCTTCACCGGTCGAGAAACGGGATTGGCTCTATCCGGCCGAAAAGGGCCCTAACGTCCGAGATAGCCGCCATCGACGGGGATGACGGCGCCGTTGACGTAGTCGGACGCCGACGAGGCGAGGAACAGCAGCGGCCCCTTCATGTCGTCGGCCGTCCCCCAGCGGTGGGCGGGAATGCGGGCGGAGATCTCGGCGTTGCGTCCGGCGTCGGCGATGAGTGCCGAGTTCATCTCGGTGGCCATGTAGCCGGGGGCGAGCGCGTTGATGTTGATGCCGCGCCCCGCCCATTCGTTGGCGAGCGCCTTGGTCAGCTGGGCGATGCCGCCCTTGCTGGCGGCATAGGCCGGCACCGTATAGCCGCCGAAGAACGACAGCAGCGAGGCGATGTTGACGATCTTGCCGCGCCCCTGGTCGAGCATGACGCGACCGGCCATCTGGCACAGCGCGAACACCGCGGTCAGGTTGACCTCGATCACCGCCGACCAGTCGTCGAGGGGAAAGGCCTCGCTCTTGTGGCGGCGCTGGACGCCGGCGGAGTTCACCAGGATGTCCAGCCGGCCGCCGAGCGCCTTCAACGCCCGCTCGAATCCGTCACGGCGCGAGGCGTCGTCGGCAAGGTCGACAGTAAGGCCGTGGCAGCGGAGCCCACGGGCGCGGAACGCCTCGGCAACCTCGCTTGCGGTCGCGCCCGAGCCGAAGATGGCGACCTCGGCGCCCTGTTCGAGCAGCGCCTCGGCCATGCCGTGGCCGAGGCCGCGCGTTCCTCCGGTCACGATGGCTTTGTGGTCGGCGACATCGAACAGCGTCATTGGTCTTACTCTCGTATGGGTCAGCGGGTGCAGTCGACCAGAACCTTCGCGGTCGGCACCTCGGGGTCGGCGATGAGATCGAACAGGCCCTCCGCCTGCGACAGCGGCACGATCTGGGTGACGACCTTGCGCAGGTCCTCGGCGATCGCCAGGGCGTAGCCGACGGTCTGTTCGAACTCGCGCTTGGTGTAGACGCGCGAGCCGATCAGGGTCTGTTCCTTGAAGTTGATGTCGCGCAGGTCGACGGCGCGCGGCGCCTTGTGGATGCCGGTCATGCAGATCATGCCGCCGACCCGCGCCAGCTTGGTCATCTCCAGCGCCGCGCCCTCGGCGCCGCTGCATTCGAACACCACGTCGACCCCTTCGCCGCCCGTGGTCGCGGCGACATGCTCGACAAGACTGGTGCTGCGCACGTCGACCGTCTCGAAACCGAGCGCCGCCGTGAGGCCGAGACGACCGGCATCGATATCGGAGACGATGATGCGCGACGCGCCGGCGTGCTTGAGGACGATGGCGGTCAGGATGCCGATCGGTCCGGCCCCGATCACCACCGCGGAATCGAGAAGGTTGAACCGTGCCTGGTGCAGCGAGCGGACGATCACCGCGAGCGGCTCGACCAGCGCGGCCACCTCGTCGCTCAGCGCGTCCGGCACCTTGAACAGGACGTCTTCATCGACCCAGGCGGTCTCGGCCATGCCGCCGTCGCCATCGATGCCGATCAGCTTCAGCGTCTGGCAGACATGCGGATGACCGGTGCGGCAGGGCAGGCAGGTGCCGCAGGAGATCAGCGGATAGGCCACCACCCGGTCGCCAACGGCAATGCGGCCGCTGCCGTCCATGATCTCTTCGACCGTGCCGACGAACTCGTGGCCGAGCACCAGCGGCGCCTTGGCGCGCGGGTGCTTGCCCGCAACGATGCTGATGTCGGAGCCGCAGACACCGCACAGGTGCATCCTGACCCTGGCTGCACCCGGCCGCGCGGCCGCAGCCGGAACGTCCCGCACTTCCACTTTGGTTGGCCCGGTATAGACGAGCGCTTTCATTTCGAAACATCTCCTTGTGCTTTTGCGAAGCACCTTCTTGTGCGCTGCCAACAGGCAGCTCTGCGTCGGTCAGCCTTCCTTGGCCAACGCCTTGTCAATGCTAAGAGGGCGCTTGACCGGCATGGACCGCCTCCGGCGTCTCCAGAGCGGCGAGCAGATTGTCGACCGCTGCATTGGTCGCCCGTTCAATGCTCTCGGAAGTGAGGCCACCGATATGACTGGTCGCGATCACCTGTGGATGCCGCGCCAGGTCGAGGTTGCGCGGCGGCTCGGTATCGAACACGTCGACGGCGTAAGCTGACAGCCGGCCGGCTTCGAGACCCGCGAGGACGGCCTCCGTATCCACCAGCGAAGCCCGCGCCGTATTCACGAGCACCAGCCCGGGACGCACTTCAGCCAGCGATCGAGCGTCCAACAGCACCCTGCCGTCGGGCAGCGCCGAACAGTGCAACGATATGACATCGGCCTGTGTCAGCAGGTCGCCCAGCTCCACCCAGCGGAACCGCGCGAGCGGCAACGGGCGGCGGGCCACGTCGTAGCCCAGCACGTCGGCGCCGAGTGCCGCCGCCAGCCGCGCCACTTCATACCCGATGGCGCCGCAACCGACGACGCCCACCGTGCGGCCGCGAATCTCGCGCCCCTGGCGACGTGGCCAACCGCCGGACTTGATGCCGGCATCGGTGAGCGGGATGTGGCGCAATCCAGCAAGCATCAGCGCCACGGCCAGTTCGGCGACGCCGGACGCATTCGCCCCCTCGGCCTTCACCACCTTGATCCCGCGCCGCGCCAGTTGTGACAGCGGCAGATTGTCGACGCCGCTGCCATTGCGGCTGATGACGCGCAAGTCAGAAGCCGCGTCGATCACCGATTCCGGGACCGGCTCCACACCCGCCAGCCACCCGACGCAGCCGGGCAGCAGGCGGATGAGTTCCTCCGGACTCGGGAGTTGGCCCGGAGTACAGGTCACCACCTCGAAACCGCCATCGACGAGACGGCCAAGCGCCGGATGCCCGCCGGAGGTCAGCGAGCGAGGGGTGACGAGAATTCGGGGCATTGGTTTTCCGTCCTCATGGCGTCACCAAAAGGCCGCCCCGTCCGACGTCACGCCGTCTGGCGTTGTTGATGGCGGCGCCTTTCAGCACAGCGCATCATCGATAAAGAACCGACCGCCAGATTTTGTCAACGTTTCGTCGATCGCTCCCGATCATGAACGAAGCGCCGGACTCCGCGGCGGCCATGGAATGCCATCGGCCACCAGCCGCCGTTTAGTGGTCGTTTCGAGCGGTGAAAACGTCACCGGTCATTGACAATATCAGTCCAATGGTGCTCTATCGATAAAGCGCCGCCAGGGTGGGTGTGACCTTATGTCTGGTGGGGCACCGTTCTTGTCGCGAAAGCGACAGGTGCGGGTGATCTGTTGCTTGATGCGTTTGGTCGGAACGTTGGCCGCGCAGTCGATAAGCCATTGCCAATATAAGTTGCACTGCCCGGACGCTACCTTCGTCGCGATTCCAGAAGGGGCTCCATCGGATTGTCGGCTAGTGATGGTGTGTTCATGGCCAAATCGAACATCCTGCAGAAACGCGCTGCCAACTTGATCCTCGACAAGCTGACCGCGTTGGAGTGGGTGCCGCCGCACGCATCCGAAAGCGAGATCGCGCGACGGATCGACGTCAGTCGCACGACGGTTCGCGGCGCCCTGCAATACCTGGTTGAGCGCGGAGTGCTGGCGTGTCCGCGTGGCCAATTCAGGGTCGTGCGCAAGCCGGAGAAGTCCGACTATTTCAGCGAGACGCAGACCAGCAGCCCGCAGGATCTGATCGAACGAACCTTCATGCAATGGACGCTGCTCGGCGATTGGCAAGCCGGTCGGCAGTTCTCGGAAACCGATTTGGCCCGTGAGAGCGGCGCCAGCACAGCGTCGGTGCGCGAATTTCTCATCGGTTTCTCTCGCTACCATCTCGTCGAGAAGCGGCCGCGTGGCGGTTGGCGCCTGCTCGCCCTGGACGCCCGCCTGGCCAACGAGGTGGCTGACATGCGCGCCATCGTCGAGACCGCCGCGATCGACCGCTTTCCCAGGCAGCCCGATGATGCCTGGCTCGAGCAGGTGGATGACTTGATCCGCCGCCATGAGGTGCTGATCGAAAACTTCGATCAGGACTACCTGTCGTTCGCACCCCTCGACCGAGACTTCCATCTTTGGCTGATTGGCCACCTGCAGAACCGCTTCGCGCGGGATCTGTATGACGTCGTCTCGTTCGTGTTTCACTATCACTACCAGTGGAACAAGTCCGACGAGCGTGAGCGCAACCGCGTGGCCATCGGCGAGCACATGCACCTTCTTCGGAAGATGCGTTCGGGCGACATCGACGGCGCCCGTGCGCAACTGATCGAACATCTGGCGAACTCGCGAGCCAACTTCGTGCGGTCCGTGCGCAGAGCGCCGGCCGGTCCGAGCCGCTCGCGCGAGCGCGGGCCGCCGAAAATCGCACCGCCTCGTGAGCTCGAATGATGGCCGTCGCTTTGTTCATGCCGGCGTGCATGGCGGCGCAGCAACAATATAGAATCAGGAGGATGACATGATGCCCGTGCCGCCCAGTGTCGTTACCAATCCGCCCCGACAATGGGACCGCTCAGCGCCGCCAATGATCTATCCCGATCCCGACATCGTGGTCGTCGATCCGGCATTCAACGATTTGCTGGTCGGATTGACCGCGATCCGTCGCGTCTGGACCGGCGCGAAATGGGCCGAGGGGCCGGCGTGGTCGGGCCAGGGGCAGTACCTTGTCTTCAGTGATGTGCAGGGAAACACGCAGTACCGCTACATCTGGGAAACCGGCGAGGTCAGCGCCTTCCGCAAGCCGTCGCACAACAGCAACGGCAATTCCTTCGATTTTCAGGGACGGCAGCTCTCGACACAGGGTTTCTTCCGGCGGGTGGTGCGCTGGGAGAACGACGGGTCGATGACCGTGATCGCCGACGCCTTCGAGGGACAGCCGCTGAATTCACCGAACGATCTGGTACCGCATCCCGACGGCAGCATCTGGTTCACCGACCCCCCCTATGGCGCCCGTCTCTCCGAAGGCCATCCCGATTTCGCCGGAGGGCCGACCAACCCCGACGGGCGGCTCAATCCGCTGGTCGGCCAACCGGATGCCGGCGCGATGGGCGGCAAGAGCCGCGCCTTGCCGACCAACACCTATCGCTGGGATCCGAGTGGCAGGCTGGAACGTGTGCTGACGGAAGAACAGGTCGCCGACCCAAATGGACTGTGTTTCTCGCCGGACTACAAGACGCTGTACGTGGTCAGCACCGAGAAAGGGCCTGGCGACAAGGTTGGCGGCACCAATGTGGTCTATGCGTTCGATGTACAGGGCAGCACCCTGACCAACCAGCGCCTGTTCAGCGATATGAAGGTGGACGGCGTGACCTGCGGGCCAGACGGGATGCGCGCCGACGTTTACGGCAACCTCTGGATCGGTTCATTTGCCCCGCTCGGCTATGCCGGCGTGACCGTGTGGTCGCCGCAGGGCAAATTGCTTGGTCGGATCCGGCTCCCCGAGGTGTGTGCGAATGTCGCCTTCGGCGGCCCCAAGCGCGACCACTTGTTCATGACCGCAAGCCAGTCGCTATACGTGCTGCAGGTGCTGACACAGGGTGCGACGCCCGGCTGAGCCGGCGCCTGTACCGTGAACCAATGGCGGTCAGGCCAGACCGCCCGTCGTTTGTAGGGATGTTGCGGTGAGCACCGTGGCATTGTGTTCTGTGGCGGCTGGACCCGTCGTGTGTGGAGCAGCGACCGGCTGCTGAATTTCTCAAGAATGGAGAAATCGAGTGGATATTGTTAAGACCCTGCTGGAAGGCATTCCTCTTCCGCGACTAGCCAGGATTCGGCAGAGCTTCCCCTCTTCCGCAGTGGCCGACGTTGCCGGGATGCTGAGAGATCAGCTCAACCGCCCGGGGGTGGTCGATACCGTCAAACCCGGAATGCAGATCGCCATCGCGGTCGGCAGCCGGGGCGTCGCCGAGATTCCGACCCTGGCTCGGGTCACCGCCGAGGAAATCAGGAAGCGGGGTGGCGAGCCCTTCATCGTCCCTGCCATGGGCAGCCATGGCGGCGCCACGGCCGAGGGGCAGCGTGACGTGCTGGCCGGTCTCGGCGTCACCGAGGCCACTGCCGGCTGCGAGATCCGCTCTTCGATGGAGGTGGTCGAGATCGGCCGCCTCGACAACGGACTTCCGGTCTACATCGACAAGCTTGCATACAACGCCGATGGCATCGCGGTGATAAACCGCGTCAAGCCACACACCGCCTTCCGCGCCCACAACGAAAGCGGCATGGTGAAGATGGTCACCATCGGTCTCGGCAAACAGAAGGGCGCCGAAGCGTGCCATGCCTACAGTTTCAAATATATGGGCGAGCATATCCTCGCCATGTCGGCAATCTCGCTGGCCAAGGCGCCCATTCTGTTTGGCGTTGGGACGGTGGAAAACGCCTATGAGCGCGTCGCCAAGGTTGTCGCCGTTCCGGCCAGCCAAATGGTGGAAACCGACAGGGAGCTCCTGGTCGAGGCCAGGGCCAACATGCCGAAGTTCATGTTTGACCAGTTCGACGTTCTGATCGTCGAGCAGATCGGCAAGGACATTTCCGGGGACGGCATGGACCCCAATATCACGGGCCGTTATCCGACGCCCTATGCGTCGGGCGGACCGGACATCGCCAAGATCGCCGTGCTCGACTTGACCCCAGCCTCACACGGCAACGCCAATGGCATGGGCACGGCGGATTTCATCACCCGCAAGCTTGCCGACAAGATCGATTTCAAGATGGTTTACGCCAACGGCCTGACCTCGACCGTGGTCGGCCCGAACCGCATGCCGATGGTGCTTGACGACGACCGTGACGCGATCCTGGCCGCCGTCAAGACGTGCAATGCGCGCGATCTGACCCAGGCGCGCGTGGTGCGCATCAAGGACACGTTGCAAATGAGCGACATTGCGGTGTCCGAATCGATGTTGCCGGAAGCCCGGGCCAACTCTGCGATCGAGGTGCTTTCGGAGCCCGCCGCTCTGACATTCGATGACGCGGGAAACCTGCTCTAGGGAACAGGCGCGAATCCAGGGTGTGTTCCCGGCCGGTTCAACGGGATCGCACGGGCCGTGCGGGGTCTCATGGCGCGCCCGATGCCGGGTGGGCTGACGGGGTGCGGCGCCGCGCGCTCGGCATCTTTGCGCACCGCGCCGAGGGCGAGTCACCTTTCACGAAAACGGCGCAGTCGATCCGGACACGGGCGCGCGCCGCATCGCGCGTTCGGTCAATTCTTGCCGTCAGCGCCGGCGCTCGGGTGCGCGCCATGTTTGGTGGCCTTGTGCGGCCTGCCCCGCTTGGGCAATGGTTGGCCCAGGATCAGCCGCTGGGTTCTCTTCTTTTCCCGCTCGCGCGCCGCCCATAGGCGTTTTCGGGCGGCGGCGTCGGCGTGAACACGCGGTCGCCCGCGACGTTTTTCGTCTACGGAATTTACCGCTTTATTTTCGTCTATCGATTTCGTTTTCGCGCTATTTTCGTCTACACGCTTCCCGGTCCGACCCTTGTTGCCTGGAACAGCTGAAAAGGCAGCCTTGGGAGCCCATTTCCGTCTGTCTGTCTGTGACGGAGCGTCTCTCGTCAGCGCTGCTTCGGCATCACAGGGCCGCTGCCGCGTCCGCCGCGTCTCGATGTCGCCCAATCCATCGTTCAGGCGCCAGAAGGAGTCTTCCTGTCGGGAGATGTGTTCTTCGAGAACATCCAGGGCGCCCTCGACGTTGCGGGATGCAATCAACTCGCTCAAGTGCAGATGCTCGGCGTATCCCTTCCGCAAGTAGTCGAGATGCAAAGCAAGGCGGGTTCGCAGCGCCGCCAGCTTCGCAGCGATCGTCTGATACGCATCGCAAAGAAAGATGTTGTCCGCGTGGTCGAAAATGGCTTGATGAAATTGGCTGTCAAGACGGAGGTACTCTGAAGTGTCCTCGGATCGTATGGCTTTCGTCATGCGATCCGCTGTTTTCGCCAGAGCCGACGCCAGTTCGGTTCGACGGCGCTCCATGGCCAGGGTCAGAGCCCTTTTCTCGAGGCAACCGCGAACGACACAGATATCGTCGACGTCCTTCGGGCCAAGCATGAAGACGCGCGTTCGTCTCTGAGGTTCCGAAACCACCAGTCCTTCGATCTCCAGCCGGGCGAAGGCCTCCCGGACGGGGGTGCGACTGACGTCCAGCCATCGCGCCACCTTTGCCTCGGAGAGCGCTTCGCCGAGGTGCAGAGTTCCCTCGACGATCATCTGACGAAGAGTGTCGGTCGTCTGTCTCACCAGCGAGTCAGAACCCGACCTGATGCGATCGATCAAATCCGCCCTCCTTCCCGCCACGGGTGAGCATGGCCAGGGACCCGAAGGCCCGCTCGAAAGTGTCCGGGCGCGCCATGCATAGACGAAACGATCGAGACAGTACTACGTTGACAAACGGTATGCCAGCATGTTAGCGAACCAAGCTGGAAAACGGTATGCCAGTTTGCCGGCTGCTCGGATTATGCGGCCGCGGCGGTTCGGGTAACGCAGGGACGATCGCAGGCTGCATCATATGGTCCTCACCCAGTCCATGCCGCCCATGCTTTCGGTGCCAGAGGCCGGCCGGCGCATCATCTCCGGCTGTCTCATTCTCTTCCTGCTCCTGCTTCGCGGCAGGGAGAGGACACGCAGATGATGCAACACGCCACGCGCGGCAATTCCCACATCATCTCCGTCGATATTGGAACGTCGAGCGCGAAGGGAATGCTGTGCACCGTCGCGGGGGCGATCCTGGCGCAGGAGCGCGCGGCGTACGCCTGCTACTATCCCCGGCCTGACTGGGCAGAGCAGGACGCCGACGAGGTTCTCGCGGCCGTGGTCGAGGTTATCGGCAGGCTCGTGAAACGCGCCGGCCTTGCGACCTCTTCCGTCGAGGCGATCGTCTTCGGCGGGATCTGGAACAGTTTCCTGCCCCTCGACGCTGAGGATCGGCCGCTCTGCCGGGCCCTCATCTGGGCGGACCACCGCTCGGTGGAAGAGAACGCCCTCCTCAGGGCTCGGCTCGACAACGAGGAAGTGAAGGCGAGGACAGGCTGCGCTCTCCACCCGATGTACTTTCTCTCGAGGATCCTCTGGTTCAAGAACCAGGCTCCGGATCTCTACGCGCGCACTGCGCGCTTCGCCTCCATCAAGGAGTACATCCTGTCTCGCCTCTACGGAACGCGGGTGGTGGACCACTCCATCGCCTCGGGCACCGGAGCCTGGAATATCGCGAGACGCGACTGGGACTACGAACTCCTCGCGTCCGCGGGCGTCGGCGAGGCCCGCTTCTCCGAATGCGTCGAGCCGGCAAGCATGGTGCGCGGCCTTAAGCCAAGCTACGCTGCAGCCATGGGGCTGAGTCAAGGCACGCCGGCAGTCGTCGGCGCGGCCGACGGCGCTCTGGCCCATCTGGGCGCCGTGGGGCTTGCCGAGGGCCGCATGAGCCTCTCGGTGGGCACGTCCGTCGCCCTGAGATTGAAGCGCGCGGAGCCTCTGACGGTCCGCGGCTCGGAGGCTTGGTGTTATTACCTCGCCGATGGCAGCTGGCTGCAGGGCGCGGTCGCCCACGACGGCGGCAACACGCTCAGGTGGTTCGCCGACAACATTCTGGGCGCTCGGCCCGAGGATGAGCAGGTCTTCGATCGTATGAACGAGCTCGCCGGCCACGCTGCGCCGGGCGCATCCGGGCTGCGCTTCTTCCCGCTGTTCGGAGGGGAGCGCTGCCCGAACTACCGCCCGGAGGCGCGCGGCGGGATCGTGGGACTCTCCTTCAGTCACGGCGCGGCGCAACTGACCCGAGCCCTGTACGAGGGGCTCGCCTTCTACATCCGCGCTCTCTACCGAACGCTCGCTGGCGACCTGCGTCCCGATCTCGTCGTCACCGGCGGCATCCTGAAGTCCCCGGTCTGGCTCGAGATCGTGGCCGACTGCCTGGGCAAGCCGCTGTGGCGCCCGGCCATTGACGAGAGCGCGACCTGGGGGGGGTCGTGCTGGGGCTCAAGACGATCGGCGCGTATCCCGATCTCGCCGCGGCCGCCGCGTCGCTGGTCGGCACCGCGGGCGCCGTTGAGCCGGACCCGGCCCACGAAGCTGCGTACGAGGGAATCATGAGCGAGTACGAGAAGCTCTACGCGCGCCTGTACGACGACTGAAGGCGGCCCGGAGCTTTCTCAGGACCGCGCGCCCCCTGTGGCGTCGGCGAGCCCGGAAGCAGCGACAACACCGGAGAACGGCCGGCTGGGCTGGAGGGGGCGCATATGAGCGCATATGAGCGCGATAGGAGCTCTCAAGGCGGCCCACGCTGCCGGCGTGCGTCTCGAAATTGACGGAGAGGACCTGGTGCTGGAAGCAGCTTCGGCACCGCCGGCCGCAGTGCTGGACGGTCTCTCACGGCACAAAGCGGAGATCGTCGCCCTCCTCGCGGACAATGCCGACAACTGGTCGGCAGAAGACTGGCAGGCGTTTTTCGACGAGCGGGCCGGCATTGCCGAGTTCGACGGCAGGCAGCCACGGGCGGAGGCAGAGGTTCAAGCCTTTGTCTGCTGCATCGTCGAATGGCTGAACCACAACCCTGAACGCTCGCCAGCCGGACGCTGTCTCGGATGTGGCGATCGGGAACACGCCCACGATCCGCTGCTGCCGTTCGGCACCGAACCCAACGGCCACGTCTGGCTGCATTCGCGCTGCTGGCCCGCTTGGTACGAGGCTCGGCAAGCCAAAGCTGTGTCCGCGCTGACGGCAATGGGGATCAGTGCGCCAGAGCGGGAGGAGCGATCCAAGCATCTGCCATCTGATGCGACCAGGAAGTCGCATACCGCGAAAAACCAAATTGCCTTCCAGCGGCAAATGAACGGAGGCTGATCCATGTCGAACATCGTCACCGGGAGGCAATTGCGGGCAGCGCGTATCCTCGCGGGTCTCACCCAGAAACAATTGGCGAAAGCAGTCGGCGTTCACGAACGCGCCGCGCGCTGTTGGGAATTGAAAGAAAGCAAAGCGCCGACATCGACGCCGAGCTCGCTCGAAAAGATCGAGGCAGCATTGCGCGATCACGGCGTGACCGTATTTGCGACACCGACCGCCGGTTTGCGGCTTGCTGCTGACGTTGCCGCTCAGAGGGTAATTCAAGACCAGAACTGACACGGCGACCGCATGAGAAAGCTATTTGCCTTCGAGCGGCAATGCCGAATTTGCCAAGCGATTTCGAGTATTTGGGGCCGAAGAATGGAGCGATAGATGGCGCGCTATGCAGGTGTCCGGGATCAGCGCCTACGGGCCCAATTGAGCTGATTGCGTAGAGGAGGATTTGCGGCTCATCGTTTCCAGTCAGGAGGAAGACGATGAGACGGGACCCGATTGATGCCAAGAATGCCGCCGACCGGACGATCAGGGATATCCGGCGGCGCACGCGCAAGCAGCATTCTGCCGAGGAGAAGATCCGCATCGTGCTGGCGGGGCTTCGCGGCGAGGAGTCGATTGCCGCGCTGTGCCGCCGCGAGGGGATTGCCGAGAGCCTCTACTACAGCTGGTCGAAGGAGTTCCTGGAAGCCGGCAAGAAGCGGCTGGCAGGCGACACCGAACGCCAGGCCAACAGCGGTGAGGTGAAGGAGCTGCGCCGCGAGATGCGCGACATGAAGGAACTGGTCGCGGACCTCACGCTCGAGAACCGACTGCTTAAAAAAAGCACTCTTGCGGATGGGGGCGACGACGAATGAGATACCCCGCCTCCGAGAAGCTCGAGATCATCCGCCTGGTCGAGCAGTCGCACCTGCCGGCACGTCGCACCCTGGACAAGCTCGGCATCGCCAAGACCACGTTCTACAGGTGGTATGATCGCTATCACGCCTTCGGCATGGCCGGGCTCAAGGACCGCGGCAGCGGGCCAGGCAGGATCTGGAACCGCATTCCCGACGACGTGCGCCGGCAGATCGTCGACCTTGCGCTTGAGAAGCCGGACCTGTCTCCGCGGGAACTGGCTGTGACCTTCACCGATGAGCGCGGCTACTTCGTGTCGGAAGCCTCGGTCTACCGGCTGCTCAAGGCGCACGACCTGATCACCAGCCCGGCCTTCATCGTCATCAAGGCGGCCGACGAGTTCAAGGACAAGACGACGGCACCCAACCAGCTCTGGCAGACCGACTTCACCTATCTCAAGGTCATCGGATGGGGCTGGTTCTATCTGTCGACGATCCTCGACGACTACGCGCGCTACATCGTCGCCTGGAAGCTGTGCACAACCATGAAGGCCGAGGACGTCACCGACACGCTGACCCTAGCGCTCAAGGCATCAGGCTGCGATCAGGCCCGTGTCGTCCACAAGCCGCGGCTGCTCTCCGACAACGGCTCCTCCTACATCGCCGGCGATCTGGCCGACTGGCTCACGGACCGAGGCATGGAGCACGTCCGGGGTGCACCGCTTCATCCCCAGACCCAGGGCAAGATCGAGCGTTGGCACCAGACGCTCAAGAACCGCATCCTGCTCGAGAACTACTTCCTGCCGGGCGACCTGGAACGCCAGATCGGCGCCTTCGTCGAGCATTACAACCACCACCGCTACCACGAGGGCCTCGGCAATCTGACCCCGGCCGACGTCTACTTCGGCCGGGATCAGGCCGTCATCAAAAGGAGAAAGCGCATCAAGGAAATGACCATCCAGAACCGCCGTTTGCGCCATCACAGCCAGGCGGCCTAGCGGCGAGCGCCTTGCGTGGTGGAAAATGAGGTCAACCGGCGAACCTCCTTCGCGGTTTGTGACTACACGCAAAAGAATGTATGTCGCCATAAAGTTCACGCGAAAATGGTAGATTTCAGTGGTTCTGGGGTGCGCTGAGCGTCAGAAGCGGCGGGCGGCGATCTGCGCGTCGAGCCAGCCCGCCAGCTTTTCGACTTCGTCGATTGCTTTGAACAGCGAGTCCCTATCAACGTGGACATTCACGCCCAGCCACCACTGCGCGCCGGCGTGGACGGTGAGCGACGCCTTCTCAAACTCGCTCGCAAAGAAAGGAATGGGATAGGCTTGCCGATGTTTCCTGTCGTGCTTGGCGTTCATCGAGTTGATCCGCTTCGGATGCTGGTCGGCGTTTCGCGCCTGCACCACCTGCTCGATGATCAGGAGGTCTGCCGGACAATTGTTCCACGGAACCTCCAATGCATCCTCGAAGCAGGCGCGATATCCGCTGAGGAAGCCCCTGTTCTTGAAAATACTCCGGAACTTGCCGCAATCGAGGCTTAGCTCGCGCCGCCACGTCTCGAGATACACTTGAAGAGACGCGGATAACATCGAGACGCACGCGCGCCCTAAGGTGCGGATTGCCGTCTCGGCTTCTCCCCACTCCTCCATAAAGGCCGGCTCGTCGTTCTCCGAGTAAGGCGGGACGAACGGCTCCTCTTCGTCCTCGATCTTCCGCTTCTGTTCGTCAAAGGGCGCGCGAGCCTGGTCGTAGAACCGGCTAATGAACCGGGTTCGTTCCTTCAGGAAGTACAGAACGTCCACGATGAGCTTCTCGGTCGCTCGCGTTCCTACCTCGCGACCGCCTTGGCCGTCTCATCAGCATGCCGGATGGCATCGGCAGACTGACTCCACCAAGTAGAATTGATCGGCGTGTCATCCATTATGCAAGCCCAGCCATCTTTGTGAACGGCGTCCGCATCGGTGCGGATCACCCGCAAGACTTTATGCGGCATTATCGGATTGCTGCGTTTGACACGCTCTCGCAATGGATCGCCGTCCAGCACATACGTCAGGATTGCGAAATCCGAGCGATCGGCAACTCCTCGCGGCAGGACCAACGTGAAAGCTGGCAGATACACGTATCCGCGGCTCTGAACCAAATCAAAGATGTCCTGCAGCTTGCCGCAGGTGGCGCCCTCGATTCCCCATGCTGACGCGCGTGAGGGACTGATGCAGATCACGCCCACGAGAATCGCGCATAGAAAGCACCAGAATCTTACGCGCATTCGCTGCCAATCCCGTCGCGCCGGAGGACCGCGCCTGACCTATTTCCTAGCCGCGATCAAAGCAACATATCGTAGCGTTCGGGTCCCCTAACCGCTACCCGCCTCTCACCGCACTCTCAGGGGAAGGGATGGTGGAGCCAGACGGAATTGAACCGACGACCTCTTGAATGCCATTCAGGAGATCCAACGGCAAGATTTTGGTTCGTGCTGGTCCCTCCGTATTCTCAGGAGCTGGGGCGAGCGGTGAGAACACGGAGCTTGGTTTGGTGCTGCCCACTGATCCGCTGATCCAGGCTGGCGCGCGCCGCACGCAATCGCGTCACGGATAGGCAAGCCGACGCATCAACCGCACCGCCGATCGTGCCAAACAGCCCGAAATCACGCTTGCGTGGTGACCGGGTGGTGACCGCGCGGCTATGCGCCGCAGAAGCGCTTCGGGGTGGCGGCATAAGCCATTGCATTTAATTGTAAATCTGGCGCACCCGGCGAGATTCGAACTCACGACCTCTGCCTTCGGAGGGCAGCGCTCTATCCAGCTGAGCTACGGGTGCCACGCGCGGCCGAGGGCCGCATACGAGGCTTGAATAGCCCAACAGCGGCTCCATAACAACAAGGCACCCGACACCTTCCGCCGCTGCGCCTGGCGGTCGCCGAAATCGATGGCACTGCCATTCCGATAGGCAATTGTGTCGCTGCCGACTTGACGCAGGCGATTTTCCCGAATCAAGGTAAGAACTTGCGCCGCTCGCGCGGTGCATACAGCAGGCGACGACCGCAGACCTGTCGATGGACGCAAACGAGGAGGCGCCCTTGCCGATGAGCCGTTCGGGGCCGCTTGCGCGGCGCGTTTGGCCGTACCTGATTGCCCTTGCCCTTGCCGTGACCGCCAGTTCGCCCGCCTTCGCCTCCGAGGGCGCGATGCCGGCGCTGGTCCACGACATCGGCATCGGCCTGTTCCTCTCCGGCGTGCTGGCCATCGTCTTCGCCCGCCTGCACCTGCCGGCGATCGCCGGCTACATCCTCGCCGGCGTTGTCGCCGGGCCGCTCGGCCTGCGCCTGGTCACCGACCCCGACAACATCAACACCATCGCCCAGCTGGGCTTCGTCCTCCTGCTGTTCGTCATCGGCCTGGAGATGGACGTCGGCAAGATCATCAGCAGCGGTCGCGCCATCCTGCTGACCGGGCTGTTGTCCTACCCGCTCATCGCCGTCTTCGGCTTCCTCGTCGCCCAGCTGCTGCTGCTCGTCGGCTTCGCCGGCGTCATTGGCCACGGGCTCGGCGCCCTCTATATCGGCATCGTCATCGCCGCCTCGTCCACCCTGCTTGTGGTCAAGCTGTTCCAGGAGGCCTTCGAGCTCGATACCGTGCCCGGCCGCGTCGCCCTCGGCCTGCTCGTCGTCGAGGACCTGTGGTCGATCGTCGTCATCATCCTGCAGCCCAGCCTGCACGAGCCCCATATCCTGCCGATCCTCGCCTCCTTCGTCGGCATCGGCCTGCTCGCCGCCTTCGCCATCGTCGTCGCCCGCACCATCATCCCCATCGGCTTCCGCTGGATCGCCAAGGTACCGGAGATCATCCTGGTCGGCGCCATCTGCTGGTGCTTCGCCATCGTCTTCGCCGGTGCCAGCTTCGATTTCGTCACCGAGACGCTCTTCGGCGTCCAGTTCCACCTGAATGTCGGCTCGGGCATGGGCGCGCTCATCGCCGGCGCCACCATCGCCAGCCATCCCTATTCGACCGAGATCGTCACCAAGGTCGGCGTGGTGAAGGATTTCTTCGTCACTCTGTTCTTTGTCGGCCTCGGCCTCGGCATCCCGGAGCCGAGCGGACCGGGGGTGCTGCTTCTGGCGGTCGCCATCGCCGTCGCGGCCATCGCGGCGCGCCAGCTCATCCTGTTTCCGCTGCTCTATTTCAACGGCCTCGACCAGCGCAACGCCGAGGTCACCGCGGTGCGCATCGCCCAGATCTCCGAGTTCAGCCTGGTCATCGCCTTCCTCGGCACCGATCTCGGCCATCTGTCCAAGGATCTGTCGAGCGCCATCATCTTCGCCTTCGTGCTGACGGCGATCGCCACCACGCCGCTCTACCGCTCCGCCTACAAGGTTCACGAACGGCTGGCGCCGATCCTGAGGGCGCTCGGCTTCAAGGATCCGCCGGCGGCCACTGCCGAGGAGGAGGAGGAATACCGCCTGGCCATCCTCGGCTTCCATCGCATCGCCTCGTCGCTGCTCTACGACATCGCCCGCGAGGATCCCGATCTCGCCGGCAAGACGCTGGTGGTCGACTTCAACGTCGCCCTGCACGACCGCATCCGCGAGGTCGGCGCCCATGTGAAATACGGCGACCTCGCCAATCCGGAGACGCTGCATCACGCCGGCGTCGACAAGGCCGAGGTGGTGGTGCTGACCGTGCCGGACGATCTCCTGCGCGGCACCAGCAACCGCCGGCTGGTCGAGAACGTCAGGCGCATCAATCCGTCGGCGACCATCATCGCCAATGCGGTCTCCTTCCCCGATTGTCAGGCGATCTACGAGGCCGGCGCCAACTACGTCTTCCTGTCGCGCCTCGACACTGCCCGCGAGCTCGGCAAGGCCATCGGCGAGGCGCTGAACGGCAACCTCGTGCCCTACCGGACGGCGCGCGAAGCCGAGGACGGCAAGCCCGCCAGCCGCCAGGAAGTGCTGCGTTGACCGGTCGCCCGGGCTACGGCATCAGCTGGCCGCCATTGACCTGGATCTCCTGGCCGACGATGTAGCCGGAGAGCATCGCCGAGGCGAGGAACAGATAGACGCCGACGCAATCCTCGGCCACGCCGAAGCGGCCCTGCGGGATGGTAGTGAGCGCCGCTTTCAGCTGCTCGGGCGAGGAATAGCGCTCGTGGAACGGCGTCAGGATGACCCCCGGCGCCACCGCGTTGACGCGGATATTGTCGCCGATCAGCTCCCTGGCCATGCCGCGCGTCACGGTGGCGACGAAGCTCTTCGACGCCCCGTAGATGCCGGCACCGCCGCTGCCGCCATTGCGGGCGGCGATCGACGTGGTGTTGATGATGAAGCCGCCGCCGCTCTTCTTCAGCCACGGGATGGCGGCGCGGCTGGCCATCACCACCGAACGGCCGTTGAGGTCCAGCACCTTGTCGTAGTGCTCGTCGGTCATGTCGGCATAGGGCACCCGGTCGACCATCAGGCCGGCATTGTTGATGAGGCCGTCGAGGCCGCCGAAATGGCTGGCCGATTCCTCGACGATGCGTGTGGTGTTGGCCGTGGCCGTCACGTCACCGCGCACCAGGAACACCTCGCCGCCGGCATCGGCGATGTCCTTGGCCACCGCTTCGGCGGCATCAACGCTGGAATTGTAGTGCAGCGCCACCCGCGACCCCTGTGCGGCGAAGGCGCGGGCCAGCGCCGCGCCGATGCCGGTCGAGGCGCCGGTGATCAGCACGGCCTTGCCGGCGAGGTCGGGGATGACGAGGCGGGCGTCTGCGGACATGGCTTTAGCGGTTCCTGAACTGGGAAGATGGGGAAGCAGCGAGTTATGCCCCCACCGGGCCGGCGGGGCAACGCACACCTCCTTGAGTTTTGCACGGAATTGGCGCAGAGCATTCGCTCCTGAGGCACGCCCCAACATCCTCTCAATGCCGGAATTCAGGATTCGCGATGGCAGGTCCGCCGATCTTGTCGCCCTCTGCGAGATCGAGACCCGTTCCTTTGCCGCCGACCGCCTGTCGCGACGGAGCTTCCGGCGGCTGATCGGCAGCCCCAGCGCGCGCCTGCGCGTCGCGGTCTTCGGCGTCGACGTCGTCGGCTACCACGTCGTCTTCACGCGCTCCGGCAGCACCGTCGCCCGGCTCTATTCGATTGCCGTTTCCGCTGCCGTCCGCGGGCGGGGCCTCGGCGAGCGGCTGCTCGGCGACGCCGAACGCCAGGCGAAGCGGGCGGGCGCCGCGGTTCTCCGCCTCGAGGTCCGTCCCGACAACACCGGCGCCATCCGCCTCTATGCCGGGCGCGGCTTCGCGCCCATCGGCACCCGCCGCGACTATTACGCCGACGGGTCGGACGCTCTGCGCTTCGAGAAGGCGCTTGGTCGGGCAGGACGGCGGCGGGCGGAGACCGGCGAGGGTCCCGGCGAATCCGACGAGGATCGAAGTCCGAAAGGCTCCGGTTCATCCCCGCCCGTCATGAAAATGTCACGATCTGCGCTGCCGGCTTTCCGGTTCCCGCCGGAGGGCGCGCCGCCCTGCCGGTTTTTTCATACGAGGCCTAGCCAATGGCTGATTGGGTGATCCTGGTCGATACGCCGAAGGACTTTCCGAACGCCGACACGCCGCACAAGGTCATCACCACCCGCGATTACCTGGCGCGTGCCAGCCTCTTTTCCGGGGCGCGGCCGAAGATCATCAACCTGTCGCGCTCCTTCAGCTACCAGACGCGCGGCTACTACTGCTCGTTGTTGGCCGCGGCCCGCGGCCACCGCGTCATCCCCTCGGTCGAGACGATCATCGATCTCGGCGCCCGCCAGCTCTACGCCCAGGCGCTGCCCGAACTCGACGATTCGCTGGTGAAAACGCTGGCCGCCGCCGCCGACAAGACCGCACCTGCCCGCATCCTGGCCTATTTCGGCGAGGTCGAGGATCACCGTTTCGACCGGTTCGGCCGGCTTCTCTTCGACTGGTTCCGCGCTCCGGTACTTGAGGTGACCATCGATGCCAGCAATGGCCGCCCGCAGATTCGCCGCCTGGCGCCGGTGCCGGTCACCAAGCTCAGCGCCAGCGAACTGGCCTTCTTCCACGACGCGCTGCACATCCACACCACCCGTCAATGGCGCTCGAAGAAGGATCGCGCCGCGCCGCGCTATTCCTTCGCCGTGCTTTACGACCCCAAGGAGACCATGCCGCCGTCAAGCCGCGCCACCATCAAGCATTGGGCGCGGGTGGCCGAGAAGCTCGGCGTCGAGGTCGAGCCGATCACCCGCCGCGACCTGGCGCGGCTGGCCGAGTACGACGCGCTCTTCATCCGCGAGACGACGTCGATCGACAATCACACCTATCGCTTCGCCCGCCGCGCCGTGCAGGAAGGCATGCCGGTCATCGACGATCCCGTTTCGATGATCCGCTGCACCAACAAGATCTATCTGCACGAGCTTTTGACCGGAAACGGCCTCGCTGTGCCGCCGACCGTCATCGTCGGCGGCATGCACGATCTCGTCCGCGCCGCCGATACGCTCGGCTTCCCGATGGTGCTCAAGATCCCCGATTCGTCCTTCTCGCGTGGCGTCAAGAAGGTTGCCAACCAGCAGGAACTGGCGGCGCTTGCCAAGGAATGGTTCGAGGACACCGACATGCTGCTCGCCCAGGCCTTCATGCCGACCTCCTTCGATTGGCGCGTCGGCGTGCTCGGCGGCAAGGCGCTGTTCGTCAGCCAGTACATGATGGCCAAGAACCATTGGCAGATCGTCCGCTATGGCGAGGACGGCAAGGGCGACGAGGGCCGCTTCAACACGCCCAGCCTCGGCGAAGCGCCACCGGCGGTGATCGACATAGGCCTGCGCGCGGCGCAGCTCATCGGCGACGGCCTCTACGGCGTCGATCTCAAGGAGACGCCCGACGGCATCTTCGTCGTCGAGGTCAACGACAATCCCAATATCGATCACGGCATCGAGGACAAGGCCGAGAAGGACCAGGTGTGGATCCAGCTCACCCAGTGGTTCATCGACCGCATCGAACGCTGAGCTGCGCCGCCGTCCGGCGCGGCGGCGGGCGGCTTCCGCGCGCCCGCCCGATCGCATAGAACGGACGCCTTCCGCCATCCGCTTTTTTCCTTGAGGACCAATGCCAGCGGCCGACGCCGAACCGCCGACAGGCCACTGGGGGGTCTTCCGCCATCGCGGCTTTCTGCTGTTCTGGCTGTCGCGCCTGTCGGCAACCTTCGCCGGCCAGGTTCTCAGCGTCGCCGTCGGCTGGCAGATCTACGACCTCACCCACGATCCGTTCGATCTCGGCCTCGTCGGTCTCGTCCAGTTCGCCCCGGCGCTGCTTCTGGTGCTGGTCACCGGCACCGTGTCGGACCGCTACAACCGCCGCGTCATCGTGGCGATCTGCCAGTTCGTCGAGGCGGCCTGCGGCCTGCTCATGCTCACGCTGACGGCGACAGGAACGATCTCGCCCGCCTGGATCTTCTCGATCCTGGCGGTGTTCGGCGTCGCCCGCGCCTTCATGAACCCGGCCGCGTCCTCGCTCATTCCCAATCTCGTCCCCGAGCGGGACCTCGCCGGCGCCATCGCCATTTCCTCCTCGGCCTGGCAGGTCGCCACCATCGTCGGGCCGGTCGCCGGCGGCCTGCTCTACGGCGTCGCCGCGGCGGCGCCCTATGCCACCACCGTGGTGCTGCTGGTGGCTGCCGGCGTGCTGGTGCTGCTCGTGCCGCGTCCGCCGCAGAAGACCACCCCGGAGCCGGCGAACTGGTCCACCGTCATCGCCGGCTTCCGCTATGTCTGGCACGAGAAGATCGTGCTCGGCGCGATTTCGCTCGACCTTTTCGCCGTCCTGCTCGGCGGGGCGGTGGCGCTGCTCCCGGCTTACGCCCGCGACATCCTCCATACCGGGCCGTGGGGGCTCGGCCTGCTGCGCTCGGCGCCTGGCGTCGGCGCCATCGCCGTCGCGATCGCTCTCGCCGTCCACCCGGTGCGCAACCATGCCGGGGCGATCATGTTCGTCGCCGTCGCCTTGTTCGGTGCCTTCACCCTGGTCTTCGGCCTCTCCACCACCGTCTGGATCTCGGTCGTGGCACTGGCGCTGGCCGGCGCCGCCGACATGATCAGCGTCTATGTCCGCGAGACGCTCATCCAGCTGTGGACGCCGGATGCGGTCCGCGGGCGCGTCAACGCCGTCAACATGGTCTTCGTCGGTGCCTCCAACGAACTGGGCGAATTCCGCGCCGGCACCGTCGCGGCGCTGATCGGCGTGGTGCCGGCGGTGGTGGTCGGCGGGGTCGGCACGCTCGCCGTCGCCGGCATCTGGGCCTGGGCCTTCCCCATGCTGCGCCAGGCCCGCCGGCTCGACCGGCGCGGCTAGAGCCTTTCACAGCCGGATGGGATCAATTCCGTTTCTCGGCCGGCGCGGCGATCCGGCGTCGAGACCGGCGAAGGGCGATCAAGGCGCATCGGTCGATGCCGGGATCGGCGTCGGGCGCCCGCCGGCCGGAAACCCGAAGGGACGGCCGCTTTTGCACCATGATCGTCGTCGTCGGGCTCGGCCGTACCGCCAGTACGACCTTCACCCGCCGGCTTGATCCTGTCGCAAAATCGCTCCGTCGGAATGGTTCCATCTGACTGTGAAAGGCTCTGGCGCCGAGGTTCAGCCAAAAAGGCTCTGTTTCCGGCCTCTTAGGGCCGATTTATCGCCTTGTCAGGTCTTGCCACCGGGAGTTGGCCGTTTATCATCGCGATTCGCGGCTGCCACAGGGGGATTAGGTCGATGATGCCCAAGAAGACGATTGCGGCGCTGCTGGCCATCTTCGGGCTTGCCGTCGCTGCCAGTCCGGCTGCGGCCCTCAACTGGGTCGGCGTCGGCATGCCGCAAATTCCGATTCGCGCTTATGCCTCGCCGGCCGCGCCGCTCGTCGGCACCATCAAGGGCGGCTCCTATCTCGAATTGACCGGCCAGTGCACGGGCTACCTGGATCTCAAGGACATCGCCTACAAATCGCCTTTCCGTCAGCGCCTGATCGTGGCGACGCGCTGGTGCGAAGTGTCGGGGCCGGCCCACGGCTGGATCATGGGCACCTTTATGAAGCCGTGGTAGGCGGCCGATTCCCGCAACTCTTAGCGGTCGGGTTTACCGGGCCTCAATCCTGACCATTTAAGGAAGACGCTTCGACGCTTCCTCCGAGGTCCGGATGAACGACCCTGTTCCGTCGGCAGCCCTGCGGCTCGCCGGCCTCAGCAAGACCTTCGAACGCCCGGCGGTCGACGATCTCGATCTCACCGTCCGCGCCGGCGAGTTCTATGCCCTGCTCGGACCGAACGGCGCCGGCAAGACGACAACGCTGCGCATGGTGGTCGGGCTGCTCACCCCCGATGTCGGGTCGATCTCCGTCTTCGGCACCGATGCGCTTGCCGACCCGGTCGCCGCCAAGCAGACGATGGCCTGGGTCTCCGACGAGCCGATGATCTACGACAAGCTGACGCCGCTCGAATATCTCGAATTCGTCGCCGGGCTGTGGGGTATCGAGCGGGGCGAGGCCGAGGCCAATGCCCGCGAGCTGATCGACTGGCTGGGGCTGGCTCCCCATGCCAACGAGCACTGCGAGGGCTTTTCGCGCGGCATGCGCCAGAAGGTGGCGCTGGCCGGCGCGCTGGTCCACGAACCGCGCCTGATCATCCTCGACGAGCCGCTGACCGGGCTCGATGCCGGCACCGCCCGCCAGGTGAAGGACGTTCTGCAGGCGCGCGTGCGCGCCGGCGGCACGGTGATCATGACCACCCACATCCTTGAAGTGGCGGAGCGCATGGCCGAGCGCATCGGCGTGCTCGCCAATGGCCGGTTGATCGCCGAGGGCACGCTGGCCGAGCTCAGCCTGCGCGCCGGCCGCGGCGGCAGCCTCGAAGATGTGTTCCTGACGCTGGTGGCCGAAAGCGCCGCGGCATGAGCCGCCCCGGCTCGATCCTGTGGCTCGCCGGCCACGAGTTGCGGCTCGCCTGGCGCGACTGGCTTTCCATGGTGACCGCCGGCAATCGCCGCCGCGTGTCGACCGCCATCGCCGTTCTGCTGTTCATCGGGCTGCTCCTGCACCTGCCGGCCTGGGCGATCGTCGCCCGCTTCGCCAAGGACGGCATCGCGCCCGACAAGGCGTCGCTGGTCTCGGTGTCGCTGATCGTGCTGCTCTACATCTCGCTGCTGCTCAGCCAGGCGATGGAATCGGTCACCCGCACCCTCTATGCCCGCGGCGATCTTGATCTGGTGCTATCCTCGCCGGTCAGCCCGCGCCGCCTGTTCTCGGTGCGCATCGCGGTGACCGCGGCTCTGATTGCCATGATCGCCGTGGTCATCTCCGTGCCCTTCATCGATGTGCTGACGCTGGCCGGCGGCCCGCGCTGGCTCGCCGGCTTCGGGCTGGCCATCGGCCTCGGCGCGGCCGCCGCCGCGCTCGCCGTGGCGATCACCATCGGCCTCTTCCGCGTGCTCGGCGCCCGCCGCACGCGCCTGGTTGCCCAGGTTCTCGCCGCGTTCATCGGCGCCGGCTTTGCCATCGGCATCCAGGTCTTCGCCATCGTCTATTACGGCACCATGGTGCGACCGGCGATGGCCATCGCCCAGACCATGATTGCCCGTCTGCCGGACGAGACCAGCCTGCTGTGGTGGCCGGCGCGCGCCATCATGGGCGATTGGGCGGCGCTTGCCGGCGTGCTGGCCGTCTGCTTTGCCATCCTTGCCACGGTCATGGCGGTGTTCGCCCCGCGCCTTGGCGAGCATTCCATCGCCGCCACCGATCTTGCCGCGCCGCGCGGGCACCATGGCGCGCGGCGGCGCCCCTTCGCGCTGCGCTCGCCGGCCGCGGCGCTGCGCCACAAGGAGTGGCTGCTGCTCCGCCGCGATCCCTGGCTCGCCTCGCAGACGCTCACCCAGCTCTTCTATCTTGTGCCGCCGGCGCTGCTGCTCGTGCGCAACTTCGGCAATGTCACCGGCGCGCTCGTCGTCGTGGTCATGGTGCTGACCACCGTCGGCGGCCAGCTCGGCGGCGCGCTTGCCTGGCTCGCCATTTCCGGCGAGGACGCGCCCGATCTGGTGATGACCGCGCCGGTCAAGCCACTGGCGGTCACCCGCGCCAAGGTGGAAGCGGTCATGGGCGCCGTCCTCATGGTGCTGTCGCCGTTCCTGCTCGTGCTCGCCTGGCTGTCGCCGCACCATGCCGTCGTGGCGGTCGTCGGCATCGTCATCGCCGCCGCCTCGACCATCCGGATCCAGCTCTGGTTCCGCGCCCAGGCCAAGCGCTCGAACTTCCGCCGCCGCCACACCTCCTCGCGCGTTGCCACCTTCGCCGAGGCGCTCACCTCCTTCTCATGGGCGGCCGCCGCCGGCCTCGCCGCTGCCGGCACGCTCAGCTTCGCCGCGATCAGCGGCACGATCGCGCTCGTCATCCTGTTCGGGGCGCGCTCGGTCAGCCCGCGCAAGGCGGCGCTCGCCTGACCCGCGACCCCCGCGACCCGCGTGTGACGACCTTCACTGCCGATCCCGGCGAAGCGGCTTAAGAGCCGCCGCACACCATCCCGTACGGCCGGGCGCGCGCAAGCGACCAACCGCACGGGATTTTCATTTCAGACGAGCATGAGGGCCGGCCGGTTGCCGGTGGGACGCCGATGAGCATGGATTCCACCACCCCCATCCTCCGCCGGGCGCGGATCAGCGACCGCAATCGCCTGCGCGCCATGCAGGCCGCTTCGATGCGCAAGCTCGCCACCCGCTGCTATTCGCGCGCCGAGGTCGAAGCGTTCATCGCCTTCGTCGGCACCATGGACGACCAGCTCATCGACGAGGGCACCTATTATCTGGTCGAGGTCGCCGGCCGGCCCGTCGCCTCCGGCGGCTGGAGCCGCATGCGCGGCAATTATGTCGGCACCCCGCCGGTGGACCCGACCGCCGCCAAGATCCGCAGCGTCTTCGTCCATGACGAATGGGCACGCCACGGCTTCGGGCGGATGCTGATGGAGCACGCCGAACGGGAGGTGATCGCCGCCGGCTTCGACCGGGTCGAGCTGAACGCGCTGCTCTCGGGCGTGCCCTTCTACCGGGCGCTCGGCTACGAAGCGGTGCGGGCGATCGCGCTCGGCCTGCCGGACGGCATCACCTTCCGCGGCCTCACCATGATGAAGCCGCTCGCCCTGCAAGCGTCGTCCGCCGATCCCCTGGGGACGATGGCTCCGGTGCTCTCGGTGGTTCCCGCCGCGCTCGCCGGCTGTGTCGAGCTGGCCCGCTGCGTCTCCCGCTGCGCCGCCTGAGGGGAAAACGAAAAAGGCGGGTCACCACCCGCCTTTTTTCCCCGACCGACCGGAACGGTCAGCGGCGCCGGTGGTCGTCGTCGTCAACGACGCTGTATTCGGTCTCGATATAGCCGGAGCGGCCCTGCTGCTGCTCCTCCCAGCGCTTCTGGGCTTCGTTCAGCACGCGCTTCAGCCGCCAGCGGCCGATGAGCAGCGCGATCGCGGCAACCGGCAGGATGATGATCGCCAGGCTGAAGAACAGGACGAGCAGCGCGATCGCGGCGGCGAGCCCCAGGGCCACGGCAAGCAGCAGCCCGATCTGGTTACGCCAGCCGAGCCGCGAGAACTGCTGAAAGGATCGATAATAGGCCATGGGAGCTATGTGGCGGTCGAATCCGGCCGGTGCAAGGTTAAATCGGCGTCATCCGGCAGGCGCGCCGGTCGCGTCCGTCGGCAGCTGGAAACGGGCGAAACGGCCAAGCGCCGCCTCGATGTGCTTCTTGTGGAGGCGGGCATTGCCCTTGCCGACCCAGTGCCAGGCCTGGATCAAGAGCTTGCCCGCCTGCCGGTCGGCCTTGAGGTCGAGCGCCGCCACGATCGCGTCGTCGACCAGCACCGGCAGGGTGAAATAGCCGAGCTTGCGCTTGGACTTGGGCACATAGGCCTCGAACAGGTGCTCATAGCCGAAGAAGGCCGCCGTGCGTTTCCGCTGGATGATGAGCGGGTCGAAGGGCGACAGGATATGGGTGAGGGTGGGCGGCGCGATCTCCGCTTCGAGAACTTCCGGCCGCACCCAGTGGGTCGAATCGGCGCCGGCGAAGGTCACCGGCACCAGCCGCCTGGCACGCACCTCGCGGTCGACGAGCGCCTCGATCGCCGCCTTGACGCCCATGGCGCCGAGGCCGATGGGACCGAGGCCGAGGACGCCCTGTGTGCGCAGCGCCCGCTCCATCCGGTAGCGGATGATCTCGGCGGCGGTCGCCGGCCTGGGCAGCCTGTCCCAGCCCAAATGGCGCGTCGTCAGCTCGTAGGTCTTGAGCATCCCCTCGCGCCGCGCGATCACCAGTTCGCCGCGGAAGAAGGCCGCCTGCAGCGCCCGCTTGGAGGGTTTGCGCGAGGCCCACGGGTGGTCCTTGTCGACCAGCACATCGTCCTTGATGTCGGCGACGGTGAGCGCCCCCTCGTCGCGCACCCGACGGATGACCTTGCGCACGTCCTTCGGCTCGACGTCGGCGTACCAATGGTCCGGCGCCTTCCGCTGGCGCATCATCTCACCGGCGAAGAAGCGGAAATCGGCGGTGGCGATGTAGGCGAGCGCGTGCGTCCAGTATTCGAACACGGTCTTGGCGTGTTGCTGCGCCGCTTCCAGGTCGGCTCGGGCGTAGGCGGGAATGCGGTTGTAGAGGATGTGGTGGTGGCAGCGCTCGATCACGTTGATCGTGTCGATCTGCACATAGCCGAGATGCCTGACCGCGTCGGCCACCGCTTGCCGCCCGGCGCCGAACGGCTCGGGCACGTTCAGCCGCTGTGCATCGATCCAGATCGCGCGGGCGCGTTCCGGCGAGATTTCAGCCGGAGCGGGCGAAGCGCGGGGGCGCGGCTTGGGTGTCGGTTTGCGGGTCACGGGCGGATGGAGCACCACGATGCGGGACGCACGGTGCGGCGGAGTGTACCAGCCTCGCCGGTCGACTCCATCCGGCAACCGCCGCACCATGCTGACAGCATCATGGCAGGAGCGCTTCCCATGTATGACAGGCTTGTGGAGCAGCACCGCCGGCCGCAGCCGTTCGGCGTCTACACGGCGGCGACGCTATGGACCGACGACCACATCTCCGGCCGCATGCTCGCCCATCACCTCGAAGCCGATACCGACATCGCCTCGCGCAAGGCGGCGACGATCGACGCCATCGTCGCCTGGATCGACCGCGCCGTCGGGCTCTCCGGCAAGCGGGTCACGGATCTCGGTTGCGGCCCCGGCCTCTATGCGACGCGCATGGCGGCGCGCGGCGCTGACGTGACCGGCATCGATTTCTCGAAACGCTCCATCGCCTTTGCGCGCGAGGCGGCGGCAGCAGCGGGCCTTCCCATCGACTACCGCCACCAGGACTACCTCGCCGGCGAGTTCCCCGCCGGTCAGGACCTGATCGTGCTGATCTATGGCGACCTTTGCGCCCTATCGCCGGCCCAGCGGCAGACGCTCTACGGGAAAGTCGTCGGCGCGCTGAAGCCCGGCGGCGTCTTCATCTGCGATGTCTTCTCGCTCGCCCAATATGCCGAGCGCGAGGAGACGGTCAGCTATGGTCGCCGCTTCATGGACGGGTTCTGGGCAGCGGGCGACTATTTCGGCTTCCTCAACACCTTCCTCTATGACGAGCTGAAGCTCGCCCTCGACCGCTACCTGATCGTGGAAGCGGAGCGCACACGCGAAGTGTTCAACTGGCTTCAGTATTTCGATCCGCGCGAGCTGTCTGAGGAACTGGCCGCGGCGGGGCTGGCCAGCGAGGCCATCGTCGACGCGCTCACCGGCGGCCCGTGGGAAGACGGCTCGCGCATGTTCGCGGTGGTGGCGCGGCGGCCGTAGTCGGCCTGCCCGGCGGTGCGCCGGACGTCACACGTCCAGATTGGCGACGTTCAGCGCGTTGGTCTGGATGAACTCGCGGCGCGGCTCCACCTCGTCGCCCATCAGCCGGCCGAAGAGGTCGTTGGCCTCGTCCGCCTCGCGGATCTTCACCTGCAGAAGCGTGCGCGCGTTCGGGTCGAGGGTAGTCTCCCACAGCTGCTCGGCGTTCATCTCGCCCAGCCCCTTGTAGCGCTGCAGCGACAGGCCCTTGCGGCCGGCGGCGGTGACCGCCTCGAACAGGTCGCGCGGCCCGTGGATGATCGTCTCGTCGCCCTTGCGCACGAAGGTGGCGAAGGTGCCGTAGATCGGCTGCAGGCGGGGGGCGAAGGAGTCGAGCTTGCGCGCGTCGGCGGAATCGAGCAGCGCCGGGTCGATGGTCGCCACGTCCTTGACGCCGCGCACCTCGCGCTCGAAGCGGAAGCCGCTGGTCGGATCGAAGGTGCCGCTCCAGCCGCGCTCGGTCTCCTCGGAGAGCGCGTCGAGCCGCCTGGCGACATAGTTCGCCGCCTCGACCGCCTTTTCGGTCTCGGCAAGGATCGACTGGTTGAGCGCGCCGGCGATCGCCACCTGCTCGACCACGGTGCGGTTGTAGCGTGAGTGGATGCCGTTGAGCACGTTGACGAAGTGGCGGGCTTCGCCGACGATTTCGGCAAGGTCGCGGCCGGCGCGGTCGTCGCCGCGGGCGAGCTTCAGCACCGCCTCTTCCAGCCCGGTGTGGGTCAGGTAGTCGGCCATCTCGCGCTCGTTCTTGACGTAGGTCTCGGACGAGCCGCGCTTGACCTTGTAGAGCGGCGGCTGGGCGATGAAGACGTGGCCGCGCTCGATGAGCACGCGCATCTGCCGGTAGAGGAAGGTCAAGAGCAGCGTGCGGATATGGGCGCCGTCGACGTCGGCGTCCGTCATGATGATGATCTTGTGGTAGCGCAGCTTGTCGGGGTCGAACTCGTCCGGCCCGATCGAGGTGCCGAGCGCGGTGATCAGCGTGCCGACCTGGTCCGACGAGATCATCTTGTCGAAGCGCGCCCGCTCGACATTGAGGATCTTGCCGCGCAGCGGCAGCACCGCCTGGTTCTCGCGGTTGCGGCCCTGCTTGGCCGAGCCGCCGGCCGAATCGCCCTCGACGATGAAGATCTCCGCCTTGGACGGGTCGCGCTCCTGGCAGTCGGCGAGCTTGCCGGGCAGCGAGGCCATGTCGAGCGCGCCCTTGCGCCGGGTCAGCTCGCGCGCCTTACGCGCCGCTTCGCGGGCCGCCGCTGCTTCGACCACCTTGCCGACGATCGCCTTGGCTTCCGCCGGGTGCTCCTCGAACCAGGTGTTGAGGCCCTCATTGGTCAGGCCCTCGACCACCGGCCGCACCTCGGAGGAAACCAGCTTGTCCTTGGTCTGCGAGGAGAATTTCGGGTCGGGCACCTTGACCGAGAGCACCGCCGTCAGCCCTTCGCGGCAGTCGTCGCCGGTGAGCGACACCTTCTCCTTCTTGGACAGGCCCTGCCGGTCGGCATAGCTGGTCACCTGGCGGGTCAGCGCGCCGCGGAAGCCGGCGAGGTGGGTGCCGCCGTCACGCTGCGGGATGTTGTTGGTAAAGCAGAGCACGTCCTCGTGGTAGGAATCGTTCCACCACATGGCGACCTCGACGGTGATGCCGTCGCGCTCGGAGCGGATTGCGATCGGCTCCGGCACCAGCGGGTGCTTGGCGCGGTCGAGGAAGCGCACGAAGGCCTCCAGCCCGCCCTCATACATCAAGGTCTCGCTCTTCGGCTCCACGCCGCGCCTGTCGCTGAGCACGATCTTGACGCCGGAGTTGAGGAAGGCGAGTTCGCGCAGGCGGTGCTCGAGCGTCGCGTAGTCGAACTCGATGTGCGTGAAGGTGTTCGGCGATGGCGTGAAGGTGATCTCGGTGCCGTTGCGCCCGTCCCAGTCGCCGGTCACGCCCAGCGGTGCATCGGGCACGCCGTCCGAGAAGCTCATCTCGTGGATCTTGCCCTTGCGCCAGACCTTCAGCTTCAGTTTCGAGGAGAGCGCGTTGACCACCGAAACGCCGACGCCATGCAGGCCGCCGGAGACCTTGTAGGAGTTCTGGTCGAATTTCCCGCCGGCGTGCAGCTGGGTCATGATGACCTCGGCGGCGGAGACGCCTTCGCCCTTGTGGATATCGGTCGGGATGCCGCGGCCGTTGTCGAACACCGTCACCGAGCCGTCCGGGTTCAGCGTCACCGACACCTCGTCGGCATGGCCGGCGAGGACCTCGTCGATGCCATTGTCGACCACCTCGTAGACCATGTGGTGCAGGCCGGAGCCGTCGTCGGTATCGCCGATATACATGCCCGGCCGCTTGCGGACGGCATCGAGGCCTTTCAGGACCTTGATCGATTCGGCGCCGTATTCAGCGACCGGCTTCACGTCGTTCATGCACAATTCCGTTCGGAGTAGAGGCTCTGGAGGAGCCGTTCTTGCCAAGCCGCAACAGGGCCTGAAACGACCTTTCCAGCGGGCGCCGGAAAGGCCGCAGAATCATAGTGTCATATATAGCATCTGCGGGGCCGGATTTCGACCGTCTGACAGCAATTTAGGGTATTTTTGTGCACTGCAAAAAGGGCTGTTTCCGGGGGGTTCGCGGGCCGTGTCGCAGGCACGGCTGATATGCTATTCCGGGTGAGAGGATTCGGGCGCCGTGCGGACCCGGGCCCGTCTTTTTCCGGCCAAGCCGCGCGTGGCCCGAAATCCGACCCCGACCGGAGCCCAGCCTGGTGCCGCTCGCCGAACATTTCATCGCCGTCTATGGGCCGCTGGTGGTGTTCCTGGGCACCCTGCTGGAGGGCGAGACCGTCGCCATCATGGCGGGATTCCTGGCCCATCAGGGGGTCATCGACGGCCGCCTGGCGCTTCTTGCCGCCTTTCTCGGCGCGCTTGCCAGCGACCAGGCGCTTTTCCTGGTCGGCCGCCGTTTCGCCGATCACCCCATGGTCATGCGCCAGCGCAAGCGGCCGCTCTTCGCCGCGGCGCTCAAGCGGGTCGAGGCCGGCGCCACGCTCTACATCCTGATCTTCCGTTTCCTCTATGGCCTGCGCACCGTCAGTCCGCTGGCGATCGGCGTCTCCGACGTTTCGGGGCGGAAATTCGCCATTCTCAACGCCATCGCCGCCTTCGTCTGGGCGGCCGTCATGGTCGGCATCGGCTTCGCCTTCGGCCGCACCATCGAGGCGACGCTCGGCCGCTTCCACCACATCGAGCACATCCTCATCGCCATGATCGCCGTCGGCATCGTCTCCTTTGCCGGTCTCACCTGGCTGCACCGCCGCTTCATCCGGCGGCAGGAGTGAGGGCGCCTCAGCGGACGATGATGGCGGCGGCGGCGCCGGCCATGACCGAGCCGGCGATGCGGTCGAGCAGCTTGCGCCGACCGGGCGTGGCGAGGAACGTGCGGGCGCGTCCGGCAAGCGCCGCATAGGTGCCGATAACCAGCGTCAGCACGACGGCGACGATGCCGATCATGGCGCAATATTCGGCGGCGCCGACCGTCCTGAGGTCGATCAGCGCCGGCAGCAGGGCCAGGTAGAAGACCATCACCTTGGGATTGCCGAGCGTGATCGACAGCCCGGCGAGAAACACCTGCGCGGCCGAGCCGCGCGGGCGCGCCGCGGCCGTGTCCTCGGGGGCCGGCCGGCTCCGCCACAGGCGGATGGCGAGATAGAGGAGATAGGCCGCGCCCAGCCAGCGCACGACGATGAACACCTCGCCGAAGGTGGTGGCAAGCGCCGCCAGGCCGCCGATGGCGGCGGAGATGTAGATGATGTCGCCGAGGATCAGCCCGCCGATGATGGGCAGCGTGCGGCGGAAGCCGGAGCCGAGCGCCCGCGCCACCACGGCAGCCACGGCCGGGCCGGGGCTGGCGACGGCGATGGTCAGTGCCACGGCAAACGTCAGCAGATGGGCGTAGTTCATGGGGCTTGGCATAGACCCATTCCTCATCCCGAAAAAGGGGTCACCCGCCCGTCGGCGACGGCAAGATGCTGCGCCCGCGCGCCGAACGGGGCGAAGACGGAAGCGTCCGTGCCGGTCAGGAAGGCCTGGCAGCCGAGGTCGTCGAGAACGGCGAAGAGCGCCTGGCGCCGCTCCTGATCGAGGTGGGCGGCGATCTCGTCGAGGAGCACCAGCGGCGTCTCGCCGGACAGGCGCGCCGAGAGCCGCGCCTGGGCAAGCACGAGGCCGATCAGCAGCGCCTTCTGCTCGCCGGTCGAGCAGATCTCGGCGGCCGCCTGCTTGGGCGCGTGGCGGACGCGCAAGTCGGAGAGGTGCGGGCCGGACAGCGTCCGCCCGGCGGCCGCATCGCGGGACCGGTCGCCGGCGAGGTCGGCGGCATAGATCTCCTCCGCCGCGCTCGCCGGATGGCCGTCGAGCCGGTGCTCGAGCGTGCCTTCCAGCGCGATTTCCGCGGCCGGGAAGGGCGCCGCCACGTCGCCTTCCGCGATCAGCGCCACCGCCAGGCCAGCCCATTCGCGCCGCGCCGCGGCGATCGCGACGCCGAGTTCGGCCATCTCGCGCTCGATCGCGTCGAGCCAGCGCCCGTCCGGCGTCGGCTCGCCGAGCAGCCGGTTGCGCCCGCGCATCGCCTTCTCGAAGGCGTTGACGCGGGTACCGTGGCCACGGTCGATGGCCATCACCGCCCGGTCGAGGAAGCGCCGCCGGTCGGAGGCCGGCCCGGTGAACAGCCCGTCCATGGCGGGCGTCAGCCAGACCACGCGCAGGTGGTCGAGCAGCGCATCGGGCGAGCGCGCCGGCGCCCGGTTGACCCGCACCGACCGGCGGCCTTCCGGGCCGTCCGGGGTCATGGCGATACCGGTGCCGAGCTCGACCGCGCCGGCGCCGTTCTCGACCGTTGCCGCCACCGCCCAGGTGCCGTCGCCCGGCTGGCGCGCCACCTCGTCGAGCCGGGCGCGGCGCAGGCCCCGTCCCGGCGACAGGAAGGACACGGCTTCCAGCAGGTTGGTCTTGCCGGCGCCGTTGGGGCCGGTCAGCACCACCGGCCGCCCGTCGAGCACGAGCGACAGGGCAGCGTAGTTGCGGAAGCTCGCGAGCTTCAGCGCCGTCAGCGCGGCGCGGGCGGAACGGGCGTTGCCGGCGGAGTCCGGCGTGAGGTTGATCGACATATCCAAGGCGGTCACTCTGCCGGCGGCGGTGCCGACGCAAACGCTGTTGCGGCCGTCGCCGGGCTGCAGCAACCGCTCCTCGTCGCGGTCGCAAATTCGGCGGGTTGAGCGCGACAATTGCAGCAGGGACGGACGATGGGCAAGGCCCAAGGGCATCCCGCTTCTGCGAGGGGCGTCCGCCGGGGCGGCGCGTGACCCATGTTTGACGAGGCGATTCCCCCGACAGGACAGGTGGAAACGGCGTGGAGCCTTGCCGCCTCGTTTCTGCTCCACGCGCTTCTGGCGGTTGCCGTTGTCGCGGCCTGGCGCCCCGCCCCGCCGCCTGTCCCCCTCGAAGAGGTCATCCCCGTCAACCTGCTGATCGGGGCCGAGCCGGAAGGCACGCCGCCCGCGCCGGCGCCGCCGGAGACGGCGCGTCTGGAGCCGCCCGCCGGCAGCGCGCCGGACATGGCCGGGCCCCTGATGCACGCCGCCACCATCCTTTCCGGCCGGGCGCTGGCCGAGCCGCGCAACCGCAAGGCCCGCGAGGCGCTGCCGCATCTCAATCCGACCGAGCGCATGGTTCAGCTGTGCAATATCGAGGCGCTGGAGCAGGTCGCGCGGGCGCGCCAAGACTTCTCGCCGGAGACGGTCAGCGCCTACGCCATGAAGGAGCTGGCGATCGGGCCGAACACGGTCGAGGCGGAAGGCGCCGCGATCCGCAGCGGCGACGACTGGTACAGCTTGCGATACCGGTGCCGGCTCTCGGCCGGGCAGGGCGCGGTCGTCGCCTTCGATTTCCTCGCCGGCGACCGGCTCACGCCCGAGCGCGTCGCGGAACTCGGCCTGCCCGTCGGGCAATGACGGCGGGTCTTGCGGGGAATCGCGACGCAGACCATATTGGGGCACCATCAACAAACGAAAGGAGGTGATCCAGTGTCTCATTGTCATACGCCGCGTGCGGCGGACCGGACCTGGTTCCTCGCCTCTTGCGAGGTCTGCGCCTCCTAGGCGTTTGCAGGTCTTTGGTCCGCGCCAATGCGGACCGACAATGGAAGGGCCGCCCCCGGGCGGCCCTTCGCATGTCCGGGCCCTGCCGGCAGGGCAGGGGAAATCGCCCCGCTCCTTGTCGCGCGTCAAAGAAGGAGGCGGTCCGGGGCGGCTAAAGTCGTCCCCATGACCCGCCGCGCCGAAATCGCCAGCCCGCACGAGCAGACCCCGGTCTGCACCATCATGAAGCTGTGGCCGGAGACCATCCGCCTGTTCCTGGCGCGCCGCATGGCCTGCGTCGGCTGCCCGGTCGGCGGGCTGCATACGCTGGAAGAGGCCTGCGCCGAGCACAGGGTCGACCTCGACCCGCTGCTCAGCGAGATCACCGAGGTCGCTAGGACGACTCGCGCCCGCTTCCCTCAGCCAGGATGAACAGCCGGTGCGCGTCGTTGACCGTGACGCGCCGGCGGCCAAGCGTGACCAGCCCCTGCTGCTGCCAGCCGCTCATCACGCGGCTCACCGTATGCAGCGTGGTGCCGGACATCTCGGCGATGTCGGCCCGGGTCACCGGAAAGTCGATTTCGATGCCGGCGGGCGTCTTGCGCCCGGCCTGGTTCACCAGCCGCAGGATGGTGTGTGCGATGCGTCGCTCGACCGCCTCGGTCGACAGCTCGCGGATGCGCGTGTTGGCGTCCTGCAGGCGCGAGCCGACCGTCTGCATGGCGCCCACGGCAAAGGCCGGATTGCGCCCGATGAAGGCGTCCCAATCGCTCTGCGGCCAGACCAGCGCCAGGCTCTCCACCACGGCCACGGCGGTCCCCGGATAGTCCGGCCGACGGACGGCCCGGGCGATGCCGAAGAGATCGCCGGGATTGATATGGCGGACGACGATCTGCTGCCCGTCGGGCGTGGTCTGCTGGACCCTCAGGCGCCCGTTCAGCAGCAGGAAGAACTCTTTTGCCATGGCGCCCTGGCGGAAGACGGTCGTGCCTTCCTCCAGGCGGCGCGGCCGGGCAGACGCAAGCACGGCATCGATATCCTCGGCCGCGACGCCTTTGAATATCTCGAATTCGCTAACTAACGAACGGTCGATCGCCGGCGCCATCGGTCAATCCCCCGCCCGTTTCCGGCCGGCGACAGGTAATCGTGTCGGTCTTTGTTGGCGCACAAAGAAGAAGGGGGCCGGCGGGCGCATGGTCCACCCATAAAACACACCGACAAGAGGATTGGAACCATGCTTACCCGTCGTCAGGCGCTGATCGGCACCACTCTCACGGCGCTTGCCGCCGCCACCAGCACCCCGGTCCTCGCAGCCGCCACCAGTCAGGACGTCGCCGGCCTCGAACACGTCAAGGTCGCGCTGGTAAAGCCGCCCCTGGTCCATGCCCACGAGCAGGCGACCAGGGCCGCGCCGAAGGTGATCGAATACACCATGCACGTCGTCGAGCAGGAGATCGTCGTCGACGATGCCGGCACCAAGATGTGGTCGATGGCCTATAACGGCTGGCTGCCCGGCCCGTTGATGGTCGTCCACGAGGGCGACTATGTGCAGCTCACCCTGGTCAACCCGGCCGGCAACGAGATGCCGCACAATGTCGACTTCCACGCCTCCACCGGCGCGCTCGGCGGCGGCGGGCTGACGCTCATCTATCCCGGCGAGCAGGTGACGCTGCGCTTCAAGGCCACCCGCCCCGGCGTCTTCGTCTATCACTGCGCGCCTCCCGGCATGATCCCGTGGCACGTCGTCTCCGGCATGAACGGCGCCATCATGGTTCTGCCGCGCGACGGCCTCAAGGACCGCGACGGCAATCCGCTCCACTACGACAAGCTCTTCTATGTCGGCGAGAGCGACTTCTACGTCCCGCGCGATGCCGACGGGAACTACAAGACCTACGAGTCCCTCAGCGACTCCTATGCCGACACCACCGAGGTGATGCGCGGCCTCATCCCCACCCACGTCGTCTTCGAGGGCAAGGTCGGTTCGCTCACCGGCGACAACGCCATGCAGGCCAAGGTCGGCGAGACGGTGCTCATCGTCCATTCCCAGGCGAACCGCGATACCCGCCCGCACCTGATCGGCGGTCACGGCGACTATGTCTGGGAACTCGGCAAGTTCGGCAATCCGCCGCAGGTCGGCCTCGAGACCTGGTTCGTCCCCGGCGGGTCCGCGGGTGCGGCGCTCTACACCTTCCGCCAGCCGGGCATCTACGCCTACGTCAACCACAATCTGATCGAGGCTGCCGAGCTTGGCGCCACTGCCCACTTCAAGGTCGAGGGTGACTGGAACGACGACCTGATGACCCAGGTCAGCGCCCCCGGCCCGATCGTCGCCAACTGAGCGGCAATGGCGGTCCGCTCCCGGCGGGGCGGGCCGCCGAGACGCATTGCGGGCACAGCCCATGACCATCCCCCACCACACCTCTGCCTTCGCCGGCCTCGCCGCACTTGCCGCCATCGGCATCGCGGTTGCCTCCGTGCTGGGGGCCCGCCCCGCAGAGGATCCGACCGAACTGGTGGTCCTGCCGGCGGCGACCTTCAGCTACCGTGCTGCCGGCGAGTTCCTGCTCGACGGACAGCCGGTGAACCCGCCGCTGGTTGCGGTCGCCTTCGAGCGGCCGGTTGCCATCATGAAGAACCACGTCAGCCGTGCCGACTATGAGCGTTGCGTCGCAGCGAAAGCCTGCAGGCCGGTCGATCCCCGCCTGCCGGCGGATGCCGACCGGGTCCCTGCCGTCGGCGTCAACTGGCACGACGCGGTTGCCTATGCGGCCTGGTTCAGCCGCGAGACCGGGCACCGCTACCGTCTGCCGACCGACAGCGAGTGGGCCTATGCCGCGGCGAGCCTCTTCCACGACAACACCGTGGTCGAGAGGAGCGACGCCGCCAATCCGGCGACCCGCTGGATCGCGACCTATGAGCGGACGGCGGCATCCGAGCGCGCCGTCGACAGCCGGCCGCAGCCCTTCGGCACCTTCGGGGTCAACGAGAACGGTCTCGCCGACGTTGCCGGCAACATCTGGGACTGGACCGCGACCTGTTTCGCCCGCCATGCGGCGGGAAAGCGCGGGCCGATGAGCGACATGGAAATCTGTGGCGTGCGCGTCGTCGAAGGCGCGCACCGCACCTACCTCACCGATTTCGTGCGCGATCCCAAGGGCGGCGCCTGCTCCGTCGGAACGCCGCCGAGCAATCTCGGCATCCGGCTCGTGCGCGACGACGATCCGAGCCTGTTCGGCCGCATTGCCGGCCTGCTCCATCGCTTCACCGGCTGAGCCGCAAAGCGCCCGAAGCTTGCTCGCCGACAACGAAGCGCGGGGCGCCTCCCGCTACCCTCTGCGCACCAACACACGAACCGGAGTGACATGACATGAACAGGAAATTCGCCGCTGCCTTCGCCTTTGCCGCCGGCCTTGCGGTCCTGGCCGGCGCAGCGAGCGCGGCCGAGGTCGACGTCAAGATGCTCAACCGCGGCGCCGCCGGCCCCATGGTCTTCGAGCCCAACCTGGTCCGGATCGCTCCCGGCGACACGGTCCATTTCATCGCCACCGACAAGGGCCACGACGCCATGTCCGTCAAGGGCATGATTCCCGACGGTGCCCAGCCCTTCGAGGGCAAGCTCGGTGAGGACCTCACCGTCACCTTCACCACCCCCGGTGTCTATGGCTTCAAGTGCAAGCCGCATTACGCCATGGGCATGGTCGGCGTGGTCGTCGTCGGCGACGCGGCCAATCTCGACGCGCTGAAGGCGGTCAAGCAGGTCGGCCGGGCCAAGAAGGTCTTCGCCGAACTGCTCGACGAGGTGCAGTAGAGAGAGCCCTCAGCCCCTCAGCCGTGCGCCACGCGGTAGGTGGCATAGGCGCGCGCGAAGCGGTCCATGTAGTCGGCCGTATAGGCGGCGTAGTCGAAGTCGATGGTGGAGTAGATCTCCGAGACCATGCTCCACATCACTTCGCGCAGCAGCGAGGCGCATTTCATCGCGTCGAAGCTGGTCAGCAGCCGCTTGTCCGGATGCCGGCCGTAATAGGTCTGCAGCAGCCACATTTCCTGCTCGCGGTCGAGCTTGCTGTTCGAAGCGAGGTTGGCGAGGTCGAAGATCGGCGCGTTGAACCCGGCATAATCCCAGTCGATCAGCCACAGCCGCTCGCCGTCGTCGATGAAGTTGCCGGGCAGCAGGTCGTTGTGGCCGAAGACGAAGTCCACCGGCCCGACCGCCAGCTCCAGCCCTTCGGCGATGTCGGCCAGCTCGGCCAGGCGCGACTGGTAGCGGCTGCCCGATTCGTCGAGCGTGCGCACATAGTCGCGGATCGCATAGAACACCCAGAAGGCCAGGATCGGCCCGCGGATCTGGCGCGGCATCTCCCGGTGCACGCGCTTCACCAGCGCGATCGCCCGTCCCAGCCGCGCCGGGTCGCGGATGTCGTCCGCGGTGCAGGTGCGGCCTTCGATGAAGCGCATGATCATGACGCCGGGCTCGGCATGGATCAGTTCCGGAGAGATGCCGGCGATGTGCGCCGCGGCGGTCGCCGCGCGCTCGTTGAAGCGCAGGATGTGGTGCACGGCGATATCGTCGCCGACGCGCACGAAGTAGCTGTTTCCCCCGTCGTCCACCCGGTAGTTGATGTTGGTGATGCCGCCATAGACGCGCTCGGGCGCAATCGGCCCCTGCCAGAAGGCGAGCTTCCTGACGCGCTCCAGCGCGCTAGCCTCGGTGGTCGGTCGGCTCATGCCGCGGTCATCGCAGGGGGATCGGTCAAGCCCGGAGATCGGTGGGGAGACGGTGACAAGCATTTTGCGTCGCAGTCTTGCGGCAAATCGGCCGGGGATTCAACAAAGGCGCCGAGGCAGTGGAACAGCTGGCAGGCAAACACGCTCCTTGATACGCGATGCGGCGCCCGGCCGCTGTGACCGCCGCCACAGCCGGATGCCTGCGCGCGGAATCCGGCGGGGTCGCGCCACCCGGCCGCCTGTGCCACACTCTGCAGGGGGCACAGGAGGGGTGGAAAAATGGCGCAGGAAGAACCGAAAATCCGCATCGAGACGCGTGAGGAGCTCATCTACCTTCTCGCCGAGGCGTCGGCCATCGAGCACAACCTCATGTGCTGCTACCTCTACGCCGCCTGGAGCCTCAAGCGCGGCGAGCGCGATGGCATGACGGCGGAGCAGGCCACGGCGGTCAAGCGCTGGCGCGGCGCCATCACCTCGGTTGCCGTTGAGGAGATGACCCACCTGACGCTGGCCAGCAACCTGCTGGTGGCAATCGGCGCCGGCCCGCATCTGTCGCGGCCGAACTTCCCGGTTCCGCCCGGTTACCATCCCTCCGGCGTCGTCGTCGAACTGGCCGGCTTCTCGCGCGCCGTCCTCGACCATTTCATCTTCCTCGAGCGACCCGAAGGCAAGGAGCTCAGCGACTCCTCGGAATTCGTCCACCCGGCGGACTACCACCGCACCATGCCGAAAGGCCGCCTGATGCCGAGCGCCCAGGATTACGGCACCGTCGGCCACCTCTACCGCGGCATCCGCCACGGGCTTGAGGTGCTCGCCCATCACATCGGCGAGGCGGCGCTGTTCTGCGGCGACCCGGCCTCCCAGATCGGTCCCGGCGATGCCGGCCTGCCGGGACTCAGCATCGTCACCGACCTCGACAGCGCAAGGGACGCGATCGAGACCATCATCGAGCAGGGCGAGGGCGCCCCGGATCACAGCGAGAACAGCCACTACAACCGCTTCCTCAACGTGCGCGAGGAATATGAGGCCTTCCTTGCCACCGACCCGAATTTCGCACCCGCCTTCCCGGTGGCGCACAACCCGACCATGCGGCAGCCGCTCGATCCCGCCGACCGCGTTCACATCAACAGCCATGAGGCGGCGCCGGTCCTCGACCTCGCCAATTCTCTCTACGGCCACATGCTGCGCTGCCTGGTCCAGGCCTTCGGGCGCGGCGCCGACGACACCGCCGGCAAGCGCCTCTTCGTCAACACGGCCATCGACCTGATGGAGCAGCTGCCGCGCATCGGCTCCTATCTGGCCAGCCTGCCGGCCAACCATGCCCACGCCAACGTCAATGCCGGCGTCACCTTCACCACGCTCCGCGACATGGCGCGGCTGCCGCACGGCGCCAGCGAAAAGAGGATGATGGCCGAGCGCGTGGCGGAGATCGCCAAGCATGCGCGCCACGTCTTCCCGGCCGGTCACGAGCTGGCCGCCATCGCCGACACGCTCGACAAGCTCACCACGCGTTTCGCCGTTCAGGATCTCAAGACCGTCGGCGCCGAGCACCCCCTGCCGCCGCCGGTGAAGGCCGACGATCAGCCGGTCGGCGGCGGCGAATGCGAGATCGCCAGCGGCCGCGACATCGACCTCAGCTTCGATGGCGTGCGCTGCATCCATGCGCGCTTCTGCGTGCTCGGCGCGCCCACCGTGTTCAAGGCCAACACGCCGGGCGAATGGATCTTCCCCGACACGATGGAAACCGAGGCGCTGGTGCGCGTCGCGCAGAATTGCCCGTCCGGCGCCATCACCTATGCCCGCAAGGACGGCGGTCTGGCGGAAGCGCCGCCGCCGGTCAACCTC
The DNA here is from genome assembly GCA_963732845.1 of uncultured Alphaproteobacteria bacterium. Classification (GTDB taxonomy): domain Bacteria; phylum Pseudomonadota; class Alphaproteobacteria; order Rhizobiales; family Kaistiaceae; genus CAVSRC01. The sequence goes on along the minus strand of CAVTBE010000018.1, from coordinate 98,614 downwards.
ATCCGCCTGCGCGAGAACGGCCCCTACGCCTTCCACGGTCCGCTCACCATCGATGGCGTCGACATCGGCTACCGCGCCACGCTCTGCCGCTGCGGCGCCTCCAAGAACAAGCCCTTCTGCGACGGCTCGCACAAGGAACTGCCCTTCACCGCCACCGGCGAGCCGGACACGCGCGAATCGGAGCCGCTCGCCGTCCGCGACGGGCCGGTTGCGATCGCCCCGCAGCAGGACGGGCCGCTTCAGGTCAGCGGCAATCTGGAGATCGTCAGCGGCACCGGGCGCACCGTCGACCGGGTGACGCGGGCGCGGCTGTGCCGCTGCGGCGGCTCGCGCAACAAGCCGTTCTGCGACAACACCCACCTGCGCATCGGCTTCAAGTCGGGCTGAGGGGCACTGGCGCGGCGATTGCATCGTCCGGCGGGTCCGATCCACCCGCCGGAGCTTGCATGACACTCCCCCATCACGGGCGCTTTCCCTATCGCTCGATCCGGCAATCCGTCGCCCGGACCTGGCCGAACGGCACCGAGCTTGCCGTCTATCTCGGCGTCAATCTCGAACATTTCGCCTTCGGCGAGGGGCTCGGCGCCGAACTTGCCCCCTCCAGCCAGCCGGACGTGCTCAACTACGCTTGGCGCGACTACGGCAACCGTGTCGGCGCCTGGCGCCTGATCGACCTGCTCGACGAGCTGTCGCTGCCGGCGACCGCACTCGTCAATTCGTCGATTCTCGACTATTGCCGCGATCTGGCCGACGCCCACGGCCGCCGCGGCGACGAGATCGCCGGCCACGGCCGCACCAATTCGGAGCGCCAGAGCGGGCTCACGGAGGGCGAAGAGAACGACCTGATCGGCGAAGCCACGGTCAGGCTCTCCAGCCATTTCGGCATGCCGCCTGCCGGCTGGCTGGGCCCGTGGATCGCCGAGAGCCACGCGACCCCCGATCTCCTCAAGGAATGGGGTTACCGCTACGTCCTCGACTGGTGCCACGACGACCGGCCGAACTGGATGGCGACGCGCGCCGGCCCGCTTCTTGCCGTGCCCTATCCGCAAGAGATCAACGACATCCCGGCGATCGTCGTGCGGCGGACCTCGCCGTCCGACTTCGCCGACATGATCGTCGACCAGTTCGACGAGATGCGCCGCCAGGCCGGCGGCGGGGCGCTGGTCATGGGCATCGCGCTGCACGGTTATGTGGTCGGCCAGCCGTTCCGCCTGAAGCACCTGAGGCGCGCGCTGCAGCACATCGCCACGCCGCGGGCCTCGGTGTGGCTGACCACGGCCGGTGCCGTCGCCGCGGCGTGGCGGGACCTGGAACCGCCGCCGCCGGCACCGGCGCCGTGACACCTCACCGCGGGCCGGTGGCGCGTCAGGTCAACGGCGTCGGTGGGGCGCCGTCGTCCTTCTTGCCGACCTTGCCGATGTCGTGCAGCCGGTGGTGGAGGCTGACGTCCTCGATATGGGGCAGATTGACGAAGATGCCGATGCGGGTCGCCAGCATGCGGTAGGCGTCGTCAAAGGCGAGCTGGATCTCGGCCGGTCTGCCGGTCGCCGCCGCCGGGTCGGGTACCCCCCAATGGGCGGTGGCCGGGCGACCGGGCCAGATCGGGCAGGTCTCGCCGGCGGCGTCGTCGCAGACGGTGAAGATGAAATCCATCTCGGGCACGTCGGCGCCGGCGAACTCGTCCCAGCTCTTCGAGCGGAACTGGCTGATATCGTAGCCGAGATTCTTCAGCAGGCCGGCGGCGTGCGGATTGACCGCGCCGGCGGGATGGCTGCCGGCGGAATAGGCCTTGAAGCGCCCCTTGCCCTCGCGGTTGAGGATCGCTTCGGCCATGATCGACCGGGCCGAATTGCCGGTGCAGATGAATAGAACGTTGAAGACCCTGTCGCTCACCGCGTCCCCCTCCGGCTCGATGTGGTGGCCGGTTTTTCGCTGCCGCGCGTGACAGTGTTGTGACAGCGGCGGGCGAATCAGTAGCGCGTGGTCAGGTCCGTCAGCCAGGCCGGCGACGCCTGCACCAGCGCCGTCTCGATGCGGTGGTCGAAGCCGGCCAGGATCGCCGCGCCGACGACGATGAGGATGGCGCCGAGCGCCAGTTTGATGCCTTTTCCGGCGCCGGCCAGGCGGTCGCGCCAGCGCATGATCGCGGCCCGCGACAGGGTGCCGAGGAGGGCGAGCGGCAGCGCCGCGCCGAGGCCGAAGGCGGCCATGGTGAGGGTGACGGCGCCAAGGTCACGTCCCTGTGCGGCGAGCAGCGAGGCGGCGCCGAGCGTCGGGCCGACGCAGGGAATCCACACCGCGCCGAGCAGCAGGCCGAGGGCGAACTGGCCGCCGATGCCGGCCGTCGAAAGGCCGCCGAAGCGCTTCTCGGTCCAGTTGCTCAGCGGGCCGGCGGCGGTTGCCAGCCGCGCCTGGAAGCCGGGCAGTACCAGCACCGCGCCGACGGCGACGAAGAGGATCGCGGCGACCAGGCGGAAGAAATCCGAATCGAGGCCGATGGAAAAGCCGACCGTCGCGACGAACAGGCCGATGACGGTGAAGGACAGCGCCAGCCCGCCGGCGAGCGCCAGTGGCCCGTGGCGGTGCTCCGCCGCCGCCCCGGCGAAGATCAGCGGCAGGAGCGGCAGCACACAGGGCGACAGGATCGACAGGACGCCTGCGATGAAGGCGAGGCCAATGGCGGCGAACATCTGCGGAAGCGACCGGTTAGCCCCAGACGGCCTTGGCGAGCAGCGCCTCGATGCCCGCCACGCTCGTGTCGCCGACCACGCGGCCGAGCTCATAGCCGTCCTTGAAGGCGATGAGCGTCGAGCGCTGGCGCGCGCCAAAGGAGCGCATGACGTCCTTCTGAGTGTCGTAGTCGACCGTGAAGATGATGTAGCCGGCGAACTTCGGCTGGCTGGTCAGCTCACCGAGGATGTACTTCTGGCGCTGGCAGGTCGGGCACCACGTGGCGGAGACGTCGATGAGAACCGGCTCGCCGGATTTCATCGCAGCCTCGAAGGCGGCACGGTCGAAGGGCACGCGCCCGGCGGCAAAGGCCGGGCGCGACAGCGTCGGCACGGCGAGGGTGGCGAAGGCGGCGGCCATCAGGCCGAAGGCGGTACGGCGCGTGATCATGCGAATGGTCCCGTGAACGGTTTTCATGGGCGCCAATCTAGTCGTCATCGCGATCAACCCCATTCACGATTGGGGCAGCAGTCGTTCACAAGGACGTGGGCAAAACGAGAGGGCGGCGCGCTGCGCGCACCGCCCTCGTCCGATGGGGCAGGGGTTGAAGGATTAGTCGTCGATCCCTTCGCCCATCTCGCCATGCTCGCCGCGCACGCCGTGCTCGGAATCCATGTCGTCGCCGAGCTTGATCGACTTGATGTTGACCTTGAGCGGCTCGACCTTGTCGGCGGGCGCCGCTTGCGTGGCCGCCTTGGTGAAGAGGTCGTCACCGGTGGTCGCGGCCGGCTGGGCGGCGAAGGCAGCGGCACCGACCGCGGCCAGCGGGGCGGCGGCGATAAGGGCGATGAGGGTCTTGCGCATGTGATTCTCTCCTTGGTTGGTTGCCGGGGAGGTCGCCCCCGATCGCCTGACGTTCTAGTGGAGCGGCCCTGACGGTAGACCGAGGAGGCCCGTCAGCCGTCTGACAGCTTGTGCATGTCACTTGCGGACCATGGGCGATGCGACGGGAACTGGGATTCTGCCGGCACGCGGGGTGCCGGATGACGAGGCCGCTTCGGTCCCAGTGTGGGACCCGTTGGTCCGCTTGTTCCACTGGGCGCTGGTCGCGGCGATCGGCGTCGCGCTGGCCACCAGCCTGCTCCTGCCGCCGACCTGGGTGACGCTGCACATCATCTCCGGAACGACGGCCGTGGCCCTGGTCGCGGTGCGCATCGTGTGGGGCTTTTTCGGTCCGACCTACGCGCGCTTCACCAGCTTCGTGCGCGGGCCGGCAACGATGGTCGCCCACCTTCGGCGCCTGCGCACGGGCAGGGCCGGGTATCACATCGGCCACAATCCGCTCGGCGGTGCGATGATCGTGGTGCTGTTCGCCACGGTCCTCGTCCTCGGCCTTACCGGCACAATTGCTCTCGGTGGGGTTTTCAAATCGGGCCCGGCCGCCTTCCTCACCAGTTTCGCGATCGGCAATGCCGCGCGTGAACTTCACCAGCTCATTGCTTTCGGTTTGATCGGCCTCATCGGCCTCCACCTCGGCGGTGTCGCATTCGAGAGCCTGCGCGGCAGGGAGAACCTTACGGCCGCCATGGTCCATGGCCGCAAGCAGGAACATGCCGACGCGATCGCTGAACCGCCGCGGTTCGCCCGGCCGCTTCTCGCCACGACCATCGTCTTGCTCGTCTTCGTGGCGTCAGGCGCCGCCGTCATCTCTCTCTCCCAACGCCCGGCCTTCGGCGTGCCGGCCGCGCCGCTCAACGCGGTCTATGTCAGCGAATGTGGCGATTGCCACGCCCCCTATCATCCGAGCCTTGCGCCGGCGGCGGTGTGGGTCGCGATCATGGAGCATCTCGACCAGCACTTCGGCGAGGACGCATCGCTGGAGCCGGACAAGGTTGCCCGCATCCGCGCCTATCTCGTCGCCAATGCCGCCGAGACCGTCGACACTAAGCCGGCCCATCTGTTTCTCCGCCGCGATCCCGCCGACCCGCTCAAGATCACCGCGACGCCGTGGTGGCGGCGGATTCATTCCGGCATTCCCGACCGTGTGTTCACTGCCACGGCGGTCGGCTCGCGCGCCAATTGCAGCGCCTGCCACCAGGACGCCGCCAGCGGCCTCTTCAATCCCGCAAACATCGCCATACCGAAGGACGCCAAGCTATGACTCGTCGAATTCATCGCCTCAGCCTTGCCATCCTCGCGGTCGCCACGGTCGGCCTTGCCGGATTCGCCTTTGCCGGCGCCGGCCAGCAGGCCGTGCTCGATCAATATGCGGCCCTTGCCAAAACCGCCGATCCGTCCTTCGCCGGCTTTTCGGCGGATCGCGGCAAGGCCTTCTTCCTGGCGCAGAACAGCCACAGCGCCGATACGCCGTCGTGCACGAGCTGCCACACCACCGACCCGCACAACGCCGGTCAGACCACCGTCGGTCAGGCGATCAAGCCGATGGCGGTGTCGGTGACGCCCGACCGTTTCACCGACATGGCCAAGACCGAGAAATGGTTCCGGCGGAACTGCAATACGGTCCTCGGTCGTGAATGCACGCCGATCGAGAAGGGTGATTTCATCGCCTTCATGAACAGCCAATAGGGAGGACAGCATGAAGACGCGTACGATCGCAGGGCTCGCCGCAGTCGCTTTTGCGGCTGCGGCCTTGGGCTATGGCATGGCGACCGCAACCGGCGAAGCGGCGCCTGCCGCGCCGGCGGCGCAGGCAACGACACCAACCCCCCCGCCGCCGACGCCCGAGGAGACCTTCAACACCGAGTGCAGCGCCTGCCACATGGCCTACCCGGCGCAATTCCTGCCGGCCCGGTCATGGCAGGCGATCACCGGCGATCTCGCCAACCATTTCGGCGAGGACGCCTCGCTCGATCCGGCAGCCACGAAGATCATCACCGACTATCTCATCGCCAATGCTGCCGACTCGCAGAATGGCTACCCGCGCGTTCTCCGCGGCATCTCGGCGACCGACACGCCGCTGCGTATCACCGAAACGCCGTGGTGGATTCGCAGTCATCGCGAAGTCTCGGCGTCGAGATTCGCGCAACCGAACGTCAAGTCGAAATCAAACTGCGTCGCCTGCCACCGCAACGGCAATTACAGCGATGACTGACGGTCGGCCGTGTCATAGGCGTGGCGCGTGCCGGCGAAATCCTCGATGAGGCAGGCGCCGTCTTCGTGGCTCACAGCGTCCGGGCCGACCGGCGCCTTGCCGTGGCCGCCGGGAATATCGAGCACATAAGTCGGCTGGCAGAGGCCGGAGAGGCGCCCGCGCAGCGCCTTCATCAGCGCCCGGCCCTCGCCAAGCGTGGTGCGGAAGTGGCCGGTGCCCGGCGCCAGGTCGCCATGGTGCAGGTAATAGGGCTTCACACCCGCCTCCACGAAGCCGCGCATGAGCGCGGCCAGCGTCTCCGCGTCGTCGTTGACGCCCTTGAGCAGCACCGTCTGGCTGACCAGCGACAGGCCGGCGTCGGCGAGCCGGCGCAGCGCGGCGCGGGCGTCTCCCGTCAGTTCGCGCGGATGGTTGGCGTGGACGGCAAGCCACGCCGCCTTGCCCGAGGCGGTGAGCGCGGCAGCGAGATCGTCGGTCACCCGCTCGGGCGCCACCACCGGCACGCGGCTGTGGAAGCGCACCACCTTCACGTGGTCGATTGCCGCCAGCGCCGTCATCACCGCCTTCAGCCGCCGCGGCGCGGCGATCAACGGGTCGCCGCCGGAGAGGATCACCTCCCAGACGCAATCGTGCTCGCGGATGTAGTCCAGCGCCGCGGCGATCGCCGTCGGCGACAGCATGCCAGCGCCGGTCTGGCCGACCGTCTCGCGGCGGAAGCAGAAGCGGCAATAGACCGGGCACACCGACACCAGCTTGAAGAGCACGCGGTCGGGATAGCGGTGGATCAGCCCCTCGCGCACCTGATGGACGTCATCGCCGATGGGGTCGGGGCGCTCCGCCTCTGTCGTCACCAGCTCGGCCGCGTCGGGCACGAACTGGCGGGCGATCGGATCGGCGGGGTCGTCTGCGTCGATCAACGCCGCCATGGCCGGCGTGATCGCCACCGCATAGCGCGCCGCCACCCTCTCCAGTTCGGCCTGTTTCTCCTCCGGGACGAGGCCGCCACGAACAAGATCGGAGATGGAGCGCGAAGTGCTTGCCCGGGGTGAACCTCCCCCTTGAGGGGAGGTCGAAATTCGCTGAGCCAAAGGCGAAGACGAATTTCGGGAGGGGGTGAAAGCGGCGCCCGTTTGACCCCCTCCCGAAGCCGGCATCGCTGCGCTTGCCGGCTTCGACCTCCCCTCAAGGGGGAGGTTCGGCGCCGTGCCATGCTTGATCGGCCTCATGTCATTCATCAATCGCTCTCCGCCCCGGCCACCGGCGTCCACTGCACCTGGTCGATGCTGGTGGCGCCGGTCGCCAGCATCACCAGCCGGTCGAGGCCGAGCGCCACGCCGCAGGCCTCCGGCATGTGCGCGAGCGCCGCCAGAAAGTCCTCGTCGAGCGGGTAGCGCTCGCCGTGGATGCGCTCCTTCTCGTCCATGTCGGCGGCGAAGCGCCGGCGCTGCTCGGCGGCGTCGGTCAGCTCGGCGAAGCCGTTGGCGAGCTCCACCCCGCAGGCATAGAGCTCGAAGCGTTCGGCGAAGCGCGGGTCCGCCGGCTTCGCCCGCGCCAGTGCCGCCTCGCTGATCGGATAGTCGCAGAGCAGCGTGGCCCGGCCGATGCCGAGCTGCGGCTCCACCTTCTCCACCAGCACGCGGCTGAACATGTCCGACCACGTGTCGTCGGCGGCGATGCGGATGCCGCGGCTGGCCGCCGCCGCGGCGAAGCCGGCGCGGTCGTCAAGGCAGCCGACGAGTTCGATGCCGGCATGGAGCAGGAAGGCCTCGGCTACGGTCAGCCGCTCCGGCTCGGCGAAGGGGTCGGCGGCCCGCCCGTGCCAGCGAAGCGTATCGGTTCCGGCGGCCCGGGCCGCCTCGCCGAGAAGCGCCGCGCAGTCCGCCATCACCGCCTCATAGGGCGTTTCAGCCCGGTACCACTCGACCATGGTGAACTCCGGCGCGTGCAGGGGCCCGCGCTCGCGATTGCGGAAGACCCGGGCGAAATCGACGATCCGCTCCTCGCCCGCGGCGAGCAGCTTCTTCAGTGCGAATTCCGGCGAGGTATGGAGATAGCGGACGGCCCGGGCGCCGTCCGGGCCGATGAGGTCGGTGGCAAATCCGTGCAGATGGGTCTCGTTTCCCGGCGACACCTGCAGGATCGCCGCCTCGGTCTCAATGAAGCCTTGCGCCCCGAACCAGGCTTTCAGCGCCGCCACGATGCGGTTGCGCGCGATCAGCAACGGCCGCCGGTCGCGGTGGTGTTCGCGGTCCCAGAAGGGCGGCAATCCGGTCATTTCAGGTGGGCTTCCGCGGTCATGAAGGTGCATAATCCTCTGGCAGTCCCCGGCAAAATCGCTAAGGTGCGCGCCAAATTGGCGGCCGGACGCGCCGCCGAAGCCATAATCGAGGGTACCTTGAAAGTCATCGCCAGCCAGGTCCGCAAGGGCAATGTCGTCGAGGTCGACGGCCAGCTCTATGTCGTGCTCACCGCCGAGAACTTCCATCCCGGCAAGGGCACGCCCACCACCCAGATCGACATGCGCCGCATTTCCGACGGCGTGAAGGTATCGCAACGCTACAAGACCACCGAGCAGGTCGAACGCGCCTTCGTCGAGGACCACGACTACCAGTACCTGTTCGAGGACGGCGACGGCTTCACCTTCATGAACGGCGAGAACTACGAGCAGGTCCACGTCTCGAAGGACATCGTCGGCGATCTGGCGCCCTATCTGCAGGAGAACATGACCGTTCGCCTGAGCCTCTACAATGGTCTGCCGATCGCCATCGAGCTGCCCCAGCGGGTGACGCTGGAGGTGGTCGAGACCGACCCGGCGATGAAGGGCCAGACCGCCGCCTCGTCCTACAAGCCGGCGCTTCTGTCCAACGGCGTCAAGACCAACGTGCCGCCGCACATCGCGGTCGGCACCCGCATCGTGGTGATGACCGCCGACGGCTCCTACGTCGAGCGCGCCAAGGACTGATTGCGGGCGAGGGGCCGGCGCTTCACAACACACTCCGTTCATGCCCGCCTCCGAGCGGGCATCCAGGTGAGACGTGCCGCTTGGCAAGTCCGCCCTGGGTTCCCGCTTTCACGGGAATGGACGGAGGTTGAGGTAAACGCTCCCGTTCTCGCGAGCGATTGGCTCCGAGTTTCGACCTTTCAAAGATCGTTCCCCCTGCCCTGAGGCAAAAGGGGGTGGCGGGCGCCCGGCGAATGCCGTGCGGTTACTCCGCGAAACTTTGGGGCGCTCGCCCGAGCGCCCGCCGCGGCGATTTTTCTCCGTCTCCCGGCGAGCTCTGCACCCCGCATTGGCGCGGAACTTAGGCCCTGAGGGCGGCCGGTCATAGTGCCGACGGTCCCACCGGGAACGCCCCGAGGGCCGGACTGCGGGTCCGGTGCGCGGGGGCGCCGCTCCCCGCTCCACCGACAAGAACGCCTCCGGACGGCGCCCCCTCATCGAGCGAGGATGAACGCATCATCTCATGGGGTCAGGGCACCGGGGACAACAAATTTGTTATCCCCGGCTCGCGAAGCGGTGGGAGAATCGAGCGCGCCGCGCCCGGGAAACAATGCGCCGATGCCTTTCCTCAGGCCGCCGTCACCTGGCTCAGCCAGGCACGCAGGGTGCCGGAATCCATGGCGCCGGCGCGCTGGGCGATCGGCCTGCCCTTGCGGAACACCATGAGCGTCGGAATGCCCTGGATGCGATAGCGGTTGGCAATGTCCGGCTCGCTCTCGGTGTCCACCTTGAGGAAGCGGATATTCGGCTCCATCTCGGCCGCCACGCGCGCGAAGACCGGCGCCATCATCTTGCAGGGGCCGCACCACTCGGCCCAGAAATCGACCACCACCGGCACGTCGTTGCGGGCGATGTGCTTGGCGAAATTGGCCGTGGTCGCCGCTTCAGGATGGCCGGAAAACAGCGGTTCGTGGCAGACGCCGCATTTGGCCTCTTTGGCCTCTGTCGCCGGCTTGGCCGCCGGCAGGCGGTTCACCGCGGCGCAGTGGGGACAGACGATATGGCGGATGGTCTCTGCGGGCATGGTCGGCTCCTGGAAAGGCGCGCCGGCACGTCCGCCGGCTAACACATCGCAATTTTGCGATATGTGGGATGCGTCGCCCGCCATTGCCAGAGGGCGGCGTGCCCGCCCTTGACCCGCGTCAAGCGGCCGTCAGCCCGTCGACCTCCGCCATCTCCTCCTCCGTCAACTTCCAACCGACCGCCGCGGCGTTGGACTCGACCTGCTCCGGCTTCGTCGCGCCGCTGATGATCGAGGCGGTGAGCGGCTTGGCTGCCAGCCAGCTCATGGCGAGTTCGAGCAGCGTGTGGCCGCGCGCCTCGGCGAAGGCGGCAAGCGTCTCGATCATGTCCCAGTGCGGCTTGACGAAGCGGCTCTCCGCGTTGAGCCGGGTGCCCTGCGGGAACGCCTTGTCCTTGCGGTACTTGCCCGACAGCGCCCCGCCCGACAGCGGGAAATAGGGAACCAGGGACAGGCCCAGAGTCTCCATCGCCGGGAACAGCCCGTTCTCGTGCGCGCGGTGGAGCAGGCTGTACTGATCCTGACAGGCGACAAAGCCCGGCACGCCGACCGCCTTGGCCGAGGCCGCGGCGGCGAGCATCTGCGCGGCATCGAAATTGGAAGCCCCGACATGGCGCACCTTGCCGGCCCGGGTGAGCTCCTCCAGCGCGCGGAAGGTCTCCTCCATCGGCGTCGACGGGTCCGGTTCGTGCATCCACAGGAGGTCGATCATGTCGGTCTTCAGCCGGGTGAGGCTGGCTTCGACGGCTGACAGCACATAGGCGCGGCTGCCGCGATGCTCTTCGCTGTTGCCGGCCATGAGCTTGCCGAACTTGGTGGCGAGCGTCACCTGTTTGCGGCGGCTGCCCAGCACCTCGCCGATGACCGTCTCCGAACCGCCGCTGTTGGCGTAGATATCGGCCGTGTCGAAATGGGTGACGCCGAGATCGAGCGCCTTGTGGATGACCTTGCGCGACGCCTCCAGGTCGAGACGGCCGCCGAACTGGTTGGTGCCGAGGCCGACCAGCGATACCTCAAGGCCGGACGGCCCGAGCTTGCGGGTTTCCATGGGGGACTTCCTTGTCGAGCGTGTGCGAGCGATTGAGAGCCGGCCGCGGGGAAAGTCCGCGGGCCACGGCGGGAACAATGCCTGCAGCACGCCGCTCCCGCAAGGCGTGGCATCTGGTCGATTGACGGGGGTGGCCTCGAAGCGGGATCATCCCGTCATCAGGAGGAGACCGCTATGCTTTACGGAATTGACCCGATCCTCGGACCGGATCTGCTGCACGCCCTGCGCGCCATGGGCCATGGCGACGAACTGGTCATCGTCGACGCCAATTTCCCGTCGACCAGCAAGGCCAACCGGCTCGTTCGCCTCGACGGGATCGACGCCGTCCACGTCCTCGATGCGGTGCTGTCGCTGATGCCGCTCGACGATTTCGTCGAGTGCGCCGCCTACACCATGGAGCCCGTCGACGATCCCAAGTTGGTGCCGGAGGTGTGCCGCCTGTTTGGCGAGGTCGTCGCCAAGCGCGCGCCCGGCTTCACCATCGGCACCATCGAGCGCTTCGCCTTCTACGAGCGGGCCGAGAAGACCTTCGTCACAATCGCCAGCGGCGAGCGCCGCCTCTACGGCAACATCATTCTGAAGAAGGGCGTCATCCGGCCGGAGGCGGGCTAGACGGGGCCGACCGCACGCATAGCGCATTTGAAGGGAGGACGCCGATGACGCTCGTCAGCGAGGACACCGAATATTTCGATCGCCGCTTCCGCTCCATGATCCAGGGGTCGGCCGAGAAGGAGATCCTGTTCGACAAGTGCCGCTGGGCGGAGGGGCCGGTGTGGTTCCAGGACGCCAATATGCTGGTGTGGAGCGATATTCCCAACAACCGCATGCTGCGCTGGACCTGGGACGGCACGGTCGACGTCTTCCGCCGCGATTCCAACTATTCCAACGGCAATACGCGCGACCGCGAGGGCCGGCTGGTGACCTGCGAGCATGGCGGCCGGCGCGTCACCCGCACCGAACACGACGGCACCATCACCGTCATCGCCGACAGCTACGAGGGCAAGCGCCTCAACTCGCCCAACGACGTGGTGGTGAAGTCGGACGGCACCATCTGGTTCACCGATCCCAATTACGGGATCATGAGCGACTATGAGGGCCACAAGGCCGCGATGGAGCAGGACGGCTGCTACGTCTATCGCGTCAATCCCAAGACCGGCGATATCCGGATCGTCGCCGACGATTTCAACAAGCCCAACGGCCTCGCCTTTTCGCCGGATGAGAAGACCCTCTACATCGCCGATTCGGGCCGCAGCCACGATCCGGACTTTCCCACCCATATCCGCGCCTTCAAGGTCGCCGAGAACGGCAGCCTGTCGGACGGCGAGGTCTTCTGCGAAACCGGCAACGGCCTTCCCGACGGCTTCCGCCTCGATACCGATGGCAATGTGTGGACCAGTGCCGGTCCGGCAGTCGAGGTCTATACCCCGACGGGCGACCTGCTCGGCCGGCTCAATTTCCCGCAGACCGTCGCCAATGTCGTCTTCGGCGGGCCGAAGCGGAACCGGCTCTTCGTCTGCTGCACCTTCGCGCTCTATTCGGTCTACGTCGCGGCCACCGGCGTCCAGCGGCCGTGAGGGTCAGGTGGCAGGCGGCGGTGCCGTCGAGCCGCGCACCACGAGCGAGAAGTCGACCGACCGGCGCGTGACGGTGCCGTCGAAGTCGAGGATGGCCTTGACCGCGAGGCGGCCGATCTCGGCGATCGGCTGGGCGATCGTGGTCAGCGGCGGCGTCGATGCGGCGCTTTCCGGCACGCCGTCGAAGCCGACGATCGACACCTCGCCCGGCACCGCGATGCCGCGGGCCTTGAGCCAGTCCAGCGCGGCGAGCGCGATCACGTCCGATTGGGCCAGAAGCGCGGTCGGCGGCGCCGGAGAGGCGAAGATTTCCTCCAGCGCGGCGTGGACCGCGTCGCTGTCTTCCGACGTCGAAAAGACCGGGACTTTGCCGGTGTCGATGCCGTGGGCCCGCAGTGCCGCGAAGGTGCCCTGCACGCGCTCGCGCGGCGTCGAATAGGTGGACGACGCCACCTCTTCGGGCGACGCCCGGCCCCGGCTCTTCTTGTTGAACCGCAAGGCGAGGATGGCGAAACGCCGGTGGCCGAGCCCGATGAGATGTTCCGCCGCCGCCCGTGCACCCGCAACGTCGTCGATGCCGATGGCCGAGACGGCATCTTCCGCCTCGCCGAGGGATATCGCCACGAAGGGCAGTTGCCGTTCGATGGCCGAGCCGATCAGCTCGTGGGCGCCTTCCAGGCAGAAGAGGATGAAGCCGTCGACCAGCGCGTTGCGCACGTTCCAGGCCAGCTCTTCCTTGTTGACCAGAGAGACTAGGGAGACGCCGGCGCCGTTCGCCTGGGCGGTCTCGGTGATGCCGGCCATCAGCATGCGCGCAAACGGGTCGGTGAAGAAATGGGAGAGCGGCTCGACCGTGGCCACGCCGATGGCATTGACCTTGCCGGCGCGCAGCAGACGGCCGGCCGGGTCGGCGCGGTAGCCGAGTTCCTCGGCGACCTTGCGCACGCGCTCGCGCACGTCCGTGCTCACCACGTCCGGTCGGTTGAAGACGTTGGAGACCGTGCCGGCCGACACGCCGGCCGCCTTGGCGACATCGGCGAGCTTGGCGGTCTTCCCCAGTCTGGCAGTGACCATCGCTCCGTCTTCCTTGGTGTCCGCTCTATATACAGCAATCTGATTGAACCGATTCAATTTTTCGCTTGACTCCATCCCCGTCCGGGTTCATTGAACCGATTCAATGAATCGATTTAATAAATCGGTTCAACGGACAAACGACGGGTGTTGGAGGACATCGATGGCGACGATCGAAATCGCGGAGATCTATGCGCAGCGGCCGGCCTTCCGGCTGGTCATCACCATGCCCGCCGTCCTGTGGACCTATGTGCGCCGGCGGCGCCGGCGGCAGGTGCTCGCGCAGTTTGCACGGCTGCCGGACCATCTCATCCGCGACGCCGGCTTCGACCCGGACGAGGTGCACGAGGCGGTGGCCGGCACCTGGGACATCGCTCACCCGCGCCGCGCCCGCATCCGCTGAGGGCCGCGGCGCCCCCGCTCAGTTGGTGCCGCCCTCCGGCCGGCAGGCCGCCAGGACGCCGTCCCAGCGGCCGCGCTGCTCTGTGCTCATGTCGGCGAAGGAGCGCACCGTCATCAGGTCGGTGCCGTCGAGATTGGTGAACATGCAGCCACAGAAGGTGTTGCAGGTGGCGTCGTCGCGACCTTGGCCGTGGCAGGCCAGGCTGCACTGATCCATGAAAGTGCGGCGGAGTGCCGTTTCGTCCGGTTTCAGAAGCGGCCCCGCCGCCCAGAAGAAACCGTAGAGGATCGGCTGGTGGACCAGGTAGAGGACCAGGCTCCAGCGGCCTGCCCACACCGCCGCTTTGCCGGCAAAATCCGCCGGGCGCCAGCGCGCGAAGGGTGAATCGATGAAATCCGCGATGAGCAGCCGGCCGCCAAGCACGCCGAAAAGCACCACCCCGAACCACGGGAAGACCGGCACGTAATCGACCGTCACCGGCGTAGTCGCCGAAAAGCCGACCCACCACAACGGCGGCCAGTCGAAGAGCGGGCTGGCATAGAAGAAGGGAAGGGCGATCACCGCCGCGGCGATCGGCGCCACCACGGCGCTCGGCAGCCACAGGAAGGGCAGCGCCAGGACGCTGGCCACCGCGATCTCGTGCAGGATGCCGAAAAAGACGAAGGCTTGCGGCTCGACCCACCAGGTCACCAGGCTCACCAGGCAGGCGGAACCGGCGATCAGCCCGAGGCGGCGCAGATAGGGCCGGACCTTGAGGCCGCCCCGCGTCGCCAGCACCAGGCCGACGCCGACCAGCAGCAGGAAGGTGCTGGCGATCGAGCGGGCGAAGACGATCCAGCCGGGATCGTTCAGAATATTGACCGGAATCAGGCTGCGGGCGCTGAGGTCGAAGGCGGTGTGGTAGACGACCATCGCCACGATGGCGGCACCGCGGATGGCGTCGATCGCCGCGAGGCGGCGGCCGCGGTCCTCTGTGGGGGGCGCGATGACCACGTTCGGCTAGTGTCCTTCGTCGAAGCGGATGGCGGCGCATCCTGCCGTCTGCCGTGGCGCCAAGCAACAGGCGCCTTTTGGCCGCTCAGGATGGTGGACAGGGTGCGGCAAGGCTTGTATTGGACGCCGCGTGGCGCCGCGCCGGCAGCCTTCCCGAACGTTCGCCGGGACGCTACGGTCGCGTTGCAAATGGACGGACGCGGCGGCAATATCCGGGGCGCTGCTGCCTCCAGACAATGAGCTAGATGCTCCGGTTGCGGTTGCCGCACCGAGCCGGGAGAGTGGCGACGCGCGGCCCATAGGGGAATGCCAGAACCATGTCATCGACCTTCGACACTGTCGCCCAGGTCATCCACGAGACCAGCGAAATACCGCTGTCGGAGATCAAGCCCGATGCGCACGCCATCGACGATCTGGGCATCGACAGCCTCGACTTCCTCGACATTGTCTTCGCGCTCGACAAGAAGTTCGGCATCAAGATTCCGCTGGAGGCGTGGACCAAGGAGGTCAATGCCGGCAACGCTTCTGTCGAGGACTATTTCATCCTCAAGAACCTCGCCGCGCGGATCGACGAACTCGTCGCCCAGAAATCGGCTTGAACGGCCCCGGTGACCGATGCGACTCGAGTATTTCGACCTGATCGACCGCGTCGAGGAAATGGACATCGACGGTCTGACCATTTGCGTGGTCGGCACGCTGCCGGAGAGTAGTCCCGTCTTCGAAGGACACTTTCCGCGCTTTCCCATCCTGCCCGGCGTCATGATGCTGGAATTCATGAACCACGCCGCCGGCTACCTTCTTCTGCGCCGGCACAAGATGGAGAGGTTCGTCTTCCTGGGTGGTGTCAAGCGCGCCAAGTTTCGCCGCTTCGTCCTGCCCGGCGACAAGATGACGGTCACCGCCAAGATCACCCATGAGGGTTCCGGTTTCTCGATTGCCGAGACCGCCGTCAAGGTCCGCGACGAGGTCGCCGCCGACGCCGAGGTCGTGATGATCGCGACCGACTGGCCGGCCGAAGAGCTTCGTCAGGAATTCCATCGCCGCATCCCGCTCATCCCGGTGAGCGACGCGGCCCAAGCCGGATTGGTGGGGTGAATGGCGCGTGAGGTCTGGATCACCGGTATCGGCCTGACCTCGAGCCTCGGCGAGGGCCTCGACGCCCATTGGCAGGCGATGGTCGAGGCGGAGCATCCGAAGCCGGTCGTCGACCGCGATTTCGCGCCGCCTTATTCCATCCACCCGATGGTGCCGCTCGAACTCGACAAGCAGATCCCCAAGCGCGCCGACCAGCGCCAGATGGAGGCGTGGCAGCGCCTTGGCGTCTATACCGCCGGCCTTGCCCTGACGGACGCCGGCATCGCCGGCAATCTCGATATCCTCAGCCACACCCATGCGGTGGTCGCGGCCGATGGCGGCGCCCGCGACGAGGACGTCGACGACAGCATTCTCAGCGGCCTGGAAGAGGCGCCCGACGCTGCCACCTATCTCAACCAGCGCCTGTCCAACGATCTCCGCCCGACCCTGTTCCTGGCCCAGCTTCCCAATCTGCTCGCCGGCAACATTTCCATCGTCCACAAGCTCACCGGCTCCTCGCGCACCTTCATGGGCGAGGAGATCGCCGGCGTCAGCGCCGCGGAGGTCGCCTGGCGCCGCATCCGTGCCGGCCAGGGCGACATCTTCCTTGTCGGCGGCGCCAGCCAGGCCGACCGCAAGGATACCGTGCTCAACTGCGCCCTCGGCGGCATCCTGTGGGCCGGCGATCCCGTCTCCGTCTGGGCGCGGCTGGCTGAGGGCGGCGGCTCGATCTTCGGCTCCGCCGGCGGTTTCATCGTGCTTGAAGCGCGCGAACACGCCGAGGCACGCGGGCGCAAGCCCTATGCCCGCCTGGCCGACATCCGCACCGACCAGACCCGCCGCCACCCCGGCGACGTCACCGCTGCCGCGGCGCGCCAGTTCGACGCCATGCTGCCCGAGGGCAGCCCCCCGGTCGCGCTGCTTTCCGGTGCCACCGGCGTCGCCATGCAGACCGGCGAGGAGAAGGCGCTGCTTGAGCGATTGATCGCCGCCGGCCGGATCGATACCGTGCGGGCGACGAGCACGCTCATCGGCACCGTCGCCGGTGCCACCTTCCCGGCCATGGCCGGGCTCGCCGCACTGGCGCTGTCGCGTGGGCGTTTCTTCCAGCCCGCCGACGAGAGCGGGTTCGAGCGTCCGGCCACGCGTCAGCCGGAGCGCATTGCCATCACCACGATGGGCATCTGGCGCGGCGAGGGTATGGGCCTCATCGAGGCGGTCAACTGACGGAGGCGTGAGATGGGTGAGACCCGGGATCATCTTGGACGCCCCGTCGTCGCCGTGACCGGCTACGGCATGGTGTCGTCGCTCGGCCAGGGCGTTGCCGATTCCTGGGCGGGGCTGATTGCCGGCCGCTCGGGCGTCAGGAGCATTTCGCGCTTCCCCACCGAGAACATGCGCACGCGCATCGCCGGCGCCATCGACTATATCTGGCGGGACGGCGACACCGCCATGGATACCACCATGCGCGCCGGCATCCTGGCGGCGGAGGAAGCCATCGCCGACGCGGCGATCGGCGCCAAGGGCGATTTCCCCGGTCCCATGTTTGCCGCCATGCCGCCGGCGGAGATGGAGTGGCCCTATCGCCGCCGCATCTTTCGCGACGCGCCGCCGGCCGCCGGCAACGCCTATGACCGCATGATCGGCGCGGCCCGCCAGCACAATGACGACGACGGCTATCACCACACCCTGCTCGGCTTCATCGCCGAAGGCATTGCCGAGGAGATCGGCAGCAAGGGTGCGCCGATCTCGCTGACCACCGCCTGCGCCTCCGGCGCCACCGCCATCCAGCTCGGCGTCGAGGCGATCCGCCGCGGCGATACCGATGCTGCCATCTCGCTCGGTGCCGACTGCTCGGTAAATCCGGAGATGATGATCCGCTTCGCCCTCTTGTCGGCGCTGTCGGGCACCAACGAGCCGCCCGAAGGCGTCTCGCGGCCCTTCTCCAAGGATCGCGACGGCTTCGTCATCGCCGAGGGCGCCGCCGCGCTGGTGCTCGAGAACTACGACGCCGCCAGGGCGCGCGGCGCCAGGATCCATGCCATCGTCCGCGGCATCGGCGAGAAGGCCGACGATTTCCATCGCACCCGCTCGCGGCCGGACGGCTCGGCCATCATCGGCGCCATCCGCACCACCATCGACGATGCCGGCGTCACCCCCGAGGCGATCGAATACATCAACGCCCACGGCACCTCGACGCCCGAGAACGACAAGATGGAGGCGATGTCGCTGGAGGCCGTCATTGGCGAGCGCATGAAACGGGTGCCGATCAGCTCCAACAAGTCGATGATCGGCCACACCCTCACCGCTGCCGGTGCCATCGAGGCGATCTTCTCGATCAAGACGGTCGAGGAGGGCATCCTGCCGCCGACCATCAACTACGACACGCCCGATCCCGAGATCGATTTCGATGTCGTGCCCAACGTGGCGCGCAACGCTCGTGTCGGCATGGTGCTGTCGAATTCCTTCGGCTTCGGCGGTCAGAATGCCTGCCTGCTGATCGGCGCCGAGCCGGCCTGATGCGTTTCTCGGTGTGATGCGTTCGCTCCAGCTCCTCGACAACCGACAGCTCGCCATCGTCGACATGGCCGCCCCGCCGGCGCCCGGCCCCGGCGAGGTGCAGGTCAGGATCGGCGCCGTCGCGCTCAATCACATCGACGTCTGGGGCTGGCGCGGCATGGCCTTCGCCAAGCGCAAGCTGCCCATCGTGATCGGCGCCGAAGCCGCCGGTGAGATCGTCAGCGTCGGCGCCGGCGTCGACGGCATGAAGCCCGGCCAGATCGTGGCGCTGTTTGGCGCCGAGACCTGCGGTGTCTGCCCGGCCTGCAAGCAGGGCCGCGAAAACTTCTGCGTCAACGTCGCCGGCATTCGCGGCTTCCATGTCGACGGCCTCGCCCGCGAGCGACTCAACATCGCCGCCCGTTTGGTGGTGCCGGCGCCTGCCGGCGTCGATGTCGTCAAGGCCGCCTGCGCGCCGATCACCTACGGCACCGTCGAGCACATGCTGTTCGACAACGCCCGCCTCGAAGCCGGCCAGACCGTGCTCGTCCAGGCCGGCGGCAGCGGCATCGGCACCGCCGCCATCCAGCTCGCCAAGGCCGTCGGCGCCACCGTCATCACCACGGTCGGCAGCGACGACAAGGCGGAGAAGGCCAGGGCGCTCGGCGCCGATCACGTCATCAACTACCGCCAAGAGCGCTTCGAGAGCGTCGTGCGCAAGCTCACCAAAAAGGAGGGCGTCGACGTCGTCTTCGAGCATGTCGGGCCCGACACCTTCGCCCGCTCCATGTTCTCCATGAAGCGCGGCGGCGTGCTGGTCACCTGCGGCTCGACCACCGGGGTGTCCACCGAGATCAATCTCTTCCAGCTCTATCAGCGGCAGTTGCGCCTCATCGGCAGCTTCGGCTGCAACCTGCGCAACCTCGCCACGGTGCTCGACAAGATGGCGGCCGGCATCGCCCGTCCGGTCATCGATACGGTGATCGGCCTCGACGACATCGATGCGGCGCTTGCCCGCCTCGAATTGCGCAACGTGTTCGGCAAGATCATCGTGACGCTTTGACCGCCCCGGAGACCGAGACCCGAAAGCCGAGCCCGCGCCTCAAGCGCGCCAGGCGCCATCGCGGCGGCACCTGGCTCCAGCGCTTCCTGCGCTCCGAAGGCGTCGAGCGCTTCGTTGCCTTCGTTGCCCGCCACCTTATCCGCTTCGTGCGCTGGATCGGCCGCCGTCGGGCGACCAGGGTGGTGGTCTTCCTCACCCGTCTCGTCGGTCCGCTGCTGCCGGAGCACAAGCTGGCGGCGGCGAACCTCGCCATGGCCTTTCCCGAGAAGTCGGCGGCCGAACGCGCCGCGATCCTCCGCGGCTGCTGGGAGAATTTCGCCTCCGTCGCCGTCGAGTTCCTCTTCCTCGAGGAGATGACGGCGCCCTTCGATCCGGCCACGCCCGACGAGGGACCGATCACCGTCACCGGCATCGACCGGTTCGTGACGCTGCGCGACGACGGCAGGACCGCCGTCATCTTCACCGCCCATACCGCCAACTGGGAGGTGCTCGGCGTCATCGCCACCAAGTTCGGCCTGCGCACGGTGCTGCCCTATCGCGCGCCGTCCAACGCCCATTTCGCCGAGGACCTGCTCGCCGAGCGCGAGGCGCTGATGGGCATGCTGGTGCCCAACAGCCGCGGCGCCGCCTTCGAGATCGCCACCGCTATGGAGGCCGGCGGCCATCTCGGCATGCTGGTCGACCAGAAGCTGTTCGGCGGCCTCAGGGTGCCTTTCTTCGGCCAACCCGCACCCACCAATCCGCTCGCCGCCCGCTTCGCCCGCCAGTTCGATTGCCCGGTGCACGGCGCCCGCGCCGTCCGCCTGCCCGGCGGCCGGCTGCATCTGGAACTGACGCCGGAAGTGGAGATGCCGCGCGATGCCGAAGGCCTGATCGACGTCGAAGCCGCCACGGCGAAGATCACCTCGGTGGTGGAGGGCTGGGTGCGCGAGCACCCGGAGCAGTGGCTGTGGCTGCACGACCGCTGGATGTTTCCGAAGGTGAAATAGGGCGCCGGCCCTTCCCTCGGGGCGATTCGCGTGCCACTTTTGTTCTCATGCTGACCGACCTCTCCGATATCGAGCCGCCGGCCGACGGGCGCCAATCCGCCCGTGCCGCCGCCGTCTGCCGCGGCGTCGGGCGCCTGTTGCGGCAGCGCGGTTTCGCCATGGTGACCGAGTTGCCGCTGGCGACCGGCCGCCGCGCCGATGTCGTCGCTCTCGGGCCGGACGGCGAACTGTGGATCGTCGAGATCAAGTCCTCGGTCGAGGATTTCCGCGCCGACCACAAATGGCCGGACTACCGGCTGTCCTGCGACCGGCTGTTTTTCGCCAGCCATGCCGGCGTGCCGCTCGATCTGTTTCCCGAGGATGCCGGCTTCATCCTCGCCGATCAGTTCGGAGCCGAAATGATTCGCGAGGCGCCGCAGCATCGTCTCGCCGGCGCCACCCGCAAGGCCATGCTCGTCCGCTTCGCCCAGGCCGCGGCATTGCGACTGCACGGCCTGGTGGACCCGGAAGCGGGCGCTGCTGCCGGGTTTGGCTGACCGTCGAGGATTGGATCGCATGAGCTGGGACCAACGCTACGCTTCGAACGAGTATCACTACGGCACCGAGCCGAACGCCTTTCTCGTCGCCGAAGCCCAGCGCATTCCGCCGGGCGCCCACGTGCTCGCCGTTGCCGACGGCGAGGGCCGCAACGGCGTGTATCTCGCCGGGCGCGGCGCGATCGTCCATGCGGTCGATGCCTCGCCGGTGGCCATCGACAAGGCGAAGCGTCTGGCGGCGGCGCGGGGCGTCACCCTGCAGCACGAACAGGTCGATCTTCTCCATTGGGACTGGCCCGCCGGCGCCTATGACGCGGTGGTGGCGATCTTCGTGCAGTTCGTCGACGCAGGGGATCGCCCGGCCTTCTTCCGCAACATGGCATCCGCATTGAAGCCGGGCGGGGTGCTGCTTTTGGAAGGCTACGGGCCGGGCCAGCTCGCCTATGGCACCGGCGGCCCGCGCTACGCAGAGCAGCTCTACACCGAAGACCTGTTGCGCGACGCCTTCGCCGACATGCGGATCGAGGTCCTGCGTGCCTACGACGCGGTCATCGAAGAGGGGCCGGCCCATTCCGGCATGTCGGCACTGGTCGATCTGGTCGCGGTGAAGCGCGACTGAACGGTCGCCGCGCCGGTCTCACGACCTGCCGTCGGTTGGGAGCCTGATCCAGCGCTCCGGCACGATGGTGCTGTCGTCGAGCGCGGAATCGCGGAACCACGGTCGCGGCGCCACGACGATCCTGTCGGCCGACGGGTTCAGCCAGGCTCCCCACCAGCTGAAGGAACTGTTGGCGAGGATGTGATGGCGGCAGGCCGCCATCAGGCGCAGGTCATTGGTTGCTCGCTCGCCGCCGTTGTGATCGACGATGCGCAGCGGCACGCCGAGCTTGAGGTTCTCGGCCGCCCAGGCGGGATCGTCGGAGAAGACAAAGACGAGCGGATCGCCGCCCACGCGCTCGCCGATCAGCGCGACGGCCCGGGCGTAGTAGTCAAGCGCGACCGTGCCGTGAACGCCGGCGATCTTCGGGTTGGCGACGTAGTCGCCGCGGCGCACATGCAGCGATACCGACAGACTCGCGCCGATCTCCGCCAGCGTGGCGCGGTTGTCGGCGTCCGGCGGATCGGCGAAGGCAAGGTCGCCGCGGATCGCGGCCTCCTGATCGGCGAAATAGCGTTCCGACTGGAAGACGCCGCGCAGATAGGTCCCGTCCGCCAGGTCAAGGACACGCGGGTCGAAGGCGAGCCCCGTTTCGCGATACATGCTGAGGCGGCCACCCAATCCGCCGAGGAGACGCCCAAGGATCTTGCCATCGCGGAAGGGCAACACACGCGGATCGACCGGCTCGGCAGCAATGGCAAAACGATCGAGTTCGTACCGCCGCGAGCGGCCTCGGTACCAGCGCGTGTCGAGGCCGACCGCCACGCCCCGGCGCAAGGCGAGCGCCCGCGCCACGGCATATTGGAAAAGCTGGTTGCCAACGCCTCCGGTGAGCCCAACGACGATCATTTCAGAAAAAGGGTCCCTCAAGCACCTGCCGTCGCGGCGGCCCGGCTCCGCCAGGGTGCTTACCACAGGAGCTGCGACCAGGTGAAAACCCCGGTGGCGATTTCGGCTTGCCAAATGCCGGCAAACGGATTTGCCTAGCGCCAGGGAGACCGTTTCAGGAAAGGGGCGAGGTCATGGCCAAGAGCACCAAGAAGAAAGAGGCCGGCAAGATCCGCTGGGGAATCATCTCGACCGCCAATATCGGCGTCGAAAAAGTCATCCCCGGCATGCTGAAGAGCCGCAAGTTCGAGGTGCACGCGATCGCCTCGCGCGACCTGGCGACCGCGCAGAAATGGGCCAAGAAGCTCGGCATCCCGGTCGCCTACGGCTCCTATGAGGAGCTCATCGACGATCCCGCGATCGATGCGATCTACAACCCGCTGCCCAATCACCTGCACGTGCCGCTGACCCTGAAGGCAGCCAGGAAGCGCAAGCATGTGCTCTGCGAGAAGCCGATCGCGCTGTCGGCCGCCGAAGCCGAGAAGCTCGAATCGGCGCCGAAGGGCGTGCTCATTGCCGAGGCCTTCATGGTCCGCCAGCATCCGCAGTGGATCAAGGCGCGGGACATCATCCGCAAGGGCAAGCTGGGCACGCTGCGCGCCGTGCAGGTGCTGTTCAGCTATTACAACGACGACCCCGACAATGTGCGCAACATCGCCGACATCGGCGGCGGCGCCGCCTATGACATCGGCTGCTACGCCATCATCTCCGGGCGCTACCTTTTCGGCGCCGAGCCGCTCGCCGTGGTCTCGCTGATCGACCGCGATCCGGTCTTCCATACCGACCGCACGACCAGCGCGCTGATCGATTTCGGCGAAGGCCGCCACCTCACCTTCACGGTCGGCACCCAGATGGTTCCCTATCAGCGGGTCAACGTGCTCGGCACCAAGGGGCGCATCGAGATCGAGATCCCCTTCAATGCGCCGCTCGGCGGGGCGATGCGGATCTATCTCGACAACGGCAAGAAGCTGGCCGACGCCAGCGCCAAGACCGTCAAGCTGCCCAAGGCCGACCAGTACCAGCTCGAGGCAGAAGCCTTTACCCGCGCGGTTCAGGGCAAGGAGCCCCTGGAATTCGGTCTCGACGACGCGATCAAGCAGATGCGCGTGATCGATGCCGTCTTCCGCTCGGAGAAGTCGGGCGGCTGGGAGAAGGTGTAACAGTTCGCTGCTCTTTGGAGGTGGCCAGGGCGCCTCGGCACCCCCCTCTCTGTCTCTCCCCCACAAGGGCGGAGAGGACTCCCAAACTCAGACCCTGCCGCGGCGCCTTCATTTCGCCTGCGAATTGACCGCCGGCAGGCTCATCAGATAAGCCGCGATCGCCCGCCGGTCGGCGTCCGTCAGCTTGGCCGTGTTGCGCACCACGGCGGCCATGGTGCTGCCGACCGCATCGAAATTCGGCTTGAAGCCGGTCGTGAGCAGATTGACGATGTCGTCCTCCGACCAGTCGGCCAGACCGGTCGCGTCCGGCGTGATGTTGGGGATCTTGCCCGTGCCCTCCGGCGCCGGCCCGCCGCCATAGGCATGGGCGAGGTCCTGCCCGCCGATGAGATTGCGCGGCGTGTGGCACTCGCCGCAATGGCCCGGCCCCTCGACCAGATAGGCGCCGCGGTTGAGTTCGGCGCTTTTTGCCGGATCGGGCACGAAGGTCCTGCCATCGACATAGAGCAGCTGCCACAGGCCGATGCCGCGCCGGATGGTGAGCGGGAAGGGCAGGTCGTGCGGCAGCGAGGGCGTCGCGACCTTGGGCAGCGTGTCGAGGAACGCCTTGAGGTCGAGAAGGTCCTCGATGCGCATCCTCTGGTACGAGGTGTAGGGGAAGGCCGGATAGAGGTGGCGGCCGCCCGGCGCCACGCCGAACTTCATGGCATTGACGAAATCGAGGTCCGACCAGCGGCCGATGCCGTGTTCCGGATCGGGCGAGATGTTGGGCGCATGGAAGGTGCCGAAGGCGGTCTTCAGCGCCTGGCCGCCGCCGAGATTCAACGCCGCCGCGCCGGTGGCGCCCGCTGCCGCGTGGCAGGATTCGCAGCCGCCCGCCCAGAACATCTCCTCGCCATTGGCAAGGTCGGGCGTATGCGCCGGCAGGTCGCCGGCGGCAAGCGTGCGCGGAGCCGTCACGAGCCAGAAAGCGGCGCCGCCGGCCGCGATCAGCACCAGGACCAGGAGGAGCAGCTTGCGCAACATCAAAGCCTTTCCAGGGAAGAGCGGGTAATTGTAGCGGTGTGCGAGGATGGCAAGCCTGCCGGTGGCGGGCAAGCTGCGGCGCCGCTTGAACCGTTCAAATGCCGTGACCATATTGCGGGCAGATCGGATGCCCGTATCGGGGTCCGGTTCAAGGGTCGCTTGACGAAAAGGACCATCGCATGACGCGAATTGCCGCGCTCTCCAGCCCCCTGCTCCTCGGCTTCGAGGAGATCGAGCGCGCCCTGGACCGGCTGTCCAAGGCGACCGGGGACGGCTATCCGCCCTACAACATCGAACGGCTGCTGGGCACCGCCGAGCGGGCGGAGACGCTGCGCATCACGCTTGCCGTCGCCGGTTTCTCCCGTGACGAACTCGAAGTCGGCATCGAGGAGAACGAGCTGGTGATCCGCGGCAGGCAGAAGGACGAGCCGACGCGCGAATACCTCTATCGCGGCATCGCGGCGCGCCAGTTCCAGCGCACCTTCGTTCTCGCCGAGGGGATCGAGGTGGTCAGTGCCGATCTTCGCGATGGGCTCTTGTCGGTCGACCTCATCCGCCCCAGGGCGGAACGGGTCGTGCGAAGGATCGAAATCAAGGGGCGCGGCTGAGCCGGCCCTTCAGGAGGTATATGCGTCATGACCGATGAATTCCACGACCGCTACCCCCAAGCAGGTGATGTCGCCGGAATCCTTCGCCGCGCTCGGCGGCGGGCGTATCGCCTATGTGCGCCCCCTCAATCCCGACGAGGCCAAGGACCTGTTCCCGCAGATGCCGCAGGTCGTGCCGGAGCTCGAACTGTGGGCGCTGCTGGCTGCCGATGGCTCGCCGATCATGCTCGCCGACAGTCGCGAGGCGGTCGAAATGAACGCCCACGAAAACGACCTGGAAACGGTGAGCCTGCACTAGCGGTACGGCCGAGCCCGACGACGACGATCATGGCGCAAAAGCGCCCGTCCCTTCGGGTTTCCGGCCGGCGGGCGCCCGACGCCGATCCCGGCTCGACCGATGCCCCTTGATCGCCCCTCGCCGGTCTCGACGCCGGATCGCTGCGCCGGCCGAGAAACGGAATTGATCCCATCTGACTGTGAAAGGCTCTAGAACCGCGCAACTGCCGGGCGTATCGACGGGATCCTGCGTACCGCCAACGAACCTGTCCCCTTCGCCGCGGGCCCAAAGGCCTGTTCCCTTCGCGACCGGGATGGCTTAACGGAATGGCTCGGTGAGGAGGGAGTGGTGTCGGTCTGGTTGTCCGGAAGCGCACCGCAGGAACCGCAGGATCGCACCCATGGAAGCTTCAGGCCGTTTGGCGGGAGGAGCGCCCCGGATGGCCCGGCGCACCGTCTCGCGGCTCGTCTCGCTTGCCGTCAAGGTCGTCGTGACTGTCGGCGCCCTCTATCTGGTGTTCCGCGTGGTCGATGTCGGAGCGCTCGTTGAGCGGCTGCTGCGGATCAATCTGCGGTTGTTCGGCGCCGCGGTCCTTGTCGTCCTCGCGCAGATCGGGCTGGTGGCGATGCGCTGGCGATTGGTCGTCGACCGGCTCGACCGGCCCCACCGGCCGTCGCCGGCGCTCGCCGCCGCGATCACCTTCTCGTCCCAGTTCGCCAATCAGTCGATGCCGTTCGTCGGCGATGCGCTGCGCGCGCTTCTCGGCACGCGCGTCGGCATCCGCGCGCGCTTTTCCATCACCAGCGCCATCATCGATCGCGGGCTGGCGCTGGTCGTCCTCCTGCTTCTGACCGTCCCTTCACTGCTGCTCTGGCGGCTGGTGATGCCGGCGCCGCTCCTGTCGATGAGCATGCTCGCCATCGCCGTGGCGCTGCTCGCCGGATTTGTTCTGGTGCTGCTCGTGGGAACGCCCGTGATCGCCTTTCTGCCGTCCCGCATGCAGGCGCCGGTGAGCGCCATTCTGGACGACACCCGCCGCGTCTTCCTTCATCCGCCAACCGTCCTGGTGACCGGGAGCCTCTCCCTGGCCATCCATCTGATGAGCGTCGCCGTCGTCTGGATCCTCAGTCTGGCGGTGGCGACGCCGATCGCGCCGATCACGCTGCTGGTGCTGGTGCCGCCGATGCTCTTCGCTACCATGCTGCCCTTCACGATCAGTGGCTGGGGTGCGCGCGAGGGCGCGGTCGTCTGGTTCCTCTCGGCAAACGGAACGCCGGCCGACGCGGCGCTGCTGTTGTCGGTCTCGTTCGGCGCCGCCATGCTGGTCGCTGCCCTGCCCGGCGCCGTCACCTGGTTCGGTCTGGTGCGACGGGCCAGCTGATGGAAGCGCCCGCGCCCATCCTGTCGCCGCGCAAGCAGGCCATCCTCGCCGGTTCCGAGCGCGGCGCGGCGACCCGGGCCGCCTATTGGCAGCGCGCCGCCTTCTTCCACGCCGAAGACCTGCGCTTCCTGCGCTTCCTGATTCCGGAAGGATTGCGCGTCCTCGAAATCGGCTGCGGCACCGGCGAAGTGCTCGCCGGCCTCAAGCCCAGCTACGGACTCGGCGTCGATTTCAGTCCGTCCATGATCGCCCAGGCGCAGCGCCTGCATCCCGATCTCGACTTTCGCGTCGGCGATATCGAGGACCGGGCTTTCGTGGCCTCTCTGCCTGGCCCCTTCGACGTGATCCTCATCGTCGACACGATCGGATCGCTCGACGATTGCCAGGCCGTATTCGACAGCCTGCACGACCATTGCTCGCGCACCACCCGGCTGGTCGTCGTCTACTACTCGCATCTGTGGCAGCCCCTGCTGAAACTGGCCGAGTGGATCGGCTGGCGCGCCCCGCAACCGCCGCAGAACGTCATGTCGTCCGGCGATATCCGCGCCCTGGCAGCGCTTTCCGATTTCGAGGCGATCAAGTCGGAAACCCGGTTGATCTCCCCCTTGCGGCTGCTCGGGCTCGGACGCGTCCTCAATCGCTTCGTATCGACGCTGCCGGTCATCCGCCATCTCAGCCTGCGGCACTATTCCGTGTTCCGCTCCGGGCGGCAGACGAACGACGACATCACCTCGGCGACGGTGGTCATCCCGGCGCGCAACGAGCGCGGCAATATCGAGCCGGCGGTGCAGCGCATGCCGGATTTCTGCGACGATCTCGAGATCATCTTTGTCGAGGGGCACAGCCAGGACGGCACCCTCGACGAGATCCGCCGCGTCATCGCCGCCTATCCCGAGCGCGACATCAAGGTGATGCAGCAGCCGGGCAAGGGCAAGGCGGATGCCGTGTTCACCGCATTCGACGCGGCGCGCGGTGACGTCCTGATGATCCTCGATGCCGACCTGACCATGCCGCCCGAACAGCTGCCCAAGTTCTGGCAGGCGCTGGCCACCGGCAAGGGCGAGTTCGTCAACGGCTCGCGCCTGGTCTATGCGATGGAGGACGAGGCGATGCGCTTCCTCAACCTCATCGCCAACAAGAGCTTCGCGCTCCTCTTCTCGTGGCTGTTGAGCCAGCGCATCACCGACACGCTGTGCGGCACCAAGGTGCTGCGCCGCACCGACTACGAGCGGCTGAAGCAGGGGCGCAGCTATTTCGGCGATTTCGATCCCTTCGGCGATTTCGACCTGATCTTCGGCGCCGCCAAGCTCAACCTGCACTGCGTCGAGGTGCCCATACGCTATGCCAGCCGTCGCTACGGCGAGACCCAGATCTCGCGCTTCCGCCACGGGCTTCTGCTGCTGAAGATGGTCGGCTTCGCCTTCCTGCGCATCAAGGCACTTTAGAAGACGGTGAGTGGAGCATGGCCGAACGCGCACTCGCCACGGACGTCACCTACGAAAAATACCTGTTTCCCGGTTGGACGGTGTCGCTTGCCGCCATCTTCGGCGGCATGGCGATCTCCTTCGTGCTCTTCGGCCTCTTCTATCCGTTCTGGTGGTTCTCGGACCAGGATCTGATCCTTGCCTATCAGGGTCTCCTGCTCAATGCCGGCCTGCCGCAGGAATACTTCGATCACACCGGCTACCTCTACGACCTGCTGATCGCCGGCTGGTACACGCTTGTGCACTGGCTGGGACTGTTGCCGGTCCATGCGCTGACCGAAATGCCTTCGCCGAAGAATGTGCCGGCGTTCGATGCCGCCTGGCAGCAGCTCGTCGTCGCCGGACGCATTCTGTCGCTGCTGATGGCCGGATCATTCGTGTGGCTGTACGCGACGCTGCTGCGCCGGCTGATCGGCGATTGGCGGATTGCCATGCTGGCCGGCATGGCGCTCGCCTGCTCCAGCGCCGTCATCATGCACATGCGCATGTTGCGCACCGAGCTTCTCTCCGGCGGGCTGACGGTCATCGCCCTGTTCGCCCTGATCTTTGCCGCGCTGGGTGTTCGCCGTCGGTGGCTGCAGCCGGCACTTCTCGCGCTCGCCGCCCTGCTGGCGACGCTGGCGATCGTCACCAAGGTGCAGGCGGTGCTGCCGGTGATGGCCTTGCCGGTCATCGCCATCACCTTCGGGCGACCGGGAACGGACAAGGACGCGCAGTCGCGCCTCTCTCCGTGGATCGCCGCCGCCTGGATCGCGCCCGCCCTGCTGGTTGCCCTCCCTGCAGCCAATATCCTGCTGACGGGCTTTGCGGATTTCCCCGGCACGGTCATCCCCTATATCCGCCTCGGCGTCATTCCGGATGGCACCTACCAGGCCGCTATCGCGCTGTGGGTCGTCATCGCCGTGGTGGCCTATTGCCGCGTGTGGAAGGTCCCGGCGAGTGAATGCGTTGCCGGCATGGGTGCCGTGCTGCTTGGCGTGTCGCTGGGCATCCTGTCGCTGTTGATCCGCTTTCACCCGGAGAACGCGATCGCCATCACCCATCCGATCGAACATATGTTCTATTTCGCCGCCACGTGGAGCCAGCCGGCGCTGGAGGGGCAGACACAGGTCCTCAGCGGCACGCTCTTCGAAACGCTCGCCTGGGGGTTCGCCCGCGCCCTGCAGGCGCACGATCATGAGCCTGTCTTCCTCCTGCAGATTTTCGCGGTGGTCGGTGCGGTCATCGCCTGGCGCCGCGGCGACCGGCAATTGCCTCTGCAGGTGCTCACCCTGGTCGTCGTGGTCCTCGGGCTCGATGCCGCCTTTTCGCTGCGCGCGATCAAGACCGAATATTTCATCTACACCGATCCGCTGCTCATCCTCGCCGCGGCCCTGATCGCCGTGCGCTTCCCGGAATGGCAGGCATGGGCGTGGCGGCGAAAGGCGACGCTCTTCGTGGTGGCGTTCTGCGTTCTCTGGGGCAACCACCTGCCGGTCCGCCAGTTCTTCTTCGCCACCCACGATCCCAAGCTGGCATGCGTTTGGACGCCCTATTTTGTCAGCCGGGTCGGACCGTTTCCCTATTGCGCCGGCATTCTGCCGGGCGACGGCCGCATGTGATTCTCAGCGCCCGCCGGTGACGGAGTCGGTCAGGTCAGCGTCCGCCGGTGCCAGGTGAACAGGCTCGACATGGTGTAGTTCCACACCACGCCGACCATTGCGCCGGCAATTCCCGCCACCCACCAGCCGCTGCCCGTGCTGAACAGGGCGCCGATGACGCCGATATTGCCGACGGCGCCGACCGCGCCGATGGCATAGAACGACAGCAGGCCGCGCAGGAAGGCCGCGCCCTGCAGGCGCTGGTCGCGATAGGTGATGAAGTTGTTGAGGATGTAGTTCCACGTCATCGCGAACAGGACGGCAGCGGTCTGCGCCACGCCGAATGTCGAGCCCGCCAGCTTGAACGCCTCCAGCGTTGCCAGGTGGACGGCGACGCCGGTGATCCCCACCATGGCGAAGACGACGAAATGCACCGGCACATAGCGGCCGAACATCTTGTCGAGCAGCAGCAGGCCGAACTCCCACGCCACCATGGTGTCGAGCTTGCTCTCGCCGAACTGGCGCGGATTGAAGCGGCAGGGCAGTTCGCGATAGCGCAGCGGGCGCGGCGACGAGGCGAAGATGTCGAGCAGGATCTTGAAGCCGCGCTGCGACAGGGTGCGGACTTCCTCGTCGAAGGCGGCGCGCGACATGACGAAAAAGCCGCTCATCGGATCGGTCAGTTCGGCCTTGAGTAGCGTCTGCGCCATGCGCGTGCCGGCGCGGCTCACCCATTTGCGCCACGGGTCGAGGCCTTCGGTATTGCCGCCGCTGACGTAACGGCTGCCGACGACGATATCGAGATTCTCCTCCCTGAGCGTGGCGAGCATCCTGGCGAGCATCGAATCGTCGTGCTGCAGGTCGCCATCCATGACGGCGAAATAGGGCGCCGCGGACGACATCACCCCTTCGACGCAGGCGGTGGACAGGCCGCGGCGGCCGAGCCGGCGGATCACTCGCACCCGCCGGTCGCGGTGGGCGATGTCGCGCGCGATGCGGGCGGTTCCATCGGGCGAATCGTCGTCGACAAAGACGACCTCCCAGGAAATGCCGGCGAGCACCTTGGCCAGACGTTCGACCAGGATCGGAACGTTGCCGGCCTCGTTGAAGGTCGGCACCACCACGGTCAGTTCGATGGCGCTTCCCGCAGGCGGGGCTGCGTCGCTCGCGGTTTCGCGGGGGCGGTCCGTGACGGAATCGGCCATGGGCGCGTCGATCTCCAGGGGCGACGGCGCGAATCGCTTGGGCACCGCCAGCGTCGCGTCGATCTACACCGTTTAGCCGAAGGCCTGAAGCTCGGTGATGGCGCGGCCGAGGATGAGCGCGTGAATGTCGTGCGTCCCCTCATAGGTGTTGACCGTCTCCAGGTTCTGCAGGTGGCGCATGACCTGGTAACCGATCTGGATGCCGTTGCCGCCGTGCATGTCGCGTGCAGCCCGGGCGATGTCGAGCGCCTTGCCGCAATTGTTGCGCTTGATCAGCGAGATCATCTCCGGTGCCATGCGCCCGGCGTCGAACAGGCGGCCGACGCGCAGCGCCGCCTGCAGGCCGAGTGCGATCTCGGTCTGCATGTCGGCGAGCTTCTTCTGGTAGAGCTGGGTGGCGGCGAGCGGCCGGCCGAACTGCTTGCGGTCGAGGCCGTATTGGCGGGCGCGGAGCCAGCAGTCCTCGGCGGCGCCCATCACCCCCCAGGCAATGCCGTAGCGCGCCCGGTTGAGGCAGCCGAAGGCGGCGGACAGGCCGACCGCACCGGGGAGCAGCGCCTCCTCGCCGACCTCCACGTCCTGCATGACGATCTCGCCGGTGATCGAGGTGCGCAATGACAGCTTGCCCTCGATCTTGGGCGCCGTGAGCCCTTTCGTCCCCTTCTCCAGCACGAAGCCGCGCACCCTGTCATCATGCGCCGCCGAGCGTGCCCAGACGATGAAGACGTCGGCGATCGGCGAATTTGAGATCCAGGTCTTGGCGCCGTTCAGGCAGTAGCCGCCGGCGGTCTTCACCGCCTTCGTCTGCATGGCGGCGGGGTCGGAGCCAGCCTCCGGTTCGGTCAGGCCGAAGCAGCCGATCCATTCGCCGGTGGCGAGCTTTGGCAGGTAGCGCTGCTTCTGGTCTTCCGAGCCATAGGCGTGGATCGGGTGCATCACGAGTGACGACTGCACGCTCAGCATGGAGCGGAAGCCGGAATCGATCCGCTCGATCTCGCGGGCGATGAGGCCATAGGCGACATAGCTTAAGTCCAGGCCGCCATAGGCCTCGGGAATGGTCACGCCGAGCAGCCCCGCCTCGCCCATTTCGCGCAGGATCCTGGGATCGCTCGTCTCATTGAGATAGGCGCCCTCGACCCGGGGCGCGAGCACCTGGCGCGCGAATTCAGCCGCCGATTGCGACACCATCCGCTCTTCCTCGGAAAGTTGCTCGCCGAACAGGAACGGATCCTGCCAATCGAACCGTGCATCACTTGCCATGATTACGCCTTTCGCGTGCTGCCAATGTCCGATCTCTACTGCGATTATTGACCTATCCCGTCCATGTTCAACGGGATACGCCAATCACGGGGCCGGCACTCAACACATGACGGACGAGCGCGAATCGATGGATTTCGATGTCGTGATCGTCGGCGCCGGCCCGGCCGGGCTGGCGGCGGCGATCCGGCTCAAGCAGCGTGCGCCCGATCTCTCCGTCGTGGTGCTGGAGAAGGGCGCGGCGGTCGGCGCCCATATCCTCTCCGGCGCCGTGATCGATCCCGTCGGCCTCGACCGGCTGCTGCCGGACTGGCGCGAGGACGCGGACTGCCCGATCCGAACGCCGGTGACCGAGGACCGTCTCCTTTGGCTGGGGCCGGCCGGGGCGATGGCGTTGCCCGGTTTTCTGTTGCCGCCGCTGATGCGCAATCACGGCGCCTACGTCGCCTCGCTCGGCGATATCTGCCGTTGGCTCGGCACCCATGCCGAGGCGCTGGGCGTCGAGATCTTTCCGGGCTTCGCCGCCGTCGAGACGCTCTTCGACGAGAGCGGCGCGGTCGTCGGCGTGGCGACCGGCGACATGGGGATCGGTCGTGACGGACAACCGAAGCCCGGTTTCCAGCGCGGCATGGAGCTGCGTGCGAAATACACGCTGATCGGCGAAGGCGCCCGAGGGGTCCTGGCCAAGGGGCTCATCGCCCGCTTCGGGCTCGACGAAGGTCGCGCGCCGCAGAAATACGGCATCGGCCTCAAGGAGCTGTGGCAGGTCGGGCCGGAGAAGCACCGCCCCGGCCTGGTGCAGCATTCCATCGGCTGGCCGCTCGACAACCGCACCGGCGGCGGCTCGTTCCTCTATCACTTCGGCGACAATCTGGTGTCGATCGGCTTCGTTGTTCACCTCGACTACGCCAACCCTTTT
The DNA here is from genome assembly GCA_963732845.1 of uncultured Alphaproteobacteria bacterium. Classification (GTDB taxonomy): domain Bacteria; phylum Pseudomonadota; class Alphaproteobacteria; order Rhizobiales; family Kaistiaceae; genus CAVSRC01. Next base: position 65,117 of record CAVTBE010000018.1, on the reverse strand, counting down.
CTGTCGCCCTTCGAGGAGTTCCAGCGTTTCAAGACCCACCCGTGGATCCGGCCGCTGCTGGAGGGCGGCAAGCGGCTTTCCTATGGCGCGCGGGCGATCACCGAGGGCGGCTGGCAGTCGGTGCCCAGGCTCGCCTTTCCCGGCGGCGCGCTGATCGGCTGTTCGGCCGGCTTCGTCAACGTGCCGCGCATCAAGGGCAGCCACAATGCCATGCTCTCCGGTATGCTCGCCGCCGAGCATGTCGCCGACGCCATTGCCGCCGGACGCGGCAATGACGTGCTGGCAACTTACGAGGCGGCGTGGCGTACATGCGCCATAGGGAACGACCTGAAGCCGGTGCGCAACGTCAAGCCGCTATGGTCGAATCTCGGCACCGGTGCCGGCATTGTCGCGGCCGGCCTGGATCTGTGGACCAATACGCTGGGCTTTTCCCTCTTCGGCACGCTTGGCCACGCAAAGGCGGATCACGCGGCGACGCTGCCGGCGGCGAAGGCGCGCGCCATCGCCTATCCGAAGCCCGACGGGGTGGTCAGCTTCGACCGCATGTCCTCGGTCTTCCTGTCCAACACGGCGCACGAGGAGGATCAGCCGGTGCATCTCCATGTGCGCGACATGGGCCTGCAGAAGACCTCGGAGCACGATGTCTTCGCCGGCCCCTCGGCGCGCTACTGCCCTGCCGGCGTCTATGAATGGGTGGAGGAGGGGGACGGCGCACCGCGCTACCGGATCAACGCGTCGAACTGCGTCCACTGCAAGACCTGCGACATCAAGGACCCGAACCGCAACATCGACTGGCTGCCTCCGGAAGGCGGCGGCGGTCCGAACTACCCGAGCATGTGAGGAAAGCACGCATCGGATGAAGATCGCCGTCACCGGCGCCCGCGGGTTTATCGGCCGCCATTTGACGAAGCTGCTGGCCGGGCGCGGCCATGCAGTGGTTCCGGTCAACCGCGACGACTGGGACCTGACGTCGGAGACCTCTCCGGGCGCGCTGCTTGCCGGCTGCGATGCGGTGGTGCATCTGGCCGCGCGCGCACACGTTCTCGGCCGGCCGGGCGACGAGGCGTTCGCGCGCGCGATGGACGAGACCAATCTTCGCGGCACCGAACGGCTCGCTCGCGCCGCGGTGGCAGAAGGCGTCGCCCGCTTCGTCTTCCTGTCGAGCGCCGCCGTCTATGGGCGCTGGGCGGGCGGGGCGATGATCGACGAGACCACGCCCCTGCACCCCAACACAGCCTATGGCCGCAGCAAATGCGCCGCCGAAGAGGCCCTGCAGGCAATCGCGTCAGACACCGGCCTGGTCACCGTCACGCTTCGCCCGCCGCTCGTCTACGGGGCCGGCGCGCCGGGCAATTTCGCGACCCTGGTGCGGATAGCCTCACGCGGCCTGCCGGTCCCCTCCGGCGCCCTGGTCGCGCGCCGCGCCCTCGTCTCGGTGACCAACCTCGGCGCGCTCGTCGCCTTGGCGCTCGAAACGGACCGCCCGCCGCAAAGCGCCTATGTCGCGGCCGAGCCGGCGCGGCCGATCGCCGACATCTATCGCGGCCTGTGCGCGGCGGCGGGACGCCGGCCGCTCGTCGTGCCGTTTTCGCGCGCGGCGCTGCGCCTGGCGCTCAATGCCGTCGGCCGCTCCGCGGCGGCGCGGGCAGCGCTCGACGATTTCGTCCTCGATGCCGGTGCCGCCCGGCGCGAACTGAACTGGGCTCCGCAGGACCTGTTTGCCGAGGAGCTGGGGCGCGCGATGGCCGAAGCGCGCCGGGCCTAGCTAGGCGGTGCGGTGGCGCTCGAACTCGCCGCGCGGCCGGAAGCGATAGAGGTAGGACGGCAGGATCGCGGCGAGGCTGTCCGGCACGATGCCGAAGGCGGCAAAGGTGCGCCCATCGGCCTTGGCCGCCTCGGAAACCACGTTGTCGATCTTGAGCTGCCTCACCTGATCGACGGTCAACAGTGGCCACGGCCACAGCTGCAGCACCGAGGCGCCGGCAAAGGCCAGCGACCACGGCACCGAAACCAGCAGCCGCCGGCGGTCGATGGCGGCCAGCATCGTCTCCAGGCATTCGCGGAAGGTCTTCACCTCCGGTCCGCCGAGTTCGTAGGTCGTGCCCGGCTGCGCCTTGCATTCCACCGCATCGGCAACAGCCTGCGCCACGTCGCCGACGAACACCGGCTGGAAGCGCGTGTGCCCGCCGCCGAACAGCGGTAGCGCCAGCGTCACCCGCGACAGGCCGGCGAAGCGGTTGAAGAAGTGATCCTCCTGCCCGAAGGCGATCGACGGGCGGAAGACGACCGAGTCCGGCAGCGTCTCGAAGACGGCGGCTTCGCCGGCCGCCCGTGAGCGCGCCTGGACGGAGGGCGAATTGGCATCGGCGCCGATCGCCGACATATGGATCACGCGCTTCAGCCCCGCCCCGCGGGCGGCTTCGGCCACGGCGCGGGCGCCGAAATCGTTGACCGCGCTGAAGCGCTGGCGGCCGCTCTCTGCCAGGATGGCGGCGAGATTGACCACCGCGTCGGCGCCTTCCACCGCCCGGTCCACCGACCAGCGATAGCGCAGGTTCGCCTGCATCGGCTGCACCCAGCCGACCAGCCCCAGCGGCTGCAGGTGGCCGGCGAGGTCCGGGCGGCGCACGGCGGCGCGCACGCGCCAGCCGCGCTTCAGGAGCGCCCGCACCACATGGCGGCCGAGGAAGCCCGATCCGCCGAAAACGGTGACCAGACCCTTCGAAGTGGTGGTGATGGCCATCAGCCTGCTCCCGCGCCTGTTCCCAAGAGGTTCCCGTCTCATATCGGCTTGGCTGTCGGCTGTACAGGCAGTCGCGCGCGCCGTTGACAAGGCTCGAACCCGCCCTTACTGATCCGCCCCGTGCCCAGGTGGCGGAATTGGTAGACGCGCACGGTTCAGGTCCGTGTGGTGCAAGCCGTGAAGGTTCGAGTCCTTTCCTGGGCACCATTTTCTCGAAGAGCTGGATCGAGAAGATTAGCCAAGTGATTTCAAGATGTTGTGAGACGATGCCCGAGGCGCGGCGCCTGGGTGCGTTGGCGCCTCTTGGGCCGCTCCGCCATCCCCCGCAAACCGAAAATACTCGAAATCTTAGTGGTTTCCGTCTATGGCTCGCGGCATGACCATTCGCCTCCACAAGGGCGACCTGCCGGACGCCACGCGCTTCGCCGGTTCGGTGGCCATCGATACCGAGACCCAGGGGTTGAACCCGCTGCGCGACCGGCTGTGCCTGGTACAGCTCTCCGCCGGCGACGGCAGCGCCGACATCGTCCAGATCGCCCCCGGCCAGGGCGCCGCGCCCAATCTCACCCGGGTGCTCGCCGACCGCGCCATCACCAAGATCTTTCATTACGCCCGCTTTGATATCGCCGTGCTCGAGCACGCCTTCGGCGTCATGCCCGAGCCGCTCTTCTGCACCAAGATCGCCTCCAAGCTGACGCGCACCTATACCGACCGCCACGGCCTGAAGGAGCTGGTCAAGGAGTTCCTCGACATCGACCTGTCGAAGCAGCAGCAGAGCTCGGACTGGGCGGCCGAGGCGTTGAGCGATGCCCAGCTCGCCTACGCCGCTTCCGATGTGCTGTACCTGCATGCCTTGCGCGACAAGCTGGACGAGCGGCTTGAGCGCGAGGGCCGCCGGCGGCTGGCCGAGGCCTGTTTCGCCTTCCTGCCGACGCGGGCGCGGCTGGATCTCGCCGGCTGGGGCGAAGAGGACATCTTCGCCCACTGAGCGTCAGCCGGCTGCGGGGCTGCCTTGGCTTTGGCCCATTGTTGTGGTTTTGCTGAGGCGATTGCGCAACCAGGGCCAACTGCTCACAATATGCCGCCAGGCCGCCAGACGGAGCCCATGACCGACTACACCGAGGACACGCCGGTCCGGCATCGCATCCGCTACAACCCGACCCGGCGGGGCGGAGAGCAGGCCTATCGTGCCGCCCGGCGCCACAGCCGGCTGGTGCGCACGCTGCGCATCGTGCTCCCGGCCGTGGCGGTCGCCGGCCTGCTGCTGTTCTGGGCCTCGGCCCGCTTCATCCCGAGCGATCTCGCCGGTCTGATTTCGAGCGCCGGCATCGATGTGACGTCGAACAGCGTCATCATGAAGACGCCGCATATCTCGGGTTTCGAGGGTACGCGGCGCGCTTATGAAGTGACCGCCGCCCGTGCCATCCAGAGCCTCAACGATCCCAAGGTGCTGACCTTCCAACAGATCAACGCCCATATCGGTCTCGAAAATGCCGGCACCGCCACCGTCGATGCGACGACCGGCATCTACAACGGCAACAACAACACGCTGGAACTCAAGGACGGCATTTCCATCCAGACGACCACCGGCTATGCCGCGCAGATCGAGCAGGCGTCCGTCGACCTCGCCAAAGGCAGCATGCAGTCGTCGCACCCGGTCGAGATCCAAGCCAAGGATGGCACCTTGCGCGCCGACAGCATGGAAGTTACGGACCGCGGCAAGCACGTCATCTTCCGCGGTGGCGTCTCGGTCAGCTTCATGCCGCCGGCGGAGCTGGCGAAGGCTCCGGAGGCTCAATGATCCTGTCTCGCCGCTTCAGCGCCGCCTGGCTGGCCGGCCTCTTTGCGGTCGCCCTCACGGCCGCGTTTCCGGGCACGGCGGGCGCCGCCACGGCCGATCTGTTCAAAGGCTTTCAGACCCAGTCGAAAGACCCCATCCGGGTCGATGCCACCGTCCTCGAGATCACCGAAAAGGACAAGCAGCGCATCTCCGTCTTCAGCGGCAATGTCGTCGTCACGCGCGGCCAGACGGTGCTCAAGGCCGACACCATCACGCTCTATTCGGACCTCAAGAACACCACCCCCGAGGGCTTCAGCCGCATCGAGGCGACCGGCGGCGTCTACGTCAGTTCCGGCGAACAGACCGTCACCGGCAAGACCGCCGTCGTCGACATGAAATCGCAGACCATCACCGTGTCGGGCGGCGTCGTTCTCAGCCAGGGCAGCAATGTCATCACTGGCAGCCGGCTGCTGGTCAATCTCGCCACCGGCCAAGCCCGCGTCGAGCAGGATGCCGGCAAGCAGATCCGCGGTATCTTCACGCCCCAGCCCGCAGGTGGACAGGCCGCCGGGCAATAACCCCCTCGACAACTACTGGCCGGCGCCTTATCCCGGCAACTCAATCAAGAGGTTATGACAGGCGTGGTGACAGCGAGCCATTTCGGTCGCGGAGGCGAAAAGACGGACAGCCGCGGCGGCGGACGGCAACGGCGTCAGGCCCATGCCACGACCCCGCCATCGCGCCTTGTTCCCGACGCCGGCGGGCGCGGCTGGCTCATCGCCCACGGCCTCGCCAAGTCGTATCACAAGCGTCTGGTGGTGCGGAACGCCAGTCTGGCCGTGGCGCGCGGCGAGGCGGTCGGGCTGCTCGGGCCCAACGGTGCCGGCAAGACCACCATCTTCTACATGATCACCGGCCTCATCCGGGCCAACAGCGGTACCATCGAGATCGACGGCCACGACGTCACCGACATGCCCATGTATCGCCGGGCACGGATGGGCATCGGTTATCTGCCGCAGGAGACCTCGATCTTCCGTGGCCTGTCGGTCGAGGGCAACATCCGCGCCATCCTCGAGGTCGTCGAGCCGGACAGGAACACCCGCGAGGAGCATCTGGAAGCCCTGCTCGACGAGTTCCGCATCACCCATCTGCGCCATGCGCCGGCCGTATCGCTGTCGGGCGGCGAGCGCCGCCGCTGCGAAATCGCCCGGGCGCTAGCCAGCCGGCCGGCCTTCATGCTGCTCGACGAACCCTTCACCGGCGTCGATCCCATCGCCGTCGGCGACATCCAGGCGCTGGTGCGCCATCTCACCAGCCTGGGCATCGGCGTTCTCATCACCGACCATAACGTGCGCGAGACCCTCGGCCTCATCGACCGCGCCTACATCATCCATTCCGGTGAGGTGCTGTTCGAGGGGCGGCCTGACGAAATCGTGCGCAGCCCGGAAGTCCGCCGCCTTTACCTTGGCGAGCAGTTTAGCCTTTAACCCGGGCGCTCATTACGCTACCAAAGAGAGGACAAGCAATTCCCGGACCAACTTCCGGGCGGGGTAACAAGCGCGTAATGGCACTTTCGCACAAGCTTGAGCTTCGCCAGAGCCAGTCTCTGGTGATGACGCCGCAGCTGATGCAGGCGATCAAGCTGCTCCAGCTCTCCAATCTCGATCTGGTCGCCTATGTCGACGCCGAACTCGAGCGCAATCCGCTGCTCGAGAGGATCGAGGGCGAGGAGGGTGGCGACGCCGCCGGCGACGATGGCGGCGCCAAGGCCGAGGCGGAGCCCGCCGCGCGCGACGGCGGCTCCGATTTCGGCGAAGATCCGCCCGACTGGATGGAAACCCGCATGGAGGTTGATCCGCAGGCGATCGCCGACCGCCTCGATTCAGACCTCTCCAACGTCTTCCCCGACGACCACGGCAAGCCTGACGGCGAGACCCCGCCGGCCCTGCCGGCGGAGAGCTGGGCGACGGCCCCCTCGCGCCAGCCGATCAGCGCCGAGGACTACAATCTCGAAGCCTTCGTCGCCGAGCGCGAGTCGCTCGCCGACCACCTCGAAAACCAGCTCGGCCTCGCCACTGCCGACCCGGCCATGCGGTTGGTCGGCCGCGTGCTCATCAACGAGATCGACGAAGCCGGCTACATGCGCGCCGATGTCGCCGACATTGCCCAGCGCCTCGACGCGCCGGTCGACCTGGTCGAGCGCACGCTGGCTCTGGTGCAGACCTTCGACCCGGTGGGCATCGGCGCCCACGACCTTGCCGAATGCCTTGCCATCCAGCTGCGCGAGCGCGACCGCTTCGACCCCTGCATGGCGCGCCTCGTCGACCATCTCGATCTGGTTGCGCGGCGCGAATACGGCGCCCTGTGCCGGCTCTGCCAGGTCGACGAGGAAGACCTCTCCGACATGGTCGCCGAACTGCGCGCGCTCGATCCGAAGCCGGGCAGCGCCTTCGGTGACCTGCCCGTCCAGCCGATCGTGCCCGATGTCATGGTCCGCCCCGGTCCGGACGGCGGCTGGCATGTCGAGCTCAACACCGGCACGCTGCCGCGGGTGCTCGTCAACCAGGCTTATTACGCCACCGTGCTCGGCCGCCGCCGCAACGACACCGACAAGGTCTACCTCGCCGATTGCCTGCAGACCGCCAACTGGCTGGTGAAGAGCCTCGACCAGCGCGCCCGCACCATCCTCAAGGTCTCCACCGAGATCGTCCGCCAGCAGGATGCTTTCCTCGCCCACGGCGTCCGCCACCTGCGCCCGCTCAATCTGAAGACCGTCGCCGAAGCCATCAGCATGCACGAATCGACCGTCTCGCGGGTTACCTCCAACAAGTACATGGCGACGCCGCGCGGCATCTTCGAGCTGAAATATTTCTTCACCGCGGCCATCGCCTCCGCCGAGGGCGGTGAGGCGCATTCGGCCGAGGCGGTGCGTTTCCGTATCCGCCACATCATCGACGAGGAGGCGCCGGAAGCGGTCCTCTCCGACGACACGATCGTCAGGATGCTGCGCGATTCGGGTGTCGATATCGCGCGCCGCACGGTCGCCAAATACCGCGAGGCAATGCGCATCCCGTCTTCCGTGCAGCGCCGCCGGGAGAAGCTGGCAAAGCTGGGCAAGGGTGCCGCCGGCACGGGTGAACGAAGCAATTCAGTGGCTTACCGGGCGGATTCAGCCCTCGGTTGACTTGTTCCCGCGCCCTCCCTAGAAGGGCGCCGAGCACGGGCCGGCGAGGCGGCGAAAAGACGTTCCCCCCGGTCAAGGTTCCGGTCCGGCGTGTCGCTTCGCAATCGAGGTGCACGCGTCCAGGCTGGCATATCCGACCGCCACGTTAGAAGGTTCGACCCTCCATGGGCCTGCGCATTTCAGGCAAGAACATCGATATTGGTGATGCCCTGCGGAGCCGCGTCGAGGAGCGCATAGCACTCGGCGTCGACAAATATTTCGACGGCGGCTACGACGCCAACGTCACCGTCGAGCGCGAAGGCTCCGGCTTCCACAGCGATTGCACGATCCACCTCGACACCGGCATCGTTCTCAAGGGCGAGGGCAGGGGCCCGGACGCCTATCAGTGCTTCGATGCCGCCGCCGAACGCATCGAGAAGCGCCTCAGGCGCTACAAGCGCCGGCTGAAGGAGCACCGCGGCACGGCGAAGGGCGAGCCCCTGCCGGCGGCCGCCTACATCATCGCCGCTTCCGACGAAGAGGTCGAAGCGGCGGTCGACGACAAGCCGGTGGTGATTGCCGAAGAGGCGACCAGTCTGGCCACCATGTCCGTCGGCCATGCGGTGATGGCGATGGACCTGGCCGATGCGCCGGTCATGGTTTTCCGTCACGCCGTCCACGGCGGCATCAACGTGGTCTATCGGCGCAATGACGGCAACATCGGCTGGATCGATCCGTCGGGGACTGCCAAAGGGGATGCCGTCGACAAATGACGGCAATGAGACGCTGCCATGGGCGTTTGCCGCCGGCGCGCCGCTGGGACGATCTGGACTGGACAAGATGGATCTGAGCGACCTCATCAAACCCGATGCCGTCGTGCCTTCGCTGAAGGCAAACAGCAAGAAGCAGGCGATTCAGGCGCTGGCCGAAAAGGCGGCGGAGATCACCGGCCTGGAAGAGCGCGAGATCTTCGAGACGCTGGTTCAGCGCGAGAAGCTGGGCTCCACCGGCGTCGGCGGCGGCATCGCCATCCCGCACGGCAAGCTTGCCGGGCTCGATCGCATCTTCGGTCTGTTCGCGCGCCTGTCGAAGCCGATCGATTTCGAGGCGGTTGACGATCAGCCGGTCGACCTCATTTTCCTGCTGCTCGCACCGGAGGGCGCCGGCGCCGACCACCTCAAGGCGCTGGCGCGCGTCGCCCGCCTGTTCCGCGAGCCCGGCATGGCCGGCAAGCTGCGCGCCTCGACCGACAAGTCGGCGCTGTTTTCGGTGCTGACCGAGGGCGCCACGCCCGACGCCGCCTGACCGGAGCCCGCCGGCCCGGCGCCTTCACCCCGTCGCCGCGCTGCGCCCGCCCGCCTCGGATACCTCCGGACCGTCGTCCGCCGGATGATATTCGGTGATCATCCTGCCAAGCATGGCAATCGTTGCGCGCTCGTCGCCGGATGCCGCGATGCCTTCCAGCTCGGCCAGTTGCGGCAGCAGGCTGTTGATGTCGGTCAGCCGCGGCCGCGCCACGATCAGTCCCTCCGTGGTGGCCAGCTCGTTCGCCTCGCTCGGGTCGAACAGTTCCTCGAACAGCTTTTCGCCCGGCCGCACGCCGGTGAAGATGATGGGGACATCCACCTCCGGGACGCGCCCGGCCATGGCGATCATGGTGCGGGCGAGATCGACGATCTTGATCGGCTCGCCCATGTCGAGAACCAGGATGCCGCCGCGGCGCTCCTGTTCGAGCACGCCGAAGGCGGCCGCCTGGAGCACCAGCTCCGCCGCCTCGCGGATGCTCATGAAATAGCGCTTCATCTCCGGATGGGTGACGGTCACCGGCCCGCCCGCCTTGATCTGCTTGTCGAACAGCGGCACCACCGAGCCGTTCGAGCCCAGCACATTGCCGAAGCGCACCGTGACGAAGCGCGTCGCGGTGTCGCTCACGTCCAGCGCCTGGCAATAGGCCTCGGCCGCGCGCTTGCTGGTTCCCATGACGCTGCTTGGCCGGATCGCCTTGTCGGTCGAAATCATGACCATCGCCTTGACGCCGCTGGCGACGGCGGCATCGGCAACGTTCCTGGTACCGATGACGTTGGTCAGCACGCCCTCGCAGGCATTCGATTCGATCAGCGGCACGTGCTTGAGGGCGGCGGCGTGGAAAACCACATCGGGCTTCATGCTCGCCATCAGGCGGAAGATCGTCTCGCGGTCGCGCACCGAGGCGATGACGCTCTTGCGGTCGAGCTGGGCGTGGTCCTCCTGCATCTCGTGGTCGATGGCGTAGAGCGCGAACTCGCTGCTGTCGAGCAGCACCATGCGGCCCGGCCGGAAGCGCGCCACCTGACGCACGATTTCGGAGCCGACGCTGCCGCCGGCGCCGGTGACCAGCACCGTGCTTCCCGCGATCAGCCGGCTGATGCGCTCCAGTTCAAGGCGGGCCGGCTTACGGCCGAGAAGGTCCTCCAGCGTCAGCGCGTCCAGTCGCGGCCCCGACTCGCCGGCAAGCAGCGACGACGGCTCGACCACCCGCCGCACGGGAATCTTGTTGCTGATGCCGGTCTCGGTGATCCGCCGCAGCGCCGTTCGATGCTCGCGCGGCTGCGTGACCACGAAGGTGTCGGGCGTCCGCCCCTCCTGGATGAGCCGCGCCATGATCTCGTCGAGATGCGCGACGTCGCCGAGGATGTCGGTGCCGCGCACCTTGCGGCCGGGCAGGTTGCTGTCGAACTCAACGATGCCGATGACATTGTGCGCCCCGCTCGATTCCAGCCCGAAGCGCCGGATCACCCGTTCGGCTTCGCCGGCAGAGCCGAAGATGAGCAGCCTTGTCCGCTCCGCGTCGAGCTGTTGACGAGCCGTCCAGATGCGAAAGGCCGCGCGCGGCGCCGACAGCAGCACGATCACCATGAACCAGGCGATGAGCGGCACCGAGCGCGGGATCGAAGCCAGGCGGTCGATCAGGAACATCGACAGCAGGAAGATCATCATCGTTGTCGTGGTGGCGAGAACGATGTTCCTGAGGTCGCTTAAGGACGAATAGCGCCAGACGCCGCGGTGAACCCCAAACAGGAAGAATACAACGCCGGAAACCACGCAATAGAACGCGATGTACAGCAAAACGATTTCAAAATTCGGTGGAAGATACAAATTGTAGCGGAGAAGATATGCTCCAAACAGCGCAATCGCTGCTATCAGCATGTCGGTCGTGATCAGAAGAATCGTTTTCATAACCGCATACACAACAGCGTCGCTATTTCATCCCGGAATTCGGCATGTCTCGGTGCCGCAATACGCTGCGGGTCTCTGCCGGCGTGCCGCCGTTCCGGAAACCGAGTAGCATTGCGTCAAAATCATGTGCGAAAGCACGCGTACTGGTAGCAGAGATCATCCCCCCATGGGAGCCAAATGTGACAAGCCCGATCGCCGAATTCCTGCTGCTTGGCGGCGCGACATTTGTCCTCTCCGCCGCGGCCTGCGCGCTGACGCTGCGCGGGCTTTTGCGCTGGGCGGTGATCGATTTGCCGAACGCGCGCTCCTCGCATACACGCCCGACGCCGCGCGGCGGCGGCCTGGGCTTCATGGCCGTCATCCTGGTTGGCTGGGCGGCATTGTGGCTCACCGGCAGCCAGATCGCCAGCCCCGTGGTCATCGTCGGCGCGGCGGCGATCGCCGGCATCTCTTTCGCCGATGATCTGAAGAACGTGCATATCGGCGTGCGGCTCGCGGTCCAGGCCGTCGCCGTCGCGCTGGCGCTCGCCACATTGCCGTCCGACAGGCCGATTCTGGCGGGCTTTCTGCCGCTGGCCGTGGACCGGGTCGTCGTCGCCGTGGCGTGGCTGTGGTTCATCAATCTGTTCAACTTCATGGATGGCATTGACGGTATCGCCGCCGGTGAGGCGGCGATCGTCGCCTTCGGACTGGTCGTCCTGGCGGCGTTCCGTCCTGAGCTCGGCCCGGTCGGCCGCGAGGCAATCGTGGTCGGCGCCGCCGTCGTCGGATTCCTCCTGTTCAACTGGCCTCCCGCCCGCGTCTTCATGGGTGACGTCGGCAGCGCCGGACTGGGCTATGCGCTGGGTTGGCTATTGATCGTCGCCGCCGCCAAGGGTGCGCTCGTCCCCGCTCTGCTGCTGCCGCTCTATTTCGTGGCCGATGCCAGCACAACCTTGCTGATGCGGGCCTCGAAACGCCGGCCGCTGGCTCAGGCGCATCGCGATCACGCCTATCAGAAGGCGGTCGACAGGAGCCTCGGCCACGCGTTTGTCAGTTCGCTGGTCGTTGTGCTCGGCGTGCTGCTGATTGTCCTTGCCGTCCTTGCCGCGTCCATGCCGATCGTCGCTCTCGGGCTTGGGCTCGCCCTGACCGCGGCCCTCATCGCCTGGCTTCGCCTGAGCTGACGCCCGGCGGCCGACCGCGCCAGGTAACGTTCATACCGAGGCCGATGAATATGGCCAGCGGGAAGAGGACGGGGCGGACGAGGGTGTTCTCGAAGACGCCGATCACCAGGAACGTGACTATGAAGGCGGCGGCGATGAGGCCGAACGGGTTGCCGGGATCCTTCTTCAGGATGATGACGCAGCCGTAGATCGCCGCGGCGATCATGACGATGAGCAGGACGCCGAGGATGATGCCGCCTTCGGCCAGCGTGTTCAGCAGGATGTCGTGGGCGTGGTAGAAGGGCACGAACTTGATGCCCTGCTGGGTCCGTTCGATGTAGAGCGGATTGAGCGACACGTCGTAGAACGTGCTCGGGCCGATGCCGCACAGCGGATAGCGGCGGAACAGCTCCCAGCCGTCCGCCCAGGTTTGCAGGCGGCCGTCGAAGAAGCCGTAATGGTGCTGTTCGAACAGCCGCGCCAGGCTGCCGCGAAAGGCGAACAGCGACGCCGCCAGCATGGCCAGCGTGACGCCGATGATCGCCGCCATCTCGCGCAGCAGCGCCTTGCGGTGGCGGATGGTGAAGGCGTAGACGCCGAGGATCACGGCCGTGCTGACGATGAATGTGCGGCTGGCGGTGAGCAGCCCCAGCACCAGCAGGGCACACACCGCGACATAGCCGGCAATGCGCGCCCGCCGCGACAGGTCGGCCGTCAGGTACAGCGTGATCACCGACATGCCGCTGAGATAGACCGAAGCGATGTTCAGCGCCGGCTGGCCCGGCAGGTGGAAGCGCTCCGGCGGCGGGGCGGCGACCAGCAGGCTGTAGATCGTCGCCGGGACCAGGCCGACGAAGATCGCCGCCAGGATCAGGCGCCTGACCCCGTCCGCTCCGACGAGATGGAAGCGGGCCTTGGAGGCCACCAGAAACAGCGCCGCCGGGGCGGCGACGACATAGACGCCGGAGCCCACCTGCGCCCGGAAACCGTTGACCGAGCAGGCGCCGCTGATGAACGGAATCGCCAGGGTCAGCGCCGCGCAGACAAAGACGAACGGCCGCCGCCCGGTCCAGTCGGCGACCTCGATATCGTGTTTGTCGATGAGCAGGGAGCCAAGCAGAAAGAACGCAACTGCGAATATATCCACCCCCTGCGGGGCATAGATGGGAAGAATGAAAAAGATGCCCGCAAGGCTACCAAGCGCCGCGATCTCGATCCACCGGTGAAAGGTCATGTCCACGCTCTGGATAATACCTGTCTCGCCGGGCAGCTAAACTCCAGCCGTCTCCCCATCTGCAAAGGGATGGTCTCCCCCCCCCCACCGCAAGGCGCAAATCGAACATGGCTCACTGCGGCGCGAATAGGGAACCCCTAGCATCTGTCATAAATACGCACCAGCCGCGAAATCGCCGTCCGGCGAATTTTGTTGGACCGCACCTTCGTCCGTGTGGCATCTGACCCGGATCGACCTGCGCGACTGGCGTATTGTTCATGGACACCCCGGTTCTCCTCTGCGTCTTCAACCGCCCCAAGCAAACCACAGGGGCGATGGATCGCCTGCGGGCGATCCGGCCGAACCGGCTCTACGTGGCCGCGGACGGGCCGCGGCCCGGCCACCCGACCGACGCCGAACGCTGCGCCGAAGTGCGCCGGATCGTCTCGAACATCGATTGGCCGTGCGACGTGCGCACGCTCTTTCGCGAGCACAACGTCGGCTGCAAGCGTTCGATCGGCGGCGCGATATCGTGGTTTTTCGAGAACGAGGAGCGCGGCATCATCCTCGAGGACGATATCATCGCCGAACCGAGCTTCTTTCCGTACTGCACCGAGCTGCTCGAGCGCTACCGCGACGACGAGTGGATCGCCATCATCAGCGGGTGCAACTTCACCGCGGGCCGGACGACCTCCGACGACAGCTACCTCTTCGTCCGCAACCTCAATATGTGGGGCTGGGCGACCTGGCGGCGGACATGGCACCTCGTCGATCTCGACATGAGCGACTGGAACGATCATCGCAGCGCCGCCTTCCTGCGCGAGAACTACGGTGCACCCTGGGCGACCCAGCAGGAATGGGAGCGGCACTTCGACAACACGGTGAACCGCCGCGTCGACACCTGGGACTATCAGGTGTGCTACAGCCTGTGGCGCCGCGGCCTGCTGGCCGTCATCCCGTCGGTCAATCTGATCGACAACGACGGCGCCGGCGCCGACGCCACGCACATGACGACCGAGAAGCCGCGTTTTCTGATCGACAGCCCGCCGCAACCGATGGCGTTTCCGCTGCGCCATCCACGCACGGTGGAACTGCATCCCACCGCCGATGCCATTCTCGATCATGACGCCTTCGGGATTTCGACGGGGCGCTCGCTGCACATCGCGATGAAGATGCAGCTGCGCAAGGTCCGCCACGCCCTCACCGGGCGCTATGCGTGAGGTGCGCCGGCGCGCCGTCGTCGGCCGTCAGGTGATCTGCGCCTTGGCGTGATTGTGGACCGAGGCGAGGCGGACCGGATGGTCGCGGAAGGTCAGATAGGGGATCGCCGTATGGTCGCGCAGGTTGAGGCGCTCGTAGCCGAAGGCCTTGCCGTCGACATACGAATTCTCCCGGACGTGCTGTTCGCCTGCGGCGACCGTGTGATGCGCCGGATCGAGGCCGCCGAGCGCGGGGCCGATCGCCAGCCCGTCGAACACCATGCGCAGTTCCCCGAAGCCGTAGGAATAGTCGTAGCTGTGCGGCACCCGGGTATTCTCGACGTCGTAGTCGGGCGGCACCATGGGCAGGTTGTTGAGCTTGTCGGGGCCATGCTCGCTGCGGAACGCCGCCAGCATGTTCATGTCGTTGAGCACCCGGCCCATGCGCACGCGGGTGAGGAACCACGGACGATACCAGCGTGCCAGGTTCTGCCGTTCGCCGGCGACGCGGCGGGCGAGGTAGGCCGTCAGGTCGGCCAGCGCGGCGCGATCGGCCACATAGACGACGCCCGGAATGCACAGCGTGTCGTTCCAGAACGGTGCCGCCATGCCCGGATAGAGCGAGCGCAGCGTCTCTTCCACCTCGGCCGGATCGAAGAAGATCAGGTTGTCCGATTCGAGGTGAAGCGCGCTCGTCAGGCCGAACTTGATCATGAATTCTTCGATGAAGAAGAAGCGTTCGGTGGCGAAGCGCCAGAAGCCGCGCATCTTCCCGAGCCTGCGGCGCACGCTCTTCATGTAGCTCAGATGCGATGCCGTCGGCGACAGGTCGTCGGCATAGACGATGCTGGCGCCGGCATCCGTCGCGGCCGCGGCCATCGCCGTGTTGCGCGTCAGGATCGCATGGATATCGGCACTTTTTGCCACGCGGCGCGACTGCCGGACGGAATTGATCAGGTGGGGGGCCGGCTTGTCGCCGAGATGGACATAGACGATCGGAAGCATCGACGCCCTGGGGCTGGTTCTGCGCGCTGCGCCATGAGAAAAGGCGTTTTGTTGGCTTTCAGGGACTACCACATTTGCAGCCTATCTCAAGTCACGGCCGATCCGCCGGAACGCGTCGAGGAACGGCCGCTGCCGGGACGAGGCCGGTTTCGCACGGCCGGTCGGGCGCATCCTCCGGCAGGGATGGCGAATGACGGTCCTGGTACAACTCGACTGCGGGATCGACGCAGAGGTCCAGAAATCGGAATACCCGCGTTTTCCCCTTGAGATCGGCGCGCTGCGCTTCGTCAACGACGATGCCCTTGGCGCCGACTGGCTGGTCGCCACCCTAGACATCAGGCACAGCATAGCGACGCACGTACCGCGCGAGCGGCGCATCCTGATCCTCACCGAGCCCGACACCGACCTGCCGACGGACTATGTCAACCAGTTCGGTATCCTGGTGGCGCCGCAGTTCATCGCCGGGTTCGCCGGTGCCTGGTACCAGGGTCACGGGGCCCTGCCCAACCGCTTCGCCCGCGACGTCACCAAGACGGGTTTCGCCTCCGCCTACACCTATGAAGAACTCGCCGCCCTTGAGCCGCCGGAGAAGCGCGACGCGGTCGCCATCGTGCTCTCGCGCAAGAGCCTGTTGCCCGGCCACCGTCGCCGCCTGCGTTTTGTGCGGCGGCTGAAGCAGGCGCTCGGCGACCGGCTCGACGTCTTCGGCGACGGGCACCGCAAGATCGGGCTCAAGGCGGACGCCATCCTGCCCTACAAGTACCACCTGGCGCTGGAGAACACCGTCATGCCGTCCTACTGGACGGAGAAGGTGGCCGACGCCTATCTCGGCTTCGCGCTGCCCTTTGTCTCGGGCCCGCCGGACCTCTCCCGCTGGTTCCCCGAGGGGAGCTTCGTGCCGATCGATCTCGACGACATGGGCACGGCCATCGCGACGGTCGTTTCCGGGATCGACCGCGATATCTATGCGGATCGCCTGCCGGCGATCGTCGAGGCGCGCAACCGCGTCCTGCGCGACGAACGGCTGTGTCCGATGATCGCGCGGGTGATCGCCGCCCACCAGAACGCGGCGCCGCGGCTCGCGCAGGCCGAGACGGTCCTGCCGGTGCCCAGGCGGCCGCCGCTTGTCCGCATCGCCCGCGAGATCCGGCGCATCTGCGGGCGCCTCGATGTGACGCTGCGACCCTGAGCCGGCGTCAGCTGATCGGGAATGGTTCTAGCTGTGGGCCCAGTTTCCCAGCGCATCGATCGCGCCCTGGGCGGCGTCGCCGGCGACATCGGTGCCATGGACGGTCGCCCACGGATCGGCGACGCTGCCGCCGGAATTGATCTGGCCGGATACGCGGTGGACGCGCGTGCCGCTGCGGTCGAATATGTCGAGAACGTAGATGACCAGTCCGCCGCTCGAATCGCCGACCGCGGACAGATAGGCCTTGATCTTGTAGTCGGCCGTCGGATCGTCGGCCGCCACGATCGCCAACTGGCGGGCGGACGCCTTTTGCTTCAGCGCGTCCTCGAAGGCGTAGATCATCTCGCCCGGCGCATTGGTGATCGGGCCGAGGGCAAATGTGACCACTTTGTTGGTGGACGCCGGCGTGGTGAGCGTGGTCAGCGTCTTGGGTGACAGCACCGGCGGACCGCTGCCCAGATGCGGCGCCTCGACCGGTGCGCAGGCGGCGGTGATGGTTGCCAGGATGCAAAGCGCGGCAACCCTCAGGATCGTCCCGTTCTGACCTGCCATTGGAAGACCTTCCCGCCGACCGCCGCCGCCGACCGTTGTTTAGACATTTGCCCGTCTCACGTCCATAAGCGACAGACTGTGACGACAATGCGGATGGCGGCGATGTCCGGCGCCAGTCCATTCACAATCGATGCCGCGGGCGTCGCCATGGCGCCTTTGTTGAGGGCTCCTTAACCCTGTTTCGGCAAGGTCAGCGGCGGGCACGATTGCTGCTTCGGGGTTGCGACATGCATATCCGTTCGCCCTGGCGGGCCGGGATTTTCCAACGACGCTTTCTTTCGCGGTTTCTGGCGGTCTGCGGCATCGGCTGCGCCCTCGTCGCCGCCGATGCGCTCATCCACGCCGCGCCGCTCTATGCCGGCGCCGTCGTCGTCGGCAAGAGCGGCCTTCAGGTGCCGCGTTTCGTCAGTCTCAAGGCCGGCCGGGTCAATGTCCGCGTCGGCCCGGGCGAGGACTACAAGATCGCCTGGGTATTCGTGCGCACCGGCCTGCCGATCGAGGTCATCCAGGAATACGACACCTGGCGGCGTATTCGCGATTCCGACGGCGCCGTCGGTTGGGTGTTCAACAGCCTGCTGTCCGGCAAGCGCACCGCCGTGGTGACGCCGTGGATCAAGGCCGAGGCGCAGCCGCTCCATGCCGAGGCGACGGCGAGCGCGGCGATCACCGCCTATCTCGAGCCGGGCGTCATGGCCACGATCGACCGCTGCCGCGGCGGCTGGTGCCGCATCAACGGCAAGGGATTCGACGGCTGGATCGAGCAGGACCGCCTGTGGGGCACCTATCCCAACGAGGATGTCGACTAGAGCGTTTCACGGTCAGATGGAACCATTCCGACGGAGCGATTTTGTGGCAGGATCAAGCCGGCGGGCGAAGGTCGTACTGGCCGTACGGCCGAGACCGACGGCGACGATCATGGCGCAAAAGCGCCCGTCCCTTCGGGTTTCCGACCGGCGGGCGCCCAGCGCCGATCCCGGCTCGACCGATGCGCCTTGATCGCCCTTCGCCGGTCTCGACGCCGGATCGCTGCGCCGGTCGAGAAACGGAATTGATCCCATCTGACCGTGAAAGGCTCTAGCTGTGAGCTTTCAACAGGTTGTCCATCCGGTCCCGAGCGAGGAAGCTGGAGTTGCGAAGCTGCAGCGAGCCCTCGGAGGAGGACCGGATGAACGTGCACAAGAATGCCCGTCTGACGCCGCATAGTCGAGCCGATCTGGTGCAGCGCGTAGAGGCCGGGCAGCCCATGGCAGCGGTTGCCACGGCTTTCGGCGTGTCGGTGCGCACGGTGCGCAAATGGGTCGAGCGCTTCCGCCGCGAGGGGCCGGAGGGGCTGAAGGACCGCTCATCACGGCCGCATAGGCTGCACCAGCCGACGCCGGAGGCAGTCGTCGCCGAAGTGGAGCGGCTGCGCCGGCAACGCTGGACCGGCAAGCAGATCGCGGCTGAGCTCGGTATCTCGCCGGCCACCGTCAGCCGCATCCTCCGGCGTCTCGGACTGAACCGCATCGCCGCCCTGGAGCCGGCCGAGCCGGTGCGCCGCTACGAGCGCCAGCACCCCGGCGAACTGATCCATATCGACATCAAGAAGCTCGGCCGTTTCGACCGGGTCGGCCACCGCATCACCGGCGACCGTCGGCGCCAGAGCTCAAGGCGAGGCGTCCGGCAGGGCAAGACCTGGGGCGCTGGCTGGGAGTTCGTCCATGTCTCAATCGATGATGCCTCGCGCCTGGCCTTCTCGCAGATCCTGCCCGACGAGAAGAAGGCGAGCGCCGTCGCCTTCTTGCGTGCCGCCGTCGCCTACTATGCAAGCCTCGGCGTCACCGTCGCCCGCGTCATGACCGACAACGGCGCCTGCTACAAAGCCCACGCCTTCCGCGATGCCTGCCGCGATCTCGGCCTGCGCCACATCAGGACCAGGCCCTATACACCGAAGACCAACGGCAAGGCCGAGCGCTTCATCCAAACCGCACTGAGGGAGTGGGCCTATGCCCAGGCCTACCCGACGTCCGACCACCGCGGCAACGAGCTGCCGCGCTGGCTACACCGTTACAATTGGCACCGTCCCCACGGCAGCCTAAACTCCAAACCGCCTATCAGCAGGCTCGCTCTCACCAGGAACAACCTGTTGAGGCTCCACATCTAGCCACCCTGGGTTCCCGGGATCCGACGGTCTTGGGGGGAATTCAAAGAGACCCGGCGCGCTGAGCCCCGTTGCGCCGGGTCTCTTTTACCAGGGCGCCGGGAGGTGCCGTCGTCGCGAAGACGGCACCGGCACACGGATTGGCAAGATGGCAGGACTCCAACAGTCCCCTGCCCTCCCAAAAAAAGTCCTGCCCCGTCTGCTCAGCCACAGGCGCTCCAGGCTGCCGGCGGCACCTTCGAGGCTGCAAAACAGCGTCTCGGCAATAGGTGAGCCGACGGCAAGCGTGAAATTGAGAAGATTTTGGGCGTTGCGTCGGGAAACAGAAAAATCGGCTCTCGCCGGCCTTCGCCTAGTGGCAAGGGCCATTTCTGTCAGTCTCGGTAACGCAATACGCCAGTTCATACCGGACCCTAAGCGGTCCGCCGCCGGCACAGTCCATCCGAGAACGGGGCCGTTGTCAACAGCCCCGTATGTGACCGCCAGTTGCGCTCAGTCGAGGCGGCGCAGTCGCACCACCACGTCCACCCGGCTGACGGCGAAGCCCGGCGGCGGTTCCGGCACCCGGCCGACACCAATCGACCCAGGCGGGATGTCGACCACCTCGTTGTCGTCTTCGATGAAGAAATGATGGTGGTCGGAGATGTTGGTGTCGAAATAGGTGCGCGACCCGTCCACCGCCACCTCGCGCAGGAGGCCGGCGCCGGTGAACTGGTGGAGCGTGTTGTAGATCGTCGCCAGAGATACCGGGACCCGGGCGAGCAGGGCTTCCTGCTGCAGGGTCTCGGCCGAGAGATGGCGGTGTCCCCTGCCGAACAGAAGCTCTGCCAGGGCCAGCCGCTGCCGTGTCGGGCGGAGGCCGGCTTGTCGCAACATGGCACGAATTCTCGGACGGCTCAGCCCCATGCCATCGTGCGCGTCATGCGTGTGCTCTTGGACGTTCATTTTACCTTTCGGCGCTTGCCGATTTCCTGTCTGATCTCGATATGGACTTAATATAAGTCGTTTCTGACAGGGCCGCAACGCGACCAATCTGCCGCATGTCGGCGGCCATGCCGTACGGTGGATCGCCGCCGTTGCTTTGTAGCGACGCCGACGATGCTATGTTAAGACGGCATTCATATTCAGGCGCGGGCCAGCGCCAGGAGCAATGCGGCCAATCACAAGACGGACAAGCCATGACGTCAGCCATGCCTGCAACCACCGACGACCGCCCGTCAAGCTATGATTACGAGGACTTGCTTGCCTGCGGCCGCGGTGAGCTTTTCGGCCCGGGCAATGCCCAG
This sequence comes from uncultured Alphaproteobacteria bacterium, assembly GCA_963732845.1. Taxonomy (GTDB): domain Bacteria; phylum Pseudomonadota; class Alphaproteobacteria; order Rhizobiales; family Kaistiaceae; genus CAVSRC01. Next base: position 44,486 of record CAVTBE010000018.1, on the reverse strand, counting down.
CTGCCGCTTCCGCCCATGCTCATGTTCGACCGTATCACCGTCATCAGCGACCAGGGCGGCGCACACGGCAAGGGGCAGGTGCGTGCCGAACTGGACGTGAAACCGGACCTCTGGTTCTTCGGATGCCATTTCAAGGGCGATCCGGTCATGCCCGGCTGCCTCGGCCTCGATGCACTCTGGCAGATGCTGGGCTTCTTCCTGGGCTGGCTCGGCCAGCCCGGCCGCGGCCGGGCGCTCTCGCTCGGCGAGTTGAAATTCTCGGGCATGGTCCTGCCGACCACCCGGCTGGTGGAGTACGGCATCGAGATCAAGCGCGTGCTGCGCTCCAGGCTGGTGCTTGGCGTCGCCGACGGCTGGCTGAAAGTGGATGGCAATCCCATCTACCAGGCCAAGGATCTGAAGGTCGGCCTCTTCCAGAGCGAGGCGCAACCGGCGGTCGGCTAGAGCCGTGCCGGGCGAGCGCGCCAGCCTCCCCGAAGGGAAGCGGCAGCGGGCCGGCCGGCGACCAGCGCAACAAGGAAAGCCGAAATGAAACGTGTCGTCGTCACGGGCATGGGAATCGTCTCCTCGATCGGAAATACGACCCAGGAGGTGATGGCCAGCCTGCACGAAGCAAGGTCAGGTATCTCGCTCGCCCAGGAATATGCCGATCTCGGATTTCGCTGTCATGTGCACGGCGCGCCGAGCCTCGACCCGACAGCGATGATCGACCGCAAGGCGCTGCGCTTTCACGGCCGCGGCACCGCCTGGAACCACGTCGCCATGGATCAGGCGATCCAGGATTCGGGCCTCGCCCCGGACGAGATTTCGAACGAGCGCACCGGCCTGGTGATGGGCTCCGGCGGGCCGTCGACGCGCGCCATTGTCGAGACCGCCGACATCACCCGCAACAAGGGGCCGAAGCGGGTCGGGCCGTTCGTGGTGCCCAAGGCGATGTCGTCCACCGCCTCGGCGACGCTGTCCACCTGGTTCAAGATCAAGGGCCTCAGCTACTCGATCTCTTCGGCCTGCTCGACCTCCTCGCACTGCATCGGCAACGGCGCCGAGCTCATCCAGATGGGCAAGCAGGACATCGTCTTTGCCGGCGGCTGCGAGGACCTCGACTGGACCATGACGGTGATGTTCGACGCCATGGGGGCGCTGTCCAGCCGCTACAACGACCGGCCGGAGGTCGCCTCGCGCGCCTACGACAAGAACCGCGACGGCTTCGTCATCGCTGGCGGCGCCGGGGTGCTGGTGCTGGAGGAACTCGAGCATGCCAAGGCGCGCGGCGCCCACATCTATGGCGAGATTGTCGGCTACGGCGCCACCTCCGACGGCTACGACATGGTGCAGCCCTCCGGCGAAGGCGCGGTGCGCTGCATGAAGCTGGCGATGTCGTCCGTCGGCGAAAAGATCGACTACATCAATCCGCACGCCACCTCGACGACGGCCGGCGACGGCCCGGAGATCGTGGCCATCCGCGAGGTCTTCGGCGGCGCCGACAAGTGCCCGCCGATCGCGGCGACCAAGTCGCTGACTGGCCATTCGCTGGGCGCGACCGGCGTCCAGGAGGCAATCTATTCGCTGCTGATGATGAACAACGGCTTCATCTGCGAATCGGCTCATATCGACGAGATCGATCCGGACTTCGCCGACATGCCGATCGTTCGCCAGCGCATGGACAATGTCGAGATCAACACCGTGATGTCCAATTCCTTCGGCTTCGGCGGTACCAACGCAACGCTCGTTCTGCAACGCTACAACGGCTGACGAAAGCCGGAACGGCAAAGGGGAAACGGATGGCGACCGGCATGATGAGCGGCAAGCGCGGCTTGGTGATGGGCGTCGCCAACGATCACTCGATCGCCTGGGGCATCGCCAAGCGGCTGGCCGAGCACGGCGCCGAACTCGCCTTCACCTACCAGACGCCGGCGCTGGGAAAACGCGTGCTGCCGCTGGCCAGGTCGCTCGGCTCCGATTTCGTTCTGCCCTGCGACGTCGGGCTGCCGCCCGCCGCCGCCGAACTCAATTCGCTCGACGGCATGTTCGCCGCTCTTGCCCAGCGCTGGCCGACCATCGACTTCTTCGTCCACGCCGTCGCCTTCTCCGACAAGCGCGAACTGCGCGGCCGTTACGCCGATACCAGCCGCGCCAATTTCATCAACACCATGCTGGTCTCGTGCTTTTCCTTCACGGAAGTCGCGCAGCGCGCCGCCGGCATGATGAAGAGCGGCGGCGCCATGGTGACGCTGACCTTCGGCGGCTCGACCCGGGTGATGCCCAACTACAACGTCATGGGCGTCGCCAAGGCGGCGCTGGAGGCCTCGGTGCGCTACCTCGCCGTCGATTTCGGGCCGCGCAACATCCGCGTCAACGCCATCTCCGCCGGCCCGGTGCGCACACTGGCCGGCGCCGGCATCACCGATGCGCGCATCATGTTCAATCACCAGAAGGACAATGCGCCGCTGCGCCGCAATGTCGGCATCGAGGAAATCGGCAACACCGCCGTCTACCTGCTCTCCGATCTCGGCTCGGCGGTGACCGGCGAGGTCCATTTCGTCGATTCCGGCTACAACATCATCGCCATGCCCCGGCTCGACGCGCTGAAGGCCGCCGACACCGGCGAAAACGGTGACGAGCCGGCGACCCCGGAAGCGGCGGAATAGCCGCCGCCGCGGGATTGCGCTGCGCTCCATCCGGGCTGGACGCCGCGTTATCGCGGAAGCACCGGTCCCTAAAGCGTCTTCTGCATCAGCACCAGGTCGAGCCAGCGGTCGAACTTGAAGCCGACCTCCGGCATGCGCCCGACCTCGACGAAGCCGAGGCGCGCGTGCAGCTTGAGCGAGGCTTCGTTGTCCGCCGCGATGCCGCCGACCATGACGTGCTTGCCCATGGTCCGCGCCCGCTCCTCCAGGGAAGCCAGCAGCGCCGAGGCGATGCCGCGCCGGCGCACGCCCTCGGCCACATAGACCGAATGCTCGACCGTGAAGCGGTAGCCGTCGAAGGGGCGGAAGTCGCCGAAGCTGCCGTAGCCGACGGTGAGCGCATCCTCCTCTGCCACCAGGACCGGGAAGCCCTGGGCGGTGCGGGCGGCGAACCAGGCCCGCCGGTTGGCGAGATCGACCGGCTGGTCGTTCCAGATCGCCGTCGTCCTGGCGACGGCGTCGTTGTAGATCGCCAAAATCGCGTTGAGATCGGTTTCGGCGGCCGGGCGGATGATCGCGGTCATGGCTGGCGCTTGCGCAAGGTCCTTTTCAGCCGAATATCCTCCCCCATGTGAGATGACAAGCGCCGCCGCCCGGTTGCCGGCCGCTCACGCCGGATTCGCGGCTTCCGGCGCTTGCCCCTTCCTGCTAAGAGCCCGCTCCATGACCGCCACTCCGCAGAGCAATATCCGCAACTTCGCCATCATCGCCCATATCGACCATGGCAAGTCGACGCTCGCCGACCGCCTCATCCAGATGACCGGCGGGCTGGCCGAGCGCGAAATGAAGGCCCAGGTGCTCGATTCCATGGATATCGAGCGCGAGCGCGGCATCACCATCAAGGCGCAGACCGTTCGCCTCAACTACCGGGCCAAGGACGGCATGGACTACGTCCTCAACCTCATCGACACGCCCGGCCACGTCGATTTCGCCTACGAGGTGAACCGGTCGCTCGCCGCCTGCGAGGGCTCGCTGCTGGTCGTCGATGCCTCCCAGGGCGTCGAGGCGCAGACGCTCGCCAATGTCTATCAGGCAATCGAGAACGACCACGAGATCGTCGTTGTCCTCAACAAGGTCGACCTGCCGGCGGCCGAACCGGAGCGGATCCGCCAGCAGATCGAGGACGTGATCGGCATCGATGCGTCCCATGCGCTGCCGATTTCCGCCAAGACCGGCGAGGGTGTCGACGCGGTGCTGGAAGCCATCGTCACCCAGCTGCCGCCGCCCGAGGGCGACGCCGAGGCGCCGCTCAAGGCTCTGCTCGTCGATTCCTGGTACGACGCCTATCTCGGCGTTGTAGTTCTGGTGCGCATCGTCGACGGCAGGCTGAAGAAGGGCATGAAGATCCGCATGATGCGCACCGGCGCCGTCCACGAGGTCGACACGGTCGGCATCTTCACCCCCAAGCTGGTCGACTGGGGCGTGCTCGGACCCGGCGAACTCGGCTTCTTCACCGGTTCGATCAAGGAGGTCGCCGATACCGCGGTGGGCGACACCATCACCGAGGACCGGCGACGGACCGAGGCGCCGTTGCCCGGCTTCCGCCCGGCGATCCCGGTGGTCTTCTGCGGCATTTTCCCGGTCGATGCGGCGGATTTCGAGAACCTGCGCGCGGCGATCGGCAAGCTGCGCCTCAACGATGCCGCCTTCACCTCCGAGATGGAGACCTCGGCCGCGCTCGGCTTCGGCTTCCGCTGCGGCTTCCTCGGCCTCCTCCATCTCGAGATCGTGCAGGAGCGGCTGACGCGCGAGTTCGACCTCGACCTCATCGCCACGGCGCCTTCGGTGGTCTATCGCATCGCGCTCACCGACGGCGGCAGACAAGAGCTGCACAACCCGGCCGACATGCCCGACCCGGTGCGCATCGCCGAGATTGCCGAGCCGTGGCTGAGGGCCACCATCCTCACGCCGGACGATTATCTCGGCGCCATCCTCAAGCTCTGCCAGGAGCGCCGCGGCGTCCAGGTCGATCTCTCCTATGCCGGCTCGCGCGCCATGGTGCAGTACGACCTGCCGCTCAACGAGGTGGTCTTCGATTTCTACGACCGGCTGAAATCGCTGTCGAAGGGCTACGCTTCCTTCGACTATCACCTGACCGACTATCGCCCCGGCGACCTGGTCAAGATGCAGATCCTGGTCAATGGCGAGCCGGTCGATGCGCTCTCGGTCATGGTCCACCGGTCGAACGCCGAGCGCCGCGGCCGCGCCATGTGCGAGAAGCTCAAGGACCTCATCCCGCAGCACATGTTCCAGATTCCCATCCAGGCGGCGCTCGGCGGGCGCATCATCGCCCGCGAGACCATCCGCGCGCTGCGCAAGGACGTTCTGGCCAAGTGCTACGGCGGCGACGTCACCCGCAAGCGCAAGCTCCTCGAGAAGCAGAAGGAGGGCAAGAAGCGCATGCGCCAGTTCGGCAAGGTCGACATCCCGCAGGAAGCCTTCATCGCCGCCTTGAAGATGGAAGATTAGGGTCCGGACCCTGGCTGGCGCCGGCCAACCGAGCCGGACAGCACGAATTCGTCACCGGGGCCAAACTTATCGACCCTTAAAGGCCAGATTCGCCGCGAACCTGCCCCACGACGACAGCAACGCGAACGCCAGAGCGCGCAGTCGCTGACGGTCTGTGTGGCTCAGCGGAATTTGGTAGCGCCGAAGTGCCCGACGAATTCCGGACAAGTCAACGCATCTCTTTCAGACATTATTCAGCGGGCGAGACTAATGATGATTTCGACCGGCGAGAGGAATCATAGCGCCGGCAGTCTCTTCTGGAGGGTGCCGTGCCTATGTCTACACGCGCGGCGGTCGTCCGCCCACTCGTCCGATTTCTGGCTTCCGTACTCCCCCGTTTCGCAGCGTCGCGCAGCGGCAACGTCGCCGTAATCTTCGCCATTGCCTTGATTCCCGTGATCGCCGCGATGGGCGTGGCGGTCGACTACACGCGCGCCGCCCAGACCAGCACAGAAATGCAGGACGCCCTCGATGCGGCCTCTCTCGCGCTCTCCCGCCGGTCCGACCTGTCGACCATGACGCAGGCGCAGATCCAGAAGTTTGCCGAGGACTATTTCGCCGCCAACTTCCAGAACAGCGAACTGCAGGGCCTGACCTTGAACGCGTCCTACACGGTGACCGGCCCGTCGGTGACGATCTCCGCATCCGGCAGCCTGCCGACCGACTTTATGGGCATCATTGGAACCAAGAACGTGCCGATCGGGAGTTCCTCGACGACGATCTGGGGCGAAGCCAAGCTGCGCGTCGCGCTGGCCCTCGACAACACCGGGTCGATGCAGGACTACGGCAAGATGACGGCGCTCAAGACCGCCACCCACAACCTGCTGACGCAACTCAGGGGCGCCGCCTCGGTCAATGGCGACGTCTATGTGTCGATCATCCCGTTCGTCCGGGACGTCAACGCCGGATCGAGCAACTACAACACAACGTGGGTAGACTGGACCGATTGGGGAGCCGAACCGTCGTTCAGCAAGCCGGGCAACTGGGCCCAGATCGGTCCCGGCTCCGCGTGTCCCTTCCCGACCAACTGGTCCGGCACTCCGACCTACGGTTTCACCTGCACAGACCGGCCGGCAACGGCAAGCGGTGCCCAGACGGCTTCGTCCGTTCCGAACTCCGGGACCTACAAGGGCTATATCTGCCCGAGCATCGACTCTGGCAACATCTCGGCCCTCAAGAACGGCATCTACTACAACGGCTGCTACACCAGCACGACGTACAGCTGCACCGGAAGCTCCTGCAGTTGCAACGGGTACGACAACTGTTCCTGCTCGGGCCGCAACAGCAGCAAGACCTGCAAGACAATCAGCGGCTATTACGAACACCCGTGGGTGCCGAACGCCCACAGCACCTGGAACGGCTGCGTCATGGACCGCGACCAAAACTACGATCAGCTCAACACCGCGCCGTCGACCACCGACGCGTCGACCTTGTTCCCGGCGCAGCAATACTCCGCCTGCCCGACGCAGTTGGTGGGCTTGAGCTACGACTGGACGGCGCTCAACAGCAAGGTCGACGCCATGAGCCCGAACGGCTCCACCAACCAGGGGATCAGTCTGCAGTGGGCCTGGCAGTCGCTGACCGCGTCGCCCTTCACGATACCGGCGATGGATCCCAGCAAGGTGTACAAGCAGATCATCATCCTGCTCACCGACGGCCTCAACACGCAGAACCGCTGGGACGGTACCGGCTTTCCGAACCAGTCGGCAAGCACCATCGCCAAGATCGACAACCGCATGTACAAGAGCGGCAGCCCGGTCACCGGCACCTGCAAGAACATCAAGGACGCCGGTATCATCATCTACACTGTCCAGGTGAACACCGGCGGCGATCCGACCTCGACGCTGCTGCAGAACTGCGCCAGCGACTCCGACAAGTTCTTCCTGCTGACCAACGCCAACCAGATCGTGACGACCTTCCAGCAGATCGGCACCGAGCTGTCCGAGCTACGAATCTCGAAATAGACTTTTTGGGAGCGCCCCAGCAGGGTCGCCCAGCCCTTGAGCGATGCCGCGCCTCAGGCCACCTCCCGCGTCTCCGGCATGAGGCACGCGACGATCTCGGCGTTCGGTCGTGCCTTGGAGAACAGGTAGCCCTGGCCCTCGTCGCAGCCTTCCTCCCGCAGCCGTTCCATGTCGCTGACGGTCTCGATGCCCTCCGCCGTGATGGTGATGCCGAGCGCCGCGCCGAGCCCGATGATCGCCCTGACGATCGCCTGCGAGTCGGTATTGGCGCCCATGTCGCGGATGAAGGAACGGTCGATCTTGATCTTGTCGAAAGGGAAGGAGCGCAGGTAGCTGAGCGAGGAATAGCCGGTGCCGAAATCGTCCATGGAGATGTGGATGCCGAGCGCCCTCAGCGCATGCAGCGTCGCCAGCACCACGCCGGACTTGTCGAGCAGCAGCGTCTCGGTGATCTCCAGCTCCAGCCGGTTCGACGCCAGCCCCGATTCCTCGAGCGCGTCGGCAACGACCTGCAGCAGGTTGCCGCTGCGGAACTGCAGTGGCGACAGGTTGACCGCCACCTTGATCGGCTCCGGCCAGCGCGCGGCGTCGGCGCAGGCCTGCCGCAGCACGAAGGCGCCGAGCGGACCGATGAGACCGGTTTCCTCGGCGATGGCGACGAATTCCGCCGGCGGCACCATGCCGCGGGTCGGATGGCGCCAGCGCAGCAGCGCCTCGCAGCCGGTGGTGGCGCCGGTGGCCAGCCGGATGAGCGGCTGGTAGTGCACCTGCAGGCCACCCGCGCGCAGCGCGGCGCGCAGATCGATCTCCAGCTGCCGCTGGTTGCGGGCGTGCGCGTCCATCTCCGCCTCGAAGAAGCGGAACGTGCCCTTGCCCTCGCCCTTGGCCCGGTAGAGCGCCATGTCGGCGTTCTTGAGGAGCTGGTCCGCCTGGTCGTCGTCGCCGGGGGCGATGGCGATGCCGATGCTGGCCCCCGCCGTGACGGTATGGCCGTCGAGATCGAAGGGCTCGCTGAGCACGCCCAAGATGCGGGCAGCCAGGCTGGCGACTTCCGATGTCTGCGCAATGTCGGTCTGCAGGATGGCGAATTCGTCGCCGCCGAGCCGCGCCACGAGATCCTCGTGGCGGAGTGCGTCGCGCAGCCGCCCGGCGATCGCCTGCAGCAGCTGGTCGCCGACCGGGTGGCCGAGCGTGTCGTTGACCGTCTTGAAGTTGTCGATGTCGATGCAGTGGACGGCGAGGCCGGTGCCGTGGCGCTTCAGCCGCGACAGCATCTCTTCCATGCGCTCGTGCAACAGCAGCCGGTTGGGCAGCTCGGTCAGCGCGTCGTGATGCGCCATGAAGGTGATACGCGCCTCGGCCTGCTTGCGCTCGGTGATGTCGATCGCCGCCATCAGCACCGCCGGCACGCCTTCGTAAGCCAGGCGGCCGGCGAAGAGCGCCACGTCGATCACGCTGCCATCGGCCTTGCGGTGCCGCCAGGTGCGGCCGGCCTGCCGGTCTTCCGGGGCGTTGGCGATGTCGGCGATCGCGTAGGATTCGGACGGGTCGTGGATGCGCGCCAGGGTTCCCTCGACCAGCGTGGCGCGGTCGTAGCCGTAATGGGCGACCGCCGCGTCGTTGGCCGCCAGGATGCGCTCTCCGTCGATGGCGCAGACGAACATGGGCACCGGGTTCGAATCGAACAGCAGGCGGAACGAGGCCTCGCGCTGTTTCATCTCGGTGATGTCGACGCGCAGGCCGATGATGCCGCCGTCGCTGGTCTTGCGCTCCTCGATCAGCACCACCCGCCCGTCGGAGAGCACCTGCTCGTGCGGCGGGCCGGGATTGAACATGCGCTCCAGCCGCTCGGCGATCCACGCTTCCTCGCAGCCGCAGGAAGCCGGATAGTCGCCGCGCGCCACGCCGATGCGCAGCGTGTCCTCCAGCTTGATGCCGACTTCGAAGAGGTCGGCGCTGCGCTTGTAGATGTCGGCATATTGCTGGTTCCAGAGAATGTAACGCCCCTCGCGATCGAGGAAGACGATGCCTTCCGGAAGAATGTCGATCGCTTCACGCAGGCGCCGCTCCGCCGCCTGCGCATTGCGCACCGTGCTGGCGTTCGTTGCGTCCGTTTCGCTGTCACCGCCCGTCATTGGATTGCCCCTGTCCAAGGTCATCTGCACCAGTCGTAACGGCCGGAGCGTTAAGAGCCGATAAGCGGTTGAATCAGTCCGGATAGACCCCACGCGGTCGGGCTGCCGCGACCTGCCGTCGGCTTGGGCAATTGGTGCCCTAATGCCGAAGCGACATGCACAACGAGGGGTTAAGCCGGTCGATTCCTCGTCAGATTCGACAGGGATTTTCAAGCGCTTGCATGCACGGCCGGCGCTTGCACGAATTGGCGCCATGTCATGTGATGGTTAAGCAGCGATTGCTATTCTCGCGTGCCACGAAGGCCCGTGCCGGGCTTTCGCTTCTCGACCGCACGGGTTCTAATCACCGCATGAGTCTCGCCAGCGAACTTCCCGCCTCTCCCGATGGCTGGGCCTTCTTCCTCGATTTCGACGGCACGCTGATCGACATCGCCCCGACGCCGGAAGCCGTCGTCATCCCGCCCGGACTTGCCGACATGCTGACGCGCCTGGCCTCACGCGCCGACGGCGCGCTTGCGCTGGTCTCTGGCCGCCCGATGGCATCGCTCGACCGCTTCCTGGCGCCGGCCCGGCTGCCGTCCGCCGGCATTCATGGTGCCGAGATGCGCTTTGCCGACGGTCACGAGGAGGCGCTCACCGGCGTCGACCTCGCGGCAGTTCGCCGGCGCATGGCCGAGCTCGTCGCGCGCCATCCCCAACTGCTCGTCGAGGAAAAGAGCGTCTCGACCACCATTCACTTCCGCGCCCGGCCCGATCTCGGCGACGAGGTCGAGGCCGCCGTCCGCGCCTCCGTCGCCGGCGATCCCCGGCTTGCCGTGCAGCCCGGCAAGATGATGGTCGAGGTGCATGTCGCCGGCGCCGACAAGGGTGCCGCGCTCACCCGCTTCATGGCAGGGCCGCCCTTTGCCGGGCGCCGGCCGCTCGCCGTCGGCGACGATCTTACCGACGAGCACATGTTCCGCATCGCCACCGGGATGGGCGGTCTGGCGGTTCGCGTCGGTGCCGACGACCGCGAAACGGCGGCAACGGTTGGTCTCGCCGACACACTGTCGGTGCGCGCGTGGTTGTCAAACCTCGCCGGAGACCCCAAATGAAAGGGACAATCGGCGTTTTGGCGGCCGGTGCGCGTAGGTGCGCTGGCTGTGCGCGTTCCAAAGAGCCCCGGCAGCAGGCTGTCGGCTGAGCTGTAAGCCGTGTCGCGCGCTGCTATTCTGCGTGCGTGCCGGCGGCGTATCGGAAGCGGGGGAGACACGGATATCTTCACACAAGCCACGACGACGATCTGCACAAGCGCCTCGGTGACGAAATGAGCCGTCTTGTCGTGATTTCAAACCGCGTGCCGCCGCCCGGAGGATCGGGAGCCGAGGCGGGCGGTCTGGCAGTGGCCCTGAAGGTGGTGCTGCGTCAGCGCGGCGGCTTGTGGCTCGGCTGGTCGGGGCAGACGGCCGAGGAAGACGAACCCGAAAGGGTCAAGGTTCATTTTCGTGAAGAAGGCAATACGCTGTTTGCCCTCGTCGACCTGACGCGGCGCGATCTCGACGAATACTACAACGGCTTCGCCAACCGCGCGCTGTGGCCGCTGCTGCACTACCGGCTCGACCTTGCCGATTTCGACCGCCAGGACCTGTCGGGCTATCTCCGCGTCAATGCCTTCTTCGCCAAGGTGCTGGCCGAGCGGCTCGAGCCCGACGACACGATCTGGGTGCAGGACTATCACCTGATCCCGCTTGCCGCCGAATTGCGCGCCCGCGGCATCAAGAACCGCATCGGCTTCTTCCTGCATATTCCCTGGCCGCCGCCCGACGTGTGGTACGCCATGCCGGCGCATTACCGCCTGCTGGAGGCTTTCACCGCCTACGACCTGATCGGTTTCCAGACCGAATGGGACGCGGAGAATTTCGCCCTCTGCCTCAAGCGTGAGAACCTGGCGAAGGAGACGGCGCCCGGCCGTTTCGAGGCCGGGTCGCGCGCCTTCTCCGTCGGCGCCTTCCCGATCGGCATCGAAACCAAGGAGTTTGCCGAAGCCGCCCGCAGTTCCGGCAGCAATACGCTGGTCAAGCGCATGGTCAGCAGTCTGCGCGACCGGTATCTGGTCATCGGCGTCGACCGCCTTGACTATTCCAAGGGCATCGACCAGCGCATGCTCGCCTATGAGCGCTTCCTGCAGAACAATCCCGCCTACCACAACAAGGTGACCTATCTGCAGATCACCCCGAAGTCGCGCTCCGACGTTCCCGAATACGCCACCATGCAGGCCGAGGTCGCCGGCACCGCCGGCCGCATCAACGGCGCCTTCGGCCATCTCGACTGGACGCCGATCCGCTACATCAACCGCACGATCAAGCGGCCGACACTGGCCGGCCTCTACCGCATGAGCGATGTCGGGCTGGTGACGCCGCTGCGCGACGGCATGAATCTGGTGGCCAAGGAATTCGTCGCCGCACAGGACGGCGACGACCCCGGCGTGCTGGTGCTGTCGCGCTTCGCCGGCGCGGCGGCGGAGCTGTCCGGTGCGCTGATCGTCAATCCTTACGATCTCGACAGCACCGGCAATGCGATTGCCCGCGCCATCTCCATGCCGCGCGAGGACCGCGTGGCGCGCTGGCGCGACATGTTCGACCGACTGATGAAGAACGACGTCTCGGCCTGGGCGGCCGCCTTCCTCGGTGCGCTCGAGGAGAAGCCGGCGGACGCCGACCTGAAGGCGGCGAGTTAGCTCCCGCCCGACTTCAGCCAGTCCTGCGCCTGGGCGATTTCGCTGAGCCCGAAGACGCGCAGGCGCGCCGGCATCAGGCCGTTCATCGCCAGCACCGCGCGCATATAGGGCCCGTCATTGGCGACGAAGGCGATCCTGTCGAAATGGTTGAAATGGCGCGTGCCGAACACCGCGTCGTCATAGAGCCCGCCGCGGTCGTAGCCGGCAAAGTCGGCCCCGGCGACGTAGAGCAGCCGTACCCGCCCGGCCGCTTCCACGGCGCCCGCAATCGACGGCTCCAGCACCTGCTGCCTGTCGTCCGCCGTCACACGGCCGCGCGCCACCACGCCAACGAAGCCCGCCGGCAGATCGTCGATCCGCATGAACATCGGTCCCTCCTCGAAATGCGTGCCCGCAGGATTCGATAGGCGGGGGATGCGATGGATTGTTGGCCGAGCGGTGATGATTTTGTGGCGGAGAGGTTAACGCTCTACGCCGACAGCCACGCTTTCGCCTTGTCCATTTCCGCCATCGCGAAGCCGCGCACCTCGGCCGGCATCATCAGGCCGAACCCCTCGACCATCGAGCGGTAGGCGGCGTGATCCGAAACGAAGGCGATCTTTTCGAAATCGAAGAAGTGGCGGAAGCCGAAGGTCGTGTCGCCGACCATGGCGCCAATCTCGAAATCCCTCGAACTCGGGGCCGAGCAGATAGAGGAAGCGCAGCTTGCCGCCCTCCTTGAGCCTTGCCTCGACTTCCGGGACCAGCACCTTGCTGTAGTCGTCGCCGCTCACTTTGCCGACGGCTGAATAGCCGATGACGCCCGGCGGCAGATCGAAAATCGGTCGCAACATCCTGAGCCTCCTTGCCTTGCGCTATGGCACCAGCACGGCGGCGCCGACCAGACGTCCGTCGCGCAGCGCCGCGAGCGCTGCATTCGCCTCTTCCAGTGCAAACGCGGTGACATGCGTCTCGATCGGCGCATCGGCCGCAAGCCTCATGAATTCCTCGCCGTCGGCGCGCGTCAGGTTGGCGACCGAGCGGACCACCCGCTCGCCCCACATGATGTCGTAGGGGAAGGAGGGGATGTCGCTCATGTGGATGCCGGCGGCGACGACGATGCCGCCCTTGCGCACGGCCTTCAGCCCCGCCGGGACCAGCGCGCCGACGGGCGCGAAGAGGATCGCCGAATCGAGCTCTTCCGGCGGCGCCTCGTCCGAGCCGCCGGCCCAGACGGCGCCGAGCCGCCGGGCGAAGTCCTGCGCCATTGTGTCGCCGGGCCGGGTGAAGGCGTAAACACGCTTGCCCTGATGGCGGGCGACCTGCGCGACGATGTGGGCGGCGGCGCCGAAGCCATAGAGGCCGATCGCCTTGCCGTCGCCGGCCATGCGGTGGGCGCGGTGGCCGATGAGGCCGGCGCAGAGCAGCGGCGCGGCTTCCGCATTGCCGTATTTGTCCGGCAGGCCGAAACAGTAGCGCCGGTCGGCGACCACATATTCGGCATAGCCGCCGTCGATGTCGCAGCCGGTGAAATGCGCCGTGTCGCAGAGATTCTCCATGCCCGACAGGCAGTAGTGGCAGTGGCCGCAGGTCCAGCCGAGCCAGGGCACGCCGATGCGTGCGCCGATGGCAAGATCGCTGACGCCGTCGCCAAGCGCGGCTACGCGGCCGACGATCTCGTGTCCGGGCACGATCGGGTAGCGCGCCTGCGGCAATTCGCCATCGGCGACGTGCAGGTCCGTGCGGCACACGCCGCAGGCAAGGACCTGGATCAGGACCTGGCCCGGCCCCGCCTTCGGTTGCGGCCGATCCACCAGCCTGAGCGGCTGGCCCGGCCCGTCGAGCACCATCGCGCGCATGGGACCGATTTCCGCACAGCCACGCCGCGCTATCAAGCCCCAGAAAACCAAAAGCCGGCCGCCATCAGGCGACCGGCTCTTGCGTGTCGGAGGCAATCGATCAAGGGGGGGAAGGAGCAGATCGACTGCTTCGGCGCAATGCTCGCGAACTATTTATCGCCCGGCTCAAACCGGCGCGCTTTGATACAGCGCAAAGTCCCGAAGCCTTTGGTTTGTGGCCGTGACGATCCTGCGATATAGTTTGGCTTCAAACGGTATCGCGGCGCCGCCGACAGGCTGCCCGGAGCGCCGAACAAAAAACCGACGGCCACGCGGAGGACAGTAGAATGGCAGGCTCGACCGGCACGGCAAAGCCCCGTTCGCAGCGAAAACCCGCCACAGCCGCGGCGCCGGTCGCCACCGCGACCGACGGCGCCAACGGCATTCGCCTCGGCGTGCTCGGCGACTATATCGGCTTCCACCTGCGCATGGCCCAGGACGCCTCGTTTCGCGCCTTCGCCCGCCACACCGGCGTTCGCGACCTGAAGCCTGGCCGTTTCGCGGCCATGACCGTCATCTCCAACAATCCCGGCATCACCCAGGCCGCGCTCGGCCGCGCCATCGCGCGCGACAAGTCGTCGGTGACGCCGCTCATCCAGGAACTCGAGCGGCGCGGGCTGGTCGAGCGCCAGCGCTCGTCGACGGATCGCCGCAGCATCAGCCTGTCGCTCACCGCCTCCGGCGAAGAGGCGCTGCGTCGCCTCATGGCCCACGCGGTCGAGCACGACCGCAGGCTCGACAAGATCGTCGGCCGGCACAAGCCGGAATTCATAAACCTGCTCAAGAAGATTGCCGACGACCTGGCATGAGGCGCGAGAGCGGCCTCGGGGGAGAAACGGACAGATGGTTACAGCGAGCATGGCGCTGCTCGATGCGCTGACGGAAGCCGGCGTGTCCCACATCTTCGCGAACTTCGGCAGCGACCATCCGGCGCTGATCGAGGCGATCGCCGAGGCGCGGGCGAAGGGCCGGATCATCCCGACGGTCGTCACCTGCCCCAACGAGATGGTGGCGCTGTCCTGCGCCCACGGCTTCGCCCAGGTCAGCGGACGGGCGCAGGCGGTCATCGTTCATGTCGATTGCGGCACCCAGGCGCTCGCTGGCGCGCTCCACAACGCCATGCGTGGCCGCGTCCCCGTCTTCATCTTCGCCGGCCTGTCGCCGGCGACCCAGGAAGGTGAGGCGGTCGGCAGCCGCAACGAATTCATCCACTGGCTGCAGGACGTTGCCGATCAGCGCGGCATTGTCCGCCAATATGTCAAATACGAGAACGAGATCCGCAGCCCGGCCAATGTCAGGCAGATCGTCCACCGCGCCCTGCAGATCGCCGAAAGCGAGCCCAAGGGGCCGGTCTATCTCACCGCCGCGCGCGAGGTCCTCGACGGCGAGGCGCCGGCGGTGCCGATCGACATCGCCCGCTGGCGGCCGACCGGCGCGGCGGCGCTGCCTCCGCAAGCGGTGGAAATGCTGGCCGAGAAGCTCGCCCGCGCCCACCGGCCACTGGTGGTGACCTCCTATCTCGGCCGCCAGCCGGCGGCTGTCGACGAGCTGGTGAAGCTGTGCACCCGCCTCGCCATCGGCGTTCTGGAATCGGTGCCGAGCACCATGAACTATCCGCCCTCCGACGCGCTGCATCAGGGCAGCCAATGGAACCAGCCGGAGCAGAACGTGGCCCTGGCCGAAGCGGATGTGGTGCTGGTCCTCGACAGCGACGTGCCCTGGGTGCCCACCGTCAACCGGCCGGCAGCGAGCGCCGAGATCTTCCACATCGATACCGATCCGCTGAAGCCGACCATGCCGCTCTGGTATATCGGCGCGCACGGCGCCTATGCCGTCGATGCGCTGACGGCGCTTCGCCAGTTGAACGCGCATCTCGATGGCGCCGCGATCGACGCAGAAGCGGTGGAAGCCCGCCGGCGCCACTATGCCCGGCGTCATGCGGCGCTTGCCGCGGCGCGGATCACTCGTGCGCGCGGCAGCGATGGAACCATCACCGCGGAATTCCTCACCGCCGCCCTGCGCCATGCCATCGGCGAGGATGCCATCGTCCTCAACGAGGGCATCACCAATTACGATGTCATCTTCGACCTGATGGCGCGGGGCAGGCCGGGCACGATCTTCGCCAGCGGCGGCTCGTCGCTGGGCTGGCACGGCGGCGCCGCCATCGGCGCCAAGCTGGCCGCGCCCGGGCGCACCGTGGTGTCGCTCACCGGCGACGGCTCCTACCTGTTCTCGGTGCCCTCGACGGTGCACTGGATGGCGCGCCGCTACCGCACGCCGTTCCTGACGGTGATCTACAACAATCGCGGCTGGCGCGCCCCGAAGTTGTCGGCGCTCGCCGTCCATCCGGATGGCTACGCCGCCAGGGCCGATGATATCGGCGTCGATTTCGAGCCGGCGCCCGACCATGGCGGCATCGCCGCCGCGGCCGGCGGCGCCTTCGCCCGCCGGGTGCAGCGCCCGGAGGAGGTGGACGGGGCCATCGCAGAGGCGCTGAACGCCGTGCACGTCGAGAAGCGGGCGGCCGTCCTCGACGTCATGTTGCCGCACCTTTAGCAAAGCGCGCTGGCCACGGGATTCGGCACAATTCGGTGTCCCCGTCGTGCAGACACGCACGAACATCCATTGACAGCCGCGCTTTCGTTACGGAAGATGGTCGAATAACGAACAAATGTTCGATATACGAACATACGAATGGCCGTTGCCCGGTCATGTGGGAACGGTGAGGAGACGACCGGCCGGGACGGGCGCAGGCATCGACCAAGCGTCTGGCAGCCGGCTCAACCGAAGGGCCCGCCCGGGCCTCTGCTGGAGGAGACGCATATGATCGATCGCAGGAAGTTTCTCGCCGGAGCCGCAACCGCGGCCATCGCGGCGCCGTTCGTGTCGCGCCGCGCCTGGGCCGCCGCTCCGGAATTCACGCTGAGGCTGCATCACCTGCTCGGGCCGAAATCCCCGGCCCAGGTGATGATGCTGGAGCCCTTCGCAGAGCGCATCCTGAAGGACTCGGACGGCCGCGTGAAGATCGACATCTATCCGTCGATGTCGCTCGGTGGCGCCCCGCCGCAGCTCGTCCGCCAGGTCGCCGACGGCGTCGTCGACATCATCTGGACGGTCAACGGCTACACGCCCGGCCTCTTCCCGCGCTGCGAGGTGTTCGAGCTGCCGACCATCTTCACCGGCAACACCACGGCGACCAATCTCGCCATGCACGACATGTTCGACCAGTACCTCGCCGAGGAGTTCAGGAACGTCCACGTCCTGTGGCTGCACGTTCATGCCGGCCAGGCGATCCAGATGGCCGACAAGCTGGTGCGCAAGCCTGAGGACTTCAACGGCCTCAAGGTCCGCGTGCCCGGCCCGACCGGCACCGACGTCATCAAGACGCTCGGCGCCACTCCGGTCGACATGCCGGTGCCCAGCCTGCCGCAGGCGCTGTCCACCCATGTGGTCGACGGCGCGCTCATCCCCTGGGAGATCGGCCCGGCGCTGAAGCTGCAGGACGTCACCAAGTACGACATCGAGGGCAAGGACAAGTGGCGCCTCGGCACCACCACCTTCCAGGTCACCATGAACCAGAAGAGCTGGGACAAGCTGCCCGACGACCTCAAGGCGGTGTTCGACAAGGCCGCTACCGACATGTGGACCAAGGAAGTCGGCGACATCTGGCGCGAGGACGACGACAACGCCATCAAGGTGCTCACCGCCGCCGGCAACGAATATGTCGAGCTGACCCAGGACGAGACCGACGCCTTCAAGGCGGCGCTGGCTCCGGTGGTCGATCACTGGGTCGCCGATCGCTCGGGCAAGATCGACGCCAAGGGTCTGGTTGACGCTGCCAAGGCGGCGATCGCAAAACACAGCGCATGAGCTTCGCCTACCAGGAAGACAAGGGCGGGGCCTTGCGGTCCCGCCCCTCTGTGCAGTGGCAACCCGGCTGGCTTCGCCTGTCGGCCGCCGTCATCCGCGGCTGGGCGTTGATCGGCGGGCTCATCCTCGCCGCACTGATGCTGATGACGGCGGCGAGCGCCGCCTCCAACCTGGTCTTCAACAAGCCGTTCCAGGGCGACTATGAGCTGATGAAGCATTTCGTCGCCGTCGCCGTCTTCTGTTTCCTGCCCTATTGCCAGCTCACCGGCGCCAACGTGACGGTCGACATTTTCACCGAGAACGTGAGCGAACGCGCCAAGTCGGCCATGCTCGCCTTCTCCTCGCTCTTCGCCATCGTGTTCGCGGCCGTGATGCTGCGCCAGATGTCCTTGGGCTGGGCCTCCTACATGGAATATCCGGAGACCACGGCGTCCTTGCACATTCCCCTGTGGACGGCTTTCCCGCCGGCGCTCTTCTCGCTTGCACTGCTGCTCATCGCCGCCGTGATCACGCTGGTCCAGGGCGTGCGCGGCACCCTCCACCCGGCATCGGCCGGCTAGACGGCGAAACGGGGGGAGGGATGGAGGCAACGTTTCTCATCGGCCTTGCCGGGCTGATCGCGCTTCTGGCGCTGATCGTCATCCGGGTGCCGATCGCCTACACCATGATCCTGGTCGGCGCCGTCGGCGCGGCCATCGAATCCGGACCGGACGTCGTCCTCTACCAGCTCAAGGATCTCGCCTACTCGCAATTCGCCAATTACGACCTGTCGGTGCTGCCCATGTTCATTCTCATGGGCTCCCTGGCGGCGCGCTGCGGCCTCAGCCGCGATCTCTTCCGCGGCGCCGACGCCTGGTTCGGGCGCTTTCGCGGCGGCGTCGCCATGGCCGCGGTCGCCGCCTGCGGCGGCTTCGGCGCGGTGTGCGGCTCGTCCACGGCGACCGCCTCGACCATGGGCATCGTCGCCCTGCCGGAACTCCGGCGCTACAAATACGCGCCGTCGCTGGCCACCGGCACGATTGCCGCCGGCGGCACGCTCGGCATCCTCATCCCGCCCTCGGTCGTCCTCATCGTCTACGCCATCATCGTCGAGACCAACATCGTCACCCTGTTCGAGGCGGCGCTGGTGCCGGGCCTGCTCGCCGTCGGCATGTTCCTGCTCACCGTGGCGATCTATGTGCGCCTGGTTCCGGGTGCCGGCCCCAAGGGCGAGACCGTTTCGCGCGACGAGTTCATCTCCGCGACCCTCGGCATGGTGCCGATCCTGGTCATTTTCGTCATCGTCATCGGCGGCATATATGGCGGCCTCTACAATCCGACGCCGGCCGGTGCCATCGGTGTCTTCCTGGTCGCCCTCTATGGCTTCGGCCGCCGGCGGCTGACCCGGCGCGCCACCATCGAGGCCCTGCTCGAGACGGCGCGCACCACCGGCATGATCTATCTGATCCTGCTCGGCGCGGCGCTGCTGTCGATCTTCATGGCGCGCGCCGGCGTCCCCCAGGCGGCCGCCGAGCTGCTGCAGAACAGCGGCCTGCCGCCGCTGGCGATCATGGTGATCATCATCCTGATCTTCATCGTGCTCGGCATGCTCATGGACAGCCTGTCGATGATCATCCTGGCCATCCCCTTCTTCTGGCCGATGGTCTCCGGCCTCGATTTCGGCCTGTCGGTGGACGATGTGAAGATCTGGTTCGGCATCATCGCGCTGGTCGTGGTCGAGCTTGGCCTGATCACGCCGCCCGTCGGCCTCAACGTTTTCATCATCAATTCGCTGGCGCCGGACGTGCCCATGCGCGAGACCTTCAAGGGGGTTATCCCCTTCTTCCTGTCGGAGATCGTCCGGGTGACGCTGCTCGTCCTCTTCCCGGCCATCTCGCTGACCCTGCCGCATCTGCTGCGCTGACCGCTGGCGGCCGACACATTCCCGCGATTGCATAAGCGGGGTCGTTGACTCCCACGAGCGGCTCGCAGACAATGGTCGAATAACGAACACAAGTTCGCATACCGAACAATGTTCGGAGGGCTCGCCTGATATTAGTTTGGAGCCAAACGAAATACGCGACGGGAGAGGGTCCCGTCCGGCACATTTGACGAGCCAGCTGACGGCGGTCCGGGAGGAACGGTCGCCGACAGCGCCAAGGGGAGGGAAATCTGATGAAGAAACTCGCAGGGACGATTGCGGCCGGCCTCGCCGCCGGTCTGCTCATCGCCGGTGGCGCGCAGGCCCAGGACAAGATCAAGATCGGCTACGCCGTCTCGCTGTCCGGCCCCAACGCCGCGGGCGCCAGCATCACCACAGTGCCCAACTACAAGCTGTGGTTCCACGACATCGAGGCTGCCGGCGGCATCAAGCTCGGCGACAAGCGCGTGCCCATCGAGGTGGTCGCCTATGACGACCAGTCCAGCAACGAAGAGCTGATCAAGGCGATCGAGCGCCTCGTCAACCAGGACAAGGTCGACATCCTGCTGGCGCCCTGGGGCACCGGCATGAACCTCGCCGTCGGCCCGACCTTCGCCAAATACGGCTATCCGCAGATCTGCGCGACCTGCGCCACCGACCATGCCTACGAGCTGACCAAGCGCTGGCCGAATTCGTTCTGGATGCTCGGCACCTCGACCATGGGCGCCGATTCGCTGGTCGAGGTTCTCGACAAGGCCCTCAAGGCCGGCAAGATCAACAACAAGATCGCCATGGTCAGCGTCGCCGACGCCTTCGGCGTCGAACTGGCCAACGCCGCGCGTCCGGCACTGGCCAAGGCCGGCTTCCAGCTGGTCATGGACGAGAGCTATCCGATCACCACCCAGGACTTCTCGCAGCTCATCAACCAGGCCAAGGGCTCGGGCGCCGACACCTTCGTCGCCTTCTCCTATCCACCGGACACCTTCGGCCTGTCGGGCACGGCAGTGGCGCTGCAGTACAATCCTCCCGTCTTCTACACCGCCGTCGGCACCGCCTTTCCAGTCTATCGCGACCAGATCATGAAGGGCAATGAAGAGGGCGTGCTTGGCGTCGGCGGCGTCAACCCGGACGATCCCAAGTACCAGACCTATGCCAAGCGCCATATGGAAGTGACCGGCCAGGAGCCGGACCGCTGGGCGAGCCCGGTGACCTATGCCAGCCTGCAGATGCTGCAGCAGGCGATCGAGCGCGTCGGCAAGATCGACCGGCCGGCGATCATCAAGGAGCTGCAGAGCGGCACGTTCGACACCGTGGCCGGCACGATCAAGCTCGACCACAACGTCAACACCCAGGTCTGGTGGGCCGGTCAGTGGCAGAACGGCGAGTTCTACGGCCTGGCGCCGGCCTCGATGGGGCCGACGCACGAGCTGATCGTGCCCAAGCCGGCCTGGAAGGCCGCGAAGTAGCGGCCCGACGACGCATGTCGCTCGGCCAGACCGGACGATCCGACCCCACCCCTCCCCCCTTGCGGGGGAGGGCTTCGCGCCTTGGCGAGCAGAGCGAGCTTAGGTGCGAAGGGAGAGGGGTCTGGGCACGGCTGTGGCGATACCCCTCTCTGGCTTCGCTAACGTCGCGCGTTGCGCGCCGTAAGCTTCGTCGACTCCCCCGCAAGGGGGGAGAGGGTGCAAGACAACCGATGCTTGCCAGCACACCTACAGAACGAGTGTCATGATTGCCGTAGACATCATCGTCTCCGGATTCATTCTCGGAGGCATGTACGCGATGGTCGCACTGGGGCTCACGCTCCAGTACGGCGTCGCGCGCATCATGAACCTTGCCTACGGCGAATTCCTTCTTGCCGGCTCTTTCGCGGCCTGGTGGCTCTACGCCGCCCATGCGGTGAGCCCACTCGTCGGGCTCATCGTCATCGTGCCGGTCGCCTTCGTGGCGAACTGGCTGGTCTACGAGCTGCTGCTGATGCCGCTGGTCCGCCGGGCCAAGCATCGCGAGCAGCTCGAGGCCGATTCCATCCTGTTCACCTTCGGCCTGCTCTTCGTCCTCCAGGGCATCGGGCTCGCCGTCTTCGGCAACCAGCTCTACAGCTACGCCTATCTCTCCGTTCCCGCCGACATCCTCGGCCTGACGGTGCCGGCCAACCGGCTGGTCGCCGCCGCCTTCGCTCTGGTGATCGGCATCGGCCTCTATGTCTTCCTGACCCACACCCGCTTCGGCAGCGCGGTCAGGGCCGTCGCCGTCGATCCGCGCTGCGCGCGTCTGGTCGCCATCGACGTCACCCGTGTCTCGGGCCTCGCCTTTGCCGCCGGCGGGGCGCTGTGCGCGGCGGGCGGGGCGCTGGTGTCGATGTTCCTCACCTTCAGCGTTTCCGGCGGCGTCATCTTCACCATGAAGGCGCTGGTCGTGGTCATCCTCGGCGGCGCCGGCAACCTGCTCGGCACCCTGCTTGCCGGCGTGATCCTCGGCCTCGCCGAGATCGCCGTGGCGCGACTGGTCGATCCCGGCCTGACGCTCGCCGCCAATTTCGCCATCTTCCTCGCCGTGCTGCTCATCCGGCCGACAGGGCTGTTCGGACATTCGGCGTGACCGCGCAGCGTCTCTGGCAGGTGCCGTCACTGGTCGCAGCGGTCGCCGTGCTGGCGGCCTTCCCGTTCTTCGGCAACGGCTACTACATCTCGTTCGGCATCAACCTGCTGCAGTTCGTGGTGCTGGCGACAGCGTGGACGCTGTTCTCCGGCCCGACGCGCTACATCTCGCTGGCCACCGCCGCCTTCTTCGGCATCGGCGCCTACACCATGGCGGTGCTCTCCGACGCGATGCCGCTTTATGCCGTCATCGCCGTCGCGGCGCTCGTCGGCGTCGCCGTCGCGCTCATCGTCGGGCTGTCAACGCTGAGGCTCCGCGGCATCTTCTTCGTCATCTTCACCTTCGGTCTGGCCGAGCTCATCCGCCAGCTCGTCGCCTGGTACGAGATCAAGGTGTCGCACACCGTCGGCCGCTACATCTTCCTCGACATCGGTCAGGAGCAGATCTTCTGGGAGCTTCTGGCGCTCGCCGTTCTGGTCTTTCTGGTCGGCTGGCTGGTCGGCCGCTCGCGTCTCGGGCTGGCCCTCAACGTCATCGGCAATGACGAGACCGTCGCCCGTCACGTCGCCATCAACACCACCGCCGCCAAGCTGGTGCTCTTCGCCGTCAGCGCCGCCTTCATGAGCGCCACCGGCGCCATCATGGCGCCGCGCTACACCTATATCGACCCGGCGCTCGCCTTCAATCCGATGCTCTCCTTCCAGGTGGTCATCATGGCGCTGCTCGGCGGCACCGGGCGCCTCTACGGGCCGCTCTTCGGCGTCATCCCGCTCTCCATCCTGCTCGAGACGATTGCCGTCAACTTCCCCAACCACTTCAACATCGTGCTGGGCGTCGTCTTCATCGTCATCGTCTATTTCCTGCCCAACGGCGTCATCGGCCTGGCCGACCGTTGGAAGGGGGGAGGCCTGCGGGCGCTGGTGCCCATGCGCGCAACCGAGCGCCCGCAGGCAATTGATGGCGGAGCGCTGCTCGAGATCGACCGGCTCACCAAGACCTTCGGCGGCCTCGTCGCCGTCAGCAACCTCACCATGAGCGTCAACGAGGGCGAGATCGTCGGCCTCATCGGGCCGAACGGCTCCGGCAAGACGACGGCGCTCAACCTCATCTCCGGCGCGCTCAAGCCCGACGGCGGCGAGATCCGCCTTGGCGGACGGGATATTTCCGGCCTGCCGGCCAACGCCATCGCCCGCCTCGGCATCGCCCGCACCTTCCAGCTCGTGCGCGTGCTGGAATCGATGAACTGCCGCGACAATGTCATTGCCGGCCTTGCCTTCCGCCACAATCCCCTGTGGGGGCAGGCGGCGCGCAAGCGCGCCGAGGCACTGCTCGGGCGCGTCGGCCTGGCCAACCGCATCGATGTTCCCGCCGGGCAACTGACCTATATCGACCAGAAGCGGCTGGAGCTTGCCCGCGCTTTGGCGCTCGAACCGCGCATTCTACTGCTCGACGAGTGGCTCGCCGGCCTCAATCCGCGCGAGCTCGGCATCGGCGTCGCGCTGATCCGCTCGCTGCGCGAGGAGGGCCTGACCGTCATTCTGGTCGAGCATGTCATGGACGCCATCCGCTCGCTCTGCGACCGCTGCGTGGTGATGAATGCCGGCCAGAAGATCGCCGACGGCACGCCGCAGGCCGTTCTGTCCGATCGCGAGGTGATCGCCGCCTATATCGGAGATGCCGTTGCTTAGGGTCTCCAACGCCGCCGCCGCCTACGGCAAGCACATGGCGCTTGCCGACGTCGATATCGCCATCGACGGCGGCGAGATCGTGGTCATCCTCGGCGCCAACGGCGCGGGAAAAAGCACGCTTCTGCGCGTCATCGCCGGTCTGGTGCCGCTGCTTCCCGGCGGCACGGTGACGCTCGGCAGCCGCGAACTTGGCCTCCTGCCGCCGCACGAGATCGTCGAGGCCGGCATCGCCTTGGTGCCGGAGGGGCGTGGCATCTTCGCCGACCTCACCGTGCGCGAGAACCTGGCACTCGGCGCCTATGCCCGCCGCGCCCGCCACAGCGCCCGTCGCAATCTCGAGCGCGTTCTGGAGCTCTTCCCGCGGCTCAAGGAGCGCTTCGCCCAGCCGGCGCGCACCATGAGCGGCGGCGAACAGCAGATGGTGGCGATCGGCCGCGCCATGATGTCGGCGCCGGAATTCCTGCTGCTCGACGAGCCCTCGCTCGGCCTGTCGCCGCTGCTTGCCCACGAGCTGTTCGAATCGCTCACCGCCGTGCGCAAGAGCGGCGTCGGCATCCTGCTGGTCGAGCAGAACGCCAAGCAGAGCCTGCGCATTGCCGATCGCGGCTATCTGATCGAGACTGGCCGCATCGTCGGTCACGGCATCGCCAGCGATCTTTCCGCCGACCCGGCCGTCCGCGAGGCCTATCTCGGCGTCGGCGGCATTCATGAGCCGATGCTGATCGACGATACGGACACGGACCATCGCCTGCCGCCGCCCGATGCCGCCGATGGCGACTGGGAAGAAGAACTCGAGGCGACGCCCGAAGAAACGTCCGCAAGGGTACCGATGTCGACCTCCCCGGCGGCTCTGCCGTCGGCAGGGGCCGCGAGAATGGAGGGGAATCCCATGTTTCAAACCAGGCTGATCATTGCCGACCGCGAAGTCGCCGCCGGCGGAGACCGCACCTTCGACCGGATCGACCCGGTCACCGGCGCCGTCGCCACCCGCGCCGCCGCGGCGTCGGTGAGCGATGCCACCCACGCCGCCGATGCCGCCGCCGCGGCCTTCGGCGAATGGTCGGCGATCATGCCCGGCGACCGCCGCCGCATCCTCATGAAAGCCGCCGACATCCTTCAGTCGAAGGCCGACGAATTCGCCGCCGCGGTGGTCGCCGAGACCGGCAGCCCGGCCCACTGGTCGCATTTCAACGTCGGGCTCGCCGCCGACATGATCCGCGAGGCGGCATCCATGACCACCCAGATCACCGGCGAGGTCATCCCCTCCAACCGGCCGGGCATGATGGCCTTTGCCATCCGCCAGCCGGTCGGCGTCATCCTCGCCATCGCCCCGTGGAACGCGCCGATCATCCTCGGCGTGCGCTCGATCGCCATGCCGCTCGCCTGCGGCAACACGGTCGTCTTCAAGTCGTCCGAGCGCTGCCCGCGCACCCATGCCCTCATCGTCGAGGCCTTCCGCGAGGCGGGCCTGCCGAAAGGCACCATCAACCTGGTCAGCAACGCGCCCGAAGACGCTGCCCAGGTGGTCGAGGCGCTCATCGCCCATCCCCAGGTTCGCCGCATCAACTTCACCGGCGCCACCCGCATCGGCCGCATCATCGCCGAGACCGCCGGCCGCTATCTGAAGCCGGTGCTGCTCGAGCTCGGCGGCAAGGCGCCGCTCATCATTCTCGACGACGCCGATATCGACGAGGCGGTCAACGCCGCCGCCTTCGGCGCCTTTGCCAATGCCGGCCAGATCTGCATGTCGACGGAGAAGATCGTTGTCGACAACCGCGTCGCCGATGCCTTCCTCGCCAAGTTCGCCGCCAAGGCGAGCGGCCTGCCGGCCGGCGATCCGCGTGGGCCTGTGGTGCTCGGCTCGTGCATCACCGCGGAAGCCGCCGCCCGCGTCGGCGATCTCATCAGGGACGCCGTTGCCAAAGGGGCCAAGGTGCTCTCCGGCGGTCCCAGCGACACGGCCATCATGCAGGCGACGGTGGTCGACGGCGTCACGCCGGCCATGCGCCTGTATGAAGAGGAGTCCTTCGGCCCGGTGGTCAGCGTCATCCGCGTCAACGGCGACGAAGAGGCCATCAAAGTGGCCAACGATACCGAATATGGGCTTTCCTCGGCTGTCTACTCCAAGGACATCGCCCGGGCGCTCAAGGTCGCCAAGCGCATCGAATCGGGCATCTGCCACATCAATGGCCCGACCGTTCACGACGAGGCGCAGATGCCCTTCGGCGGCACCAAGGCGAGCGGCTATGGCCGCTTCGGCGGCAAGGCGGCCATCGACGAGTTCACCGAGCTGCGCTGGATCACGATCCAGACGGAGCCGATGCACTATCCGTTCTGATGACGACGCGAACCCAGGTCGGGATCATCGGAGCAGGCCCGGCGGGCCTGCTCCTCTCCACCTCCTGGCACAAGCCGGGATTGAGTTGATCGTGCTGGAGGACCGCAGTCGCGATTACGTCGAGAACCGCGTGCGCGCCGGCGTGCTCGAACAGGGCGCCGTCGACATGCTCAACGACGCCGGCCTCGGGACGCGGATGCAGGCCGAGGGGCAGATTCATGCCGGCATCGAGTTCCGCTTCCAGGGCCGCGGTCACCGCATCGACTTTCCCTCGTTCACCGGCGGCCGTGAGATCACCGTCTACGGCCAGCAGGAGGTGGTGAAGGACATCATCGCCGCGCGCCTTGCCGCCGGCGGGACGATCCATTTCGAGGTGAGCGAAGTACGGGTCCACGACGTTGACGGCGCCAGCCCGCGCATCACCTTCCGTCACGATGGAGCGATGCAAGAGATCCGCTGCGATTTCATCGCCGGCTGCGACGGCTTTCACGGCATCTGCCGGCCGTCCATTCCCGATGGCGTGCTGTCCTTCTTCGACCGCATCTATCCCTTTGCCTGGCTCGGCATCCTGGCGGAATCGGCCCCCGCCTCGCCCGAGCTGATCTACACCCACACGGACGAGGGATTCGCGCTGCTCTCCACGCGCTCGCCGACGCTGCAGCGCTATTATCTCCAGGTCGCGCCCAACGAGGACATCGGCAACTGGTCCGATGAGCGCATCTGGGAGACCCTGCACAAGCGCACCGCACTCACCGACGGCGGTTTCCGCATCGCCGAAGGGCCGATCCTGCAGAAGGGCATCACGCCCATGCGCAGCTTCGTCACCGAGCCGATGCAGCATGGCCGGCTGTATCTCGCCGGCGATTCGGCCCATATCGTGCCGCCGACCGGCGCCAAGGGCATGAACCTCGCCGTCGCCGACGTGCGCTATCTCCACGAGGCGCTGACCGCCTTCTATCGCGATGGCGATGAACGCCTGCTCGCCGCCTATTCGGCGCGCTGCCTGCGCCGCGTGTGGAAGGCGCAGCGCTTCTCCTGGTGGATGACCACGCTCCTCCATGCCGACCCAGCGGCGCCTGCCTTCGACCGTCGCCGGCAGGTGGCCGAGCTCGACTACGTCACCGGCTCCGCAGCCGCCATGGCCTCGCTTGCCGAGAACTACGTCGGTCTGCCCTTCGATCCGCCGGGCCCGTGAGATCGCAACCGGCTTGCAGCCAGGTCAGGAAATGTGATGGGCCCTGTGACCTGGGTCGCTTGTCGGCCGCCGTGCGGCCGCCATAATCGGTCGAGACAACGGGACGGAGGGTTAGCTGTCCGTTAACGCCTTTCGCCGAGCCTCTCGGAAGACATGGCCATGCGCGCCGTAACGCTCACTCTGGTTCTTGCCGCTGCCGCCGTGGCGGCCGCCGGCGCTCATGCGGCGCCGCTTTCCGCCCGGACGCCGGCCAAGGTGCTGTTCAGCAAGGTCGAAGTACCGTCGCCCGACAAGCCGCGGCCGATCGGCTCCTACGCCAATGGCTGCATGGCCGGCGGCGAGGCGCTGCCCATCGACGGGCCGCACTGGCAGGTGATGCGCCTGTCGCGCAACCGCAACTGGGGCCAGCCGGAGCTCGTCAATTATATCGAGGCGCTGTCGGCGGACGTCGCCAGCCATGGCGGCTGGAACGGCATCCTCATCGGCGACATGTCGCAGCCGCGCGGCGGACCGATGATCACCGGCCATGCCAGCCATCAGATCGGCCTCGACGTGGATATCTGGCTGGAGCCGATGCCCGACCACGTCATGACGCCCCAGGAACGCGAGACCAAGGGCGCCCAGTCGGTCCTGATCAAGGGCAAGCGGCTCACCCTCGACCCGCGCAAATGGTCCGCTGCCGAGACGCAGCTGTTGAAGCGTGCCGCCTCCTTTCCGGAAGTAGAGCGCATCTTCGCCAGCCCCGCGATCAAGCAGCAGCTGTGCGATACCGCCGGCACCGACCGCGCCTGGCTGAGGAAGGTCCGCCCCTGGTACGGCCACGACGACCATATCCATGTGCGCCTGGTCTGTCCGCCGGGCGTTTCCGGCTGCCTCGCCCAGGAGCCGCCGCCGCCCGGCGACGGCTGCGGCAAGGAGCTCGCCTCGTGGTTCCAGCCGCCCCCGCCGCCGCCCAAGCACCCGCCCAAGCCGAAACCGCCGCCGCCGGAAAAGACGCTCGCCGATCTGCCGGCGGCCTGCGCCGCGGTGTTGACCGAGGGGCCGGGCGGCGTGGCTCTGACGGCCGGCATTCCGGTGCCGGAGCCGCGGCCGGCAACGGCGGCCAACTAGAGCCTTTCACAGTCAGATGGGATCAATTCCGTTTCTCGGCCGGCGCGTCGGGCGCCCGCCGGCCGGAAACCCGAAGGGACGGGCGCTTTTGCACCATGATCGTCGTCGTCGGGCTCGGCCGTACCGCCAGTACGACCTTCGCCCGCCGGCTTGATCCTGTCGCAAAATCGCTCCGTCGGAATGGTTCCATCTGACTATGGAAGGCTCTGGGGCCAGGTCAGCCGGATTGCCTCAGCGCAGCGTCAGGCCGCGCACGAAGGCCTTGGGTGATTCGCCGTAGACACCGTCGCCGAGCTCGAAGGCTTCCGCCTCGAGTTCGCGCCGCCGGTCGGCGATCAGCGCCAGTTGCGCCATCAGCGCCAGATCGCCGGTCGGCGACAGGGCGAGCTTCTCGGCCAGCACCGCATGATCATGGTCGAGGCCGAGCAGGCTCGACAGCCGCTCGAGAACCGGCTCCAGCTTCTGCCCCTTGCGGCTGATGCGCTTGCGCGCCAGCCAGGTGAGGTGCCAGAGGTCCTTGGCGTTCTTGCGCCAGCTGTGCAGATCGGGCGTCGCCAGGCTCGCGCGTGCCCGGCGCATCCACCGGCGCCCGCGGCGATAGGCGCTCTCGAATCCTTCGTCGAGCAGCGATTGGCTGTCGAGCGAATCGTCCTTGAGCGCCGTGATGTCGTCGGCCAGCGTGGCGAGCAGCCGGTCGATCCTGTCGATCGGCGGCTTTTCCTGGTGGGCGCGGATGGCTTCCTGTTCGAGCGTCGCCGCGATGCGGTCGAAGCCGAGTTCCACCGCGCGCGGGGTCGTCGCGGCAAGCTCCTGCGCGCTCGCCGCCACCACATCGGCATCGCGGGCGTCGGCGAGCATGCGTGCGATTGTCGTCAGCGACCGGCGCGCCGTCCGCGCCGCCTCGCCCGGTGCGGCCTCGAACGCGCGCAGCACCGTGCGCACCCGTTTCAACCGCTGGCGCGCACTGTGGATGCGGATCCCGTGCGGACCCTCGCCCGTCAGTTCGCGCCGCGCCATGGCGAGATCGTCTCCGGCCAGGCGCAGAAGCGCCGCCGCAACGTCTTCGTCTTTCTGGATTTGATCCGGCACGTAGAGTCCTTCTGCCGGCGGCGCATTATGCACAGGAGCATCCATCGGTCGAGCCGCTGTCAGGGGGTCAATGTGCCGCGACTCCCAGCCCCACCGGGCACGCCACGCCGGTGCCGCCGAGGCCGCAATAACCGTCCGGATTCTTGGCCAGATACTGCTGGTGATAGTCCTCGGCGAAGTAGAATTCGCCCCGGTCGGCGATCTCTGTGGTCACCGGGCCGTAGCCTTTCGCCTTGAGGGCCTTGCCATAGGCGTCTTTCGCGGCGTCGGCGATGCGGCGCTGGTCCGCATCGGCGACATAGATGGCCGAGCGGTATTGCGTTCCGATGTCGTTGCCCTGGCGCATGCCCTGGGTCGGGTCGTGGGCCTCGAAGAACGCCTTGACCAGCGCCTCGTAGCTGACTTGCTTCGGATCGAAGACCACCTGCACCACTTCCGCGTGGCCGGTGCGGCCGGTGCACACCTCCTGGTAGGTGGGATTGGGCGTCGCGCCGCCGGCATAGCCGACCGCGGTAACCCAGACGCCGGGGATCTTCCACAAGGCGCGTTCCGCCCCCCAGAAGCAGCCGAGACCGAAGAGCGCCACCTGGCTGCCCGCGGGATAGGGCCCCTTGAGCGGGTGGCGATTGACGAAATGGCTCTCGGCGGTGGGGATCGGTGCATCGCGGCCGGGCAGCGCCTCGGCTGCCGTCGGCATGGCCGATTTGCGTCCCAACAGGTCAAGGATGTTCATGGCAGTCCTCCTTCCCGGCCCGCCGGCCGGTGCTGGTGATTCGTCACGCGCGTCCCCGGTCCTGGCCAAATGCGGCCTTGCGCGATCGCCGGCGCCCGAGATAGGTCAGCAGGAAGCCGGCCGCTCCCAGGATCGCCCAGGTCGGCAGCAGCAGGATCCACTGGATCACCGGATCCCACAGCCAGTGGCCGATATAGGCCTCGACCTGCTGCTGGAAGAAACGCTGCACCGCCATCAGCGACGCTTGGTTGATGTTGGCCCAGGCGAGGCCGAGGGGCGTGACGGTCAGGGACGACGCGGCGATGCTCTTGGTGGCGTCGACGACCAGCGCCACCAGGGCGCCGGCGATCAGCCACAGGCCGACGAAACGCGAAAAGAAACCAAACATGCCGTCGGCCGCCTTGCGAGAAAACGGCGTCGTTCCGAAGACGCCGTGAAATAAGGTTGCGAACTGCCGCCTGCAACCGTTAGCGAGGTCAACTCCCGGCGACAAGGGCGTGATTGCTCCGATGCGCCTTGGCCTGGGCCCGCTGACCCGCGCAGCGGCCGCCCGGGCCCCGGTCCGCCGGGCCGCAAAGTCCCGCCGCGGACGCCTTGCGTGGCGGCTTGTCGCGACTATAGTGCGCGCGAAAGCCGACAGGCGCCCTTGGCTGGCGCCCTCCCGGAGGGGTGGCCGAGTGGCTGAAGGCGCACGCTTGGAAAGCGTGTTTACGGGCAACCGTAACGGGGGTTCGAATCCCCCTCCCTCCGCCAGATACCACGCCCGGGCACCCGACGAGTGGCGGACTTCGGCCAGATTTCTCCTGCAAGATCAGTGGCATAGTGGGCGAGCGTCGCCAATGGCGCCAATGGAGTGCCGCCCCGTACCGCGGAATACCGTGGTGAGCCACGACGCGATGTGGTAATTGATACCACGCGGGGGGGGGGTGACCACATCGGGAGGTGACCGCATGCCGAGACTGACGAGTTGACGGGTGGAGACGGCCGGCCCCGGACGATACACCGACGGTGGCAACTTGCACCTGCTCGTGACGCCGCGGGGAACGCGGAGCTGGGTGTTCAGGTATCAGCGCGACCACGTCAGCCACGAGATGGGCCTGGGCAGCGCCGCCGACGTGTCACTCGCCGATGCGCGCGTGGAGGCCGAGCGGCTGCGCTCAATCATACGTGCCGGTGGCGACCCGCGCGGGGTCCGCCGGCAGGAGCGACGGGCAAGAGCGCCGTCGAGCGCGCCGACGATGCGCGCGTTCGCCGAGGAGCAGATAAGCCGGTGGGAGCCCGGCTGGCGAAATAGCAAGCACGTCGCGCAGTGGAGGAGCACGCTGACAATGTACGCGTGGCCGACGATGGGCGACCTGGCCGTCGATCAGGTGGCCACCGCCGACGTGGTGCGCGCCCTGCAGCCGATCTGGACGACGAAGACGGAGACGGCCGAGCGAACCCTCAACAGGCTCAGTCGTATATTCAGGGCCGCCCGTGCCCTCGGCCTGCGCACCGACGATCCAGCGGACCCGAGTCGGGTCCGGGAGCTGCTCCCGCAGGTCGGTGGCCGAAGCATCAGGCACCACGCGACGATCCCGTGGCAGGACGTGCCGGCGTTCATGGCCAGGCTTCGCGCGCTCACCAGCACGTCGGCGCGGGCGACCGAGTTCTGCGTGCTCACCGCGGCACGCACGGGCGAGGTGCTCGGCATGACCTGGAGCGAGGTGGACGCCGAGCGTCTCTGGGTGATCCCAGCCGAGCGCATGAAGGGCAGCCGAGTGCACACGGTTCCGCTGTCCGACCACGCGATGGCGATCCTAGAGGCCATGCCGCGCGGTGCGCCTGGTGGCATCGTCTTCGCTGGCACCGGCGGGCGCCGTTTGAGTCAAGATGGCCTTGTTGATGTGCGTCCGCGGCCTGGCGCCCGGCTGCACCACGCACGGCGTGGCCCGCTCGGCCTTCCGCGACTGGGCGTCCGAGGCGACCGACTATCCAGACCGAGTCGTGGAGATGGCGCTCGCCCACGTCGTCGCATCCAGGGTAGAGCGCGCGTATCGCCGCGGCGAATTGATCGAGAAACGCCGCGCCCTCATGAGCGCCTGGGCCGAGTTCTGCGGTCACGATTCTGGCCGCGTGTCAATTGCGACGAAGTGACGCAATTGGGCGTTTCGGATTATTAACTTTTGGTAATGTTCCGATGGCGACTGGTGGAATGGCGGTTTTCCGCCGTTCTGTGCCGGCCGCCGAGGGCCGTTTTGGGCCGTCCCGCGCAGTTCGTGAGTGGTAGCCGGTCGTATATTGAGCGAATGCAAATCTACCGCCGCCACGACATCATGGACCTGCTGAAGATCAAGCGCTCGGCGCTCGATGAACTCCGCCGGTCCGACCCCAGCTTTCCGCGACCGGCGTACGTCAACCGAACGCCGCTGTGGCTGAAAGCGGAGGTCGAGGACTGGGTCGCGGCCAGGTTCGCCGCGAGAAGTTCTTCGCAAATCTTTGGCGAGGAAGCATAGCCGTTACCACCTACTGCACCGCGGGCGCCGGGCAGGCGCCGTCACCATCGGGGACATTCCTTTTTCCCAACGCCAAGCGTCCTGCCCAATAGGCGCGCGGCACAGCGCCATCCCGGGTTCTCCCCGAGCCCGGGGTGGCGCGACACTGAAAGGGAGAAGGAACATGAAGATCATTCGACCCGCGGATGCCACCGCCGTACTCAAGATGACCGGCCACGCGATGCCGCTCGCACAGCGCGTGCTGTTCGAGTTGCTCGTTGACTTCGATGTCCAGTTCACCATCGCCTATCCCGGCAAAGTCGAGCCCATCCCGGCACGCACCTTCTGCCTGCTCGACGACGGCTCGGGCACCCGACAGATGATGGGGTTGCCGGATGACGGCCCCGATGGCTTCGACCGGCCGACGCTCGACGCCCTACTCATGAGCGCGAACCTCATCGTCATAAGCGGCTGCGAACAGCACCCGTCGGTCAACGCCACGCTGGCCTGGAGGATCGCGGAGACGGAAGGCCGGGGTATCCTGATAGATACCGAACCGCGGAACTTCCTCGCCTGGGTCGAGCGTGTCAGGCAGCTCCGCTATGGCGGGCCGGATGTCGGGTGGGGGAAGGACATCGCCATCAGCTTCATAGCGCCAGAGGGGATCGACGCATCGGCCCTGCCGCCCGCGATCAAGCTCGGCCGGCTGAAGCCGGCGTCCGAGGGACTCCTCGGCCCCGGCGGCTACGATGTAGTCGTGGAGGCGGCGGGCCATGACTGAGTCCACCGACGCCACGGCGGCCGAGGCCGCCACGCTGGGCGGGATGGAGAACATCCCGCAGATGCTTCGTGATGCCAGACACTGGATGCCGGTGAAGACCGAGCGTGGCGTCGACGTCCCGCTTGGACCGGACGGCAAGCAGAACGCCCGCTGGCAGTCGCCGGTCGCCTGGTCAACGTACGACGACGCCGTGGCGCTCGCCGAGCGGACTCGCGGCGCCGACGGTGTCGCCCTGATCCCCGCGGGCCTGGGCGGCGACCTGGTCTTCACGAGGCTGAGCAACTGCGTCAGGGTCGACGGCCAGCTTGCCGAGTGGGCGGCCGACGTGGTCGAGACGCTGGACTCGTACACCGAGGGGAGCACCGACGGCCGATCCGTGCTGGTCGTGGCGCGCGGCACGAGGCCGTTCTCGGACAAGATGGCCGTTGACGCCGAGGCGGTTGCTGCCGGCGGCGGCGAGCCTGCGCTGGAGGTGATCAGCGGCACGACGCTCGTCCGCGTGACCGGGAACCGGGCGTCGGGATACCCGGCCGAGATCGAGTATCGGCCCGATGCGCTCCAGTGGCTGCGCGCGTGCACGACAAGCGGCAGGATCGACTTCGCGACGGCACCGCGACCTGCCGGCAGCGCCCCGCCACTGGCCATCATGACGGGCCCCGAGATCGACGCCGCGAAATTTCCGCCCATCGACGAGATCGTGCCCGGCCTGATCCCGGTCGGTGGCATGCTGCTCGCTGGGCGTCCGAAGTCGGGCAAGTCCTGGCTGGCACTCGACGTCGCACTGGCAGTCGCCTGTGGTGGGTATGCGCTCGGTGAAATCGGGTGCAAGCAGGGCGACGTGCTGCTGCTCGCGCTTGAGGACGGCCCGGAGCGCATGCAGCGGCGAACGCGCCAGCTCCTGGGGGATGCGCCCCTGCCGGCGCAGTTCAGCGTTGCCTTCGAGACGAAGCGCATCGGGGACGGACTAGAGTCGCAGATACGCCAGTGGAAGAAGTCGGTGCCGAATGCCCGGCTGGTCGTGATCGACACGCTGCAGCTCATCCGGCCCGCCACCATCCCCCGAGGCGCCTCGGCGTACAGCATCGACTACGAGAACATCGTCGCGCTCACCCGGCTGGCCCACGAGCTGCACGTCGGAATCATCGTCGTCCACCACACGAAGAAGGGCAAGGTCGACGACATTCTCGACTCGGTCTTCTGGAACGCTGGCGCTGAATGGCGCCGCTGACTCGGTCGCTGTTCTCGGCAAGCAGGAGGGCCGCACGGTGCTGACCGCTCGCAGTCGCGACGTCGAGCCCGTCGACTGGGTGCTGAGCTTCGCCGACGGCCGGTGGACCCGCCTCGGTGACGCCGCGCAGGTCCGCATGAACGAGGAGTGGAAGGAGGCGCTGGACGCGCTCGGGGAAATCGACGGGTGGGCAACCGCCGCCCAGGTGGCCGAGGCGGTCGGCAAGACCCGAGACGCCACCCGCAAGATGCTCGACCGCATGTGCCTCGCCGGCACCGTCGAGCGGCAGGTCGGCCGCGGCCTCTACCGCGCGGCGAGGGGCGAGGAGCGGCAGGACAAGTTCGACGGAGTGGCCGACCGCGAGCAGCGGCGACCACCGCGAGGGGTGCCCGGGGGTGGCGACGGGGCAACCGACGAGGCGCCCTTCTGATGGCGATCTGGACAGGTGCGGTTTGTCCAAACTGTCCAGGGGCAGGAGGGTCGTGAGAGTGGCCTGGGACGAAGAATGGTGGAAATCGGCCATTCCGTTGCACGAGAGTGGACAGCCTGGACAGATGTGGACACCTCGTGGGTGTCCAGGAGAGTGAATATGTACGGACGCAAGAATGGCGGAAATCAGCCATTCACGGGGGAGGAAGATGGGAGATACTCATGTGTGTATGTCCAAACTGTCCAAACTGTCCACATTGGACACTTTGGACACTTTCCGTGAAGTTATGTGCACAAGTCCGATGGGGCTGCGCGCGCCGAGGGCACTGAGCCGCGCTCGCCCGGCGACCGGCCGGCCCCGCCGTCAACAGGTTCTTGGAGGGAGCCGGCATAGCGTGGGGCGAGCGACAGCGTGCTGTCTGCGCGGTCTCGTTCCTCGCCGAAGGCTTTCAAAGACATCGCGGTTGCGGCCGATTACCGCGATCCCGTGGCCAGGCAATTGAAACTCCTGGTGTCTAGTCTAGGGTTTCGTCATGTTCTGATCATTCGCGGCGGCCGTCGACTGATGACCCTCGGGCAGTTGACTGCTGTCGAAGGCAATGGGAGGTCTATCGCTGGCGGCCATCGAGGCAGTGGCGCAGGAAGGCCGGGAGCGGCGGATAGCGTTCGCCGCAGTTCATTTCTCGCCTAGCATGCAATCGAACTCTAGCGAATCCGGCTCGGCCTTTTGGTGGCATTCCACTTCAGACGAAGATGAAGCGGCCGACTGATGCAGAAGCCTCGCTCACCAATTCGTCCGTGACGTCCTTCAAGGAGATGCCAAGGCGCTCCAACTTAGCGAGCAAAGGTGTGGGCAACCTCTCTGCACGCCCTCATAGAAGACACCGCGTACGGCCTCACAGTGGTCGTGGAACGCGTCCGTAGTCGAGGCGGGAGCGTATCCACGGCGTCGCTGCCGATCAGCGCCCGGAGACATACATCGTGCCTTTATATACAAAGCTCTTGACGCGGGCAGAGGCCCCACAGAAGGCGCTGCGTCTTCGAGCCGGATTTGGGCCCAGTGATCTCCCAGCGCGGGCCCGACAAACAGAGCCTCGTAGCGGGCGCAGGCGAGTTTCGCCTTGGCGATTGCCGCCTTGCCGTGCAAGCAATCGGTCAGTTTCCAGTCACCGAGGTTCAAGCGGGTTCATGCCGCTTTATCCGCAGCCCGCTCGATCTGCTCTTTCGCGGCGGAGAGCACCTTTTCGGCCGTGAAGCCGAATTTCTGCAGCAAGTCGGTGATCGGGGCCGAGGCGCCGAAGGAGTGCATACCAATCCGCGCTCCGTTACTGCCGACGTAACGATCCCAGCCGATCACCGAGCCCGCCTCGACCGAGACGCGTGCCGTGACGTCGGGTGGAAGCACGCTGTCGCGATAGGCCTGATCCTGTCGCTCGAACAACTCCCACGACGGCATGCTGACGACCCGAGCGGCGATGCCCTCGTCCGTGAGCGTCTGGTAGGCGTCAGCGCAGAGCGCAACCTCGCTGCCCGAGCCGATGAGGATCACGGCTGGCTTGCTGCGCTTAGCATCAGCCATGACATAGGCGCCACGCGCGACACCAGCGGCCGACGCATAGCGCTTGCGGTCGAATGTCGGGAGCGCCTGACGGGTCAACACCAGACAGGCGGGTTGGTGCTTCAATCCGACGATCACACGCCACGCCTCGACTACCTCGTTGGCGTCCGCGGGCCGCAACGTGATGAGGCCGGGGATCGCGCGTAGCGCGACGAGTTGCTCGATCGGCTGATGCGTGGGCCCGTCCTGCCCCAAGCCGATGGAATCATGGGTGAAGATGAAGATCACCGGGAGCTCCATCAGCGCGCTCAACCGGATGGCGGGTTTCATGTAGTCGGAAAATACGAGAAAGCTGGAGCCGTAGGCGCGGACCTTGGACAACGCCAGTCCGTTCACGATCGCGCCCATGGCGTGCTCGCGAATGCCGAAATGAAGGTTGCGACCGCCCCATTTCTCGGCCTCGAAGTCCCCCGCCCCCTCGAATGTGAGGCGCGTCTTGGTGGATGGTGCGAGGTCTGCCGCGCCGCCAATCAACCAAGGATATTTGGTCGCGACGGCGTTCAGCACCTGGGTGGACGAATCACGAGTTGCGAGGCCTTTCGAATCGCCGGCAAAGTCAGGCAAGGCAAGCTCCCAGCCATCGGGAAGGTCGCGTGCCTGCATGCGATCGATCTGGTCGGCGAGAGCCGGGTACTTTGCGCGGTACGCCTCGAGACGGACAGCCCATGCCGCCTGGAGCCGCTGACCACGCTGACCGATGCCGGCATGGAAATGCTCACGCACCCCCTCCGGCGCAAGGAACCTGGCGTCCTCCGGCCATCCATAGCTGCGCTTTGCGAGGCGAACCTCCTCCTCGCCAAGCGGCTCGCCGTGCGCGGCGCTGGTGTCGTGCTTGTGAGGAGCACCGTACCCAATATGGCTTTCGATAATGATGAGCGTGGGAACGTCGTGGACCCGCCCGAATGCCTCGATAGCCTGCGCGATCCGCCCAGTGTCATTGGCGTCGCCGACTCTCTGCACGTCCCAGCCATAAGCGAGGAAGCGGGCCGCAACATCATCACTGAATGCGAGATCGGTATGGCCTTCGATGGTGACGCGGTTGCTGTCGTAGATCCAGCAGAGATTCCCGAGCATGAGGTGACCAGCGAGCGAGGCGGCCTCGCTGGTGACGCCCTCCATCATGTCACCGTCGCCGCACATCGCGTAAACGTCATAGTCGAACAGGGCGAACCCGAACCGATTGAAGTGCTTGGCGAGCCAGCGCTCCGCAATGGCCATGCCGACGCTGGTCGCGCAGCCCTGTCCGAGCGGACCTGTGGTCGTCTCGACGCCGGTCGTCAGACGATATTCAGGATGTCCCGGGCAATGGCTGCCCAGCTCGCGGAAGCGCTTGATGTCATCCAGGCTGACCGACGGCTGGTCGAGGCGCTCGTATTCTGCATTAACCGCCCTCGTGCCGGTGAGATGCAGCATTGCATAGAGGAGCATCGAGGCGTGGCCGTTGGACAGCACGAAGCGGTCCCGATTTGGCCAAATCGGGTCGGCCGGATCGAAACGCAGGAACCGCTGCCACAGCGTGAAGATCACCGGGGCAAGGGCCATCGGCGTGCCTGGGTGACCGGAATTGGCCTGTTGCACGGCATCCATCGACAGGGCGCGAATGGTGTTGATGCACAGCTGGTCGATCGAAGCGCTCGCCCGACGATGGCTGCCGGCGCCGGCACCAGGGAGCGGCGACCCGTAGGGCGATGGTGTGGCATCGCGGCGCGGCGATGCAGACCGAACCGCAGCCTTTGCCGAGTCGAGAGCGGCCCCGTTGGCGGCCTTATTCAGGTCCGTCATGCTTCCTCCGTCGCGTCGACGAGGCCTGAAATGCCACCCTGGCCCGGACTCGAGCCAAGATAGAGGGCAATTCATCTGCCGCGAGCCAGTCCGCGTTAGGCACAGGCACTGCCGCAAACGGTTCCGCGAGTTGCTCGCGCGGGCGGCGTCGCTCCCGTCGCGCTTTCATCACCCCGAGCATAAGCCGCCGCGTCTCCGCGGCGGAAGATTCGGAAACTACTCATTATCCGGCGAGTGCAGTTTTGATTCGAACGTGATGCGCCGCCACTGAAAGAACGGATCGCCGCACCAAGGTCCGGTGGCGCGTGATCGCCCACGGGAGGTAATTCAGGAAATCTCTTCCTTCCGGACCGAATCGCCACCCTTGTGATCGTGCAAACGCCCGAGCGTCAACTCGAGCACCCGCCGCATCTTCTTCGCAGCGCCGTCGAGCGCCTTTTCGAGGGTTTCGCCGGTATGGCCCAGCGCTACGGGCTGGCGATGGGCAGTCCTGACTTCCAGGAGGCATCGCTTGTCGACGCCGCCCGCCTCCGCGCCATTCTCGTCGCTGAAGTGGACTTCGACCCTCGTAATGTCGCCATTGAACCCGCTGAGGGCAGTCCTCAACTCTGCCTCGACGTGACGCACGAACCTCTCGTTGCCGTCGATATTGTGGTCGGTGCTCACCTGGATCTGCATAACTCTTCCTCCTGTGTGTCGACCCGGTTCAGGCCGCCGCCGACAGCCCCAGCCCGCGCACCGCCTCGATCATCTTGACCAGCACGGCCTGGGCGTCGCCGTAGACCATTTCGCAGTTGTCGGCATAGAACAGCGCGTTGACGATGCCGGCATAGCCTTTGCCGTCGCCGCGCTTGACGTCGCGCACGGCGAGGATCAGCCAGTAAGCGGCGGTGTGAAGGAAAAGCCGCATCTGGTTGACAGTCGCGGCCCGGCAGCTGGTGCGGTCGGAGGCGAGCTGGGCTTTGTGCAGCTTGATCAGGTTCTCGGCCTGGCCGCGGGCGCAGTAGAGGTCGGCATAGAGCCATTCGGCCGCGCCGGTCATGATGCTGATGACGACGTAGCGGATATCGAGACCGAGCCGCGTCGCCTCGATGCGGCCTGAGACGCGGCCCTCCCGCTTCCAAGACTTGGCGGCGTAGGTGGTCTCGGCGAAGCCGCGCACGGCATCCTTGTCTTCGACCGCGTGCTCGACGCGGATGATCGAAACATGGCGCAAATACTGACGGGTCTCTCGCCGGATCAGTCGCTGCGGAAGAGCGGTCGCCGCCCGGCGGCGCGGCGCGGGTTGGGCTGGGCCGGCCCGCCTGCGGGCCCTTGCTGTTCCTGTTGACCCATCTGCTCCGGTGAGGTTGCCTGCTGTGGCTCCGTCTGCTCAAGCTGGCCGTTTAAGTTCGACTGCGTTTCTTGCTCGGTCATGACATCTCCCTTCTGCCTTGTCCGATCGATCTTCACCGGTGCGCGGGTGGCGTCTGCGTGTTGGTGGAGAGGGTGCTGGACGCTGGCGGATTCCCGTCACCGACTTGCGCCGGTGGTTGATGGCTTGCTGCGATCAATTGGACGCTCAACGTGATCACCATGAAGATCACGTAGACCAGGATCTGGGACCTGTTCGCCGCACCAGCGTCGAGCACAGCCTTCGACGACGGGCTCGGGGAGGCCGCCGTATGAGGCAGAAGCCCGATCAGGCGGGCGGCAATTGTCCCTGGGTCCCATCGCGGCCCCGACGCTTCGGGAAGGGCGGTAATCAAAGAGGCTAATCTCTGGGTTGCTGCCTCGACAGGCAAGCGGGCCAATTGGGCGGCCTCTTGCCACGGGTCGACGTCGGACCGTGCCAGAGCTGAGACGACACTCAGTGGCATGCCATTTCGTTCCTCGCCGATCGGCGCGAACAGAAAGTCGTCGAACTCTGAACCAAGGTTGGCAATTGAAGCGGTACGGGGCATTTCAATCACCGATTTCTTGTGCCTCGATCGATCGCAACGGCCGATGCGGGGCACCACGGCGATAACCATATTGTTCGGCGTCGGGCTGTGTCAAACTCGGAAACTACCTAAGTGGACTCCGACCGGTCCGACCGGCTGCCGCCCGTTGTCGGCCAAGTCCCGAGCGTGAGGGCGCCCGCCAGCCGCGTCGCTTTTCGACCGCCGTCTGGTCGCCGCCCAATGTG
Organism: uncultured Alphaproteobacteria bacterium; assembly: GCA_963732845.1. Taxonomy (GTDB): domain Bacteria; phylum Pseudomonadota; class Alphaproteobacteria; order Rhizobiales; family Kaistiaceae; genus CAVSRC01. The sequence continues at coordinate 3,596 of CAVTBE010000018.1, read as the reverse complement.
CGCGCCATCAGCGCCCGATTGGGCCAGATGCGAGCCAGCCCCATCGACCGAGCGACGGTGTGAGGCGTCGGTCGAGGCCGAAGTAAAGACCCGACTGCGACAGGAACAGCGCGATGAAGACAAGGAAATAGATGATCGCGCCGCCGATGTCGGTCGATCCGGCTTGATAGGGTCCGCCGAAACCCTCGGCGGTCGACCAGATCACCAGTGCGAGCAGAACGCCGCCGAGATCGGCGAGATTGCTGAGTAGACCGAGGATGAGGGCGATTGCGAGAGCCGTTTCGCTGGCAGCGACGATGAGCGCGAAGACGTGCGGATCGACCTTGACGATGTCGATCCAGAACCCGATCCAGGCTTTCACCATTGCGGGCTGACCATCGAGCGCGCCGGTCAGATAGGTGACGAATCCCGTCTGGAATGCCGGTTGCCATTTGAAAGCGGCGTCAATTGCCCAGATGCAACCGAAGACGATACGCAGGACGCCAAACGCCTGCCCTCGCCACTCGTCGGCCAAGATCGGCGACACGATGCGAGAAACGATCCGAGGGGCACCCGGCCGCGGGCGGATGGTGTCGAGCGGAGCGTTAAGGGCCGGCTGCATTGTCGGATCTCCAGTTCGTCGCAAAGTCAGACGTTCAATTCGCGGCGCCCGGCGCGGTCCGCAACCGATTTGATGGACGCATTACCGACTGCCGCGCAGCCACTTTTGCCGAGCCGACCCAAGGCGAGCCGACCCAAGGATTGCGATGGCCGCGAGGTGCCGAACCGGCGGGGTGCGGCCCGCTTCGTTCGCACGCAGCCACAAGTAACAGCCGGCATTCATCGCAAGCAGCGCCGCCATGCCGGCAACAAGAAGCAAAAGGAAGGCCATATGAACTCTCCGTAAATCATGTTTGTTCAGCGAACCTGAACGTAGCCGAACGAAGATCAACAAAGACAGGATCGGAAAGTACTCAACCGGCCGCGGGGGCAGGGCGCCGTCTGCGGCCGATAGGTTACCCAGAATTAATGAACTCTACGTCTCCGCCACGAGGAGACTGTGATAAACTTAACACACGGCCACCATAGGACTTAACACACGGCCACCATAGGATTGACCGAAGTTCCCGCTGATCGCCAGCGCTTTGAAAGCCGTGCACGTGCCACATTCCCGTTCGCCACAGACAAGGGCTGCGCGACCCAGATCGAGCCGGCGGACGCTGGCGGCCCGCGGCCCGCCGCGCGGCGTCGACGACTTCGCGGTTGTCGGAATAGGCGCCTCGGCCGGTGGCCTGGAGGCCTGCAGCAAGCTCATGGAAGGCCTGCCTGCCGGCAACGGCATGGCCCTCATTCTGGTCCAGCATCTCGACCCGACCCACGAGAGCATGATGGTGGACCTGCTGGCCGGGCACACATCGATGGCCGTGCGCCAGGCGACCGATGGAATGCCGCTTGAGCCGGACCACCTCTATGTCATTCCACCGGCAACCTATCTGTCCATAAGCGATGGCGCCCTGCGACTGTCACCGCCTCAGGCCCCTCACGGTGCACGCCTGCCTTTCGACTTCCTGCTGCATTCCCTGGCGGAGGAATGCGGCCCACGGGCCGTTGCGGTGATCCTTTCGGGAACCGGCGCCGACGGCACTCTCGGGCTGAAGGCAGTGAAGGAGAACGGCGGTCTGATCATTGCACAGGAGCCTGATGAGGCCGGCTTCGACGGCATGCCGCTGAGCGCAATTGCGACCGGCGCTGTCGATCTCGTGCTGCCGGTTGCGAAGATCCCCGACGCGCTGATCACCTACGATCGGCGGATGATCCTCACGCGGAAACAGAACGGATCACGCGCGAAGGATAGCGCACCGAAGTGGTTGCCCGAGATCATCGAACTCCTGCACACGACGACGGGGCACGATTTCAGGCTGTACAAGGCGGGGACGCTGCAGCGCCGGATCGAGCGGCGCATGGCGATGGCCGCGATCGAGAGCGACGGCATGGAGCGTTATCTCGAGGCCCTGCGCAGCGACGCAAACGAACTCGACCTTCTCGCCAGCGACCTGCTCATCAATGTCACGAGCTTCTTCCGCGACCGACAGGCATTCGATCTCCTGGCCGAGACGGTCGTTCCCGATCTCGTCCATCGCCAGTCATCCGACCAGCCCCTGCGCATCTGGATCGCCGGGTGCAGCACCGGCGAGGAGACCTACTCCCTCGCCATGCTGTTCCGCGAAGCAATCAGCGCGGCAAAGAGCAACGTCAAGCTTCAGGTCTTTGCCTCCGATATCGATCCGGATGCGGTCGCCGGTGCCCGCGAAGGCTTCTATCCGCAAGCCATCGAGGCAGAGGTTTCACCGGAGCGCCTTGCTCGTTTCTTTTCACGGGAAGAGCACGGATATCGTGTGTTGCCGGAGTTGCGCGCGGCGGTGGTCTTCACGGTCCAGGATGTTCTGGCGGATCCGCCATTCTCCCGCCTGGACCTGGTTTCGTGCCGTAATCTCCTGATCTATCTGCGGCCGGAAGCGCAGGCGAGGGTGCTCTCGGCGTTCCACTTTGCGCTACGCGAGGGCGGCATTCTGCTGCTCGGCAGTTCGGAGACGGTCGATACGTCTGATGGTCGCTTCGAGGTGATCTCAAAGGAGGGACGGATCTTCCGGCATGTCGGCCACAGCCGGCCAGGTGAGCTCGGCTTTTCGATGAACGGCGGTGACGGCGTGCGCGTCCCGGCGCGCCCTGGCCAACGTTCGGCGGCCTCGCATCAGGCCGCTCTTGCCGAATTGTGTCGACGGCTGGTCTTGGAGGCCTACGCGCCGGCAGCGGTGCTGATCAACAGCAAACGCGAATGTCTCTTCACCCTCGGACCGATCGATCGCTACCTGCGCGTGGCGCCGGGAAGCCCCACATTCGATCTGCTGGCCATGGTGCGTCCCGAAATTCGCAACAAGCTCAGCTTGGCAATCGAGCGGGCCGTTCACGAGAACACGTGCATCGCGGTCTCGGGTGGTCGGGCGAGCGACGACCGCAGCGCGGCCCCGTTCAGTATCGACGTGCGACCCATCCTGAACGAAGGCGAACAACTGCTGCTGATCGGCTTCGTTGACCAACCCGAGCACGAGCGCAAACCGACTGGACCGGCATCTTCGGCGGACATCCCGCGGATCGCCGAACTCGAGCAGGAACTTGAAACCGCCAGAGCCGACCTTCAGGCCGCGATCCGCGAACTGGAGTCCTCAAACGAAGAGCAGAAGGTTGCCAACGAAGAGGCCTTATCGGTCAACGAGGAATTTCAATCGACCAACGAGGAGCTGCTGACCTCCAAGGAGGAGCTGCAGTCGCTCAACGAGGAACTCACCGCCCTCAATGGTCAGCTGCAGGAAACCCTGGAGAAGCAGCGCACGACCTCGAACGACCTGCAGAACGTCCTCTACAGCACTGATGTCGCGACGCTCTTTCTGGACTCCGACCTCAACATCCGCTTCTTCACGCCGGCCACCCGGCTACTCTTTAATATTCTACCCGGTGATATCGGCCGACCCTTGGCGGATCTCAGTTCGCAGACCAACGATGCCGATCTCGCGGCTGACGCCCAGAGGGTGCTGCGGACCTCCGCCCCGCTTGATCGA
>CAVTBE010000017.1:0-233549 GCA_963732845.1 uncultured Alphaproteobacteria bacterium | reverse complement strand
GCAGCCAACCTGAATTTCGGCGCGTTCGCCAAGGCCGAGGCGCTCAAGAAGCGTATCTGGTTCACCCTCGGAGCCCTGCTGGTCTACCGGCTGGGTACCTATATCCCGGTGCCCGGCATCAACCCCGAAGCGCTGGCGCAGGCGTTCAACAACGCCCAGACCGGCATCATCGGCATGTTCAACATGTTTTCCGGTGGTGCCGTCGGCCGCATGGCGATCTTCGCCCTCGGCGTCATGCCCTACATCTCCTCGTCGATCATCATGCAGCTGATGACGTCGGTGATCCCGACGCTCGAGCAGCTCAAGAAGGAAGGCGAGCAGGGCCGCAAGGTCATCAACCAGTATACCCGCTACGGCACGGTCATCCTGTCGGCGCTGCAGGCCTACGGCATCGCGCTGGGCCTCCAAGGCGGCACCAACATCGTCATCAATCCCGGTCCGTTTTTCGTCATCACCACGGTGATCACGCTCACCGGCGGCACCATGTTCCTGATGTGGCTGGGCGAGCAGATCACTGCGCGGGGCATCGGCAACGGCCTGTCGCTGATCATCTTTTCCGGCATCGTCGCCAACCTGCCGCACGCCCTCATCGGCACCCTCGAACTCGGCCGCGAAGGGGCGCTGTCGCCGGTGGTCATCATCGCCGTGGGCGCCATGGCGATCGGCGTCATCGCGTTCATCGTCTTCGTCGAGCGCGCCCAGCGCCGCCTGCTGATCCAGTATCCCAAGCGCCAGGTCGGCAACCGCATGTTCCAGGGCGATTCCTCGCACCTGCCGCTCAAGCTCAACACCTCGGGCGTCATCCCGCCGATCTTCGCCTCGTCGCTCCTGCTTCTGCCGGTGACGGTCGCCAACTTCACCGCGGGCCAGGGCCCGGGGTGGCTGACCACGATCACGGCGCTGCTCGGCCGCGGCCAGCCGCTCTACATGATCCTCTATGCCGGGATGATCGTCTTCTTCGCCTTCTTCTACACGGCGATCGTGTTCAATCCGTCGGACACGGCCGACAATCTGAAGAAGCACGGCGGCTTCGTCCCCGGCATCCGGCCGGGCAAGAACACCGCCGACTACATAGACTTCGTGCTGACGCGCATCACGGTGCTCGGCGCCATCTATCTGGTGCTGGTCTGCCTGCTGCCGCAGATCCTGATCGATTATACCGGCGTGCCGTTCTATTTCGGCGGCACCTCGCTGCTCATCGTTGTCAGCGTCACCATGGATACCGTCGCCCAGGTCCAGGGGCACCTGCTTGCCCATCAATATGAGGGCCTGATCAAGAAGTCGCGACTGAAGGGGCGCACGCGATGAGACTGATTCTTCTCGGACCACCGGGAGCCGGCAAGGGAACGCAGGCACAACGGCTGGTCGCCAACTACAACATCATCCAGCTTTCGACCGGCGACATGCTGCGCGCCGCGGTTGCCGCCGGCACGCCGGTGGGCAAGCGCGCGCAGGAGATCATGGCGCGCGGCGATCTGGTGCCCGACGACGTGATGGTCGAGATCATCGCCGATCGTCTCGGCCAGCCGGATGTCGCCAACGGCTTCATTCTGGATGGCTTCCCGCGCACGGTGGCGCAGGCCGAGGCACTTGACAAACTGCTTGAAAAACTTGGCATAAAGCTTGACGCCGTCGTGGAAATGACGGTCGACGAGGAGGAGCTGATCGCCCGCATCGTCAACCGCGCCAAGGAGACTGGCGGGGCCCGGGCGGACGACAATGAAGAGACGGCGCGCCGCCGCTTTGCGGTCTATACCGCGCAGACGGCGCCGGTTTCGGGCTACTACGCAGGCAAGGGCATGCTGTCCAAGGTGGACGGCATGGGCAGCATGGACGAGGTCGCCGCGGCGATCGGGGCCGCGCTGAAAGAGGCGACTGCCGCCTGAAGGAATAAAGGTCCGGCCGGTTGACGAAGTGCCGCCGGATCGCTATCTACCGCCCATAATTCTGCGTCTTTTGCAGATTTGCGGTGCCGGTAGCCGGAAGGGGTACCGGGGCCGCGCTTTGCGTTACCGGCAAGCCCCGCAGACATACAGGAATTACCGGCCGCCCGGGGGTAGCCGGGCGAGAGGAGTGACGACATTGGCCCGCATCGCAGGCGTCAATATCCCGACCAACAAGCGCGTTGTCATCGCGCTGCAGTACATTCACGGCATCGGGCCGGCCAAGGCAAAGGACATCTGCGCCAAGGTCAACATCCCGGCGGAGCGTCGCACCGCCCAGTTGACCGACGCCGAAGTCGCCCAGATCCGCGACATGATCGATCATGACCATCTCGTCGAGGGCGACCTGCGGCGCGAAGTGGCGATGAACATCAAGCGGCTGATGGACCTCGGCTGCTATCGCGGCCTCAGGCATCGCCGCGGTCTGCCCGTCCGCGGCCAGCGCACCCATACCAATGCGCGCACCCGCAAGGGCCCGGCAAAGGCGATCGCCGGCAAGAGGAAGTAATCGGGTGAATCGCGTGGTGAATTGTGAATGGTGTTTCTGACCATTCACCCTTTCTCCATTCACAATTCACTCTCCAGGTGGAGCCGCTGGCACTACGGCGGTGTTGAGATCGAAGGCTAAGGACCGAATATGGCGAAGGATGCAACGCGCGTGCGCCGCCGGGAGCGCAAGAACATCTCCTCCGGCGTGGCGCATGTGAATTCCAGTTTCAACAATACGATGATCACCATCACCGACGCGCAGGGAAACGCCATCTCCTGGTCGTCGTCCGGTCTGATGGGGTTCAAGGGCTCGCGCAAGTCGACGCCCTATGCCGCCCAGATGGCGGCGGAAGACGCCGGCAAGAAGGCCAGCGAGCACGGCGTCAAGATGCTCGAAGTCGAAGTGTCCGGTCCCGGTTCGGGGCGTGAGTCGGCGTTGCGTGCGTTGCAGTCGGCCGGCTTCATCATCACGTCGATCCGCGACGTGACGCCGATCGCCCATAACGGCTGCCGTCCGCGCAAGCGCCGGCGCGTCTGACGCCGCCGCAAAGCGTCCGTTCTAGAAATTAACGCGGCCGGATACGGCCGCTTCGGCCGTCCCCCCTCCCGGCGGCCGGGTCAGATGAAAGGAAGTGGCTCGTGACAATTCAGAAGAACTGGCAAGAGCTGATAAAGCCGAACAAGCTGGAAATCGCGCCCGGCTCCGATGCCAAGCGCTTTGCCACGGTGGTGGCGGAGCCGCTGGAGCGCGGCTTCGGCCTGACGCTCGGCAATGCGCTGCGCCGCGTGCTGCTCTCCTCGCTGCAGGGGGCGGCGGTCAAGGCCGTCCAGATCGACGGCGTGCTGCACGAGTTCTCGTCGATCGCCGGCGTGCGCGAGGACGTGACCGACATCGTCCTCAACATCAAGGAAATCGCCATCCGCATGCAGGGCGAGGGGCCGAAGCGCATGGTCGTGCGCAAGCAGGGCCCGGGCGTGGTCACCGCCGGCGACATCCAAACGGTCGGCGACATCGAGATCCTCAATCCGGACCTGGTGCTGTGCACGCTCGACGAGGGCGCCGAGATCCGCATGGAGTTCACCGTCGACACCGGCAAGGGCTACATCACCGCCGACCGCAACCGGCCGGAGGACGCGCCGATCGGCCTGATCCCGGTCGACAGCCTCTATTCGCCGGTCAGGAAGGTGTCCTACCGCGTCGAGAACACCCGCGAGGGCCAGGTGCTCGACTACGACAAGCTGACGCTCACGGTGGAGACCAACGGCTCGATCCGGGCCGAGGACGCGGTCGCCTATGCGGCGCGCATCCTGCAGGACCAGCTGTCGATCTTCGTCAATTTCGAAGAGCCGCAGAAGCCGGTCGCCGAGGCCTCCATCCCCGAGCTCGCCTTCAACCCGGCGCTGCTCAAGAAGGTGGACGAGCTGGAGCTCTCGGTGCGCTCGGCCAACTGCCTGAAGAACGACAACATCGTCTATATCGGCGACCTCATCCAGAAGACGGAAGCCGAGATGCTGCGCACGCCGAACTTCGGCCGCAAGTCGTTGAACGAGATCAAGGAAGTGCTTGCCCAGATGGGTCTCCATCTCGGCATGGAAGTGCCCAACTGGCCGCCGGAGAACATCGACGAGCTGGCCAAGCGCTACGAAGACCATTATTGATGCCGCGCCTCACCGCGTTGAGGTAAGGAGAGGAATATGCATCACGGATTTAGGGGCCGACGGCTCAATCGCTCGCAGAGCCACCGCAAGGCCTTGTTCGCCAATCTGGCAGCATCGCTGATCACGCACGAGCAGATCGTCACGACGCTGCCCAAGGCGAAGGACCTCAGGCCCATCGTCGAAAAGCTGGTGACGCTGGCCAAGCGCGGCGATCTTCATGCCCGTCGCCAGGCGATCGCGCAGCTGCGCGACCTCGGCTCGGTCAAGAAGCTCTTCGATACGATCGGACCGCGCTACAAGGGCCGGGCGGGTGGCTACACCCGCGTCATGAAGGCGGGCTTCCGCCTCGGCGACAGCGCGCCGGTGGCGGTGATCGAGTTCGTCGATCGCGACCGCGACGCCAAGGGCGCTGCCGACAAGGCGCGTCATGCCGAGAAGGTGGCGACCGAGGGCGGCGTGGCGGCTTCGGCCTGAGGCGCCGGCCCATCGTCGGAGAATCGGAAAGGCGGCCGCGGGCCGCCTTTTTTGTGCCCGGCCCGTGGGTGCCTGCAGTGTTGCCGTGCCGCACGGCCGCAGGCGGAAATGTCACGCCGGTGCCGCATTTAGTGTAGCATTTCTGCTTCGTGCGGGCGGCAGCGAGGAAACAAAGGCAGGAACGATGCTGCGGTGGATTACGGTTGGGCTGACTTCGCTGACACTCATCTTCAGCGCGGGAGCGCTGGCAGCCGAACGGCAGGTCCCGACCAATTCAGCCGCCGTGCAGCTCTCCTTCGCCCCGGTGGTCAAACGGGCCGCCCCGGCGGTGGTCAACGTCTATGCTTCGCGCGTGGTCGAGCAACAGGTTTCGCCCTTCTTCTCCGACCCCTTCTTCCGCCGCTTCTTCGGCGATCAGGGTGGCCAGCCGAGCCAGCGCGTCCAGCGGTCGCTGGGCTCCGGCGTCATCATCGATCCCGCGGGCCTGATCGTCACCAATTTCCACGTCATCGAGCATGCCGACGAGGTCAAGGTTGCCCTGTCGGACAAGCGTGAGTTCCCGGCCGATATCGTGCTCAAGGACCCGCGTTCCGACCTCGCGGTGCTGAGGATTTCGGGGGCGGGGCCGAACCTGCCGACGATCAGCTTTGCCGATTCGGACAAGGTCGAGGTCGGCGACCTGGTGCTGGCCATTGGCGACCCCTTTGGCGTCGGCCAGACGGTCACCAGCGGCATCGTCTCGGCGTTCGCCCATGTGCCCGGCGACCAGTCGCAGGACCAGTATTTCCTGCAGACCGACGCGGCCATCAATCCGGGCAATTCCGGTGGCGCGCTGGTCGACATGAACGGCCGCCTGGTCGGCATCAACCGCATGATCGTCACCCCCTCCGGCGGTTCGACCGGCATCGGCTTCGCAATCCCGTCCAATCTGGTGCGCACCGTGGTCGGCGCGGCGGCCACGGGCCATGCGCCGAAGCGGCCGTGGCTGGGCGCCGCGCTGCAGAGCGTGACCCCGGATATCGCCGACGCCATGGGGCTCAAGACGCCGGGCGGCGTGCTGGTCGGCGACGTCGCGGCCAACGGGCCGGCGGCGAGCGCCCATCTGCAGAGCCAGGACTTGATCACTTCGGTCAATGGCGAGCCGGTGGAGGATGTCGGCACGCTCAACTACCGGCTGGCGACGATCGGCATCGGCGGCACAGCCAAGCTTGGCATCGTGCGCGACGGCAGGCAGTACCAGACGACCGTCAACCTTGAGGCGGCGCCGGAGACGGTGCCGCGCGCCGAGACCACCATATCCGGCCATTCGCCGGTGGCCGGCGCCACCGTGCTCAACCTGTCTCCGGCGGTCGCCGACGAGATGCTCTATTCCGGAGATCCGACCGGCGTCATCATCGCCAGCGTGTCGGGCAATTCACCGGCCAATGTCGCCGGCCTTCAGCGTGGCGACATCATCGTCACGCTCAACAATGTTGCCATCAACTCAACCCGGCAACTGGCCCGCGTCGCCGGCCAGAACACGAACCTCTGGGACCTGATCATCGACCGTGGCGGACAGAAGCTTCACCTCCAGTTCCGCAGCTAGGAGCAGCCGTGGCGTCGCTGTTTGAGGCAGCAGGGCTCGACAGGGCGGCGCCGCGGCCGCTGGCGGATCGTCTGAGGCCGGAGCGGCTCTCCGATGTGGTCGGCCAGGATCACCTGCTGGGGCCGGAAGGCGCGCTCACCCGAATGCTCCATGCCGGCTCGCTCGGCTCGCTCATCTTCTGGGGACCGCCGGGGACCGGCAAGACCACGGTCGCCCGGCTGCTGGCGCGCGAGACCGACCTCCGTTTCGAGCAGATTTCCGCCATCTTTTCCGGCGTGGCGGAACTCAAGAAGGTGTTCGAGCAGGCACGCGGGCGGCGCCAGACGGGGCAGGGGACGCTGCTCTTCGTCGACGAGATCCACCGTTTCAACCGGGCGCAGCAGGATTCCTTCCTGCCGGTGATGGAAGACGGCACCGTCACTCTGGTCGGCGCCACCACCGAGAACCCGTCCTTCGAGCTGAATGCGGCGCTACTGTCGCGCGCCCGCGTACTGGTGTTCAAGCCGCTCGACGAAGCGGCGCTCGGCCACCTCGTCGAGCGGGCCGAGGCGGTCGAGGGGCACAAGCTGCCGCTCGATGAGGAGGCGCGGGCGATGCTGATTGCCATGGCCGATGCCGACGGCCGCGCCGCGCTGACGCTGGCCGAAGAGGTGTGGCGGGCGGCCAAGCCCGGCGAGGTCTTCGATGCGGCCGGCCTGCAGAGGATCACCCAGCGGCGGGCGCCGCTCTACGACAAGGGCCAGGACGGCCACTACAACCTTATCTCGGCACTGCACAAGTCGGTGCGCGGCTCGGACCCGGATGCGGCGCTTTACTATCTGGCGCGCATGCTCGATGCCGGCGAGCTGCCGCTCTATATCGGCCGGCGGCTGGTGCGCATGGCGATGGAGGATGTCGGGCTGGCCGATCCGCAGGCGCTTCAGGTCGCGCTCGCCGCCAAGGACGCCTACGACTATCTGGGCTCGCCGGAGGGCGAACTGGCGCTGGCCGAGGCGACGGTCTATCTCGCCACCGCGCCCAAATCGAATGCCGTCTACACCGCCTTCTCGGCCGCCACCCAGGCCGCCAAGCGCGGCGGCTCGCTGCCGCCGCCCAAGATCATCCTTAACGCGCCCACCGGCCTGATGCGGCAGGAGGGCTATGGCGACGGCTATCGTTACGACCACGACGAGCCGGATGCCTTCTCGGGCCAGGACTATTTCCCCGAGGCGCTCGGCCGGCAGACCTTCTACGACCCGCCCGACCGCGGTTTCGAGCGCGAGGTCCGCAAGCGGCTGGACTACTGGGCGCGGCTCAGGCGCGAGCGCGGCGGGAAATAGCATACCGGTAGAATTCCCGGTCGCCATCCATGCAATTCCGGGATGCCATCCCCATATAGGCGAGAGTTGAAACCCACCCGTTGGCAGCAACGATGGAGGGAAACGGTGCGCATTCTTGTCGTCTATGGAACGGCGACCGGCCAAACCCGCAAGATCGTCGGATTTCTGGCGGAGCGCTGGCGCAGCCAGGCGCACATCGTCGAGCTGTGCGATGCGGACCGTCTGCCGCGCGGGCTCGATCCCGCCGGCTTCGATCGGGTCGTGGTGGCCTCCTGCGTGCGCCAGGGCGAATACCGCCGCTCGGTGATGCGCTTCGTGCGGCGCTATCGCGATGCGCTGCGGGCGGTGCCGTCTGTCTTCCTGTCGGTGTCGATGGCGGCCGCCAACAGGCTCAATCGCAAGGATGCGCGGCGCTGGCTCGAGGGATGGGTCGCGGCCTTCAGCGAGAGAACCGGCTGGAAACCGCCGCGTGTCGAACACGTGGCCGGCGCGCAGATGTTCACGCGCTACAATCCCATCACCAAATGGTTCATGCGGCGCATCGCCATGGAGCAGGGCTACCAGGCCGACACCACCCGCGACCATGAGTATACGGACTGGGCGGCGCTCGGCGAATTCGCCGACGCGCTGGTGAGCCCGGCAGGCGCGAGGGCCACTGCTGCCTAGAAAGCGCGCTTCAAGCGAAGCGCGGCGCCCGCTAGTCTGGGTTTCCCAGGGTGCTGCGTCCCATGATCTATTTCGCCTACGGCTCCAACCTGAATCCGACCCAGATGGCCGAGCGTTGCCCGGGCCACCGCAGCGTTGGGGTGGCGCGACTGCGCGACCATCGGCTGTGCTTCCCGCGCTATTCGCGGACGTGGCGCTGCGCCTCGGCCGGTTTCGAAGCCAGCCCCGGCGACGTGCTGTGGGGCGCCCTCTACGAGGTGCCGGCCGAAGACCTGACGATCCTGCATTATCACGAGGGCTACGACCCGCACGGTCCGCCGGAGTTCAACCGCCATGACTTCCGCGAGGTCACGGTGCACCGCCTCGGCGGGTCGGAACCGGTGCGCGCCATGACCTATGCGGCGATCCCCGACGGTACTGACGAACGGCCGTCGCGTGCCTACATCGACACCATCATCGACGGGGCGCTCTACCACGGGCTGCCGCGGACGTGGCTGGTGGTTCTGGAGGCGATCCGCACGGCCTGACCATGTAGCGTCTCGGCGCAAAAGGGCGACTCAGGTTATTTATGGTCGCCATGCTCTACTTCGCTCACGGTTCCTATATCGACATTCCCCAGATGAAGGTCTGCTGCCCGGGCGCTGCGTTCGTCGCCGCCGGGCGGCTCAACGATTTCCGCCTGTGCTTTCCGCGCTGGTCCAAGATGCGCGATAGCGCCGTTGCCGGCATCGAGCCGGCGAAGGGCGAGATCACCTGGGGCGCCCTCTATGAGGTGACCCCGCGCGACCTGGCCCGTCTCGACCTGATGGAGGGTTTTTCCGCCAACCGCGATGCGGCGCAGAACGCCGCCCGTCGAGTCACCGTGGATGTCGAGCGGCCGGACGGGCTCACCGCCGAGGCCGAGACGCATGTCGCCGTGCCGATGGAAGATCCGGGCCGTCCGTCGCTGGGCTATCTGCTGATGCTCGCCCGCGCGGCGACGGCGCTGGAATTCCCGCACGACTACATCGCCAAGCTGAAGGCCGCCGAGGAGGCGTCGCTGGCCGCGTAAGACGCCTGCCACTCATCCTTCGAGGCTCGGCTCACGCTCGCGCCTCAGGATGCGGGGCCTCAATCCAGCCTCATCCCGAGGTGGCCGCGAAGCGGCCCATCGAAATATGGGGCCGGCCGCCGAACCGTAGCCGCTCAGCCCTTGTTCTCGCGGGTGCCGTATTGCAGCACCTGCACCTTCTCCATGGTCACCAGGGCGCTGCCCAACATGCCGTCGATCAAGGGCAGGAAGGCCTCGATGCTTTCGCGGGAATCGACCATCTCGATGATGATCGGCAGATCCTGCGAGAGGCGCAGGATCTTGTTGGTGTGCAGGCGGCTGGAATGGCCGAAGCCGGTGGTGCCGCGCAGCATGGTGGCGCCGGCGAGACCCGCCTCGCGGGCCTTGAGGATGATCGCCTCGTAGAGCGGCATGTGGCCGTGGCGGTCGTCTTCGCCGCAGAAGATGCGCAAGAGGACTGACTCGTCGGGAATGGTCATCATGATCAGGTCCACCTGAGCGTGTTGATGCTGGCGGCCACGGCACTGCCTGCCCAGACGGCAGCCAGACACAGTACCACCGAGAGGCCGATATTGCCGCCGGCCTGAAGATACTCGCCCTCATTCACCAGGTTGAGCGTCTGCAGGCTGAACGAGGAGAAGGTGGTGAAGCCGCCGCAGAAGCCGGCCATGATCGCTAGGCGCGTGGTCGAGGCGATGAACAGGCGGCCGTCGGGGGAGGTGAGGGTGGCGACGAAGCCGATGAGGAAGGAACCGAGCACGTTGACCAGCATCGTGCCCCACGGAAAAGTTTCGCCGATCAGCCGCGCGGTGACGCCCGAGGCCCAGAAACGGGCCATGCCACCCGCCGCGCTGCCGACCGCAATCCAGAGATAAACGCCCACGTTCTTCGCTGCTCCGTCTTGTCGCCTGGATTGGTTCCCTCTTTCCGGGCGGTGCCGGTCCATCCTACCAAGCCTGACTTCGTCCGGCGCGACTGCGGGGATTTCACCCGCCGGACAACAAAAAACCCACCTCACGGTGGGTTCGCGCATGAACTCCCACCGCGATTGCTCGCGTGTAGGAGTCATCAGCCGGTCAGGCGGTTACGGGGGGACTCCATCCCGAAATTCCACGAAAATCGATAAACTCCCGGGACGAAAAGGTCAAGCGAACTGTCCCTTTCCCGCCGCCTCGTCAGAGGCTCCGCCGGGTGCTATGAAGGCGGCTCCTCAACCCCTCACGATCAATGGCAAGCGTCGAAACCCGAACCGTCGCCCCTGACGAGGCCGGCATGCGCCTTGACCGCTGGTTCAAGACGCATTTCCCCGATCTCGCCTTCGGCCACCTGCAGAAGCTGCTGCGCTCCGGACAGGTGCGCGTCGATGGCGGCCGCGTGAAGACCAGCACGCGGCTGGAGCCGGGCCAGGCGGTCCGCATCCCGCCGCTGCCGGACGCGGCGGGCGCTGGCGACGCCAAGGGCGCCCCGGACGGGACGGCGCCGCGTTCGCCGGGCAGGCAGATGAGCGACGCCGAGGCGCTCCGCGCCATGATCCTGCACGAGGACGATCAGGTCTTCGTCTTCAACAAGCCGGCGGGGCTTGCGGTGCAGGGCGGCTCGGGGCTGACCCGCCATGTCGACGCCATGCTGGAAGCCTTCCGCGACCGCAAGGGCCAGAAGCCGCGGCTCGTCCACCGGCTCGACCGCGACACCTCCGGCGTGCTGGTGGTGGCGCGCACGCGCCTGGCCGCCCAGAAGCTGGCCGAGGCCTTCCGCGCCCGCACCACCCGCAAGATCTACTGGGCGCTGGTCAAGGGCGTGCCCAAGCCCCACCAGGGCCGCATCTCGACGTGGCTGGCCAAGGAGGGCACGCCCGACGGCGACCGCATGCGGGTGGCCCGCCACGGCAGCGACGAGGCGAGCCACGCGGTCAGCCTCTATTCGGTGGTCGATCAGGCCGGCCAGCAGCTCGCCTGGCTCTCCATGCGGCCGGTCACCGGGCGCACCCACCAGCTGCGGGCGCATGCCGCCCATATCGGCCACCCGATCGTCGGCGACCCGAAATACTTCAACGATGCGGACTGGCAGTTGCCCGGCGGCATCCAGAACAGGCTGCATTTGCATGCCCGCCGCATCGTCATTCCGCACCCGGCCGGCGGCACGCTCGACGTCACCGCGCCGCTCCCCGCCCACATGCAGCAAAGCTGGAACCTGCTCGGTTTCGACAAGGAAGCGGGCATGAACGAAACCGAACAGGAGGACCAATGATGGCCGGACCAGGACCCGTCGCCCGAATCAAGATTCATGAACAAGGCCCTGAATTCTCTCGTGTTATCTGGGGCGCGATGCGCTCGGAGCAGCAGTTCTCTTCCGCTTCAGAATTGGCCGCCTTCCTCGACTTCCTGCTCGAGCGCGGCATCACCACGCTCGATACCGCCAGCGTCTATGGCGCGCCTTATTCGACCGAGCGCTTCCTCGGCCAGGCGCTCAAGGAGCAGGGCGGCCGCGACCGCTTCGAGATCGTCACCAAATGCGGCATCTGCCGGCCGGGCCCGGTGATCCCCGAATTCCGCCTCCGTTATTTCGACCTCAGCCCCGAGCACATCCGCTGGTCGGTCGACCGCTCGCTCGGCGAACTGGGCATCGACGTCATCGACGTGCTGATTCTCCACCGCTCCGACCACCTGATGGATCCGGATGCCACCGCGGCGGTGCTGGATGACGTCGTCAAGCAGGGCAAGGTCCGCCATATCGGCGTGTCCAATTTCCTGCCGTCGCGCTTCGACCTGCTGCAATCGCGGCTGAAGGCGCCGATCGTCACCAATCAGGTGCAGTTCTCGCCGATCTATCTGCGGCCGGTGACCGACGGCACCTTCGATCTGGCGCTGAAGCTCGGCCACAAGCCAATGATCTGGTCGCCGGTCGGCGGCGGCCGCCTGCTCACCTCCGATGACGCCGGGACGGTCGAAATCCGTAAGCTGCTCACCGATATCGCCGGGCGCATGGACCTGCCCGGCCCGGCCGAGGCGGCGATGGCCTTCGTCGCCCGCCATCCGGTCGGCGGCATGCCGATCGTCGGCTCCGGCAAGCGCGAGCGCGTCGATGGTGCCATCCAGGCGGTCAACACTGAATTCGCCCGCGACGAATGGTACGAGATCGTCAGCAAGTCGAGCCCGATGCTCGAGATCAGGGAGTGGACGCCAACGTGAGGGATGCCCGGCCCGACAACCCGGTCAAGGCGGCGCAAAGGCTGACGCGGCAGGAATTGCCGCGTCGCTTCTACGCGGCGGCTGCCGTTGCCGAACACGGGCAGGGCTTCGCCGTGACGCTCGACCGCCGCCAGGCGCTGACCCCCGGCCGCAACCCGCTGGTGGTCGCCGACCGGGCGGTGGCCGAGGCACTGGCCGTCGAATGGCAGGGGCAGGGGGAGACGATCGACCCGGCCACCATGCCGCTCACCCGCATCGCCAATTCGGCGATCGACCGGGTCGCCCGCGAGATGGGACCGGTCCGGGCGGAAATCGTCAAATATGCCGGCAGCGACCTTGTCTGCTATCGCGGCGAGGGGCCGGAGTCGCTGGTCAAGGCGCAGGAGGCGGCCTGGGGGCCGGTGCTTGCCTGGGCGCGCCAATCCCTCGGCACCCGCTTCCTTGTGGTCGCGGGCATCGTCGCCGTCGACCAGCCGGCGGAGAGCCTCGCGGCAGTCGAGGCGGCGCTCGCCGACCTCGATCCGCTGCGGCTTGCCGCTCTCCATGTGGTCACCACGCTCACCGGCTCGGCGCTGGTCGCGCTTGCTTTCCGCAACGGTGCGCTGACCGCCGAGGACGCCTGGGCGGCCGCCCATGTCGACGAGGATTGGCAGATGGAGCAGTGGGGCCGGGACGAAATGGCGCTTTCCCGCCGCGCCGCCCGCTGGCACGACATGCAGGCGGCGGCCGTGATCCTCCGGCCGACGGGGTAGATTTTCCGGCGGCCCGGCTGTGCTATCTCTGGGCGAGCGGAGGAAGCGCCCATGAATCACATCATCGAGGAACTGGAGCGGCGGCGGGCCGAGGCGCATGTCGGCGGCGGCGAGAAGCGCATCGTCG
The DNA here is from genome assembly GCA_963732845.1 of uncultured Alphaproteobacteria bacterium. Classification (GTDB taxonomy): domain Bacteria; phylum Pseudomonadota; class Alphaproteobacteria; order Rhizobiales; family Kaistiaceae; genus CAVSRC01. Next base: position 220,296 of record CAVTBE010000017.1, on the reverse strand, counting down.
CCCAGCACAAGCGCGGCAAGCTGACGGCGCGGGAGCGCATCGAAGCGCTGCTCGACGAGGGCTCGTTCGAGGAATACGGCGTCTTCGTCGAACACCGCTCGGTCGATTTCGGCATGGCCAAGCAGAAGTTCGCCGGCGACGGCGTGGTCACCGGCTGGGGCACGGTCAACGGCCGCCTGGTCTTCGTCTTCGCCAAGGACTTCACCGTCTTCGGCGGCTCGCTGTCGGAGACCCACGCCGAGAAGATCCAGAAGCTCCAGGACATGGCGCTGAAGAACGGCGCGCCGATCATCGGCCTCTACGATGCCGGCGGCGCCCGCATCCAGGAAGGCGTGGCGGCGCTCGGCGGCTATGCCGGCGTGTTCCAGCGCAATGTGCTGGCCTCCGGCGTCATCCCGCAGATCTCGGTCATCATGGGGCCGTGCGCCGGTGGCGACGTCTATTCGCCGGCGATCACCGACTTCATCTTCATGGTGCGCGACACCTCGTACATGTTCGTCACCGGACCGGACGTGGTGAAGACGGTCACCAACGAGACCGTCACACCGGAGGAGCTGGGCGGCGCCTCGGTGCATACCACGCGCTCGGCCATCGCCGACGGCGCCTTCGAGAACGACATCGTGGCGCTCGCCGAGATGCGCCGGCTGATCGATTTCCTGCCGCTGTCGAACCGCTCGCCGGTGCCCAATGTCGCCACCGACGATGCCATCGAACGCGAGGAAGCCGCGCTCGACCGGCTGGTGCCGGAAGCCGCCAACAAGCCCTACGACATCAAGGAGCTGATCCTGAAGGTCGCCGACGAGGGCGAATTCTTCGAGCTGCAGGAACTCCTTCGCCAAGAACATCGTCATCGGCTTCGGCCGTATCGAGGGGTCGACGGTGGGTTTCGTCGCCAACCAGCCGATGGTGCTGGCCGGGGTTCTCGATTCCGACGCCAGCCGCAAGGCGGCGCGCTTCGTCCGCCTCTGCGACTGCTTCAACATCCCGCTGGTGACCTTCGTCGACGTGCCCGGCTTTCTGCCCGGCACGGCGCAGGAATATGGCGGCCTCATCAAGCACGGGGCCAAGCTGATCTTCGCCTATGCCGAGGCGACGGTGCCCAAGGTCACGGTCATCACCCGCAAGGCCTACGGCGGCGCCTATTGCGTGATGGCCTCGAAGCATCTGCGCGGCGACGTCAACTTCGCCTGGCCGTCGGCACAGATCGCGGTGATGGGCGCCAAGGGCGCCGCCGAGATCATCTATCGCAAGGAGGCCGGCGACCCGGAGAAGATCGCCCAGCGCACCAAGGAATACGAGGACCGCTTCATGTCGCCCTTCATCGCTGCCGAGCGCGGCTATATCGACGACGTGATCCTGCCGCACAACACGCGCCCGCGCGTCGCCAAGGCGCTCAGGATGCTGCGCGGCAAGCAGCTCGCCAATCCCTGGAAGAAGCACGACAACATCCCGCTGTAGACCCGGATGCGGCACGGTTAGCCCGCATGAGCCTAAATGTGATTTTGGAATATGTCGCCGCGAACAAGGAGTGGTTGTTCAGCGGTATTGGTGTGGCGGTTCTGGTCGCGGGGATTCAGCTCTTTTCCCGCGCTCGGAGCCGTCCAGGCCAAATAGTGATCCGCGAAGAAATTGTAGCTGTCCCTCATGATGCTGGCAGGGGGCACCGGTTTGAATTCGTCGATGGAGTAGTCGCTTACTCAAAGCTGCGCGGCAGTTGGCGCATAGTGGACTTTTTTACGTTTCACCGATCCTTCCAGAGTCACGCTGATTTCGCGCGTAGCTCCGCGCGTTCACTCAATGGCGGCGCACTTGCTTGAAGATTGCAGTTATCATGACGCTAAGGCACGGAGACTAGAGTTGGAAAAGAAGGTGCAGGAAGATCTTGCGCCCGAATTTGGAAGATTTGGCCTTGAACTGCAGTCGATCACGATAAGCCCCTTTCGCAGAGCGGATTCCCCTTTTTGACCGCAGAGCAGCTCGCCAACCCCTGGAAGAAGCACGACAACATTCCGCTGTGAACGCGGTCTCTTGCGAGGAATCGCGGTGCATGCAACATGCTGGGCAGCGGCCGCCGTAGGCCACGCTTAGCCGCTTACGTTGTCCGACGCACCACGCCACATTTCGTGACGCGAGAGTCCGCTGCTACATGGTTGTCCTGTTCGCCTTCCTGACCTTTCTGGGCCTGCTCCTGGTCGTCCCCTTCATGCTGGAGGCCAAGCGGCGCCGGGTGCTTGTCAGGCTCAACGGGGCGCACGAAATCGAGCGGGCGATCATCGACCGCAAGCTGTTCGAGGGCATGTCGGACCGGCAGTTGCATGAGGCGTGGGGGCCGCCGGAAGAGATCGCGATCCATTCGGGCCGCAGCAGGCGCAGGGAAACCTGGCTCTACGGCGGCGACGGCAAGGGCCGCTTCCGCGACCATATCTATGTCGAGGACGGCACCGTGATGTCGTGGAAGCACTGGCGCGGCCACGGCCACCGCTAGAGCCTTTCACGGTCAGATGGGATCAATTCCGTTTCTCGGCCGGTGAGGCGATCCGGCGTCGAGACCGGCGAAGGGCGATGTGGGGCATCGGTCGAGCCGGGATCGGCGCTGGGCGCCCGCCGGCCGGAAACCCAAAGGGACGGGCGCTTTTGCGCCATGATCGGCGCCGTCGGTCTCGGCCGTACCGCCAGTACGTCCTTCGCCCGCCGGCTTGATCCTGTCGCAAAAGCGCTCCGTCGGAATGGTTCCATCTGACCGTGGAAGGCTCTAGTCGAGCGGGCGGACGGCCGGCAGTGCAAATTTGGCCAGCAGACCGATCTCCTGCGTGCGCGCCGCCTTCAGCGCGGTGAGGAAGGCCGTTACGCCGTCGCCGTAGGCGCGCCGGCTTATCCCGAACAGCAGCACGCCGGTCTCACCGCCCTTGCCGCGCAACGGCGCGTAGCGATAGGCGTTCCATTCGACGATGGTGTCGCCCTCGGGCGTCTCGGCGCTGAGGATGAAATCGAGGATGATCTCGCCGCTCTTGTCGTTCCCGAACGCAGCGAAATTGACGTAGGGATCGGTCGCCTTGCGCTTGGCGAGCATGTCCTTCTGAGCAGCGGCGGCGCGCTCGACGCTGGTCCCGCGCGTGATCGCGTCGATCAGCACCATGTGCTGGAAGCGGTCGCTGGTCTCTCCCGCCGGCAGGTATTCCTGCTTGTAGTAGACGGGCGAGGGATGGGAACTCCACGACAGGCCATAGCTCGCGCCGTTGAATGCGATCGGTGCCGGGACCGCCAGGCGGTCGACCGCATCGGCCGATTGCGCCAGTGCGGCGCTGCCGGAGAGTGCCATGACGCAGGCGAGCGCCATGCCGCCGAGAAACGCGATGAAAGCGCGCCGTTCCATGGTCTTCCCCCCGCGGTTCGTAAGCGCACGTCCCGCGAGATACCACGGGCGCAGCCGGCGGAATAGCGATGGGGGGGGCGCAAGCGTCGCGCGCTATTCGCCGTCCGGCGAAAAGAGATGGGCGCGCGTCGGCGGCATGCCGGAGGCGCCCTTGGCGGCGTGCTTGCTGGCGACCGTCTGGAAGATGCGCAGCGAGCCATCGGCGAAGGCGTAGGACACGCCGGCGAGATAAGCGAGCCAGATGCGGTATTTCTCGGCCCCCACCAGCTTGATGGCTTCGTCGGCCCTTTCGGCCAGCCGCTGATGCCACAGCCGACAGGTGCGGGCGTAGTGCTCGCGCCAGCCCTCGACGTCGTGGATCTCGAAACCGGCCGTCTCCATCGACTCCACTGAATGGCCGATGTGGTCGAGCTCGAAACCCGGAAACACGTATTTCTGCATCAGCCGCCGCTCCGGGGTGTCGCGGCGGAAGCGGCGGCGGCTGGCGCGCGCCCGGCGCGTGATGCCGTGGTTGAGCAGCAGCCCGCGGTCGCGCAGCAGCCGGTTGAGCGTGCCGAAATAGCGCGGGTAGTTGGCGATGCCGACATGCTCGTACATGCCGATCGAGGCAATCTTGTCGTACTGCCCGGAGAGGTTCTCGTAGCTGTCGAGCGCGACGGTGACCTGGCCGTCGAGGCCGAGCCGCTTCACCTTGGCAAGCGTGTAGTCGTATTGCTCCTCGACAGCGTCACCCCGTGTGCGCTGACGCCGTAGCGCGCCGCGGCGTGGCACAGCAGCCCGCCCCATCCGCAGCCGATGTCGAGGAAGCGGTCGCCCGGCGCCAGACGCAGCTTGCGGCAGATCATGTCGATCTTGTCGGCCTGCGCCTGTTCCAGCGAATTCTCCCAGTCGGTGAAATAGGCGCAGGAATACTGCATCTCCGGGTCGAGGAAGAGCGCCGTAGAAATCGTTGCCGAGGTCGTAATGGAAGCGGATGAAATCGGCGTCCGATCTGGCCCTTGAAGGACTGCGATGTCGCCGCCGCGGGAACCGGCGCGAAGAGGAAGGGCAGCCCGCGCCGGACGATATAGGCGATCGGCAGATCGCGCGGCTTGAGGCGGATTTTCTTGGCCCGCGCCTTCTCGATGAAGGTCAGCATGTCGGCGCCGACGAAATCGACCCCGCCGGTGGCGTATTGGCGGATCACGGTTTCGAGGCTCGGCTTGCGGACGATCGCGCGAAATGACGCCGGGGCCGGCCAGCCGGATGCGCAGCGTCCGGGTCGGCGTTCGGCCCGAGCGGCACCGACCGACCCGTCCCACAGTTCCATGGAAAACGGCGCGTCGAGCCGCTTCGCGACATGCCGGAAGATGTCGCGCGCGGCCGCCAGCAGCTTGTCGTTCGAGGCCATGTCAGGCCGGCGCCCCGCGCTGATCGGAAGCGTCTCAATCATTGCGCGGACCGTATACGAGCTTTCCGGCATTGGGTAGCACGGCGGCGGCGGCGGCAACCGTGGATGATCGGCGCGTCAGCGTTCAGGTAGCCGCCGAACAGGCCCGCCAGCAGCGGCACCAGCATCGCGGTGAGGATGCCGTTCAGCCCCATGGCGAGCCCGGAGAAGGTTCCGGCGAGGTCATTGACCTGGAAGGCGCGGGCGGTGCCGATGCCGTGCGAGGCGACGCCGGCGGCGAAGCCGCGGGCGGCATAGTCGCGGATCCTGAGCGCGTCCATCAGCGGCGTCACCAGGATCGCGCCGAGCACGCCGGTCAGGATCACCAGGACGGCGGTGAGCGACGGGATGCCGCCGATCTTCTCGGCGATGCCCATGGCGATCGGCGTGGTCACCGACTTCTCGGCGATCGAGGCGAGGATCGGCCGCGGGGCGCCGATCAGCGCCGCGGTGCCGACCGCGGTGACGATGGCGGTCAGCGAGCCGGCGACGAGCGCGATGAGGATCGGCACGATCGAGCGGCGCACCCGTTCCCAGTTCTCGACCAGGGGGATGGCCAGCGCCACCGTCGCGGGCCCGAGCAGGAAGTGCACGAACTGGGCGCCCTCGAAATAGGTCTCGAAGGGCGTCCCGGAAATTTCGAGCGCGGCGATGACCAGCGCCACCGCGATGATCACCTGATTGGCCAGAGGATGCCGTTTGAACGCCCTGGCGATGCCGTCGGCGACGGCATAGGCGGCAAGGGTCAGGGTCAGCCAGAGGAGGGGGGTGGCGAAGATAGACCCAGAGACCGGCAGCCGTCTTCATGAGGCGGCTCCGTCGTCTCCGGCGCCGCCGAAACGCCGCTGCGCCCAGCGGAAGACCAGCGCGGTTACCGCCAGGGTCGCCACCGTCGAGACGATCAGGCCGAGCGATAGCGCCAGCCAGTTGCCGGCGATCAGGTCGGCCTGGCGCATGATGCCGACGCCGGCCGGCACGAACAGCAGCGAAAGATTACGCAGAAGCCCGTGGGCGGTGTCGCTGAGCGCCTTGGAGGTGCCGCGCGCCATCAGGATCAGGGCCAGAAGCACCAGGCCGATCACCGGGCCGGGGACCGGCAGGCCGAGGGCGCGCACCACCGTCTCGCCGGCAAGCTGGGCGAGGAGGAGGAAGGTGATGGCCTCGATCACGGCCGGCCTTCACAGATTGATTCAGATTGAGCGGCCATGTCCTTGGGCACCCGGCGAAATTGCTCCGCCACACATGGGAGAATGCGCGCCATGCGGCTTTGCGCTTCGTCAATATTGCCACGATGTCGTGCTATGGTGCCGTCTGAGGAGGGGGTCACAGGAGGAATGGCATGACATCCATGCGGACTTCCGTCGCAATCGCCGCCGCCGTGGCGGCATTCACCATGCTGGGCTCCGGCGCGGCCTCGGCGGCCTGCTACAACGGTCTCGGCTGCACGGATACCAACGTCTTTCCCTATCCGGCGGTGCAGCAGCTGTCGTGCGACTGGCTGTGGACGATACGCAACACGATCTTCTACGAGAACGGCTATTGCTTCCAGACCAGCAGGGGCCGGGCGAACTTCGATAACGCCGGCTGCCGGTACTACGACTCCGGCAGCGTCCCGATGAGCCGCACCGAGCGCGAAAACGTCAACCGCATCCTCAGGGTCGAGAGGGCGAGGGGCTGCCGCTAGTCCAGCCGCCGGTCTTCTTCTAGCCGGCGGCAGGCATAGCCGGGCCGGGTCTCGATCCGCGAAGCAGTTGTCCTGCGCGGACGCGGGAGGTCACAGTTCTGCCTTTCATCCGTCACGGTTTGCGATAGAGTTTCGCGCACGAATATCTCGGCCGACTGCCTAACCCCGAGTTTTCATGGCGCGGGTCTTCATCAGTCATGCAAGCCGCGACGCCGCGGCGGCTCAGGACTTGTTCGCGTGGCTGAAGGCCCAGGGCTTCGACCGCGGCTTTCTCGATATCGATACCGATCAGGGCATTCCGCCAGGCGCCAGATGGGAGCAGATGCTCTATGACGAGCTGGAGCGTGCCCAGGCCGTCATCCTGCTGCTGACCCGCAACTGGTTCGATTCCAAGTGGTGCTTCGCTGAGTTCGCCCAGGCGCGCTCGCGCGGCAAGGCGATCTTCCCGGTCATCGTCGCGCCGGACGGCGACCAGTATATCGGCGACGACCTGCAGAAGCTCGACCTGACCCACGACCGCGCGGGCGGGCTCGACCGGCTCGCCAGGCGGCTGACCGAGGTGGCGCTGCTCAGCCAGAGCGGGTTCGATTTTCCGGCCGGTCGCGCGCCCTATCCCGGCTTCCTCGCCTTCGACGAGGACGATGCGGCGATCTATTTCGGCCGCGACGACGATGTGCGCCGGCTGATCCAGCGGCTCGATTCGCGCCGCATCGAAGGCGGCAAGCGCTTCGTGCTGGTGCTCGGCGAATCGGGCACCGGCAAGTCGTCGCTGCTCAGGGCCGGGCTCGTGCCGCGGCTGAAGCGGGCGAAACGCGACTGGATCGTGCTGCCGGTGTTCCGACCGGGGGAAGACCCGTTCATGGGGCTGGCGGCCGGTTTCCGGGCGGCGGGCGTCGACATGGTCTCCGCCGATCTGGTCAACGCCGATCCTGAGCGGCTCGCGGCCGCGATCGGCACGCAATACCAGTCCCATCAGGCGGCCATTCTGGTGCCGATCGACCAGATGGAGGAGATCTTCACCCGCACGCCGCCGGAGCGGGCCGCCCGGTTCTTCGCCTTCCTGTCCAGGATGCTGGGGCCCGGCCTGCCGTTCGTGGCGACGGCGACCATGCGGTCCGATCATCTCGGCAACATGCAGGCGGCACCCGGCATGGGCAGCGAGTTCGAACCGTTCGCCCTGGCGCCGCTGCCGCTGGAGCGCATCGGCGAGATCGTCCGCGGCCCGGCGCGCATCGCTGGCCTCGAGGTCGACGAAAGCCTGGTCGCGCGCATCACCCAGGATGCCCAGACCACCGACGCGCTGCCGCTGGTCGCCTTCGCTCTCCGCCGCCTCTACGACCAGTTCGGCAGCGATGGCCGGCTGCAGCTCGTCGAATATGAAAGCCTGCGCGACGCCGTGGCGGGCCTGTCGCCACTGGAAACGGTCGTGCGCGACACCGCCAGCGGCGTCATTGCCGAGGCGAAGCCGGGCGAAGACGAGTTGAAGGCGCTGCGCGAGGCCTTCGTTCCCGGGCTGGTCAAGGTCAATGACGAAGGCGGTTTCGTCCGCCAGGCGGCGCGCTGGGACGCCCTGCCGGAGAAGTCCCATCGTCTGGTGCTGGCGCTGGCCGGCGCAGAGGCGCGTTTGCTGGTCGTCCGCGACCGGGACGGCGGCCGCGAGGTCGAGGTGGCGCACGAGGCGCTGTTCCGCGTGTGGCCGCTGCTCACCGGCTGGCTGCAGGAGGAGAAGGAGTTCCTCATCGGGCGCAATCGGCTGGAGAGGGCGCTGGCCGACTGGCAGGCGCTGGCCGAGAGCGAGCGCGCCAAGGGGCTGATCTCAGGCATCCTGCTCGATCGAGCGGGGCAATGGCTGAGCGAGCACCCGACGCGCTTCACCCCCGATGAGGTCGCCTTCATTCGCGCTTCAGAGGCGGCCGAACAGGAGCGCCAGCGGCAGGAGGAGGAGCAGCGCCAGGCGCTGCATGCGGCGAAGCTGCGCCAGGCGGAGATCGAACGCGATGCCGCCCACCGGCTCACCCGGCGGACGCGCCTGGCCGCGGCGATCCTTGGCGCCGTCGCACTGGTGGCCGCCGGCGCCGGCGCCTTGGCCTACATCGCCGAGCGCCACGCCACGCAAAATCTCGGCATTGCCAAGTCCACCGTCGAGAAGGTCATTTTCGATGTCGCCCAGGGCCTGCGCAATTCCCAGGGCGTCCGCGTCGAAACCATGCACGCCATCCTCAACCGCGTCGAAGGCGCCATGACGGCGCTGTCCGACGCGGCGCCCAATGACAAGGATGTGCAGCGCAGCCGCGCCGTCATGCTCGACGATTTCGGCGACACCTATCTCACCGCCGGCGACGGCGCTGCGGCGCTGAAATCCTACGAGGCGAGCCTGGCGATCCAGCGCCGGCTGGCGGCGCTCGATCCGAAGAACCCCGACTGGCAGCGCGACGTTTCGCTGAGCCTTGACCGCATCGGCAACGTCAAGGCGGCCAGCGGCGATATCGCCGGCGCCCGCGCGGCCTACGAGGAAGCACTGTCCATGGCGCGTACGCAGGCGGTGGCCAATCCCGACAATGCCGAACGCCAGCGCGACCTGTCGATCAGCCTTGAGCGGATGGGCGACCTCGACGTGAAGGCGGGCAGCAATGGCGAGGCGCTGACGACCTACGGCGAAGTCGCTGGGCATCGTCCGCGGGCTGATCGAGAAGGATCCCGGCAACCCCGAATGGCAGCGCGACGCCGCCGTTCTGCTGACGGTGATCGGCGACGTGATGCGTGACACCGGCGACGCGGCCCGGGCGCTGGAAGCCTACCAGCAGGGGCTTGCCGTCCGCCGGCGGCTGACCGAACGCGATCCGGGCGATACGCAGGCCCAGCGCGACCTCACCGTGGGCCTCAGCCGTGTCGGCGATCTCAAGGGCGAGGCGGGGGATACCGCCGGCGCGCTTGCCGCTTACGAGGAGGGGCTTGCGATCTCGCGCAAGCTGGCGGCGTCCGACCCGGCCAATGTCAACTGGCAGCGCGACGTTGCCGTGCATCTGGAGCGGATCGCCAAGGTCAAGGTGGAAACCGGCGATGCGCAGGCTGCCCGGGCCGCCTATGAGGAGGGTCTGGCCATCGCCCGCAAGGTGGCGGCGACGGATCCGGCCAACGCCGGCTGGCAGCGCGATATCGCCGTGGGCCTCGCCGAGCTTGGCGATGTCATGGCCCAGACCGGCGACACTGCCGGTGCCGTCGCGGCCTATGACGAAAGCCTTGCCATTGCCCGCAAGCTGGTGGCAACCGACCCGAGCGATACGACCTGGCAGCGCGACGTGGCGGCGACGCTGAACGCGGTCGGCGATATCAAGCTCGCCGGCAACGACACCGCCGGAGCGCTCGCTGCCTACGACGAGAGCCTCGCCATCGCGCGCAAGCTCGCCGCCGGCGATGCCGGCAACACCGTCTGGCAGCGCGACGTCGCGGTGAACCTCAACAAGCTCGGCGACGCCAAGATGCGGGCGAAGGACACGGACGGTGCCCGCGCCGCCTACAGCGAGAGCCTCGCCATCGTGCGCCGGCTCGCCGCCACCAACAGCGCCAACACCATGTGGCAGCGCGACGTGATGATCGGGCTGAACAAGGTCGGCGACGCCAGTCTGGCGGCGGGTGACGAGGCCGCTGCCCTCAGTGCCTATGACGAGGGCATCGGCATCGGCCGCCGGCTCACCGGCCTCGACGCCGGCAATGTGGTCTGGCAGTCCGACCTGGCCATCGGCCTGTGGAAGGCCCAGTCGGCGAGCAGCGATGTCGCGCGCCGCAAGGCGATGCTGGGGGAAGCAGCCGACATCCTTCAGACCCTGGCCGACAGGAACAAGCTTCCGGCGGCACAGAAGCCGTGGATCGATCTTCTCAGGAAAACCCGGGCCGGGCTGGACGAAACCGGTACCAGCCCGTCGGGTGGATAAGGCGCCGCGGCGCCGGCCAGGCGGTGGTTGTTCGAATCCTCACAAGGTCGAGAGCAGGGCCCATACCCGCCTTTTATTTGACAGTGTTTCAATTAAAGTCGGCGGTTACATGCACTCGGCAGTGGAATAACGATCGACGATGGCGCGCGTCTTCATCAGTCATTCGAGCCGCGATGCAGGGCCGGCTCAGGAACTGTTCGGCTGGCTCAAGTCCCAGGGCTTCGAGCGCGGCTTTCTTGACATCGATACCGACCACGGCATCCCGCCCGGCGCCAAATGGGAGCAGACCCTCTACGAGGAGCTCGAGCGCGCCGAAGCGGTGATCCTGCTGCTCACCCGTAACTGGTTCGATTCCAAGTGGTGCTTTGCCGAGTTCGCCCAGGCGCGCTCGCGCGGCAAGGCGATCTTCCCGGTCATCGTCTCGCCGGATGGCGACCAGTATGTCGGCGACGACCTGCAGAAGGTCGATCTCACCAAGGATAAGCAGCACGGGCTCGAACGCCTGTCGAACCGGCTGACCGAGGTGGCGCTGCTCAGCCAGAGCGGCTTCGATTTCCCGCCCGGCCGCGCGCCTTATCCGGGCTTTCTCGCCTTCGACGAGGACGACGCGGCGATCTATTTCGGCCGCGACGACGATGTTCGCAAGCTGATCCAGCGCCTCGATTCGCGCCGCATCGAGGGCGGCCGGCGTTTCGTCGTGGTGCTCGGCGAGTCGGGCACCGGCAAGTCGTCGCTGTTGCGCGCCGGCCTGTTGCCGCGGGTGAAGCGGGCCAAGCGCGAATGGATCGTGCTGCCGGCCTTCCGCCCCGAACACGATCCGTTCGCCGGGCTTGCCGCGAGCCTGCGCGATGCCGGCATCAGCGTCACGGCCGATGAGCTTGCCGCCGCCGATCCGCAGGAACTGGCGCGCCGCATCGCCGAGCGGCACGAGGCCCACCGCGCCGGCATGCTGATTGCCATCGACCAGATGGAGGAGCTGTTCACCCGTGCGCAGCCGCCGCGGGCGGAACAGTTCCTTGGCTTCCTGTCGCGCATGCTGGGGCCGGGCCTGCCCTTCGTCGCGGTGGCGACGATGCGCTCCGACCATCTCGGTGAGCTGCAGGCGGCGCCGGGGCTGGCGACCGAATTCGAGGAGTTCTCGCTGCGCCCGCTGCCCATCGAGCGCATGGGCGAAATCATCCGCGGCCCGGCGCGCATCGCCAATCTCACCGTCGAGGAGAGCTTCGTCGCGCGCATCATGCAGGATGCGCGCACCACCGACGCGCTGCCGCTGGTCGCCTTCGCGCTGCGCCGCCTCTACGACCAGTTCAGCGCCGACGGCAAGCTGCAACTCGTCGAATATGAAAGCCTGCGCGATGCCGCCGCCGGCCTGTCGCCACTCGAAACGGTGGTGCGCGACACCGCCGCCCGGGTGATCGAAGACGTCAAGCCGAGCGAGGACGAGCTGAAGGCGCTGCGCGAGGCGTTTGTCCCGGGTCTGGTCAAGGTCAACGACGAGGGCGGTTTCGTCCGTCAGGCGGCGAACTGGGATTTGCTGCCCCAGCGCGCCCAGCGGCTGATCACGGCGCTCGCCGGCTCGCAGGCGCGGCTCCTGGTGGTGCGCGAGCGCGACGGCACCCGCCAGGTCGAGGTGGCGCATGAGGCGCTGTTCCGCGTATGGCCGCTGCTCATCGGCTGGCTGCAGGAGGAAAAGGAATTCCTCATGGGCCGCAACCGGCTGGAGCGGGCGCTGGCCGACTGGCGGGTGCTGCCCACGGCCGACTGCGACCGCGGCCTGATCTCCGGCATCATGCTGGACCGCGCCCGGCAATGGCTGATCGAGCATCCCGGCCGCTTCAATGAGGAAGAGGCCAAGTACATCCGCGCGTCCGATGCCGCCGAGAAGAAGCGGCTGGCGGAGGAGGAGGAGCAACGGCGGGAACTGCAGGCGGCGAAGCTGCGCCAGGCCGAGATCGAACGCGACTCGGCCAAGCGGCTGACCCGGCGCACCCGTCTGGCGGCGGCGGTCCTCGGCGTCGTCGCGCTGGTCGCGGTTGGGGCAGGGGTCTACGCCTTGCAGGCCGAGCATCGTGCGACGGTCGAAGCCGAGCGCGCCACCGCCGAAGCGGCGCGGGCGAATTCCGAGGCGGCGCGCGCCACCGCCGAGGCCGAGCGGGCAACCGCCGAAGCCGACAAGGCCAAGCGCAACTTCGACATTGCCAAATCGACCGTCGACAAGGTGATCTTCGACGTCGTCCTCGGCATGCGCGATATCGTCGGCATCCGCCTGCAGGACATGCGCACGATCCTTGGCTGGGTCGATGATGCGATGAACAGCCTGGCCGGGGCGGCGCCGGACGATACCGGCGTGCAGCGCAGCCGCGAGGTGATGCTGCACCAGTTCGGCGATACCTACCTCGCCGCCGGCGATACCAGCCATGCGGTGTCCACCTATGAGGAGGCCTTGGCGATCGCGCGCAAGCTGTCGGCGATCGACCCGAAGAAGACGCTGTGGACGCGCGACCTGTCGGTCAGCCTGGAGCGCGTCGGCAACGGGCGGGTGGCGGAGGGCGACCGGGCCGGAGCGCTCGCCGCCTACGAAGAGAGCAAGGCGATCCGCGACAAGCTGGCGGCGACCGACGAGAAGAACGAGGAGTGGCAGCGCGACATCTCGGTGGGCGAGCAGAAGATCGGTGATCTCAAGCTTGCCGCGGGCGACATCGCCGGGGCGCGGGCGGCCTATGAGCAGGATCTGTCCATCACGCGCCGACTGGCGAACGTGAACGCGAAGGACCTGGACGCGCAGCGCGACCTGTCGGTCAGCCTGGAGAAGGTCGGCAACGTCAAGTTCGCGGCCGGCGACAGGGCGGGTGCGCTTGCCGCCTATCAGGAAGGCCTCGACATCCGCCGGCGGCTGACCGCGGCCAATCAGGCGAACGCCGTGTGGCAGCGCGACCTGACGGTCAGCCTGGAGAAGATCGGCAACGTCAAGCTGGCGGCGGGCGATACGGACGGCGCGCTTGCCGCCTATCAGGAAGGCCTCGACATCCGCCGGCGGCTGCTGGCCACCGATCGCGGCAATACCGAGTGGCAGCGCGACATTTCGGTCAGCCTCGAGAAGATCGGCGATATCGAGTTCGATGCCGGCGACATTGCCGGGGCGCGCAAGGCCTATGAGGAAGACCTCGCCATCTCGCAGCGCCTGGCCGATACCGACAAGGGCAATGCCGGATGGCAGCGCGACCTGTCGATCAGCCTGGAGAAGATCGGCAATATGAGGGATGCGGAGGGCGACACGCAGGGGGCCCTCGACGCCTATGAGAACAGCCTGAAGATCCGGCGCCGGCTGGCGGAAGCCGATCAGGGCAATGCCGAATGGCAGCGCTCGCTTTCCGTGGCGCTGGAGAAGGTCGGCAATATCCGTCTCAGCGCTGGCGATCGGCGCGGCGCCACCGCCGCCTATCAGGAGTGCCTCGACATCCGCCGTCAGCTGGTCGCCGCCGACGGGAGCAACACGGGCTGGCGGCGCGATCTCTCGGTCAGCCTGGAAAAGCTCGGCGACATGATGCTCGACACCGGCGACCTGAAGGGGGCCCGCGCCGACTTCGAGGAGACCCTCGACATCCGCCGCAAGCTGGTCGTCCTCGATGCCGGCAACGTGCAATGGAAGCGCGACGTGGCGATCGCCTGGGAGAAGCTTGGCAAGGTTCAGGACGCAGAGAACGACACGGCCGGCGCCGGCGCCTCCTATGAGGAAAGCCTGAAGATCCGCCGGACGCTGGCGGCGGCCAGTCCCGACAATCTCGACTTGCAGCGCGATCTCTCCGTCGGCCTGGAGAAGACCGGCGACATCAAGTCGGACCTGAAGGACTATGCCGGCGCCGGAGCGGACTATGACGAGTGCCTCGCCATCCGGCGGCGCCTGGTGGCGGCCAATGCCGACAACACGGGATGGCAGCGCGACCTGTCGATCGCCCTCAACCGGGTCGGCGATACGAAGCGCAGCCTCGGTGACGACGCCACCGCCTATGCCGACTACCAGGAGGGGCTGACGGTCATCCGCAGGCTGGCGGCGCTCGATGCCAGCAACACCCTGTGGCAGACCGATCTCGTCGTCAGCCTGTGGAAGGTGCAGGAGGCCAGCGACAGGCCCGCCGAACGCAAGGCGGCCTTGCAGGAAGGTCTCGGCATCCTGCGCAAGCTCGATGGCCAGGATCGCCTGTCGTCTTCCCAGAAAGGCTGGATCGACACGCTGCAGAAGACGCTCGACGAGATTTCGTAAAGCGCGGGCAGACGATCCGCCACGGCTGTCGGGGGCGGCCGAAACACGCCCGCAGACTTATTTCCGCCGGCAAAGGCAAAAGCGCCGGCGGTTTCCCGCCGGCGCTGCCTGTTCGTAGGAACGGGAGGTTCGGACTTGCTTACCGGATGCCCGCGTCGATCAGGTCGACGAGGCCGCCGATGGTCTCAGGCGTCACGGCGCCGGCGCCGGTGTTGAGGTCGAGGCCCGGCATCTTGTACTTGGCCGTCATGACGCACTGCACGACCGGCATGAAGCCCTGCAGGTAGAGCAGTTGGTCGAGGGTGGCCGAGATGTAGCCGGACTTCAGGCCGTCGATGGTGGCAGGCGCAAGGTCGATACCGCCGACGATGATGTCGCCGGGCTTCTTGCCGGCCTTCTTCAGAATTTCGGCGAGGACGCCGGTGATGCCGCCGTGCTGGGTGCCGATCGCCTTCAGGTCCGGATGGCTCTGGATGTAGGACACCAGAACGGGAACGGCGAGCGACGTGTCGGAGTTGATCTCCTGGGTGATTTCGAGGCGATCAACCTTGAGGCCGGCCTTCTCGAGCGTGTCGGCAAGGCCCTTCTCGGACTGGCCGCGTTCGGCCTGGCTGAACACGCCATAGACCATCGCCTGGTCGCCTGCCTTGAGGCCCTGAGCGAGCATGTAGTTGGCCGTGAGCGCGCCGCCGGCATAGAGGTCGACGCCGGCATAGCCCATGCCCTTGGTCTTGAACTCGTCCTGCAGCGAGGTCATCGGCGAGTTGCCGACGGTCACCACGATGCCCTGATCGACGGCGCTCTTGACGATGTCATGGAAGGCGGTCGCGCCCGGATGGCCCATGATCTCGATGCAGTCCGGCTTGGCGGCGACCGCCTCCTTGAACTGGTTGATCATGGTTTCCGGCGCCCAGGCCGAGAACTGCGCCTTCAGTTCGACGCCGAAGGCCGCTGCGGCCTCGGCGGCACCGGTCTGGCGGGCGAGTGTGGCGCCGTCGCCGGGGTTGCCGCCCATCTGCATGTACATGACCAGGCCTTTGCCGATCGGATCGGCGGCCGACGCTACGCCAACGCTGGCAAGCAGGGCGGTAGCCGCTGCACCCGCCAGTAGGATCTTGGTTACTCGCATGTTCGTTTCTCCCTCCTGTTTTGCAGCGCCCGTTGGCGCCTGCCGTTAATCAGCCGCGCTGGCGCGGCCGAAATCCTTGGAAAAACTGATGCGCGCGAAAAACGCCCGGCGGCGCTGCGGCTCATCGACGTAGAGGTAGAAGATGATCGAGATCATGAAGACGAGGCCCTGCACCGTGCGCACCCAGGCGCCGGTCAGGCCGGTCGCGACCAGGCCGGCCTCGATCATGCCAATGATGAAAGCGCCGAAGATGGTGCCGATGATCGTCGCCCGCCCGCCGAAGATCGACGTGCCGCCGATCAGCACCGAGGCGATTGCCGTGAGCAGGTAGCCCTGGCCCTGATTGCCGAAGAAGTTCTTGTTCTCCAGCGTCAGCATGATCGCCGCGGTCGCGCCGAGAGCGCCCATCAGGGTGAAGATCTTGATCTTCTCCATGTCGACGTCGATGCCGACGACCCGCGAGACGTCGTTCGAATCGCCGATGAACAGGACGTGCTCGCCGAAGCGGTGCCGGTTCAGGATGAACCACAGGAAGACGACGATCAAAACCGTCCACAGTGATTGCAGCGGTAGTTGATGGACCCAGTCGGGCGCGCTGGTGCCGGCGAAGGGACGGCCGACGATCACCTTCCACACCGAGCTCTCCTCGGCGCCGCGCAGCGCATAGGACTTGCCGCCGGAGAGCACGGTCGCCATGCCGTACCAGAAGAACTGGGCGGCCAGCGTCGCCATGAAGGAGGGGATGCCGACCTTGGCAACCAGGACGCCGTTGATGAAGCCGATCAGGATCCCCGAGCCGAGCGCGGCCACGACCGCGATCCAGCCGAGGTTGTACTCCTTGAACAGGACGGCGAAGGTGAAGCCGGAAAAGCCGATGATCGCCGGAAAACACAGGTCGATCTCACCGGCGCCGATGACGAAGGTCAGGCCGATGGCGAGAAGAATCAGGGGCGGCAGCGTCGAAAAGAAGGTCGTGTAGATGAACGGCCGCAGGAAGACCTCCGGCGCCGTGTACATGAACAGGCCGAGCAGCAGCACGAAGACGATGATGATCGGCAGGCCTTCAAAGCCGAGGATGAGGGATTTTTGTGGTTGTTTGGCCATCGCCCGGGTCTCAGTGCTTGCTCTGAATCTGGATGAGGAAATCGGTCAGTTCGGCGACCGACATGTCCTTGGGGATGATCTCGGCGACGACGGAGCCGCGATCGAGCACGATGAGGCGGTCGGCGACCTCGTGGACGTGCGCGAGATTGTGCTCGATATAGACGCAGGCGTGCCCCGATTGCTTGATCTTCTGGACGAAGTCGATGACCTTGCGCACCTCGGCGACGCCGAGCGCGGCGGTGGGTTCGTCGAGCACGATGAGATCGGCGTTGTAGTGCATGGCGCGGCCGATCGCGATGCCCTGGCGCTCGCCGCCCGATAGGTTGCCGATCGTCGAGTCGACGGTGATGCCGACGCCGCGGAAGCCGATCACGTCGATCAGGATCTGCTGGGCGATCTCCTTTTCCTTCTTGATGTCGATGAAGCCGAAGCGGTTGGTGATCTGGCGGCCGACGAAGAAATTGCGCCACAGCGGCTGCTTTTCGGCCAGCGACTTGTCCTGATAGACGGTCTCGATGGACAGGTTGTGGGCGCCGCGCACCGAGAAGCCGGAGAGATCGATCTCCTTGTCGCGGATGAACAGGCGGCCCGAGGTGGGCACGAACACCCCGGTCATCACCTTGATCAGCGTCGACTTGCCGGCGCCGTTGTCGCCGATCAGCCCGACGATCTCGTTGCGCCCGACACTCAGGTTGATGTCCTTGAGCGCCTGCACCGCGCCGAAATATTTCTGCACGTTCTGCAGGCGGACGATCGAGGTGAAATCCTGTTGTTGTTCCTGCGAGGCTTCATTCGCTGCAACACTCATTGCGACATGCTCCTTGCGGCGGCTCCGTTGCCGGCGGGCGCCAGCAGGCCGATGCCGTCCATGGCGTCCTTCTCGGCACCGTCCAGCAGGCTCGTTGCCGCCCGGCGTGCCGCGTCGGCATCGCCGCGCCTGATCGCTGCGAGGACGGCCCGGTGATCGGACACGAAGGTGTCCGGGGCCGGACGGGTGCGGCGCTGGATGGGGAAGAGGACGAGCAGCAGGGTCTCGATCAGCGGCGCGAAGCCGGCGATGAATTCGTTGCCGGTGCCGGTCAGCAGGTGGCGGTGGAAGGACAGATCGGCGGTGATCGACTCGGGCGACTGCGGGTCGGTCGCCTCCATGGCGTTGAGCGCCCGTTCCATGGCGGCAATCGTCTCGTCGGCGCCGCGCTCGGCGACGATCGCCGCGGCATCGGGCTCGATGATCCGGCGGACCTCGAACAGGTTGCCGATGAAGGAAGCGTCGGGCTCGTCGGCGATCTGCCAGACCAGCAGGTCGGCGTCGAGCCGGCTCCAATCGTTGCGCGGCCGGACCACCGTGCCGCGGCGCGGTTTCGAGGCGACCAGGCCCTTGTCGGCGAGCACCTTCATCGCCTCGCGGACGGACGGCCGCGAAATCGACAGCTCGGTGGCGAGCTCATCGGAATTGGGTAAGGTAGTACCGGGAAGCAAGCCGCCCGAGACGATGCGCCGACCGATGATTTCTGCGGCCCACATGCTGGGTCGCGCGCCCCTGATGGCGGCGAGCAGATCCTGCACAATCCTCCCCTCCGGCCCACCGTTTTGTGTGGGCTTCCCCGTTCCTCCCAGGGCAAATCCAATTAATCATATTTATTGGCGGCGTACAAATCACTTGTGCCGTCTGGGTTGCAGCGGCGCTTTGCCGCTGCCGATGCGCTAGAATGGCCGCAGGGAATGGTAGCGATGAGCGAGCAGGAACTGCTGACGCGGCTGGGCCTGGCACTGGCGATCGGATTGCTGATCGGCGTCGAGCGCGGCTGGCGCGAACGTACACAGGCCGAGGGCGAGCGCACCGCGGGGCTGCGTACCTTCGCCCTGATCGGCCTTCTCGGCGGCGTATGGGGGGTGCTGTTCAGCGTGGTCGGGGCGCTGCCGCTGGCCATGGCCTTCCTCGCCTTCGCCGGCGGCTTCACCCTGTTCAAGTGGCGCGAGGCGGAGCGCGAGGGCGATTTCGGCGCGACCACGCTGGTCGCCGCCTTGCTCACTTTCGCCCTCGGCGCGCTGGCGGTGCTCGGCGACATGACGGCGGCTGCGGCCGCCGCCGTCGCCACGGCGGCCCTGCTGGCGGCCAAGCGCTGGCTGCACCAATGGGTCGAGACGCTGACCTGGGAGGAGCTGCGCGCCACGCTTATCCTGCTGGTGATGAGCTTCGTCGCCCTGCCGGTGCTGCCTGATCGCGGCTTCGGCCCGTACGCGGCCATCAACCCGCATGCCCTGTGGCTGATGACCATCGCCATCGCCGGCGTGTCGTTCATCGGCTATGTGGCGGTGCGCATGATCGGCACCCACTACGGCACGCTGATTGCCGGCGTCGCCGGTGGGCTGGTGTCCTCGACCGCGGCGACCATCACTTTCGCCCGCAGGGCGAAGCAGGATCCGGCGGCGGCGCGTATCGAGCTGGCCGGCGCGTTGGCCGCCTCGTCGATCATGTTCCTGCGCATTCTGGTGATCGTGGCGCTCTTCGGCGCTTCCCATCTGGCGCTTCTTTCGGCTCCTCTGGCGCTGGCCGCGCTGGTGCTTCTCGGCGGATCGCTCGCCTTCGGGGCGCGCTGGACCGGGGAGGGCGACGACAGCGGCGGCGGCGGGCCGTTCCGCAACCCCTTCGAGATCCTCGCGGTGCTGCGCTTCGCGGCCCTGCTGGCGGTCATCCTGGTGGCATCGAAGGCGTTGGTGGCGCTCTTCGGCGGGCGCGGCGCGGTCGGCGTGGCGGCCTTTGCCGGCCTCGCCGACGTGGATGCCATCACGCTGTCGATCACCCAGGTAAAGGGCGCCTCGGTCACCGCGGTCGAGGCGGCGGTCGCCATCTTCGTGGCGGCTGTCGCCAACTCGGTGACCAAGACGGCAATCGCCTTCTATGCCGGAACGGCGGGATTCGGCCTCAGATACGGCGCCGTGACGCTCGCCGCCGTGCTCGCCGCCGCTGCCGTGCTCTTCGCCCAGATCGGGCTTGCCGGCTGAAGTGGCGGACAATATTGCCGCGGCGCCGGCCACGGCCTACAAAGCTCAACCGGGTTAGTAGGGCGCAACCGAGTTCCTGTGTTCAAAAAGATCCTCATCGCCAATCGCGGCGAAATCGCTTGCCGTATCATTCGCACCGCGAAGCGCATGGGGCTCGCCACCGTTGCCGTCTATTGCGACGCCGACCACGAGGCGCTGCATGTCGCCATGGCCGACGAGGCGGTCAACATCGGACCGCCGCCGGCGGCCACCTCCTATCTGATGATCGACAAGATCATCGCGGCGGCCCGGCAGACCGGGGCCGACGCGGTTCATCCCGGCTATGGCTTCCTGTCGGAGCGCGGCGCCTTTGCGCTGGCGCTGGACTTCGCCGGCATCACCTTCATCGGGCCGAATGTCGGCGCCATTTCGGTGCTCGGCGACAAGATCGAATTCGAAGAAGCTCGCGGCCGAGGCCGGTGTCTCCACCGTTCCCGGCCATCTCGGCGTCATCGACAGCGACGCGCAGGCGATGGCGGTCGTCCGCGAGATCGGCCTGCCGGTGATCATCAAGGCGTCGGCCGGCGGTGGCGGCAAGGGGATGCGCATCGCCCGCAGCGAGAAAGAGGTGGCGGAGGGGGTGCGCGCCGCCCGTTCGGAAGCGCGTTCGTCCTTCGGCGACGACCGTGTCTTCATCGAGCGCTTCATCGAAGATCCGCGCCATGTCGAGATCCAGATCCTGGGCGACCGCTACGGCAACGTCATTCATCTCGGCGAGCGCGAATGCTCCATCCAGCGGCGCAACCAGAAGATCATCGAGGAGGCCCCTTCGACGGCGATCGACGAAGCGCTGCGGGCCGAGATGGGGGCGCAGGCGGTGGCGCTGGCCAAGGCGGTCGGCTACGATTCCGCCGGCACGGTCGAGTTCATCCTGGGGGCGGACCGGCACTTCTATTTCCTCGAGATGAACACCCGCCTGCAGGTCGAGCATCCGGTTACCGAGTTCATCACCGGCCTCGATCTGGTCGAGCAGATGATCCGGATCGCGGCGGGCGAGTGGCTGCCGCTCACCCAGAACGACGTGCGCTTCGACGGCTGGGCGGTGGAAACCCGCCTCTATGCCGAAGACCCCAGCCGCAACTTCATCCCGTCGATCGGCCAGATCAGCCGCTATCACCCGCCGCAGGAAGGGCGCCGGGCGGACGGCACGGCGGTGCGCGTCGACGACGGCGTCCGCGAGGACATTTCCATCCCGGTCTATTTCGACCCGCTGATGGCCAAGCTCATCACCCACGGGCCGGACCGCGCTTCGGCGATAGAGGCGATGGCCGACGCGCTCGACTGCTTCGTGGTCGACGGCGTTGCCAACAATCTCTCCTTCCTGTCGGCGATCATGGCCAACAAACGCTGGCAGAGCGGGGATCTCTCCACCTCCTTCGTCACGGAGGAATATCCGCACGGCTTTGCCGCGGCGACGCTCGATCCCGCCACGCTGGCCCGGATGGCGATGGTGGCGCTCGCCATCGAAATCCGCCGCCGTCACAAGTTCCGGACCTTTGACGGCCGCTTGAACGGGGAGGGGAGCGTCTGGCGCAGCGACTGGTCGGTCGCCATCGGCGGCACCCATTTCGCGCTGCACGTCGAGCCGTCGGCGGAGCCGCGGGCGCTCACCATGGTGCACGACGGCGGCGATCCGGTGCTGGTCGCGTCGGACTGGTGTCTGGGCGACGTTCTGTGGAGCGGTGAGATCGGCCGCCATGTGGTCAATGTGCAGGTGCGGCAGGCCGACGGCGGTATCCACCTGACCAATCGCGGCATCGCGGCGACGGCGCGGGTGATGACGCCGCGGGTGGCCGAGCTCGACCGGCTGATGCCGGAAAAGAAGAAGAAGCATTCGGCCAACCAGCTGCGCTGCCCGATGCCCGGCCTGGTGGTTGCCATCGACGCGGCGGAAGGGCAGGAGGTGCGCGCCGGCGACATCCTGGCGGTGGTCGAGGCGATGAAGATGGAGAATGTGCTGCGCGCCGAGCGTGACGGCACCGTCAAGCGGATCGTCGCCAAGGCCGGCGATACGCTCGCCGTCGATGCGGTGATCATGGAATTCGCCTGAGACGCGCATAGTCGCCGCGCGCGCCTGCTGGAATGGCGTCTTGACCTCCGCAAATCGGTCTGTGGTATCAGTTCGAGGTATCGCGCGGGCAGAGAGATCCGATGCAGCTTGCGGAAATGAGTGTGGGGCGCTTCAGCTATCCGCCGGACGATCCGCGCGGTGCCAAATTCGTCGGCAATCCCGATCGCGCCGGCGATGCCTGGCCGCAATCCTGTCGGAGCCGCGGCCGATGATCGAGCAGGCGATCCGGGTCATCATCAAGGGCCGCGTGCAGGGCGTCGGTTTCCGGGCCTTCGTCGAGCGCGAGGCGTACCGCCAACACGTTGCCGGCTGGGTGCGCAACCGGCGGGATGGCACCGTCGAGGCGGTCTTCATCGGCGAAAGCGCTGCGCTTTCGGCGATGATCGCCGAGTGCCGCCAGGGGCCGGCGCTGGCGCATGTGCGCGACGTCCTGGTGACCGACTATGCCGGCCCGGAACTCACCCACTTCACGCAGCTGCCGACGACCGAATAGGCAGGGTCGCGCCGAACAGCGCCTCGAATTCGCGTCTCAGCACGCTGTCGACCTCTTCCATGGAGGCGATGATGCCGAGGTCGGTGAGGCTGGTCACGCCCTGTTCGCTGATGCCGCAGGGCACGATGCCTGAGAAGTGCTCCAGCACCGGATCGATGTTGAGGGCGATGCCATGGAAGGTCACCCAGCGGCGCACGCGGATGCCGATGGCGGCGATCTTGTCCTCGCGGCCGATGCCCTTCTCCGGGCGCTTCACCCAGATGCCGACGGCGTCCGCGCGCCGGCCGGCGGTGACGTTGAAGGCGGCGAGCGTGCGGATGATCCATTCCTCCAGCGTGTGGACGAAGAGCCGCAGGTCCGGTTGGCGCCGGTTGAGGTCGAGCATCAGATAGGCCACACGCTGGCCGGGGCCGTGATAGGTGTATTGGCCGCCGCGGCCGGCCCGGTAGACGGGGAAACGGTCCGGCATCAACAGATCCGCCTGTCTGGCGCTGGTGCCGGCGGTGTAGAGCGGCGGGTGCTCGACCAGCCAGACCCGCTCGGCGGCCGTGCCGGCGGCGATGGCCGCGACCCGCGTCTCCATGGCGGCAACGGCCTCGTCATAGTCCACAAGGCAGTCGGCAATTGCCCATTCGACCGGCGGTGCCCCGGCCGCGGGGCGCATGGAGCGTCCTGCCGTGGCACCTGGGCTTATGGGTCGGCTTGCCGTTTCATTTGCAGAATCATGCATGTGCAGTATTCGCTTCATCTGGCGGTGAGGCCGGCGACTGGTGGACAATGTAGGGGCCCGGCGGCTGCAGGGGTAGGGTCTGCGGGGCTGTGGGTGGCCTCTCGTTCGCCTTGTGCGGCAAACCGCGATTTGTTACATGGAGCCGCTTTTCCGGCGGTCGTGGCGGAATTGGTAGACGCGCAGCGTTGAGGTCGCTGTGGGGCAACCCGTGGAAGTTCGAGTTTTCTCGACCGCACCATCTCATTGATTGGAAGAGTCCGCAGAGCCCCGCCCACCGGCGGGGCTTTTCGTTTTCGGGCCTATCGCTGTCCACACCGTGAACCCTTCAGTTCTGGCAAGCGTGCGTTTTGCGATTTGACAATGTTCAGCGCATTATCCCTTTGGAAAAAGAATAACTATAATATTGCTCTGAAGTTGAGGCAGAATAAGTCTCATTGACTACCTTACTCATCTGCGATCTCGTGTGCAGGTCGGCTTTGCCTTCGGTCGCATGACCATGGCAGTCGCCAGACCAGACTGGCCCTGGAACACGGGATTGGCGGAGAAGATGTCGAAGACACCACCGTTACGCCCAACCCCACGTCTGGTGCCTGCCCTTGCCGGGGCGATTGCACGGGCCGCACCGGCAAACCGGCCGCCGACAAGCCAGTCATCCGCCTCCGCCCCGCCGCGCCCAGGTGGACGAAAAATGAAATCGGCGACGAGATTGCGGTTCGGACGGGGCGCAACGCGCCTTCTCTTGGCCACATGGCTGCGCACCTTCATGACTGTCGGCCTCCTGGCTGTGGCCCCGGCCATCGCGTCAGCCGCCTCGCCAGTGGTCGCGCCCTTCATCAGCTACACCGTCAAGGGCAGTGGGCCGACCGAAGAGGTCATCGCCTTCAAGGCCGCGGACAATCTGTCCGGCTACGCGCTGCCCGATGCGGCCATCACCAATCTGTCGGGCGCTCTGGAAGCCAAGGACACGTCGCGTCAGCAGGATGCCGCGTTCGACACGCTGATGCAGGCGATCGGCGATACGCAGGGCGGCCTCGGGGCACTGGGGACGCTGGCCCAGCACGCCGCCTATCTCGACGCCCTCGGCGACATCAACAACGGTTTCAACAATGTCGGCCTCGCCCTTGGTGCCTTCCAGGTCTACCGCGACGCCATCAAGGGCGAGAAGAAGGCGGCCGTCACCGGCGCCCTCAAGACCTGGATCAATTTTGCCGTCGGCCGCTGGGGCTGGGGTGCCGTGCAGATCGGCAGCGTCGCCGCATTCGTCGTCGACATCACGCTGCGCGAATGGCAGGCGGGGCTCCTGGATGTGGCCGATGACGTCTGGTGGTGCCGTTACGCCACCTATTACCGCAAGGATGGCAAGCGCACCGTCAACGACTGGAAGGTCAAGGTCTGGGACCTCTACCAGCGCTCCCGGCGCAGCGACGCGACCCCGTTCCAGAAGCTGCTCGACGACGAACTCGAGGCATATGTCCACAAGGCGTTCGGTGCCGATCTCGCCCTCTTTTCGGACTGCAATGGGCCGGGCAGCGCGTCGTCTTTCGGCGGGGCGGTGCAGAGCGTCATGGACAAGCTCGCCGCAGAGCACAAGGCGACCATCGAGGCGATGCTGGTCAAGGAGGTGTTTCCGGAAGTCGCCGACCGGGCATGGCGCCAGAACGTCGGACGGCAGGTCGACGAGCTCAACCTCTACCGGGTTCCCGATCTCAACCAGAAGCTCGATCTCGAGGTCACCGCATACGACGTCACCGGTCCGGCGAAGGTGGCCATACCGCTGCCCGCAGGCAAACGCTGGACGGGCAAGCTCAAACCCGACGGCACGTTTCAGACCAAGGTTACCAAATGGGCGCTGATCAAGGCCGGGCTGCCGGAGACCATCGAGCTGGAGACGGAGAACGGCGTCGAGACGAGGCCCATCGCGATCGTCGGCAACCGCATCATCGCGATCTTCGGCACGCCCAAGGTCAATCTCATTTCCCACTATCGGTGGTCGGAAGGCCCGCAGCATTGCATCACCAGCGGTGGATCGAGCGGTGTCGTCATCGCCGACCTGCCGGCCAACGACACCACGGTCCATCTCGCCCAGCTCCGCGAAGGAGTCTTCATCCTCGGCCGCTATGACGCGCAAACCGGCAAGTGGACGCTGGCCTCGCCGGGCAGCTCGACGGCCAAGGGCCTGGCCTTCGGCCCGCCTTACCTCGACCACGTCCAGTCACTCGCCGACTGTGATCTCGGTTTCCTGAGCGGCGGAGGCATGGCCAAGGGCGGCTGCGCCGTCAAACGGCTCGACAGCAAGGCGGTCAGCTCGCGGGTCACTCTCACGCGTCGCTGCGAATCGACGGCGAAGCTCGACCTGATCGGCGCCTACGCGCCGGTGGGCGACAAGCTCCAGTACTTCTCCTTCGAGGGCGAGCAGGGCAAGGCGCTGCGCGACGTCCTCGGCCTGAGCATCGAGAAGGGCATCAAGGACGGCGCCGCCGGCCTGCCGAACATGGTTTTGCCGCAAGGAATCAAGCGATGAACCGCTTCAGCTCAGCCGGTCTGGCTTTGCTCTTGCTGTCGGCACCGGCCGGCGCCGTGACGCTGCAGGACGTACAAAACGCCTACGACCAGTTCACCGTCGAGGAGCCGGCAAAGCCGCTCGACGAACTGGTTCCCGAAGACAAGGATGACGTCCCGCTTAAGCCGGCCGAAGCCGCGCCGGTCACGGCCGAGCCGCCGCAAGCCGGCCAACCACCGCAAGCCGCGCAGCCCGCCGCGCCAGAGCCGCCACAGACGGCCCAGCCGGCAACGTCCGAGCCAGCGGCGACACCTGCACCCGCGGCGGAGCAGGCGGGCGGACCGGTGCAGATCGCCTCGGCGCCGGCGCCGGACGACTGGCAGACAGTGACGCTGGGTACCTATTCGTTCGCTCTACCGGCCGATTTCGCGAAGGTCGAGGCCGACTCCGAACATGTCACCTACTTCAAGGGCGACATGAATACCCATGAGGGAATCGCCGTGATGGTCTTGATCGGCTCGGGCAGCGAGACCGAACCGCCACCGGGCAAGTCCATCGCCATGAGCGACATCGTTCTGCCCGATGGCACACAGATGACACGCCGGTCGATCGAGATGCAGCTCGACCCGAAGGTCCATGCCCAGGGCATCATGCTGCTGTCCAGCAAGCCGGTCAGGGAAGACGACCACCTGCTGATCTCGGAAATGGGCTTGAACCGCCAACTGGGTGATTACGGCGATCTCTTCGATACCATCCTGGCGACGTTCAAATCGGAGGCCCCGGCCAATATCGCCGGCGGCGAAGCCGAGACGGACCCGATATCGGCACTCGACGGCCTCGTCACCGCACCCCCCCAACCCGACTGGCGCGTGACCCCCACCAGCGATGACCTCACCTTCATCCCCAAGGGGATCTACGGCGGCTATGTCCAGATCGCCAAGGGCGAGGCGGTCACCGGCAGCCAGGGGCTGCTTTCAACGATTCCCGCCGGCACGCCGGAGAGCAAGGCGATCGTCTTCGACCAGTTCGCCACCACCTATGAATGGGACGGCACGTCGCGGGACTTCCAGCGCGGCAGCGCGCTGGTGACCGGGCGCGTGCGGGTCACGCTGCTCGCCGACTGCCTGCCTTCCGACGAGCGCGTCGCAATCCTGGTGACGGGCCTGCCCGAGTTCATGGACGGCGACGCGGTGAAGGCGCTGTTCTCCGCGATCAGCTTCCGCATGCCGGCGGAAAGCGCTGCCTGCCCTGCGGCGGGCGGTGCCCCGGTCGTGGCCGAACCCGGCCCGGCCGAACCGGTCGCGGCTGCGCCGCAACCAGGCTCTGATGCCGGCCAGGTGCAGCCGCAGCCTGCGCCCGATGTCACCCCGCAGCCGCCGACCAAGCCGGAACCGGCACCCCCCGCAACGCCGACGCCGGCACCGGTCGCGATGGGCGCCTACGGCGTTCAGGGCGTGACCTTCTCGGTGCCGGCCGACTGGATCGTGAAGCACAGCGCACCGGGCGACCTGCAGCTCGAGAGCGCCGACGGCCGCTTCACACTGATGGCCTTCTGGTGGTTCCCGGACGAGCCGCTGCTCGGCTACGACGACATCGTCTCGGTCGACAATATCGTCATCGATCACGAGCCGGCCACGCGCATCACCAGCAAGTTCCCCGACCGATCGACCGTGCAGCACGTCACCGAACGCGCCCGCGCCGACAAGAAACGCTTCATCTTCACCGTTGAGGGCGCCGGCGATCTCGACGGCGACATGCAGATGCTGGTCGACCATCTGACCGGTTCGCTCCACTGGCATGCCGGCTTCGCGGCCGGCGCCAGCAAGAAGCCGACGGGCCTCATCGGCGCGCCGCCAGCCGGCGGGGAACCGGCGCCTCCCACCGCTCAGCCGGATGGAACCGGGGCGGCGTCGGGCCAGGGCCAGGGCGTGACGATCGACTTTAGCGGCGGCGGTACCGGAGGATGGACGGCCGAAAACGGCACGCTCTCCAACCCCGGCCGTGGCGGTCCGGGTGGCGGCGGCTACCTGAAGGCCTTCACGCCGGCCGACGGTCGCACCGGATATTTCATTGCGCCCAAATCGCTTGCCGGCGACTGGTCGGGCTATTCCGGCCTGCGTGTGGTGATGACCACCGGGAGCGGCGAATATTACGAGCCCTACAGTTATGGCGGACGGGGCGATATCGCCATCTCCAACGGCAAGATGCGCGCCTCGACCGCCTTCGATCTGCCAGTCGGGCCGGGGTGGAACGAGCATGTGGTGAGCTTCGCCGACCAGACGCGCTGGCGGCTCGACGGCGGCGCCTCCACGCTTGCCGACGTGCTGGCCCATGTCACCGGTCTTGCCATCAGATCCGAGTATCTCGTCGGCGATGCGGAATCCGGCCTGGCACAACTCGATCTGCTGGCGGGTGCGAATGCGTCCGGCGCAGGCGCTGCGGTCGCGGACGAGGGGCCGACACAGGACGATCCGGACACGATCGCTCCGGGAGCCGATGGCTGGTCGGTCTACATCAACGCCCGTTTCGGCACCGCCATCGAGTTTCCGGCATCGCAGTTCGTCCCGATGGAGCCGCCGGCCAATGGCGACGGCCGCACCTTCCAGTCTCCCGATGGCCGGGCGCAGTTCTTCGTCTTCGGCCAATACAACGCCCTTGGCCTCGGCTTTGCCGAGCTGATGGCCTTCGACAGGGAGAACGGCGGGTACGCTTCCGTCACCTACCAGCGCAAGGGTCCCGGCTGGTACGTGCTGTCGGGTTACAAGGGCAGCGACATCTTCTACCGCAAGGTTCTGGTGCTCGATGGTGGCGAGCTGCTGCGGGCCTTCGAAATCACTTATCCGAAAAGCCTGAAATCAACCTTCGACCCGATCGTGGTCCGCATGGCCGCGTCGTTGGGCCCGAAACGCTGACCGACAAACGGTCGCCGGGATGTGGCTATCGGCGGCGATCGTGACAGCGCACTGCGCACCATCTCATTGACCGGAAGAGGCCGCGGAGCCCCGCCCACCGGCGGGGCTCTTCGCGTGCGGGCCTATTGCTGCGGCCCGCACAGCGCCAGCTCGCGCTCGGCGCGGAAGACGTTGGAATAGAGGTTGGAGACCCACTGGCGCCCGTTCGATGTCACCGACAGATAGCGGATGGCGGTCTGGATGAAGGGCGAGATCATGTTCCAGTAGAACTGGGGATAGCGCTCGACCAGATCGGCCGGGCTGGCATAGCCGAGCTGCCGGTTGAGGCCGGCCTCCTCGAACTCGTAATAGAGCGCGTTGGCCTTGCGGATGTAGTGGGGGTCGCCGAGCTGCCCGATCAGGTCGGCGGCGCGCAGAAGGGCGACCTCCTCGTCCACATCGTTGAGGTCGGCGCGCATGTTGCCGGGGAAGCGCGTGCCCTCGACGGCGCGGCAGATGCGCTCGGCGTCGAACTGGGCGATGTCGTTGAAGCGGTGCTTGATGAACAGCTTCGAGCGGTCGACGTGATAGGGCGTCAGCGCCGCATCGGAGGAGCCGCGCGGGATCTTCACCTTGTGGCCGTCCTCGTCGATGACGAAGCCGTCCGCATCGTCGCCCGGCAGGATGCCGCGCACATAGCCGATATCGTGGAACAGGCAGGCGACGATCATGTGGGCGTAATCGCTGGCCGGCATGTCGGAGCGCAGCGCCCGCCCGCGCAGGATGTCGTGGCCGGCGATCGTCACCAGCATGGTGTGCTCGACATTGTGGTAGAGGGCGTCGCTGTTGCCGATGCATTCGAGCGCGATGCGGGCGACCGAAGGGACCAGCTCGACCAGCCGGCTTTCGGACGAGCCGTAGCGGCGCTTCATATAGTCGGACAGAAAATGGCCGAGGGCGTCGGCGGTCAGTTCGGGAACGGTGATCATCAGCGTCGCTCAGAGAGGCGGCGGTCCGCCGCCGGAACTCCCAACTCCTATAGTTGCCCCAGTTTTTTGGCAAATGGGTGATGCGGCGCCCCGATTCGGCCGGGTAGGGGCGCTGTTCCGCCATTTTTCGAGGATTCCGGCACTGTCGCGGCATATTTCAGCGCATTGCAATTCTTTAAGGGCGCCCTCGGCCGGGCCCGTCTAACGTGCGGCCGAGATTCGCGAGGCGCATCAGGGCGTCGGGATTAAGTGCAGCGTGACAAGCAGTGAGGGCATCAGGGTTGGCGTCGTCGGGGCCGGCGCTTTCGGGCGGCATCACGTCCGCCATTACGCAAGGCATCCGGGGGCCCGGCTGGTTGCCGTGGCCGATGCCGACCGCGCCCGCGCCGAGGCCCATGCCGCCGAGACCGGGGCGGAGGCATTCACCGACCATCGCGCCCTGATCGGCAAGGTCGATGCGGTGTCGGTTGCGGTTCCCGCCAGCGATCACCTGGTGGTTGCCGGCGATTTCCTCGATGCCGGTGTGCATGTCTTCATCGAGAAGCCGCTTGCCGTCGACAGCGCCTCAGCCGCCGACCTCGTGGCGCGGGCCGAGCGGGCCGGCGTCATCCTCCAGGTCGGCCACATCGAGCGCTTCTCGCCGGCCGTCGCCGAGCTGGCAAAGCGCCTCACCGATCCGCGGCGCATCGCCGCCGTGCGCCAGACCGGCTGGAGCGGCCGCTCGGCCGATGTCGACGTGGTCTTCGACCTGATGATCCACGACATCGACCTGGTGCTGACGCTCGCCGGCTCGCCGGTCAAGTCGGTGGCGGCCAATGGCGTGGCGACGGTCAGCGGGCTGATCGACGAGGCGGAAGCCTGGCTCACCTTCGCCAACGGCATCACCGCCACGCTGTCGGCGAGCCGCTCGGCGCCGGAGAACCGGCGCCAGCTGACGGTCACCGAGCCGGCCACGGTCTATGTCGCCGATCTCGCCGGCCCGACGCTCATTATCAGGCCGCGCGCCGGCCAGGCCGAGGCCGAAACCATTCCGCTTACCCCCCGCGACAATCTCGGCGCCCAGATCGCCGCCTTCCTCGACAGCGTGGCCAATGGAACGCCACCACTGGTCGATGGACGGGCGGGAGCTGCCGCCGTAGCCATTGCCGAGCGCATCCAGGCGGCGATCGCCGATGGAGCCGCGCCGGCCAGACGGAGTATGTAGAAACATGACAGCATCGCGCCCGGCGCTCGCCGTTGCCGAGGACAGCCGCATCCAGCTTTTCGACCTGCAGCGCCAGCGTGCGCGGCTGGAAGGCGACATCCGCCGGCGCATGGATGCCGTCCTCGCCCACGGTCAGTTTGTCCTCGGTCCGGAGGTGGTGCAGCTCGAGCAGAAGCTGGCCGTCTATGCCGGCGCCGGCCACGCCATCGGCGTGTCGAGCGGCCGCGATGCGCTGGCGATCGCCATGATGGCGATGGGCGTGAAACCGGGCGACGCGGTCTTCGTGCCGGGCTTCACCTTCGCCGCTACCGCCGGCTCGGTTGTCTCGGTCGGCGCCACGCCGGTCTTCGTCGATGTGGATGCGGCGACCTTCAACATGGATCCGGCCGATCTCGAGCGCGCCGTGGCGGATACGGTCAAGGCCGGCGTGCTCACGCCGCGCGTGGTAATGCCGGTCGATCTCTATGGCCTGCCGGCCGATTATGCCGCGATCGCCGCGGTGGCAGCACGCCACGGCATGACGGTGCTGGCCGATGCGGCACAGAGCTTCGGTGGTGCGGCCGGCAACAAGCGCGTCGGCGCGCTGGCGCCGATCAGCGCGACCAGCTTCTATCCGACCAAGCCGCTCGGCTGCTACGGCGACGGCGGCGCCATCCTGGCCGAGGACAGCAAGCTCGCCGAGGGCGTGCGCATGATCCGCTCGCACGGCCGCGCCGGCGATGGCGACGAAGCCCATGTGCTGGGTCTTACCGGCCGCCTGGACACGCTGCAGGCCGCCGTCCTGCTCGCCAAGCTGGAAGTCTTCGACGAAGAGCTGGCGCGCCGCCGCGCCATTGCCGAGCGCTACACGGCGGCTCTTGCCGATGCGGTCAAGGTGCCGCGCATCCCGGCGGGCTACGACAGCGCCTTCGCGCTCTACACCGTGCGCGTGAGCGAGCGCGACGCGGTGCGCGAGCAGCTCGGCGCCATGGGCATCGGCACCGGCCTGTTCTATCGCCTGGCGCTGCACCAGCATCCCGCCTTCAAGGACTATGACGGGCGCCATCTCCCGGTTTCGGAGATGCTGGCCAACGAGGTCCTCAGCCTGCCGATCCATCCCGACCTGACCGATGGCGAGGTGGAGCGGGTGATCGCCGCGCTGCGCACGGTCGTCGGCTGAGACGGACTTCCACGGCACTCCGTTCCCGGGATCGGGTGCGGCACCGCCTCGACCGCTGGTCGTGTCCGGCTGCGGCGGGGCGTCCAGGCGAGATTGGCGGTTGACCCGGGCGGCGCGGGGTTCCATCGTGTCATCCTCGCCAAAAGCGCACACACCACATCTTCCGGGAGGATCAGCCGGTGCAAACGGTCACGGCACACGGGGCGCATATGCCCGTCATCGGATTCGGAACCTTTCGTTCCAGCGGCGAGGACTGCGCCCGCTCGGTCACCGAGGCGCTGAAGGTCGGCTATCGCGCCGTCGATACGGCCGCCGGCTATCGCAACGAAGACCGGGTGGCGGAGGGCATCCGTGCCTCCGGCGTCAAGCGCGAAGACATCTTCCTCACCACCAAGGTGCCTTCGGACCAGATGGACGAGAGCGCCTTCAAGGCCTCCGTCGAGCGCAGCCTCAAGCTGCTCGATGTCGACCAGGTCGATCTCCTGCTCATCCACTGGCCGAGCAAGACGGTGCCGATCGCCGACACCATCGCCACGCTCAATGCCTGCAAGAAGGCCGGCTGGACGCGCCATATCGGCGTGTCGAACTTTACGGTGAAGCTGCTCGAAGAGGCGTGGGCGGCAACCGAGGCGCCGCTGGTCACCAATCAGTGCGAGTACCATCCCTATCTCAATCAGGACAAGGTGCTGGCCGCCTGCCGGTCGCATGGGATGATCTTCACCGCCTATTCGCCGATCGCCCGTGGCGCCATGCTCGACGATCCGGTGATCGGACGCATCGCCAAAGAGAAGGGCGTGACGCCGGCTCAGGTGGTGCTGCGCTGGGACATCCAGCAGGAAAACGTCGTCACCATCCCGAAGAGCATCACGCCGGAGCGCATCCGGGTGAATTTCGACATCTTCACCTTCACCCTCAGCGGTTCTGAAATGGCGTCGATCACGGCCCTGTCGCAGGGGCACACGCTGCGCATCGCAAATCCCCCGGCGCTTGCGCCCGACTGGGACGACTGAGCCGCCTCGGTCCTACCGCCCGAAGGCTTGGTTCCACAGGTGCCGGGCATTGGCGACTTGGTCGCTGACCAGCCTGCCGAGCACGTCCCAGTTGACGATCTGCTGCTTCTGGAGAAGCGGAGCCAGCGGATCGTGCGGCACGAGGTTGTCGTGCAGGAACGCCGCCCCGATGGTGATGGCGATGCCAAGAACGATGCCTTGCAACATGCGCATGAGCGGGCTCCGCGGCTGGGATTGACGGTTCTGTCCGGCGCGTCAGTGTGGGCCAGAACGGCGATTCCGGGAAGGCCGCCGGGCGCCATGCGCTACAGAATCGCGGAAATCCCGCGCCAGACCACGTAGACGCCGACGACGCCGACGATGACGGCGAAGGCGGTCGCCAGCATTCGGCGCTTGTCGGCGAGGCGGCGGGCGGTCGCCGTGCCGGCGAGGCCGCCCACCGCGCCGCCGACGAGCAGCAGAAGCACGATCCACCAGTCGACCAGGCCGGAGAGGGCGTAGTTGGCGGCGGTGGTGGCGCCGAAGGTGGTCACCGAGACCAGCGAGGAGCCGATGGCGTTGATCAGCGGCATGCCGGTCGCCATCACCAGGCCGGGGACGATCAGGAAGCCGCCGCCGATGCCGAAGAAGCCGGAGAGGAAACCGGTGACCAGCGCCGCCGCGGCGAGGCGGGGAACCAGTCGTCCGGCGGAACTGCGATTGAGTTGGACTTCCGGGTGCCCGGCACTCGGCGGCCGGCGCACCATGGAGACGGCGATGACGATCATGATGACGCCGAACAGCGCCAGAAGCTGGTTGCCGTCGATGGCCTTGCCGACGGTCGAGCCGATGGCGGCGCCGGCGATGCCGAACACCGCATAGGTGACGGCGCAGTTCAGCTTGACGTTGCCCGTGCGCCAATGGCTGAACAGATTGAAGGCGGCGTTGGCGGCCACCGCCAGCGCGCTGGTGCCGATGGCCACATGCGGGCTCCTGACGCCGACCACGTAGACCAGCAGCGGCACGGCGAGCACGGAGCCGCCGCCGCCGATGAGGCCGAGCGAGAAGCCGACCAGGCCACCGGAGAGGACGGCCAGTACATCCTGAAGCAGGGTCATGAGAGGATTAGGCGCGCCGCTCGGCCTTTCGGCCGGGCACGCCGCCTTTTTGTTGTGGTTGGGTGCGGTGCGTCAACCGCGGACGGTCTGAAAGCCGGCGCGCCGCCAGGCGCCGATGCCGCCGACCAGATTGTAGGCGTTGCCGTTGGTCAGCGAGGCGAGGGCCCGGCCGTTGTTCTTGGTGCGCGCTCCGGAAGCGCAATGGAACACGACCGCCCTGTCCTGGGGCAGGTTGGCGGGCGCGCCGCGGGCCAGTTGCGACAGGGGAAGCTCGATCGAGCCCGGGATGCGCTCGGCCTTGATCTCATAGGGTTCGCGGACATCGACAAGGACAGCGTTGTTTTCCATGAGGTCGTGCGCCTGGACGGCGTTGATGTCTTTCAGCATGCAGGTTTCCTTTGACCGGGGGAGGCCGGCGGGTTGCAGAATACCGTCTTCAGCATGGACAGGAAGAGCGCCACGCTGGGGTGATCGATCTTGTAATGTAGCGTCTGGCCCTCGCGCCGGAAGGTGATCAGGCCGTCTTCGCGCATCAGCGCCAGGTGCTGGGAGGCCGCCGACTGGCTGAGCCCGACGCTCTCCGCCAGCGCCCCGACGCTCATCTCGCCGGCATCGGCGAGATGGCACAGCAGCAGCAGGCGGCGCTCGTTGGAGAGCAGCTTCATCATGTGGGAGGCTTCCTCGGCCTTGCCGGCGAGGTCGCCGAAATCGGCGGTCTCAGATCGCTGCATCGGTGTCCTGTCCATTAGCATTGACTAATTTAGTGATCGCTAATATATGTGTCAAGACTTAGAACAGTTCGGGACAGGGAGACCCCCATGACCGCCACGGCGAAACCGCAGGTTCGCGCCTTTTTCGATCCGGCGACCAACACGGTGAGCTATCTGGTCGTCGATCCCGAGACCAGGCACGGGGCGATTGTCGACCCGGTGCTCGACTACGACCAGCGCACCGGCAAGGCCGACACCCATTCCGCCGACGCCATGCTCAAGGCGGCGGAAGAGGCGGGCGTGACCATCGACTGGGTGCTGGAGACCCACGCCCACGCCGACCATCTGTCCGGCGCGCCCTACGTCAAGCTCAAGACCGGCGCCAAGGTCGGCATCGGCGAGCACATCCGCGAAGTGCAGAAGATCTTCCGCCCGGTGTTCAACGCCACCGATGTCTCCGGCGACGGCAGTGAGTTTGACCACCTGTTCGCCGAGGGCGAGCACTTCCCGATCGGCAGTCTCGATGCCACCATCCTGCACACGCCCGGCCATACGCCGGCCTGCATCTCCTATGTGGTCGGCGATACGGTCTTCGTCGGCGACACGCTGTTCATGCCCGATTACGGCACGGCGCGGGCCGACTTCCCCGGCGGCGATGCGCGCACGCTCTACCGCTCGATCCACAAGCTGCTGGCGCTGCCCGACGAGACGCGCATCTTCGTCTGCCACGACTATCTGCCCGAGGGCCGCAAGGACTATGCCTGGGAGACGACCATCGGCGCGGAACGCAAGAACGTTCAGCTCGACGGCGTTAGCGAGGACGAATTCGTCGCCTGGCGCGAGGGCCGCGACGCCAAGCTGGCGGCGCCGCTCTTGCTGCTGCCGTCGATCCAGACCAACATCCGCGCCGGCAAGCTGCCGCCGGCGGAGGCCAATGGCGTCTCCTACATCAAGATTCCGGTGAAGCTGGCAAGCTGACACCGCGGGGCACGGCGCGGCGGTGCCGCGGCTGTGCCGCGGCCGCAGGCTGGCTCGGGGTGACGCGCCCTGGCGATGATGCTAGAGAATCCGCCCCGCCGCCTGCTGCGGCGCAACAACGGCCTCCAGATGTTGCGCACTGATTCCTCGGCGACGGCGCCGCTCAATGGCGCCGATCCGTCATTGCCGACCGAGGGCTTCTGGGCACTCACTGTCGGGTCGGTCGGCATCGTCTACGGCGATATCGGTACCAGCCCGATCTATGCGTTTCGCCAGGCCATGCTGGCCGCTGCCGAGGGACGTGGCGGCGTCGACACGGTCAGCGTGTTCGGCGTCCTGTCGCTGATCTTCTGGTCGCTGATCGTCGTCGTCACGCTCAAATACGTGCTGATCCTGACGCGCGCCGACAACCGCGGTGAGGGCGGCACCTTTGCGCTCATGGCGCTGGCGCAGGAATCGTTCAAGCGGGCGGCGCCGGTCATCGTCGTCCTCGGGGTGACCGCGGCGGCGCTGTTCTACGGCAATGCGATCATCACGCCGGCGCTGTCGGTGCTCTCCGCCGTCGAAGGTCTGGAGGTCGTCGAGCCGATCCTGCAATCGTCGGTGCTGCCGCTCACCTTCGTCATCCTGTTTGCCCTGTTCGCCGTCCAGTCGCGCGGAACCCATCGCGTGGCGTCCTTTTTCGGACCGGTCAGTGTCGTCTGGTTCGTGACGCTCACCCTTGCCGGCATCGTGCCGATCGTCCGCAATCCGGCCGTGCTGCAGGCGCTCAACCCGTTCTATGCGGCCGAATTCCTGGCGAACCACGGCATCGTCAGCCTGGTGACGCTGGGCGCCGTTTTTCTCGCCGTCACCGGCGCCGAGGCGCTTTACGCCGACCTCGGCCATTTCGGGCGCAGACCCATCCAGGTTGCCTGGCTGGGACTGGTGCTTCCCGCCCTGGTGGTCAACTATTTCGGCCAGGGCGCTCTCGTGCTGACGTCGCCGAAGGCGCTCGGCAATCCGTTCTTTCTTCTCTATCCGGACTGGGCGCGGCTGCCGATGGTGGTGCTCGCCACCGCCGCAACGGTGATCGCCAGCCAGGCGGTCATCACCGGCACGTTTTCGATGAGCCGTCAGGCGGTGCAGCTCGGCCTGTTGCCGCGCCTCGAGATCCGCCACACCTCCGAGGCCCATCCAGGACAGATCTTCGTGCCGCGGGTCAACGCCTTCCTGCTCGTCGGCGTCCTCCTGCTGGTCGGCCTGTTCCGCTCCTCCGGCGCGCTCGCCGGCGCCTACGGCATCGCGGTGACCGGCACGATGGTGGTCACCGCCCTGCTTGCCTTCGTCGTCATCTGGCGCGACTGGCACTGGCATCCGCTCGCCGCCGCGGCCCTCGTCCTGCCGTTCCTGGTGATCGACGTGGCCTTCCTCGTCGCCAATCTGCTGAAGATCCTGTCCGGCGGCTGGGTGCCGCTGCTGCTCGGCGCCGGCCTGATCGTGGTCATGCTCACCTGGCGGCGCGGCAGCCATCTGCTGTTCGAGAAGACGCGGCGGAGCGAAGTGCCGCTGATGGATCTGGTCGAGAGGCTGGAATCCGATCCGCCGCCGCGTATCGCCGGCACCGCCATCTTCCTGACCAGCGATCCGGCCAGCACGCCGACGGCGCTGCTCCACAGCCTCAAGCATTTCCACGTCCTGCACGAGAACAACGCGATCGCGACGGTGGTCATGGACGACAGGCCGCGGGTGCCGGCGAAGGAACGGGTCAGCATCGAGCAGCTCTCGGCGTCCTTCCTGCGCATCACCGTGCGCTACGGTTTCACCGAGGCGCCGAACCTGCCGCGCACGCTGGCGCGCATCAAGAACGAGGCCTTCACCTACGACGTGATGAAGACCACCTTCTTCCTGTCGCGGCGCTCGTTGAAGGCCTCGAAGAAGTCCGGCATGCCCCTGTGGCAGGACAAGATCTTCATCCCGCTGGCGCGCAACGCCGACGATGCCTCCAGCTATTTCGGCATCCCCACCGACCGTTTGGTCGAGATCGGCACGCAGGTGACGATCTGAACGCGGCTCATCCCGAGGGGCCCTGCCGGTGCTGCGAGACGCGTTGTCGGCCGGGCTCCGGGGCGGCGTCGGCTCAGGTGTAGAAGCGCGGCAGGAAGAGGATCAGCACGCCCTGGATCTCCAGCCGTCCGGCGATCATCGCGAAGATCAGCAGGGCCTTGGAAACGTCCGGCAGGCCGCTGAAGTTGCCCGCCGGGCCGACCTGCGGTCCGATGCCCGGGCCGACATTGGCCATGCATTCGGCGACCGAGGACATGGCCGTCTCCATGTCCAGCCCGGTCAGGCCGACCGCCAGCGACAGGACCACGAAGGTCGCCAGATAGAGGAAGGCGAAGGTGCCGACCGAGCCGACCTCGTCGTCGGTGAGGGCCCTGCGTCCGTAATAGATCCGCGAGGTCCGGTGCGGGTGGAGCAACTGCGCCACATGCTGGGCGGCGATGCGATAGAGCACCATCAGCCGGAACGTCTTGAGGCCGCCGGCCGTCGATCCCGTGCAGCCGCCGGGAAAGTTGAACAGGAAGAACCAGGTGGCGACGAACGGTCCCCATTTCAGGTAGTCGGTCGAGGCGAAGCCGGTGGTGGTGATGACCGAGGTGATGTTGAAGGCCGCCTCGGTCAGCGCCGGGAAGAAGGCGTACTGGCGCGTGAACCACAGATAGAGGGTGACGATGAGGACGAAGGCGGCCAGCATCGCCATGAAGACCGGAATCTGCGGGTCGATGCGGTTGTGCCAGCCGCCGGGCCGCAGGAGCCTGAGATAGGCAAGAAAGGGCAAGGCGCCGGAGATCATGAAGATGACGCTCGCCCATTCCAGCGCCGGGCTGTGGAAATAGCCGAAGGAGGCGTCGTGGGTGGAGAAGCCGGCGGTGGGCAGCGTCGTCAGCGCGTGGTTGAGCGCGTCGAAGGGCGACATGCCAAGCGCCCAGTAGGTCAGGCAGCAGGCGATCGTCAGGAACAGATAGATCCGCGCCACCAGCCCGGCGACGTGCCGCGCCTTGGGCATCACGTCCTCGGAGCGGTCGGACGATTCCATGCGGAAGAGCTGCATGCCGCCGATCCTGAGGAACGGCAGGATGATGATGGCCAGCCCGATGATGCCGAGCCCGCCCAGCCACTGCACGGTGGAACGCCACAGCAGGATCGACGCCGGCATGGTGTCGAGGCCGGTCATCACCGTCGAGCCGGTGGTGGTGAAGCCCGACACCATCTCGAAATAGGCGTCGATGAAGGTCAGCCCGACCGGGTGCCACATGAGGGGCAGGGCGGCGAAAGCGGGCACCACGAACCACGACACCGAGGTCAGCAGCGCGGCGTCGCGGAAGCGCAGCTCGAAGGGGCGGCCCTTGGTGGTGAGGATGCAGGCGCCGGCCACGAGCGCGGTGATCGCGGCGCTGAGCGCGAAGATCGTCGCCCCGGCGTCGCCGTCGGCGACCCCGACCAGCGCCATCAGCACCTCGCCACCGGCGGTGACCAGCAGAATCCAGCCGAGGGTAAGGACGGCAGGCCATATCTTGGGCAGCATGCGTTCTTACCTGCCAGCGGGTCGGGCGGGGCGAAGGGCGGCTTTTATGCCGGCGGTGGCGGGCGGACTATGGACAGTTTGTCGCGGCCGGTGAAGCCATCTTCTGCCTGTGGACAGCCGCGCCTGGCGATTTGACGGGCGCCCTCCGGACGGCGACTGTCGGGCAATGACGCTGCATCTCATCAAGCTCTGCGTCGGCTGCGATTCGATCGACGATCTGACCGGGTGGATCGCCATGCGCATGGCCGAAAAGCGCAAAACCGGCCAGCCGCTGGAGCACTACCATGTGACCCGGATGGTGCCGAAGCGCATCGCCGAACTCGTCGACGGCGGCTCGCTCTACTGGGTCATCAAGGGCAATGTGCAGGCGCGCCAGCGCCTCCTCGACATCCGCCCCTTCGTCGATGGCGACGGCGTTGGCCGCTGCCGGCTGGTGCTGGAGCCGAAGGTAGTGGCGACCGAGTGGCGGCCGAAGCGGCCCTTCCAGGGCTGGCGCTACCTGCCGGCGACGGATGCGCCGGCGGACCTCGACGGCGGCCGGCGAGGCGACCTGCCGCCGGAATTCTTCGCCGAACTGGCGGCGCTCGGCCTGCGCTAGCGCCCTTGCGGCCCGGCCCGGCGGTAAGCTTAACCGGCAAAATTCCGGGGTTCGGCCGCGTCGTTGATGAAACTTCGGCGCTTTTTATGCATCTTGGCGTCAATTCTTCAGATTCGGCTCGATCTGGAACGGCGCGTGACCATGGCCGCAGCCCTGCCGGCAAAGAAATCGGCGCATGTCATCGTTCTCGGCAACGAGAAGGGTGGCTCGGGCAAGTCGACGCTTGCCGTCCACGTCGTCGTCGCCCTGCTCAAGGCCGGTCACCGGGTCGCTTCCATCGACACCGACAGCCGTCAGCTGACGCTCACCCGCTACCTCGACAACCGTGCCCGCTGGGCCCGGCGCAGCGGCATGGCGCTCGAACTGCCGGACCACTTCTCGGTCGAACTGGGCGAGGGCGAGCGCATCAGCGACGTGGAGGCGAGCGAATTCGCCCGCTTCACCGAGATCGTCGAACGCCTGGGCGAGACCGTCGATTTCGTCGTCATCGACACCCCGGCCAACGATTCCTACCGGATGCGCCTCAGCCACGCCCTGGCCGACACACTGATCACCCCGGTCAATGACAGCTTCGTCGATCTCGACGTGCTCGGCCGCGTCGAAGGCACGCCGTTCACCGTCACCGCCCTCAGCCAGTATGCGCGTCTGGTCGAGGAGGTGCGCGGAAAGCGGCTGACGAGCCTGCCGTACGAAACCGACTGGATCGTCGTGCGCAACCGCCTGTCGACGCTTTCCAGCCGCAACCAGCGCAATGTGGTCGAGGGCCTCGGCCTGCTGGCCGAGCGCCTCGGCTTCCGCATCGCCAACGGGATTTCCGAGCGCGTCATCTTCCGCGAGTTCTTTCCGACGGGGCTGACCGCCTTCGACCCGTTCGAGCGCGCCGTGCTCGGCACGCGGCCGACCATGTCCCATGTCGCCGCCCGTTCCGAAATCCGCGAACTGGTCGAATGCCTGCGCCTGCCGGCGGGCGGAACGGCGGTCGCGCCGCCGACGGAGGAGACCGGCACCGTCCTGCCGCTGCCGGTCGACAGCGCCGGGCAGGCGGCTCTGTAGCGCTCCCCCCAAAAAGGTACATTCCCCGCCGCTTCCAGAATCGGATAAGGATTCGGCATGCGCGATGTGCGAAGGTTCCAACCTGCCCACGTCATTGTTCTCGGCAACGAGAAGGGAGGCTCGGGCAAGTCGACCACGGCCATGCATGTCATCGTCGCCCTGCTGAAGAGCGGGGCGCGCGTCGCCTCTATCGACACCGACGGCCGCCAGCGTTCGCTGACGCGTTATGTCGAAAACCGCGCCTCATGGGCCAGGAAGACCGGCCTGCCGCTCGAGGTGCCGATCCATTTCACCGTGCCGCCGGCCGGCGGCGAACTGGTCTCCGAGATCCAGGATCGCGAATTCCGCGCCTTTGCCGAAGCGGTCAGCCGCACCGAATATGGCTTCGACTACGTCGTCATCGATACGCCCGGCCACAACACCTATCTGATGCGCGTCAGCCACGCGATGGCCGATACGCTGATCACGCCGATCAACGACAGCTTCATCGATTTCGACGTGCTTGGCCGCGTCGATGCCGACACGCTCGAGGTTCTCGGTCCCAGCCACTATGCGGAGCTGGTCGCCGAATCCATGCGCCAGCGCCGCCTGGTCGACGACCGGGCGACCGACTGGGTGGTGGTGCGCAACCGCCAGACGACATTTGCCAGCCGCAACCGGCGCAACATCGAGCGCGGGCTGAAGCAGTTGTCGGCAATAGCCGGCTTCCGGCTCGCCGACGGCATTTCCGAGCGCGTCATCTTCCGCGAGCTGTTTCCCTGCGGCCTGACGGCGCTGGATACCGTCGGCGCCAATGCCAACGATGCCGAGCCGACGCTCTCCCATATCTCGGCGCGCAACGAGGTGCGCAACCTGCTCGACACGCTCAATCTGCCCGCCTTGCGGACGCCGCCGCCGGCGGATTCCTCCGGCTCGCCACGGCGCAGCGGCGGGCGCTCCTCGCCGGACGGTGACGGCCGGTTGCGCGGCGCCCTGTGAACGCCACATGATAGGGGCCTGATAGGGGCCTGATAGGGGCCTGGAGGCGGGACGGGAGCGCTCGGGAGCCATCGCCGATGGCGGCAGATAACGACAAGAACAGCAAGGATCGCGCGCCGGTTCGCCGTGATCGCCCCGACCTGCCGGAGGCACGGTCGCGGCCGCAGGAGATCGACGCCTTTCTGCAGGCGGCGCAGACGATGACGCCGACGGAGACCGCGCAAGGGCGTGGACGGCTGATCTTTGCCCTCGATGCCACCATGAGCCGGCAGCCGACCTGGGATACGGCGCTGAAGCTCCAGGCGCAGATGTTCGAGGAGGCCGCCAAGGTCGGCGGTCTCGACGTGCAACTGGTCTATTACCGCGGCTTCAACGAGTGCCGGGCCAGCCGCTGGGTCGGCAATGGGCGCAGCCTGCGCGACCTGATGACCACCATCGACTGCCGCGGCGGCCACACCCAGATCGGCCGCATCCTCGCCCACGCCCGCAAGGAGACCGGCAGGAAGAAGGTCAATGTGCTGGTCTTCGTTGGC
Source organism: uncultured Alphaproteobacteria bacterium (assembly GCA_963732845.1). Lineage (GTDB taxonomy): Bacteria > Pseudomonadota > Alphaproteobacteria > Rhizobiales > Kaistiaceae > CAVSRC01. The sequence goes on along the minus strand of CAVTBE010000017.1, from coordinate 177,777 downwards.
GACGCCATGGAGGAGAAGATCGACGATCTCGCGGCAACCGCCGGGGAACTGGGCATGCTCGGCCTCAAGGTCTTCATTTTTCAGGAAGGGCGCGACCCGGCGGTCGAGCGCGCCTTCCGCGAGATCGCGCGGCTCTCCGGCGGGGCCTATGCGCGCTTTGACGTCAATGCGGCCGGACAACTGGCGGAGCTCCTCAGGGCCGCGGCGGTCTATGCCGCCGGCGGCGTGAAGGCGCTGGCCCGTGGCGGCGCCGGTGCCCAGCTCCTCCTGCAACAGCTGCGCTGAACAATGGCCTATTTCGGCCTCGGGCTGATCGTCCTCGCCATCCTGGTGGTCGTCGCCCGGGCCTTTGCGACGGCGGATGTGCGGGTGCTGGTGCGGGCGTTTCGCTACGCGCTGGGCGGCGTGCTGCTGCTCGTCGGTATCGTGCTGGCGGTCGGCGAGCGCTGGGGCATCGCCGTCCTCCTGGCCTCGGCTGGCCTGTCGGTCATCGCGACCGGCCGCATCGGGCCGCTCGACCTCGGCGGCGGCGGGCGCCGTTCGCCGGGCTCAACCTCGGCGGTGCGCTCGCGCTTCTTCGAGATGAGCCTCGATCACGACAGCGGCGCCATGCGCGGGCGGGTGCGTGCCGGCCATCTGGCGGGGCGCGATCTGGACGACCTGGACGAGGGGGAGCTGCTGGCGCTCGCCGCCGAAGTCGTCGGCGATCCGCAAAGCGTGGCGCTATTCGAAGCTTATCTCGACCGCCGGATGCCCGGATGGCGTGACCACGTCGAGGCGGATGCGGCAGCGGGGACGGGCGGCGCGCCGAATACGGGCGCCATGACTGATGAGGAGGCCTATCAGATCCTTGGCCTTGCGCCCGGTGCCAGCGATCGGGAAATCCGGGCGGCCCACCGCCGGCTCATGATGCGCATGCACCCCGACCAAGGCGGGTCGACGTTCCTCGCGGCGAAAATCAATCAGGCTAAGGACCGGCTTCTCGGCAAACATCGCTAAGTCCCGCTACTCCGTACACAATAGGACCCCTTGCGGACGCTGGTACCCTGTCAGTCACTGATCGCCAGGCAATCGAAGTCTCGCCTGGAGAGGTAGGCGCATGCGGCGCGCGCCTGGTTCTTGTTGGCAAATCCCGCGAAACGTGCGCGGTAGAGCGTGGTCTTGCCACTGACGACGACCGGCTCGGTGTAGGGCGAGGCCTTGCCGAGCACGGGGGCGGCCTTCGACAGCGCCTGGTCGAGCATGTCCTCGGCCGAGGAGCGGGTCGGCGTGGCAGCAATCTGGATCTTCCAGCCGGTGATGACGACGCCCGGAGTTGCGGTGTCGCTGGTGTCGTCCTCGCCCGAGGCGTCGCCCTGATCGACCGACTGATCGACCGCGGCGAGGGCGAAGACCGAGTTGGCGCCGACCAGCGAGGCGATGCCGTCGGAGCCCGCGGGCTGTCCGGTGGCGGCTACATCCACCACCGCCGGGGCCGCCGGCGCGATCGATGCCGTTGCGCTGTCATCGGCGATGGGCGGACGCGGCTGCGGCAGCGGCAGGTCCTTGGGTTCGATCGCGGCGACCGCCGTCGTGGCGCCCGGAACCAAGGCCGTGCGGGAACCGGTCGAAGCCTGGGGGATATAGGTTTCGATCAGGCTGGCCATGTGGCTGTCGCGCCAGCGGCTGGTCTCGCCGCCGAGCACGACGCCGACGATCTGCCGGTTGCCGCGGGTGACCGAGCTGACCAGGTTGAAGCCGGAGGCGCGGGTATAGCCCGTCTTGATGCCGTTGACCCCGTTCACCCGACCGAGCAGGCGGTCGTGATTGCCGATGCGGCGACCCTTCCAGACGAAGCTCGGGGTGGAGAAGTAGGAGAAGTATTGCGGATGGTGCTCCTGCAGCGCACGGCCGAGCGTGGCCATGTCGCGGGCCGTGGTCACCTGACCGGGATTCGGCAGGCCGGAGGCGTTGCGGAAGGTGGTGCGCGACATGCCGAGCGCGTGCGCCTTCTGGGTCATCTTCGTGGCGAAGACGGATTCGGTGCCGCCGAGATATTCGCCGATGGCGCAGGCGACGTCGTTGGCCGATTTGGTCACCAGCGCCAGGATGGCGTCCCGCGCGCTGATGCTCTGGCCGGGCTTGAGGCCGAGCTTGGAGGGGGCCTGGCCGGCGCAATGGGCCGAAACGGCAATCCCGGTATTGAGCGACGTCCTGTGCGCTTCGAGCGAGTCGAAGAGCAGGTAGAGCGTCATCATCTTGGTGAGCGAGGCGGGATAGCGCTTGGAGTCGGGAGCCTGCGAGTAAAGGATCTTGCCGGTCTTGGCGTCGACGATGACCGCCGAATCCGGCGCAGCCGAAGCCGTCTGCGGAACGGCCCACACGGCCGCCGCGACCAGACATGCCGCTGCGATCAGTCTCGGTCCCATCGCCCCGCGCGCACGCACACCGAATCGAATCATCATAGGTTAACCCGTCCCGCACCGGCGTGGGCAGGTCCGCCGGCAAATTTCTCCAGAAGCCGCCCTGTACCGGCCGGTTGTCTTCGAGCCTTTGGCACGCGCACCGCCTGTCTTGCGGCCGTTCAAGCGCCCGTGAGCCCGAAATTCCAGCCGATGGCCTCGTCCCATGCCTGCCGTTGCAGGCGTCACCGGTGCCCACAATATGAAAGGGGCGTTACCGTTCGGTAAAGTCACAATGTGCCGCAGGGCCGGAACATGTGGAAATCCTCATTGTGCAGTGCACAATTTCCCCTTGACTCCTATGTTGCAGTGCACATATTCGTCCCATCGGATGAGGTGCCCCGCCGGTGCGGCGCGGCGAAGATGTGGGAAACGCGAAAAATGAGCGCCTTCGACATTCAGGGTTTCGGCAAGGACAACATCGATGCGGTGCTGAAAAGCGCCGACGCGGTGACCAAGGGCATGCAGGCTATGGCAGTTGAGGCCGTGGACTATTCCAAACGCAGCTTCGACGCCAGCGGTGTGGCCGTCGAACGGCTGTTTTCGGCCAAGAGCCTCGACAAGGCGGTTGAGGTGCAGTCGGAGATCGTCCGTACCGCTTACGAGGATTATGTCGGACAGATGACCCGCATGGGCGAAATCGTCGCCGATATGGCCAAGAGCGCCTATCAGCCCTACGAGGCTTTCTTCGGCAAGATGGGAAAATAGGCGCACGCATGGGGGAGAGCCCCCGAAGTGTGACGCGGAAAAAGGCCCGGCGGCGACGCCGGGCCTTTTTGTTGCCCCTCGCCGGGCGGTCGTTTCCGCCAGCGGCTTCACAAGGCCGGTTTCCGACCTACATATCGGACGTTCCCCTGTTTTCGTCCGACGGTCGGATCCCAGGAATGCGCCCGCCGGTTGACGGCAATTTGATCGTTGACGGCGTGCGCGGTTTGTCGGCAGGATTCCGGTCGAGAATACCCACAGTCGGACGCGAAATGAGCAACCAGAATCGTCGGCCCGATTTCAACGGTGGCGACGCAGGTACAAACATTGTCGCCAAGACCCGGCCAAAGACCAAGCGGCCGAGTCTGTATCGGGTGCTGATCCTCAACGACGACTACACGCCAATGGAGTTCGTCGTGCACGTGTTGGAGAGGTTCTTTCAGAAGGGGCGGGAGGAAGCGACCCAGATCATGCTGCACGTGCATCAGCATGGGGTCGGGGAGTGCGGTATCTATACCTACGAAATCGCCGAGACCAAGGTGACCCAGGTGATGGATTTCGCACGCAAGCATCAGCATCCGCTACAATGCGTGATGGAAAAGAAGTGAGGTCGTCAGGTGCCGTCATTCTCCCGCAGTCTTGAGAAGGCCCTCCATCAGGCGCTGGCGCTCGCCGGCGAGCGCCACCAGGAATACGCCACGCTGGAGCACCTGCTGCTGGCGCTGATCGACGATCAGGACGCCGCGGCGGTGATGCGTGCGTGCAACGTCGATCTTGATGTGCTGCGCCGCAGCCTGATCGAATACATCGATACGGAGCTGGCCAACCTGGCGACCGGATCGGGCGAGGATTCCAAGCCCACCGCGGGCTTCCAGCGTGTCATCCAGCGCGCCGTCATTCATGTGCAGTCGTCGGGTCGCGAAGAAGTCACCGGCGCCAATGTGCTGGTCGCCATCTTCGCCGAGCGCGAGAGCCATGCCGCCTATTTCCTGCAGGAGCAGGAGATGACCCGCTACGACGCGGTCAACTATATCAGCCATGGCATCGCCAAGCGCGCCGGCATGTCGGAGTCGCGGCCGGTGCGCGGCGTCGACGACGACGCGGCGACGGTCGAAGGACGCGACGAGGCGAAGAAGAAGGCCGATGCGCTCGATGCCTATTGCATCAACCTCAACGAAAAGGCGCGCAAGGGCCGCATCGACCCGCTGATCGGCCGCGAACAGGAGATCAGCCGCACCATCCAGATCCTCTGCCGCCGGCAGAAGAACAACCCGCTCTTCGTCGGCGATCCCGGCGTCGGCAAGACGGCAATCGCCGAAGGGCTGGCCAAGCGCATCGTCGAGGGCGAGGTGCCCGAGGTGCTGGCCAAGTCGACGGTTTTCGCCCTCGACATGGGCACGCTGCTCGCCGGCACCCGCTATCGCGGCGATTTCGAGGAGCGCCTCAAGCAGGTGATCAAGGAGATCGAGGAGTTCCCCGGCGCGATCATGTTCATCGACGAGATCCACACGGTGATCGGCGCCGGCGCCACGTCCGGCGGCGCCATGGATGCGTCGAACCTGCTCAAGCCGGCGCTGGCTTCGGGCACCATCCGCTGCATCGGCTCGACCACCTACAAGGAATACCGCCAGTTCTTCGAGAAGGACCGGGCGCTGGTCCGCCGCTTCCAGAAGATCGACATCGCCGAGCCGTCGATCCCCGACGCCATCGAGATCCTCAAGGGCCTCAAGCCCTATTTCGAGGAATATCACCGCGTCCGCTACACCAGCGATGCCATCAAGAGCGCGGTCGAGCTGTCGTCGCGCTACATCAACGACCGCAAGCTGCCCGACAAGGCGATCGACGTCATCGACGAGACCGGCGCCTCACAGATGCTGGTGCCGGAATCGAAGCGGCGCAAGACCATCGGCGTCAAGGAGATCGAGGACACCATCGCCACCATGGCGCGGATTCCGCCGAAGACCGTGTCGAAGGACGATGCCGTGGTGCTTCAGCATCTCAACGATACGCTGCGCACGGTGGTCTACGGTCAGGACAAGGCGATCGAGAAGATCTCGTCGGCCATCAAGCTCGCCCGGGCGGGCCTGCGCGAGCCGGAGAAGCCGATCGGCTGCTATCTGTTCTCGGGTCCGACCGGCGTCGGCAAGACCGAGGTCGCCCGCCAGCTTGCCTCGGCGCTCGGCGTCGAGCTGATACGCTTCGACATGTCGGAATACATGGAGCGCCATACCGTCTCGCGGCTGATCGGTGCGCCGCCCGGCTATGTCGGCTTCGACCAGGGCGGCCTGTTGACCGACGGCGTCGACCAGCATCCGCACTGCGTGCTGCTGCTCGACGAGATCGAGAAGGCCCATCCCGACCTGTTCAACATCCTTCTACAGGTGATGGACCACGGCAAGCTGACCGACCACAACGGCAAGCAGGTCGATTTCCGCAACGTCATCCTGATCATGACGACCAATGCGGGCGCCGCCGACCTTGCCAAGTCAGCCATCGGCTTCGCCAATTCGGTGCGCGAAGGCGACGACATGGAGGCGATCAACCGGCTGTTCGCGCCGGAGTTCCGCAATCGGCTCGACGCCATCGTGCCGTTCGCCAACCTGCCGCCCGAGATCGTCAATCAGGTCGTGCAGAAGTTCGTCCTGCAGCTCGAGGCGCAGCTCGCCGACCGCGGCGTCACCTTCGACCTGACCGAGGACGCGGTGAAGTGGCTCGCCGAGAAGGGCTATGACAGCCGTATGGGCGCGCGCCCGCTCGGCCGCATCATCCAGGAGCACATCAAGCAGCCGCTGGCCGAGGAAGTGCTGTTCGGCAAGTTGAAGAAGGGCGGCACCGTCAAGGTCGCCGTCAAGGAGGACGGCAGCGGGCTCAACCTCGAGGCAATCGAGGACGGGCCGGTAACGCCCAAGCCCGAGCCGACGCCGCGAAAGGCCCGGGCGCCGCGCCGCCGCAAGCCGGCTGCTGCCAAGAAGACCTCGCCGCCGACGGACAACAACCCGCCCAATGGCGGTGGCGGCGGTGCAGGCGGCAAGCGCGGCCTGGTGCCCAAGGTGCCGCTGAAGACCGGCTGAACCATCGAGCACGGCAGGAATTCGAAAAGGGCGGCTCGCGGGCCGCCCTTTCTTTATTCGCGCATGCCCTTCGCGAAGCCGCAGCCGCCTAGCCTAGCGCGCGGCGGACCTTCTCGGCGTTGGTCGCTAGCACCTGCGGGTCCTCCATCTTGCCGGTGTGCGGCTTCAGCGGCACGCCGGCGAAGCGCGGGATGACGTGGACGTGCAGGTGGAAGACGGACTGGCCGGCCGGTGCCTCGTTGTACTGGATGACCATGACGCCATCCGCCTCGAACGCCGCCTGCACGGCGCGGGCGATCTTCTGCACGGTCTCCATCAGGCGGCCAAGGGTGGCCGGATCGGCATCGAACAGGTTGCGCGAAGCCGCCTTGGGCAGCACCAGCGCATGGCCGATGCCCTGCGGCATCACGTCCATGAAGGCAAAGGTGTGGTCGTCCTCGTAGACCTTGTGCGAGGGAATCTCGCCGCGCAGGATCTTCGCGAAGATGTTGCTGTCGTCGTAGGCCTCGGTCATCGCACAGCCCTCCCGTCAGACGTTTTCGCGGAACGGCAGGTATTCGGCAAGGGCCTCCTGGTCGCGGGCGACCTGATGCCGCTCGCGGGCAAGGTAGTCGGCGACCGCCTTGCGGAAACCGGGATCGGCGATCCAGTGGGCCGACCGGGTGGTCATCGGCCGGTAGCCGCGGGCCAGCTTGTGCTCGCCCTGGGCGCCGGCCTCGACCAGCTTGAGGCCGTGGGCGATGCCCCAGTCGATCGCCTGATAGTAGCAAAGCTCGAAATGCAGGAAGGGCTGGTCGGCGGTGGTGCCCCAGTAGCGGCCGTAAAGGGTGTCGGAGCCGATGAAATTGAGCGCGCCGGCGATCGGTGCCCCATGGCGCATCGCAAAGATGAGCAGGATGCGCTCGGCCATGCGCTCGCCGATCAGCGAGAAGAAGCGGCGGTTGAGATAGGGCCGGCCCCATTTGCGCGAGCCGGTGTCCATGTAGAAGTGGAAGAAGGAATCCCAGGCGTCCTCGGTGATGGCCTTGCCGGTCAGGTGGACGACCTCGAGGCCGCCGGCGAGCGCGTCGCGGCGCTCACGGCGGATCGCCTTGCGCTTGCGCGAGGCGAGCGCGTCGAGGAAGTCGTCGAAATCGCGGTAGCCCTCGTTGACGAAGTGGAACTGCTGGTCGGTGCGCGCCAGATAGCCGGATTCGGCGAGCAATTGCTGTTCGGCCTCGGTGGCGAAGGTGACGTGCAGCGAGGAGGCGCCGATCTTGGCCGTCAGCGTGGCGCCGGCTGCCGCCAGCAGGGCGCGGTTCTGGTCGGCATCGTCGCCGGGCCTGACCAGTAGCCGCCGGCCGGTCACCGGCGTGAAGGGGACGGCGGCCTGCAGCTTCGGGTAGTAGCGCCCGCCGGCGCGCTCATAGGCGTCGGCCCAGCCATGGTCGAAGACGTATTCGCCCATGGAGTGGCTTTTCAGGTAGCAGGGCATGACCGCGGCCGGCCTGCCGTCGGCGCCGTCGAGCAGGAGATGCTGGCCGAGCCAGCCGGTCTTGCGGGTGGCGGCGCCGGATTCCTCCAGCGACCATAGAAAATCGTGTGCCAGGAACGGGTTATAGGGCTCGCCGGCCGGATTGGCGCAGGCATCCCAGTCGTCGCGGGCGATGTCGCCGAGCGAGGACAGGACGCGGAAGGTGGCTTGCGGTGGGCTGGTCGCGGTCAAGACCGTATCGATCGATTGCGAGCGGAGACACCAGAGGAATCTAGAGGCGCTGCGGGTCGGTGCAAGTCGCGGACCGTCACGCCGGTGGCGCGTCCGGGTCGAAGCCCTCGAAGGTGATCTGGTCGGTGTATTGCCGCGCCTTCTCCCACTGGGCCGGCGTACGCACCGTCCAGCAGATCAGCGGAACGCCGACATGGCGCAGCATCAGGGGCGCGCTGGCGGGCAGCGCACGGATGCCGAAGGAGACGAAATGCGGCCAGACCAGCGCCGCGGCGAAGAGATGGCGCAGCGCGAAGCGTTTTGGCCAGGGGAAGTTGCCCCATTCGCCGTCGCGGAAGTCGTCGCCGATCATGCCGCGCGGCAGGGTCGGCGCCAGCCGCCGCATGGCCACCATCGACATGGGGTCGAAGGACATGACCGCCGCCGGGCCGGAGTAATCCGACAGGATCGGCGCCACGGCCTTTTCCAGGCGGCGGTCGCCGTTCCACTGGCTTTTCAGCTCGATGACCAGCGGCACCCGCCCGTCGACCAGATCGAGCAGCTCCTCGAGCGTGGGAATGCCGGCATCGCTGTCGCGCAGGCGGACGCGACGCAGGTCGGCCAGGCTCAGCGCGCTCACCGGCCCCTCCGCCTCGGCCAGCCGGTCAAGGCGATCGTCGTGGAAGACGACGATACGGCCGTCGGCGGTCGGCTGAAGGTCGCATTCGATGGCGAAATCGTGGGCGATGGCCGCCTCGGCCGCCGGCAGGGTGTTCTCGATACGGCGGGCGGAGCGGTCGTGATAGCCCCGATGCGCGATCGGCCTTGCCGTCAGCCAGCCGAACTCGGACATCGATCTCGCACCCTTGGGGATCCGCACTCTTGAAGCGGGGTCGCGCCGTCAGGCGACCTCGACGATGGCTTCGACCTCGACGGCGACGCCGAGCGGCAGGGTTGCCACGCCGACTGCCGAGCGGGAATGCTTGCCGCGCTCGCCGAGCACCTCGATGAGGAAGTCGGAGCAGCCGTTGATGACCCGGTGCGGGTCGGTGAAATCGGGCGTGCAGTTGACGAAGCCGGTCAGCTTGACGATGCGCCTGACCTTGTCCAGATCGCCCAGCGCCGCCTTGAGGTTGGCGAGGATGTTGATGGCGCAGATGCGCGCCGCCTTCTGGCCGTCCTCGACGCTCAGCTCGCGGCCGAGCTTGCCGGTGTGTTTTTCGCCGCCGGGCAGGCTGGAAATCTGGCCGGAAACGAAGAGAAGCTGACCGGTGGCGAGCGTCGGCACGTAGCTTGCCGCCGGCACCGGCGGCTCCGGCAGATCGACGCCCAGCGCTGCTAGCCGGGTCTCGGCAGTTTCGGCCATTGCTTTTCCCTTCCGCTTGCCCTGATGTGGCCGATCTAGTCGCGCAGAATCCGGGGCGACGCAAGAACCTTGGAACACGCCACATGCGATTCAGGTCGGCTGTCTGGCTCGTCGGTGTTGCCAGCCTCCCGCTCGCGGCTGCGGCCGCCTGGGGGCAGACGGCGGAGCTTGCCTCCTATCGTGCGGTCTACGAGCTGACCATCGACGACAGCGGCGAAGTGGCGCCGGCCGCCACCGTCAGCGGCCGGATGGCGGTGGAATTCGTCGGTGCCGCATGCAGCGGCTACAAGAGCAAGATGCGCATCCTCACCGAAGGCGAGGATGCCGACGGCAACGCCCAGACCACCGATGCGCGCACCGACACGGTGGAGAGCGATAACGGCCGCTTCGAATTTACCAACGAGGTCTATGTCAACGATGAGCTGGCCGAGCATCCCGCCGGCGTGGCGGTGCGCGGCGCCGACGGCATCACGGTCAAGCTGACCAAGCCCGACAAGAAGAGCTTCACGCTTGGCGGCGACGTGGTGTTTCCCACCGCACAGCTGATACGCGTCCTGGCGGCGGCGGCGGCGGGCCAGCACTTCCTCGCCATGGACGTGTTCGACGGCTCGCAGGATGGCGAAATCGTCTATGCCACCGCGGCCGTCATCGGCAAGGCGTCGTCGGCGCCCGACGATTTCGGCGAGGAGACGCTGGTCGGCGCGGCGGGCTTCGCCGGACTGCCGCACTGGCCGGTGACGCTGAGCTATTTCGAGAAGGGCAGCGGCACCGACGACGCGCCGAGCTACGTGACCTCCTTCGTGCTCTATGCCAACGGCATCGGCCGCAAGCTCCGCATCGACTACGGCAAGTTTGCCCTCAACGGCCAACTGACCCATCTGGAGATGCTGCCGACGCCGAAATGCTGAGGCGGCGCGGCCCGACCCATCACCGGGCCGGGAGCCGACCGGTCCCCTGCGCCGGCGCGATGCTCCCCGATCCGGCAGAAGCCGTTTGAGGCTGCGCGCCGCACTGCCGGGTTATTTCAGCAGCTTGAGATCCGCCGCCGTGTGTCGTCCGCAGAGGTGCGACAACACGCGCAAGGACGCGCCTGTCAATCGAAAGCCGTGGCGCTAATATGAACGTATGTTCATAATGCTTGCTGCTTCGTGGAAGCGGCAAGGGACTGCCACGACGCGGTGGGATCGGCTCTGAGACTGCGATGAGACCCCGGAAATGCCGCCTTATCCGCTCCAGCCCCGTGTCGCGCTTCTACAAGCCGCGCGGAATCCCGACGCGCGACCTTCAGATCGTCTCGCTCAAGGACGAGGAATGGGAGGCGATCCTGCTCGCCGACCACCGCGGTCTCGAACAGGAGGAAGCAGCGAAACTGATGGGTGTGTCGCGCCCGACGTTCTCGCGGGTGCTGGCGAGTGCCCGCAAGGCCGTCGCCAGGGCGCTGGCGGAAGGCTGTGCGCTGAGAATCGGCGGCGGTGACTTCCGTACGGTGCCCGGGGGCAGCGCGGAAGGAGTTGAGGAAAGAGAAATGAAGATTGCCTTTGCCATTTCCGGCGTGGACCTGTCGTCGCCCATCGACGACAGCTTCGGCCGTGCACCGCGCTTCCTTATCTACGATGTCGGCACCCGGGAGTTTGAAGTCATCCCCAATGCTGCCCTGAACGATGGCCATGGCGCCGGTTTCAAGGCGGCTGAGACCGTCATCAAGGCCGGTGCCACGGCAGTGGTGGCGGGTGAGTGCGGACCGAAGGCGGCGGACGTGCTGACCAAGGCCGGCGTCAGGATCCATCTGGCGAAGTCCATGGACGTCCGCCAGACGCTGGCTCTCCATTTTCACGAAGTCGCATGAAACTCGCGATCGCATCGGGCAAGGGGGGCACGGGCAAGACCACGGTCGCCGTCAACTTGGCGCTCGCGGCGGACCAACCTGTCCTGCTGGCGGACTGCGACGTCGAGGCGCCGAACGACCATCTGTTCTTTGCCGGGCTCGACTGGCAGCAGCGCGTCGTCACTTCGCCGATCCCCGAGGTGGACGAGAGCCGCTGCGACGGCTGCGGCGAGTGCAGCCAGTTCTGCCAGTACAACGCCATCGTTTCGTTCGGCGTTGCACCGTACGTTTCGCCCGAGCTGTGCCACGGTTGCGGTGGTTGCCGGCTGGTGTGCCCGCACAAGGCGATCACGGAAGCCGAGCAGCGCATCGGCGTGGTCGAGACGTCGCAAACCGGCGACATCGCGCTGGTCCAGGGCCGCCTCGATATCGGCAGCACTTTGGCGCCGCCCCTGATCCGCGCCGTCAAGCAGGAGACGACCGGCGCGCGGTTCGCGATCCTGGACGCACCGCCCGGCACCTCGTGCCCGGTGGTCACGACGTTGCGCGGGGCCGATTATGTGCTGCTGGTGACGGAACCCACGCCGTTTGGCCTCAACGACCTCGACTTGCCGTGGAAGCGGTCCGCGAGCTGGGCCTGCCGCATGGTGTCGTGATCAACCGGGCCGACATCGGCGACGGCCGGGTCCGCGCCTATTGCCGCGAGAACGGCATCGCCGTCTTGGCCGAGATTCCACGACGACCGCAGGATCGCCGAGGCCTATTCGAGAGGCGAGGCGCTGATCGCCGCACTTCCCCAATACCGCGACATGTTCGCGCAGCATCCTCATCGGGTGAACGCATGAACGAACTCGTCGTCATCAGCGGAAAGGGCGGCACGGGCAAGACCAGCGTGCTCGCCAGCTTTGCCGTGCTCGCCGACAACGCCGTGCTTGCCGATTGCGACGTCGATGCCGCCGACCTGCATCTGGTGCTGTCGCCGGAGGTGAGGGAGGAGCACGAATTCTGCAGCGGCCACGAGGCCGTGATCCGTGCAGAGGACTGCCTGGGCTGCGGATTGTGCCGGCAGCATTGCCGCTTCGACGCCATCGCGCCGGTCGAGATCGCCCCAGGCAGAAACGTCTGTCGCGTCGATCCCACGGCCTGCGAGGGTTGTGGGGTCTGTGTGCGCGTTTGTCCGCATGGGGCGGTGGATTTTCCTGATCGGTCGTGCGGGCGATGGATGGTATCCGACACCCGGGCGGGACCGATGGTGCATGCCCGGCTCGGTATTGCCGCTGACAACTCCGGCAAGCTGGTTTCCACGGTTCGAAAGGAAGCCCGGAGGGTCGCGGCAGAGACGCATCGGCGACCTGATCCTGATCGACGGTCCGCCCGGCATCGGCTGTCCCGTCATCGCCTCGATCGGCGGCGCCGCGCGCGTCCTGATCGTGACCGAGCCTACCGTCTCCGGGCAGCATGACCTGGAGAGGCTGCTGGCGCTTGCCGACCACTTCCATGTCCCATCCCATGTCTGCGTCAACAAATGGGATCTCAACGCCGAGCGTACTGCCGAGATCGAGCAGGTGGCACGGAGCGCCGGAGCCCGCGTCACCGGCCGCATCCGCTACGACCCGGCGGTGACCAGGGCACAGATGGCAACCAAGGCAGTTGTCGAAACCGACGCTGCGTGCGCTGCGGATATCCGCAGCGTCTGGGACGACGTCAATTCCGCTCTAGAAGGAGAATGCACGTGAAGATCGCCATACCCGTAGCCGATGGCAAGCTGTTTGCCCATTTCGGGCATTGTCCCGCGTTTGCGCTGCTCGACACCAACGACCAGACCGGTGCGATCGTGGCGCGCAACAACGTGGCGGCCCCACCCCACGAACCCGGTCTGCTGCCGGTTTGGCTGGCGGAGCGCGGCGTCAACATGGTGATGACCGGCGGAATCGGTCCTCGGGCGCAGGACCTGCTCGCGCAAAAGGGCATCAAGGTGGTCAGCGGCGTGGCCGGCGAGACGCCGGACTCTCTGGTGGCAGCCTACTACGCCGGAACGCTGGAGATTGGCGCGAACGAATGTTCGCACGGCAGTGAGTGACCGGCCCGCGCATGCACGAGCCGTCGTATCGCTACCGGGTCGATGGTGCAGTGATTGATCACATGCGGCGCGCGGGCCCGGCTGTGCCGTCGCCCGCGCGGCGTGCTTTGGCAGCTTGCCGCAAGGTCGGCGGCGGGCTCTAGCGCAGGAACGGCAGGAACGGGAAGAGCGGCTGCCGGCTCGACGGATCCTGCGCCGAAGCGATTTCGTTCATCGGCGCCAGCTTGGCGGCCGCGACCGTTGTCGCTCTGCCAGCGGGAACTTGCACCACGGACCTGCACGACCGTGTTCCAGATCAATTCGCGCTTGACCAGATCCCAAAGGACGGCCGCGTTCTTCACCGACAGCCGCACGCAGCCGTGCGAGGCGGCGCGGCCAAGGTGGCGCTGTTGGTTGGTGCCGTGCACGGCGATGCCCGACGCCGTGAAGAAGATCGAATAGGGCATCGGCGCATCGTCGTATTCCTTGCTGACGTGGTTGATGTCCATGCGGAACGGCCGGAACGTGCCGCTCGGCGTGTCATAGCCGGGTTTTCCGGTCGATACCGGCCAGTTGTAACGATCGCGGCCGTCAACCTTGACGATCATGTGCTGGGTGGACTTGTCGATGGTGATCAGGATGTCGGCGCGAGCCGGTTGGCCGAGTGCCAGCCCGACCAGACAGGCTCCGATCGACGACAGGACGATGCGATTGGTCTTCACGGCTTCCCCTCCTATGCCCGGCGCGAACGCCAGTAATCACCAATACATCTGGCAGCATCGTCCAAATCTTCAATGAACGAGGTCACACCCCCCGGATGGAACGCCGGCCGGCCCGCTGCCGGCGATGGCGTCAGCGTCCGCCACGGTGGCCCCGGGCGGCCTGGATTTTATGTCTGGATTGGTTTCCAGCCGGTATCGAACAGCAGGCCCAACTCCACCGCGCGGTCGCCGAAGCGGTCGCGGAAAGTGTTGTCGGGTCCTGGAGGCTCTACCGCCCGAACGCGAAGAACGGAAAGAGGGGCCGCTTCTTGCTGTTGCTGTCGCGCGGGCCGATGGCGGCCGGCGGCATCGACCCGGGGCGTGCCACGACCGTCGCGTTCGCACCGCCGACCGAGCCGCTGACCCGCACAGTCGTGTTGTTCAATGATTCCCGCTTGACCAGATCCCAGAGGACGGCCGCGTTCGCCACCGACAGCCGCACGCATCCGTGTGAGACGGCGCGGCCGAGGCTGCGCTGCTCGTAAGTACCGTGCACGGCCACACCGGTCCTTGTGAAGAAGATCGAATAGGGCATCGGCGCATTGTCCCATTCCTCGCTGCGATGGTCCTTTTCCATGCGGAATGCCCTGAAGGTGCCGTTCGGCGTGTCGTAGCTGGGCCTGCCGGTCGATATCGGCCAGTTGTAGCGCGGCTGGCCGTCAACCGTGACGGTCATGCGCTGGGTGGACTTGTTGATATTGATCTGGACGTCAGCCCATGCCGGCTGGCCGAGCGCCAGCCCGATCAGACAGGCTCCCGTCAGTGACAGCAAGGTGTGGCTGGTGTGCACGGCCTCTCCTCCGGTCTGTGCCCAGGGTGAACGCCAACGACCAACCATATCATCTGACAGCCCTGTCGAAATTATCAATGGCCGAATTCTAAAGAACCCGGACAGACGGGTATCCGGCCCGTTGCCGACTGTGAATGGCTTAGGTCTGTCTCGGCTTCCGGCCTGCGTCGAAGACCAGGCCCAGCTCCACCGCTTTGGTGCCGAAGCGGTCGCGGATCACGTCGACGGCGGCTTCGGCCTTGGCCCGCTTGGCCGCATCGGGATCGATCAGGTCGCCGGGGTCGGCCAGCGCCAAGTCGGCGAATTCCGACACGCCGATGCCGATCAGGCGGAATTTCGTCTGCCCGTCGGCTTCATGGGCAAGCAGCTCGGCGCCGGCCTGGAAGATGCGGTCGGCAAGCTGGGTCGGGTCGGCGAGGTGGCGGCCGCGGGTGCGCAGGCGGAAATCGGCCGTCTTCAGTTTCAGCGTCACCACGACGCCGGCAAGTTCCGCCTTCTTCAGTCGCCGCGAGACCTTCTCCGACAGCGCCCTCAGGATCGCCTTCAGCTCGTGCGGATCGGCGAGATCGGTCTCGAAGGTGGTTTCGTTGCTGACGCTCTTGGCCTCGCCGTGGGGCTCGACGCTGCGGCTGTCGTCGCCCCTGGAGAGCCGGGCGAGCCTCAGCCCCATGGAGCCGTAGCGGCGGCCAAGCTCGGCCTCGTCCATGCGCTGGAGCGCGCCGATGGTGCGGATGCCATCGGCCGCCAGCCGCGTCTGCATGGCCTTGCCGACGCCCCAGATCAGGCCGACCGGCTTCGACGCCAGGAAGGTCGTCGCCTCGGCCTCGCCGATGACCGAGAAACCACGCGGTTTCTCGAAGTCGGAGGCGATCTTGGCGAGGAACTTGTTGAAGGAGAGGCCGATCGACACGGTGATGCCGATCTCCGCCTCGATGCGCTGCTGGAGCCGCGCCAGCGCCAGGGCCGGGGGCCCGTGGTGCAGCCGCTCGGTGCCGGCCATGTCCATGAAGGCCTCGTCGATCGACAGCGGCTCGACCAGCGGCGTCAGTGACTGCATCAGCTCGCGCACCTCGCGGCCGACGCGGCTGTATTTCTCGAAATCCGGGCGGACGACCACCGCGTCGGGGCAGGCTTCCAGCGCCTTGAACATGGGCATGGCGGAGCGCACGCCGCGGATGCGGGCGATGTAGCAGGCGGTCGCCACGACTCCACGCTTGCCGCCGCCGACGATCACCGGCCTGTCGGCAAGTTCCGGGTGGTCGCGCTTTTCGATGGCCGCATAGAATGCGTCGCAGTCGAGGTGGGCGATGGTCAGGCGGAAGAGCTCGGGATGGCGCAGCAGGCGCGGGCTGCCGCAGGCGGCGCAACGGCTCGCTCCCGCCGCGGCCAGGGTCAGGCAATCGCGGCAGAAACCGGGCGTTTCGGCGATTTTCATAGGGGCCGGCATCGTCTCGTCCGATGGGCTCGACTGGGGTGAGGCTAGCCGGCGTCCGGCCGCCGTTCAATCGGCGCATGGGAGGCTCCCGTCATTGGCCTTGCCGGCGG
Source organism: uncultured Alphaproteobacteria bacterium (assembly GCA_963732845.1). Lineage (GTDB taxonomy): Bacteria > Pseudomonadota > Alphaproteobacteria > Rhizobiales > Kaistiaceae > CAVSRC01. Next base: position 161,530 of record CAVTBE010000017.1, on the reverse strand, counting down.
AAAAGCCCCTCTGCTAAGACGGCGGAACTCCAAAGGATTTTGCCCCATGTCGGTGGATAAGGACACGGTCAAGCGCGTGGCGCACCTCGCCCGCATCGCGGTCAGCGATGCGGAGGCCGAGAAGCTTCAGGACGACCTCAACACCATTCTCGGCTTTGTCGAGCAGTTGAACGAGGTCGACGTCACCGGCGTCGAGCCGATGACGGCGGTGCTGCCCATGAAAATGAAGCTGCGCGAGGACGCGGTCACCGATGGTGCCAAGGCCGACGCGGTCACCGCCAATGCGCCGGCGCGCGAGGAACATTTCTACGTCGTGCCCAAGGTGGTCGAATGACCGCGGTGGCGGCCCTTTCCGCCGAGACACCGGCATCCGGCGTCACGATTGCGGTCGAAACGCCGTTGCAGGACGACGTTCGTGCCATGGTCACCGCGCTCAACGCCTATCTGATCCCGCTCACCCCGCGCGAGTTCCAGTTCCAGCTCACCGCCGAGCAGATGGCGGAGCCCACGGTCACCGTCTTCGTCGCCCGCGACGGCGACGGCCGGCCCCTCGGCATGGGGGCGCTGAAGGAGCACGGCGGCGGTCTCGGCGAGGTCAAGCGCATGTATACCCTGCCGGAAATCCGCGGGCAGCGCCTCGGCTCGTTGCTGCTTCAGCGGATCGAGGGACTGGCGCGGGCGAGGGGCCTCACCCGCCTCGTTCTGGAGACCGGCGAGGCGCCGGGCTTCGAGCCGGCCTGGCGCGTCTATGAGCGCGGCGGGTTCACCGTGTGCGGCGCGGTGCTCGACTATCCCGACTCCGGCCATTCGCGTTTTTACGAAAAGAACCTTTCCGCATGACCGACCTTACCGCCCTTACCATTGCCGAAATCCGCGACGGCCTTGTCGCCCGCCACTTCTCCGCCGTCGAACTGACCGAGGCCTATCTCAAGGCGATAGCGCAAGCGCGCCAGCTCAACGCCTATATCGTCGAGACGCCGGAAAAGGCGCTGTCCATGGCCGCCGAATCCGACCTCAGGTTCGCCCGCGGCGACGTGCGGCCGCTGGAAGGCGTGCCGCTCGGCATCAAGGACCTGTTCTGCACCGAGGGCGTCCACAGCCAGGCCGGGAGCCACGTGCTCGACGGCTTCAAGCCGACCTACGAATTGACCGTTACCGCCAATCTGTGGGCCGACGGCGCGGTGATGCTGGGCAAGCTCAACATGGACGAGTTCGCCATGGGCTCGTCCAACGAGACCTCCTATTACGGCCCGGTGGTCAACCCGTGGCGATCAACGGGATCGAACGCGCCGCTGGTGCCCGGCGGCTCGTCCGGCGGTTCGGCGGCGGCGGTTTCGGCGCGCCTGTGCGCCGGTGCCACGGCGACCGATACCGGCGGTTCCATCCGCCAGCCGGCGGCGTTCACCGGCACGGTCGGCATCAAGCCGACCTACGGCCGCTGCTCGCGCTGGGGGATCGTCGCCTTCGCCTCGTCGCTCGACCAGGCCGGGCCGATCGCCCGTGACGTCCGCGACGCCGCCATCCTGCTCAAGTCGATGGCCAGCGTCGACGCCAGGGACGCCACCTCGGCCGACGTGCCGGTGCCGGATTACGAGCAGGTGCTGGGGCAGGGGGTGAAGGGCCTCAAGATCGGCATCCCCGAGGAATACCGCGTCGCGGGCATGCCGGCGGAGATCGAGACGCTGTGGGAGCAGGGCAAGGCGTGGCTGAAGGCGGCCGGCGCCGAACTCGTCGACATCTCGCTGCCGCACACGAAATATGCTTTGCCGGCGTACTACATCGTCGCCCCGGCCGAGGCCTCGTCCAACCTCGCCCGCTACGACGGCGTGCGCTACGGCCTGCGGGTGCCTGGCGACGATGTCATCTCGATGTACGAGGCGACGCGCTCGGCGGGCTTCGGCAAGGAGGTCAAGCGGCGCGTGCTGATCGGCACCTATGTGCTCTCGGCCGGCTACTACGACGCCTATTATCTCCGCGCCCAGCGCGTGCGCACGCTGATCAAGCGCGACTTCGAGACGGTCTTCGCCGACGGCATCGACGCCATCCTGACCCCGGCGACGCCGACGGCGGCCTTTGGGCTGGAAGCCATGGCGCTGGCCTCGCCGATTGAGATGTACCTCAACGACGTGTTCACGGTGACGGTCAACATGGCCGGCCTGCCGGGCATCGCGGTGCCCGCCGGCAAGACGGCTGACGGCCTGCCGATGGGCCTGCAGCTCATCGGCCGGCCCTTCGACGAGGCGACCCTGTTCCGCTCGGCGCAGGTGATCGAGGACGCGGCCGGGCATTTCAGTCCGGAGCATTGGTGGACCGCATGAGCCGTCAGAACATCTCCTCCGCCAGCCCCTATGAGCCGGTGATCGGCTTCTCGCGGGCGGTCCATATCGGCAACACGATCGCGGTGAGCGGCACGGCGCCGATCGGGCCGGATGGCAAGACCGCCGGCGTCGGCGATGTGGCGGCACAGGTGCGCCGCTGCTGTGCGATCGCCGGTGAGGTCCTCGGCAGAGCCGGCGCCAGCCTCGGTGACGTGATCCGCACGCGCATGTATCTCGTCAACGCCGCCGACTGGGAGACCGCCGGCCGCGCCCATGGCGAGAGCTTCGGCGCCATCCGCCCGGCTTCGACCATGGTGGTGGTCAAGGCGCTGCTCGATCCCGACTGGCTGGTCGAGATGGAATTCGACGCGGTGGTGGGCGAAGAGACAGGAGAATCCGAATGACGCCGTCCGAGCTTCGCAACAGCACGACGCCACCGGCGCAGGCGGGCGGACCGCTGACGGCACTGTGGCACGTCGCCAAGGGCGACTGGCACAAGGCGCATGAGATCGTCCAGGCGGACGACGGAGCCGAAGCCGCCTGGGTCCACGCCCATCTCCACCGGGTCGAAGGCGACCCGAGCAATGCCGGCTACTGGTATGCCCGCGCCGGCAAGCCACGCGCCGAAAATCCGCTCGACGAGGAATGGGATGCGATCGCCGCGGCCCTGCTGACGGAGGGCGGCCTGTGACCACACCGGAACGCGCGCCGGGGTCCGGCAAGCTCATCAAGGGCGGCCACCGGCGACTGGGAGGTCGTCGTCGGCATGGAGGTCCATGCCCAGGTGATCTCGCAGTCGAAGCTGTTTTCCGGCGCCTCGACCGCCTTCGGCGGGGCGCCCAATTCCCATGTCAGCCTGGTCGACGCCGCCATGCCCGGCATGCTGCCGGTGCTCAACCGCGAATGCGTGGCGCAGGCGGTGCGCACCGGCCTGGGGCTCAAGGCCGAGATCAACCTGAAGAGCCGCTTCGAGCGGAAGAACTATTTCTACCCGGACCTGCCGCAGGGCTACCAGATCTCGCAGTACCAGCAGCCGATCGTCGGCGAGGGCGTGGTCACCGTCGACGTCGAGGGCGGCGACAGCTTCACCGTCGGCATCGAGCGGCTGCATCTGGAGCAGGACGCCGGCAAGTCGATCCACGACCAGAACCCCACGGCGAGCTTCGTCGATCTCAACCGCTCCGGCGTGGCGCTGATGGAGATCGTGTCGAAGCCCGACCTCCGCTCGGCCGACGAGGCCAAGGCGTATCTGGCCAAGCTGCGCTCGATCCTGCGCTATCTCGGCACCTGCGACGGCAACATGGACGAGGGCTCGCTCAAGGCCGACGTCAACGTCTCGGTGCGCAAGCCCGGCGGCGCCTTCGGCACGCGCTGCGAGATCAAGAACATGAACTCGATCCGCTTCATCGGCGAGGCGATCGACTACGAGGCGCGCCGCCAGATCGCCATTCTCGAGGACGGCGGCGCGATCGACCAGGAGACCCGCCGCTTCGATCCCGACCGCGGCGAGACGCGCTCCGATGCGCTCCAAGGAAGAAGCGCACGACTATCGCTATTTCCCCGATCCCGACCTCTTGCCGCTGGAGTTCGAGCAGGCCTGGGTGGACGAGCTGGCCGAGGGGCTGCCGGAACTGCCGGACGCGCGCAAGGCGCGCTTCGTCTCGGCCTTCGGCCTCAGCCCCTATGACGCCGGGGTGCTGACGGCGGAGCGCGAGGTCGCCGACTATTTCGAGGCGGTGGCCGCCGGCCGCGACGCCAAGGCGGCGGCCAACTGGGTGATCAACGAGCTGTCCGGCCGGCTCAACCGGGAAGGGCTCTCGATTTCCGACAGCCCGGTCTCGGCCGGCCAGCTCGGCGCCATCATCGGCCTCATCGGCGAGGGCACCATCTCCGGCAAGATCGCCAAGGAGCTCTTCGAGATCGTCTGGGCGGAGGGCGGCGACCCGGCCGAGATCGTCGAGGCCCGCGGCATGAAGCAGGTCACCGACACCGGCGCCATCGAGAAGATCGTCGACGAGATCGTCGCCGCCAATCCGGGCAAGGTCGCCGACGCCAAGGCCAAGCCGCAGGCGATCGGCTGGTTCGTCGGCCAGGTGATGAAGGCGAGCGGCGGCAAGGCCAACCCGCAGGCCGTCAACGCGCTTCTCAAGGCCAAGCTCGGGGTCTGAGAGCGGGCAGCTTTCCGTCTCTTGGGCGCCTGAGGTGTCGTCCCCTCTCCCCTTGCGGGAGAGGGCCACGCACCTTGGAGCGCAAGCGACTTAGGTGCGTGAGGTGAGGGGTGTCGGCAAGGCGTTCGTCGTGCCTGCCGGCGCAATCGAATGCTGTGCCCATCCCTCCTCTCTGTCTCTCCCCCACAAGGGGGGGAGAGGACTCCCAAACTTAGGCTGTGTTGTGGATCAGCCCGTAGGGCGGAAGTGCGAAGCGTGTTCCGCCGTTGTCGAGAGTGGCGCATCACTGAATGGCCTGGGCACGGCAGTTGTTGTTGTCGTCCTCTCCCGAGGGGAGAGGGCCACGCACCTTAGGAGCTTAACCGCCTTTATTCATGGGGCTTGGATTTTGGCAGTTGCCTTGCGGCGGCGTGACGGCGGCCGCAGTTCTTCGCGGCGTCTTTTTCACCGCGGTGTGGGCTGGAATTTGATGAACGCGTTGGAGAATGGGGACGGGTTTCGAGGGACCTGACGCCCCTCGGCTCAGGGCACGCCGGGTCTGATCGAGACTGCCAGATGGCGAAAGAGGACGGCATCCGGGCAGGCGCTGGCGAAGGCGAGGCGCACGCGGCTGGCGGTTTCGGTGATGCGGGCGGCGACCTTGAGGAGCCGGAGCCGGATCGTGTTGAACTCGGCCTTGGCGAGGGCATGGGCCTTGGGGATGGCGTCGCGCACGGCGAGGATCAGCCAGTAGGCGGCGGTGTGAAGGACAAGCCGCATCTGGTTGGCAGTCGCGGCCCGGCAGCTGGTGCGGTCGGAGGCGAGCTGGGCCTTGTGCAGCTTGATCAGGTTCTCGGCCTGGCCGCGGGCGCAGTAGAGGTCGGCATAGAGCCATTCGGCCGTCCCGGTCGCGATGTTGGTGACAACGTAGCGGATATCGAGACCGAGCCGCGTCGCCTCGATGCGGGCTGACGACGCGGCGCTCCCGCTTCCAGGACTTGGCGGCGTGGAGTGGTCTCGGTGAAGTCGCGAACGGCATCCTTGTCCTCGACCGCGCGCTCGACGCGGATGGCGTCGGCGACCTCCTCGACCTTGGCAGCGAGCGCCTTCGTTCCGGTGAGGCCGAAGAGGTAATCGACGCCGTTCGCCTCGCACCAATCCATCACCTCCGGCCGGCAATAGTGGCCGTCGCCACGGATCGTGATGCGGGTTGTCGGCCAGTGCCGGCGGATCGTCCGGACCAGGCGACGCACATGACCGCGCACCTCGACGCCGGAGGGCGTCTTGCCGGGCCGCAGGATCATGGCCACCGGACGACCGGTGGTGGTGTCGTAGACGTGGATCGGCAGAAAGCAGCGTTCGTCGTAGTGGGCATTGAACAGCGACAGTTGCTGGTGGCCGTGAACCACGTCGACCGTGTCGTCGATGTCGAGCACGACCGCCTCAGGCGGCGTGGCGTAGCTGGCACAGTAGAGGTCGACCATCACCCGGCCGAGCCTGACCAGGTCGCGCAAAGTCGGCGCGTTCTCCCAGCGCGACACGGTTGGCTGGCTCATCAGGTCCGTACCGCTCTCCGGCAACCGCCCGCAGGCAAGCTTGAAGGCAGGGTCAGTGCGCAAGCTGTCGAGATCGTCGGCGTCTTCGTAGCCGCAGGCGATGGCGAGGATGCGGGCGAGCAGGATCTCGGCGAGCGGGTGAACCACCCGCGTCGGATCGCGCCGATCGGGGATCACGGCTGCAAGCTTCCCGGCGATCCCCATCCGTCGCGCCGCCTCGGCAAGCAGCATTACGCCGCCGTCCGACGACAGGCGCCCGCCGTCGAACGCGGCGGTCAGCTTCTTGCCCCGGACGGCTGGAAACCAGAACGGCAGACTCATATCGTCGGTCATGGCGGGTGTGGCCGGCTCGATGCGGTGGACAGGGTTGGCTTCAACAACCAAATCCTACGCCACATCAATCACTTAGGCTACATCCGCCAGCCCGTCAGGCGGGCCGCCATGAATAAGACGGGTTAAGCGACTTAGGTGCGTGGGGTGAGGGCGTACGGTCTATCGTGGGCAACATCCCCTCACCCGGCGCTTCGCGCCGACCTCTCCCCATGGGAGAGGTGGTGCGGGGGGCGTCGCGGCGCCCGATTATCCCACTGTCTCGCCGAGCGGGGACAACAAATTTGTTATCCCCGCACCCCTGACCCCATGAGAGAATGCGCCTGTCCGCTCCCGCAAGGGGTCCCGTGTCGACCGGAACGTCGTGGGGCGAGCGGTTCAGAGCAGCCGCTCGCGAACGTGGTATGACCAAGGAGGGATTCGAGTGGTTGTTCCAGAGGGTCGAGTATTTTTCTCATTATATCATTTATCTTCGAAGTGAATTTTCACGTGCCAAGGACGGGTATACTTTCTCTCCTGGCTCTCTGGAGGGAGTTCCGAAGCGATGTCGATAACGGCGTTGTGAGGTAGAGCTTGTTTTACGATCCTATAATATAGTGATACCAGTTGTTTTTCATTTAATTCGAAGTATATACCAGGGACAGCTGGGTTTTGTGACTTCCCAACGCGCCACCTGTTAATCCCATTTTGCATCTTATGGCGAAAAGTCCAAGCAAGGTAATCAGCGGCCTGCAGTGGCAGGAAATTCTTATCGTCTTCGAACCGAGGCAGGGACTTCGAAAATTCGTTTTACATAACTTTGCGCCTCAATATAATCGAACCAATGTTTAAGAATATGCCTTTTTTCTGATTGTTCATCAAAGAAGAAATCAACTTTATCATTAACAATAGTTTGTTCATCGCTCAAGAAAAAAGCGGAAAGATAATCCATTACTCCAATAAACAATAAATGAAATGGAGTTATAGTTGGAGTTAGTTTTAAAATGTGACCCGGAACCTGAACACGCTGAATAGCGTTCGCAAAATCATTAAGCACCAAGCCAAATGCAAATTCACACATCGCATATTCATATATTACGCGTTCAAACGCAGGAATTCGTGCCTTCGCTCTTCGGTTGTATTCATCTCACTCATCTTGAAATGGTAAGTCCCGCGCTCTGACAAAACTCCGTGCGAGGGCAACAGAGCTTCCCATTCCTCCGAAAACCGTGCCCAACGTTCGGCGGTCGAGATGTACCCAGCGATAACGAAACAGCCGCCTTCTTGGGCGCTGTCATCTACGTATGCTTGAAGAACCATGTACCTTCGGTTGGCAGCCCTTTCCGACCCCAGTCCCGCCACATGCGACTAAACGCGATCTGCCGCCGCTGACACGCCCTATTGGTGATTATTCCACTTTATTCATACGTCCTGGGTACGGGAAAGGACAACATGGGGAAAAAATACTTATCCCCGCCCTCCTGACCCCATGAGATGATGCGCTCATCCGCTCCCGCAAGGGGTCCCGTGTCGACCGGAACGTCGTGGGGGGAGCGGAGCGGTGCCCCCGCTCGGGAGAGGTTTCCGACCTTTCCCCATCGGGGCGTTCCCGGTGGGACCGTCGGCACTACGACCGGCCGCCGCAAGGCCTAAGCCCCGCGCCAGGAGACGTGGAGCGCCGCAAGAGACCGAGGAGGGCGAAAGCCCGACCGGGATCGAAGAAAGCGGCGCGACAGGGATCGAGGAAAGTGGGGTGCAGCGCCTGCCGGGAGACGGAGAAAAATCGCCGCGGCGGGCGCTCGGCGAGCGCCCCTGTTTTCGCGGAGTAACCGCACGGCATTCGCCGGGCGCCCGCCACCCCCTCGCGTCTCGCAAGAGGCGCGGAGGGCCGAAAGAGACCGTGGAGGGCCGAAGGCCCGACAGGGAAAGATACGAAAGCCCGACCGGGATGAAAAAGAATCCCGAGGGGCGAAGAGAGAGGGATGGGACGAGGGACACCATCACCCGGAGCGAAATCGCTCGCGGGAACGAAGGAGCGTGTGCCATGCCGGTTGAACCATCCAAGCTGCAACGGCCACGGAAGAAACGTCAGCCGCCCGCCATCCGGTCGACGGTGGCGGATGACGAAGCCGACCGGGTCGTGGCGGAGCTGCGGGCGCTGGGCCCGGAGGCGGAAGACTTTGCGCGCCGGCTGGTGGTCGTGAACCAATTTGGCATGTGGCAGGACTGCCCGCACGATGCCTGCCGGCGCGCCAGGACCTGCCGCGGCGAGGACATCGAGTGCCTCGACGAGCGGCGCCCCGAGTTGACCCGCCGGGTGCTGCAGTATGTCGTCATGCTGCTCTGCACCGCGGGCGTCAGCTCGGACGCGTTCTACGACTATCTCGACGCGGTCACCGCTGACATTGACGCGGACGGCGACTGTCGCGAGGCGTGATGGCGCTATTCGAAAGCCACGTTGTAGGTGGAGTCGGGTTTGTCGCCGGCGGCGATCGCCGCCTTGGCGAGCGCCACATAGGCGTCGACGTCCTCGATGCACATCGCGTCGAGGTCCTGGCGCTGGCATTTGGCCAGGCCCTTTCCGATGTCGCTGTCCTGGGCCATCACCTTGTAGGCCATCGCCATGTTCTGCGCCGGGTCGAGCCTGACCACGGCATAGAGACGCAGGATCCCGCCGTCCTGATCGCCGCTCGTCTCGGTGAGGTAGAGGTCGTCGCCGACCGGCATGAAGCGCAGTGTCATGGTGCCGTCGTCGAGCTTGGCGACATAAGCTTTGCCCTCGCGCGTCACCGTGGTCTTGTCGTCGGGCGATCCCGCCTCGGCGAAGGTGATCTTGGCGTAGGGCGCCACCGCCTGGTCGTCGGTGAACAGCGGCTTTTCGCTGGTGAAGCAACCGGCGAGGCCGAGGGCGGCCAGCACAACGGTGAACAGGGGCAGGAAACGGGCTTTCATGGTCGTCGCTCCAATGAATTCAGCCGCTGCAATTCTCTTCCCTTTGTCATCATTCGCCAAGATCGCGGCCCTGTTGCGGCGACGATCGCGCGAAGCGGCGATTGTGCGCGTGGTGAATCGGCGGTTGCCGGCCCGTGAACAGGGAGTAAACCGGCGCCCGGCGCGATGCCGAAAAGACAAGGGATTCAAAGGCGGCAGACGATCATCGTTAGCGAAGTGCTACGCGGCCAGTGAAAATTCGTTAAGCGCGCTCCTTAACCGGCTTTTGATCGCCGCCCGCGACACTCGCCCTATCGGCCGAGCGGAGGGGACATGACCGCCGGCGACAGGGACAAAGGGGAAGTGTCATGGCACGTTGGGACATGGGTGGCGCGGAACTCGCGTCGATGGCCGAAGCGAAGCCGAACGCCCAGAATTTTTTCGATCTCGGCATGCTCTATTCGAGCGGCGGCGAGGTCGAGCCGGACCTGGTGGCGGCGCACAAGTGGTTCAACCTGGCGGCGTCGCGGGGCATTCCTGAGGCGGCAAACTATCGCCAGGAGGTCGCCCGCGAGATGACCGAGGCGGCGATCGCAGAGGCCCAGCGCGCGGCGCGCGAGTGGGCGCACGCCCACTGAACGAAGATGCCGGCCGTGCCGGGGGGCGCGGCCGGCATTCGGCGGTCGGCGCCGCCGGCTTCAGCGGAACTGCGGGGGCGGCTCGGGAATGGCGATCCGGCGCCGCTCGAATTCTTGCCTGAGCTTGCCGGTGATCGCCCGACAGCCGCAATGCTTGGCATGCTCGAGATGCCAGGCGATGCGCTGATCGAGTGTCGGCTTCTCGGGCATCGGGTTTGCCCGGTGCCATTCGGCGTTGAGCTTGCCCATGGGCGCCCTCCCATCCGGTGAGACAGAGCAAAGGCGGACGGCTAGCCGTCCGCCTTGCATTGCGTCAACCCGGCGGCGCGGGGCTCAGTGATTGTCGCGCGGGATACCCATCGTCTTGGCGACGCGCTGGTACTTGATCGCCGGCTTCAGAACCATCCCCTCAGAGAACTGGTCGACCATGCCGCGCTGGATCTCCTGCCAGGGGGTCTGGCTCTTGGGGAAGGGGAAGCCGCCATGGGCTTCCATCTCGGCGCGGCGCTTGGCCAGTTCCTGATCGGAAATCAGGATGTTGGCCTCGCCCGTGTTGAGGTCGATGCGCACCCGGTCGCCGGTCTGGACGAGCGCCAGTCCGCCACCCGCCGCCGCCTCGGGCGAGGCGTTGAGGATGGAGGGCGAGCCGGAGGTGCCCGACTGGCGGCCGTCGCCAATGCAGGGCAGCGCGTGAATGCCGCGTTTGATGAGCTCGGCCGGCGGCTGCATGTTCACCACCTCGGCGCCGCCGGGATAACCGATTGGCCCGGTGCCGCGGATGAACAGCATGCAGTTCTCGTCGATCTGCAGTTCCGGCTCTTCGATGCGGTGGTGGTAGTCCTCGGGCCCTTCAAAGACGATCGCCCGGCCCTCGAAGGCGTTGGGGCTCTTCGGGTCGGAGAGGTAGCGGTCGCGGAACTCCTCCGAGATCACGCTGGTCTTCATGATGGCGGAATTGAAGAGGTTGCCCTTGAGCACGATGAAGCCGGCATCCTCGACCAGCGGATTGTCGAAGGGCCGGATGACGTCCTTGTCCTCGGACTCGCGGCCGCGGCAGTTCTCGCCGATCGACTTGCCGTTGGCGGTGATGGCGTTCTCGTGGATGAGGCCCTGCTTGATGAGTTCGTTGACGACGGCGGGAACGCCGCCGGCCCGTTGGAACTCCTCGCCGAGATACTTGCCGGCCGGCTGCATGTTGACCAGCAGCGGGATCTTGTGGCCGACCGTCTCCCAGTCCGTGTCGTCCAGCTTCACGCCGATATGGCGGGCGATGGCGTTGATGTGGATGGGCGCATTGGTCGAGCCGCCGATGGCCGAATTGATGCGGATGGTGTTCTCGAAGGCCTCGCGGGTGAGGATGTCGGAGGGTTTCAGGTCCTCCCACACCATCTCGACGGCGCGCACGCCGGTCTCGTAGGCGATCTGACCGCGCTCGCGATAGGGCGCGGGGATGGCGGCACAGCCGGGCAGGCTCATGCCGAGCGCTTCGGCCAGCGCGTTCATGGTCGAGGCCGTGCCCATGGTGTTGCAATGGCCGATCGAGGGGGCCGACGAGGCGACGATCTCGATGAATTCGTCGTAGTCGATCTTGCCGGCGGCGAGATCCTCACGGGAATTCCACACGGCCGTGCCGGAGCCGGAGCGTTCGCCCTTCCACCAGCCGTTGAGCATGGGGCCGCCGGACAGAACGATGGCGGGGATATCGACGGTAGCGGCGGCCATGATGCAGGCCGGCGTGGTCTTGTCGCAGCCGGTGGTCAGCACGACGCCGTCGAGCGGATAGCCGTAGAGCAGCTCGACCAGGCCGAGATAAGCGAGGTTGCGGTCGAGCGCGGCGGTCGGCCGCTTGCCGGTCTCCTGGATGGGGTGGACCGGAAACTCCAAAGCGAGGCCGCCGGCGGCGTGGATGCCGTCGCGCACCCGCTTGGCCAGATCCAGATGGTGGCGGTTGCAGGGGGAGAGGTCGGAGCCGGTCTGGGCGATGCCAATGATCGGCTTGCCGGACTGCAGTTCCTCGCGGGTGATGCCGAAATTGAGATACCGCTCCAGGTAGAGGGCGGTCATTCCGGGATTCTCAGGGTTGTCGAACCAGGCTTTGGAGCGCAACTGCGCACTGTCTTTTTTGACCATGTTCCATTCCATCATAGGGCTATGCGCATCAGGCTGGGTCGACTGGCCCGTCCGATCGCTGTCTGTGGCGTGGGCGGAAAGTGCTTTAGCGGCTTGTTTCACCCGCGCGGAAAAGCGTCCTCCGGCGGCGATCTATAATATGATGAAACCTCCCCGTGCGCTCGGGAGAACGCCAGCGCGCCGACGCCGCTCCGTTGCCTCCGCCATTCCGGGTTAACGTCGGAAAGATACTATGATACACGCTTTCATGTCCAAGGGTACGTATATGCGTGATGGCTCGCCATGCGTAACCAACATCCTAAACGGCCCGCCGTCCAGCGCCAGCAACGACTTTCGGAGATGGTCGCGGGAACCATCGGTCAGAGGATCGTCACCGGTCAATACAAGCCCGGCGATATCTTGCCAACCGAACCGGAGGTACAGGCCGAATTCGGCGTCTCGCGTACGGCGGTGCGCGAGGCTATTCGCCTGTTGTCAGCCAAGGGGCTGACGGCCTCACGCCCCAAGATCGGGACGCGGGTGCGGCCGTCTGGCGACTGGAACATGTTCGACGTGGACGTGCTGCGCTGGCAGGTCGATCACGGTCCCAGCGACGAGTTCGTCAATGCGCTCTTCGAGATGCGCGAGATCATCGAGCCCTCGGCGGCGTCGCTGGCGGCGGAGCGGGCGACCGCGGACGACATCGCCGCGCTCGGCGTGGCGATGGACGGCATCCAGAATCACCCGCGCGGCGGCCACGACCAGATTGCGGCCGATGTCGATTTCCACATGACGATCCTGACCGCCTCGCGCAATCCGATCCTCATCTCGGTCGGCGCCATGATCAACTCGGCGCTCGAGCTCTCCTTCACCATCGGCTGGCGGACGGTGATGGCGGCCGATTCGGTGTTGCAGCACAGGGCGGTGTACGAAATGATCGCGGCCCGGGACGCCGAGGGTGCCTTCTACGGCATGCGAAGGCTCCTCAGGAACTCCAAGGGCAATGTGCTGGATGCGCTGAAGGCGCAGCGCGAACGCCAGGAGCCGGCCTGATGACTGCCCACCTGGATGAACAAGGTCAGATTCGAGGTTAGCCCATGCGCTTGATGCAGGTGCGCGACGGCAGAAGCCGCCGTGTGGTCGCGACCGATCGTGGCAAGTCGTGGATCGTCGGGGGGCGCTACCGTACGGTCCTCGATCTGGCCAGGGCGGCGATCGCCGACAAGACGACCATTGCCAGGCTGGTGCGGACGGCACCCAGCCGCGGCGAAGCCGATCCGGTGGCCCTGCTGGCGAAGGGAAGCGTGCTGCCGCCGGTCGATCATCCCGATCCGGCGCATCTCCTGGTCACCGGAACGGGTCTCACCCACCTCGGCTCCGCGGCGACGCGCGATTCCATGCATGCCAAGGCGGCGGGCGACGACACGGCTTCGCTGACCGATTCCATGAAGATGTTCCACATGGGGCTCAGGGGCGGCAAGCCGGCAAAGGGGGAGACCGGCGTCCAGCCGGAGTGGTTCTACAAGGGCGACGGCAGCTTCGTTGCGGCGCCGGGCACGGCGCTGGTATCGCCGGCCTTCGGCGAGGACGGCGGCGAGGAGCCGGAGGTCGCCGGCCTCTATCTGGTCGGCCCCGACGGTCAGCCGTGGCGGATCGGTTTTGCCCTGCTCAACGAGTTCTCCGATCACGTCATGGAGCGGCAGAACTACCTGTATCTCGCCCATTCCAAGCTGCGGCCGTGCTCCTTCGGCCCCGAACTGCTGCTCGGCGAACTGCCCGACGACGTGCAGGGCCTGTCGCGCATCCGCCGCGGCGACACGGTGATCTTCGAGCAGCCCTTCCTGACCGGCGAAGCGAACATGTCGCATACCATCGCCAATCTCGAAGCCCATCATTTTAAATATCCGTATTTCCGGCGGCCGGGCGACATCCACGTCCATTGCTTTGGGACAGCGACCCTGTCCTTCGCGGCCGGCATTCGTGCCGAAGCGGGCGATGTGTTCGAGATATCGGCGCCCGAATTCGGGCTGCCGCTTGTCAATCCGCTGGCCGTCGGCAAAGAGGAACGGGTGAGGATTCGCCGGCTCTAGAGGCCGACGCCGCAGGCGCCCGCCACATCAGAACGAACAAGGATTCCAGCCGTCATGGACGATCTGCACCGCAACTATATCAATGGGGACTGGGTGGACGGCGAGGCTGTCGCCGACATCAATCCGTCCAATACCGACGAGGTCGTCGGCCACTATGCTCGTGGCAGCGCCGACGATGCCAGGCGCGCCATCGCCGCCGCCAAGGATGCGTTCCCGGCGTGGTCGCGCTCGGGCATCCAGCAGCGTCACGACATCCTCAAGGCGGCGGGCGACGAAATTCTCAGGCGGCGCGAGGAGCTGGGCAGCCTGCTCGCCCGCGAGGAGGGCAAGACGCTGGCCGAAGGCATCGGCGAGACGGTCAGGGCAGGGCAGATCTTCGATTTCTTTGCCGGCGAAGCGTTGCGCCTGACCGGCGAAGTCGTGCCCAGTGTCAGGCCGGGCCTGGAAGTCACCATGACGCGCGAGCCGGTCGGCGTGGTGGGCATCATCACGCCGTGGAACTTCCCCATCGCCATCCCCGCCTGGAAGATCGCCCCGGCGCTCTGCTACGGCAACACGGTGGTGTTCAAGCCGGCCGATCTGGTGCCGGGCTGTTCGTGGGAAATCGTCGATATCCTGGCGCGCGCCGGGCTGCCCAAGGGCGTGCTCAATCTGGTGATGGGCAAGGGCTCGGTGGTCGGCGACGCGATCATCAATTCGCCCGACGTCAACGCCATGACCTTCACCGGCTCGATCAATACCGGCCGCAAGGTCGCCGACGCCTCGGTCAAGGTGATGCGCAAGTTCCAGCTCGAGATGGGCGGAAAGAACCCGCTGGTGGTGCTCGACGATGCCGACCTCGCCGTCGCCGTCGAGGCGGCGACCAATGGCTCCTACTTCTCCACCGGGCAGCGCTGCACGGCCTCGTCGCGGCTGATTGTGAGCGAGGGCATCCATGACAGGTTCGTCGCGGCGTTGACCGAGCGGCTCAAGGGCCTCACGGTGGATAATGCCTGCAAGCCGGGAACGCATATCGGTCCGGTGGTCGATCCGAGCCAGCTCAAGCAGGACGAGGACTACATTGCGATCGGCCGCAAGGAAGGCGGCAAGCTGCACTGGGGCGGCGAACGGCTGAACCGCGAGACGCCCGGCTACTATCTGCAGCCGGCGCTGTTCGTCGACACCGATCAGCAGATGACGATCAACCGCGAGGAGATCTTCGGGCCGGTGGCAAGCGTCATCCGGGTGAAGGATTATGACGAGGCGCTGGCGGTTGCCAACGACACGCCCTTCGGTCTGACCTCGGGCATCTGCACGACCAGCCTGAAATATGCCAGCCACTTCAGGCGCAATTCGGAAGCCGGCATGGTGATGGTCAACCTGCCGACGGCGGGCGTCGACTATCACGTGCCCTTCGGTGGCCGGAAGGGATCGAGCTACGGCCCGCGCGAGCAGGGGCGCTATGCGGCGGAGTTCTTCACCACGGTCAAGACGGTCTACATGCAGCCCTGACCGGAAAGGGCGGCCCGCATAAGGCGGAGCGGAACGCAAGGGACGAAGACCCCGATTGCGCTCCGCTCTATCCGCGCGACGCTAAAACGTAAGCGCGGAAGCCCAAGTGCTCGTCCGACGGCCCCGGCCGGACCGGCCTATCTGCATAACACCCGCTTGTTGGTGCCGAAGGGCAGGATGGTGCCGTCCTTCTCGTTGAAGGAATGAGGGAAGTACTTCCGGCACGTGGCCAGCCATTCGGGCGTCCAGGGTTTCTTGCCGCCGGTGTAGGAATGCCCGGATGGGGCCGGTGCGTTGTCCGCGGTCATGGTGGCCGGCTTCGGCGGTGCCGTTGCTGCGGGCGTGGCGGTGTTGGCGGCCGGCGCCGCGGGCGTATCCGTGGTGGGCGCCACGGCGATATCAGCAGCCGGCGGTGCCGTCTTGCCGGTGTCAGGCGCCGCGGCACCGGGGACAGGCTCCAGCGGCCCGCCTTGGCCGGCGGTATCGAGCGCGGTTCCGTAATAGGCGGAGGTCGGCGGCATTTCCGGCTCCTGATCCATGTTGAGGCAGCGGTAGTAGGCCTCGTCCTGGATCTTCTGCTCCGAACCCGGCTTCTCGCCGGCGGCGGTGGTGAACTGGTTGGCGTATTCGCGTGCATAGAGCGCGCAATATTCCGGCGGGGCCGCCGTGGCGGTCCCGACCGTCGCCAGCACGGCTAGTCCGGCGAGTGGCATGATCAACGATTTCATGGGCTTCCGGTTCCCTCCCGGTCGCATGGGCTGCTGTTCCAGCGTTTGTCCTTGGCGCAACGGTGAGGCTGAGAGATGTGGCGGTCTGTCGTCGCGCGCCCCGCGCCACGGTGCAAGTGTCCCGTTGATATTTGGTCACAAGTGGGTCGTGCGATGGCGGGAAATGGGCATTTGCCGATTGCCTGCAGATTCTTTTTGCGCGATGAGGCCCGGCACACAGGAAAGCGCCGCAAAACGGCGCAGGGGAGGGAACCTTGCCTGATTTTCCGTTGGTGGACGCCCATGTCCATCTCTATGACCCGGACGCTCTCGACTATCCCTGGATGCGGAGCGAGCCGATGCTCAACACGCCGCATGGATCGGCCGAATACACGGCGGCGATCGGCGGCGTGGCAGTGGACAAGCTGGTCTTCGTCGAGGTCGATGCCGCCGGCGGCCGCCACCTCGATGAGGCGGTCTGGATCGAATTGGCCGCCCGCAACGATGCCCGGGTGCAGGCCATCGTCGCCTCGATGCCGCTGGAAATGGGGGCGGCAGCCGAGCCGGATATCGCCGCCTTCGCCCGCATGCCGCTCGCCCGCGGGGTGCGCCGCCTGATCCAGGCGCATGCCGACGAGCCGGGCTGGTGCCTGCAGCCGGAGTTCGTCGCCGGCGTGAGGCTGCTCGCCAAATACGAGCTGGGCTTCGAAATCTGCATCTTCCATCGGCAGATGGGCGATGCGATCGAGCTGGTGCGCCGCTGTCCGCAGGTGCGTTTCATCCTCGATCACATCGGCAAGCCGGGAATCAGGGAGGGCGTGCGCGAGCCGTGGTGGAGCCAGATGCGCGAGCTGGCCGGCCTGCCGAACGTGATCTGCAAGGTCTCCGGCGTCGTCACCGAGGCCGACCACAGGGCGTGGACCTACGACCAGGTGGCGCCCTATGTGGCTCACGCCATTGATTGTTTCGGCTTCGACCGGGTCGCCTTCGGCGGCGACTGGCCGGTTGTGGAACTGGCCACGCGCTATGCGGACTGGGTGGCGTTGGTCGACCGGGTGACGGCCGGCACGGCGGAAGAGGATTTGCGCAAGCTCTACCGCGACACGGCCATCGCCTATTACCGGCTCTAGATGGGGATTGGGGCCTGGGCCGGCCCGGGAATCGGACGCCCAAGCAGGCAAGCGCCCGACGAGCCGTTCATTGGGATCGCGGTTACCCCCGCAGATCAAAGGCAACGATACCGAGCCGATACCAATCGGCATCATGGGGTGCGGGTGCCGAACGAGAACTTTCACGCCAATGTTCGGCAGCGGGCTTTTTGGCAGGCACGGCAGCCCCTCGGGCGGTGGCACAGTGCCCGGCTGCAGATGCCGGGGCCAAACATAATCAGTGTCTTGAAGGTCATTTCCTCGCGCCATTTTTTGCCGATAAAGTAGCTTTTTGGACGACTCCGCCAGCGGGGACTTGGCGGGCCACCATCGCGGGGACTGCGCCATTTCCACTCCCACACCGGCCGATACCGAACGTGCCAAGGCCCTATTCTTTGAGGCGCTGGATTGTGCCGACGCTGAGGACTTTGCGGGCGCCGAGCAACGTCTGCGCCGGGCGCTGGCACTCGTTCCGGACCGCGTGTCGGTCTTGACCAACCTGGCCGTCATTCTCTTCCGGCAAAAGAAGGCAACCGAGGCGCTGGAGGTCGCGCAGCGAACATTGGTCTACGTCCCCGACAATCTTCAGGCCATGCAGGTAGCCGGCGGCGGCCTGGCGCATCTAGAGCGCTTCGAAGAAGCAGTAGAAATGTGGCAGGGTGTCGTGGCGCAACTGCCGGACGACGCCGAAGCCTGGGCGGCGCTTGCGCGGTCACTCACCGAACTGAAGCGCTATGACGAGGCGTTGCCGGCTTACCGCCGCGCGCTGACGCTGCGCCCCGATTGCGAATATTTACGCGGAGATTTGGTCCACGCCCGCATGAATGCGGGCGACTGGGCCGGGCTCGAAGCCGACCGCGAGGCCCTGCTTGCCGATCTGCGTGCCGGCATTCCTGCGGCGCGGCCTTTCCAGATGCTGTCGATCCCGTCGACGCCCGCCGAGCAGCTCGCCTGCGCAAATCTTTGGTCGAGCCGCGAATCGCCTCCGGACGAAGCGCTCTGGCGCGGCGAACACTATCGGCACGAACGGATCCGTCTCGCATATGTTTGTGCCGATTTCGGCGTGCATCCCACTGCTCAGCTCATGGCTGGCCTGTTCGAGCGGCATGATCGCGCGCGGTTCGAGACCATCGCCGTCGCCACGCGGCCGTCCGACGGCAGCCGATTGCGCAGCCGTCTGGAGAAGGCGTTCGAGCATTTCGTCGACGGCAGCTCGATGGACGATGACGCGATTGCAGCGCTGCTGCGCTCCCGCGAGGTTGACATAGCTGTGGACCTGAACAGCAACATCGCTTACGCGCGGTCCGGCGTATTCGCCCGTCGTCCTGTGCCGATTCAGGTGAGCTATCTTGTCTATCCAGGCACGACTGGGAACAAGTCTATCGACTACCTCTTCGCCGATCGCGTCGTCCTGCCGGAAGTCGACCGGGCGTGTTATTCTGAGAAGATCGTCTATATGCCTGAGACCTATTTCGTGACCGACGACGCGATACCGCCACCGCCGGCCCTAGGCCAGCGGCAAGATCACGGCCTGCCCGAGAGCGGCTTCGTCTTCTGCTGCTTCAACAATGGCTTCAAGGTCACGGTCGACGCGTTCGACGTGTGGATGCGCCTGTTGCGTGCCGTGGAGGGCAGCGTCCTCTGGCTGCTGGAGAGCAGTCGCGTCTTCGCCGCAAATCTCAGGCGGGAGGCGCAAGCGCGCGGCGTGGCCGCCTCACGGTTGGTCTTCGCGCCGCGGGTGTCGCCAGCTGCGCATCTCGCACGCCACCACCACGCCGATCTGTTCCTCGACACGTTCTACTACAACGCACACACCACCGCCTGTGATGCCTTGTGGACGGGACTCCCGGTGGTCACCCGCCACGGCAGCGCCTTTCCCAGCCGGGTCGGCGCAAGCCTGCTTCAGGCCGCGGGCATGGCCGAACTGGTGACGAAATCTACCGAAGCTTACGAAGCGCTAGCCCTGGAACTGGCGGCCAAACCGCCCGCACTCGCCGAGATCAAAGCGAAGCTCGCCGCCAACCGGGGGCGCTGCCCACTCTTTAACACGCGGCGCCAGACGCGCCAGATCGAGGCCGCCTTCGCGCAAATGATGGCGCGCCATGCTTCCGGCGCTCCGCCGGAGGACTTTGCCGTTCCCCCGCTCGACTAACCAGCCTTTGGTTCTGGACGTCCTCATCGCGATGGGGAGGTCGAGCGCGTCCTGGGTCTAGATGGGGTCAAGGGTGAAGGGGCGAGGAAGAGAAAGGACCCGAGAAGGCGCAAGGTGTCGGGCTCAAATTTCCGTCTATGCTACTAAAGATATCGCCTTTCGGCGGCGCCAAGGGTCTGGCGGAGAGGATGGGATTCGAACCCACGATACGGCTTTTGACCGTATACCCGCTTAGCAGGCGGGCGCCTTCGACCACTCGGCCACCTCTCCGTTCCCCGCAATAGCCGAGCCCGCGCGGTGCGGGCAAGAAATATCCGCATTTTGCCGCCGCGCTGATCGAGCGACGCACCCCTGGTGGGGCTGTTGTGGCGCCCGCCATGCCGAGTTGGTGGAAGCGGCAAGTCCGATTTGAAACGCAAAGGCATTTTGCGACTGCAACAGCGCGGACATGGGCGCAATGCAACCGCTGTGCGTCGTCATTTCCGCCCGCGCAACCGCATGGCCGGGTGAAAACGGGGACTTTCTTGGCGGAACTCGGCCAATTCCGTCCGCCACTGGGGGTGTTGCGAATGGCGTCGCAGGGGGCGTGATCATTTTGCCACGGCGCCGACAAAATGGACACGAACGCCCCGTTTTCCGGTGTTTTCGCGTTGCGGCGGTGTGCCGTTTCGATAAGGTGCGACTCGCGAAACGCGGGCACCCCGCGTGACGTGTTGGAAGTCGGATCACCCTGGGGTGGTGGATAAATCCGGTCCAACTCGCGGGGAACGGGACAGACTAGCGGGCGCTCAAGAATACCGGAAATCGAAAGAGATCCGGGAGCAACGGCGAGAAAGAACCTGCCCCTTGAAACATGGTTTGGAGGTCAGGATATGAAGCTTAAGACCTTACTTCTCAGCTCCGCCGCCGCTTTCGCGGTCGTTGGCGGCGCTCAGGCGGCCGATCTGTCGGTTGCCGAGCCGGTCGATTACGTCAAGGTTTGCGACGCATTCGGCGCTGGCTACTGGTACATCCCGGGCACCGACACTTGCCTGAAGATCGGTGGCTTGGTCCGTATGGACACCACCTTCCACAGCACGGCGGCGAATTCCTGGGGAACGTCGACGAATCATTCGTCTTCGTGGGAGTTCTCGACTGAGACTCACATCAACTTCACTGCGAAGTCGATGACCGAGTACGGCCCGCTCACCGGCTTCTTGGAGCTGCGTGCCAAGTCGGCCAACAACGACGACAGCAACAACAACGCCTACTGGAATAGCTCGTCTTCCGTGGCGCAGAGCGGCGACTACTACGCCTATCTCGACACCGCCTACCTCGAGCTCGGCATGCTCCTGGCCGGCCGCACCGGGTCGATCTACGACTATTCCGGCGGCTTCGGGATCGACGGCACCGACATGGACTCCGATCAGGGGACCGATCAGGTTCGTCTGACCTGGGCCATGAGCGGCTTCGGCCTCCAGCTGGCCATCGAAGATCCGCGTGATCGTTGGGGCACCAGCCTGTCGTCGAGCTACAGCATGCCGGACATCGTCGGCAACATCTCGATGTCGCAGGGTCCGTGGTCTGCCAAGCTGTCCGGCGGCTTTGCCGAGACGGTGTATGGCAGCGGCTTCGGCGTCCAGCTCGGCACGACCATCAAGCTCGACCAAATCGCGCCTGGCGATCAGTTCATGGCCAAGGTGGCTTGGGCCGAGAACAAGGTGTGGAAGTTCGCTTCTCCCGCCGCGGCCGGTTCGGCAACGGGCGGCGTGTGGGGTACGACTTTGGCGTTCCAGCACTTCTGGGCTCCGAACCTGTCGTCGGCTGTGAACTTCGGCTACTACAGCCAGACCGCTTCGAACGGCTATGACATCCATGGCGACTTGGTGTGGTCTCCGGTCACCGGCTTCTTCGCCGGTGTCGTGGGTAGCTATACCAAGATCAGCACGGCCGCCAATGGCACGTGGGGCGTGAAGGTCCGCTTGGAGCGCGACTGGTAGTCGCTCGATCCTGACGTTCAGCTGAATATGGGACCCGGCGGAGAAATCCGCCGGGTTCTTTCTTTGTGGGGAGGGGACTCAGGCTGGTCCGCCCTCGGAGGCAGGCAGCGGATATCGCGGCCTGCAACATGCCACGCGGCGTCGCCTACGCGGGCCGTCGCGCCCGATCTGCGGCCGGTCCCGGTAGCGAGGGCCAGAAAAGGCCATTTTCCAGTGCTGGTCATCGCTTGACGGCACATGGACGATGATGGCATCCGGAACAGCGGATGTGCGGCCGGCCAGGCGTGGAACCATGGGCGGGTTTGCAGCGGGTCTGCCGCCAAGTGCTGAACACGGGAAACGTGCGGCATGAACTGGCAAAGGTGGGTTCGCCCCGGGCTGGTAACGACGATCCTGGTCGCCGTGATTGCCGTCATCGTCAGAAGCGGGTCGATCGGGCACGACCTGGCCGCTGCGGTCAATGCCGACCTCGCGGCCAAGGGACAGGCGTGGGCATCTGCCGATGCCTCTGCCAGGGACATCACCATCAGAGGCACCGCGCCGACGCCGGAATCGCAGCAGTCGGCGGTTCGCCTGGCTCAGGCCGTCTACGGCGTGCATTCGGTGACGGATCGCACTGACCTTCTGCCGATTGCCTCGCCCTATGCCTGGAACGCCCGCCGCTCCGGGCGGAAGGTGACTCTGGCCGGTTCGGTGCCGTCGGAAGGATTTCGCGCGTCCCTGCTGGCGGCTGCCCGGCGCGCCCTGCCGCAGGCGGAGATCGTCGACCAGATGGTGCCGGCGCGCGGCGCGCCGGAGGCGTTCAATGTGGCCGTCGCCTTCGCGCTGCTGCGCCTGGCGAATCTGAGCGAGGGCAACATCACGCTGACCGATTCGACGCTGGTGGTTCAGGGCGTGGCGCGCGACGCTAAGGACTATGCCGAAGCGGTGAAGGCGATCCAGACGCAAATCCCCGCGACGATCACGCTCGGCCCCGTCGACATCCAGCCGGCGCGGGCCGACCCGTTCGTCTGGTCGGCGAACTATGACGGATCGTCGGTGGTGCTGGCCGGATTCGTCCCCGACACCGCTGTCCGCGAATCACTGGTCGCGGCGGTCAAGGCGACGTTGCCCGGCGTGGCCGTCGACGACCGCGCGGCGATCGCCTCGGGCGATCCGCCGGGCTTTGCCGACGCTGCCGCTTTCGCCGTCACCACCCTCAAGCAGCTCAGCCGTGGCGGCGTGACGCTCGATGGGCTCAAGCTCGATGTCGCCGGCGAGGCCAAGTCGGTCGACGATTACGAAGCCCTGCTGACCGCCCTCGGCGGCACGCTGCCCGAGAAGATGCAGGTCGTCGATGTCGAGATCACCCCGGCCACGGCCTCACCCTATTTCTGGCGGGCGGAGCGGACCGATGGGCGTGTCGTGCTCACCGGTTACGTCACCAGCCCGCAGAATCGGGCGGCGGTCACGGCGCTGGCTCAATCGCTGTTCGCGGGCGATGCCATCGACCAGCGCGTGCGGATCGCGGCGGGCGAGCCGCGCATGGACTGGCTGGGCGGGATCAAGTTCGCCCTCGGCCAGCTCGCCAGGCTGAGCCATGGCTCGGTCGAGCTGGGCGACAAGACCTATGCGATCGCCGGCGAGGCATCGAGTTCCGACGATTTCATCGCGCTCGCCGACGTCACTGGACGCACCTTGCCGGCAAGCCTCTCCCTGAAGCAGGTCGATATCGTGCCGCCGCGTGCCGCGCCCTACCGCTTCACCGCCAAACGGCAGGGCACCGGCATCGCGATCGCCGGCAACGTCGCCAGCGTGGTCGAGCACCAGCAGATCCTCGACGCGATCCACCGCAAGTTCGGCGCGGCGGCGGTGGTGGACGACCAATTGGCCTTCGCCAGCGGTGCGCCGGAGGGCTTTGCCGCCGCCGCCGGGGCGGCGGTGCAGGCGCTCAGCCGCCTGTCGGGCGGGCAGGCGACGATCGTCGACACCGCAGTGACCGTGTCAGGCTTCACCTATTATCCTGCGGCCATGAACGAGATCGCCACGGAACTCGAATCGGCATTGCCGGACGGGTTCAAACTGGCCGGCGACAACATCGCGTCGCGGCAGGACGAACAGCAGGTCACCGCCAACCAGTGCCGTGACCTGATGCAGGCCGTGCTCGAGGTGGGCGGCATCGGCTTCGACGGCGGCAAATCAGATCTGACCGCGGACAGCGAAGGGATCCTCGACCGGGCGTCGGCGGTCATTGCGCGGTGCCCGGAGGCTGGGGTCGAGGTTGGTGCGCACAGCGATGCCGATGGCTCGGCCGCGCGCAACCGCGACCTGACCCAGCAGAGGGCCGAGACCATCGTCGACTATCTGGTGGCGGCCGGCGTCAAGCGCGAGCGGCTGACGGCGGTCGGATACGGCGAAACCAAGCCGGTCGCCGACAACACGTCGGCGGCGGGCAAGGCGGCCAACCGGCGCATCGAGTTCAGCTTCACCGAGCCGGCGGGGTGATGGCAATGCTCTACCTGATCGCAGCCTATTGGCCGTTCCTGCTGATCACGGTGCTGATCGGCGCCGCCGTCGGCTGGTGGTACCAGGGGCCGCGCGCCGTGGACGATCTGACGGCGTGGCTGGAGCGGGAGCCCGACGAGCCGTGATCTGGCACTTCTTCGAAGTGTGGGTGCTCATGCTCGCGGCCTTCGCCATCGGCTGCCCGATCGGCGCGTTGGCCTATCGGCTGATCGCGCAGAGCCCGTTCGCCGAGCTGCAGGGCGGTCTCGCCGACGTCGTCGGCGACCTCGTTGACGATATCAAGCGCCGGCTTGGCATCGGCCCGGTCTGGCGTCCGGAACACCGCCATGGGATCGGGCGCCCGATGGCCGACGACATGGAAGGCCATGGCGGCCCGCGCATCGAGCGGAGCGGCGGACCGGTGCTTCTGCCCGCGCCCGGCGGTCCGCTGGCAATCGCCGACCGGTCTGCTCAGCCGGAGATGAGCGACGCCGACGACGACGGTATGGACGAGCGCCTCCCGGCGATCACGTATTACGAACTGGACGAGATCGACGTGGATGAAGAAGTCGCGCTGGCGCGACCGGTGGGGCTGGCGTCGCCGCGCAATGGCGTGCCCGACGATCTGCAGCGCATCCGCGGCATCGGAAAGCGAATCGAGCAGCGGCTCAACCGGCTCGGCATCTTCCATTTCGGCCAGATCGCGGCCTGGACGCCGGCCGAGATGCGCTGGGTGGCGCAACAGCTCGCTTTCCCCGAGCGGATCGAGTGGGACGACTGGATCGGCCAGGCGGTCATCCTGGCTTCCGGCGGCGACACCGGCTTCATCAAGTCGGCCGACCGTCGGCGCCGCGCCCGGCGGCAGAGGGCGCTCGAGGCGGAATTCGAGCACGCGGTAGACGAGGCCGTTGTGGCCGACTACGAAGCCGGCGAAGCGCCGTGGGACGAGCCGCCTGACGAAGACGCTGAGGAGGCAGCTTTCCGCGAGGCCGATGACGCGGCGGCTTCCGGGGAAGGCGAAGAGCCGGTTGTCGCCGAAGGCGAAACCCAGGATGTGGGCGGGGGCGAGCCATCCGGCGGAGATCCGGAGGACGCGGACCATCGCGAAGCCGCCGGCGATACGGGCGGTGACGAGCCGTCTGCGGAAGGTGAGGCGGCAGACGAAGCGGCCCGCGAGGACGGTGACGGCGCCGGTGCAGAAGCCGACGCGGAAGACAGACCGGCTTAGTCGGCTTTTTCGGCTTCCGCCGTCTCGGTTTCGGCCACCGCATCGAGGTCATAGCCGGCTTCGTCGCGCGGGACAAGCGCATCGACCGGCGGGCCGTTGCCTTCGACGGCTGTGACAAAGGCGGAAACCCGGGCGAGAAGCTGGCCATAGCGCAGCAGCGGCGCGTGGCCTTCGCCGGCGACGGTGACGGTGTCGACCTGCGGGTGCTCCTCGCTCATGCGGGCCACGGTCTCGGCCGACAGCAGGTCCGAATGTTCGCCGCGGATAGAGAGGATCGGGATGTGCCTGAGGGCGCGGAACTCCTCCCACATGGTCGGCAGCTTCTGGTCCGGTTCGAGACCGTCGAAGGTTTGCGCCAGCTTCGGGTCGTAGCTGCTGACCGGCATGCCGTCGTCGTCGTCGTTGAAGGTGAGGCGCGCGTAATAATCCCAGTCGACGTCGCGCCAGGCCGGGAAGCTGGCGGCATGGATGCGGCGCAGGAGGTGCGCGGCATCGGCCCAGTCGTTCGGCTGCGGCGTGCGGCCGACATAGGTCTTGATGCGGGCCAGACCCTGCGCCCCGATGACCGGGCCGACATCGTTGAGCACCAGGCCGGCGACCGTGGCCGGTCGGGCCAGCCCCATGAGCATGCCGATGATGCCGCCGCGCGAGGTGCCGACGATCACCGCGCGCGGGATGTTGAGCGCCGCCATGCCGTCGAGAACGTCGTTCATCTCGGTCAGCGGATTGTAGGTCTCTGCGGTTGCCGCCCATTGCGAGCGGCCGCGGCCGCGGCAGTCGAAGGCGACGACCCGGCGTGGCCGGTGACGGTGCGTCGACAGATGGGCGGCCAGTTCGTGGAAGTCGCGGCTGTCGCGGGTGAAGCCCGCCAGGCAGACCACCGGCAGCCAGGGCGAAAGCGGATTGCCATAGTCGCGCGCCGACAGCTTCAGCCCGTCGGCGCTGCGGTAGATCGCCTCGCGGAAGTCCGGCTGGGCCGGTTCGTCGGTGCCCTCGGCGACGTCGGTCGGGCTGTTGCTGGTGCGGGACTTGCGGACCATGGAGCGATATCAGCAGGCGGCATGGGGCGCGTCAACCAGCGGATTTGCCCCGCCTGAGGTCGGCCTCGATGACCAGCGCCGGCTGGCCGAGGCGGGCGCGGTAGACCTGCAGGTTCTCCATGATGCGCTGGACGTAGTTGCGCGTCTCGGTGAAGGGGATCATTTCGATCCAGTCGACAACGTCGACTTTGGGATCGCGCGGATCGCCGTGCTGCTTGACCCATTGGGCGACGCGGCTGGCGCCGGCATTGTAGGCGGCGAAGGTCATGACGTAGGAGCCGCCGAAATTATCGACGAGGTCGCCGAGATGGGCAGCGCCGAGGGTGGCGTTGTAGGCCGGGTCGGAGGTGAGCCGAGCCTTGGAATAGGGAAGCCCGAGCGACTTGGCGACGTGGCTGGCGGTGGTCGGCATCAACTGCAGCAGACCGAGGGCGCCCGCCCGGCTGACGGCGGCGGGATTGAAGGCGCTCTCCTGGCGGGCGATGGCGTAGACCACCGACTTCTCGACCCTCGGCATCTTCGCTCCGGACGGGATGGCCGATGTCGGGAAGGCCAGCGTATCCACCGGCATGTCGCGGACGGCGGCCGCCTTGCCGACCTGGAGGGCGATCTGGTAGTCGCCGTTCTTCTCCGCCATGGCGGTCAGCAGAGCGATTTCGGCCGGGTCTTTCAGCGTGTCGGCGAGGTGACGGTAGAACAGCCCGACATAGCGCTCGCGTCCGGCGGCGGTGAGGTGCTGGATGACCCTGACCAGCTCGCGGTTGGCGAAGCGGTCGCGTGTGGCGGCATCGGCAGTCGGCGGGGAGGAGAGGGGCAGCCGGGTGTAGCCCAGCCGGGCAAGCGCCAGCTGGCCGTAGAACGCCGTCGGATAGGCGGCGGCGCGCTGGAAGTGAGCGGTGGCGCCCGCCTTGTCGCCGGCTGCCGTGGCGGCGCGGCCCATCCAGTATTCGGCGCGCGAGAGGCTGAGCGGCATGGTCGAGATGGCCGCGATTGCGGCGAAATGCTTCGCCGCGGTCTTCGCATCGTGGAGGAACTCCAGCGCGTACCAGCCGGCATGGAACTCGGCCTCGGCGCGGAAGGTGGCCGATTCGGCGGAGTGGCCGGCGGCGACGCGGTAGGCGAGGCTGGCCTTGCCATCCTCGATCAGGGCGCGCGAGATCAGGCGGCGCTCGATCCACCAGGCGTCGGGGTCGACAAGCCTTGCGGCGCCGCTCGGCGCCTGGAGCAGCAGTTCGGCGGCCTGGTCGTTCTTGTCGGCCCGGCGCAGTGTCTGGATGCGCGAATAAAGGGCGAGCGGATCGTTGCGCACCGACGGCGGCAGGGCGGCCAGCTCCTTAGAGGCATTGCGCTGGCGCTTGATCGTCGAAACGACGGCCTTGGCGAGGGCCAGCTGGTCCTTGCCGAGGAGCGCGGCGACGCGCAGCGCCTCGGCGGAGTCCTCGTTGTAGAGCAGCCGGTCCATGCGCGCCTTGTGGTCGTCGGCGGTCAGAAGATCGCCGAACTCCGAAAGAACGGTCTTCTCGTTCGCCTGCGAGAGGTTCTCGTTGCGCCACAGGCTGCGAATCAGCGCCGCGGCGTCCTTCTGCCGGCCGGAGGCGAGATAGGCTTCGGCCAGTGCGATGGTGGCGCTGTCGGAAGACGGCGAGGAGCCGCCGAGCGCCTTGATGACGTCGGCCGGCGACAGCTTCTGGTTGGCAACTGCCTGTTCGTAACGCAGGCGCAGAAGGCCCTGGCCGGGCCAGTCGCTGAGCTTCTTCGAGACCGCCAGGATGCGCGAGGGGGCCACCGCGTCGTTGCCGCTGGTGGCAACCAGCCAGTCGACGATCTTGATGTCGATCGGGTCGGGCAGGGCATAGGCGGCCACGGTTGCCGCTGCCGGGTCGCCGTCGTCGAGGAACTTGAGGGCGAGCTTGAGCCCGGCCGAGTTCAGCGACGCGGGTACCTGGGGGGCGGGCGTGGGAACCGGCGGCGCGCCGGCGGCGTCGGTCGGTTCGAAGGCCTGCGGCGCGTCGCTGTCCTCGGCGGCGCCGTTTTCGTCGGGAGTCGCGGCGATGAGCGCGCCGATGGCATCGTCGGGTGGGGCGGCGCCGGCCGGATCTGCGGCGCTGGTCGGGTCCGCGGCGGCCTCCGGCGTCGGGGCGGGATCGGTGGCCGGCCGCGGCGCGGGGCGCGGCAACGGCACCTGAACCGCGGCGGCGGCCTTCTTGGTGGCAGCCAGCGCCTGGGGAGTCGCGGCGGCAAACACGAGCACCAGTGCCGCCAGGAAGCATGCCGTGGCTGAGCCCAACCGGTGACCGGCGGCGCCGGCTTCGGCAGTGAACATCATCCCGTCGTCCCTGGTATTGCCCTCGGTACCGGGCTTTAGCCCGCGTTTCGCTCTACCGAACCGGCCGTTGCGGTAATTGGTCAGGCTATTGTGCCATAGTGAACGATTGCTTGACGACCGGTTACATTCTTGCCCGTCCAGTAGGCAGGGACTATGGTCGCGGCGATGATTTGACCCGCCGAGTTTGTCGAGAATTCGGCCGCCGGAAGCAGGTTCCCATGTTCAGAGGATCGATTACCGCGCTGGTGACGCCGATGCGCGACGGACGCTTCGACGAAGAGGCGTTCCGCAGCTTCGTCGATTGGCAGATCAGCGAGGGTACACACGGGCTGGTGCCCGTCGGCACGACCGGCGAAAGCCCGACCCTCAGCCACGACGAGCACAAGCGCGTGGTCCAGGTGTGCATCGAGGTCGCCGGCGGTCGGGTGCCGGTGATCGCCGGTGCCGGTTCCAACAACACGACCGAGGCGATCGAACTCGCCCGCTTCGCCGAGAAGGCGGGGGCGGACGGCCTGCTGGTGGTGACGCCGTACTACAACAAGCCCAGTCAGGAAGGGCTCTATCAGCACTACAAGGCGATCAACGACGCCGTCGGCATCCCGATCATCATCTACAACATCCCGCCTCGCTCGGTGATCGACATGAGCGTGGAGACGATGGCGCGGCTGTTCGAGCTGAAGAACATTGCCGGCGTCAAGGACGCAACCGCCAAGGTCGACCGCATCAGCTTGCAGCGCCACGCCATGGGGCCGGAGTTCAACCAGCTTTCCGGCGAGGATGCCACGGCGCTGGCGGTGATGGCGCATGGCGGCCACGGCTGCATCTCGGTGACATCGAACGTGGCGCCCAAGGCCCAGTCCGAGTTCCAGGAAGCCTGCATGGCGGGCGACTTCGCCAAGGCGCTGACCTATCAGGACCGGATGCTGCCGCTGCACAAGGCGCTGTTCCTGGAGCCGAGCCCGGCCGGCTCCAAGTACGCCCTGTCGCTGCTTGGGCACATGAGCGAGGAGCTGCGCCTGCCGCTGGTGACAGTGACTGAGGCGGCCCGGACCGAGATTCGCTCGGCCATGGTGTATGCCGGACTGACAAACTGACCGGATGACCGCCAAGAAGGACAAGGCGCCGAACCGCAACGCGGCGGTCAATCGGCGTGCGCGCTTCAATTACGAGATCGGCCAGGTCTTCGAGGCTGGCATTGCGCTTGCCGGCACGGAGGTGAAGTCGCTGCGCGAGGGGCGCTCCAGCATCGCCGACGCCTATGCCGGCGAGCGCAACGGCGAGATGTGGCTCTACAACGCCTATATCCCGGAATATCTGCAGGCCAACCGCTTCAACCACGAGACAAGGCGGCCGCGGAAGCTGCTCCTGCACCAGCGCGAGATCGGCCGGCTGATCGGCGCCGTCGACCGCGAGGGCATGACCGTCGTGCCGCTCAGGATCTATTTCAACGATCGTGGGCGGGCGAAGGTCGAACTGGCGGTGGCGCGCGGCAAGAAGCTGCACGACAAGCGCGAAACCACCAAAAAGCGCGACTGGGGCCGCGAGAAGGCCCGGCTGATGCGGGAGAAGAGCTGACGCCCGTGGGCGACCGGCTCGCGGCGCAAATCTGTTTGCGCGATGCCTGGCCAGCGCCGCAGGTCGCCGAATGCGACGGCTGGCTGCTGCGCGCCGGACAGGGCGGCTACAACCGCATCAATTCGGTGTGGACCGGACGTTTCCACGGCGACCGGGCGCTAGCGATCGAGCGGGCCGAGGCCTTCTACCGCTCGCGCGGTCTCAAGCCCCGCTTCCAGATGCTCGACCTGGCCGAGCCTGCCGGGCTCGACGCGGAACTCGACCGCCGCGGCTACCGGCGCGAACTCGCCTGTTCCGACATGGCCAAGGTCGTGGCCGGCGGCGCCCTGCCGGCCGGGATATCGCTGGCAGAGGACGTCACGACCGACTGGCTCGGCCTCTACGCGGCCGAACAGCCGCCGGAAAAGGCGGCGGAGCTGCCGCTGATCCTGGCCGGGCTTCCGGCGCGGCGGGCCTTCATCATCTGCCGGCGGGGCGCGGCACCGGCCGGCGTGGCGCTGGTCACCCGGGTGGGGGCGGATGCAGCCGTCGACTGCGTTTTGACGGGCAGCGTGTTCCGCCGCTCAGGCGTGGCGCACTCGGTCCTGCAGGCAGCCGAAGCCTGGGCAGCCAGCGAGGGCGTCCGGCGGCTCGTCCTGTCGGTTGTCGACGACAATACCGGCGCCGTGGCCCTCTATGCGCGCCTCGGCTACCGCAAGCTCGCCCACTACCACTATCGCGTCGCCGCCGGCTGACCGATCCGGGCGCGGATCTGCTCGAACACGGCGCGGAACATCGGTTCCGTCAGGACGCCGGTGTTCGTGTTGTAGCGGGAGCAGTGATAGCTGTCGAAAAGGGTGAGCCCCGGCCGCACTGCGTGGGTGGCGCCATGGCCGAAGGGAACGGCGCTCCGCTTCAGGCCGAGGGCGGTAGCGACGCTGTCATGGGCGATGCGCCCTAGCGCCAGGATGGCGACAAGGTGCGGCATCGCCGCGATGGTTGCCGTGAGGAATGGCCGGCAGGCCCTGATCTCGGCGGTCTCCGGCTTGTTGGCCGGCGGCACGCAGCGCACGGCATTGGTGATGGCAGAGTCGCGAAGCGCCATGCCATCGTCCGGCCGCGCCGCGTAAGTGCCTGATGCGAAACCGAAATCGATCATCGTCTTGTAGAGGAGGTCGCCGGCATAGTCGCCGGTGAAGGGCCGGCCGGTGCGGTTGGCGCCGCGCAGGCCCGGCGCCAGCCCGACGACCAGCAGGCGTCCGTCGCTGCCGCCAAAGGTCGGTACCGGGGCGTTGTGCCACGCCGGCTCCGTGGCCCGCCATTCCTCGCGGAAAGCCGCCAGCCGAGGGCAGAGCGGGCAGTCGCGGCCCGGCGTCGTCATGTCCATGCTGGATCGGCGGCCTCAGATGGCCTCGTCGTTCTCGAACTCGTCGTCGTCGGCGAAGGCGGTCGTCTGGTTGCGCTCGCTCTGGCGCTGGGCGCGCTCGGACGGATCGCGGCCGATCTTCGTCTGCAGGGTCTGCAGATCGACGAAGTGGTCGGCCTGCCGGCGCAACTCGTCGGCGATCATCGGCGGCTGGCTGACGAGCGT
This sequence comes from uncultured Alphaproteobacteria bacterium, assembly GCA_963732845.1. Classification (GTDB taxonomy): domain Bacteria; phylum Pseudomonadota; class Alphaproteobacteria; order Rhizobiales; family Kaistiaceae; genus CAVSRC01. The sequence goes on along the minus strand of CAVTBE010000017.1, from coordinate 129,732 downwards.
CGACACCACGCTGACTTTGCGGCCCCGGCGCTGGATCGCCTCGACCAGCGAACGGAAGTCGCCGTCGCCGGAGAACAGGACGAAATGGTCGACCGACTCGGCCATTTCCATCATGTGGACGGCGAGTTCGATGTCCATGTTGCCCTTGATCTTGCGCCGGCCGGTTGCATCGACGAATTCCTTGGTCGGCTTGGTGACCACGGTATAGCCGTTGTAGTCCAGCCAGTCGATCAGGGGGCGAATAGAAGAATATTCCTGCTCTTCCGCCAGGGCTGTATAGTAATATGCTCTGAGCAGGTAGCCCTTCGACTGGAACTCCAGTAGAAGTTTCTTGTAGTCGATGTCGAAGCCAAGCGCCTTTGCCGTCGCGTACAGGTTGGCTCCATCTATGAAAAGCGCGATCTTCTCGCGAGGGTCAAACATCTTTTTGTCTATTGCCTTCTTTGTCGCCGCTAACGCGATTGCAGTAAAATCAGAAGTTGAAATGCTGTACCGGAGCAGGCCGGGAGCGCCAAAAACATGTGCCGGTCTCGACGACCGCAGTTCCAATCAGTACAGCTACAACATAGCATATCTGGCGCGCGTTTGGCGTCAGGCCAGTGGCGCGCAGGACGAAGTTGCCTGCGCGTGATCGCCCCGATGCATAATTCCGGCCAATTTCCTTGCTTTTAGCCGGTGGGCAGCCTATATGCCCGGCCACACCCCAATCAGGAGAAGAGCCCATGGCGCGCGTCACCGTTGAGGATTGCGTCGACAAGGTCGAGAATCGATTTGAGCTGGTGCTGCTGGCGGCGCACCGCGGGCGCATGATTTCCAGCGGCTCGCCGCTCACCATCGATCGCGACAACGACAAGAATCCCGTGGTTGCGCTGCGGGAGATCGCCGATCAGACGGTCGCGCCGGAGGATCTCAAGGAAGACCTCATCCATTCCCTGCAGAAATACGTGGAAGTGGACGAGCCCGAGCCTGAGCCGGTGCCGATGATCGCCTCGACCGCCACGACCACGGCCGGCGAAGACAGCGACATCGCCTTCGACCGCATGTCGGAGGAGGAGCTGCTGCGGGGCCTGGAGAGCATGGTCCCGCCGGACAAGACCGAAGAGTTCTGAGCCGGCAAGGGGAGTGCCGAGGCTTCTGGCACGTAAAGCTTTACCTATACTATATACGGTACTGAAACACCGAAGCCCGCCGGTGAACGGCGGGCGGTGCCTGTGCCGGACTATCGCGCCATGATGCGCCAGTACGAGTTGGTCGAACGGGTTACCCGCTACAACCCGAATGCCGACGAGAACCTGCTGAACAAGGCCTACGTCTATGCCATGCAGAAGCACGGCACGCAGACGCGGGCCAATGGCGACCCCTATTTCTCGCACCCGCTCGAAGTCGCCGGCATCCTGACCGACCTCAAGCTCGACGACGCGACCATCGCGGTCGCGCTCCTGCACGACACCATCGAGGACACCGACGCCACCCGCGCCGAGATCGACCAGATGTTCGGCGAGGACATCGGCGCGCTGGTCGAGGGCCTGACCAAGATCAGCAAGCTCGACCTGGTGTCGAAGCGGGCGGAGCAGGCGGAGAACCTGCGCAAGCTGCTGCTCGCCATCTCGTCCGACATCCGCGTGCTCCTGGTCAAGCTGGCCGACCGGCTGCACAACATGCGCACGCTGCAGTTCATGTCGCCGGAGGCGCGCGGCCGCATCGCCCAGGAAACGCTCGACATCTATGCGCCGCTGGCCGGCCGCATGGGCATGCACGACATGCGCGAGGAGATGGAAGACCTGGCCTTCCGCACGCTCAATCCGGAGGCCTATGCCACCGTCGAGCAGCGCCTGGAGGACTTTCGCAAGCGTAACCGCACCCTCACCGAGAGGATCGAGAACGAGCTGACCGAGCGGCTGGCAAACGCCGGCATCCAGGCGGAGGTGAAGGGGCGGGAGAAGCGGCCCTATTCGATCTTCCGCAAGATGGAGCGGAAGGCGATCAGCTTCGAGCAGCTCTCCGACATTCTCGGCTTCCGCGTCATCGTCGGCAGCCTCGGCGAGTGCTATGCGGCGCTCGGCGTCGTCCACACGACATGGCCGACCGTGCCCGGACGCTTCAAGGACTATATTTCGACGCCGAAGCAGAACGATTACCGCTCGATCCATACCACCGTCATCGGCCCCGGCAGCCAGCGCGTCGAATTGCAGGTGCGCACCGGCGAAATGCACCGCATCGCCGAATACGGCATCGCCGCCCACGCGCTCTACAAGGACGGCGTGACGCCGAAACCGAAGGCCAATGGCAATGCCAACGGCACGGCCCAACCCAACGGCAACGGCGCCGCCAACGGCAGTGCCGGTGGCGCGACGCTGACCGGGTTCAACGAGGAAATCCACGCCTACGAATGGCTGCGGCGGACCATCGAGATCCTCGCCGAAGGCGACACGCCGGAGGAGTTCCTCGAGCACACCAAGCTCGAGCTGTTCCAGGACCAGGTGTTCTGCTTCACGCCCAAGGGGCGGCTGATTGCCCTGCCGCGCGGCGCTACGCCCATCGATTTCGCCTATGCCGTCCACACCGACATCGGCGACACCACGGTCGGCACCAAGATCAACGGCCGCACCATGCCGCTGATGACGGCGCTCAGGAACGGTGACGAAGTGGAGATCCTGCGCTCCAAGGCGCAGGTGCCGCCGCCGGCCTGGGAATCGATGGTGGTCACCGGCAAGGCGCGCTCGGCGATCCGCCGGGCGACGCGCGTGGCCGTGCGCAAGCAATATGCCGGCCTCGGCCGGCAAATCGTCGAGCGCGCCTTCGACCGCGCCGGACGGCCTTATTCGGACAAGCTGATCGAGGCGGCCCTGCCACGGCTGGCGCAGAGCAATGTCGAAGACATGCTGGCGGCGGTCGGGCGGGGGGAGATTCCCTCGGCCAACGTGCTGAAGGCGGTCTATCCCGACCACAAGGAGGAGCGCACGGTCCGCTCCAAGACGGCGACCGAGGAGGGCTGGTTCGGCCTCAAGCGCGGTTCGGGCATGAAGTTCCGCGTGCCGGGCCTGTCGCGCAAGCACCCGGCGGCCGATCAGCACAGCGAGCGCGGCCACCAGGCCATTCCGATCCGCGGCATCCACGGCGAAATGCCGGTGCGGTTCGCCGCGGGCGGGGCCATTCCGGGCGAGCGCATCGTCGGCATCATGACACCGGGCGAGGGAATCACCATCTATCCGATCGAGTCCCAGGCGCTGAAGGATTTCGACGACGAGCCGGAACGGTGGCTGGACGTGCGTTGGGACGTTGACGAGGAGGATGCCGTCCGTTTCCCGGCACGGATCGAGGTGACGGCGATCAACGAACCGGGCACGCTCGCTCAGGTTGCACAGGTCATGGCGGACAACGAGGCCAACATTACAAATGTGAAGATGGCCCAGTCTGCGCCCGATTTCATGGTGATGGTGTTCGACATGGAGGTCTACGACGTGAAGCATCTCAACCGGCTGATCGCGCAGTTGCGCGCCCGGCCCATCGTCAGCAGCGTCTCGCGGGTCAATGGCTAGGCGGCGCGCGATGCCGGTCCGCCGTCTCCGCTGCGAAGGCTAGGAAGGCAGAACACGATGCTGTTTCGCCGCCGCGAGGCCCCCAAACTGACGGCACGTCTGCGCACTGCGGTGTGGCCGCGCCACAGTTGGTCGCGCTCGGCCCGCTATTTCGGCAAGCGCGTGCTCAGGCTCTCCGGCTCGCCGCATGCGGTGGCGGCCGGCGTGGCGGCCGGGGTGTTCGCCTCCTTCACCCCCTTCGTCGGGCTGCACTTCATCCTCAGCTTCATCTTCGCCTTCATCGTCGGCGGCAACATGCTGGCCGCCGGCATCGGCACCTTCGTCGGCAATCCGCTGACCTTCCCGTTCATCTGGGCGTCGACCTACAGCCTCGGCAGCCACATCCTCGGCCAGAGCACCGCATTCGCCCTGCACGAGATCCATTACGCGCTGGTGCATCGGTCGTTCGAGATGCTGGTGCCGATCATTGCACCGATGCTGGTCGGCGCCGTGCCGATCGGCCTGCCGATCGCACTTGCCTTCTATGTTGTATCCTTCTTTGCTGTGCGGGCATTCCGCGATCTGCGCCGCGAGCGGCTCGATGCCCGGCGGCGCGAGTCGACGGCGGCGATTGCGCCAGTCGAGGAGATGGACGACGCATGACCAGGGATATCAGGCTCGGGGTCAATATCGATCACGTGGCGACCATCCGGAACGCCCGCGGCGGCGACCATCCGGACCCGCTGCGCGCGGCGGCCATTGCCGCCGCCGCCGGCGCCGACGGTATCACGGCGCATCTGCGCGAGGATCGCCGGCATATCGGCGACCGCGACATCGAGCGCCTGCGCCATACGATCGCGTTGCCGCTCAACCTGGAGATGGCGGCGACGGAGGAGATGCTGGCGATCGCGCTGCGCCACAAGCCTCATGCCGCCTGCATCGTGCCGGAGCGGCGCGAGGAGCGCACCACCGAGGGCGGCATCGACGCCGCCGGCCAGCAGGCGCGGCTGAAGCCCATCGTCGCGGCGCTGGGCGAGGCGGGCGTGCGCGTGTCGCTGTTCATCGAGGCTTCGCCGCGCCAGCTCGACGCGGCCGTGGCGCTCGGCGCGCCGGTGGTCGAACTGCACACCGGGGCCTATTACGAAGCGTGGTTCTCGGGCCCCGACGCCTTCGAGGTGGAGCGGGCACGGATTGCGGAAGCGGCCACCTATGCCGCCAGTCTCGGCCTCGAGGTCCATGCCGGGCACGGGCTGACCTTCGACAACGTCAAGCCGATCGCCGCCCTGCCGGAGATCCGCGAGCTGAATATCGGCCATTTCATCATCGGCGAGGCGATCTTCATCGGCCTGGAAGAGAGCATCCGCACCATGCGCCGGCTGATGGACGAGGCGCGTGCCGCCGTGCAGGCGGGCGAGGGAACAGAGCCCGCATGATCGTCGGCATCGGCAACGATACCATCGACATCCGCCGGGTGGAGAAGGTGATCGAGCGTCACGGCGATCGCTTCACGACCCGCATCTTCACCGAGATCGAGCAGCGCAAGTCGGACCGGCGGCGCCTGCGCGCGGCCTCCTATGCCAAGCGCTTCGCCGCCAAGGAGGCGTGCTCCAAGGCGCTCGGCACCGGCATCCGCGGCGGCGTCTTCTGGCGCGACATGGGGGTGGTCAACCTGCCCTCGGGCAAGCCGACGATGCAACTCACCGGCGGCGCGGCGGCGCGCCTCAATAGCCTGATCCCGGCCGGCCACCGGGGCGAGATCCACCTGACCATCACGGACGACTTTCCGCTCGCCCAGGCTCTGGTCATCATCGAAGCGGTGCCCGACGGAGGGCCGTGACGGCCCCCAAAGTTGGCGTTGCGCCGCTCCCGGCGAGCCGGTATTACCGGCCGGCCGGGGCCGGACAAACGGAAACAGGAACATGAGCGTGGCATCGGAAAAGCAGGCCAGCGGCGGCTTGGGCGAGACCGTCAAGATCATCATCCAGGCGCTGGTTCTGGCGCTCCTGGTGCGTACCTTCCTGTTTCAGCCGTTCAACATCCCATCGGGATCGATGGAGAACACGCTGCTGATCGGCGACTATCTGTTCGTCTCCAAATACGCCTACGGCTATTCGCGCTTCTCGCTGCCCTTCGGGCCGCACCTGTTCGACGGGCGCATCTGGTCGGCGCCGGCCAAGCGCGGCGATATTGTCGTCTTCAAGCTGCCGCGCGACGATTCCACCGACTACATCAAGCGGGTCGTCGGCCTGCCGGGCGACAAGATCCAGGTGCAGCACTCGATCCTCTACATCAACGGCACGGCGGTGCCGCGCGAGAAGATTGGCCCGGTCACCCTGGATGGGGTCACCTACACCCAGTACCGGGAGACCATGCCGAACGGGGTCAAGTACAACGTGCTCGACCGCGAGACCGACGGCCTGCTCGACAACACCCAGGTCTATGAGGTGCCGCCCGACCACTACTTCATGATGGGTGACAACCGCGACAACTCCACTGACAGCCGTGTGCCGCCGACCTCCGGCGGCGTCGGCTACGTGCCCTTCGAGAACTTGGTCGGCCGCGCCCAGGTCATCTTCTTCTCGGTCAAGGAGGGCGAACCGGTGCTGGCCTTCTGGCAGTGGCCGTGGACGGTCCGCTGGGACCGCTTGTTCAAGCTGCTATGACGGTTGAGGGCGCTCTGCTCGACGCCCTGGAGCGCCGCACGGATTATCGCTTCAAGGACCGTAGCCTGCTGGTGACGGCGCTGACCCATGCCAGCGCCGTGGGCGACGCCCGCATCGCCGCCGACGTGACCTACCAGCGCCTGGAATTCCTCGGCGACCGGGTGCTCGGCCTGGTGGTCGCCGCGATGCTGCTCGACACCTTTCCCGAGGCGACGGAGGGTGAACTCTCCTCGCGGCTTGCCGAACTGGTGCGCAAGGAGACCTGCGCCGATGTGGCGGTGGCCCTCGATATCGGTGCGGCGGTGGTCTTCGGCGGCAACCGGGCGCAGCAGCGCGCGCTGCTCACCGTCAACGTGCTCGGCGACGTGTGCGAGGCGCTGATCGCGGCGATCTATCTCGACGGTGGCTTCGACGCGGCGCGCAACTTCGTCGAGTTCCATTGGCGCGACCGCATGCTGGAAGCGCCGGTCGGCGGGCGCAACGCCAAGTCGGCCCTGCAGGAATGGGCGCAGGCCGAAGGCCACGGCACGCCGACCTACGAGATCGCCGAGCGCATGGGCCCCGACCATGCGCCGACCTTCGTCATCGACGTGCGCATCGGCAAGCTTGAGCCGGGGCGCGGCGATGGGCGGAACCGGCGCGAGGCGGAGCAGGCCGCCGCCACTGCCGTACTCTTGCGCGAGGGCATATGGACGACGACACGGTGAGCGGGCTCCAGCCGCAGGAGGCGGGGACGCGCTGCGGCTTCGTGGCACTGATCGGCGCGCCCAATGCCGGCAAGTCGACGCTGGTCAACCGGCTGGTCGGCACCAAGGTCTCCATCGTCAGCCACAAGGTGCAGACGACGCGCTCCATGGTGCGCGGCATCGCCCTGGCCGGGCGCTCGCAGATCGTCTTCGTCGATACGCCCGGCATCTTCAAGCCGAAGCGCCGGCTCGACCGGGCGATGGTCGACACCGCCTGGGGCGGGGCACGCGACGCCGATATCGTGGCGCTGCTGATCGATGCCGGCAAGGGCATCGACGAGGAGGCCGGAGCGCTGCTTTCCAGGCTCGGCGACGTCAACCACCCGAAAGTGCTGCTCCTCAACAAGATCGACACGGTGAAGCGCGAACGCCTGCTGGCGTTGGCCGCCGCCGCCAACGCGGCGGTGCGCTTCGACCGGACCTTCATGATCTCGGCGCTGAACGGCGACGGGCTCGACGACTTCATGACCTTTCTCACCGACGCCGTCCCGGCGGGGCCGTTCCTCTATCCGGAGGACGAGGTCAGCGACATTCCGCTGCGCCAGCTCGCCGCCGAGATCACCCGCGAGAAGCTGTTCGAGCGGCTGCATCAGGAGCTGCCCTATCACGCGACGGTCGAGACCGAGGCGTGGACCGACCAGAAGAACGGTTCGGCGCGCGTCGAGCAGACCATCTACGTGGAGCGCGACAGCCAGAAGAAGATCGTCATCGGCAAGGCCGGCGCCACCATCAAGGCGATCTCCATGGCCGCGCGCAAGGAGATCTCCGAGATCGCCGAGAAGCCGGTCCACCTCTTCCTGTTCGTCAAGGTGCGCGAGAACTGGGCCGACGACCCCGAACGCTACCGCGCCATGGGGATCGAATTCCCCAAGGGGTAGGGCGGCGGCCCCGATTCGGCGCTAGACTTGCACCATGCAGTGGTCGGACGAAGGCGTCATCATCGGCACGCGCCGGCACGGCGAGACGAGCCTGATCGTCGAGCTGATGACGGCCGGCCACGGCCGCCATCTTGGGCTGGTGCGCGGCGGGCGTTCGCGCCGCCAGCAGCCGATCCTGCAGCCGGGCAATTCGGTGAGCGCCACCTGGCGGGCGCGGCTCGACGAACACCTCGGCACCTACACGGTCGAGCCGACGCACCAGCGCGCCGCGCGGCTGATCGAGAGCGCCGCCGGGCTCTATGGCATCCAGACGCTGGGCGGCCTGCTGCGCCTCTTGCCCGAGCGCGACCCGCATCCGCGCCTCTATGATGGGCTGCTTGCCATCCTCGACTGGTTTCACGAACCGCTGGTGGCCGGCGCGCTGATCGCGCGCTTCGAGCTGGGGCTGCTCGACGATCTCGGCTTCGGCCTCGACCTCGAACGCTGCGCGGCGACCGGCAGCAATGACGATCTCGCCTATGTCTCGCCGAAATCGGGGCGGGCGGTCAGCCGCTCCGCCGGCGACCCCTATGGCGACCGGCTGCTCAAGCTGCCGCGCTTCCTGCTGGAACCGGCCTCCGCCACGCCGGCCGATCGGGCCGAGCTGGCGCAGGCCTTCGCGCTCACCGGCTATTTCCTCGCCCGCCACGTCTTCGAGCCGCGCGGGATCGCGCCGCCGGATGCGCGCGAGCGCTTCGTCGCGCTCATCGCCCGCACCGGCGAAACGCTCGATCAATGAGGATAGAACCCGTGGACGATCTGAAGAAACTCACCGAACGCCGCAAGGCCGCCCACCAGCGCCTGCTGCAACTGGATTCCAAGGTTTACAAGGCTTTCCTCGCCATGGAGCAGGCTGCCTATGGCGACGCCGTGCTGCCCGGGAAGACCAAGGAGGTGATCGCCATCGGCATTTCCGTGGTGATTGATTGCGAATCCTGCATGCAGTGGCACATCGAGCAGGCGGCAGCCGCCGGCGCCACTTACGCGGAGATTCTGGAAGCCGTCGAAGTCGGCATCGAGATGGGCGGCGGCCCGGCGACGGTCTCCGCCCGCTTCGCGCTGGAAGTGATGGACAGCGTCCTGAAACCCGCCTGAGGACCGTACGGGCTTTGCCCCGACCGGTTGCGATCGGCTGGCCCTCCGGCCTTCAATGCCGCGCGAAAGCTTGAATCCCAAGGGTTTGGCCGCTAGGCCGGTGCTATGGCAAAGCACCTGATTCCGCCAAGCGGTGGCGGCGACATCGAGCCCGTCAACCTGCGCCAGGCGCTGGAAGAGCGTTATCTGGCCTACGCGCTCTCCACCATCACCAACCGGGCGCTGCCCGACCTGCGCGACGGGTTGAAGCCGGTCCACCGGCGCATCCTCTATGGTATGCGCCAGCTTCGGCTCGATCCGGGCGGTGGCTTCAAGAAATCCGCCAAGATCGTCGGCGACGTGATGGGCGGCTTCCACCCCCACGGCGACCAGGCGATCTACGACGCGCTGGTGCGGCTGGCGCAGGATTTCGCCTCGCGCTACCCGTTGGTCGACGGACAAGGCAACTTCGGCAATATCGACGGCGATAGTGCCGCGGCCATGCGCTACACCGAAGCGCGCATGACCGAGGTGGCGCGGCTCCTGCTCGACGGCATCGACGAGGATGCGGTCGATTTCCGCCCGACCTATGACGGCTCCGACACCGAGCCGGTGGTGCTGCCCGGCGCCTTTCCCAACCTGCTGGCGAACGGCGCCTCGGGCATCGCGGTGGGCATGGCGACCAACATCCCGCCGCACAACGCGGCCGAGCTGTGCGACGCGGCGCTGCATCTCATCAAGACGCCGAAGGCGCGCATCGAGACGCTGGTCGATCTGGTCAAGGGACCCGACTTCCCGACCGGTGGCATCATCGTCGAGCCGAAGGAGAACATCCTCGAGGCCTACCGGACGGGGCGCGGCTCCTTCCGCGTGCGGGCGCGCTGGAGCCAGGAAGACCAGAAGCGCGGCACCTGGGTCGTGGTGGTCACCGAGATTCCCTATCAGGTGCAGAAGGCGCGGCTGATCGAGAGGATCGCCGAGCTGCTGGACGCCAAGAAGCTGCCGCTGGTCGCCGACATCCGTGACGAGTTGGCCGAGGACATCCGCGTCGTCATCGAGCCGAAGAGCCGCACCGTCGACCCGGCGCTGATGATGGAATTGCTCTTCCGCCTGACCGACCTGGAAGCGCGTATCCCGCTCAACCTCAACATCCTGTCGCGCGGCGTGGTGCCCAGGGTGATGGGCCTCGGCGAGGTGCTTACCGAGTGGCTGGCGCACCGGCGCGAGGTGCTGGTGCGGCGAGCCGATCACCGGCTTGAGCAGATTGCCCGGCGGCTGGAAATCCTCGACGGCTATCTGATCGCCTATCTGAACCTTGACGAGGTGATCCGCATCATCCGCAACGAGGACGAGCCCAAGCCCGTCCTCATGAAAGCCTTCAAGCTCACCGACGTGCAGGCCGAAGCCATCCTCAACATGCGGCTCAGGGCGCTCCGCAAGCTCGAGGAGATGCAGATCAAGGGCGAGCACGCCGAGCTCTCCAAGGAGCAGACATCGCTGAAGGCGCTGGTCAAATCGGAAGACCAGCAATGGGCCAAGGTCGCCGACGAGATCCGTGAGGTGCGCAAGACCTTCGGTCCCAACACGCCGCTCGGCAAACGCCGCTCGACCTTCAGCGAGGCGCCCGAGCACGATATCGAGGACATGCAGACGGCGATGATCGAGCGCGAGCCGATTACGGTCGTGGTGTCCGAGAAGGGCTGGATCCGCTCCATGAAGGGGCACGAGGTGGACACCGCCGCGCTCGCCTTCAAGGCGGATGACGGCTTGCGGGCGGCGATCCGCGCCGAGACCACCGACAAGATCATCGTCGCCTCGACCGGCGGACGCTTCTACACGCTCAACGCCGACAAGCTGCCGGGTGGGCGCGGGCACGGCGAGCCGATCAAGTTGATGGTCGACATGGATTCCGCCGACGACGTGGTCACGGTGTTCGTCCACAATCCGGAGCGGAAGCTCCTGGTGGTCTCGACCGAAGGCCGGGGCTTCGTGGTGCCGGAAGCCGAGATCCTCGCCAATACCCGCAAGGGCCGCAACGTGATGACGGTGAGCGCGCCGGAGGAAATGCGTATCTGCGTTTCCGCCGCGGGCGATACCGTCGCCATCCTCGGCGAGAACCGCAAGATGCTGCTCTTCCCGCTCATCCAGGTGCCGGAGATGGCGCGCGGCAAGGGCGTGCGCCTGCAGAAATACAAGGATGGCGGCATCGCCGATGCCCGCGTCTTTGCCAAAGGCGACGGCCTCTCCTGGCAGGACTCGTCGGGCCGCACCTTCGTCCGCGCCATGTCGGAGCTGAAGGAATGGGTGGGCGAGCGGGCGCAGGCGGGGCGCATCCGGCCGGACGGCTTCCCGCGCTCCAACCGCTTCGGCACGCCGACGGTAAGCTGACCCGATGCGCGCCAAGGCCGAGGCTAAATGGGGCGTGCTCAAGGCGGTTGATGCCCTTCTTGATCACATCGCCAACGGGCGGCACCGGGAGTTGATCGAAGCCTTCAGCGGCGACGAGGATGTGATGCTCATCGGCCCCGAGCCGGGCGAGGTCGCCATCGGGCCGGAGGCGCTGAGGGCCTTTTTTGCCGATCTCTATGCGCGGCCCGACCGACTGCTCTTCAGCCTGCCCGAGCGGCGGGTCTCGACGATGGGCACCGTCGCCTGGCTGACCGGCGAGGGCACCTACCGGTTGTCGACCGGAGGCGAGGAAAAACCCTTCCGCCTGACGGCGGTCCTGGAACGGCGGCGGGGCGTGTGGTTCTGGCAGCTGTTCAGCGCCTCGGAACCTTGCCCTTAGTGTCGCGCCAGAAATCGCGATGAGGCGCGATCAACTCGTCCTCGATCTCGGGGAAGGGACCGTGGACCTCGATGGTCTTCTGGCCGGAGAAGAGCACGGTGCGCGAGGGCAGGGACATGGTCGGGTTTGCGGGGTCCTTGCCGGTCAGCGCCAAGAGCTTCACCTCCTCCACGCCATAGACCACGCTGCCGATATTGGCCCAGTAGATCGTGCCGGCGCACATGGCGCAGGGCTCGAAGGTGGTGACCAGCGTGCAGCGCCAGAGGAAACCGGCGTCGTAGGTGGCGGCGGCGCGGCGGGCGAGCTCCGTCTCGGCATGGCGCACCACGTCGATATTGGTCTGGCGCATGAGGATGCGGTCGTCCGGCCCGACCAGGATGGCGCCGAAGGGATGGTGTCCGTGTTCGGCGGCGTGGTGCGCCGTTGCGTTGGCGGCGCGGAGATGGGCGATCATCTGGTCGCGGGTCATGGGGTGCGCGTTGCTCCTCTTGGCGCGTTTTCCCGGTGTAGTCCGTCGGCGCGCGGCACGCCAGCGGGGCAGATGTTGCGACTATTTCCGCCCCGGCGACGAAAAAGGTATCGTGCGGCGGTCGGCGCGGCGTCGGCGGTAGGAGGTTGAAATGTGTGAGGCCTGCAAGACCGGACGTTTCGACCGGCGCGAGATGCTGAAATTCGGCGCTGCCGGGCTGGTGGCGATGGGACTTGGTGCGGGGGTGGGACCGGCGCAGGCCGCGGAGGGTGCGGCGGAGGCGCTGACGCCGGATGCGGCCCTGGCGAAGCTCAAGGCCGGCAACGCCCGCTATGTGGCGCAGCCGGAGCTTTGCGTACTCGACCTCGCGGAATCGCGGAAGGCGGTTGCCGGCGGCCAGGCGCCATGGGCGACGGTCATCTCCTGCGCCGACAGCCGCGTGCCGCCGGAACTGATCTTCGGCGGCCATGGTGTGGGCGAGCTTTTCGTCGCGCGCAATGCCGGCAACCTGGTGGACACCGCGACGTTGGGCACGGTGGAATATGGTGCCGCCGTGCTCGCCTCGCCGCTGATCGTGGTGCTGGCGCATACGTCCTGCGGCGCGGTGAAGGCGGCCTGTGACGTGGTCTCCAGCAACGCGACCTTTCCCGGTGCCATCGGCCCGATGATCGAGCCGATCGTTCCGGCGGCGCTGGCGGTGAAAGACCAGCCGGGCGACTTCACCAACAACGCGGCGAAGGAAAGCGCCCGGCGCACGGCGGCGCGGCTCGCCGCCAGCGATCCCCTGTTGGCGGAGCGGGTCAACAGCGGCACGCTGAAGATCCTTGCGGCGATCTACGATCTGGATACGGGCGTGGTGAGCTGGCTGGGATAAGGCCACGGCGCCCAACCTGCCCATTGAGGGGATGGTTCGGGAGTATGACGCGGCGCTGGCGCTAAAGGAGGAACGCAGATGGTGGACTACATCCGGTCGGACGCGACCAAGGGGGCGGGGCTGCCCTTCAGCGACGCGGTCAGGGTCGGCGACGTGCTCTATCTGTCAGGCCAGATGGGCGTGACGCCGGGCACCAAGACGCTGGTGCCCGGCGGCGTGACGGCGCAGGCGCGCCAGGCGATGGACAACATCGGCGCGACGCTGGCCGCCAACGGGCTCACCTTCGACGCGATCTTCAAGGCGACGGTGATGCTCGCCGACATGAGCGACTGGCCCGCCTTCAACGACATCTATGTGGGCTATTTCAAGCCCGACCGACTGCCGGCGCGCTCCGCCTTCGGCGCCGCCGGCCTGGCGCTCGGCGGCCGCGTCGAGATCGAGGTGTGGGCCTGGGCGGGGAGGTGAGGTAGCGGGGTAGCCGTCGAGCGTAACCCGCCGGGACAAGGAGCTGCGGAACGCGTTTTGCTACCGCGTCCCACCGGCTTCGGACAACGCGCTGTCCATCGACGGGTCCCAGATGACGACCCTGTCCCTTCCACGCTCTTTTGCGGCGTAGAGGGCCCGATCGGCTCTTTCGATGCTCTCCTCGACCGAAAGATCGGGAGCAAGCTGGCTCAGCCCAAAAGACACGGTCACGTGAAAATTGTCGGCGCCGTCGACCTTGTGCGACAGCGAGCCCAGCTCCTCGCGCACGCGATCAAGAATATCGCGACCGGCCTCGACCTCGGTATCGGTCAGGCAAAGCAGGAACTCCTCGCCGCCATAGCGAAAGACCCTGTCGTATGGACGAAGGTGCGCTGCCAGGTAGCGCGCAAACGCCGTGAGGACGGCGTCGCCGGCCTGGTGCCCAAAGCGATCGTTCACGGTCTTGAAGTGATCCAGGTCCATCATTGCCACGACGCTCTGGTGCACCTTGCGCGTCACGAACTGATGTTCCTCGCGCAGCTTCGTCAGCATTCCCGAGCGGTTCGCGGTGCCGGTCAGCGGATCGAGATTGAACAGCGCATCCTCAAGTTCATGCTGGACCGTCGCGACCTCCAGACGCATGCGTTTCAGAGCCGAGACAAATCGCTCGTAATCGCTCATCGAGATTGGCGTGCCATCCTCGGCCGCGCGCAGCAGGCTCTGCGCATACTGGTGCATGCGCTCGTGCTCCAGCCCGATCTGTTCAAATCCCGGATGGCGGCTGATCCCGCCCGATCGTGCCGAGTGGTACCATTGGCCGAACCGGCAACGCCGGTGCGCATCGGGATCGAGATCCCGCTGGTCGGGCGTCAGACGGCAGATCATGGTCTCGAACAGCATTTCAGCCCATTGGTCATGGCTGAAGGTGGCCTGTTCCAGTTCCTTCAACGTCGTGCGGATTTCCTCACCGGATAGGCTGTAAATAGCCATTCTTGGGCCTCTTCGGCACGGTTCATCGGGCTTCCACGAGGTACACCGGTCCGCCGGGAGCTTAGCGACCCTTAGAAAACGGTTCGTTTACGGATTTGTCGGGGTTCGGCGGCCGATTGGGCAGGCGACATTGGTGAGGACGGCGAGATCGGCGACCACTGTTCATAGTTCGCAGGACGGGTTGGCCGAAGGCTCAACCCACCGCGAAAACGACGCCGAAACGACGGAATAGCTCCGCTCTTCCGCCCCAGGGGTCAGCCCAGAAAGGCGCGGTAGGCGAACACCAGCATCAGGATCGCAAACAGCGACGTGCCGATGACGCTGCGCCAGAGGCGCGCCGCGGAGCGGTGCTCATCGGTCAGGTATCGGGTGAGGTGAAGAGCCGCGGCCTGAGCGAGGTACAGGGCATAGCCGAGCAGCAGAACGAAGAAAGCCGGGTAGCTGGGGAGCCAGAGCGCGACCAGGAGGCCGGGGAGGCCGAAGGCAAGGTTGGCGAAACCGACTTCGAACTGCCAGTCGGGGCGATCGGTCTGCCAGCCCATGCGGGCGGCATCGGCGCGGTGAAAGACGACGTGGCGAACAAAGGCAAGGATGCCGACGACACCGACGCAGGTGCCAGTGACGATTGCCAGCGCGGTGAGCGGGTCGGACGAAAGGAAGTAGAACCCGATGAAGATGCCAACAGCGCCGACGGCCATGCCGCCGAGATTGAGAAGCTGTGCCATGCGCGAGAGACTACCTTCGCGCGGCTAACTTCGTGTTAACAGACGGAAATTCCGGGCTCATCAGGGGCGCCTTCGACATCCGACGGCTCCCGGAGGTCAGCCATCTGCGCCCCTTGCCGGAGAAGGCGTATTGCGGATCCTCTGCCTGACGACGACTGTTTGCCTCTTGTTCACCATACGGGCGTGATTGGGAGTGGCCGGGCCAATTGCGCCCCATATCTCTTGCATGGAAGACGTTCGCACCACCCCTCAGACCGCGGGGATCAGTGAGCATCGCTCGGCGCGGCGCAAGCACTCGCTGAAAGGCGCGCGCATCATCTTCAATCACGGATCTTCGTCATACAATTGCACCGTCCGGGACCTTTCCGATGGCGGCGCCAAGCTCGTCGTCGAACTCGGTCGCCGACATTCCGCGCGCGTTCGACTTGCGCTTCGATGACGGCAGCCCGCCCCAGCACTGCTCGGTGCAGTGGATTTCGGGCAAGTCAATCGGCGTTCGCTTCGCTTCAGCCGCGTCTGTTACGAGTCGCGGACGGTTTGGTCGTCGCTAGACTCCTGTCAATCGGCCGGACGTGCCTTCGACACTCGACGGCTTCCGCAGATCAACGAGAGCCGCAGGGCGGGTTGGCCGAAGGCGCAGGCCGCCGGGCCGTGTTGCTTTGCACAAAAGGCGAAGAAAGACGGCGAAATACGCTCCGCTATTCCGGCCTGCGGGCTGACTAAATTGCGTTTTTCGGTTTCGGCTAAACAATAGCAGGCAATGGCTCTGGCGTTGGGATCGACGCTAGACGTTGATACAGCGCTTTCGCTTGTTCGATCCGTCCGTGCTCGGCTTTCTCAGGCTTGCGTCGCGCGGTTTCACTCCATGGGTCGGAATAGCCGGCCTTCGCAAGAAAGAGGGCAGTTGCTGCCAGTTCCAGCTCAACAGCGTCAGCCTCTGCTCCGACAGACGCTAGTTGGTGTCTAGCTATTGGAACCGAGCTGTCTTGCGCTCCCGCAAACACATAAGTCGAATACACGCCACCCCATTGAGCAACCTGTTCGGTCTCTTGCATCAGCCCGAGCAACCCAGCGTCGCGAGCTCCGCTTGCCAGCTCTTCGCTGTAAGGGCCGTAGTGTTTGTAAACAAAGGGCAACCCATTCTCTAGCCCAGCGGCACTCAAAAGATATGCGATCTTCTGCAAGCGCGTACGCCCCACGATGCGATTTCCCGCATCGCGCACAATGTTGGCGGCCTTCAATGCGCTTTCGTACGACATGCGTTGATCTCCCCTCCGATGACTTTCTCGACTTCGATCACGCGCCTCTATGTCGCCTCCATCGATATAGGCGCGAAAGAGCTTGTATGTTTTTAAAGCTGCGACGACGGCAGAGCGTTGTTTCAAATCGACGAGCACGCCGCCAGCTGTGCGAATGTTTATGCGGTCGAGTGGCCCTCGCAACTCTCCGATCGATTTGTAAGGAGAGCGCTTCTCGCTGTCGATCAGAACCCGCGGGCGATCCGTGCTCTTCGTGAAATCTGGCTCAGCAAGCTTAGTTGCGATCGCCACGCAACACCTATCGATCGCTTCGATGGCCTCATCGTCATTTCGCCCCTCAGGATCCAAAGCGTTGGCCACGCTCGTGCGAATGTCGAGGCTCTTGTAAAGCTTGCGGTCGCGTAGCCTAGCGGAAAACTCAGCGACTACGGGGTCTGCTGCATCTGTCATCTGTGAGAGCGCCCCCCAGATGATTCCGTCGTCGAGCGCGAGTGCAATCTCGCTATCTTCCGGGGCAGTCGCAAAGCGCACGAGCGGATGATCCGGCGGCAATCCCGTCTTCGCAGCAGCCCCATCGCGAACGAGCGTCACAACCTTCACCAACAATTCGGTGAAGAGCTTTTCGGCGCCACGTGTCGCTTTGTGAAAATATACGGTTGGATATAGCTGGAAGAGTCCGAGAACGAATGCCTCCGCGGCGTAGATTGCTTTCGGTCCCAGTACAAACGTTTCAACTGTTCCCACTTGGGTGTCATCAACACCCACAGAGACCGGCGCGATCTCGAGATTTGCGATAAGCCAAGTAAAATCTATAGCGGAGTGCTGCGTCCCGGACATCATCCGATCTCGGCGGATGTAGTCCAGCCGGTCGGCGTCGAACTGGCTCGAAACAACCGCGTGCTGCACCGCTTTCGTGCCATCCTTCTGCACGATATCGGCGACGTCATTGGCGAACCCGCTTCCAAGCTCGTTGAGAATCGCCGCGACCTCGCCATCACGGATGAGCGCATCGCTCATGTTCTCATGGTTGGCGAGTTTGAGGCCGAGACGAGCGCCGACCTTTTCAAAAGCATGGCTAAACGGGCCATGGCCCAAGTCATGTACTAAGGCAGCTGCTAGAGCCCGATGCTCCTTGCTGTCCTGTTGCACATGCTTGTGAACGACGCCCATGAGCTGCCTCGCAACATGAAAGACACCTACGCTATGAGCAAAACGCGAGTGAGTAGCACCCGGGTAGACGAGATCAGAGAAGCCAAGTTGTTTTACACGGCGAAGCCGCTGAAACGGTCGGGTCTGCAACACCCTCCAAAGGGTTTGCTCTAACTCCGAATCAGAGAACTCTATCAGGTCGTGCACCGGGTCGCGGATGCGCTGTCGAGCCATGCAAGGTGCCATATCCGATCTGGGCGTTCACATTATGTTCTTATCACAGGTTAAGGATAGGTTTCTTCAATTCGTTCGATGTACGAAAGAGGGCATTTCAGCGCTAGCAGCGGCAATTGCGCCACAAATGCCCAAAGCTTGGGGCTCTACTCCGCCGCCTCGACATCCTCCGACGCATCGCGCGCCTGCCGTGACGCCCGTGCCCGGGCCAGTACCGGCTTGAGGAAGGCGCCGGTGTAGCTGCGCTTGTCGCGCACGATCTGCTCCGGAGTGCCGGCGGCGACGATCTCGCCGCCGCCATCGCCGCCCTCGGGGCCGAGATCGATGATCCAGTCGGCGGTCTTGATGACCTCGAGATTGTGCTCGATGACCACCACCGTGTTGCCCTGGTCGACCAGCTCGTGGAGGACGTCGAGCAGCTTCTCGACATCGGCGAAATGCAGGCCCGTGGTCGGCTCGTCGAGGATGTAGAGCGTGCGGCCAGTGGAGCGGCGCGACAGCTCCTTCGACAGCTTGACGCGCTGGGCTTCGCCGCCGGACAGCGTGTTCGCCTGCTGGCCGACATGGATGTAGGAGAGGCCAACGCGATCCAGCGTCTCCATCTTGTCGCGGATGGAGGGGACGGCGGCGAAGAAGCCGCGCGCCTCCTCGACCGTCATGTCGAGCACATCGGCGATCGACTTGTTCTTGAAGCGCACCTCCAGCGTCTCGCGATTGTAGCGCTTGCCCTGGCAGACATCGCAGGTGACGTAGACATCGGGCAGGAAGTGCATCTCGATCTTGATGACGCCGTCGCCCTGGCACTTCTCGCAGCGGCCGCCCTTGACGTTGAACGAGAAGCGCCCCGGCCCGTAGCCGCGCGCCTTGGCCTCCGGCAGGCCGGCGAACCACTCGCGGATCGGCGTGAAGGCGCCGGTATAGGTGGCCGGGTTGGAGCGCGGGGTGCGGCCGATCGGCGACTGGTCGATGTCGATGACCTTGTCGAGATATTCCAGCCCCTCGATGCGCTGGTGCTCGGCCGGCACGTCGCGGGCGCCGTTCAGCCGCCGGGCGACGGCGCGGTAGAGCGTGTCGATGGTCAGCGTCGACTTGCCGGAGCCGGAGACGCCGGTGATGCAGGTGAACAGGCCGATGGGAATCTCGGCGGTGACGGCCTTGAGGTTGTTGCCGGTGGCGCCGACGATGCGCAGCATCTTGCCCTTCGTCGGCGGGCGGCGGGTGGCCGGCACGTTGATGAAGCGGGTGCCGGAGAGGAACTGGCCGGTGAGCGAGTCCGGATTGGCCATGATCTCTTCCGGCGTGCCTTTGGCGATGACGTGGCCGCCATGGATGCCGGCGGCGGGGCCGATATCGACGACGTAATCGGCGTGGCGAATGGCGTCCTCGTCGTGCTCGACGACGATGACGGTGTTGCCGATGTCGCGCAGGTGCTTGAGCGTGCCGAGCAGGCGCTCGTTGTCGCGCTGGTGGAGGCCGATGGAGGGCTCGTCGAGCACGTAGAGCACGCCGGTGAGGCCGGAGCCGATCTGGCTGGCGAGGCGAATGCGCTGGCTCTCGCCGCCGGACAGCGTGGCGGAGGCGCGGGCGAGGGTCAGATAGTCGAGGCCGACATCGATGAGGAAGTTCAGCCGCTCGCGGATCTCCTTGAGGATGCGGACGGCGATCTCGTTCTGCTGCTTCGACAGCGTTTCGGGCAGGTGGGCGAACCAGTCCATCGCCCGGCGGATGGAGAAGTCCGTGACCTCCGAGATGTCGAGCTTGTCGAGCTTGACGGCCAGCGCCTCGGGCTTCAGCCGCTTGCCGCCGCAGGTCTCGCAGGGCTTGGCCGAGTGGTAGCGCTCGATCTCCTCGCGCACCCATTGCGAGTCGGTCTCGCGGTAGCGGCGCTCGAGATTGGGGATGACGCCCTCGAAGGTCTTGGTGGTGCGGTAAGCGCGCAGGCCGTCGTTGTAGTTGAAGGTGACCTCATCGGCGCCGGTGCCGGCGAGGATGATGTCCTTGGCCGTCTGCGGCAGCTTGTGCCAGGGCGTGTCGGTGGAGAAGCGGTAGGCGCGGGCGAGCGCGTCCAGCGTCTGCAGGTAATAGGGCGAGGAGGTCTTCGACCACGGGGCGATGGCGCCGTCGCGCAGCGACAGCGAATCGTCGGGGACGACCAGCGCCGGATCGACCACGCGCTCGGTGCCGAGCCCGTCGCAGACCGGGCAGGCGCCATAGGGGTTGTTGAAGGAGAACAGACGCGGTTCGATCTCCGGGATGGTGAAGCCGGAGACCGGGCAGGCGAACTTCTCGGAGAAGATGATGCGCTCAGCGCTTCGCGCTTCGCTTTTCTTTTTCTTCCCTTTCGCGCCTTTTTCTCGATCCCTGTCGGACCTGCGGTCCTCCGCGGTCTCTTCGGTGCTCCTCGCCTCTTGCGGTCGGGTATCCGCAAATTCGGCGATGGCGAGGCCTTCGGCGAGTTCCAGCGCGGTCTGGAAGGAGTTCGGCGAGCCGGGTGCCGATACCGCTGCCGACCACGATGCGGTCGACCACCACCTCGATGTCGTGCTTGAGCTTCTTGTCGAGGGCCGGGGCCTCGGCGATCTCGTGGAACTGGCCGTCGATCTTGACGCGCTGGAAACCGCGCTTCATCAGCTCGGCCAGCTCCTTGCGGTATTCGCCCTTGCGGCCGCGCACGATCGGCGCCAGCAGGTAGAGGCGGGTGCCCTCGGGCAGCGCCAGCACGCGGTCGACCATCTGGCTGACGGTCTGGCTCTCGATGGGCAGACCCGTTGCCGGCGAATAGGGCACGCCGACGCGGGCGAAGAGGAGCCGCATGTAGTCGTAGATCTCGGTGACCGTGCCCACCGTCGAGCGCGGATTGCGGCTGGTGGTCTTCTGCTCGATGGAGATGGCCGGCGACAGGCCGTCGATCTGGTCGACGTCCGGCTTCTGCATCATTTCGAGGAACTGGCGGGCGTAGGCCGACAGGCTCTCGACATAGCGGCGCTGGCCCTCGGCATAGATGGTGTCGAAGGCGAGCGACGACTTGCCCGAACCGGACAGGCCGGTGAGCACGACCAGCCGGTCGCGCGGCAGATCGAGGTCGATATTCTTGAGATTGTGTTCCCGCGCCCCGCGGATGGAGAGGAACTTGCCCGGGGCAGGGCTGCTGTCGGCCATGGCTCGCTTGTCCATAGGGGATTTGCGGCTGCGGCCGCTTCCCGAACTTATGCTCTCAGGCGCGCGAGACAAGCGGCGGTTCCGCATCGTCCAGAGGGAAATAGGGGCCGGGACTCAACGCTGCTGACAGTCTTGCGCGGCGCGGGGGCAAGGCGCAAGAACAAAAGATGAACATCAAGGGCCGGCAGGGAACGTAGATGCCTGGGCAGGGCACCCTGCGCATGGCAAGAGACTTGGGCTAAAAGGGGCGGGCGGTGGTGGAGGGTGGCTTGGGCACAGACGGAAGGGCAAACGGCGCAATCGCGGCGAACCGCGCTGGCGAGGCGGCCGCGGTGGTCGCGCTGGCTGCATGCTTCGCGGCCTATCTGTGGCGGTTCCTGCCGGTCGTGCCCGGTTCCGGGCCGATGTTCGCCGCCGACTACGGCCTGCATTTCCCCAACCTGCTGGCCGGGTACTACCATTTGCTGGCGAACGGGCCGTTCGGCGTGCCGTGGTTCAGCCCGGCGCAGTGCGGTGGCGTGCCGTTCCTCGCCGATCTCAACGTCGCGTACTATGCGCTGCCGCAGGTACTGACCGCCTTCGTCGATCCCCTCAGCGCGGTCAGGACGACGTTCGTCGTGTTCGCAGCGCTCGGCGCCGCGGGATTTTATCTGCTGCTCAGAAGCCGCTTCGCTGCGTCGCCATGGGCGGCAGCGACCGCGGGGGTGCTGTTCCTGTTCAACGGATTCTTCGTGGTGCGGCTGGCGGTTGGCCACCTGACCTTCCATCCGGTCATGCTCGCCCCCTGGATCGCCTGGGCGGCGCTGCTTCCGGCGGCAGCGGGTGCCCGATGGACGGCGCGCCGCGCGGTGCTCGCCACCGTGCTGGCCGGGGCGGTCTTCGCCTACCAGTTCCAGGCCGGCATGCAGCACATCATCGTTCCGGTGGCGCTGGCGACGGGCGTCATTGTCCTCGTGCATGGACATCTGCGCGGCCATGCCTGGCAGCCATGGGCGATCCTCGCTCTCGGCGCCGTGCTTTCGGTCGGCCTGTCGGCAGAGCGGCTGGCGGCGGCGATCGCCTTTGTCGAAACGTTCCCGCGCACCCTCTATCCGCTGCCCGGCTTCCGGGGCGCCTTCGATGCGATCATGGCCGCGGGCCTGTCGCTGTTCTGGCATCCGCCACAAGCCAGCGCGATGAACGCGCTGGTGAACTATCGCGTGATCCTCGACTGGCCCGAATGGGCCTTCGGCGTTGGGCCGGCGGCGCTGGTGCTGCTGGTCGCCGGCGGTGTGGCGCTCCTTGTGCGGATTCTCGTCGGCAGGACCTGGCGCCGGCCGCTCAGCGGTCTGGCCGTGCTGGCCGCGGTCGCGCTGGTGATGGCCATCCCGATTGCGATCAACGTCTATGCGCCCGCCTGGAACGCCTTTCTCAAGGGCCTGCCCGTGCTCGGGCAGAGCGTGACGCTGGTCCGCTGGTTCGTCATGTTCATCCCGCTGGCGGTGCTGGGCGCGGCGCTTGCGGTCGACCGGCTGGCGCCGTCGCGCCTGTGGGCCGGCGGGCTTTTTGTCGTCGTGGCGATTGCCACGGTGTGGTGGAACTGGGCGGAGCCCATCCCGGTGACGCGCTCTTACAACGGCGCGCCCATCGAGAGCGCCTGGCACGAAGCGGCCGTCAAGGGCGTGCCGCCGATCACGCAGGTCAGGGGCGAGTTGCACACGGACGCCGTCCAGTCCTACGCCGACCGCAACAATGCGATGGTCGACGGGATGTCCGAGATCGAGTGCTACCAGCCGATGTTCGGCTATCGGCTCGAAGCCTTCCCGGTCGGGGATCTGCAGATCGGGCCGATCCTGACACCGACGGCGGGCGGCGAGCTGAACCTCAAGAACCCGAGCTGCTATCTGTTCCCGCGGGAGAACGGCTGTGCGCCCGGCGATCAGTTCCGGGCGGACCAGCAGGCGGCGCTCGAGCGGTTCGCGGCGTATCGTGCGTTTCCGTTCGCGCAGTCTGCGCTGCAGACGGCAGCCGACTGGATCAATCTCATCGCGCTGGTGGCGGCCGGGCTGGCCGTGCTCGTGGCGCTGGCGTGGCGCCCACGACGCGCGCCCGCCGGAGATTTGCCGGCAACGTGAAACGCGGCCGGGTCTTGCCGGGCAGGGTCAGGATATTGTAAGAACAAAACAGGAACTTAGGGTGGCGCCGTCACCGATCAGTAGGCCGAAAAGCGTGATGACAGACAAACGCGCAGACAGCGATGGCGATCCGCGCGCCGGGGATGGCGCTCGATATTGCCTGTTCGATACGGCCTTCGGGCTGTGCGGCATCGCGTGGTCGCAGCGGGGGCTGACCCATGTGCAGCTGCCCGAAGCCGATGTCGCGGCGACGCGGGCGCGGCTGGAGAAGAGTGGCGCGCGAGAAAGCGAACCGCCGCCAGCGGTGGAGGCAGCGCTGGCGTTGCTGCGCGCCTATTTCGACGGGGCCGAGACCGATTTCTCCGAGATCGTGGTGGCGCTGCCCGCTGATACCAGCGACGAGCGGCAGCACATCTACGACGCGACGCGACGGCTGCGCTGGGGCGAGACGGCAAGCTATGGCGAGATCGGCAGGCGGGTCGGCATGCCTCGCGGGGCGCAGGCCGTGGGGCAGGCGATGGCGGCCAATCCGCTGCCGATCGTCATCCCCTGCCATCGCGTGCTGGCAGCGGGCGACCGGCTGGGCGGCTTCTCCGCCTATGGCGGCGTGCTCACCAAGGAGAAGCTGCTGGTCCTGGAGCGGGCACGACTGCTCTAGGCGAGCGGCTGCCGGGTCCGGATTGCGCTCAAGCTCGATCCCGGCTCTGCGTCGCTCCTGACATGTCCTGACGCGGCCATGCGGCAGGATGCGGCCCGGAAATGGTGAGGGTAGGCATGACCGCGAGCGATTTCTGTGGCGTGCGTCACAGCCAAGCCGGCGGCCCGCCCTAGTTTCCAGCAGTCGATTTTCTGTCCGGCGTGTCGATTTCACGTCGCCGCGTTCGTCTTGACCGAGTGCGGGCGACGCCGGACGGCGCGTGGCGTCAACAGCAAGGCGGCGGCATCTTCTTTCCGCCATGGACAACACACGACCGCTGCCTGCGGCAGCCGCTACCGGAGAACTCGTTCCATGACTTCGCGCTTCCTCCCCAATGCCGTGGTGCTCGGCCTGATCTCGGCCATTGGGCCCTTCGCCATCGACATGTACCTGCCGGCCCTGCCGACGATTGCCGAGCATCTCCATGCCTCGACCGCGGCGACGCAGATGACGCTGATGGCCTTCTTCATCGCCTTCGGACTGTGCCAGATCGTCTACGGACCGGTGTCAGACATGGTCGGGCGCAAGGCGCCGCTCTATTTCGGCCTGGCGATCTATGCGGCGGGCTCGCTCGGCTCGGCGCTGGCGCCGAGCATCGGCTGGCTCATCGCCTTCCGTGCGCTTCAGGGCGTCGGCGCCTCCGCGGTGATGGTCATCCCGCGGGCGATCATCCGCGACCTGCATACCGGCGTCGAAGGCGCGCGGCTGATGGCGCTGGTCATGCTGGTGATCTCGGTGTCACCGATCCTGGCGCCGGTGACCGGCAGCGCGCTGATCGTGCCGTTCGGCTGGCGGGCGGTGTTCCTGGCGGTGACGGTCGCGGCGGCAGTCGCGCTGGTGCTGCTGGCCACGCTGCTGCCCGAGACCCTGGCGCCGGCGGACCGCGTGCGGCTCGAACGGGCGAGCCTCGCCTCCGGCTTCGCGACGCTCATCGGCGACCCGCGCTTCCTCGGGCTGAGCTTCATCGGCGGGCTGGGCATGGCGAGCTTCTTCACCTTCCTGGCGAGCGCCTCGTTCATCTACATCGAGCATTACGGCCTCGGGCCGACGGCCTTCAGCATCGCCTTCTCGCTGAATGCCGTCGGCTTCATCGGCTCCTCGCAGCTTGCCGCCTGGCTTGGCGGGCGCTTCGGCCTCAGCCGGCTGGTGACGGTGGCCGTCGCCGGCTATGCGACGGTGCTCGCGGTGCTGCTGGCGGTGACGCTCGCCGGGGTCGACAGCCTGCCCGTGCTGATGGCCTTCCTGCTCGTCGGCTTCTCCTTCATGGGCCTGGTCATCCCGACGACCATGGTCATGGCGCTCGACGACCACGGGCCGATCGCCGGCATGGCGGCGGCGCTTGGCGGGACGCTGCAGATGCTGACCGGCGCTGCGATGATCGTGATCGCCAGCCTCATCTTCAACGGCACGGTGCTGCCGATGATCGTGTTGATGACGGCGTGCGCCTGGGGGGCGCTGGCGCTGGCCATCCTCACGCTGAGGCGGCGGACGGAGGCCGAGGAGGAGGAGGCGCCGGAGGAGCGGGCCGAGCCGATCGCTATCCGGGTGGAGAACGAGGCGGCGGAGTAGAGCGGCGTGGCCGCCGGCTATCGGCCCGCGGCTTTCGCCACTTTCGGTCGCACGGGCAAAGGCGGATCAGTGCGTCGCCGCCAGGTCGGCCGCCTTTGCCGCCATTTCCTCCGCCCCGCGCACTGCCTGCTCAAGAATCTGATCTGCTTCCGGCAGGTCCTTCACTTCCTCCCAGTACTTGCCGAGCTTGCGTATCGCTGCCGCCAAGTATGGATCGGTGATGCCCATGATTGTGACGTCTTCGAACGACCCCACCTTGAATGCCATTTGCTTCCCCTGCGCGAATGGATTCTCCCCAAAGACCACATTAGCAGGTCGCGCTATTCACAATCATCACACTTTATAAGTGCTTGCAGGAGCGATTGCAGTTCCGGCGGTCTTGCGACGAAGAAAACGCCGTAGGCTGTGTCGATTCCCCGTATCCGCGTTCGTCGTCAGGTGAGAGCGCGGGCCGGCCGCGTTCCAGCAACCGGGAGAGATCCTCGCCATGCGCTTCATGATGCTTGTCATTCCGAAAGGCTATGAGACCGCCGAACCCGGCACGATGCCCGACCCCAAGGCCATCGAGCAGATGGTCAAATACAATGAGAGCCTGCAGAAGGCCGGCGTGCTGCTGGCGCTGGACGGGCTGCATCCGCCGTCGATGGGCGCGCGGGTCAGCTTTTCCGGGGGCAAGCCGACGGTCGTGGACGGTCCCTTCGCCGAGGCGAAGGAGGTGCTCGGCGGCTACTGGATGATCCAGGTGAAGTCGCGCGAGGAGGCCATCGAATGGGCCAGGCGGGCGCCGATGGGCGACAACGAGATCATCGAGATCCGCCAGGTGCAGGAAATCGAGGACTTCGAGCCGAGCGAGGCGATCGAGCGCGAGATGACGTTGCTCGAGACGCTCAACGCCGACAAGTGAGGGCGGCGACGGCTCTCTGGTCGCAGTAAGTCCGGACAGACAACGGAGGCACACCCATGCTTTCCGACAAGAACGTCATGGCGACAATCGCCGTGAAGGACCTCGACGCCGCGCGTGCCTTCTATGGCGGCGTGCTGAAGCTCACAGCCACGGGATCGCGGAGCGATGCGGTCGCGCTCTTCAAGAGCGGCAGTTCGACCATCGTCGTCTATCGCTCGGACATGGCGGGCACCAACAAGGCGACGGCGGCGACCTGGGGTGTGGGCGATGAATTCGACAGCATCATCGCGGCGCTGAAACGGGCCGGCGTTGCCTTCGAGCGCTACGACTTCCCAGGCGGAGAGCGGACCGGCGAAGTCCACATCTTCGGCGATTTTCGCGCCGCCTGGTTCAAAGACCCTGACGGCAACATTCTCCACATCAACAACGGCTGAGGCGCCGCGATAGGCGCCGGACAAGGAGCAGATTCCATGCAGATCAATCCCTACCTCCATTTCGACGGCACCTGCGCCGAGGCCCTTCGTTTCTATGCCGCGCTGCTCGGCGGAGAGATCGAGATGATGATGAAATTCGGCGAATCGCCGATGACGGGCGACGTGCCGGCCGAATGGCAGGACAAGATCATGCACGCGCAGATACGGCGAGCTGACGGCTTCACGCTGATGGGGACCGATGCGCCGCCGGCCTACTTCAAGACGCCGCAGGGCTTCTCAGTTTCGCTGACGGTGAACGACCCTGGCGAAGCCGAACGCATCTACAAGGCGCTGGCCGACAGGGCGCAGGCCGTGAGCATGGAACTGCAGAAGACGTTCTTTGCCGAGAAGTTCGGCATGCTGACCGACCACTTCGGCATCCCGTGGATCGTGAATTGCCCCGCGGCAACGTGATCGCGCCCACCCTTTACTGAACCGCCCGCCGGCGATAGGACGCGCAGCTTCCAGCGCGTCTGCCGGCGGGGAGGGACCTCTCATGACCTACATGCTGCTGATCGTCGAAGGGCTTGAGGACCGGCGCATCGCCGGACGCGAGGAGGGCGAGCGGCGCTACGCGCGCATGCTGCGCTATGCCGAGGGGCTCACGCAGCGCGGCCAGCTCGTGCGCGCCGAATCCCTGTTGGGACAGGACGGCGCCGTGCGGGTGAGCAAGCGCGACGGCGCGGCGACCGCGGTCGACGGGCCGTTCGCCGAGGCCAAGGAGATGATCGGCGGCTTCTTCCTGCTCACCGTCGAGACGCGCGATGAGGCGCTCGCCATCGCGCGCGACTGCCCGGCGGCGGACTGGGCGACGGTCGAGGTGCGCGAACTCGGACCCTGCTTCGTCGGCAGCGAATAAGATCCTGCCTCGCCTGGTCGATCTCGCTGGGGCCCGTTCGTCGTCTGAATGGGCCGGAGCGACCGGCTTCACCCTGCACCGCGAGGAGGAAGACGAATGAAATTCATCACCATCGTGAAATGTGCCGAGACGTCCGAGCCGCCGCCGCAGGCGCTGATCGACGGCATCATGGCGCTCGGCGAGGAAGCCAAGCAGGCGGGTGTCTTCGTCGACTGGGGCGGCCTCAAGCCGACGGCGAACGGTGCCCGGGCGCGGATCGCCAAGGGCAAGCTCACCATCACCGACGGGCCGTTCACCGAAGCCAAGGAGGTAATCGGTGGCTTCACCACCTATGACGTCGCCTCGAAAGAGGAAGCCATGGTCTGGGTGCGCCGATTCATGGAGTTGCACCTGAAACACTGGCCCGAATGGGAAGGCGAGCTGGAAGTGCGCCCGATGTACGAAGAGCCGTCGGACTAGGAGCGCCGGACAATGGGCAAGCTGATCATGTGGAATCTGGTCACCCTCGACGGATATTTCGAAGGGCCGGGCCACGACATTTCCTGGCACGGGGACGTCTGGGGCGAGGAGCTGGAAAAATTCTCGATCGAACAGCTCGATACGGCCGGTGCGCTTCTCTTCGGCCGCGTGACCTACGACCTGATGGCAGCGTACTGGCCGACGGAGGAGCCCGGTGTGGTCGCCGACTACATGAACGCCCTGCCGAAATTTGTCTTCTCGCGCACCCATCGGGAGTCGGACTGGAACAATACGCGCTTCCCCACCGGCGATTCGGTTGCGGAAGTAACCAGGCTGAAGCGCGAGATGCCCAAGGACATCTTTCTGTTTGGCAGCGCCGATCTTGCCGCAAGCCTCATGGCGGCCGGGCTCTTCGACGAAATCCGTATCTGCGTCACGCCACGCCTGCTCGGCAGCGGGACGCGGCTGTTCAGGAGCACACCGGAAAGGGCAAAACTCGAGCTCATCGACGCCCGCGCTCTGTCGATCGGTGGCGTCATCCTGCGCTACCGACCAGACGCGTGAGGTGGCGGGGCGGGTATCGATCGCACTTGCATCGGTGAAACGGCGATGGTCTATCGGCGGCCACCATGGCCGCCGATCTTCAAAAACCATCGACGCAGTGTGGCGCATCGAAGCGCCGCGGCTGATCGCGGGCCTCGCCCGCATGGTGCGCGACGTCGGGCTGGCCGAGGAATTGGCGCAGGACGCGCTGGTGGTGGCGCTGGAGCGCTGGCCGGAGACCGGCGTGCCCGACAACCCCGGCGCCTGGCTGATGGCGACCGCCAAGAACCGGGCGATCGACCGGCTGCGCCGGCGCAAGATGGCCGAGCGTAAGCATGCCGAGATCGGCCGCGAGATGGAGGAGGGGCTGGACCCCAGGCCCCACATCGAGGCGGGGCTCGACGACGATATCGGCGACGACCTGCTGCGGTTGGTCTTCACCGCCTGCCATCCGGTGCTGAACACCGAGGCGCGGGTGGCGCTGACGCTGCGCCTGCTCGGCGGCCTGACCACCGACGAGATCGCCCGCGCCTTCCTGGTGCCAGAGGCGACGCTGGCGCAGCGCATCGTGCGCGCCAAGCGGACGCTGGCCGAGGCCGATGTCGGCTTCGAGGTGCCGCGCGGGGCGGAACTGGCGCCGCGGCTGGCCTCGGTACTGGAAGTGATCTACCTGATCTTCAACGAGGGCTATACGGCGACGGCGGGCGAACACTGGACGCGACCGCCGCTCTGCGAGGAGGCACTACGCCTCGGCCGCATCCTCGCGGGATTGGCGCCGAACGAGCCGGAGGTGCATGGGCTGCTGGCGCTGATGGAGATCCAGGCCTCGCGACTGGCGGCGCGGCTGGCCCCCGACGGCGAGCCGATCCTGCTCATGGAGCAGAACCGCGCCCGCTGGGACCACGCCGCCATCCGCCGGGGACTGGCGGCGCTCGACCGCGCCGAGGCGCTGGGGCAGATCGGCTCCTATACGCTGCAGGCGGCGATTGCCGCCTGCCACGCGCGCGCCGCCGACGCGGCGGACACGGACTGGGCGCGCATCGCGGCGCTCTATGGCGCGCTCGCCACGATCCAGCCCTCGCCGGTGGTGGAACTGAACCGGGCGGTGGCGGTGGCGATGGCGGAAGGGCCTCAGGCCGGGCTTGCCATCATCGACGCGATCGCTAATGAGCCGGTGCTGAAGACCTATCACCTGCTGCCGGCGGCGCGCGGCGACATGCTGGAAAAGCTCGGCCGCGCCGACGAAGCCCGGGCTGAATTCGAACGCGCCGCGGCGATGACCCGCAATGAGCGCGAACGCGCCGTGATGCTGAAGCGGGCGGCAAACTGCGGACCGTGAGAATGGACAAGACAAGCGAGCAGAGCGTGGCCAATGGGCCGCTCAACCGGCGGGAAGCCACCATCCGGCGGGTCTTCCGCATCAGCCTGATCCTCAAGGCGATCGACAGCGTCATCGAGATGGCCGGCGGCGTCGTGCTCTATCTCATTCCGAGCGGGCTGATTGTTGCGCTCGCAAACTGGCTGACGCGTTCCGAACTGCTGGAAGACCCGCGTGACTTCCTCGCCAATATGATCATGCATTCGGCGCAGGCGGTGTCGGTGTCGCAGAAGACGGCGGCGGCGCTCTATCTGCTGTCCCACGGCGCCATCAAGCTGTTCCTGGTGATCATGGTGCTGCGCGAGCGCGCCTGGGCCTATCCGGCGTTCATGATCGCGCTGGTGCTGCTGATCGCCTATCAGACCTACCAGATTACGCTC
The DNA here is from genome assembly GCA_963732845.1 of uncultured Alphaproteobacteria bacterium. Classification (GTDB taxonomy): domain Bacteria; phylum Pseudomonadota; class Alphaproteobacteria; order Rhizobiales; family Kaistiaceae; genus CAVSRC01. The sequence continues at coordinate 99,326 of CAVTBE010000017.1, read as the reverse complement.
ACCCTCTCGCTGTGGATGATCGTGCTCACCGTCTTCGATGCGGCGGTGCTGGTCCTCACCTGGCACGAATACAAGCTGCACCGGAAGGTGAAGGGGTGGCAGGCGTGAGCGGCCCGATCTGGTTCGACGGTGTCGTCTGGGGGTGGATCGCGCTTGCCGTCGTCATGGTGCCGCCGCAGATCTTGATCACGGCGCCCTATGGCCGGCATATCAGGCCGGGCTGGGGGCCGACCGTGCCGGCGCGCCTCGGCTGGATGGTGATGGAAGGGGTCTCGCCGGTGGTCTTCGGCGCGCTGTTCGTCTTCGGCAGCACGGCGAAGACGGCACCGATGTGGGTCTTCTTCGCCGCGTGGATGGCCCACTACGTCAATCGCAGCCTGATCTACCCGCTGCGCGCCCGCATCGCCGGGAAGCAGATGCCGGCGGCCATCGTCGCCGGCGGCATCCTCTTCAGCATCGTCAATGGCGGCCTCAACGGGCTCTTTCTGGGCTCGCTGTCGGCGCCCTATCCGGACACCTGGCTGCTCGACACGCGCTTCCACATCGGGCTGGCCGTCTTCCTCATCGGGGCGGCGATCAACCACCGCGCCGACGACCGGCTGCTGGCGCTGCGCCGTCCCGGCGGGCCGGACTATTCGGTGCCGAAAGGCGGCATGTTCCGCTACGTCTCATGCCCCAACCATTTCGGCGAGATCGTCGAATGGTGCGGCTTCGCGGTGATGTGCTGGAACCTGCCGGCGCTCTCCTTCGCGGTGTGGACGGCGGGCAACCTGATCCCGCGGGCGCTCAGCCATCACCGCTGGTATCGCGAACGCTTCCCCGACTATCCGCGGGAACGACGGGCGGTGATCCCCTTCGTCCTGTAACCGGCGGACCGCGTCTGGGAGCGCGGAGCCGGGGCGGGAATCAAGTTCATCGGCCTGGAAAAGCACGCGCCGCCGCGCAAGTTCTGAAGCGTTTTGCCAGCGGTCGTCGGCGGCGGGTGGACGTCCCTCTCGTAACCGGCGGGCGCGCTCCCCATATGGCTATTATCGCCGGTAATCTCTTCGGATAGGCTACGGCGACTGGGTTCGCAGACGATTTGCTCCCGCCTAGGCTTGAGCAAAAGGTGGGTCTTGGGCTCCCTGATCGAAAAACCCTTCACCGCTATCTGTCCAAGGACAGGCAGCCGGGTGTTTATTCTCCCCCAGTTGCTGGACCTGAGCGAGCCGATTGAAGTCGTCTGTCCGGCCTGCGACTGGTGCCACGTCTGGGATCCGGCAACGCTCAAACTGAGCGAACCGGACAAAATGATCTATGGCGAGGCGCGGGACCCGGAGTGAGGGCTCGTCCGTGCCCCGCCGGTGCCCTACCTTGTCCCGATCGCCGACAGCCAAGGGTCACCAGCGATGAAGGCAGCGACAGCATCCGCGAAGGACAAAGGCGGGGCGAAGGAGGGAGAAGGCGGAGGCTCGCCTTCTCAGCTCATCGATGCGCGCATCGCCGCGCTGAACGACTGGCGCGGCGAGACGCTCGCCCGGCTCCGCCATCTCATCAAGGAGGCCGATCCGGAGGTGGCCGAGGCGGTGAAATGGCGCAAGCCGTCGAACCCGCTGGGCGTGCCGGTGTGGTCGCACGGCGGCATCATCTGCACCGGCGAGACCTACAGGGACAAGGTGAAGCTGACCTTCGCCAGGGGCGCTGCGCTGGCGGACCCGGCGAGCCTGTTCAACGCCAGCCTCGACGGCAATACGCGCCGTGCCATCGATCTCCATGAAGGCGACAGGATCGACGAGGAAGCGCTGAAGGCGCTCATCCGCGCCGCCGTGGCGGCGAACACGGGCGCGGCCGGGAAGGAATAGATTGGGGCTGAGGCGCAGCCTCTGCGCGCTGTCGGCCTATTTCGTCTGGTACAATTTCTGCTGGACGCGCAAGGCGCATAAGCTGTCGCCGGCGATGGCTGCCGGTGTAGCGGGTCGCCTCTGGTCGATGAACTATATCGTTGCTCTGGTCGAGGCGCGGGCGCCCAAGCCGGGAAAGCGGGGGCCGTATAAGAGCCGATAAGGGGCGTAGCCGAAGGGCATTGAAATGGGCAAACAAGTGGTCGTCGTGCTTTACGTGGTGGCGATGGTGGCCCTCATCGTCGGCATCGATTTCTTGTTCCTCAGAACCCGATTCTGGGAACGGCTGATAGTGAACATCGGCATTGTGTTGGTGTTTGTGGCTTTCTATTTCGCATTTCTCAGGCGTCTATAATCCTCCACGCTTGAGCGGATTGGCCGAACTCCCAAACCAAGCGAACTGCCGCTATGCCCATATTTCAAACTGAGACACTACCCCGTCCAGATTCCGCTGGACATGAGAACAAACCAAGAACATACTCCTCTCCCAAGTCGGGCACGGGAGAGACAAATGGCTGATTTCATTCGCGATATGGCGGCGCTGGCGGTGATCGGCGCGTTCGTCGGAATGGTCGCGCTGTGGTCGGTGTCGCTGGCGGCCGTGGTGTGACCGGAGTGGCGCCGCCGGAGCCCCGATCCGGGGGCCGGCGCGCGCCGGGACGCGGCGGCCGGCGGGGATAAGCGGCGCGATGCTGCCGGGCGTGCATGGACAGGGCGGGATGCCTCGTGGACACTTGAGCCCCGAGGAGAACCGCATCGTGAGTCGCATCGTCGAGGAGGTGGGCTTCGTCCATCTCCGGGTCCATTCCGCCTATTCGCTGCTGGAGGGTGCGCTGCCGCTGAAGCGGCTGATCGCGCTGGCCAGTGCCGACCGCATGCCGGCGCTCGGCATTGCCGACACCGGCAACCTGTTCGGCGCGCTCGAATTCTCCGAGAAGATGGTCGAGAAGGGCATCCAGCCCATCGTCGGCTGTCAGGTGGCGGTTGATTTTGCCGATGGCGGCGAGGACGCCCGAGCGGGTGGTCCGGCGCGCGGGCGTGCGCTGTCGGACCTGGTGCTGATCGCGGCCACCGAGCCCGGCTACTGGAACCTGGTGCGGCTGGTCTCCGATTCCTACACCGAAGGTGCCGCCGACACCCGCGCCCATGTCGGCATCGCGGCGCTCGCGGAACGCAATGACGGGCTGATCGCGCTCACCGGCGGGCCCGGCGGGCCGGTCAACCGGGCGCTGGTGGACGGGCAGGCGGAGCTGGCCGCAGCGCGCCTCGACCGGCTGGGCGCCATCTTCGGCGACCGGCTCTATGTCGAACTGCAGCGCCACGGCACCCAGGCCGAACAGGCGGCCGAGCCGGCTTTGCTGGCCATGGCCTATGAACGCGGCCTGGCGCTGGTGGCGACCAACGAGGCCTTCTTTCCGACGCGCGACGACTACGATGCGCATGACGCGCTGATCGCCATTGCCGAGGGCGCGGTGATCGCCGACGGCGACCGGCGGCGCCTGACGCCGGAGCACTATTTCAAGAGCCGTGCCGAGATGGCGGCGCTGTTCTCCGACCTGCCGGAGGCGGTCGAGAACACGGTCGAGATCGCGCTGCGCTGCGCCTGGTGGCCGCGCACGCAGAAGCCCATTTTGCCGCGCTTCGCCGGCGCCGGGACCGACCCGGAGGCGGCCGACCGGGCCGAGGCGCAGGCGCTGCGCGCGGCCGCGGCGGCGGGGCTGGAGAAGCGGCTCAAGGCGCACGGCCTGGCCGAAGGCTTCAGCGAGGAGGACTACCGGCAGCGGCTCGACTACGAGCTCGGCGTCATCGAGAAGATGAAGTATCCCGGCTACTTCATGATCGTCGCCGACTTCATCCAGTGGGCGAAGGGGCAGGGCATTCCGGTCGGCCCGGGGCGCGGCTCGGGCGCCGGCTCGGTGGTCGCCTGGGCGCTCACCATCACCGACCTCGATCCCTTGCGCTTCAACCTGATCTTCGAGCGCTTCCTCAATCCCGACCGCGTGTCGATGCCGGACTTCGACGTCGATTTCTGCCAGAACCGGCGCGACGAGGTGATCCAGTACGTCCAGCACAAATACGGCGCCGACCAAGTGGCGCAGATCATCACCTTCGGCACGCTGCAGGCGCGCGCCGTGCTGCGCGACGTCGGCCGCGTGCTGCAGATGCCTTACGGGCAGGTCGACCGGCTGGCCAAGATGGTGCCGGCCAACCCGGCCAATCCGGTGAGCCTCGCCAAGGCCGTGGAGAGCGAGCCGCAGCTTCAGGCGGCGCGCGACGGCGACGAGGCGGTGGCGCGGCTGCTCGAGATCGCCATGAAGCTCGAGGGGCTCTACCGCCACGCCTCGACCCATGCCGCCGGCATCGTCATCGGCGACCGGCCGCTGTCGCAGCTTGTGCCGCTCTATCGCGACCCGCGCTCGGGCATGACGGTCAGCCAGTTCAACATGAAATGGGTGGAGCAGGCGGGGCTGGTGAAGTTCGACTTCCTCGGCCTCAAGACGCTGACCGTGCTCGACGTGGCGGTGAAGCTCATCCGCCGACGCGGCATCGACCTCGACCTCACGCGCATCCCGCTCGGCGATGCCGAGACCTTCGAGATGCTGACGTGCGGCGATACGGTCGGCGTGTTCCAGGTTGAAAGCGCGGGCATGCGCCGGGCGCTGGTCGACATGAAGCCCGACCGCTTCGAGGACATCGTGGCGCTGGTGGCGCTGTACCGGCCGGGGCCAATGGCCAACATCCCGACCTATTGCGCCCGCAAGCTCGGCAAGGAGCCGGTAGAATACCAGCACCCGGTGCTCAAGCCGATCCTCGAGCCGACCTACGGCATCATCACCTATCAGGAGCAGGTGCAGCAGATCGCCCGCGACATGGCGGGCTACACGCTGGCCGAGGCCGATCTTCTGCGCCGCGCCATGGGCAAGAAGATCAAGGCGGAGATGGATGCCCAGCGCGGCCGCTTCATGGCTGGCGCCAAGGAGCGCGGCTATACCAAGGAGCTCGCCAACGAAATCTTCGACGCCTGCGCCAAGTTCGCCGAATACGGCTTCAACAAGTCGCATTCGGCGCCCTATGCGCTGATCACCTATCAGACCGCCTATCTGAAGGCGCACTATCCGGCCGAGTTCATGGCGGCGTCGCTGACGCTGGACAGCGGCAACACCGACAAGATCGCCGAGTTCCGGCGCGAGGCGATCCGCCTCGGCGTGCCGGTGGAGGCGCCGACGGTGAACCGCTCCGGCTTCGAATTCGACGTCGCCTATGACGGCGACGACAAGGGCCGCATCCTCTATTCACTGGCGGCGCTGAAGGGCGTCGGCGCCGCGGCGGTGGAGCATCTGGTCGCGGCACGCGGCGACAGGCCCTTCCGCGACCTCGCCGATTTCGGCCGGCGCATCAATCCGAAGGTCATCAACAAGCGGGTGCTGGAAAGCCTGATCGCGGCCGGCGCGCTGGACGAGCTGGAACCCGACCGGGCGCGGCTGACAGCCGGCGTCGACCGCATCCTCGGCATGGGTGCCCACGCGCAGGAGAGTGCGGCGACCGGACAGGGCGACATGTTCGGCGGGGCGGACGACCGCCAGCCGCTGCTCTTGCCGGTGGTCGAGCCGTGGCTGCCGGCGGAGAAGCTGAAGCGCGAGCACGATGCGGTCGGCTTCTATCTGTCCGCCCATCCGCTCGACGAATATGCCGGGGTGCTCGCCAAGATGCGGGTACAGACATGGGCCGCGTTCGCCCAGTCGGTGCATGGCGGGGCGACCGCCGGGCGGCTGGCGGCGACGGTCACCTCACGACAAGAGCGGCGCACGCGCACCGGCAACAAGATGGGCGTGATCCAGCTTTCCGATTCCACCGGCGCCTTCGAGGCCGTGGCCTTCTCCGAAGAACTGAACCGGTTCCGCGAGCTGCTCGATCCCGGCCAGTCGGTGATTGTGCTGGTCAATGCCGAGGACCGGCCGGAGGGCATTAACCTGCGCATCCAGTCGGTGGAATCGCTCGACCGGGTGATGGCGGGGCTGAAGCAGATCCGCGTCTTCGTGCGCGACGCGGCGCCGCTGGCCAGCGTCCAGCGCCAGCTCGGCACGAAAGGCGAGGGCGAGGCGAGCCTGGTGCTGCTGCTTGAAGAGGGCAAGCGCGAGGTGGAGATGCGGCTGCCCGGCCGCTACGCGGTGACGCCGCAGATCGCCAGCGCGCTGCGCGCCGTGCGCGGCGTGGTGCAGGTGGATCTGGTCTGAGGGGGGGGCGGCGGGCACTTGCTGCCTTCCGCATTCCGCCGCGCTGCATGCGGGCTACGCGGCCGAAGTCTTGTGGGTGCTGCGTGCCTGCAGCCGCGTGAGCAGCCTGTGCAGCTTGTCGATGGTGCCGTCGGCGGCAAGCGGGGTGAAGACGACGAGCCGCAGGCCGCTGCCGCCATCGACGGCGAGGCTCATGTGCTCGAAGGTCATGGTGCCCATCTCGGGATGGTCGATGCGCTTGTGGCCGGCCATCGGTGCCAGCACCTCGTGGCGCGGCCACCAAGCACGAAATTCGGGGCTCTTCTGGTTGAGCGTGGCGATCAGCCGTTCGAGATCGGGATGGCCGGCATAACGGGCGGTGTCGGCGCGGAAGGTGGCGAGCGTCACCCGCGCCAGCCGCTCCCAGTCGGTGAGCAGGCTGCGATGGTGCGGGTTGGCGAAGACGAGGTGCATGACGTTGCGCGCATCGCCTTCGAGCGCTGCGTAATCGCCGAAGACGGCGGCCGATGCCGCGTTCCAGGCCAGGAGGTCCCAGCGCCAGCCGGTGACATAGGCGGGCTGCGCCTGCATGCTGGCGAGCATGCGGCGTACGCCTTCGTGGACCTCCGCGGCGGGCGGGCTTTCCGCTTCCGGCGGCGGGCGGCCGCTGAGGACGAAGAGGTGACGCTTCTCGGAGGGGTCGAGATGCAGCCCCGCCGCCAGCCCCGACAGGGCCTCCGCTGACGGACGCACGTCGCGACCCTGTTCCAGCCAAGTGTACCAGGTGGTGCCGACGCCGGCGAGCATCGCCACCTCCTCGCGGCGCAGTCCCGGCGTGCGCCGGCGCGTGCCCGGCGGCAGGCCGACATCGGCGGGCGAGAGCCGCTCGCGGCGCGAGCGCAGGAACTCGGCGAGCAACTGCTGGCGGGCTTCGATCCGGTGGTCCGCGACGGTCATGGCCGCCATCATAGCAGGATCGATACCAGGATAAATCCGGAACTGTCTCAGCGCTGCGCGCTCGCCCATCTTGATCTCCCGACACCCTTCAGGAGAAGAAAATGTTGTCACAACATGCTGTCATCATTGGTGGAACCTCCGGAATTGGTATTGCCGCCGCGCGCGCCCTGATGGACCTCGGCCTGCGGGTTACCGTCGCCGGCCGGGACAGAGCGAAACTGGACGCGGCGGCAAAGGCCGTCGAAGGAGTCGCGGCGGTCGCCGTGGACGCGCGTGACGTGCAGGCGCTGCGCGCCGCCTTCGCCGCCATGGACACGGTCGATCACCTCGTGGTCGCGCTCGGCGGCAACCGCGGCTTGGGCCCGGTCGCGGCCGTGTCGCTGGACGACCTGCGGGCGCCGTTCGAGGACAAGGTGTTCCCGCACATTGCCTGTATTCAGGCGGCGCTGCCAGTTCTCCGCCACGACGGCAGCATCACGCTGATCTCGGCGGTGTCGGCGCAAGCCGCGATGCCCGGCACGGCCGGTCTCGGTGCCGCCAATGCGGCGATCGAGGCGCTGGTGCCGATCCTGGCGGCGGAACTGAAGCCGATGCGGGTCAACGCGGTCTCGCCCGGCGTCATCGACACCGGCTGGTGGGACTTCCTGTCCGCCGATCAGAAGACGGCCGCCTTTGCCGACTTCGCGGCGAGGACGCCGGTCGGGCGCATCGGCACCGCCGCCGACGTCGCCATGGCGATTGCGTTTCTGGTGCGCGACAGCTTCGTCAACGGTCATGTGCTCACCTGCGATGGCGGCGCGCGGCTGGGGGCGGCCTAGGCCGGTTCAAATGGTCTTGAGGGAACTGGTCTCGCGGACCGTTTCCGTTATGGTGGCGCGCATGATCCGCGCCACCATCGCCATTGCTGCCGCCGTCGCCATCGCCACGATCGCTCCTGCCACTGCGGCGGGCTACCGGCTGGCGCCGTTCAAGGACGACCTGTTCAAGTACCCGGCCATCCTGCAGACCCAGGACGACGGCAACTACGTGCTGGTCGACTATTCCAAGAAACGCGATCTCTACGGCCGCGACACCATCGTCGAGAAGAAGGCGAAGCCGGAATATGTCAGCTTGGTGGGGGCGGCGACCTACGAATACGAGGGCGCCAGCAGCACGACCCTGCGCTTCATGGGCACCGGCAAGGTAACGGGCGGCGCCAAGGCGGTCGTCATCTACATCCACGGCATGGGCGGCAGCCGCGTGCAGGGCGTCAACGAGTGGATGTTCGGCGGCAACTTCAACCGCATCATGAACCTGATGAAGCAGAACGACGGCGCCTATCTGTCGCCGGACTTCTCCGATTTCGGGGCGCGCGGGACCGCCGATATCCGCAACCTGATCCTCGATCAGGTGCAGCGCTCGCCGAACGCCGAGATCTTCATCGCCTGCGGATCATGGGGCGGGGCGATCTGCTGGCAACTCGCCGCCGACCCCAAGGCGGCACAGCACATCTCCGGCCTGCTGCTGCTCGGCTCCAACCACGACGACCGCTTCATCAAGTCGCCGGCGGTGACCGGCAACGGCCATCGTTTTCCGGTCTATCTCGGCCACGGCACCGCCGATCCGATCTATGGCTGGAAGGACGAGGTCACCTTCTACAACCGGGTGCGCACCGCCAACCCCGACTATCCGATCAAGGTCGCGATCTTCAACACCGGCGTCCACGGCACGCCCATCCGCATGACCGACTGGCGGCTGATCCTGAACTGGATGCTTCAGGTGAACCAGCGCTGATAAGGGCTGGCGGGACGCGGCACTTTTAGAGATATTCGCCTTGACCGTCGCGTGGGCGAACACGAATATGCCCTAAAGTTGCAAAAAGAAGACGTTCATCTACGCGGGTGACAGGTGTGATCTGGCGGCCTGAAGTGCCGCTGATCCGAGTTATGGGGGAGTGCGTCATGGTCCAAGTCCGGTGGTTTGCCGCTGCTATGGCGCTGGCGGCAACGATCGCCGCTTCGCCGGCGCCGGCGAAGTCCAGCATGATCGTCGTTCCGCCGACCTACCACGCCAAGCAGCAACCACCGGTAGCGGTCCAGTCCTTCATGCTGACGCTGGTGCAGCAGGGCGGCAACTGGGAGGACAAATACCGCCACGTCGTCAATGTGCTTGCCACCGACAGCCGCCTGATGGGTCACCTCCAGAAGGCGGCCAAGACCTATGGCGTCGACCCGGTCGATCTCATCGGCGCCATCGTCGGCGAGCACACGTTCAACATGAACGTATTCGATTCACTGCAGACCTATTACGTGAAGGCGCTGCAATACGTGAACAACAAGTCGTTGACCTTCGAATACCAGGGTGAGCTTGCCAAGGATTTCTTCATGCGTCCGCAGTTCGCCGAATGCGAGGCGATGAAGGACAACTACAGCAAGTGGGACTGCCGCGAGACCGTGTGGAACCGGCAGTTCGCCGGCAAGGCGGTGGGCGGCAAGACCTGGCCCCCCACGCGGCTGAACCGGGTGTTCTTCCAGCCGATGTACAGCGGCCAGACCTTCGGCGTCGGCCAGCTCGGCCCGATCGTCGCCCTGAGCGTGACGGATATCGTCCATCGCAAGAGCGGGCTGCCGCTGCTGTCCATCGACAACGCGCCGCAGGTGTTCTCGCAGATCATGAGCCCGGACGCCTCGATGTACTACATCGCCGCCTCGATCCGCATGTCGATCGACAACTACAAGAGCATCGCCGGCTTCGATATTTCGCAGAACGCCGGCATCCTCGCCACGCTCTACAATCTCGGCGATTCCCGTACCCGCGCCCTCGACCTCAAGCAGGTCAACGACCAGCGCGCCCAGAAGGGGCTGCCGCCGCAGTGGCCGCAGGAGAATTTCTACGGCTGGTTCGTCAACGAGAAGATCGCCGAACTGCGCACGGTGGCGGAGGGCACCTACAAGGCGGCGCAGCGCTGAGCCGCGGCCTCGCTTTAGCTGCGGGCCACCGCATCTTCGGGACCTGTCCTCTGCCGGGCGCTCGCGGCGCGGGCGCAAAACAAGCGAGGTCGCCATGCCGGTGCTGTCGCAGAAGCAGGAAGAGCTTTGCGCGGATAATCCCTTCGACTTTTCCGGACTGAAGGCGGCCTTCGTCAACTGCACGCTCAAACCCTCGCCGGAGGTCTCGAACACTGGCGGGCTGATGGCCATGTCGCAGGCGATCATGCGCAAGGCCGGCGTCGCGGTGACCGACATCCGACTGGTCGACCACCGGATCGCCTTCGGCGTCTATCCGGACATGACCGAACACGGCTTCCGCGAAGACGACTGGCCGAAGACGGTCTGGCCGATCATCCACGAGGCCGACATCCTGGTCGTCGGCTCGCCGATCTGGCTCGGCCAGATGTCGGCGGTGTGCAAGCTCCTGATCGAGCGGCTCTACGCCATGTCGGCCATGCTCAACGACAAGGGGCAGTGGATCTACTACGGCAAGGTCGGCGGCTGCGTGGTCACCGGCAACGAGGACGGCGTCAAGCATTGCGCCATGGAAATCCTCTATGCGCTGCAGCATGTCGGCTACGTCATCCCGCCACAGGCGGATTGCGGCTGGATCGGCGATATCGGGCCGGGGCCGTCCTATCTGGACGAGGGCTCGGGCGGGCCGGAGAACGAGTTCACCCAGCGCAACACGACCTTCATGACGTGGAACCTGATGCACGCGGCGCGGCTGCTCAGCGAAGCGGGCGGTTTCCCGGTCCACGGCAACCAGCGCGAACTGTGGGACGCCGGCTGCCGCTTCGACTATCCCAACCCGGAATACCGGTGAGGGCGGCGGCCCGGGAAATCCCGAAATCCCGGCGATCCGCAAAACCTTGCTTTCCGCGATTCATCCCCATATAAGGCGCTCCATCTCACACGCGGGGTTCGGGTCAATCGACCGCTAGAGCGGACGAACGACCCTTCCGGTGTCCTCATCTGAGGGCTCAGCCCCCGCGGCGGCAGAACCGGTAAAGGAGCAAGGTAGTCATGGCACTGCCCGATTATTCCATGCGTCAGCTGCTCGAGGCTGGCGTTCACTTCGGTCACCAGAAGCATCGCTGGAACCCCAAGATGGCTCAGTACATCTTCGGGGTGCGCAACAACATCCACATCATCGACCTGGCCCAGACGGTGCCCATGCTGCACCAGGCGCTGGTGACGGTGAGCGACGTGGTGGCCGGCGGTGGGCGCGTGCTGTTTGTCGGCACCAAGCGCCAGGCGGCGGAGCCGCTGACAGCGGCGGCCAAGCGCTGCGCCCAGTATTACGTCAACGCGCGCTGGCTCGGCGGCATGCTGACCAACTGGAAGACGATCTCGCGCTCCATCCAGCGCCTGCGCGAACTGGAGACGGTGTTCGCCGGCGAGGCCCAGGGCCTCACCAAGAAAGAGCGCCTGATGCTGACCCGCGAGAGGGACAAGCTGGAGAAAGCGCTCGGCGGCATCAAGGACATGGGCGGCGTGCCCGACCTTTTGTTCGTCATCGACACCAACAAGGAAAAGATCGCCATCGACGAGGCAAACCGCCTCGGCATCCCGGTGGTGGCGATAGTCGATTCTAACTGCGACCCGGACAACATCGCTTATCCGGTGCCCGGCAACGACGACGCCGGCCGCGCGATCACGCTCTATTGCGACCTCATCGCCAGGGCGGCGATTGACGGCATCAGCCGAGCCCAGGGCGAGGCCGGCATCGACATCGGCGCCCAGGAAGAGGTGCCGCCGGAGCCGGTGGTGCTGGAACCGGTGGGCGAGGCGGCGGCGAGCGACGTCGACATGACGGCGGCGGAAGCGCTGGAGCCGCAGGCGCGTGACAGCCAGCGCCCGGCCAAGGCGCCGGCCGAAGCGGCCGAGCCGGTCGAGCCGCTGTTTGCGACGCCGGAAGGTGCGCCCGACGACCTCAAGAAGATCACGGGCGTCGGCCCTGTGCTCGAGAAGAAGCTCAATGCGCTCGGCGTCACCCGTTTCGACCAGGTGGCAGGGTTCTCCGATGAGGACATCGCCAAGGTGGACGATGCCCTCAACTTCAAGGGCCGCATTTTGCGTGACGACTGGATCGGGCAGGCGAAGACCCTGGCTGGCGGCTAAGGGTTCCGGCCGCCCGGCCGAGAAACAAGGATTGATGACATGGCGATCACCGCGGGAATGGTGAAGGAGCTGCGCGACCAGACGGGCGCGGGCATGATGGACTGCAAGGCCGCGCTTACCGAGACCGGTGGCGAGATCGAAGCCGCCGTTGACTGGCTGCGGACCAAAGGGCTCGCCAAGGCGGCCAAGAAGGCAGGCCGCGTGGCGGCCGAGGGTCTGGTGGCGGTCGCTTCCGGGGCCAAGAAGGCGGTCATGATCGAGCTCAACTCGGAGACCGATTTCGTCGCCCGTAACCCCGACTTCCAGGCGCTGGCTACGTCGATTGCCGAGACGGCGCTTTCGACCGACGGCTCGCTGGCAGCGATCCTGGCGGCCAAGACCAAGACCGGCAACACGGTCGAGGATGCGATCAAGGCGGCCATCGCGACCATCGGCGAGAACATGACGTTGCGCCGCAGCGCCATGGTGTCGGTGGCGAATGGCACGGTGGCCAACTACGTCCACAGCGCGGTTGCTCCGGGCCTTGGCAAGATTGGCGTCATCGTCGGGCTGGAATCGACCGGCGACACCCAGCAGCTCGAGCAGGTCGGCCGGCAGGTTGCCATGCACGTCGCCGCGGCGGCGCCGCTGGCCGTGCGTGTCGGCGAACTCGACCCGGCGGCGGTCGAACGCGAGCGGGCGATCTTCGCCGAGCAGGCGCGCGAATCCGGCAAGCCCGAGGCGATCATCGAGAAGATGGTCGAGGGCCGCTTGCGCAAATACTACGAGGAAGTCGTGCTGCTCTCGCAGACCTTCGTCGTCGACACCGAGAAGACCGTCGAGCAGGCGCTGCAGGCGGTTGCGTCTGATGTCGGCAGCGCGGTCGCGGTGACCGAGTTCGTCTGCTTCCGGCTGGGCGAAGGCGTCGAGAAGGCGGAAAGCGACTTCGCGGCGGAAGTGGCTGCCGTGGCCGGCACCAAGAACTGAACCGCCTTCAGCGCGGACAAGATCGAGGCCCTGACGGGATGCCCGTCCGGGCCTTTTCATTGCGGCGGGAAAGCCCGGCGACCTGCGGCGGTTTGACTTACCCCGATTGAACACGCTTAGATGGCTTGTTCTGTCGCCGGGCTTGGGAACTCAACCTCTGCTCGTGCGACGCGCCGGGGTGTGTCGATCGGGGCGTCTCATCCGTTTGGCGTTGCTTCCGGCAGGGCGAGGGGGTGGAGGATGTCGGGGCGTATGGGGGCCGCGGTCGCGGCCGGTGGCTTGTGCTTCACGACGGCCGCTGCGGCCGTGCTTTGGCTTCCCATCGCGGCTTACGCCGGCGGTTACGACACCGGCGAGCGCGACTGGGATTTCCTCTTCCAGCAGGGCAAGTTCGCGGCCGAAGCCGGGACCCGCTACATCAATCCCCAGCGCACGCTGAAATCGGTGACCGGTGTCGGCTTCGCCTATCGCGGGCTGGGCCCGACGGCCAGCAATGTGCGCGAAACCGAAGCGTTCACGGTCGAACGCTTCAGCGTCATGGGCCGGCTGACCGATAATCTCCGTTGCATGGGCAGCTACCGGCAGCCTTTCGAGGGCCATGCCAATTACGGCTCGTGGTTTGCCTCGGCCTCGGCGACCGAGCAGCACTTCACCTCCGAGGACTACGGCGCCACCTGCGCGCTCGGCGTGTCGGCGGGCATGGGCGACCTGCTGTTCATCGGCGGCGCCTCCTATCAGACGATCCACTACGAACTGCTGCAGGACTACGGGGTCTACGGCGGCAAGGCGTCGACCGATGTCGGCGACGACGGCGTCGGCTGGCGCGCCGGCATCGGTTACGAAATCCCGCAATACGCGCTGCGCGCCACGCTGATCTACAATTCGGCCATCGCCTACGACATGACCGGCACGGGTACCAACCTGGCGACCGGCGGCATGCCGTACAGCGGGCCGCTGGCCGGCTCGATCTCCATGCCGCAATCGGTCGAACTTAAGGCGCAGTCCGGTATCGCACCGGGGTGGCTGGCCTTCGGCGCGATCAAGTGGGTCGACTGGAGCGTTGATCAGGACATGGGGCTGTGCGTGCCGGGCACCCCGTCATGCGTCACCGGCGTGAACGCGCTCAGCGCACTCACGCTCATGTTCAAGAACACCTGGACGGTCACGGTCGGCGCCGCGCACCCGTTCAACGACTGGTTCACGCTGGCCGGCAACTTGACCTGGGACCAGGGCGCCAGCCAGGGCTTCACCTCGCAGACGGACACCTGGGTGATGGGCCTGACGGGCGTGTGGACGCCGCACAAGCAGTTCGAACTCCGTCTCGGCGGATCGCTCGGGGTGATGACCGGCGGGTCGCTGAGTACGGCGCAACTCGCCAACGGCAGCGCCAACCCGGTTGGCTACACCGCCGTCTTCGGCGACGACCTGGTCTATTCGCTGGACGCCAAGGCGGCGCTGCACTTCTGAAGCAGCGAACGACGCCGGGGGACAGGGCGGCGGCCGTTGGAAACGTCTTGCGGCCGTGACAGGCAAACGGCCATCGTGTATCCCGATGGCGGTTTTCCAACGTTTCCCGAGTCGCGACCATGACAGCGCCGCTCCGCTACACGCGAGTTCTCCTCAAGGTCTCGGGCGAGGCGCTCCTCGGCGATCAGGCCTTCGGCATCGACGACAAGGTGACCGGGCGGATCGCCGACGACGTGGCCGCGGCGGTCAGGCTCGGTGTTCGGGTCGGCCTGGTGATCGGCGGCGGCAACATTTTCCGCGGCGTGACCATCGCCAAGGCCGGCGGCAACCGGGTTGCCGGCGACCAGATGGGCATGCTGGCGACCGTGATGAACGCCATCGCCTTCCAGCAGAAGCTCGACGAACGCGGGGTGGAGAGCCGGCTGTACTCGGCCGTGGCGATGCCCTCGATCTGCGAGGTGTTCAACCAGCGCCTCGCCGAGGCCGCGTTCGCGGCGGGCCAGGTGCTGCTCTTCTCCGGCGGGATCGGCCACCCCTTCGTGACCACCGACACCGGTGCGGCGCTGCGCGCCGCCGAAATGGGCTGCGATGCGCTGTTCAAGGGCACCCAGGTCGACGGCGTCTATTCGGCCGATCCCAAGACGGACCCGTCGGCGACGCGCTATGACCGGCTGAGCTATGACGCGGTGCTCAGACAGGGGCTTGGCGTGATGGACCTGGCGGCGATCGCTCTTGCCCGCGACAACCGGATTCCGGTAATCGTCTTTTCCATCAAGCAGCCCGGCGCTTTCGTTGATATCCTCAGGGGAGAGGGCCGGGCGACGGTGGTCGACGAAGCCTGAGCCTGCCCTGCGGCGGGCCCGCGCGGAAACGCCTGACACAAGGCGGCCGCGTTTGGTGGATAATGATAATCAGGGGAAGAGATGGACAGCGAAGAAATCAACCGTAGGATGCAGGGTGCCGTGTCGGTGCTGAGGGGCGAACTGGCGGGACTGCGGACCGGACGTGCCTCATCGAGCCTCCTCGAGCCGATCCATGTCGAGGCATACGGTGCGTCGATGCCGCTCAACCAGATGGCCTCCGTCAGCGTGCCGGAGCCGCGCATGCTGTCGGTGCAGGTGTGGGACAAGTCGAACGTGCACGCAGTCGACAAGGCGATCCGCGAAGCCAATCTCGGCCTCAACCCGATCGTCGAGGGGACACTGCTGCGCATACCGATCCCCGAACTCAATGCCGAGCGCCGCCAGGAGCTGGTCAAGGTCGCCCACAAATACGCCGAAGCCGCGCGGGTTGCCGTGCGCCATGTGCGCCGCGACGCGCTCGACGCCATCAAGAAGCAGGAGAAGGACGGTGAGATCGGCCAGGACCAGGCCCATGTCGACAGCGAAAAGGTGCAGTCCATGACCGACGCCACCATTTCCGAAATCGACGAGGTCCTGGTCACCAAAGAGGCCGAGATCACCCAGGTCTGAGGGGCGCCAAGGAGCAACGAGCTACATGAGCCTGCTCGCCGACCGGAACCGGGCCGAACCCGCCGCGCCAGACACGGCCGCGGTGCCGCGTCATGTCGCCATCATCATGGACGGAAACGGACGCTGGGCGACGGCGCGTGGCCTGCCGCGCGGCGAGGGCCACCGGCGTGGGGTCGAGGCGGTGCGCCAGACGGTGCGCGCGGCGATCGATCTGCGCATCCGCTACCTGACGCTCTACAGCTTCTCCTCCGAGAACTGGAGGCGCCCGCGCGACGAGGTCGATTTCCTGTTCGGCCTGTTCCGGCTCTATATCCGCCGCGACGTGGCGGATCTGCACGGCCAGGGCGTGCGCCTCAGCGTGATCGGCAGTCGCGAGGGCGTACCCTCCGACATCCTCAAGATGATCGAGGAGGCGGAGGCGCTGACAGCAGGCAATCGCCGGCTCCACCTGATCTTTGCCTTCAACTACGGCGCCCGCAACGAGTTGGCCCGGGCGATGCGCGCCATCGGTGCCGAGGTCAAGGCGGGCACGCTGGATCCGGCCGCAATCGACGAGGCGACGATCGCCGGCCACCTCGATACGGCCAATTACCCGGACCCCGACCTGATCATCCGCACGGGGCGGGAAATCCGGCTAAGTAATTTCCTTCTCTGGCAATCCGCCTATTCCGAACTGGTCTTTCTCGAGTTGAACTGGCCGGATTTCGGCCGCGAGGCGCTGGGCGGCGCGCTCGAGACGTTCGCGAGCCGCAGCCGGCGTTACGGCGGTCGCACCGCACGGGAGAGCGCGTGAGCGTGGCCCGCGTAACCGGCGAAGGCGGTGTCGCGCCGGTATCGAGCAACGAAATGCTGGTTCGTTTTGCGTCCGCCGCGATCCTCGCCGGACTGACGCTTGCCGCCGCCTGGTTCGGCGGATGGCTGGCGGCCGTCGCGGTGGCGGCGGTGGTGGTCGTGGTGCATCTCGAATGGATGGGGCTGACCGGCGACCGGCCGATGCCGGGCCTGCTGTTCACGGTCGTGCTGGTGGTGAGCCTCGGGCTGCTCGCCGCCGGATTTGCCATTCCTGCCATGGCGCTGACGGTGGTGGCCATCGTCGCCGCGGCGGTGGCGGCGCGCACGCCGTGGCGGCCGGCCGGCGTCGCCTACAGTGCCGCACTCGGCCTCGGCCTGCTGCTCCTGCGCTACGCGCCGGAACACGGGCTGGCAGCGGTGCTGGTGGTCTTTGCCGTGGTATGGGGCACCGACAGCGGCGCCTTCTTCGTCGGCCGCGCCTTGGGCGGACCGAAGCTGTGGCCGGCGATCTCGCCCAAGAAGACCTGGGCCGGCGCGATCGGCGGCCTGGTGGTAGGCATCGTCATCGGCCTCGTGGTGGCGGCGCTGGCGCAGGTTCCGGTGGCGCCGGGGCTGGCGCTGGTATGCGCGGCCCTGTCGCTTGCCGCGCAGGCGGGCGATCTCGTCGAGTCCGCGGTCAAGCGCGTCTTCGGCGCCAAGGATTCCGGCATCATCGTTCCCGGCCACGGCGGCCTGATGGATCGCGTCGACGGCCTCGTCTTCGCCGTCGCTGCGGCGGTGATTGTCGGCCTCGTGCATGGCGGGCCGTCGCATCTGGCCGCCGGTCTGGTGACATGGTGACGGCGAGCGCCGCGGCCGCGCAGGCACCGCAGCCGCGAACGGCGCCGCGCCGGGTGACGATTCTCGGCGCGACCGGCTCGGTCGGCACCAACACGCTCTCGGTCATCGCCGAACGCGCCGGGTCGTTTGCCGTCGAAGCGGTGACCGCCAACGCCAATGCCGACAAGCTCGCCCGGGTGGCGCGGGCGGCGAATGCGCGGCTGGCCGTGGTCGCCGATCCGGCCGCCTATGGCGACCTCAAGGCGGCGCTCGCCGGCAGCGGCATCGCGGCCGCCGCGGGCAGCGATGCGGTGCGCGAAGCGGCCGAGCGGCCGGTCGATCTGGTCGTCGGCGCCATCGTCGGTGCCGCCGGAATCGCGCCGACCTATGCCGCCATCCGCGCCGGGCTGAGAGTCGCCATCGCCAACAAGGAATGCCTGGTCTCCGCCGGCCGCGTCTTCATGCAGGCCGCGGCGGCGGAGGGCGTGGCGATCCTGCCGATGGATTCGGAACACAACGCCATCTATCAGGCGCTGGACGGGCGACCGATCGACCAGGTGGAACGGATCATCATCACCGCCTCGGGCGGCCCGTTCCGCACCTGGAGCGCGGACGCCATGGCTGCGGTCACGCCCGCCGACGCACTCAAGCACCCCAACTGGTCGATGGGCCCCAAGATCACCGTCGATTCGGCGACGATGATGAACAAGGGGCTGGAGGTGATCGAGGCGCACCACCTGTTCGCCGCGCCGACCGACAAGCTCGAGGTGCTGGTCCACCCGCAGTCGGTGGTGCACGGGCTGGTCGCCTTCCACGACGGTGCGCTGATGGCCGGCATGAGCCTGCCCGACATGCGTCTGCCGATCGCCCATTGCCTGTCGTGGCCCGAGACCGGCCCGCTTGCCGGCCGCCGGCTGGACCTCGCCGAACTCGGCAGCCTCACCTTCGAACGGCCGGATATCGACCGCTTTCCGGCGCTCAGGCTGGCGCGCGAGGCCCTTGATGCCGGGGAGTGGGCGACCAACATCCTCAATGCTGCCAACGAGGTGGCGGTGGCGGCATTTCTCACCGGGCGGATCGGCTTTCTTGAAATTGCCGGATTGGTCGGCGAAACGATCGAACGGATTTCGGCGCAAACGACGCCGGCGCCACCGGATTCGGTCGAGGCGGCCATCGCTCTCGACCGGGAAGGGCGTAGAATTGCAGGCGAACTGGTGCGCGCGCGCCGGACACACTGAACAGCGGAAGGACGGCCGGTATGGGATTGGTTGAGTGGATCGGGAATACGGGCTGGTCGGCCATCGGCTTCATCCTGCCCTTCCTGTTCGTCCTGACCATCGTCGTGTTCTTCCACGAGCTCGGCCACTTCCTGGTGGCGCGCTGGACCGGGGTGACGGTCAAGACGTTCTCCATCGGCTTCGGGCCGGAGCTGTTCGGCTTCTACGACCGCAAGGGCACGCGCTGGAAGCTCGCGGCGATCCCGCTCGGCGGCTATGTCCGCTTCCTCGGCGACGAGAACGAATCGAGTGTGCCGGACCGCGACGCTTTGAAGCAGATGGACCCGGAGGAGCGCGAACGGTCGTTCGCCGGCAAGGGCGTCGCCGCGCGGGCAGCCATCGTGGCCGCCGGGCCGATCGCCAACTTCATCCTGGCGATCGTCATTTTCACGGCGATTTTCAGCATCTACGGCCGCGAGGTGATGACCCCGCGGGTCGATGCGGTGGTTGCCGGCTCGCCCGCGGCGGTGGCCGGCTTCGAGCCCGGCGACGTGGTGCAGTCGATCGACGGCAGCAAGATCACAAGCTTTGCGGATCTGCAGCGGCTGGTCAGCCTCAGCGCCGGGGAGGCGCTCTCCGTGGTGGTGCGCCGCGGCGACCAGGACGTCGTCCTGTCGGTCACGCCCAAGCTGACCGAAACTGAGGTTTTCGGCCGCAAACAGCGGGTCGCCATGCTCGGCATCAGCCATGCGACCAGCGGTGCTGGGGTGATCAAGGAGCACTACTCGGTGCCGCAGGCGGCGTGGGTGGCCACCGAGGAGACCGCCTCAATCGCCGGGCACACGCTATCCTACCTGTTCTACGTCATCGTCGGGCGCGAATCGGCCGACCAGATCGGCGGCCCGATCCAGGTGGCAACCGTCTCGGCGCAGGTCGCCACGCTGGGCATCGCCGCGCTGATCAATCTGGCGGCGATCCTGTCGATCAGCATTGGCCTCATCAACCTCTTCCCGATTCCCATGCTGGATGGCGGGCATCTGCTGTTTTTCGCGGTCGAGGCGGTGCGCGGGAAACCGCTCAGCGAGCGGGTCCAGGAGATCGGCTTCCGGGTTGGCTTCGCGGTGGTGTTGATGCTAATGATTTTCGCAACCTGGAACGACATTATTCATTTGAGTTCCTTATGAATTAAGGCTTCCATGCGTGGCGTCCGGGCAACGTGGGTTGAGATTCGGAAACGCAGCGGGGAACGCACCTTGCCGGAAGGCCAAAAGGCTGCAATTCTGCCGCTGCTGGGTCAGGGACGGGGCGCGTCTGTCCGCTTGGTGATGCGGACTGGACAGGCAGGCGAGCAAGGCATTCGAACCACATGAATTCATTAATGTATTTCGCCCGAAAACTGGCGGTAGCTTTGGTACTCGCGTTGGCGGTGCCGGCGGTCGGCGGCGCAGCGATGCTGGCCAGCGGGGGAATCGCCCACGCCGCGGTTGCTTCCCAGATCGTGGTCAAGGGCAACCAGCGCGTTGAAGCCGCAACGATCAAGGCCTACCTGACCATCAAGCCCGGCAAGAGCTACACCGCCGCCGACATCGATGCGTCGGTCAAGGCGCTCTACGCCACCTCCCTGTTCTCCGACGTCGGCATCGTCCAGAGCGGTCGCGCGCTGGTCGTCACGGTGGTCGAGAACCCGATCATCAATTCAGTGGTCTTCGAGGGCAACAAGAAGATCAAGTCCGACGTCCTGGTCACGATCGTGGACCTGAAGCCGCGCGGCGTGCTGACCGACGCCAAGCTGCAGGCTGACATCTTCCACATCAAGCAGTACTACCAGATGAAGGGGCGCAGCAGCGCCGAAGTCGAAGGGCGCATCACCAAGCTGCCCGACAACCGCGTCAATATCGTCTTTGCCATCAACGAGGGCGAGCGGACCGGCGTAGCGGCGGTCAACTTCGTCGGCAACAAGGCCTTCTCGGATCAGCGCCTGGCGGGCATCATCTCGACCAAAAAGTCCAACTGGCTGAGCTGGTTGACCCAGAACGACATTTACAGCGAAGAGCGGCTCAATGCCGATGCCGACCTGCTGCGTGCCTTCTACCTGAAGCACGGCTATGCCGACTTCCAGGTGCTGTCGCAGGACGCCAGCTTCGACGCCTCCAAGGGCCGCTACGCGATTACCTTCACGGTCGACGAGGGGCCGAAGTACAAGTTCGGCGACGTTT
The DNA here is from genome assembly GCA_963732845.1 of uncultured Alphaproteobacteria bacterium. GTDB lineage: Bacteria > Pseudomonadota > Alphaproteobacteria > Rhizobiales > Kaistiaceae > CAVSRC01. Next base: position 78,233 of record CAVTBE010000017.1, on the reverse strand, counting down.
CGATCGACTCGTCGATCACCGGGGTCGACACCAACGCGCTGAAGAATTTCCTGCGGACCAAGAGCGGCCACGTCTTCGAATTCGACGGCGATCGAGAAATCGACCGAGGACGTGACGATCGAACTGTCGCGGCTGGGCTACGTGTTCGCGCAGGTGCGCCCGCGCGGCGACCGCGACTACAGCAACAACACCGTCAACCTGACCTATGTGATCGACGAGGGGCAGCGCGTCTACATCGAGCGCATCGACATTCGCGGCAATACTAAAACCCGCGACTACGTGATCCGGCGCGAGTTCGACGTGACGGAGGGCGATGCCTACAACCGCGTGCTGATCAACAAGGCCGAGCGCAAGCTGCGCGACCTCGACTATTTCAAGAACGTCGCGATCACCACCGAGCCGGGCTCGGCGCCCGACAAGGTCATCGTGGTGGTCGATGTCGAGGACAAGTCGACCGGGTCGTTCGGCGTAGCCGGCGGCGTCGAGACGACGTCCGGTTCGACGGGCCTGGTCGCCGAAGTGTCGATGGACGAGACCAACTTCCTCGGCCGCGGCCAGCAGGTGCACCTGTCGGTTGGCGGTGGCCTCAACGAGCAGTCGATCAAGGGGTCGTTCACCGACCCGTACTTCCTCGGCAACCACATGTCGTTCACGGTGAGCGGCTACCGGACCTATTCGGATTCGAGTTCGGCGCGGCCGTTCAAGACCGTGGCGACCGGTGGTGGCGTCAATTTCGGCCTGCCGATCACCGACGAGCTGACCTTCGATGTCGGCTACAAGCTCAATCAGTCCCAGACCAGCAATTACGACAACGGTACCGATTGCACGACCAATCCGACGGCGTGCTTCTTCCCGGCGGGTTCGCGGTGGAGTTCGATCGCGGGCTGGGGCGTGACCTATTCGACGATCGACAGCAAGCTTGATCCGCATGAAGGCGTGTATGTGCGCTTCGCCCAGGATGTCGCCGGGCTTGGCGGCGATGCCCGCTTCATCCGCTCGACTGGCGATGCACGGCTCTACATGCCGCTGATGGACGGGGGCGACTACGTCGGCCTGTTGAAGGTGACCGGTGGCAACATCACCGGCCTCGGTCAATCGGTTTCGACCATCGACAACTTCTTCAAGGGCGGTGAGACGATCCGCGGCTTCGCCTCGCTGGGCTATGGCCCGCGCTACTACGATCCGGCCAACGGCACCAATATCGCGCTCGGCGGCAAGAACTACGTCAACGGCACGGCCGAGGTGCAGTTCCCGTTCCCGGCGCTGCCACAGGACTGGGGCCTGCGTGCCGCCGTCTTCGCCGATGCCGGCTTGCTGTGGGGCACGGACGTCCCGTCGGCCTGCTCGGGTTCGTGCGACGCGACCAAGGTCATGGACGACACGGCGCTGCGCTCCTCGGTCGGCGGCTCGATCATCTGGGCCTCGCCCTTCGGACCGATCCGGGCCGATTTCGCCCAGGCTCTTTCGAAGAAGAGCTACGACAGCACGCAGTTCTTCCGCATCGGCACCGGCGCCAATTTCTGATCGGCTGTCCTGATATTTCGCGAGGGGCGCGGGGATAACCTCCGCGCCCCTTGTCTTTTGGGGGCCGGTGACGCGGACGGCGGACACGCTCCCTGGGCGGGCGTCGAAAAGCGTGATGCGCCGCGGCGACCAGACCATCGACAATTCGCGGAGGATGGGTCAAAACGTCCTCGCTGGGCGGCGCAGATGCGTCCGGCAAGCGGGAGACGGAGCGATGGATGAGGCGCCTACGAAGAAGCTGCAATCGTTCGAGATCGAACGCATTCTGGAGCTTCTGCCGCACCGCTACCCGTTCCTGATGGTCGACCGCATTATCGAGGTCGACGGCGACAATGCCGCTGTCGGCATCAAGAACGTCACCATCAACGAGCCGCATTTCACCGGACATTTCCCTGGCCGGCCGGTGATGCCGGGCGTGCTCATCATCGAGGGAATCGCGCAGACGGCCGGTGCCATCTGCGTGGCAGCGATGAAGGCCGAGATGCCGCCGTTGGTCTATTTCATGACCATCGACGAGGCCAAGTTTCGCCGTCCGGTGGTGCCCGGCGACGTTGTCGAGTACCACGTCAAGAAACTGAAGCAGCGGCGAAATATCTGGCGCTTCGCCGGCGAAGCAAAGGTCGGCGACACGCTTGTCGCAGAGGCCGTGGTGAGCGCCATGCTGGGTGAGCCGCAGTCCTCCTCATGACCAATATCCATCCGACAGCCATCATCGAGGACGGCGCCAAGATCGGCGCCGACGTTGTGGTTGGCGCGTTTTCACTGATCGGCGGCGAGGTGACGCTCGCCGACGGTGTCGTCGTCGACGCGCGCGTCATCATTCGCGGGCGCACGGCCATCGGGGCACGCACCCGCATCTCGGCGCATGCTTATATCGGCGGCGAGCCGCAGGACCTCAGCTTTGGCGGCGAGGACACGGCCGTGGCGATCGGCACCGACTGCATCATCCGTGAGAACGCCACCATCCATCGCGGCACCGCCCGCGGCCGCGGGACGACGACGATCGGCAATCGCTGCTTCCTGATGGTCGGCTCGCATATCGCGCATGACTGCGTCGTCGGCGACCATGTCATCCTGACCAACAACGCGCTGCTCGGCGGCCATTCGCAGATCGGCGACTACGCCATCCTCGGCGGCGCGGCGGCGGTGCAGCAGCGCGTGCGCATCGGCGCCCATTGCTTCATTGGCGGAATGACCGGCGTCGAACGCGACGTGGTGCCCTATGCCATGGCCACCGGCCACAATGCCGAGATTGCCGGGGTCAATGTGCGCGGGCTCAAGCGGCGGGGTTTCACCCACGCCGACATTCTGGCGCTGCGCGCGGCGTACCGCCTGTTCTTCGGCACCCACGGGCGGCGACCCGAGCGCATCGCGGCGGTGGAACAGGCGTTCGGCGAGGTCGCGGCCGTCGTGCCGCTGATCGACTTCCTGCGCGCCGTCGGCGACCGACCGCTGATCCTGCCCCGCGACGCGTTCCTGGCGCACGATGACGACCCCGACGAGTGAGGCGACGGGCGAGCCGCTGGCGATTCTGGCGGCCGGCGGCAACGTGCCGTTCCAGGTGGCGAGTGCGGCGGCGGCAGCCGGGCGCAAGGTGCTGGTCATCGGTCTTGCCGGCGAGTTCGACGAGCGGCTGAAGGCGTTTCCCTGCGAAGTCCTCAAATGGGGCCAGCTCGGCCGCGCCGAAGAGCTGATGTCGGCGCACGGCGCGCGCGAGGTCGTCCTGATCGGTTCGGTCAGTCACCGACCCGACTTCCGCAGCATCGGCGTCGATCTCGGCACGCTGCGCCTGCTGCCGCGCATCCTGAAGGCAATGGTCGGCGGCGACGATGCGCTGCTCAGCAACATGGTCAGCTATTTGGAAGACCGTGGTTTCCGGGTGATCGGCGCGCACGAAATCGTCCCGGAACTGGTGGAGGGCTCTGGGCAGCTTGCCGGCCAGCGCGCCTCCCAGAACGCGCTCCACGACGCCCGCGTCGCCATGGATGCGGCACGGGCGATTGGCGAGCGCGATATCGGTCAGGCTGCCGTGGCGGTCAACGGGCTGGTGGTGGCGGTGGAAGCCGCCGAGGGCACCGACGCCATGCTGGAGCGGGTCGGCCACCTGCACGCTATCGGCCGGGTGAAGTGGCAGGGCCGCATGGGCGTGCTTGCCAAGCGCTCCAAGCCGCAGCAGGATCTGCGTGTCGACATGCCGACGATCGGTCCGCGTACGGTGGCCGGCGTGGCCAAGGCGGGGCTCGCCGGCATCGTGATCGAAGCCGGACGGGTGATGATCGCCGAACGCGCCGAGACGCTTGCGGCGGCCGAGGAAAGCGGCACCTTCATCCTCGCCGCGGCCGACGCCGACGTGCGGCCACCGGCATGACCGCGGACCTTGCGGCCGGAGCGCCGCTGAAGGTCTTCCTCATCGCCGGCGAGGAGTCGGGGGATGCGCTCGGCGCCGGGCTGATGCAGGCCCTGCGTGAGGCGACCGGCGGCAGCGTGCGCTTCTCCGGCGTCGGCGGCCGGCGGATGGCCGAAGGCGGGCTGGCTTCGCTGTTTCCGATGGAGGAGATTGCGCTGCACGGCCTGACGGCGGTGCTCGCCCGCCTGCCGAATCTGGTGCGGCGCATCAACGAGACAGCGGCGGCGGTGCTCGCCGCGGAGCCGGACGTGCTGGTCGCGATCGATTGCCCGGCCTTTAGCCTGCGTGTCGCCACGCGGGTGCGGCGGCGGAACCGGCGCATCGCCATCGTCGATTATGTGTCGCCGTCGGTCTGGGCCTATTTGCCGAGCCGGGCGCGCGCCATGGCGCACTTCGTCGACCGGGTGCTCGCCATCCTGCCCTTCGAGCCGGAGGTCCACCGCAGGCTCGGTGGCCCGCCCTGCACCTATGTCGGCCATCCGCTGATCACGCGGCTCGGCGAGTTCCGCTCGACGGCCGGCGAACGCCAGCCGCTGGACTCCGGCGTGCCGCCGGTGCTGCTCGTCCTGCCGGGCAGCCGGCGAAGCGAGGTCACGCGCCTGATGGCGCCGTTCGGCGAGACGGTCGGCAAAGTGGTGCAGCGATGCGGGCCGCTGGAGGTGCTGCTGCCGGCGGTGCCGCGGCTGGTCGACGAGATCCGCGCACGCCTTTCTGACTGGCCGGTGAAGCCGACGATCGTCGAGGGCGAGGCGGAGAAGCTCAAGGCCTTCCGGCGGGCGCATGCGGCCCTTGCCGCCTCGGGCACGGTGTCGCTGGAGCTGGCGCTCTCCGCCGTGCCGACGGTGGTGGCCTATCGCGTCGATCTGCTGGTCCGGCTGCTCAAGCCGTTCCTGACGGCCAAGTCGATCGTGCTGTCGAACCTGATCCTCGACGAACTGGCGGTTCCCGAATTCATCGACGGCGACAGCGACCCGGCGCGGCTGGCGGCGGCGCTCACGCCGCTGCTGCGCGAGGGAGCGGAGCGGGCGGCGCAGCTTGCCGCCTTCGACCGGCTGGAGAGGCTGATGGACCCCGACGGCCCGCCGCCGAGCACGCGGGCGGCCGAGGCGGTGCTGGAGGCGCTGAGGAACTCGGCGAGTGCCGCAGGTGCCGCAGGGGTAGCGCGGAACCTTCATGGTGAGGTGCTACCCCGGACATGTTCCGGGGAGCCTCGAACCACGGGGGACTCACCCTTGGAGGCCCGCCTACGCGGCGGTCACCTCCGGATGAGGCCGAGAGCCTAGCGCCGCTTGGAGATCGGCACGTATTCGCGCCGCGCCTCACCGGTGTAGAGCTGGCGCGGACGGCCGATGCGCTGCGACGGATCCTCGATCATCTCCTTCCACTGGGCGATCCAGCCGACCGTGCGGGCCACCGCGAAGAGCACGGTGAACATGGTGGTCGGGAAGCCCAGCGCCTTCAGCGTGATGCCGGAGTAGAAGTCGATGTTCGGGTAGAGCTTTTTCTCGATGAAGTACTCGTCGGTGAGCGCGATACGCTCCAGTTCCATGGCCACTTCGAGCAGCGGATCGTCCTGGATGCCGAGCTCCTGCAGCACCTCGTGGGTGGTCTTCTGCATGATCTTGGCGCGCGGGTCGTAGTTCTTGTAGACCCGGTGGCCGAAGCCCATGAGGCGGAAGGGATCGTTGCGGTCCTTGGCGCGAGCGATGAATTCGGGGATGCGGTCGGCCGTGCCGATCTCCTGCAGCATGTTGAGCGCCGCCTCGTTGGCGCCGCCATGGGCGGGCCCCCACAGGCAGGCGATGCCGGCGGCGATGCAGGCAAACGGATTGGCGCCGGAGGAACCGGCAAGCCGCACCGTCGAGGTCGAGGCGTTCTGCTCGTGGTCGGCGTGCAGGATGAAGATGCGGTCCATGGCGCGCGCCAGCACCGGGTTCACCTTGTACTCCTCGCAGGGCACCGAGAAGCACATGCGCAAGAAGTTCGACGAGTAGTCGAGCGCGTTCAGCGGATAAATGAAGGGCTGGCCGGTATGGTACTTATAGGCCATCGCCGCGATGGTCGGCATCTTGGCGATCATGCGCAGCGAGGCAATCATGCGCTGGTGCGGATCGGTGATGTCAGTGGAGTCGTGATAGAAGGCCGACATGGCACCGATGACGCCGCACATCACCGCCATCGGGTGCGCGTCGCGCCGGAAGCCGCTGAAGAAGCGCGTCATCTGCTCGTGGACCATCGTGTGATAGGTCACGCGATGGTCGAAATCGGCTTTCTGCGCCGGCGTCGGCAATTCGCCGTAGAGCAGCAGGTAGCAGGTCTCCAGGAAGTCACCGTGCTCGGCGAGCTGCTCGATCGGGTAGCCGCGGTAGAGGAGCACGCCCTTGTCGCCGTCGATATAGGTGATGGCGGATTCGCAGGATGCCGTGGAGGTGAAGCCGGGGTCGTAGGTGAAGCGTCCGGTGTCGCGATAGAGCGTGCCGATATCGATGACGTCGGGCCCGATGGTGCCCTTGCGCACCGTCAGGTCCCAGCTTTCGTCGCCGATGCAGAGCTGAGCGGTTCCGCCCGGCGTTTCCGAATTGTCCGCAGTGGCCATAAACCAAGCGCCTTATCGTTGAGATTGTCGAAATGAGATGTCACGCGAAGTGTATTTGTTGCATCGCAACAAGTCCATCGCGTGCAGATTGGCGAAGCACCATAATTAGCGCCAGGAGGCGCGGTGTCCAGCGGTTCCGGTGCGTCAGCCTGCCGCCTGATCGGCGATGCGGGCGAGGCTTTCCGCACGCCCGAGGATGACCAGAACCTCGAAGATGCCGGGCGAGGCGGTGCGGCCGGTGAGGGCCGCGCGGAGCGGCTGGGCGACCTTGCCGAGCTTCAGCTCGCGCGCCGCGGCGAAGTCCTTCACCGCCGCTTCCGTGGCGGCGACCGACCAGTCGTCCACAGCCTCGAGGACGGGCAGCAGGGCGGCGAGGAGCTGGCGCGCGTCGGCGTCGAGCAGGACGGCGGCCGCGGCATCGGGGACGAGAGGGCGCTCGGCGACAATGAAGCCGGCGCCGGCGATGAGGTCGTTGAGGGTCTTGGCGCGCTCCTTGAGCAGCGGCAAGGCGGCCTTCAGCGCGGCGCCGTGGTCGGATAGCTTCGCCGCAAAAGACGGGCCTTCGGCAAGCTGGGGCAGGGCGGTGACGAGCGTGTCGTAGAGCTCGTCGTCGGACTGCTTGCGCAGATAGTGCGCGTTGACGCTTTCCAGCTTGGCGAAGTCGAAGCGCGCGGCGCCGCGGCCAATGCCGTCCATGTCGAACCAGGCGATCATGTCGTCGAGCGCCATGATCTCGTCGTCGCCGTGGCTCCAGCCGAGGCGGACGAGATAGTTTCGCAGCGCCTCGGGGAGATAGCCCATGGCGCGGTAGGCATCGACGCCGAGCGCCCCGTGGCGCTTGGACAGCTTGGCGCCGTCCGGCCCGTGGATCAGCGGAATGTGGGCCATGACCGGCAGCGGCCAGCCGAGCGCATCGTAGAGGATCTTCTGGCGGCCGCCGTTGGTCAGGTGGTCGTCACCGCGGATGATGTGGGTGACGCCCATGTCGTGGTCGTCGACGACGACGGCGAGCATGTAGGTCGGCGTGCCGTCCGAGCGCAGGACGATGAAATCGTCGAGGTCACTGTTGGGGAAGGCGACGCGGCCCTGGACGCGGTCCTCGATGACGGTCTCGCCATCGATGGGCGCCTTGATGCGGACGACCGGGGCGACGCCTGCGGGCGCCTCGGCCGGGTCGCGGTCGCGCCAGCGCCCGTCATAGCGGGCAAAGCGGCCTTCGGCGCGGGCCACGGCGCGCATCTCGTTCAGTTCTTCGGCCGTGTCGTAGGCGTAGTAGGCGCGGCCGGAGGCGACCAGCGCCTCAGCCGCCTCGCGGTGGCGGTCGGCACGGGCGAACTGGTGGACCGCGTCGCCGTCCCAGGAGAGGCCGAGCCAGGAGAGGCCGTCGAGGATGGCGGCAACCGCCGCATCGGTGGAGCGCTCGCGGTCGGTATCCTCGATCCTGAGCAGCATCCTGCCGCCGGTGTGGTGGGCATAGAGCCAGTTGAACAGCGCCGTGCGCGCCCCGCCGATGTGGAGGAAGCCGGTGGGCGAGGGGGCGAAGCGGGTGACGACGGTCTCGGACATGGAGCTTTGGAACAATTGCGTGGGCCGGCGTCCTGTACCATAGGTGCGGCGGGCGATGTCAGCCCCTCGCGATCGCAGAGTCTTTGAAATGGAATTCCCGGATTTAGTCATTCGCCGGCTGGAGGCGGGAGCGGACGCCGAGCTTTACCGCGCGATTCGGCTGGAATCGCTGAAAAAGGCGCCGGATTCCTTCGGCAGCGATTTCGCCACGGAGAACGAACGGCCGCTCGAATGGTTTGCCGACCAGCTCGTCACATCCGACATGTTCGGCGCCTTCCACGGTGAGGAACTCCTCGGAATCGCGGGATTCCAAGCCGGGCAGACGATAAAGCGGGCACATAAGGGGATGCTCTGGGGGGGCTATGTGCGCCCGAAGGCGCGCAGCGCCGGGGTGGCGCGCCGCCTGGTCGAGACCGTGCTTGCCCATGCCAAGGGGCGGGTGGAGCAGGTGAACCTCGCCGTCGATCGCCACGCCATGCACGCCCGCCGGCTCTATGCCAGCCTTGGTTTTGTCGAATACGGGCTGGAAAAGAATGCTCTCAAGGTCGGCGATCGCTATCTCGACGACGTTCTGATGGTCAAGGCGCTCGCTTGAAGGCAGCACTTGGCGGACCCCCGCGGATTTGGCAGATAGACGGTGCAAGGCCGGCGACAGACAGGCCGGCCACAAGGATTCCCCGATGACCACCGAAACAACGACGCGCGAGCCCGGACAGGACTTCATCCGCGATATCGTGCGCGACGATCTCGCCAGCGGAAAACATACGACCGTCGTCACCCGCTTTCCGCCGGAGCCGAACGGCTACCTGCATATCGGCCACGCCAAGTCGATCTGCCTGAATTTCGGCGTACCGCTGGAATTCGGCGGGCGCTGCCACCTGCGCTTCGACGACACCAATCCGGTGAAGGAGGAGCAGGAGTACATCGACGCGATCAAGCGCGACGTGCACTGGCTGGGCTTCGACTGGGGCGAGCACCTCTATCACGCCTCGGACTATTTCGAGCAGCTCTACACGTGGGCCGAGCACCTGATCCGCACCGGCAAGGCCTATGTCGACGACCAGAGCCCGGAAGAGATGCGGCTCAGCCGCGGCACGCTGACCGAGGCGGGCAGGAACAGCGCCTTCCGTGAACGCTCGATCGAGGAGAACCTCGACCTCTTCCAGCGCATGCGCGCCGGCGAGTTCCCCAACGGCGCCCGTGTGCTGCGCGCCAAGATCGACATGGCGGCCGGCAACATCAACATGCGCGATCCGGTGCTCTACCGCATCCTGCACGCCACCCATCCGCGCACCGGCGACCAATGGTGCATCTATCCGAGCTACGACTTCGCCCACGGCCAGTCCGACGCGATCGAGGGCGTGACCCATTCGCTGTGCACGCTGGAATTTGCCGACCACCAGCCGCTCTACAACTGGCTGCTCGACAACCTGCCGGTGCCCGCGCGGCCACGGCAGATCGAGTTCGCGCGGCTCAACATGGACTACACGGTGCTCTCCAAGCGGGTGCTGACGACGCTGGTGCGCGACGGCCATGTGGCCGGCTGGGACGATCCGCGCATGCCGACCATCGCCGGCCTCCGCCGGCGCGGCGTGCCGCCGGAGGCGATCCGCGCCTTCGCCAACGCGATCGGCGTGGCGCGCGCCGACAGCCGCGTCGACGTCGCCATGTTCGACAAGACGGTGCGCGAGGTGCTGAACAAGACGGCGGCGCGGCGCATGGCGGTGCTCAGGCCCCTGAAAGTCACGATCGAGAACTACCCGGAAGGGCAGGTCGAGCAGCTCGAGGCGGTGAACAACCCGGAAGATCCGGGCGCCGGCACGCGGCTGGTGACCTTTGGCCGCGAGATCTATGTCGAGCGCGACGACTTCATGGAAGACCCGCCGAAGAAGTTCTTCCGGCTGTCGCCTGGCGCCGAGGTACGCCTGCGCTACGCCTATTTCGTCCGCTGCACCGGGGTGGTGAAGGATGCCAACGGCGAGGTGGTCGAGCTCACCTGCACCTACGACCCCGAGACGCGCGGCGGCAACACGCCGCCCGATGGGCGCAAGGTGAAGGGCACGCTGCACTGGGTCTCGGCGGCGGATGCGGTCACGGCCGAGGTGCGGCTGATCGGCCCGCTTTATTCGCGGCCGGATCCGGACGTCGGCAATTTCGCCGAGGAGCTCAATCCGGACTTGCTGGTGGTACTGCCCGACGCGCGGCTGGAACCGGCAATCGTTGCCGGCAACGACGACACGCCGGTGCAGTTCGAGCGCCAAGGCTATTTCAAGCGCGATCAGGGTTCAACGCCCGCCAAGCCGGTCTTCGTGCGCACCATCGGCCTCCGCGACACCTACACGAAGACGATGGCCGGGAGCTGAGGCGGACGGCTCTTTTCGAGGAGTGAAGGGCTCACTCAAGTCTTCCCTCTCCCTGCAAGGGAGAGGGCTTTGCGCCTTAGGAGCGCAGCGAGTTAGGCGCGAAGGGTGAGGGTGACACCGGTGAGGGAGGGCCCCCACGTTGATGGCGCGAGCTGCGTCCGCGGGAGTTCGGCCTTGTATGCGCCGACGCGGCCGGCTCCATCACCGCTTTGCCATCATCGCCTGGTGCACCCCCCTCCCGGATTTCCAAGGCCGGTTTGTTGACGCAAACCGGGGAAATCCGACCTCCCCCACAAGGGGGGAGGTGGCGAGTTGAGACGCACGAAAGAGCCCAGCATCTGTCTGACAGCCGTCGCTCGCCGCGCTAGCATGGCCTCAAGGGCAGGGCGCGATGGAAAGCAGCGCGAACGGGGGCCGCCAGACAACGGCATCAAGCGACGGCGCGGAAGCGACGGGCCGGGCGCATCGTCCGCTGCCCTTTGGACCGCCGGGGCGCTGGCGCACGCTGGTCGGCCTTGCGGGGGCGGCAGGACCGGCTATCGCCGCCACCTTCGAGCGCGAAATCGACGCCGGGCGCGGCTTCCTGTGGCTGCCGGTCGCCTTCGGGGTCGGCATCCTCGCCTATTTCGCGCTGCCGGCCGAGCCCTGGCTGCCGGCTTTGGCAGCGGCCGCTACCGGGCTCATCGCCACGGCGTGGCGGGCGCGCTTCCGCACCCCGCTCTTCCGGGTTGTGGTCGTGGCGAGCTGCCTCGCCTGTGGCCTGACTGCGGCGAAACTCCGCACCGATGGGGTTTCTGCGCCGATGATGGCGCGCGAGGCGACGGTGACGATGAGCGGCTGGGTCGCGGCGCGCGAGGAGGCGGGCAAGAGCGGCGCCCGCCTTGCCCTGCGGGTCCACGCGATGAGCGGCCAGCGCGGCGGGGCGACGCCGCGGCTGGTGCGCGTGACCGTGCGCAGCAAGGCCGAGACGCTGTCCGTGGGCGAGGCGATCACGCTCAGGGCGCGGCTGCAGCCGCCGGGCGGCGCCGTCATGCCCGGCGGCTACGATTTTGCCCGCGTCGCCTACTACCAGGGGATCGGGGCGGTCGGCTTCGCCTATGGCGCGGCCAAACCGGCGCCCGAAATCGGACCGGCGCCGCTGGCGATCCGCCTCAGCGAGCCGCTGGCCCACCTGCGCGACGCCATCCGCCGGCGGATCGAGGCGGCGCTGCCCGGCGACACTGGCCATCTCGCCGCGGCGCTGATCACCGGCGACCGCGGCGGCCTGTCGGAGCCTACGCAGGACGCCATGCGTGTCTCTGGCCTGGCCCACATGCTGGCGATCTCCGGCCTGCACATGGCGCTCATCGCCGGCACTGCCTTCTGGCTGATCCGCGCGGCGCTCGCCCTGTCGCGCGGGCTGGCGCTCAACCGACCGATCAAGAAATGGGCGGCGGCCGGGGCGCTCGCCATCGCCGCCATCTATCTCGGCATTTCCGGCGCCGGCATCGCCACGCAGCGCGCCTTCATCATGCTGGCCATCATGCTGAGCGCGGTGATGCTCGACCGGCCGGCGATCTCACTGCGCAACGTGGCGCTTGCCGCCTTCGTCATCCTGGCCCTGGCGCCGGAAAGCATCACCACGGCGAGCTTCCAGATGTCCTTCGCCGCGACGCTGGCGCTGGTCGCCGGCTATGAGGCGATCACGCTGTGGCGCGAGCGGCGGATCAACTTCGACACCGGCGCGGCGTCCGGCGTTCTCGGGCGAGTGCGGCGCGCGGCCACGAGCTTGGCGCTCACCTCCCTCATCGCCGGACTGGCGACGGCGCCGCTCGCCGCCTTCCACTTCCAGCGGGTGGCGCCGCTGACGCTGGTCGCCAACCTCGCCGCCATGCCGGCGGTGGGCACCGTGGTCATGCCCATGGCGCTGGCTGCCCTCGTGCTGATGCCCTTCGGGCTGGAGGCTCTGCCGCTCACCGTCATGGGCTGGGGGCTCGACTGGGTGACGGCGGTGGCGGGGCAGGTGGCGGCATGGACGGCCGGCCACGGCGTCGTGGCGGCGATGCCGCTTCTGTCGCTGGGGCTGACGGCCGCCGGCTTCCTGTGGCTGGCGCTGTGGCGCGAGCGCTGGCGGCTGGCCGGGCTGGTGCCGATGGCGCTGGCCGTGCCGGTAGCGCTCACCGCGGCGCACCAGGACGTGCTGATCGACGACCGCGGGATCACGGCGGCGGTGCGCGGGGCGGACGGGCGCTATGCCGTCGTCAACGGCAAGGGCGAGACCTTCGTTGTCGACAACTGGCTGCGCGCCGATGGCGACGGGCGCGAGCCGGGAGACCCGACGTTGACGACGGCCGTCGTCTGCGACGCGCTCGGCTGCGTGGCGCCGCTGGGCACAGGCGGCGGCCGGGTGGCGGTGGCGGGGAGCGCCGCGGCTCTGGAAGAGGACTGCCGCATGGCGGCGGTGGTGGTGTCGCGCCTGCTGGCGCCGGCGGACTGCGGGGCTTTCGTCATCGATGGCGGGCAGGTGGCGCGCCATGGCGCCCACGCCCTCACGATGACGGGAATGGCGGCGTCGGGCCGGCCGGTCTTCCGGGTGACGACCGCCTATGGCGACGTCCGGCGGCCGTTCATGCCGCAGCGGGCAGGGGAATAGCGGTTGGCCCCTCATTCATGGTGAGGTGCGCGCGAAGCGCGCCGCGAACCATGAAGCCACATCCTTCGAGGGCCGCCTGCGGCGGCCACCTCAGGATGAGGCTCGTGAATTGGTCGCTCGGTCTAGTAGCGCCTGATGAGGCCGACCAGGCGGCCCTGGATGCGCACGCGGTCGGGGCCGAAGATGCGCGTCTCATAGGCCGGGTTGGCGGCTTCCAGCGCGATCGAAGCGCCCTTGCGGCGAAGCCGCTTGAGGGTGGCCTCCTCCTCGTCGACCAGCGCCACGACGATGTCACCGGTATCGGCGCTGTCGCTGCGGCGGATGAGGACGGTGTCGCCGTCGAGGATGCCGGCCTCGATCATCGAATCGCCGCGCACTTCCAGCGCGAAGTGCTCGCCGGGCGAAAGCATGTCGGGCGGCACGCCGATGGTGTGGCTCTGGTGCTGGATCGCCTCGATCGGCACGCCGGCGGCGATGCGGCCCATGACCGGCACCAGCACCGGCTCGTTGCTGTTGGCGCCTTCCGGCGCGGGACTGCGCATGCGGCCGAGATTGCCTTCGATGACGCTCGGCGAGAAGCCGCGGGCGCGGGCCGGCGCCGCCAGGCTCGGCTGCACCGACTCGGGCAGGCGGATGACCTCCAGGGCGCGCGCCCGGTTGGGCAGCCGCTTGATGAAGCCGCGTTCCTCCAGCGCCTTGATGAGGCGGTGGATGCCGGACTTGGAGCGCAGGTCGAGGGCATCCTTCATCTCGTCGAAGGAGGGCGGAATGCCCGTTTCCTTCAGACGCTCATGTACGAACATGAGGAGTTCGAATTGCTTATGTGTCAGCATCGGAGGGTCCCGTGCGCTCGACAGAATCGGTACAAATCAGGAACAAACTACATGTTCCTTATGTGTTCCACAACCCCCTTGAGATTCCGTAAAGGCGGCAGAAGGGTGCCAGTAGGGACGCCGCCTTTGCGTGGCCACGGATGGCGCCGAAACGGCTCAGTTCCGGCACGTCTCTGGTTGCGCGTGGACAAATAGAGGCAGCACGACGGCTAACTGGAGCGGGATGAATTTAGGTTGGGGGCATATCCGGCGTTTGCGAAGTAGTTGGCGCATTCGGTTGAGGTGATGCTGTCGAGGATGCGGCCGATGGCGTCGCAGACGGCATCGGTTGTTCGCTCTGCCGCCTTGCGCAGCCGGTGCTTGAGCTTGGCGAAGAGCTGCTCGATGGGGTTCAGGTCCGGGGAGTACTTGGGCAGGAAGAACAGCCTGGCCCCGGCCGCCCTGATGGCGCGGACAAATGGTCTCCGACGAGCGCCTCTCGCACTGAAAGCTGGTTGAAAGCTTCGCCGGCTAGCTTCGTCATCGCGTCGCCCGAAATCCAAGAGGCATGAGACCTCAAAGGGCGTCGTGAACGAGGATGAGGAACGCCTGAATGACATCATGTCAGAGGCGGCTTCGGGTATTCAATGCCCCGGCCGCAACGCTCCTTCGTATTTGCGCGACGGCTGGCCGTCTTCCCCTGGGGTCCGGTGGGGGGAACGCCTGATGCCGCCGGCAAACGGGCTTGGCGGCATTGAGCTGACGAACGTCACTAAGCGCTTCGTCACGCCGTCCGGAAGCGTGATGACGGCCCTCCGCGATGTCGATCTGACTGTCCCGCCGGGCCAGTTCTGCGCCATCGTCGGACCGACCGGCTGCGGCAAGTCCACGACCTTGACCCTGGCGGCCGGCCTCGACCGTCCAAGCGCCGGCACCGTGCGCGTCAACGGCAAGGTGGTCGACGGCATCACCAGGGGCGCCAGCTTCGTTTTCCAGACCGATGCGCTGCTGCCCTGGAAACCCGTGGCCGCCAACGTCGCACTGGGTCCCATGTTTCGCGGCGTCGCCAAGAAGGAGGCGATGGCCAAGGCTCGGGCGTGGCTGAAGACCGTCGGGCTTACCGGTTTCGAAGACCACTATCCCCACCAGCTCTCGGGCGGCATGCGCAAGCGCGTCAGCCTTGCCGCCGCGCTCATCAACGAACCGTCGATCCTGCTGATGGACGAGCCCTTCTCGGCGCTCGACGTACAGACACGGGCAATCATGTCCAATGAGCTGCTCGCTTTGTGGGAGCAGAGCGAGCCGTCGGTGATGTTCGTCACCCACGATCTGGAGGAAGCGATCGCGCTCGCCGACAAGGTGGTCGTGATGACGGCGGGGCCGGGTACGGTGAAGGCCGTCTACGACATCGATCTCCCGCGGCCCCGTGGCGCCGTCCAGGAGATCCGCTTCCACGCCCGTTTCCTCGAGCTGCACCATCAGATCTGGGAGACGCTGCGTGACGAGGTCCAGCAGGCGTATTCGCGCACGGCCACGGCGGCCCGCGCCGGGGGAGCGGCGGCATGACGGCTGAAGCCACGACGACTGTGGTGGCCATCGGCCCTGCAGCGGACGAAGAGACGATTGCTGCCATTGCGCGCCGGCGGGCGGGGCGCCGCAAACAGCTTGTTCTGGTCGGCCAATTGGCCGCGTTCATCTTCGTCGTTGGCGGCTGGGAGCTGCTCAGCGATCTGAACATCATCGATCCATTCTTCTTCGGCTCGCCGCTCGGGATCGTCCTGCGTTTGGCCGATTGGGCGGTGAACGGCACTGCCTATGGCTCGCTCTGGCTGCAAATCGGGGTGACGCTCGAGGAATCCCTGCTCGGCTTTATCTTCGGCGTCGGCAGCGGCATCATTTTCGGTGTGCTGCTCGGCGAGATCCGCTACCTCGCAGATGTTTTTGGACCCTACATCAAGATCGTGAATGCCCTGCCGCGTATCGTGCTCGGCTCGATCTTCACAATATGGCTGGGTCTGGGTCTGCCATCGAAGGTGCTGCTGGCCGCGGTTCTGGTGTTCTTCGTGGTCTTCTTCAATGCGTTCCAGGGCGTGCGCAGCGTAGATCGCAACCTTGTCGCCAATGCCCGGATTCTGGGTGCGTCACGCTTGCAGGTGGTTCGCCATGTTGTGTTCCCGTCAGCGATGACATGGATCATCGCCAGTCTTCACGTGGCGCTCGGCTTCTCGATCATCGGTGCGATCGTCGGCGAATTCCTCGGCGCTCAGAGAGGCCTGGGTCTCGTGATCGCCACTGCACAGAACACCTTCGACGCCAACGGCGTGTTCGGCGCCATGCTGGTGATCGGCGTGCTGGCGCTCAGCGCCGAAGCAGTCATGGCCATGATCGAGAAACGGCTGCTCGCCTGGCAGCCGGCCTCGACCACAGAGAGAGATATTGCGGGCATCTGACCGCGAAGCGATCGGGCGGCATTTCAAACGAGGTTCGCAACGGAACCTCGATACAGGGAGGGAAGGACCGATGAGCATACATAAGCTTGCGTACAGGTTTGCTGGCGCAGCGGCCGTCGTAGCTATGGGCGCGTGTCTCTCAGGAGCGGCAATCGCGGCCGACATGCCAACCGTCAGGTTGATGGTCGGTGGCATCGACAAGCAGATCTATCTGCCCTACCAGCTGGCCCAGAGCCTGGGCATGTACAAGAAATACGGCGTCAACGTCGAGCTGAGCACCGAGCAGGCCGGCGGCGTCGGCGCCGAAGATGCCCTGATCTCGGGCCAGGTCGACATGGCCGGCGCCTGGTACAACCACACCATCGAGTTCCAGGAGAAGGGCAAGAACGTCATCGGCGTCATCCAGCTTTCGGTCGCGCCTGGCGAGCGAATCATGTGCGCCAAGGGCACCGACGTGAAGTCGCCCACCGACTGGAAGGGCAAGTCGGTCGGCGTGACCGACCTCGGTTCGGGCACCGACGCCCTGGTGAGCTATGTCTCGGCCCGCGCCGGACTGCAGCCGACCGATTACAGCAAAATCGCGGCCGGTGCCGGCCAGACGATGATCGCCGCGCTGAAGTTCGGCAAGGCGATCTGCGGTATCACCAGCCAGCCGACGGTGAACGCCATCGAGAAGCTTGGCGTGGGCTACTCGGCCATCGATCTCTCGACGGGAGCTGGGGTGCAGAAGTGGCTTGGCGGTGAATTCCCCGCCGCCTCCGTCCTCGCCAATGCCGACTGGGTCGCCTCGCACAAGGATGCGACGCAGAAGGTGGTCAACGCCCTTGTTGCCACCCTGGCCTGGATGAAGGCCCACACCGCGGCCGACGTCGCGGCCGTCATGCCCAAGGACTTCGTCTCCAACCCGCTGACGTCGAAAGACGAATACATCTCCGCCCTGAAGAAGGACTGGGGACAGTTCAACCTCGACGGCGTCGGCATCATGCCAGAGAGCGGCCCGAAGACCGTCAATGAGATCGAGAAGGCAGCCGGCAAGGTCAAGGGGACGGCCGACCTGTCCAAGACCTTCACCAACGATTTCGTGATCAAGGCCAAGAAGCTGGAGGGCGTCAGCTAATAGCAAGGTCTGACCGGCGCGCCCGCTCGGCTGCGGGCGACCGGGTCGGGCCAACATGAGAGTGAGAAGAGGCGGCCGAAGGGCCGCCTTTTTTCTGTTGCTCCCCGTAGGTTGGCAGCGACGCCTCGTTCTGCAGCGTCGTCAATCGCTTCGTACTCGCGTATGCTTTAGTTGCGCGTGCGCCGACGTTCGGATTGCCAACCCGGTCATCCGGCGCCATGCAGCAAAACCTTCACCAAGGCCGCAATGCTGGCGGTGGATTGAAGGAACAAAGGCCGCCGTAGCCAAACGCGGCCGAAGAGGAGGATGATTGGGGGAGGGTCTGCCGTGGCATTGCGCTTCGCGACGCTGGCTGTAGCGGCCATTGTTGGCGCGCTGTCCAACACAGCCGCTTGCGCCGAGGACGTCTCCATAATGATCGGCGGCATCGAGAAGCAGATCTATCTTCCGGCCGTTCTCACTCAGAGGCTGGGCTATTTCGACCAGGAGGGTCTCAACGTGACCCTGCTCAGCGAACCGGCGGGCGTGGAAGCGGCCGATGAAATGTTAGCGGGCGCCGTCCAGGGTGTGATCGGGTTCTACGACCACAACATCGATCTTCAGGCACTGGGCAAATACACCGAATTGGTCGTTCAACTGAGCCGCGTTCCGGGGGAGGTGGAGCTTGTTTCTACACAGCACCCCGAGATTCGTTCAGTTGCCGATTTCAAGGGCAGAGTCATCGGCGTTACCGGGCTTGGCTCGTCTACCGATTTCCTGACCAAATACCTGCTGCTTGCGGCGGGGGTGAAACTCAGTGATGTAACGCCCCTCCCGGTCGGCGCGGGTGACTCCCTGATTGCCGCCATGCAGCATGACCAAATTCAAGCGGCTATGACGACTGAGCCGACCGTTTCGCGATTGCTCAAGACCGGACAGGCCCGCGTGCTGATTGACATGCGCGATGATGCAGGCACGATCGCTGCACTGGGCGGAATATATCCGGCTACCTGCCTCTACATGGAGACCTCATGGGTGAACGCCCACAAGGCGACCGTGCAGAAACTGGCGAACGCCTTCGTCAAGACGATGCATTTCATCCATATGCATAGTGCGGAAGAGATCGCGGCTCTCATGCCCTCCGACTTCTACGTTGGCGACCGGGCCATGTACGTGAACGCGCTTGCGAGCGGGAAGGCGATGTTCACCGAAGACGGCCGCATGCCGGACGGCGGGCCGGAGAATGTCCTGGCGGTGCTTTCCCGGATCAAATCGCGGGTCCACGACAAGCCGATCGATCTTGCCGGCACCTACACGACCGAGTTCGTCGACGCGGCCAACGCCAGCCCGTAGGTCACGCCTCGCCGGCGGCCTGTGGCGGCCGCGGGTTCTGCGTGTCGGCGAGCGGCAATCGCACGACCACGCCAAAGCCGCTGCCGCCGGATGGTGCGGCAAGTTCGACCGTGCCGTCGAACATTTGGGCGATTTCGGCGACGATCGAAAGTCCCAGACCGCTGCCGGCCGCGCCGGCGTTGCGCCCGCGCCGAAATCGGTCGAAGAGCTCCGGCAATTCCTCTGCCGGTACGCCGGCACCGTTGTCGTCCACCGTGAGCACCGCCGCGTGCGAGTGCCTTCGAACGGAGACCGTCGCGGTCGCGCCCGCTCCTGCGTACTGGATGGCGTTGTCGATCAGGTTGTTGATCATCTCCCGCGCCAGCGCGGTACTCGCTGTGACTTCACAACGCCCATCGGCCTGCAACACCAGCTCAACGCCGCGATCCAGCGCGCGCGGCGCTGCTTCGGCCACTGCGTCGCGCGCGACGGAAGCCAGATCCACGCGCCCGCTTTGCAGCGACGCGCGATCGCTATCGACGCGACCAAGCGTGAGAAGCTGATTTGTCAGGCGCGACATAGCGGTCAGGTTCTCGTCAATGCCCGCGAGTGCTGAGCCGCCTTCGGCCACGTCATAGGTACGTCGGGCGACACCGATTTGTGTCTTCATGATCGTCAGCGGCGTGCGTAGCTGGTGGGCCGCATTTTCGAGGAACCGTTTCTGTCGTATGAGCTGCTGGCTCAGTCGTTCCATATGACTGTTCAGGGCATCGACGAGCGGGCGAATCTCCGATTGCACGGACAGAGCATCGAACGGCTCGAAGCGGTCGGCCGGTCGGCCCATGACCGCCGTTCGCAGGCGCAAGAGCGGACGAAGCTCGCGATTGATCCCGATCCAAATGGCCAACGCCGCAGCCAGTATCAGCGCGGCCTGCTGAGCGAAACCGCGTAGCCACAAGGCGCGAAACAGCTCGTACCGCGCTTTCTGGGTTTCGCCGACGATGACCGCGACCGCGACCGTGCCCTTTGGCGTGACCACTGGCTGAAGTTGAATGACCGCTCGCATTGCCTCCGTTCGGAACAACGTTTCGAAGAAGAGCGATTCAAACTCCGCAGGCAAAGCTGTCGGCGGCGACAGGCCCGGGAAGCCGGCGATCAGCTCGTGGGTAGGTCCGACAACCGCGTAGGCCACCTCGTCATGGCTGTCCGATGCAAACAACTCGAGCGCGGCAGGGGGTATGACGACACCGATCTGACCGTCACGGTATTGCAGTTGCTCGGCGATGATCCGAGCAGACGCGGTCAGATTTCCGTCCATCACGACAGTGGCTTGCCGCATGGCGCTGCCGTAGGAGAGCCACACGCTTACCGCCAGTATTGCGACAACAGGCACGACCAGCCACGCCATCAGATTGAGGCGCAGGCTGCCCTGGCCATGAGACCACACGCTCAAGGCCGATCGAGCCTCAGCAGGTATCCCAAGCCACGTAGCGTTGCGATGGAGACGCCCGAGTTCTCGAGCTTCTTGCGCAGTCTGTGGACATGCACCTCGATTGCGGTGAGGTTGACGTCGTCGCTGAAGCCATAGCTGCGTTCCAACAGCGCCTCTTTGCTGACTGTAGTGCCCGCCCGCCGGAGCAGCGTTTCGAGCAAGGCATGTTCGCGCGGTGAGAGATGGAGGTCGCTCCCGTTGATCGCAAACAGACGGGTATTCTGATCGAAGGACAGAGCGCCAAAGCGCAGCTCGGACTTCAGCGTCGTGTTTGAGCGCCGAAGGAGGGCGCGCAAGCGGGCGTCCAGTTCTTCAACTTCGAATGGCTTGGTCAGGTAATCATCCGCACCCGCATCAAGCCCCTCGACGCGACTCTGCAGCGCGTCCTTCGCCGTCAGGATCAGGATCGGCGTCGACAGGCCCTTGGTCCGGACATGACGAACCACGTCGATACCGCTCATCTCGGGCAAAGCCAAGTCAACGATAAGGAGATCGTAGTGTTCGAGATCGGTGCCGAACAGCGCCGTCTCGCCGTCGTGAACGCAGTCAACGACGTAATTGCTGCCGCGCAAAAGCTTGGCGAGCCAATCAGCCAGTATCTTGTTGTCCTCGACAATTAGGAGACGCATTGGTCACGTGCGCGTGGTTCAACTCAGCCAAATGATAGTTCGTCACCTTCGTGTTAGGGAAGACAGCGATCGAACGGCCGACGCGCCAAGGCCAAGGCCACGTAGCCGGTTTCCGTCCCCCCGATCTTGTTGCGGCGTTTTCTCGCTCATTCCCACCTTTTTCCGCCTATTCCGGGATTTCGCGGCCACTCAAACCCAACAACGGCCAGATATCTGCCGCACACCCAATGGCCACGGAAGGTTCGCCAATGCCAGCTTCATTTGGCCACGGATGTCGCTGAAATGGCGGAACACAGCGAGATGGACATCGCGGTCGGCGACATTCACCCGGTCGACGTCCTGGCCCGGCCCCGCCCGTAAGGCGGAACCGGAACACCGCTTACGTTCAACGGCCGCTGCCGGCGCGAAGGGATCGTCCAGGGCGCTTGTTGCCGCTAGCTTACGGAGTTCCTCGAAGCGGGCAAGGAGGGCTGGCAGCGGCTACGAGACGGCAGCCCGGCGTTCTGTGGCGGAGGGGTCCGGTATGCCGGTCTTGAGCAAGCTCGTGAACTGTTCCGCGGGCACCGGTCGGCTGAAATAGTACCCTTGCACTTCGTCGCATTGATGGGCCCGAAGAAACGCGAACTGCTCCCACGTTTCCACGCCCTCCGCTACGACCCGCAGATTGAGACTGCGGGCCATGACGATGATTGCCGTCACGACGGCGGCATATCCGCCGTCGGCGGCGTGCAGTTGATCGATGAACGATCGGTCGATCTTGAGGGCATCGACGGGGAATTTTCGGAGATAGCTCAGGCTGGAGTAACCGGTGCCGAAGTCATCCAGCGCGACGCTGATCCCCATTTCCTTCAGTGTTCGCAGGACGGATGCCGCTTGGCCGCCGATCTTGACGAGAACGCTCTCGGTCAGCTCCAGCTCAAGAAATCTCGGGTCCAACCCGGTTTCACCGAGGGTTGCTGACAAGCGGTCCAAAAAGTCCTTTTGCCGAAACTCGATCGTTGAAACGTTTACCGCCACGGTCGTCTCAGGCAGCCCGGCTGCGACCCAGGCTTGCGCTTGTTCGCACGCTTTGCGAAGCACCCAGGCGCCGATCGGCAGGATCAGGCCGCACTCTTCCGCTACAGGAATAAACAGGGCAGGCGGTATCGGTCCCCGCGTTGGATGGGTCCAGCGTAGCAAAGCTTCCGCCCCGACAATCTCTCCGGTCCGCAGACTGATCTTCGGCTGGTAGTGCAGAGCCAATTCCTTTCTTTCCAGGGCGCGTGACAGGCCCTCTTCGAGGAATTGACGCTCATCGGCCATGGCGTTCATGGATGGCTTGAAGAACTGATAGTTGTTACGACCCATCTCCTTTGCCTGGTACATCGCGATGTCCGCGTTCTTGATGAGCGTCACTGCATCGCGTCCGTCGTCGGGATAGACGCTCACGCCAATGCTGGCACTCACGTCGAGAGCGTGATCTCCAATGGAATGGACCGTCGCCACAGCCTTCAGCATTCTTCTTGCCGTAATCGCCGCGTCTTCCGAATGGTCCAATTCCGACAGCAGGGCAACGAATTCATCGCCACCCAACCGGCAGATCGTGTCCGAGCCACGCACGCATTCGACCAGTTGCTTGGCGACGGATTGAAGAAGCCTGTCGCCTATTGGATGACCCAGGGCATCGTTGACGTATTTGAAACGATCGAGATCCAGGAACAGCGCCGCGACCTTTTTCCCATGCCGCCCAGCCATGGCAATCGCCTGGTCCACCCTGTCATTCAACAGCAAACGATTGGGCAAGCCGGTCAGGGAGTCGTGCTCGGCTGTATGGGTCAACTGCAGCATCAGCGCCTGGGCTGCGCTCACATCGCGAAAAACGATCACCGCTCCGGTGACCTGGCCTTGTTGATCATGAATGCGGGCGACCGAGTCTTCGATCGGAATTGGATGTCCGTCACGCCGGATCAGGCTCACGTTCTTGGGTAAGTTCAGCGGCTGGCCGGTTGCGGCCGGGATATCCATCGGATGCTGGATTGGTTCGCCGCTGGTTGTATCGACCATTCGGAGAATTTCGGCCATGGGCCTGCCGGCCGCTTCTTGCTGCGACCACCCAGTCATCTCTTCCGCAGCCCGATTGAGCAGAGTGATATTTCCCGAGGTGTCGGTACAAGCCACGGCGTCGCCAATGCTTTCGAGCGTGGCTTGGGCGCGCTCCTTTTCCGCGAACAACGCGTCTTCCACGGTCTTCATGCGCGCCAGATGCTTTTCCGCCTCCTTGCGCTGGCTGATACCGCGGATGGCTGCCGTAATCAGGAAGCCTTCGGCGTCCTCGCGCCGGCCCAGCGAGAGTGCGATCGGAAACGCGCTTCCGTCTTTCCGCCGGCCGGTGAGCTCGATCTCTGTTCGGAAATGCAGTGCCGGTGCATCCTCCTCGGATCGAAGACCGTCATCGATCTGCGGTTCGACGAATCCTTCCGGAACAATGCTCGTCACATTCTGCCCGAGGAGATCGTCGTGGGGGTATCCGAACAGCTCCTCTGCCAGAAGATTCAGAAGAACAATCTCTCCGCTCCGGCTCACCACCACGATGGCGACCGGAACCACCTCAAGCAGCGCGCGGTCCTTACCGTCAATCCGAACCAGAGGCTCTTCTGCTTCCTTGTGCAGGGTGAAATCGAAGAGCGCCATTGTCGGCAATGGGAGCGACCGGCCGGAATTCACATCATTCTTTCACGCTTTGCGACTCGGGTCCTCCGCGTCAGAGGCCGATGGTCGTGATCTCGTCCCGAAGTCTTTATTCGGTCGAGAATTCCAGACCGATGGTCTGGCCGTGCTGCCACCGCCGGACCGCGTCAAAGACACGGCCGGTGTCGAGGATAGCCAGCGAGAATGACCGTGGCGGGACCGCCTGGTCCTGGACCGTTACCCGGGCGCCGTGGGGCGATAGATCGCGGATGGCGCAGTCTATCGTGGAGAGGCCATCGTGCAGGATGATCCTGCCACGAAACAGCACGCGGTCGCGGCGCTCGCGACGTCGGTTCTCGACACGTTCGTCGGGATTTTTCGCGTCCGTTGCCGCGGTTGCAACGGCGGCGGCCGGGTCTTTCGTCTCGGGATCGGCGGCTGTCGCCACGGTCTGGCTGGCGTCCGCCGACACTGGTTGCGCCTGGTGCGGCAAATGATATCCGGCGGGGTTGGTCTTCGCGGTATTCAGAGCCTGCTTGGCGGCGCTCAGCAGCTCGTCGCTGGTCTTGCCGTCAAACGGGAATACGGCGCCACCGATGCTGGCCGACAGCGCCACTCTGACACTGTCCAACTCGACGGAGAATGACAATGCCTTGGCGAGCCGGGCGCAGGCCTGCTCCACCTTCGCGTACGACACATCGCGATCCATGAGATAGAGGAACTCGGCGCCGCCAAACCGACCGACCGTGTCGGAGGCGCGCGAGGCGGACATCAGCTTCTGGGCGAAGGCCTTGAGCACCTGATCGCCGATCGCCTGGCCGTGGATGTCACGGATCTCTTCGAATCGGTTGATATCAATCAGTAATACGGCAAACGGGTCGGTGTGCCTTTTTGCGCCGGCGTGCAAGGCAGCCAGACGCTCCTCAAGGAAGCTGCGGTTGGGGAGGCCGGTCAGCCGGTCATAGTGCGCGAGCATCGACAGGTGCTCGTTCTCGTCGATCAGAACCTGTGTCCTGCGATTGCGCTCGACCGAGCGACGCACCGCCTGGACCAGTTCCCGGCCAAACGCGTGATCCATTGAAACGAAGTCGCTGAAGCCGCTTCGGAATGCCTTGAGGATGACGTTCTGATCGGCGACATTGGTCAGCATGATCATCGCGGAGTGATTTGGGACACGCTGTTCGATCAGTTCTCGAAGCTCGATGCTGTTGCGGCCGCAGGCGGTCTGATCGACGATGAGACAGTCATACTCTTCGCGTTGCAGCTTTTCGAAGAGTTCGCCTTCTGTTGCCGCGTGATCGATCAGCGAAATCTCCGCCGCAGCGAGGGCGTCGGCGACCCTCTTGTGGTAGTCCCTTTCGCCAACGACCAGCACGTGCACCGACCGTTCGCTGCGGGCCCCTTCGAGAGGCCTGATACGAGCAGTTCCGTCACGTCCGTTTGGCTTCACGATTGTTTCATTCTCTTGTCGTGCTTCTTTCAACATGACTTGAGCCCTCACTGGCTCCGCGACGCGCCCAAATACGTCGCAAATTCCTCCGGCGGAAGCGGACGGCAGAAGTGGAAACCCTGGCCCTCCGCGCAATTCAAATCGCGCAGTATGTCGAGTTGGCCCTCGGTCTCGATGCCCTCGGCGACCACGGCAAGTTCCAGGCTCTTGCCCATGTCGATGATCGCCCC
The DNA here is from genome assembly GCA_963732845.1 of uncultured Alphaproteobacteria bacterium. Lineage (GTDB taxonomy): Bacteria > Pseudomonadota > Alphaproteobacteria > Rhizobiales > Kaistiaceae > CAVSRC01. The sequence goes on along the minus strand of CAVTBE010000017.1, from coordinate 52,987 downwards.
GACCAGCGACCTGTCCCGTGCGTCCTCCGGAAGTCTCTCCACGAAAGAGCGATCGATCTTCAGGGTACTGATTGCGAAACGCTGGAGATAACTCAGGCTCGAAAACCCGGTGCCGAAGTCGTCGAGCGCCAGCCGAATACCCAGATCCGACAAGGCTTTCAGTGTCGTGCTGGCGGTTTGCTGGTCCTGCACAAGCGTGCGCTCGGTGAGTTCCAGTTCGAGGGCGCCGGGCTCAAGGACACCGTTGGCGAGCAGATCGGTAATTCCGTCCAGATAGGTGGAGTTGCGGAATTCGACGGGAGAAACGTTGACCGCCAAGGTGCCGATCGGCAGCCCCGCGTCCCGCCAGCTCTTTGCCTGTCGACACGCCTCGCGCAGGACCCACCGTCCGATCGGTACGATCAATCCGGAATCCTCGGCGAGCGGAATGAAATCCTCCGGAGAGACGATGCCGCGCTCGGGATCGCGCCAGCGAACGAGCGCTTCGGCGCCGCTGACCGCTCCTGTCCGCAGATTCATGCGCGGCTGGTAATACAGAAGGAACTCTTCCTTCTCCACCGCGTTCAGGAGACTGCCTTCGGCCGATTGCCGCTCAAGCGCACGAGCTTTCATGCCCGGGCGGAAGCATTTGTATGTGTTGCGGCCGCTTTCCTTGGCTTCATAAAGCGCGATGTCGGCGTTGCGGATCAGGGTTTCGGCATTGCGGCCATCGGCTGGAAACATGGCGATACCGATGCTCGCCGTCACGTGAAGTTCGTGCTCCCCGATGAGATGCGGCTTCGCGACCTCGGCGAGGATCTTGCGCGCATATGTTGCGGCATCCTCGGCCTTGTTCACTTCGGGAAGAAGGATAATGAATTCGTCGCCGCCCTGCCGGCTGACCGTGTCGGAACTGCGCCCGGCGGAGACGATCCGCTTGGCCAACGACTGGAGCAGGAGGTCGCCCATCGTGTGGCCAAGCGAGTTGTTGATATTCTTGAAGTTGTCGCAATCGAGAAACAGAACGGCGATATGCCGCTGGTGGCGCCGAGCCAAGCCGATCGCCTGGGTCAGCCGGTCGTCGAACAGGACCCGGTTGGGCAAGTCGGTGAGAAAGTCGTGATGCGCCAGATGGGATATCTTGAGCGCGGCAGCGCGTGCTTCACTGACATCCTGGAAGACGACAACCGCGCCTGTCACTTCTCCATTGCGATCGTGAATCGGGGCGATGGTGTCCGCGATCGTCACCTCGCTTCCATTCCGGCGGATCAGGATGGCGTTGCTCTTCAGCACCATCGGCTGGTTCTTGATGATGGCTGAGCTGCAGCGGATCGCGGATTGGCTCGCGCGTGACGCCGTCGACGATGCGGAAAACATCGTTCGCCAAGCGGCCGATGGCCTCTTCGCGTGACCATCCGGTGGCCTTTTCCGCGGCGCGTTAAGATACGTCACGTGACCGAAGGCGTCGGTGCACAGGACCGCGTCACCGATCGACTCCAGGGTGGTTCTGGCCTGCGCCTCCTCGGCAGACCCGGCCTCGTCAGCGGGCTTCCCCTCGATCAAGCTTCGCAGGCCCGGTGAAAGCGGCCGAACTTCGAGCAATCCCGCAACAAGTGCGTCCCGAGCCTGACGCCTTGCGGCCGATCCCGCCACCGCCTGGTCCGTCGTGGCAATGACCATCACGCAGGCGTCGGGTGCAGCCTTCTGGATGGCTTCCAGGGTCTGAGGTCCCGCGCCGCCGGGCAGAAACAGGTCGACAAGGACGCCCTCGAAACTACCGCTCTCCAGTGTTGTCAGGGCCGACGCGAGCTTCTTTTCCCAATGCATCCGTATTGGGCGACGCTTATCCCGCGGCAGACTGTTCTTGACGTGGAGAAGACAGTCTTCGACGCTGGCGCGTTCGACGTGATCGGGACCGACGAAGAGAAATTTTCGCGTTCGGTTGCTGCGGTGGTGTGCGATGTCATCCATCCTAATTTCCCTCGAATTGAGGGATCTTGTTATTCGTTGCAGGTAGCCACGCCGCAAGTCCTGAAGATGTTCAATTCTGCACACGCCGTAGGATTTTCTGCTTCTCAAGCTAAACAAAAAGTTGTACTATGTTCACATTCGTTAACCTCTCTAGAATGTCATGCAAGATCGCAAGCGGAGCAGATCGCACCAAAACATCGAAGGTTGTCTAAGCGGCGTACCTTGATCCGGCAATTGATTATCGCCGGCTTTGCCGGGTTTGCTTCTGATCCGGAGCTGGATGCGAAGGATGTCGTCTTCAGGCAAGGCGACCTGGCCGACGCAGTCTTCTACATTGAGACCGGCGGGGTTCAGCTCACCATCGTCTCCGATCAGGGCAAGGAGGGTGTCATCGCGCTCCTCGGGCCCGGCGATTTCTTCGGCGAGGGATGTCTCTCCGGTCAGCCGCGTCGGTTGGCCTCTGCCGTTGCCACGACGGCATCGAGACTCATTCGGATCGAGAAGGCGGCGATGATCCGGCGGCTCGCACGAAGACAAGGACTTCTCCGAAAAGTTCATGGCGTTCTTGATGACACGCAACATCCAGATCGAAGCGGATCTTGTCGACCAGCTTTTCAATTCGAGCGAAAAGCGGCTGGCGCGGCTGCTCCTCCTTCTTGCCAACTTCAGCGACGATGGGCAGTTGCGTCCGATCGCTCCAAAGATCAGTCAGGATGTACTGGCGGCGCGCGTCGGCACAACGCGCTCGCGCGTCAACCAATTCATGAACAAGTTCCGGAAGCTCGGCCTGATCGAATACAACGGCGACATCAAGGTGCATGCCGGGCTCCTCAATGTCATCGTTCACGACTAGAGCAAATTGACTGAATGCAGCGTCGGGTTCAGGCCTCCAACGAGTGAGACCGTCTAGCGCGCTGTCGAGGCTGCTAAGGCCGATCTGGCGCGTCTTTTCCCCTCTTGTGCCATCATCGCACCGGCGCCCGTGGCCGCTTCTTCAATGGCTCCCAGACCACGAGCGTGAAAACACTGATTAAAGAAGTCGAATATTATACGTAAATCTCTTTGAATTACCCCTGTCGAGATATAACTCAGGTCGCACAACAAATAACGCCGAAGAACATGCTAATTTAAAACGCCTAAATTCGACTGCGCGGACAGCGTTGTCTGGAGGTGCCCCGGTGAGTCAGGACGTTGTCGTATATGTCGTCGATGACGATGGATGTGCACGCGACGCGATGCGGCTCCTGCTCATGACCGTCGGCCTGGATGCGGTGGTCTTTGAGTTGCCTCTGGACTTCATCGAAGAGTTCGATCCGCATCAAGCAGCGCACGCATTCCTCACTGAGAGGCCGTTCGTTGCCGATCGCGTCAAAGCGAGGGCAGGGCACAAGCTTCTGTTCCGTCAGCCAAGCGACATGCTTGTCGACAGACGGCCCAAATCCCGCTTTCGCGGCCACAGAGATCCAGCAACGGCCAGGTATTTCCTACACATCCACCGCTAGCCGTCGTGCGGCTGCGGCAGCGACCGGCACATCCCTATGGTCCGCGGGTCCCTGGTGAATTCCGTCATGCCCATGCGCCGATAGAAGGCAATGGCCGGATGGTTGCGGGCGCCGGCGAAGAGATGGACGCCACGCGAGCCCTTGGCGGCAAGGGCAGCGAACAATGTCTCGATCAGCCGGCGGCCGTGTCCCTTCCCCTGCTGCCGGGGGAGGATGTTGATGTGCAGGTGCGACGGGTAATCCTGCAGGATGGCCTCGGGTGCCCGGTGGGGGTTGTCGATCAGCTCCAGCAGCCGCAGGTCGTCAGGCAGCAGATGCGTCCTGACCGTGGCCATGTATTGTCGGCGCAGCCGCGGCCACCACTCCCGTTCCAGCCGCTCCTCGAACCGACGCAGAGTCGAGAGCGCCGACCACGAAACCAGCCAGTCCCCGATCGTCCTCGAGCACGAAGGCGAGGGCGGGCTCGAAGGTCACATAAGGGCCGGCATAGACGTCTCCCTGGACATCGGGCAGGCGATGCAGGGCGGTCGCGTCGCCGCCGCTGTCAGCCGTCTGCAGCACGACGCCATAGATCGCCGGGAGATCTGCCCGGTGCGCCGGGCGGATGATCGCAGCCACATTCCCTGCCATTGCCATATTGCTCCACGACCGTGCGGAAGGCGTGGACCGCCTCAGTCCCGCGCCCATTCACGATAATTGACGCCGAGCGCGTCGAGGTGGCGGCGCTGACCGTCGAGACGCCGCAGGAAATCCCGATAGTCGCGCGCCTCCTGCCGACTCCAGGCGACCTCGGCGAGAGCGCAGAGACGCGGGAAGAGCATGTACTCGGCGTGTTTCGGCGTGGGGACGTATTCGGTCCACAGCCTGGCGCCGGTGCCCAGCACGTGGCTTGCCTGGCGAGCCGAGAGCGCGCCGGGAACCGGATCGAAGCCGTACACGGTTGCCAGCGTGGTGCAGCCGCCGATGGCCAGCGGTTCCCGGCTGCGATTCCGGCTCTGATAGTAGTCGAGATAGACGCTCCGGCAGGGTGTCATGACCACGTCGTGTCCGGCCCTGGCCGCGGCAATGCCGCCGGCTTCGCCGCGCCAGGACATCACGGTGGCTCCTGCGGCCAGCCCGCCCTCCAGTATCTCGTCCCAGCCGATCGGCTTGCGTCCGCGATCCTGAAGGTGTTGCGCCATCCGGCGGATGAAATAGCTCTGCAGCCCGTCCGCGTCGGGCAATCCCAGCTCCCGCATGCGGGCCCGCATCGCCTCGCTGTTGCGCCACTCCGTCCTCGGGCATTCGTCGCCGCCGATATGGACATACGGGCCCGGAAAGAGCTCCAGCACCTCGTCGAGCACGTCCTGCATGAAGCGGATGGTCTCCTCGCGGACGTTGAGGACATGCTCGCTGATGCCCCATTCCCGCATGACCGCGAGCGGCTCGCCGAGGTTGCCAAGCTCCGGATAAGCGGCGATAGCCGCCTGCATGTGGCCCGGCATGTCGATCTCGGGAACGACCGCGATGTGCCGCTCGGCCGCGTAAGCGACGACCGCGCGCACGTCGTCCCGGCTGTAGAAGCCGCCGTGACGGACGCCGTCATAGCGCTGCGGGCGGTCATTGCGGTGACCGACCAGGGTCTCGCCGCGCCAGGCCCCGACCTCCGTCAGACGCGGATATTTCCTGATCTCGAGCCGCCAGCCCTGGTCGTCCGTCAGATGCCAGTGGAAGACGTTGAGCTTGTAGAAGGCCATCAGATCGAGCAGCCGCATGATGAACGGGACGGGCATGAAATGCCGGGCGGTGTCGAGCATGAGGTCGCGCCAGGCGAAGCGCGGATGATCGTCGATGTGGACCGCCGGCAGCATCCAGACGGACTTTGCCGGATCGGCCGGTGCGAAAGGCGAGGCGTCGAAGAGCTGCAGGAGGCTCTGCGATCCGTAAAAGAGGCCGGCCGCACCGCGGGCAGCGATCGCGACGCCGTCCCGGGTGACGGTGAGCCGGTAGCCTTCCTGGTGGGGGATGTCCGCATCAAGGAGGAGGCGGACGACGCTCGCGCCGGTAGCGTCGCCGCGGACGGGCAGAGGGAATCCGGTTGCCGCGCGCAGGCGCGCGGCAAGTGCATCGGCCACGGGCTCCGCCTCGGGAGCGGCGACAATGGCGGTAGCGGCCGAAAGGTCGAAGCGCCCTTCGCCCGGAACCAGGTGCTGCGGTTTGGGAATGATGGTCATGAAAAACTCGCGAGCCGAAACGCTTCAGCCCGAGAGACTAACAGCACGCAGGACGAAAGCGGTGGTTTGCCCCGGGGTGACGGCGGCGGCGCCGGCCGGAACGGCGGCGTGTCAGATGGGCGAGTCGAAGCGGTGGCGGAGCGCGTTTCGTTCTTTCTTCAGTGCCCGCTCCCGGCGGCGGCCGTCGAGAGAATCCTCGCTCTCGTTCGGCTGAAGCGCCAGTCCGGCGCGGTCGAGGCGACGCCAGATGACCGTGCCGTAGAAGGAACGGCCGCGCTGCGGGATGTGCAGTTCAAACTCTTCGGGGAAAGGCGTCCTGTCCGCGAACATGACCAATGCCCCGGACGGCGCGATGTTGCGCACAAGGCAGTCCATGCCCGAACGCTGCTGATTGTAGGTAACCTCGGCGCCCAGGTAGGCGATCTGACGTCTTTCGCGACGGCGCTCAATGGTCTGCATGGCCGTTGCCTCCAGCTGTTCCCCCTGATTCTGGTGATGGAAGCCGTCACGGTCCACGGCAAACCATTCTTAACCTTAAGCCGTGGAGCGCCGCAGGCAGCGGTCAGGGCAGCAGAATGATGCGGCAGGGTTCGCCGGCCTTGGCTGGCGGTGCATGCGGCGGGCGCACGATCAGGCAATCGGCGGTGGCCAGCGCACCGAGCATGGAGGAATCCTGCAGGGGCAGGGGCATGGCGGCGGGGAGTTCGCCGCGACGGGTGGCGAGGCGGGCGCGGACGTAATCCTGGCGGTTGTCGTTTTCGGCCAGATCGGTGCCGAGCGTAGCGGATTCGATCGGGTCGTGCTGCGGCTGGCCGAGAAGGGCGGCGATCAGCGGGCGCATGAACAGGATGGCGCAGACCAGGCTCGATACCGGGTTGCCGGGCAGGCCGAGGACGCGGGTCTCCTCGATGCGGCCATACATCAGCGGCTTGCCCGGGCGCATGGCGACACGCCAGAAATCGAGCGTCAGCCCGGCTTCGGTCAGCGCATCCTGAACCAGATCGTGATCGCCGACCGAGGCACCGCCGATGGTCAGCACCACGTCGGCAGGGAGCGCGAGCGCCTGCTTGACCGCCCTGGTGATGGCGCCGCGGTCGTCGGAGACGATGCCGAAGTCATGTGCTTCGCCGCCTAAGGAATTCACGTAAGCGGCCAGGCCGGGCGAGCTGGCGGCGAAGATCTGGTCCGGCGCTGGCACCTCGCCGGGCGGAACCAGTTCGTCGCCGGTGGCAATGATGGCGACCCGCGGGCGGCGACGGACGGAAAGCTGGGCGTTGCCGCCCGCGGCGGCAAGCGCTAGTTCGCGCATGGCAAGCCGGCGCCCGGCTGCGAGCAGCACGGCGCCTTCCTGGAAGTCGAGGCCGGCGCGGCGGATATGGCGCCCGGCGGAGACCGAGGCCTTGGCGACGACGGTGCCGTCGTCGCGGGCTTCGGCGTTCTCCTGAATGAGGATGGCGTCGGCGCCCTCCGGCACCGGCGCGCCGGTGAAGATGCGCACGGCTTCGCCCGCGCCGACGGTGCCCTCGTGGCGGCGGCCGGCGGCCGACATTCCGACAAGCCTGAGCGTGGCGGGCAGTCCGGCAATGTCGGCAGCCCGGACGGCATAGCCGTCCATCGAGGAGGCGTCGAAGGGCGGCTGGGCGCGGCGCGCCTTCAGGGGCTCGGCGAGCGTGCGTCCGGCGGCTTCGGTCAGCGCAACGTATTCGGACGATACCGGGGCGGCGCCGACGATGATGCGGGCGATGGCTTCGCTGACGGGGAGGAGCGGGCTCATTTGCGTTTCTCCCTAGCCGTCCAGGTGCCGGACTTGCCGCCGCGCTTCTCGACGAGGCGGATGCCGGTGATGACCATGCCGCGGTCGACTGCCTTGGCCATGTCGTAGACGGTGAGGCAGGCGACCGAGACGGCGGTAAGCGCCTCCATTTCGACGCCGGTCTGGCCGGCGACCTTGGCGGTGGCGCGGAGGCGCAGGCCGGGAAGGTCGTTATCCGGCTCAATATCGACCGCAACGGAGGTGAGCGCCAGCGGGTGGGCGAGCGGGATCAGCTCGTGGGTGCGCTTGGCGGCCATGATGCCGGCCAGGCGCGCCGCACCGATCACGTCGCCCTTCTTGGCGTTGCCCGCGACAATGAGGTCGAGCGTGGCGGGCTTCATGGTCACCGCGCCCTCGGCGATCGCCAGGCGCTCGGTGACGGCCTTGGCTCCGACGTCCACCATGCTGGCGGCGCCGGTCTTGTCGAGATGGGTGAGGCGGCGGGCGGCCATGACTTAGCCGGCTGCGGCGAGCGGCTGACCGAGCAGGCGGGCGGTGGCGGCGGCGACGTCCGCCTCGCGCATCAGGCTCTCGCCGACGAGGAACGTGTTGATGCCGACCGCCCGTAGGCGGGCGATATCGGCGGGCGTGAAGATGCCGCTCTCGCCGACAAGAACGCGATCCTTCGGCACTTTCGGCGCCAGCGCCTCGCTGACCTCAAGCCTGGTTTCGAAGGTGCGCAGGTTGCGGTTGTTGATGCCGACCAGGCGCGATTTCATGGTGAGCGCGCGGTCGAGTTCCTCGCCGTTGTGGACCTCGATCAGCACGTCCATGCCGAGGTCGTGGGCGGTGGCCTCCAGCGCCTGGGCGTCGGCATCGCTGAGCGCGGCCAGGATGATGAGGATGCAGTCGGCGCCGAGTGCGCGGGCTTCGAACACCTGATAGGGCTCGAACATGAAATCCTTGCGGATCGCCGGCAGGTCGACCGCGTGGCGCGCGGAGACCAGATCGCTGGCGCCACCCTGGAAGAAGCGGTTGTCGGTCAGCACCGAGAGGCAGGTGGCGCCGCCGGCCTTGTAGGCCGCTGCCAGGCTCGGCGGGTCGAAATCCTCACGGATCAGGCCTTTGGAAGGGCTCGCCTTTTTGATCTCGGCAATGAGCGCCGGGCGGCCGTCGGCGATGGTGCGCTCGATCGCGGCAAGAAAGCCGCGGGCGGGCGGCTGGTTCTTTGCGTGGGCCTCGATGTCGGCCTGCGGCGTCGCCTGCTTGGCCGCCGCGATCTCGGCGCGCTTGGCTTCCTCGATGGTTTTGAGGATGTCGCTCATTCGGCCGCTCAGGCGTTGGAGACCGCGATCAGCAGGGCGAGGCGGTCGGCCGCCTTGCCCGTGTCGATGCTCTCGGCGGCCATCGCGGCGCCCTCTCTGAGATCCTCGGCGCGGCCGGCAATCACCAGCGCGGCGCCGGCATTGAGCAGCACCGTGTCGCGATAGGCGTTTTTCTCGCCGGCAAGCACCGCCTTCAGCGCCTCGGCATTGTGGGCGGCGTCGCCGCCCTTGATCGCCGCGAAGGGCCAGCTCTTGAGGCCGGCGTCCGCCGGGGTGACGGTGAAGGTGGTGACCTTGCCGTCCTTGAGCCGGGCGACCTTGGTCTCGCCGGAGGGTGACATCTCGTCGAGGCCGCCGTCGCCATGCACCACCCAGGCGGATTCGGCGCCGAGGCTCGAAAGCACATTGGCGAGCGGCTCGACCCAGTCGGGCGAGAAGACGCCGAGCAGGTAGCGCCTGACGCTGGCCGGGTTGGAGAGCGGGCCGATGAGGTTGAAGACGGTGCGGAAGCCAAGCTCGGCGCGGGCCGGGCCGACATGGCGCATGGCCGAATGGTGGGCCGGGGCGAACATGAAGCCGATGCCGGCCTCACGGATGCAGGTGCTGACCTCTTGCGGCGTCAGGTCGATCTTGACGCCGAGCGCGCCAAGCGTGTCGGCGGCGCCGGACTTTGAGGAGAGCGCGCGGTTGCCGTGCTTGGCGACCGGCACGCCCGCGCCGGCAACGACGAAGGCGGAGGCGGTGGAGATGTTGTAGCTGCCCGAGGCGTCGCCCCCGGTGCCGACCACGTCGATGGCGTCGGCCGGCGCTTCGACCGGGGTCATCTTGGAGCGCATGGTGGCAACCGCCCCGGCGATCTCGTCGACGGTCTCGCCGCGCAGCCTGAGGCCGGTCAGAAAGGCGCCGATCTGAACCGGCGTGGCATCGCCCGACATGATGATGTCGAAGGCAGCTTCAGCCTCCGCGCGGGAAAGCCGCTCGCCGGCGGCGACCTTGCCGATAGTGGCCTTGAGATCAGCCATTTCTGCCCCTTTTACGCGACGGATTTCACCGCGCGGTGCTTGGCGTTCCAGGCGGCGGCGATGTCGAGGAAATTCTTGAGGATCAGGTGGCCGTGCTCGGAAGCGATCGACTCCGGATGGAACTGCACGCCGTGGACCGGATGGGTCCTGTGCATGGCGCCCATGATGACGCCATCCTCGGCGTGGGCGGTCACCTCGAGAACGTCCGGTACGGTCTCCGGGGCGATGGTGAGCGAGTGATAGCGGGTCGCCTGGAAGCTGGTGTTGATGCCGCGGAAGACGCCGCGCCCGGTGTGGCTGATGGTCGAGACCTTGCCGTGCATGAGGGTCGGCGCGCGCACGATGGCGCCGCCATAGACCTGGCCGATGGACTGATGGCCGAGGCAGACGCCGAAGATCGGGATTTCCGGGCCGGCGCGCTCGATCAGCGACAGGCAGATGCCGGCCTCGTTGGGGGTGCACGGGCCGGGGGAGAGCACGATCGCCTCCGGGTCCATCGCCATCACCTCGTCGACGGTGATCTTGTCGTTGCGGCGCACGGCCAGTTTCGCCCCCAGCTCGCCGATGTAGTGGACGAGGTTGTAGGTGAAGCTGTCGTAGTTATCGATGACGAGAACGGTCATGGCGGTGCTGTCTCATTTTGTCGGCTCTGATGCAAGATCGGATGCAAGAGACACGCCTTGACGGCGGCGGCCCGACGTTTCCGGATTGTTCCCGCTCGGGGCAGCCGTCAGGTGAGGCACTATGCCGTACTCCCGGCGAATTGCCGAGGGCACGCGACGGGCGCAATCCTGTGGTGCATTCAGACTGTCTGGGAAAGGTCGCGCGATGTCGCTCGCCGCGCTGATTGCCTATGCGCTCGCGCACCTTGTGGCGTCGGCAATGCCGGGCCCCGCGATGCTGACGGTGATCTCCAGCGGCATCGGCCGCGGTACGCGCAGCGCGCTCGCCTGTGCGCTGGGCATCGCCGTGGCCGACGTCGCGCTGGTCAGCGTCGTGCTGGTCGGGCTCACTGCGATTGCCCAGACGTTCGGCTGGCTGTTCGTCGCCCTCAAATATGCCGGCGCGCTCTATCTGGTCCTGCTCGGCTACCGGATGTGGCGCTCGGCGGGCAAACCGGTCGGGGACCTGCCGCAGGCACAGGCGCGGCTGTCGCGGCAGTTCCTGGTCGGAGCGGCGATCGCTTTCGGTAATCCCAAGGCGCTTCTCTTCTACGCCAGCCTGATGCCGCTTCTGCTCGATATCCACCGGCTGCGGCCGCTCGACTATGCCGTCATCCTGGCGATCGCGCTGACCAACAATCTCATTGCGATGGGCGGCTACGCGGTGCTGTCCGGCGCCGCTGCCCGCTGGTTCCGCTCGACCCGGGCGGCGCGGTTGATGAACCGCGTTGCCGGCAGCGTGATGATCGGCAGCGGCGTGCTGATTGCGACGCGCGCCTGACGGCGCCTACTGCCCTCGGCCGACACTTGAGGCAAACCTGACCGCTTCTTCCGCCGCGCGGAAGAGGGCGCGGGCCTTGGCCTCGCACTCGGCGTGCTCCTTCTCGGGCACGGAATCGGCAACGATGCCGGCGCCCGCCTGGACGTACATCTTGCCGTCCTTGACCACCGAGGTCCTCAGAATGATGCAGGAATCCATGGCGCCGTCGGCGGAGAAATAGCCGACGCAGCCGGCATAGATGCCGCGCTTCTCCAGCTCCAGCTCGTCGATGATCTCCATGGCGCGCACCTTGGGCGCGCCGGAGACGGTGCCGGCCGGGAAGCCGCCGGCCAGCGCATCGAGCATGTCGTGTTCGGGCGCGAGCTTGCCGATCACGTTCGACACGATGTGGATGACCTGGCTGTAGTATTCCAGGAAGAACTGGTCGGTGACCCTGACCGAGCCGATCTCGGCGACGCGGCCGACATCGTTGCGGCCGAGGTCGAGCAGCATCAGGTGCTCGGCGCGCTCCTTGGGGTCGGCAAGCAGCTCGGCGGAGAGCGCCTTGTCCTCCTCCGGCGTTCGCCCACGCGGTCGCGTACCGGCGATCGGCCTTATGGTCACCTCGCCGTCGCGCACGCGCACCAGGATCTCCGGACTGGAGCCGGCAATGGCGAAGTCGCCGAAGTCGAGATAGTAGAGGAAAGGCGAGGGGTTGGTGCGGCGAAGCGCCCGGTAGAGGGCGAAGGGCGGCAGGTCGAAGGGCGCCTCGAAGCGCTGCGACAGCACCACCTGGAAGATGTCGCCGGCGGCGATGTACTCCTTGGCGCGCTTGACCATGTCGAGATAGCGCTCGCGCGGCGTGTTGGAGACGACCGGGACGTCCGGGTTGAACTCGGCCATGTCGGCGGACTTGTCGAGCGGCGCGTCGAGGGCATCGACGACGGCGGTCAGCCGGTCGATGGCGCGGGCGTGGGCCTGCGCCGCGCTCGTGTCGGCCTCGGGGCGGACCGGCGTGACGATGGTGATCTCGTCCTTGACCGCGTCGAAGACGACGATGACGGTCGGCCGGATCATGATGGCGTCGGGGAAGCCGAGCGGGTCGGGGTTGGGCTCGGGCAGCGTCTCCATCTGGCGGACCATGTCGTAGCCGAGATAGCCGAAGACGCCGGCCGACATGGGCGGCAGGCTGTGGGGCAGGTGGATGTGGGATTCGGCGATGACGGTGCGCAGCGCCTCCAGCGCCGGTTCCGCCATCGGCTCGTAGCGGTCACGGTCGGCGGCGGGTGCGCGGTTGATCTCGGCGCGTGCCCCGAAGGAGCGGAAGATCAGGTCCGGCTCAATGCCGATGATCGAATAGCGGCCGCGCACGGCGCCGCCCTCGACCGATTCGAGCAGGAAGCAGTTGGCCCGCTTCGCCGACAGCTTGAGCATGGCCGAGACCGGCGTCTCGAGGTCGGCGACAAGCCGCGTCCACACCACCTGCGGCGTGCCGCCGTCATAGGCACGCGCGAAGTCGTCGAGAGCGGGTTCGACCAGCATGACAGGGCCCCCGGCGTCACTGGGTCTGGTTGAGACCCAGCGCCGCGGAGAGGGCGGCCTGGTTGATCTGGATGTCGATCTTGCTCTGGCGCTCGGCGACGTAGGCGGCCAGCAGGTCGTTGATGAACTGGTTGTCGAGCTGGGTCTTGATCTGGGCGAGCTGCGGGTCGTCCTTGTTGAAGGTCGGCACGGTGGTGTCGTCGACCACGAACAGGACCTTGTGCATGGCGTCGATGCCGTCGGCGACGGCGGCATAGCCCTTGGGCCCGTCGAAGACGGCAGCGATCGCGGCGGCGGAGAGGTCTTCGGTCGCCGGCGCGCCGCGCGTCAGCTTGTCCGCCGTCTTCACCTCGAGACCGGCGTCGGCCGCCACCTTGGCGATGTCTCCGCCGTTGGTGGCCAGCTTGGCCTTCAGCGCGTCGGCCTGTTCGGCGGCTTTCTTCTGGCGCTCGGCATCCTTCCAGGCGGCGACCACCTTGTCGCGGACCTCGGCGAGCGTGCGGTCGTGCGCCGGCATCACCTGGGTGACGTCGTACCAGATGAAGGTGTTGCGGGTCGGCTCGATCGGATTGTTCTCCATGCCGACATCGGACTGGAAGGCGGCCTGCACGACCGCGCTGGGAAGGTCGGCGATTGCCTTGCCATCCGGCCCTTTGCCCGACTGATCGACTTCGGCGACGTTGATCAGCTTCAACCCGTATTTCTGGGCAACCTCTTCGAGCTTGGCGCCGCCGGCGCGGACATCCTCAATGGCGTCGCGCGTGGCGATGATGTCCTTGGCCGCCTGCTCGGCCGCAATTTCCTTCTTGAGCAGGTCCTTGACCTCGGCGAAGGGCTTGACGACTTCGGGTACGATATTGCTGACGCGCACGATCACCGGGCCGAAGCGCCCGTCGATGACGCCGGTGACGCCGGCATCGGCCATGGCAAAAGCGGCATCGGCGACCGCCGGATCGACGATCTTGTCCTTGGTCACCACGCCGAGGTCGACATCGGAGGTCTTGAGGTTGCGCTCGGCAACCAGGTCGTCGAAGGTCTTGCCGGCGGCAAGCTCCTTGGCCGCGGCCTCGGCGTCGGCCTTGTCCTTGAAGACGATCTGCTCGACATGGCGGGTGCCGGGCGTGACGAAGCGGGTCTTCTGCTCGTCGTAGCGCTTCTGTGCCTCCGCGTCGGTCACGTCCGCGGGCTTGGCGGTCGTCTCGGGGCTCAGGACGAGATACGAGATCGCGCGATATTCGGGCGCCTTGTAGGCGCTCTTGTTGGCGTCGAAATAGGCGGAGAGGTCGGTCTCGGAGGGATCGGCGATGTCGCTCGTCGGCGGCGCGGCCACCACGACATAGCTGACCTTGCGGGAATTGTCGCGATACTCGCCGATCGCCTGAATGATCGTCTCGGGGACAGTGACCTCGCCGACGAGCCCCTGATTGAGCTGGTTGCGGATGTAGTCGGCCTTGAGCAGCAGCACCAGGTCGTCCTCGTTCAGCCCCTGCGTCTGGGCGATCTGGGCGAAGGTGGTGCGGTCGAACTGGCCGCTCGGCCCGCGCAGGTTGGGATCCTCGCGGATCAGACGGCCGACCGTCTCGGGCGAAATGCTGATGCCCATGGCGTGCGCGGTATCGTCAAGCGTCGCTTCGGCGATCATCTGGCTGAGCACCTGGCTGGGGACGCCGAGCTGAGCCGCCTCTTCCGAGGTGAACTGCTTGCCGAACTGCTGGTTGAGCTGCCGGACGGCCAGATCGAACCGGCGGCGGAACTCGGCCCCGGTGAGATTGATGCTGCCGACCTTGGCGATGTCGTTGGCCCTGTAGCCCCTGAAGACGTCGGCCACACCCCAGACGCCGAAGCTGACCACGAGGAGCAGCATCAGGATCTGGACGATCCATCCGGAAGTCAGCTTGCGTAGTGTATCGAGCATATTTGTCCTCGGCGGCAGCCGTGTCGGGCGCGCTGGTTTTTCGGCGCGGATAATAGGGTGGCCGCCCCCGCCGCCGCAAGGCATTGTCGCGCGGCCGCGGGTGCGCCAAAAAGCCCGGAATTTCAGGCTATTGCGGCAATCGGCCGATAGCCGTCAGGTGCTCGGTGCCACCCATCTTTCGATGAACGGGGTGCTGCGCATGTATTGCGGCGCAACGTGGAGGGGCTCTCCGAGGGCCACCGCCGCCCGCCACGGCCAGCGCGGATCGGCAAGCAGGGGACGCCCCAGCGCCACCAGATCGGCCTTGCCTTCGGCGACGATCGCCTCGGCCATATGCGGGTCGTCGATGAGGCCGACGGCGCGGGTGATGATGCCGGCTTCCTTGCGGATGCGCTCGGCGAAGGGCACCTGGTAGCCGGGTGTCAGCGGGATCTTGGCGTCATGGACGCCGCCGCCGCTCGACGCGCAGATATAGGCGGCACCGGCATCCTTGAGCGCCCGCGAGACCTCGACGGCCTCATCGATGGTGAAGCCACCCTCGGTCCAGTCGCTCGCCGACAGGCGCGCACCGACCATCACGGACGCCGGGACGACGGCGCGGACGGCCTTGGTCACCGCGACGATGAAGCGCATGCGGTTCTCCAGCGAGCCGCCCCAGTGATCGCTGCGCCGGTTGGACAGCGGCGACAGGAACTCATGCAGCAGATAGCCGTGGGCGCCGTGGATCTCGATAAAGTCGAAACCGGCGCGCACCGCCCGTTCGGCGGCGTTGGCCCAGGCGCTGATGAGGCGCTGGATGCCGTTCTCGTCGAGCGCCTGGGGCACATGCCAGCCGGGCGCGAAGGGGATGGCCGAGGGCGCCACGGTCTGCCAGGCGTCCTCTTCCGCCCGCAGCGGGCCGCCGCCCTGCCAGGGACGATGGACGGACGCCTTGCGGCCGGCATGGCCGATCTGGATACCAAAGCGGGTGCCGGTGGGCGCCACCCGGCGGGCCGCAGCGAGCGTGCGCTGGGCGGCCGCCTCGTTGTGGTCGGAATAGAGGCCGAGGCAGCCGTGGGTGATGCGGCCGTGACGCTCAATCGCCGTCGCTTCGAGGGTGATCATGCCGGCGCCCGACATGGCCAGCGACATCCAGTGTTGCAGATGCCAGTCGTTGGCCGAGCCGTCGTCGGCGGAAAACTGGCACATGGGTGCCACGGCGATTCGGTTGGGCACGGTCATGCCGCCGACGGTGAGCGGCGAAAAAAGCATTGAAGTCATGGGATTACCGGTTCAGGAACGGGGAGGGTTCCGGCGCACCATGACGCCCGGCAGCCGCCGCGCCAAGCGCGCCGACTGTCGCATGATGGCAGCCGGCGCGCTGCGCAAGCGCCCTATTCGCCCCAGACAAGGAAGAGGCCGATATCGCCCGGTATGCCGTCGGGGAAATCGACGACGCGCGCCGTCAGGTGGAAGCCGCGCGGACGCAGCTCGCGCTCCCAGCGCAGATACATCTCGGCGGCCTCGCCACGCAGAGTCCGCGGCCATTCGGGATCGGGCGCATTTACCGCCCGGCCGTTGTCGCTGCACAGCTGATGGGGGAAGCGCAGAAGCAGGTATTCGGTCTGGCCGTGCTCAGCCGCCTCGCGGGCGTTGTGGACGAGCCGGTTCCATTCCTTTTCGGAGATGTGCGTGTCGATCAGGCGGTGGACGTCGCGCTTGTGTATCTCGGCTTCGATTTCGCGCGCACGGGAGCGCTGGGCGTCCAGCTCCTCCTTGTGATGGGTGACGAGGTGGCGGAAATCGTTGACCGACAATTCGCCTTCCGGGCGGTTGTCCTGGGGGTGCCCGGCAATATGGGCGCCGGTCTTCACCTGCGCCGGTCCGTCCATGTCGTGCGCCTTGCCGTTGCCCTTCTGCTGCCAGGGCGCCTTGGCGCGCGGCTCGGGCGGCAGCGGCACCGGCTCGAATTCGCCACCGCCGACCGAACGCAGAAGATCGGCGCGGCGGACGATGCCGACGAGGCGGCCGTCGCGGATCACCGGCAGCCGCTTGACGCGGTGCTCGGCCATGATGGCGGCGATCTGGTCGGCGCGGGTGTCTTCGCTGACGGTCAGCACCGGGCTCGACATCACCTCGCGGGCAACGGCGAGCGGGCCCTGCAGATGCTGCAGGAAATTCGTATTGAGCTCCTCACCCTCGGCGAGGCGCTGGAGCCACCACTCGCTGTTGGTTTCGCGTTCGGTCCGCTTGCGGCCGACCAGGTCGCCTTCGCTGACTATGCCGACGAGCGTGCCGCTTTCGTCGACTACCGGGACTGCGCTGATGCGGTGACCGAGGAGCGTTCTGGCAACTTCGCGGAGCGGCGTGGTGGGTGTCACCGCCACAACGTCGTCGTTCATCAGGTCGCGGGCGTTCATCATGTTCCGATCCTGAGACCTTTTCCGTTTGTGAGACTTGCGACCAACAACACGGGGTCCGGCTAGCGCGGCCCCGGCGGCAATGCCTTGATCTTCCGCAAACAGGGCGCGCGCGAACGCCAAAGGCACAGTGCTTTTGTTAAGGATTTCGGCTAGGGCTGTCATCGATTTAAGAGGAGCTAGGACGATTATGTCTGGACGTATGAAACTCGCTGCCGGTAACTGGAAGATGAACGGTATGCGGGAGAGCCTGCCTGAATTGCAGGCGATCGTGGCCGGTGCCGCCGGTGCGGCGTGCGAAGTGGCGGTCTGCCCGCCGGCAACGTTGATCCCGGCAGCCGCCGAGGCGGCGACCGGTTCGGCCGTGGCGATCGGCGGACAGGACTGCCACGCCGCCGCAAAAGGCGCCCATACCGGTGATATTGCAGCGGAAATGATCGCCGACGCGGGCGGCAGCATGGTCATCGTCGGCCACTCGGAGCGGCGCACCGACCATGGCGAAACCGACGCCGAGGTGCGCGCCAAGGCGGAAGCCGCGTGGCGGGCCGGGCTGACGGCGATCCTGTGCATCGGCGAGACTGAGGCAGAACGCCGCGGCGGACAGACCGAGGCGGTGCTCAGCCGGCAGGTCGCGGGATCGGTGCCCGAAGGTGCCACCGCCGACAAGCTGGTGATCGCTTATGAACCCGTGTGGGCGATCGGAACCGGTCTCACGCCATCAAATGACGACATTGTCGCTGCACATGCCCATATAAGGGCCGAGCTGGCGGGCCGGCTCGGACGGGAGCAGGCGGATGCAATCCGGATCCTCTATGGCGGCTCGGTCAAGCCGGACAATGCCGAGACCATTATGGCGCTTCCCGGCGTCGATGGCGCTCTGGTCGGTGGCGCCAGCCTCAAAGCCGCGGATTTCCTCACGATTGTGGCTGCCTGCCGCTAAATTCTTTTGCCCGGGCGGCGGCTCTGGTGCCGCCCGTCCTGATCGTGTAAAAGGCGCGCAACCCCGAATTCGGATAGCCTGATGGATACTGTTGTCATCGTCATTCATTTGATGGCGGTTGTGGCCCTTGTGGCGGTCGTGCTGCTGCAACGTTCGGAAGGCGGCGCCCTTGGCATGGGCGGCGGCGACCAGTTCATGTCCATGCGCGGCCAGGGCAACGTGCTCACCCGCGCCACCACCATTCTGGGCGGGATCTTCTTCGTCACGTCATTGGCGATGTCGATCCTGGCGCGCATGAACGCCCCGCCGACCGCGATTCTGGACACCACGCCGGCCGCCCAGACGGTCCCGACCACGCCGGCCACACCGACGACCCCCGCGACGGCGCCGACCACCGGCAACAGCGGGACGCCGGCTGCGGCAGGCGACAGCGGGACGACCGGCAACGGCAGCGGCATCCTGGACCAGCTGAACCGCTACACCAGCGGCCCGCCGGCTGGCACCGCGACGCCGAAGAGCGTGGTGCCCGACACGACCGGGCCGACGGCTCCGGCTGGTTCCCAGGCTCCCGCCACCTCGCCGTAACGAGCATGACGATCCGACGACGGCACCCGACGCGAACCCTCACCCGCCGGGGCCTGCACCTTTTTGTTTGGCGCAGACGCGATTTCGACTCCGCGAATCACGCGGGCAGGGGATAGGATCGGGGCCCATGGCGCGGTACGTCTTCATCACCGGCGGCGTGGTTTCCTCCCTGGGAAAAGGCATCGCTTCGGCAGCACTCGGTGCGCTTCTGCAGGCGCGTGGCTATCACGTGCGTCTGCGCAAGCTCGACCCCTATCTCAACGTCGATCCGGGCACGATGAGCCCGTATCAGCACGGCGAGGTCTACGTCACCGACGACGGTGCCGAGACCGATCTCGATCTTGGCCACTACGAGCGCTTCACCGGGCGCCCGGCGACCAGGATGGACAACATCACCACCGGCCGCATCTATCAGGAGATCATCGCCAAGGAGCGGCGCGGTGACTATCTCGGCGGCACGGTGCAGGTGATCCCGCACGTCACCGACGCGATCAAGTCGTTCATCCTGGCCGGCAACGAGGACGTCGATTTCGTGCTGTGCGAGATCGGCGGCACGGTGGGCGACATCGAGGGCCTGCCGTTCTTCGAGGCGATCCGCCAGCTCGGCAACGACCTGCCGCGCAACCATGCGGTCTTCATCCACCTGACGCTGATGCCCTATATCGCCACGGCAGGCGAACTGAAGACCAAGCCGACCCAGCACTCGGTGTCGGCGTTGCGCCAGATCGGCATCCAGCCGCACATCCTGCTGGTGCGCGCCGACCGGCCGGTCCCCAAGGAAGAGCGGCGCAAGCTGTCGCTGTTCTGCAATGTGCGCGAGTCGGCCGTCATCCAGGCGCTCGACCTGCCGCACATCTACGACGCGCCGGTGGCCTATCACGGCGAGCATCTCGACGACGAGGTGCTGGCCGCCTTCGGCCTCGAGGCGCCGCCGAGCCCCGACCTTTCGCGCTGGCACACGCTGGCGGAGACCATCCGCAATCCGGAGGGCAAGGTTTCCATCGCCGTGGTCGGCAAGTACACCGGCCTCAAGGACGCCTACAAGTCGCTGACCGAGGCGCTGCGGCACGGCGGCATCGCCAACAAGGTCGAGGTCGATATCGAGTGGATCGAGTTGGAGGTCTTCGAGAAGCAGGACCCGGCGCCGTGGCTGGAAGGGGTGAACGGCATCCTGGTGCCCGGCGGCTTCGGCGAGCGCGGATCGGAAGGCAAGATCGCCGCTGCCAACTTCGCTCGCACCCGCGGCGTGCCCTATTTCGGCATCTGTTTCGGCATGCAGATGGCGGTGGTCGAGGCGGCGCGCAACCTGCTCGGCCTCGCAAAGGCGTCGTCGACCGAGTTCGGCCCGACGCCGGAGCCGGTGGTCGGCCTGATGACCGAATGGCTGCGCGGCAACCAGCTCGAGAAGCGCGCCGCGGACGGCGACCTCGGCGGCACCATGCGGCTCGGCGCCTATCCGGCGATGCTCCAGCCGGGCAGCCTGATCAGCCGCGTCTATGGCGGCGCCACGGAGATTTCCGAGCGTCACCGCCACCGCTACGAGATCAACATCACCTATCGCGACCGGCTGGAGGCCCTGGGGCTGCACTTCGCCGGCATGTCGCCCGACGGGCTCCTGCCGGAGACGGTCGAGCTGGAAGGCCACCGCTGGTTCGTCGGCGTGCAGTATCACCCCGAGCTGAAGTCGCAGCCGCTCACACCGCACCCGCTCTTCGCCTCGTTCATCGCTGCGGCGGTGGAGCAGAGCCGGCTGGTCTGACGGCGTTTCAACCGACGACGGCCCTACGACGGAAGCACCCGACATGATCTACGAACTGCGCGTCTATCGCTGCGTGCCCGGCCGCCTGCCGGCCCTGCTCAACCGTTTCGAGACGGCGACGCTCAAGCTCTGGGAGAAGCACGGCATCCGCCAGGCCGGCTTCTGGACAACCGTTATCGGCGAATCGAACAACGACCTGACCTATCTTCTGGCCTGGGAGTCGATGGCCGAGCGCGAGGCCAAATGGCCCGCCTTCGTCGGCGATCCGGAGTGGGTGGCGGCGAGGAACGCCAGCGAGGCGGACGGCCCGATCGTCGAGACCGTTTCCAACCAGTTCCTGGCGCCGACGACCTTCTCAAGCGTAAAATAGGGCGGCTGACGGGCTCGCGCCTGGCCATCAAATCGGCACAGAACGGTGTTTCCTGATGTCCGGTCAGTGCCCGTGACCGGAGCAGCCGCCATGCGTCCCGTTATTGCCGGCCATCCCGATCGCTTTCAGCATGACCGACATTTCGGTGCCCGGGCCATCTTCGTCGTGCTTGTGATCGTCGTGTTTGGCGTCCTTGCCGCCCGCATGCTTGCCGGCGAGGACGACTGGATATGCAAGAACGGCCAATGGATCATGCACGGGCACCCGGACGGTGTTGCACCGACCGTTCCGTGCCCGAACGAATGACAGGCGAGAAATGCCGGCACGACCTGCTGCGACGCGGCCGGGGAGCTGCCGAACGCCGTCATTCGGCCATGGTCATCGGCCGCAGGGCTGCAGAATGACCCCGGTTCGGCCATTTTGCGGCCGTAGGGGGTTCCTAGGTATTGCCGATCGAATCCAACAATGGCGGACCAGCAATGCGAACCTTCCTGGTTGTACTGGCGGGCGTGGCGGGATTGGCGATGACCGGAGCACCGGCATTGGCTGACGGCGACTGTGCGAGCATGCGCGCCGGCTTGAGCGCGGCGGTCGGTGACGTTCTGGCGCAGGCGAGCGCCGATCCGATCGTGCTCGCCGACCTGACGGCCAAGGTCGATGCCGCCGATGCGGCGCTGAAGGCGCTGAACGAGGTCTGCGGCGGTCAGGCGAAGACGGCCAGCATGCCGGCGGCCACCGCGGTCACCGGCGGCGGTACCGGCATCGGCGACGTCGTCGTCGGCAGCGGCGGCGAGCGCGAACAGACGCCGCGACCGTCTCCGGCCGAGATGATGGAACGCACCGGGCGGACCCACGTCACCATCCAGGGGGCGCCGGTGGTCCAGGCCGCCTCCGCCGCCGTCGTCTCGCAACAGGCGGCGATTCTGGTCGCCGACATGCGCGCGGCGATCGAGGCGGGCGACCTGGTGGGTATCCGCAAGATCGCCGGCGACAAGGCCAACTGAAGTCCGATTCGCGCGTTCCCGGCAAAGCCGCCTCGGGACGCTCACGGCATTGCCGCAAGCCGCTCTGCGGCCGCGGCTACCAGAGCCGCGCGCTCGGCACGCCGGGTTGCGGTGAGCGCACGCATCCGCTCGACCACCGCCGTTGGGGCGGTGTCGGGGCGACCGGCATCGAAAGGCGGCGCCGGGGCATATTCGAGATTGAGCTGGATGGCCTCGGCGACCGGGCGGCCGGCAAGCTCCTCAACCAGCGTCAGCGCGAAGTCGATCCCCGCCGTGACCCCGCCGCCGGTCATCAGGTTACCGTCGCGCACGACGCGCGCCTGGACGGGAATGGCGCCGAAAGCGGCCAGGAATTCGTGTGAGGCCCAATGGGTGGTGGCACGCTTGCCGCGGAGCAGACCGGCTGCGCCAAGCAGCAATGCACCGGTGCACACCGAGGTGACGAAGCGTGCGCCTGCCGCCTGACGGCGCAGGAAGGCCAGCGTCTCGGCGTCGCCGAGCAGCGGATTGACC
This sequence comes from uncultured Alphaproteobacteria bacterium, assembly GCA_963732845.1. Classification (GTDB taxonomy): domain Bacteria; phylum Pseudomonadota; class Alphaproteobacteria; order Rhizobiales; family Kaistiaceae; genus CAVSRC01. The sequence goes on along the minus strand of CAVTBE010000017.1, from coordinate 30,773 downwards.
CCGTCGCCGCCGGGAACACAGATCACGTCGAGCTGCGGACAGTCGGCAAAGGTGACGTCGGGCGTCAGCTTCAGGCCGGTCGCCGAGACGACCGGGTCGCGGCTTCTGGCGACCAGCCGTACCTCGGTCTCGCGCCACGAGGCGAGCACTTCGTAGGGGCCAGTGAGGTCGAGCTGCTGGACCTGAGAGAAGACGAGAAAACCGATCAGCATGGCGCGCGCTCCTGCGGGATCGGGCGGTGTGCCGCGGAAACCGGCATCTACACTTCTTCGCCGCTCCCGCTCTGCGGGGCGGATTCGGCGGCAGGGGCGTCCGCCGCGTTTTCCGCGGGCTCGTGCTCGCTCTTGCGGGCGGCGGCATCCTCTTCGCGCTTGCGCAGCTTTTCCTGCTTCTTGTTCTGCTTGGCGCGATCGCGCTCGCCCCGCGCCTGGCGGTAGTTGGGCCTGAAGGGCATTGGCCGGTCTCCTTCGCTGCAGGTCTTCGTCGGGTCGGCGAAAACAAAAAGCCCGGCGCGATGGGCGCCGGGCTCGTTAGCCTATGCGGCCTGGGCCGGCGATCAGGCTTCCTGGAGGTTCGCGGCGGCGGTCTTGCCGCGCTCGCTGACCACGTCGAAGCTGACCTTCTGGCCCTCACGCAGCGTGCTCATGCCGGCGCGCTCGACGGCGGAGATGTGGACGAACACGTCCTTCGAACCGTCGGTCGGCTCGATGAAGCCAAAGCCCTTCTGGGTGTTGAAGAATTTCACGGTACCTGTAGCCATGTGGCGATCTTCCTTGTTGTAACGCGGCGACGCGTCGTTGTGGCCAGCGACCATTCGCCGGCGGTCGTATCCGAGTTCGCGTTGACCTGAGGAAGCCCCCACCGGGGGTAGCTGCAGCAAGGCAGAGCAAATCTGGAACGCGGTGCATATAGTCGGTGACGGGGCAAAATACAATGGGCGACCGGGGGAGGGTGGCCGCGGCGGCGCGGGACGGCCAGAGCGGAACCCGCGGCCGGACCAGCCTTTCCGTCGAGCGGAGGGCGCCTCCCCGACCTGACCGGGGATCGAAATGCCGAAGGCATTCCGGAGGGGATAATCCTGGGACGCCCGGACCGCTCGGCCGAATCAAAAAGCCCGGCGCGAGGCGCCGGGCTTAATCAGTCTATGCAGATCGGACCGGAGGTCAGACGTTCTGCAGATTGGCGGCGTTGGTCTTGCCACGCTCGCTGACGACGTCGAAGCTGAGCTTCTGGCCTTCGTTCAGCGTGCTCATGCCGGCGCTCTCAACGGCGGAGATGTGGACGAACACGTCCTTCGATCCGTCGGTCGGCTCGATGAAGCCAAAGCCCTTCTGGGTATTAAAGAATTTCACGGTACCAGTCGCCATGTGGCGCACTTCCTTTTGGTGTAACGCGGCAACGCGTCATTGTGGCCGGCGACCATTCGCCAGCCGGTCCTATCCGAGTTTCGCGTTGACTTGAGGAAGCCCCAATCGGGGTAGCTGCAGCAAGGCAGAGCAAATCTTGAACTCTCTGCACATAGGTGGCGGCGGGGGGAATAGCAATGGGCGGGGGTGAGCGATGGTTTGCTTTCACATGCGGCCGCCGCGGGCTCAGCGAATCTGCCCTTTGGGGGGAGGGTTCAGGTGCCGTGTTGCGACGCCCAGCCATGACGCGAACAGGTCACGGCTCTCCGTTCCCGCGCCGCGTTGCGACCGGGTGATGTGGATTTCAAAGAGCTTGCCCCATGCCCGAAGGCAAAAAGGGGGGGTGGCGGGCGCCCGGCGAATGCCGTGCGGTTACTCCGCAAGGATTGGGGGCACTCTACCCGAGCGCCCGCCGCGGCGATTTTCTTCCGTCTCCCGGCAGGCGCTGCACCCCCGGATTCAGGGGGCTTAGGCCCTGAGGGCGCCCGGTCGTAGTGCCGACGGTCCCGCCGGGGACGCCCCGAGGGCCGGACTGCGAATCCGGAGCGCGGGGGCACCGCTCCCCGCTCCACCTAAGGTCGCCACCGGTCGGCGCCCCTCTTGAGCGAGGATGTCGATCAATATGGGGGCGGTTCGGGAGAGGGGGATAACTTTCTTTTTTAGAGAAGCGCGACAGGCACCGCCTTCACCTCTCCCACTAAACACGGGCTTGCCAGTGTTTGGCGTCAATACTGCCAAAGTCGGGAACACCCGACTTTGGTTGGAGAGGTCGCGAGCGTGAGCCGAGCGCGTGAGGGGACCATGCCTCACGAGGGTCCGTACGCCCTCACCCCACGCGCCTAACTCGCTTACGCTCATAAGGCGCGTGGCCCTCTCCCCTCGGGAGAGGAGGAACGCGCGTCGGGCGTCGCGAGAAGAAACCGGCGGACTACGCTTCGTTGTTCCGCCCTGCGGGCTTCCACCTCTCCCGCCAAACACGGGCTTGCCCGTGTTTGGCGTCAATACGGCCAAAGTCGGAAACATCCGGCTTTGGTTGGAGAGGTCGCGAGCGTGAGCCGAGCGGGTGAGGGATATTGCCTCACGAGGGTCCGTACGCCCTCACCCCACGCGCCTAAGTCGCTTGCGCTCCAAGGCGCGTGGCCCTCTCCCCTCGGGAGAGGAGGAACGCACGTCGGGCATCGCGAGGGAAGGTGGCGGAATACGCTGCGCACTTCCGCCCACGGGCTTCGCTCGGGTTCCGCTCTAGGCGGCCTTTGCGTGAGGGGCATAGTGGTCATGGGCCACAGCGTACGATTGCTCGTGGCCGCAGCTCACGCAGACGTAAATCTGATAGTCGAGTTCAAACTCACGATCGGCTGGTTCAATCAGCTTGAGCCGCAGTTCCCCGCTGCAGAGGACGCAACGCGACGCGGGCGCTGGCTGTACGAGGGTGCGCATAGCGAACTCCTTCCGTCCGACTTGCTTCGGACCGCGAACGGGGCACTCAAGTTGGTCCCGATCAGTGAGTTCCAAATATTGAAAACCCGAGCGCCTTGGGTTGGCGCCTCGGACATGGTTAACGTGGACCTAAAAACTGGGCATGTCCAATGTAAAGCGAGCCCAGGCCAAGAATCAGCCGTTTTTGGTTGTTTCAGCCGGCATTGCGCTTATTCGCCAAGCTGACAAAAAATCTTGGCCGTCACCTTAAGGGCATTGATGCATTGCGGCTTTGCTCGCACCTACGCTCGCTCGACCGGACGCGAGCCTTGCCAATTCTGGTCCTCGTCGACGCGGAAGACAATGTGCGACTGATGCGGGCGCTAGATCTCGGCGTCAACGACTATCTCGTGCGCCCGATCGACCGCAACGAACTGCAGGCGCGCGTGCGTACGCAGATCCGTCGCAAGCGATACTCCGACCGTTTGCGTGACAGCGTCCAAATGACCATGGAGATGGGAACGACGGATCCAGTCACTGGTCTTCACAACAGCCGCTATTTCGAGCGCCAACTAAAACGGCTAATAGAGCAAGCTGTCACGCGAAAGAATACGCTTACGCTGATTTTTGCTGATGTAGATGACCTTAAGGGAATTAACGATACTTACGGACATTCGGTCGGTCGCGCGGTTCTTGAAGAAATTGCGCGTCGGTTAAGAGGCCGTCTTGAAACGCGGCTGTGGGGTGGATGGCCGGGCTCAGATGTGATTCCAAATGGTTGTCGAAGCCTTTGGAGCCTGTCATGTGGACGCCGACCACCCGGCGGCAGCATAGCCGCGATCATCTGCGCTACGGAAGCGATCTGACGGATCAGGAGTGGGAGATCATCGCCCCGTTCATGCCGCCTCCGGCCAGGACGGGGCGGCCGAGGCTGTGGACGATGCGCGAGATCATGAACGCCATCTTCTATGTGCTGCGGGCTGGCTGCGCTTGGCGCCTGCTGCCCAAGGACTTTCCGCCCATGACCACGGTCTACGGCTGGTTCCTGCGCTTTCGCCGTCAGGGTCTGTTCAGACCCTCAACCATCACCTGGTCATGCGAGACCGCGAGCGGGTCGGGCGTGAGCCTTCTCCTTCGGCGGCGGTCATCGATAGCCAGTCGGTCAAGACGGTCGAGGCCGGCGGGCTCAGGGGCTATGACGCCGGCAAGAAGATCAAGGGCCGCAAGCGCCACGCCATGGTCGACACCGACGGGCGGGCCCTGGTGATCCAGGCTCATCCGGCCGACATTCAGGACCGCGACGGCGCCGTCCTGCTCCTCAAGGTCTCCCGAAAGTCATTCCCCTTCGTCGAACTCGCCTTCGCCGACAGCGCCTACAATGCCGAGCGCGTCAGAGACGCCACCTCGATCGCCATCGAGATTGTCAAGAAAATCGCCGATCAGGTCGGCTTCCAGGTCCTACCGCGGCGCTGGGTCGTCGAACGCTTCTTCGCTTGGATCAATCGAAACCGGAGGCTGGCCAAGGACTTCGAAGCCACCATCGCCTCGGCCGAGACTTTCCTCTACGCCGCCGCCGTCATGCTCCTCACGCGACGGCTGGCCCGACCATTATGAGTTTCGAGTCAGATGGGGTGATTGGGGTCTCTGCCGATCCCGGATGAGGGCGGCTGCTCCTGTCGAGATGTGAGAACGTGGTCGATGTTAAATCGCCACAAGCATCGGGAAGGAGCAGCCATGAAGTATTTTGCCGGACTGGACGTGTCTTTGGAAGAGACCGCGATCTGCGTGGTCGACGAGAGCGGTCGGATCGTCAAGGAGACGCGTGCGGCGAGCGAGCCGGAAGCGTTGAGCAAAGCGCTGCGCAAAGTCGGGCTTCCGCTGGAGCGCATCGGCCTGGAAGCGTGCTCGCTGACAGCCTGGCTTCACGACGGATTGCGCGCCGAAGACCTGCCGGCGATCTGCATTGAGACGCGGGATGCCAATGCGGCGATGAAGACGATGCCGAACAAGACCGATCGCAACGATGCCCGCGCTCTGGCGCAGATCATGCGGACGGGCTGGTTCCGGCAGGTGCACGTCAAGAGCCGGCAGTGCCGCTTGTGGCGCTCGCTTCTGGTCGCGCGCCGCACGGTCCTCAACGAGATGCGAACGATCGAGAACGTGGTGCGTGCGATCCTGCGGGAAGCCGGTATCAAGCTCGGCACGCCTTCCCGAACCGCCTTCACCGATCGCGTCCGGGAACTGGCTGGCGACGACGCCGAGGTGATGGCGATGGTCAAGCCGCTTCTTGCGATCCTCGCCACGATGCTGCGCGAGTTTGCCCGCCTGACCAAGCAGGTTCTCGATATCGTCCGGAAGGAAGAGACCTGCCGGCGGCTGATGAGCGTTCCGGGCGTTGGGCCGATCACGGCGCTCGCCTTTCGCGCGACCATCGACCGACCGGATCGGTTCGGCTCGTCGCGGGCGGTAGGGGCGCATCTGGGGCTGACGCCGGCGCGCTACCAGTCCGGCGAAACCGACATCCAGGGCAAGATCAGCCGCTGCGGCGACGAACTTGCCCGCACCGCCCTCTACGAGGCGGCGCATTCGCTGCTCGTGCGCTCGAAGAAATGGTCGAGCTTACGCGCCTGGGGCATGAACATCGCCAGACGCCGCGGCATGGCCCGCGCCCGGGTCGCCGTCGCCCGCAAACTGGCCGTCATCCTGCACCGCATGTGGGCCGACGCAACCGAGTTCCGCTTTGGCAAGGAGCCTGCCGCACTGGCGGCGTGACCCGAGACAGATCAAAGGAGCAAGGAATACGAACAAAGCTTTCGTCCGAAAGGGCGATGCCCGGATCGTTCCGTGGGGACGATGGGCGAGGCGATCTCGTTGAGAGTCCCGAACCTGCCGAACCAAGGTTCGCAAGGTCGTGAAACAGATTGAGACGTCTTGCTCTCCTGACCCCATCATGCGGCGGCCCAAGCGCCGACCGCGAAGAGAAGCGAGTGACCCGTGGAACGGTCCGATAAAAATGTGCAGGAGCACCTTGACCACAACGACCCCAATCAGAGAGGACTCTAAGAAAAGCATTTAGAGGAATTGACCTCATAACGAGATGGGGGGGAGACGAGTTCGCCGTCGCGATGCCGGACACCGATGCCGCGTTAGCGTTGCTTGTCTCTGAGAGGCTACGGCAGAAGATTGCCGGTGAACCATTCATCGTTGGTGAACGGGCTTTGCGAGTGAGCATGTCATTGGGTGTAGCCCCGATGATTGCTTCCGGAGACTCGGCTTCCGACATGCTGAACCGTGCCGATGAGGCAATGTACCGAGCAAAACGCGAAGGAAAAAACCGCGTGGTGCTCGTCGAGACCGCCCCTTAGCCATGGTCAAGAGGCAATACTGACAACCAATGCATTTCGATGCGCGACTGGAGCAGGTGCCGTCGATAACGAAGTTCGCTCGTTTCGCTGGACGCCGCGTTGCGTATAGGTGAGTGTAAGCTATTGATATTGCACCGAAAGATAACGAAGAAAAGGCGCCGCCATCCCTTGCCCTTTGCCTCCTGAAATCCCTAAATTCCGCCTAGCGTTTTCACTGATTCCCAGGTCCGTTTTGGCTAACCAAACTCCGCCCCCCGGAAGCGGCAATTCCGGCGAGGGCAAGACCCCCGACTTCGAAACCATCTCGATCTCAGACGAGATGCGCCGCAGCTACCTCGATTACGCCATGAGCGTGATCGTCAGCCGCGCGCTGCCCGACGTGCGCGACGGGCTCAAGCCCGTGCATCGCCGCATCCTCTTTTCGATGCACGAGAACGGTCGCGACTGGAACAAGCCCTACCGCAAATGCGCGCTGATCGTCGGCGACGTGATGGGCAAGTACCACCCGCACGGCGACCAGTCGATCTACGACGCGCTGGTGCGCATGGCGCAGGAATTTTCCATGCGCGTGCCGCTGATCGACGGGCAGGGCAACTTCGGCTCGGTCGATGGCGATCCGCCGGCAGCCATGCGCTACACCGAGGCGCGGCGCGCCAAGGTCGCCCACTCGATGACCGAGGACATCGACAAGGACACGGTCGATTTCCGCGACAATTACGATGGCTCCGAGCGCGAGCCGGTGGTGCTGCCGGCGCGCTTCCCCAACCTGCTGGTCAACGGCGGCGGCGGCATCGCCGTCGGCATGGCGACCAACATCCCGCCGCACAATCTCGGCGAAGTGATCGACGCCACCATGGCGCTGATCGACGACCCGACGCTGACCACCCAGCAGCTGATGGAATACATCCCCGGTCCCGACTTCCCGACCGGCGGCATCATCCTCGGCCGTGGCGGCATCCGCTCGGCTTACGAGACCGGGCGCGGCTCGATCATGATGCGCGGGCGGGTGACGGTGGAGACGGTCAGGCGCGAGCGCGAGGCGCTGGTCGTCCACGAGATCCCGTACCAGGTCAACAAGGCGACGATGATCGAGAAGATCGCCGAGATGGTGCGCGACAAGCGCATCGAAGGCATCGCCGACATCCGCGACGAGAGCGACCGCGACGGCATGCGCGTGGTGATCGAGCTGAAGCGCGACGCCATGGCCGACGTGGTGCTCAACCAGCTCTGGCGCTTCTCGGCGCTGCAGACCTCCTTCGGCGCCAACTTCGTGGCGCTGAACGGCGGCCGCCCGGAGACGATGAAGCTCAAGGACGTGCTCGCCGCCTTCGTCGCCTTCCGCGAGGAGGTGGTGACGCGGCGCACCAAGTTCCTGCTCGCCAAGGCGCGCGACCGGGCGCACGTGCTGGTCGGCCTGGCCATCGCGGTGGCGCATATCGACGAGGTGATCCGCGTCATCCGCCACGCCAAGGACCCGAATGCGGCGCGCGAGGAACTGATGAGCCGGCGCTGGCCGGCCAAGGACGTGGCGCCACTGATCGCGCTGATCGACGATCCCCGCCACCGGCTGGAAGCGGACGGCACCTACGTGCTCTCCGAGGCGCAGGCGCGCGCCATCCTCGAACTGCGGCTCGCCCGGCTGACGGCGCTCGGCCGCGAGGAGATCGCCGAGGAACTCGGCAAGATCGCCACCGAGATCACCAACTATCTCGACATCCTGAGGTCGCGGGCGCGCGTGCGCGGCATCATCAAGGAAGAACTCACAGCGGTGCGCGAGGAGTTTGCCACGCCGCGCAAGACGGTGATCGAGGACGGCGGCGCCGACCTCGAGGACGAGGACCTCATCCAGCGCGAGGACATGGTGGTGACGGTCACCCATGCCGGCTGGATCAAGCGCGTGCCGCTCGACAGCTACCGGGCGCAGCGGCGCGGCGGCAAGGGCCGCTCCGGAATGTCGACCAAGGAGGAGGATTTCGTCACCCGCCTCTTCGTCGCCAGTACCCACACGCCCATCCTGTTCTTCTCCTCGCGCGGTATCGTCTACAAGGAGAAGGTCTGGCGGCTGCCGCTGGCCGCCCCGCAGGCGCGCGGCAAGGCGCTCGTCAACATGTTGCCGCTCAGCGCCAACGAGCGCATCACCTCGATCCTGCCGCTGCCGGAGGACGAGGAGAGCTGGGGCGAGCTCGACGTGGTCTTCGCCACCAAGGCGGGGACCGTGCGCCGCAACAAGCTTTCCGATTTCGTCCAGGTGAACCGCAACGGTAAGATCGCCATGAAGTTCGAGTCCGAACAGGAGGCGATCGTCGGTGTGCAGCCGTGCACCGAGGGCGACGACGTTCTGCTGACCACGGCGGCCGGCCAGTGCATCCGCTTCCCGGCCAGCGACGTGCGCGTGTTCAAGGGACGCGATTCGACCGGCGTGCGCGGCATCGCGCTGGCCAAGGACGACAGCGTCATCTCCATGGCGATCCTGCGCCACTTCGATGCGACGGCCGACGAGCGTAGCGCCTATCTGAAGATGAGCCGCGCGGTGCGCGGCGAGGGTGAGGCGGAGGCCGCCGAGGTCGACGACGAGGAGGCCGCCGGCAATGGCGGCGAGCTGGAGCAGGAGCGCTACGTTGCGATGAGCGCCGCCGAGCAGTTCATCCTCACCGCATCGGAGCACGGCTACGGCAAGCGCACCTCGTCCTTCGAGTACCGGGTGACCGGCCGCGGCGGCAAGGGCATCGTCGCCATGGCGGTGAACGATCGCAACGGGCCGCTGGTCGCCTCCTTCCCGGTCGAGGAGACCGACGAGATCATGCTGGTCACCGACGGCGGCCAGGTGATCCGCATGCCGGTGCACGACATCCGCATCATCGGCCGCGGCACCCAGGGCGTGACCCTGTTCGACGTCGGTTCCGGCGAGAAGGTGGTCTCGGTCGAGCGCCTCAGCGAGGCCGAGGACGAGGGCGCCGACGATGCGCCGGCGGATGGCGGTGGATAACCGATCCGCGCGGGGCGACCGTTACAATTGTAGCGGTCGCCGCAAGGAATCCTTCAACAGAATCGGCGACACCCTCACGCATGCGTCGGGGAGGCGTTTCGGCATGCGTGTGAGAGATGATGAATCGCGGCCGGAATCGGTCGGATTGCGGCCGATTCCGGACCGCAGCACAGGCGCCCGTAACCGAAAATTGACGACAGCCCCTAACCGAATATTCGGCCATTCCGCAGAGCATGGGACGTCATGAGAACAGTGGCGTCCATCTTCGACCTTGCCGTCCGGCATGCCATTCTGACGACATCGGTCGTTCTGGTCGCCGTTGCCGCCTTCTCGCTCTCGGTGGTCGTCGCCGCGTTCGATGCCGTCGGTATGGCGCTCTTCCCGCTGGCCATTGTGCTGTCGCTCGCGATACCGGTGATGATCGTGCCGCTGGTGGTCTATCCGCTATTGATGGCGATCCACCACCAGCGTGAGCTGCGCGCCGAGCTCAGCCGGCTGGCGCACATCGATGCGCTCACCGACCTGCCCAACCGGCGCGCCTTCTTCGATTTCGCCCGCGCCGTCGTGAAGCGCCAGGCCATCGTCGGCACGCCCTTGAGCGCGCTGATGATCGACGTCGACCGGTTCAAGGGGATCAATGACAGCTTCGGCCACGACCACGGCGACATGGTGCTGAAACGCATCGCCGAGACCATCCTGGCGGAAGTCACCTCCGCCGAAGCGCCGCGCTGGATCGTGGCGCGCCTGGGCGGTGAGGAGTTCGTCGCATTGGTCGACGGACTGGTGCCGAGTGCGATTGCGCGGCTGGCCGAGCGCATCTGCAACCAGGTGCACCGCAGCGTCGGCGCCGGCGAGCGGCTCGATCCGGTCACAGTCAGCGTCGGCGTCGCCTTCCACAGTCCAGGCCAGGGCATCGACAAGCTGCTCAAGGCGGCCGACGACGCCGTCTATGCCGCCAAGCGGGCCGGGCGCGACCGCTGGACCTTCGCCACCGACACCGGGACGCCCGACATCGGAACGCCCGATACCGCGCCGCCGCCGGCGGCCGCCATGCAACGGGCGTCGTAGCCGCCGCAACGGCGATGGCCGCTCAGGCGGCGTCTCCCCATGCCTTGATGAAATCGATGAAGGCCCGGAGCGGTGCTGGCACCAGGCGCCGTCCGGGATAGTAGAGGAACGGGCCGGAAAAGGACTGCCACCACGGCTCGAGCACGGGCTCGAGGGCGCCGCTGTTGAAATGGGGGCGCAGCCAGTCCTCGAACAGCGACAGGACGCCGACGCCGGCGATCGCCGCGTCGAGGGCGAGATCGGTTCCGCCGCCTGCCGTTACGGTCAGCGGCCCGTTCGGATCGACGAGCACGAATTCGCCGTCGCGCTCGAACTCCCAGGGCGCCACCGCGCGGCCCGGAAAGTGCGTGCGGATACACGCGTGGTCGAGCAGGTCGCGCGGGTGAGCCGGCCGGCCGCGACGGTCGAGATAGGCGGGCGCCGCGGCGGTGGCAAAGCGCTGGACGCGCGGGCCGATCGGCACCGCGATCATGTCCTGCTCCAGCCGCTCGTCGTAGCGGATGCCGGCATCGCAGCCGGCCGCGATCACGTCGACGAAGCTGTCCTCGGCGATCACCTCCAGCCGGATCTCGGGATAGGCGGCAAGGAAGGCCGGCACGATGCGCGGCAGCACCAGCCGGGCCGCGCTGACCGGAACATTGAGCTTCAGCGTTCCCGCCGGCCTGTCGCGGTAGGTGTTGACGACATCGAGGGCCGATTCGACCTCGCTGAGGGCAGGCCCGAGCCGATCCAGCAGGTCCTGACCGGCCTCGGTCGGGACGACGCTGCGGGTCGTGCGGTTGAGCAGGCGGACGCCAAGGCGCGCCTCCAGCCGGCGCACCGCCTCGCTGAGGCCCGAGGCGCTGACCCCGGTGGCGCGTGCACCGTCGCGGAAGCCGCGGGCGCGGGCCACCGCCACGAAGGCGTTGAGATCGGCCAGGTCGACAGGCATTGTGCAGAATTCCGAACAATATGTGCGATTTGTATCCGGTTATCGCGCGGATGGAAACGACCTAACTCTGCCTCCACCAGAAACCGATTGAAGGCATGTCATGACCAGCATCGACAAATCCGGAGATTTCACCCTCGGCGAGCGAACCGTGAAGCGGCTCGGCTATGGCGCCATGCAGCTCGCCGGGCCGGGCGTCTTCGGACCGCCGAAGGACCGCGCCACGGCGATCGCCGTGCTGCGCGAGGTGGTGGACAGCGGCGTCAACCACATCGACACCAGCGACTTCTACGGACCGCACGTCACCAACCAGATCATCCGCGAAGCGCTGGCGCCCTATCCTGACGGCCTCACCATTGTCACCAAGATCGGGGCGCGCCGCGACGCCGACGGAGCCTGGCTGCCGGCTTTTTCACCGGCGGAGCTGCGCCGGGCGGTGCACGACAATCTGCGCAATCTCGGCAAGGACGTGCTCGACGTCGTCAACTTCCGCAGCATCCACGGCGTGCATGAGCCGACCGAGGGGCCGATCGGGGAACAGGTGGCCGCGCTCGCGGAGATGCAGCGGGAAGGCCTGGTGCGCCACATCGGGCTGAGCAGCGTCACCCCGGCGCAGATCGCGGAAGGGCGGCGGATCGCGGAGATCGTCTGCGTGCAGAACCAATACAACCTCGCCCACCGGCACGACGACGCGCTGATCGACGATCTCGCCCGCGAGGGCATCGCCTACGTGCCGTTCTTCCCGCTCGGCGGCTTCAGCCCGTTGCAGTCGGAGACCCTCGATGTGGTCGCCCATCGACTCGGTGCCACGTCCATGCAGGTGGCACTGGCCTGGCTGCTGCACCGCGCACCCAGCATCCTGCTGATTCCCGGAACGTCCTCGCTGGCGCATCTCAAGGAGAACCTCGCCGCAGCCGATCTGGTCCTGCCGCAGGATGCGATGCGGGAGCTGGACGGTATGGCGCAGGCCGGAGCCGCCTGACGGTCCGAGAGGCTGGTCGGCACCGCTGTTGCCGGCTCTCAGACAAAAAACCGCCGGTCCCTGGGGAGGACCGGCGGTGGAGGGGCTTGGAGATCAGTTCAGGACAGGAACGGGGTCGGGTCAGGCTAGTTCACGGGAACGCGGGCGAGGTTCGACACGCCGTCGTGGCGGGTCTCGACGGTCACATAGTCGGCAGCCGGTGCGATCGTGGCCACGACCGGCAGGCGGTCGGCCTTCGTCGCTGCGACCGGTCCGTCGTGGTCCGCGACAATCGCCGCGCTGGCGAGACCGACGGCGAGCGTGGCCGCAAGGCTGGTTGCCAGAATGGTCGAATGAAGCTTGAGGGTCATCTCATGTCTCCTTCGCGAACCGTGCCGTCTCATTTGCTCTATTCAACCAGAACGAAGCTGAACGGTTCCACATAAGGTCGTTCATCTTGCGTTCAGCGAGACGGCGCCGGTTTGGCGACTTGAGGGCTAATTGAAGGCAAGCGCGAAGCGCTCGCCGATGGTTTCGGGGCCGCCCACCGCGGCGCGGGTCTCGACCATACGCACGCTGCGGCCGGCGTCGGCGCCGTCCAGGCATTGCGCCGGAATCTGCGGCCAGGTGGCGTGGGCGCAGGCCTGGTCGAGGCTCGATTCCCGGCTCTGGCTGCTCAGCGACAGGCCGGTGAGGCCGGCCGCAACGGTGACCGCAAAGGCGGTTGCCAACAACAGACTGCGTTTGTTCGTGTTCATGGTCGGATCCTCTTCCTAAGGTTCCGGGCAACCGCTTGGGCCGCTCTTCGTGAAGCTGAGATAGGTCTGATCCCGCGGTTTTGCTGTGACTGGGGTCACAATTCCTAAGCCTTTGGATGTAGCGAGATAATCCGCGATGGCGGGGAGGGTTCCCGGACCCGGTTCCGCTTGCCCCGCAACCGGCCGCCGCGATATGACGAGGAACGCCGGCCCCGCCAGGACTCGACCAAGCTCATGACGCGCATCGCCTTCTATCCCGGCACCTTCGATCCCGTGACCAACGGGCATGTCGACATTCTGCAGGGGGCGCTGGCGCTCGCCGACGAGGTGGTCGTGGGCGTCGGCGTCAATGCCGGCAAGTCGCCGATGTTCACCATCGAGGAGCGTCTGAAGATGGTGCGCGACATGATCGCCAGCTTCGGCCGCAAGGTCAGTCCGCGCGCGAGCGCCATCGCCTTCGACGGCCTGGCGGTGGAAGCGGCGCGCAAGGCCGGCGCCACCATGCTGATCCGCGGCCTGCGCGACGCCAGCGACTTCGACTACGAGATGCAGATGGCGGGCATGAACTGCACCATGGCGCCGGGGCTGCGCACGGTGTTCCTGCCGGCCTCGCCGGCGGCGCGCCACATCACCGCCACGCTTGTCCGCCAGATCGCCTCCATGGGCGGCGACGTCTCGGCCTTCGTCCCGAAGAGCGTCGCCCGGCGCATCGAACGCAAGTTCCGTTCAACAAAGTAAGGTTCCAGCATGCTCACCCGTATTGCCGCGGCGCTGGTCGCCGCGTTTCTGCTGATGCCGCTTGCCGCCTCTGCCGAGGCGCTCGACCCGCAGAACACGATCTACATGGACGTGCCCGCCGGGCGGGTGGTGATCAAGCTCAGGCCTGATCTCGCCCCCGACCACGTGGCGCGGATCAAGGAACTGACCCGCCAGGGCTTCTATGACGGCACGCCCTTCCACCGCGTCATCGCCGGCTTCATGGCCCAGGGCGGCGACCCGACCGGCACCGGCATGGGCGGCTCCAAGCTGCCCGACCTCAAGGCCGAATTCAGCAAGGTGCCCTTCACCCGCGGCATGATCGGCATGGCGCGCGCCGACGATCCGGACTCGGCCAATTCGCAGTTCTTCATCATGTTCGCCGCCGCGCCCGGGCTGAACGGCCAGTACACCATCTGGGGCCAGGTCGTGTCGGGCATGGAATTCGTCGACAAGATCAAGAAGGGCAGCGGTCCCGACGGGATGGTCGATCACCCCGACCACATCATCAAGATGCAGGTCGCCGCAGACGTCAAAAAGTAGAGAGAGACGAGGAGAATCCGATGGCCGACGACAAGGAAAACACCCTCCTGCTGGAGACCACCAAGGGCAGCGTCACGATCCGCCTGCGGCCGGACCTGGCGCCCAACCATGTGGCGCGGATCAAGGAGCTGGTGCGCGAGGGTTTCTATGACGGCGTGGTGTTTCATCGCGTCATCGACGGCTTCATGGCCCAGACCGGCGACCCCACCGGCACCGGCATGGGTGGCTCGGGCAAGAAGCTGAAGGCTGAGTTCAACAAGGAACCGCATGTGCGCGGCACCGTGTCCATGGCGCGCGCCCAGAGCCCGGATTCCGGCGACAGCCAGTTCTTCATCTGCTTTGGCGATGCCCGCTTCCTCGACGGCCAGTACACCGCCTGGGGCAATGTCATCGAGGGCATGGAAGCGATCGACAAGATCAAGCGCGGCGAGCCGGTGAAGGACCCGGACAAGATCGTCAGCGTCAAGGTCGCCGCCGACGCCGCCTGAGCCTGCGCCTTTACCATTCGGCAGGCTGGCGCGTGTTAGGCTCGCGCCGGCCTGTTCCTTTTGTGGGGCGGATGGTGAAGGTTCCTTCGATCAGGGCCAGCGAGCGCGAAGAGCGCCCGGACGAGCGGCGCGAGACACGCGACGACGAGCGCCGCGCGATAGGGTGGGGGCCGGGCGGCCCCTGGTTCGTCGCGTTCGTCCTGCTCGCCATTGCCGGCGTCTTGGTCGCGCTGTTTGCCGGTGTGCCTGTCCCACCCGGCCTGTCGACCGCGGTCGTGGTCCTGATCGTCGCCACTTTCCTGGGCTCCATCTGGCGGAGGTATCGCCGCGAGGGCGTGACGCGCACGGCCGTCGCCTCCATGACCCATCTCGCCGCGTTCCTGGTGCTGATCACCTCGTTCCATGTCGGTTTCGGTCTGGCCAAGGACATCCTCTGGGCGATCGCCTTCATCGGGTTTGCGGTGGCGTGGGCGATCGTCTATCGCCGCATCTGAGATTGTGCGCAGGCGCTTTGCGCTGCCGGCGGTGATATAATGCTGCCCGGGGTTTCCAACGGGGCAGACCATGAGCGATCCTTCGAGCGGGCCGAACTGGCGCCAACTGCGCCGGGAAGAGAAGCGTGCGCGTCGCGACGAGCGGCACGAGATGACCTGGGGGCCGGGCGGCGCGTGGATTGCCGGCCTTGTCCTGATCGGCCTCGGCATCCTGTTCCTGTTGCGCAATTTCGGCGTGCCGATCCCGGAGAACTGGTGGGCGGTCTTCCTGATCCTGCCCGGCGCCGGCACGCTGTGGACGGCCTGGCGGATGTACCGGCGCGACGGCCGGATGACCCGCAGCGCCGCCAGCACGGCCATCGTTGGCGCGGTGCTGGTGCTCTTCGGCCTGTCGTTCCTCGCCGGTTTCGACTGGGGCATCCTGTGGCCGATCATTCTCATCGCACTCGGCGTGGGTGTGGTGGTCGGCGGTCGCTGGCGCCGCTGAGGCGGCTGGAAACCAAACGCCAAAGAGGCGCTTCCTTCCGGCGACAGATGTCGCTAGGAAGCGCCGATGCGCGTTGACCTTTTCGATTTCGACCTGCCCGAGGAGCGCATTGCGCTCCGCCCCGTATCGCCGCGTGACGCGGCCCGCCTGCTGGTGGTCAAACCGGGAGAGGGGCTCGACGACCGCTCCGTCCGCGACCTGCCCGGGCTGATTCGCCCCGGCGACGCGCTGGTGCTGAACGACACCAGGGTGATCCCGGCGCGGCTCACCGGCGAGCGCATCCGCGACGGCAGCATCGCCCATGTCGAGGCGACGCTCACCCGGCGCACCGCCCCGGCGCGTTGGGAGGCGCTGGCACGGCCGGCCAAGCGGCTTGCCATCGGCGACCGCATCCGCTTCGGCGCGGAGGCGCGCGAGGCGGGCGACAATGCCTGCCTCATCGCCGGGCTCGACGCCACGGTGATCGACCGCGGCGAGGCCGGCGAGGTGTTCCTGCGCTTCGACCTGTCCGGCCCGGCGCTGGACGAGGCGCTGGCTGCCGTCGGCGTCATGCCGCTGCCGCCCTACATCGCCACGCGGCGGCCGCCGGACGACGCCGACCGGAGCGACTACCAGACCATCTATGCCCGCGAGGATGGCGCCGTCGCCGCACCGACGGCCGGGCTGCATTTCACCGACGCGCTGTTTCAGCGCCTGGACGAGCGCGGCATCAGCCGCCACCTGGTAACGCTGCATGTCGGCGCCGGCACCTTCCTGCCGGTCAAGGTCGAGGAAACCGAGGACCACCACATGCACGCCGAGACCGGCACGGTGAGCGCCGAGACGGCGGCGGCGCTGAACGCCGTGCGCGCCGCCGGCGGACGCATCGTGGCTGTCGGCACCACCGCGCTCAGGCTTCTGGAAAGCGCGGCGGACGAGGACGGCACCATCCGCCCGTTCGCCGGTGATACGTCGATCTTCATCACGCCCGGCTATCGCTTCAAGGCGGTCGACCTGATGATGACCAATTTCCACCTGCCGCGCTCGACCCTGTTCATGCTGGTCTCCGCCTTTTCCGGTCGCGAGACGATGCTCAACGCCTACCGCCACGCCATCGCGGCGCATTACCGCTTCTATTCCTATGGCGACGCTTGCCTGCTGCATCGGGAGGAGAATCAATGAAAGAGAAGCTCTTTGTAAGGGCAAAGTTGGAGTATGCCGGCGATGTCAATGAAGACCGACTGTTGCTGGACCTTGTGATTGATCAAGCTACACGGAAGGTCATCGGTTCTTGGGATGTGTTCGGTGTGCTAAACCCAACAGGCGAGCGCTATCCGTTTGTCCTTTCGGGGACCGGAGATATCGACTTCGGTGAGGGCGTCGATCATCGAGAACGGTTCTGGACGACGAACCTCAGAGCACGGACCATTCGCGCTGGCGAAGTCATTCAAGTTCGGGCCGAGGACAAGATGGAGTACGCTTATCACATCAAGAGCGTAGCCGTTTTGGGCGAGCGCGAAATCTGAATTCGCGCAAATGACCGGCCTGACATTCACCATTGCCGCCACCGACGGCGCGGCGCGGACCGGCACGATCGCGCTTGCCCGCGGCGTCGTGCGCACGCCGGCCTTCATGCCGGTCGGCACCGCCGGCACGGTCAAGGCCATGTACATGGACCAGGTGAAGGCGCTCGGCGCCGACATCATCCTTGGCAACACCTATCACCTGATGCTCAGGCCCGGCGCCGAGCGGGTGGCGGCGCTCGGCGGCCTGCACAGGTTCGGCAATTGGCCGGGGCCGATCCTGACCGATTCCGGCGGCTTCCAGGTGATGTCGCTGGCGCAGCTGCGCAAGCTCGACGAGACCGGCGTCACCTTCCAGTCGCACATCGACGGGGCAACCTTTACGCTGACGCCGGAGCGCTCGCTGGAGATCCAGGCGCTGCTCAATTCCGACATCCGCATGCAGCTCGACGAGTGCCTGCGGCTGCCGGCTTCGCGCGCGGAGACGGAGCGCGCCATGCGCCTGTCGCTCAGATGGGCGGAACGCAGCAAGGCTGCCTTCGGCAAGCCGGAGGGCAGGGCGCTCTTCGGCATCGTCCAGGGCGGCGACGACGCGGACCTGCGCGTGGACTCGGCGACGGGGCTCGCCGAGATCGGCTTCGACGGCTACGCCATCGGCGGGCTGGCGGTGGGCGAGCCGCAGGACGTGATGCTGAAGATGCTGGAGATCACCTGTCCCGTGCTGCCGGGCGATGCGCCGCGCTATCTGATGGGCGTCGGCACGCCGGAGGACATCATCGAATCGGTCGCGCGCGGCGTCGACATGTTCGACTGCGTCATGCCCACCCGCGCCGGCCGCCACGGCGTCGCCTATACCCGCTTCGGCAAGCTCAACCTGAAGAACGCCCGCCATGCCGAGGACCCGCGCCCGCTGGACGAGGCGAGCGGCTGCCCGGCCTCGCGCGACTACAGCCGCGCCTATCTGCACCACCTGGTGAAATCCGGCGAGATGCTGGGCGCCATGCTGCTGACCTGGAACAACCTCGCTTATTACGAAAGGCTGATGGCCGATATTCGCGCGGCAATTGCCGCGGGACGTTATGACGACTTCCGCGCCGAGGCGAAAGCCGGCTGGGCGGTTGGCGATATTGCGCCGCATAGCTGACCGGTCCGCATTCGGATCGTCGAATATTTCGAAAAGATTAATGATTCCGACGTAGCGTGCCGCGGACGGGTCAATAGGCAGAGACGCTTATGCACAAGACGGTGAGCATTGCCGTCGCCTTGCGAACCACGGTGGACACTTATGCGGCCTGGGTCGCCAAACTCCGGCGTGGCGACCCTGTCGCCGAACTCGATCGGGCCGACGGCGATCCCCTGGCCAAGCTCGGTCACGAACTGCAGCAGCTTGCCGACAGCCTGACCCAGCGCGAACGTGAAGTCCGCCATCTCTTCGATGTGGTCGAGATTGTCGAACAGGGCGTCGGCGTCGAGGACGCGCTCAACCGCATCTTCGACTGCTTTGCGGGGGTTATTCCCTACAATCGCATCGGCTGTGCGTTCCTTTCCGAGGACCGGTCGCAGGTAACAGCTTATTGGGCGCGCACCGAACTGGGACCGGTCCAGATTTCGGTCGGATATTCGCAGCACCTCGCCGGAAGCAGCCTGGAGCAGATCCTCGAGACCCGCGAGCCGCGCATCCTGAACGATCTGGAAGCGTATCTGAAGGCCAAGCCCGAATTCGGATTCGACCCGCCGTATCGTGCGCGAGGGCGGGCGATCGAGCCTGACCTGTCCGTTGATCGTCGAAGATCGACCGATCGCATTCCTCTTCTTCACCAGTCGGGACAAGAACGCCTATCGCGAGATCCATCAGGCGACCTTCAAGCAGATCGCCAGACAGGTCTCGATCGTCATCGACAAGAGCCGCGTCTATCAGCAGATCATCGATCGCAACCGCCAATTGGTCGCTGAAGGGCGGAAACTCGAGAAGGCGGCCAATCGCGACGCCCTGACGGGCGTGCTCAATCGCGGTGCCATCATGCAGGTCGCTCAGCGCGAGCTGAAGCGGGCAGCGCAGACGGGAATCCGGGTCGGTTTCATCATGAGCGACATCGATCACTTCAAGGAAGTGAACGACGCCCACGGCCATGCCGCCGGAGACGCGGCGCTGAGGGAGTTCACCCGGCGCCTGTCGGGTGTGCTGCGTCAGGGCGATCGCCTCGGTCGCTATGGAGGGGAGGAGTTCCTCATCGTCGTCGATCGATCAACAAACGAGACACTGGCAGCAATGGCGGAGCGTCTGCGCCAGGTGATTGCCGACGAGCCCTTCGATCTCAATGGTGAAATGAGAGCGATAACGGCGAGTTTCGGCGGTGCGGTCTCACCGCGCAGCGGAGCATCTGTCGAAGCACTGACAGCCACGGCAGACCGCGCCCTCTACGAAGCGAAAGAACGCGGTCGCAACTGCATCGTGCTCGCCGACGGGGACATGGCCGTGCCGGGCCCATCCGACTTCAGGCGCAGGCGGAGCGCCTCCTGACGCCACGCCACGTGGCAGAGGATCAGACCGTCGGCGAATTGTCGCGCAAGAGCACACAACTGTTGATCTTCCAGGTTCCGTCCGGCTGGCGCTCGAGCGTATAGAGCGCCACCCACGGCTGACCGTCGGGGCCGACCAGGAAGACCTTCTGCTGGAGCCCGGAGGGCGTGTCGGAAAGCGCGCCGAAGGTCACCGAGCGCGGCCGATAGACCGGCTGGTACTGGCCGCGCACCATGTCCATGAAGGCACCGACCGTGGGGAAGATCTGCTTGATGGTGGGCGCGGCGAAGCCATAGGCGGCGGCACCGTCGTCGTGCCGGAAGGCGTCGATCTGGTTCTGGATGACCGAGCGGATGGCCGAGGAATCGCCTTCCGCCGCCGCGGCGGGGAACGTCAGGCCGAGGGCCAGCGCCAGGACGGCGATCAGGCGGGCACGGGCTTTGGTCGCATGCGGCATGGGGTGCGTCCTCCGGTTCACCACATCGCAAAAGACATACGGCGCCGGACGGCTCCGGCAAGTGCCGGGGCGGCGCGGCGCCATTTCCCTTGTTTCGGCCGAGGCGATCTGGTGTCTTGTGGCCAGAAGGACCAGTGATTTGGAGGGCCCGATGCGGGCACTGTTCGTGCAGATCAAATGCGATCTCGGCAAGGCCTATCAGGTCGCCGACGAGATCGCCGAGGCGGAGATCGCCTCGGAAATCTATTCGACCGCCGGCGATTTCGACCTGCTGGTGAAGTTCTACCTGCCGGAAGACGCCGATATCGGCCATTTCGTCACGGAGAAGGTGCAGCCGATCGGGGGCATCCGCGACACGCGCACCATCCCGACCTTCAAGGCATTCCAGTAGCCCCTTGGTGTATTGACCCCCAGGGGGGGCACTTATAGGGTCCGCCACACTTTCGCGCCGAAAGGCGCGGGCGAGCGCGTAGCTCAGCTGGTAGAGCAGCTGACTTTTAATCAGCAGGTCTCGGGTTCGAGCCCCGACGCGCTCACCAAAGAAATCAAAGGTTTAGCTGAAACTCCGAGGAAGATCACAAGCGCATAGGTAACGTCTTAGGTAACACTTCTGGCAGGCGCTTAAAGCAAAAAGCCCCGGCTGGCGGCCGGAGACACCGGCAAAGGCACCGATCTCCATTGACACCCTGCGGCGAGCCTGAGACGCTTACCACCTTGGCGAGCGATGGAGGGCAAGATGATCGGGCTCATCGTGGCTGCCGTATTGGCTCAGGCCACCATTCAGCCGACGCTACCGGCCCCGAACCCGCCGCCGATCGTCCTAGCCGGCGCATCGTGCAAGTCCTACAAGTCCTGCCGCGAGGCCGTGGAAGCGTGGTGCGCCGGCAGGCACCCCCGCGCCGACGGCGACCATGACGGCATCCCTTGCGAAAACGTGTGCCACAGCAAGGCCGAGGTCGACCAGATCATGGCGACGATCGGGTGCAAGAAGAGTGCGGCCGCCGCCGCAGCTACCCCCACCGCCGTCGCATTCTCGGCCTGGGCTCACCGCTCGGCCACCGGCCTCTTGCCCATTTGCAGCGGCGGTGATCGGGCCGCACGTAAACTCACCTGCATCGTGGACGGCGACACAGGCTGGGAACATGGCGTCAAATGGCGCGCCTTGGATGTGGACACGCCCGAGATCGAGCACGCCCAATGCGACCAGGAACGGAAGCTTGGCGAGAAAGCCCGCGACCGGCTGCGGGAACTCATGGCCGGCGGCTACACCATCGAATGGGCGCACAAGCGCGGCCATTTCAACCGGCAGCTTGCCAAGGTACGGCTTCCCGATGGCCGCTATGCAGGACAGGTCTTGATCCGCGAGGGTCTGTCGCAGCCCTGGCCGAACACGGGCGATAGATGGTGCCAGTGAAGATGCGAGAGACCGCCCCCGGCATCCGGCAAAGCCGATTTGGTCGGGCAGTTTGCGGACGGGTTAAAGTGACGCAAAGAAAGCCCCGGCCGAAACGGAGTTACCTTGTTAGGTTGGCAAGAAACTCGTGGAAGCGGGGCCGCGCACCATGATCGATCTCGTCGAAACATTCCTCACCGGTAGGCGGGAGCCGCCTTTGAGGCCGCTGCGCGGCCGGGAGATGTACGGGCCGGCGGAAGACGATGCACAGCCGAGCGGGCCGCTGCGCGACCTTGCGACCGACCTGGAAGGGCTGGCGATCGGCATCGTCTACTTCGACGCGTCCGGTGGGCGCTCCGAACGATCAATCCGCTGCCTCAAGCTGAGGGAGCACAACGGCCTCCACTACATCGATGCCTGGTGCAAGCTGCGCGATGCGCAGCGCAGCTTCCGGGTCGATCGCATCGCAGAGATCATCGACTACTCGACGGGCGAGGTCATCGACGACGTCATGGGGTTCCTAGAGCCCTATTTCGAGAGCTTGGAGATCGTTCCTATCCGGGCTGCCAAGCCTAAGTCGGGACCAACTGCGGCAGCAGCTTTCCGCGCGTTTCGCGATGGCGCACGGGTGCTCCTCTTCGTCAGCATGGCGGACGGAGAGCTGCACCCGACGGAGGCGGCGATCATCAACGCCTATGCCGTCGATCGGATCCGGAGATTCGCGCCGGAGACGGCCGAGCCCGAAGCAATAGCCGCACGCTGGATCGGCAATCAGTCACCAACGCGCAATGCGGCGATGGCGGCTCTGCGGGCTGTCCTCGATGACGCCGAACATGGCCGTGACCTGGCGCACGCCATAATCGACCTGATCGCCGTCGACGGTATCGTGACCGATGAGGAGATGGCGACGGCATGGGATCTGGTGAAGGTGATCGAGAGGCGGGGGCGGAGAGACAGGGAGAAGATCGGCAAGTTCGGTGCTCGGTGACGGGTTGGAGAAACGTGCGAAAAGGCCAATAAAGCTGTGCCCCGCTTCAGTCTGTTGGCCAGAACATCGACATGATGATTGCGTTTGCCGCCGGTACGCCGACCAGGGCGATCGCGATCACGACATGCTCTGGCTTTTCGCGCAACCCGCCCAAAGCCCCTGTTTCAAGATAACCTCTAAGGCGGCTAAGGCAAACGGTGCTCAAGAAACGCGAATTCTGATGACAGGAGAGGTTGTTGGAGGCATAGCCCATGTCGGAAGTGCTCACTGTACTGTTCACCCTGACGCTGGTCGTCTGCCTAATTGGGCTCTTATTTCGCAGATTGCGTCGCAAAGCAGTGTGGGGTGCTGCCGCGAGTTTCGTTGGCCTTGTCGTCGTCGCGAGCTTCGGCGTTCGAGCACTTGATGAAAGCGCTCGTCAAAAAGGCTTCTTAGAACTCAGCTGAGCTTCGGCACGCTACCGAGGCCAACATAACCGATCCTGCGGTGTGGCGAGCACGACAGGAGAAAGCGAAAGCCGCCGAACTGGCAGCGGCCGAAGCTCAAAGACAAGCCAAAGCCAAGCTGGAAGCTCAACGGGCGGAACTGGCAGCGGCCGAAGCTCAAAGACAAGCCAAAGACAAGCTGGAAGCTCAACGGGCGGAACTGGCAGCGGCCGAAGCTCAAAGACAAGCCAAAGACAAGCTGGAAGCACTTGATGAAAGCGCTCGTCAAAAAGGCTTCTTAAACTCAGCTGATCTTCGGCACGCTACCGAGGCCGGCATAACCGATCCTGCGGTGTGGCGAGCACGACAGAAGCTTAAGAACATTGTTGCAGGCATATTCAATGGCAAAACGAATATGTCCGACGAAGTACGCTCGCGCAGCGTTAACGTCGTGCCGCAGGTGCACGGAGGATACGGCGTCTTCGTCGAGTTCAACGGCAACGACAATCTAACTACCAAGATGACAAAGGGAGGTATTGAGATGGATATGTCCGGCCTCTACATCGCACTCTACACGAGCGACCTCGATGTACGCTCGGCGTCCGCTGCCGCGTACTTGCAACTCATCGACAAGTACGGCAAGACGAGCGACGTCATCGTATACAAGAGCATCCTCGATAAGGATGTAGCCGATAAGGTAAACTGGAGCGCAGACAACGCAATGCTGAAGTTACAAATCCTCCCTGGTATTTGGACGACTTCGATTTTGAGTCCCGTACTTAAACCGTAAATAGTCGCTCGCGTTTTGAGCAAACCGCGCGGTTCGTCCGCGCCCAGGTGCGAGCCGAATTATCTTTCGCCGCCGGCCGCGGCTTCCTCGGGCGCGAGATCCTCGTCAGCTTGGAGCGCGCCGAGGATCTCGGCGATCTTCGCGGACAGCAACACCTCGATTTCACCTTTCGGCCGCTGCGCAAGCTCGGATGCCATCTCGCCTGGCAAGCTGAGGGCCAGCGACCTGAGGACAGCATATTCGCTTTCGACCACCGCGCCGACGTGCTCGATCGAGATCAACTCGCCCCGCCGCATACCAAGCTCCATCTCGGCGAGCCCGGCTTCGGCAAACAGCTTGCGGCGCCGGGCGGTTTCAATGTCGGCAGGCTCGGCGGCGGTGGCGGCGAGGGCCGCCTGTTCCTCACGCCAACGGGCAACCTCGGCCGTGTTGTACAGCGATGGCCTGCCGGAGCCGCCGCGCTGTACTTCGGGGAGCCCGCATCTCACCCATGATCGAACGGTCCGCGGTTGAACGCCAAAGATCACGGCGATGTCGGCCTGGTTGACGATCGGCATCAGATCAGTTCGTCCGTGATCGTTTCGCCGCCTGGTTGGCGCGGTCCATGGCGGCAGCGAGTGCGGTCACCTTCGGCGACTTGGCGTCGCCTTCGTCGTCGTCGGCTTTGCTTTTCGCACTGGGCTTTTTCATCTTCGCGTTCACTGCATCCATTGCGGCGCCGAGAATGCGCGGGTCAGATTTCGTCATCGGTCTTCCTTTTCGGGAGTGGGGAAAGGTCCCGCCGGCGGGACCTTCTGCCTTGGTCGCATCACGCCGAGGTTGCTGACGGGGGCGATCAGTCCCGTTGCGTTCGGTTCACGCTCGCGCGCAGCTTCATACTCTGATGCCTGATCGTTGACCGCGGGTGATCCGGCAGGCAAGCAGCCATGAGCGCCGGGGCGTCGATGGCGTCCGCGTCGGTTTCGAACAGCACCGCGATCAAGTAGGGCACATGCTTCGCGCCGAGGCCAGCCTTCGCGAAGGCCGCGAGAAATGCCCGGTGGCGGGCGATGATGGCGGCGCCGACGCGGCCCGCCTCGTTGTCATGCGCAGCGATCAGAGCATCGTAGGCCGCGGCCTTCTCGGCGATTCTTGCGCGCTGTGCCTCAGCGAAGCGGGCGGCCTCTTCGCGGTCCTCGGCCGAATAGCCGCCGAGCCAGCGTTTCTAGTTCGGCGATCGCCGCCTTCGTCTCATCGATTTGATCTTGCATCGTGACAGATGCCGGCCTCGTGCTGCGCGTCTCGATAGCGTGCGCCGCGGCTTGAACGAAACGACGGTGGGGGCGGCGACACAGTCAACGCCGCCCCCGGACGACGGGCGGGAGGAACGGGGGAACCCACCGCCATCGTCATTCATGGCAACGCCTCGGCCGATGCGAGAACAGCGGCCGGACTGGCATCGGCGCGACGCTGAACTGCGAAACCAGCCTCCTCCGCCGATCGCAGCAAACTTTCTTCGGCAAGCTCGGCGTCGAGAAGATCAAGGTCGATTCGGTCGAGTTCGGCGCGCCGCTCGTCCTCGCCGATGCCCGCCTCGCCGTTGGCGTACAAGTCGGTGATCTGCGCCTTGACGGCCTAGGCCAAGGCCGGCTGCCATGTAGGCGAACAACACCGCCTGGCGATCAAGCGCGATCCGGATTTCGGATAATGCGTCGGACCAGCGACGAAGCGGCGAGGCTCGGGTGTTACCTGCCGCGCCGTGACAGCCATCCCTTCGACCCAAGCGTCGACTCGCTGGTGTGCGATATCTTCGGTCGGCGGCATCGCCTCGATCTTGGCGCGCTCGGCCTGTAGCTCGGCGATGCGCGCGCGGAGGCTCTCGATTCCGTCACGAAAAGCGCGCTGCGCCGAGGTTGCTTTCTTTAAAAAGTCTCCGACGACCATCTTCATGCTGCGGTCTCCGTGATGAACCGTTCGCAGTTCTGGACAAGTGCCGCGGCTGCCCGTTCCCGCTCTCGCGGCGCTTCGCAGGCCGCCCGGGCGATATCGATCTCGCCGGCGATAGTGGTCTGCCGCGCGGTGATTTCTTGGATGCGCCGGGCGCGGTGCTGGATTTCGCCGGTGGTCCAAGGCATCGTCAGGCGCAGCTCCTCGAGTTCACCGCCGATCTTGCTCCGCTCGGCCAACAACACGTTCAACACGCCTTGTGCTTTGGCGTGGGCCGCTCGGCTGGCGTCGAGTGCCGCCTTGAGGTGATCCAGCCGCTTCGCGTCGATCTGTGTGGCACGCGCCATTGAAGCCTCCTTGTTCGAATTCCGACGGTGGTCCCCACCCGCAGAAATTCAAACAGGGTATTGAATTTCCGCGGCGAGGATCTGTTGCAGGCGTTTTGCGCCAGGAATTCGCAGACCCGTTTGCAGCAAGCGCCACCAGACCGACGCCGGCTCCCCGCTCGGCGCCGCTAGATCATCGCACTCGCGCGGCCACCGATCGGTTTCGTACCGTCTTGCGGACATCGCCATAAGCCGAGCCGCGGCGGGGGGCGGGAGACCAGACCAAGCTGGGTGGTTGCGCCACAGTCTGCGAAGCGCCTCGTCGCGACGTGTGAGGGCATCCGCCCGGGCCGGACGATACGCCGCCGCGATGGCGAAGGCCGAGCGCGACATCAAGCGTGGCGGCGCTCTTGCTGACCAAGCCTCGATGCCGCGGACAACTCTCGGCATCGTCCTGCGCGACCGGCTCGCCGGCCTGCATCGCGGCGACTTGCGCAGGCGCAGCTGCCGCTTCAACGCTCATGCCGCCGCCTGGCCAAATCTCGCGAGGAAACGCCGCCGGCCCGGATGCGCCGGGATAGATTCCGCGGATCGGCCGCCTTTCGGTTCGCGGGCCGCACAAACCCTTGAGAAATAGCCGTTTCCGAGAAATTGCCGTTTTGCTGCCGCCGGGCGGGGGCGGTGCGGCTGGGTTTCGGGATACTGGCTTTGAACCTACACCGGGGCTTCGCCACCGATGGTTGTGGCCGGTTGTACTGCGGCCCCGTTCCCGGAGGGGTCTCCCATGCCTCTGCCTTGCCCACCGCGCCTGCGTCACGGTCAGCGGCTTGACCGCTGGCTTCAACCTCGGCGCCATCAGCCTCCATGACGCTTATGACGGGAGTTCCGGTTATCCACGTTCCGCGCGCGCGTGACGGCGATAAGCAGGATGATGTGTCATAAGCGTCATCGACTGTGGCGGATTTCCTTGGTTTCATCGCCAGCCATGCCCACTGCTGCGATCACACGAAGGCCAGCGAAGCCGCGCCGTCCTTCTTGCGGACGTGGAACGAAGCCGCGGGCTCCGAGTGTCTGGGAGAAGCGCCGCATCGTGCCGGCGTACTCGCCGGACTGCGTCTGCCCAACCCTTCCACGACAGGAAGAGGTCCGACGATGATGCCCATGCGTTCGGGTCGCGCTGGCAGCGGTCATCGATCCAGGCCGACATTGCGTCCTCGGCTTCCAAGTAGGCCGCCGTCGCGGCGGTGACGATCTCAGGCGGCGCAAGGCCATGCCGCTGCCAATCGGCGCAGCCGGCGATCATCCACTGCAAGATGCCCGGCCACTCGACCCGCAGCTTTTCGGCCAGGTCCGGGTCGCGCTCTTTGGGGGGAATGGTGACCGTGAACGGGCACGAGGTTGAAGCGGCGCCGGATTGCCTCGTCGACTGCGCGCAATTCCGGGCTTGTGGTTGCCGGCGATCACCAGCTTGAACTGCGGCGCGAACTCGAAGAAATCCTGCCGCATGAAGCGGGCCGAGATCGGATCGCCGCCGGTCAGCGCCTTGATGCGCGCTCTCCGCCCAGCGCCGCCCTTCTTCCGTCTCGGTTGCCGTCACCAGCCGCGCGCCGCGTAAGCCGGCAAGGTCGGTCGGGTGGCGCTCGATCGATGATGCCGTGAACGTCTCGATCGGTGCCGTCTTGTGGTAGTCGCCGAGGATGCCGGCCACGCGCATTCAGGAAGATCGACTTCCCGTTGGCGCCGATCCCGTAGAGGAAAAACAAGGCATGCGCGGACGTGGAGCCGGTCAGGGCGTAGCCGACGATGCGCTGCAGGAACTGCTGCAGAGTCGGCGTTCGCCGCCGGTCACGCGGTCGAGGAAGCGATGCCATATCGGGCATCGCCTCCGGGCGCAACGGCTGGTCATGCGGGTCAGGTGATCGCCTGCGGCATGCTGGCGACTGTTGCCCGTCCGCAGGTCGACGACGCCGGCCGGGGTGTTCAAAATCCAGGATCAGCATCCCATTGGTCGCTGGTTGCGGCGAGCCGGCGATCAGACTTCGCCAAGCGCTCGACAGCGGCCACCGTCTTGGCGCTGGCCAGCACCGTGGCGATCTTTGCCTTTTGCAACTGCCGCGGCCTCACGGCAACTCGGCGGGCGAGATCGAAGGCGTGGAGCGTGTCGTGAACTCGCCATCGGCGGCCATCCCAGATCATCCAGCGCGACCATGCCGCGACGTAGCGTAGGTCATCGGCATGGCGATCGGCGAAGCGCAGGGCCAGCGCTTCGTCGGTGAAGGCGGGCGGGCGGGCCGCGCCTCATAGTAGTGGATTCAGTCGCCGCGTCCCAGACTGCCGCAGCCGTCCACTCCGCGTTCGCGGGCAACATCGTTCGTCGTCGCGCGCGACGTCATGCTGCGGCCCTCCTGTATCGAGGAACCGCATTCGCAATGCAGCCCGCGTCGCGCAGCCGTTCGGCAAGGCCGATGGCGCCCTTGCGTCCCGCGGTGATCTCCTCGCCGGCGACGATCACGTGTGTCGATGTAGTCGGGCACCACCTCGGCCAGCGCCGGCTTCGTCGGGCAGCGCCCTCCGGCCCAGCGCCTAGCCGTCGCCTCATGGAGGGTGAAGGCGGTTTCGATGCCCTCAGTCATCTGCGAAGTCCGAGCACGTCATTCGGTGCCGCCGAGCACCGGTGGGCCAGCCGCTTGACGGACCGACCATGATTTTGTCGCGGCCCGTACCCGCTTTGCCGAGGCCGTCCGGGCGAAGCAGCGTCAGGGGGTTGCCGCGCACCATGTTGGCGGCGAGATGGATGACGCCGGGTTCGGGTTCTGTCGTGCAGCCGAATCCCGAGATCATCGCCGGGTAATGTTCCGGCTTTGTCGCCGGCAGATGGCGATGGTCGAAGGGATGGGCCCGCCGTAGCCGCGCGCCTTCCGAAGGTAGGTCTCCACCGGAATCCGATAGCCGACGGCGGCGGCCCCAGAGGAACAGCGCTTGCCAGCCTGGCGGTCGGTGCGGTCATCGGTTTTCGGTGCAACGATCGCGGCTTCGGGATCGTCGGCGCCGCATCGGGCTGCTTCCTTGTCTCCCGCCCAACCCTGCAACCCGCGACGTGCGCAAGGTAGGTGGCGAAGCCCGGTTCCTTCCGCCAGATCCGCAGAACTCTGCGCTTGCGGTTCGCCGGCTCATTTCGGCGACGGTCCAATGCAGGACAGGCATGTCGAGATGCCCAGGGCGAAGCCGGTCAGCCGCTCGATATGGGCAAAGGTGAGGTCGCTCATGACAGCTCGCTCCCCGATCAGACGGGCGACTTCAGAGGCAACGATCGCCTGCTTCTCCTCTTAGAGCGGAGCGAATTGCCGTATCCGTCGGCGTCGACATATTGCAGGATGGCATCTCGGCACAGTTGCCGACCTTGCATTCGGGCGAACGACAGTGCGTTCGCCTCGACCTTTCGCGCTCCATATCGCGCGACGTAATCCTGGACTAGGGCTTCTGGTCGTCGGGGTGGCGGGGATCGTCAGCCGCCCGCCCGAGCCGGTCATCAGGTCTGTGATCCACGTCAGCCGCTGGTCGACGATGAGATCGTGATTGAGCCCGAAACGGTCGATCCTGGATCGTCCGACCGACTAGCCGACCGCACCGGCGATGTCGGCGATGTTCTTGTGCAGGGATGCCGAGATATTCAGGCCCGCCGGATCAGAAGTCGCCGCAGTAGAGCAGTACCGGCTGTTTCCCTTGCTCCTTCCCAATCCTGGAACCTCCGCATCATGGTCGCCCGCATGTTGATGTCTGCCCAGCCCTTGGCGTTGACGATCGGCACTACTGAATTCTGTGCAGACGGGCCGGAAGAGACTTTTCAGGTCGATCTTCTCGACCACCATCTGGATGTAGCAGCTCTGAAAGTCCCAGAAGCTATGCGATCGATAGTTTCGGTGCGCTTCGTCGATGTCGTCGACGATCAATCGAGCCTCAGAGGCCGGGCTGTTCCGTCGACGCGTTCTAGGCAATCGAAGGATCGACTCTGATCGACCGCGCAGATATCGAGGGGCAACTCGCCGGTCTTCGGCAATCTCTGATTAGTTCTTGGCAGCCTCTCGATCTCGTCCTTCGTGATGACACCGCGATACTTCGAAGATGTACGCCCGGCCGCGGAGCTGACCGCGAAATCAAGCGTCGACCGGATTTGAAGGATGTTTCGCAGAAGGTCGCGCGCTGAGCACGATATTGGCTTCTGCGCCGCGCCTTGGCGACCACGTCGACGACGGGGAAGGGTAAGTGCCGTCATGCGGCGCCCTCCCTGCATGTGGAGGGCTCGGCGAGCGGGCTCGCCGATCGAGCGAATTGGGCTAATTGCAAATGAGTTCGAGCCGTCCAGCCGAACCGATCTCCGAACCGCCCGCGCACGAGCCCCCGCGCGGCGGTTCCGTTTGTGGTGGAGGTCATGGCGGATCACGCTGCCTTCGCTATCTTGCGGTTGCAGCGGCGGCCAGAGCCACATCTTCACTGACATTCCGAAGCGCACCTTACCTGGCGGGGTCAAGAAAACGCTCATCGACAGGATCGGGCGGGTCGAGGGGCAGCTGGCCTGCGCAGGCGCGCTTCGTAGCCGTTCGATCTTGCTGAGCCGCCAGAAGCGACGCCGCGTGCCGAGATGTTCCGCCTGCGGAAAATTCGGTGGTTCGGACATCGTGATGCTCCGGAGCTGAACGGAGCATCACTATTAGAGGGGGTCATCGGGACGGCAACGGGCACGTCACCCCTTGCCGCGCCCACCCCCTCTCCGATTGACCTGTCCATGGCT